>CAVRNI010000026.1:0-128258 GCA_963722415.1 Ilumatobacteraceae bacterium
TGTCGGCCTGGCCACCGAACAAGGTCTCGATCAGCGCCGGTCGGTCGATGCACATTCCGAGCGCTCGGCGGACCCTGGGATCGGCGAACTGGCCCTGGTCACAACGCATCCAGATCTGGCGATGGGTCGCGGCCTGGAAGCTGTTCACCGTGAAGTTCTCGTCGTTGAACAGGGCATCGCCACCGATGAACTGGAACTGAACGAGCGTGTCGACCTCACCGGCCGACGTGGCCGTCACCATCGAGCCCTCATCGTCGAAGAAGCTCCACACGCTGCCGTCGAGCGGCGTCGTGCCGCCCCACCAGTCGGGGTTGCGCTCGAACTCGGCGCCAGTGGCGGGGTCGAAGCTCTTCAACACCCATGCGCCCGTGCCGTTCGGGGCGCCGTCGAGCGTCATCCCGGTCTCGAACGCGACCGGCGTGATGACCGACTGCGCGTTGTAGACCGACACGAGGTACGGGAAGTTGCCGTTCGGCGCGAGCAGTGTGAACACCGCGACATTGGGATCGGTGGCGTCGACCGAGCCGGGGCCGATGACGCCGTTCAGACCGGCGTTCGCAGCCGCGGACAGACGGTCCATCGTGGCGGCGACGTCGGCCGACGTGAAGTCGGAGCCGTCGTGCCAGTGGACACCCTGGCGCAGGTTGAACGTCCAGACGCTGCCGTCCTCGTTCGACTCCCACGACTCGGCGAGACCTGGCCCGATGCCTGGCGACATTTCGCTGTCGCCGAGCGTGGTGAGGAACTCGAAGCACTGGGCGACGATGCCGTACGAGCCGAGATCCTGCATGCCGATCGGGTCGAGTGGGCCGGCAGGCGTCTGCGAGGCGACCCGGATGACGCCGCCCGCCGTCCCGGTCCCACCGGTGCCCGACGGTTCGGTGCCAGGCGTCGTGCCGGTGCCGCCGTCGGCCTCCGTGTCAGTGCTCGCGTCGTCGTCGTCACCGCCGCACGCGGCGATGACCGCTCCGAGGAACGGCACCGAGAGGCCGATGACCGTGCCACGACGCACGAAGTCACGACGGTTGATGCGACCCTCGGCGTACGACTCGATGAGGTCGAGCTCCTCTGGGCCGACCGTGCGGCGTGCTCGGTCGAAGCGCTTCCAATCCATGCTCTCCCCTTTGTTCAGCTGGCGGGGGACGTGCTGGTTGGCACCCCCGGCTGGCCGAACCCTAACGGCGGGCTGCGGTACGGTCAACCGCCGTTCCCGGTACGGGTGTACCGTAAATGGCACCATGACGGGCATGGCAGCGTACGAAAGCGGTCGGGTGCCGCGGGTGGTCGTGGGCGCCGCGGGTGCGGAGTCGGTCGCCGATTTCGTGGCCGATCGGGGCGCGAGCGCGGCGGCGATGATCGTCGACGAATCGGCGGTCGCCAACGGCTACGTCGACGGCATCGCGGCCGCCCTCGTTGCGTCGCTCGCCGGGCCGAAGCAGGTCGCGCGATACGTGGTGCCCGCCGGCGAACCGGACGCGTCGTCGGTCGACGCCGCCGCAGATCTGGTGCGCTCGATGCCCGGAGCGATCGTGATCGGCGTCGGCGGCGGCAGCGCGCTCGACACCGCCAAGCAGGCGGCGGTCGTCGCAACGGCTGCGATGGGCGTCGAGCACTACGCGCTCGCCGCCAACCCGCTGCCCGGCCACCGCCCGATCATCGCCATCCCCACCACCGCCGGCACCGGCGCCGAAGTGACACGCACGTGCATCGTGACCGACCGCGAGGGGCGCAAGGTCTGGACGTGGGGCGACGAGCTGCTGCCCGATCTGGTGGTGCTCGACCCGATGTCGACGGTGACGATGCCGGCCCACGTGACCGCCGCCACCGGCCTCGACGCGTTCGTCCACGCCCTCGAAGCCGTCAGCGGACGCCGCACCACCGCCCTGGTGTCCGCGCCGGCGCTCCACGCCCTGCGGCTGGTGATCGATCACCTTCCGACCGCGGTGGCCGAGCCCGACGACGTCGATGCCCGCCGGGCCATGCAGGAGGCGGCGCTGCTCGCCGGCCTGGCGATCGACGGTGGCGGAACCGGCATCGCGCATTCGATCGGCCACGCCCTCGGCACGCTCGCCCACGTCCCGCACGGTGTGTCGGTGGCGATCGGGCTGGCCGCGGCGCTCGACTGGAACGTCGACGGCGCGCCCAGCGCGTACACGTCCGCGGGGGTTGCGCTCGGCCGTCCGGTCGCCCAGCTCCCCGACCTGCTCCGCGAGCTCCTGCGATGCGGTTGGGATGACCGGCGCGACCCGTCGCCTTCCCGAGCTCGAGGTGGAACCCGACCAGCTCGCCGCGGCGATGGTCGCCGAGGAGAACCTCCCGATGTACCACAACAACTGCCGGATCGCCGACGACGCCGACCGGCGTCACCTCGCGGCGCGCACCTTCGCCGTGTGGACCGAGCTGCGGAGCGGATCGGCGAGCGGCGAGCCGTGAGCGCCATCACCCGCATCGAGATCAGCCACCACCAACTCCCGCTCGATCCACCGTTCCCCGCGGCGTGGGACACGCGGCCGCGCACGCAGTTCCCGGCAACGATCGTGCAGGTCCACGACGACGCCGGTCACGTCGGCGTCGGCTCCGGCGACGCGATGTACGGCTTCGCCGACTTCGAGCGCTACTTCATCGGCGAGGACCCGCTCGACCTCGATCGCCACGCGGCGGTGCTCGCCAACGTCGAGTTCCATGCCGGGCGACCCTGGCCGTTGGATGTCGCCTTGTGGGATCTCGCCGGCCAGATCCGCGACCAACCGGTGTGGTCGCTGATGGGAGGCCAGTCGTCGCGCATCCGCGCCTACGCGTCGTCCGGTGTCCATCGACCACTCCCCGGGATGGTCGACCTCGCCCATGCCGTGGTCGGCATGGGCTTCCCCGCGCTGAAGGTCCGGTTCGGTCGGCCCGCGCTGAGCGACGACCTCGCGGTGGTTCGTGCGATCCGCGACGCGGTCGGGGATGCGATCGAGCTGATGGTCGACTGCAACCAGGGCTGGCGGATGCCCTGGGACACCACTCCCCCGTGGGACGTCGAGCGCGCCACCGAGGTCGCCCTGCATCTCGCCGCCGAGCGGGTGTACTGGATGGAGGAGCCGCTCCACCGCGGCGACTACGACGGGACACGCCGAACTGCGGCGGCGCGTCGACATCCGGATCGCGGGCGGGGAGCTCACCCGGGAGCCCTACGAGTTCCGCGAGCTCCTCGAACGCGACTGCCTCGATGTGTTCCAACCCGACTGCGTCTGCACGCAAGGACTCACCGGTCTGCGCCGGCTCGCCCACGACGTCGTCGGCGCCGGCAAGACGTTCTCGCCACACACCTGGGGCAACGGGATCGGGCTGCTCGCCAACGCCCACCTCACGGCCGGCACCGTCGGTGCACCGTTCCTCGAGTTCCCGTTCGATCCTCCCGAGTGGACGACCGCCCGACGCGACTTCGTGTTGACCGACACGATCGAGGTCGACGGCGAGGGCTGGATCGAGCTCGGCGAACGCCCCGGCCTCGGCTGCACCCTCGACGTCCCCGTCCTCACCGCCACCGCCAGCCACGCCGCCACGTTCACCTGAATCCTCCGTTCTGTCTGCTTCAGATCGCGCCACGGGCAATCTGAAGCAGACAGTGCCGGGGATTTGGTCCGGGGTTCAGCGGTCGAGGTCGCGGCGGAGGCGGGCGAGATAGGACGGGATCTTCGGCGGCTCGACCGTCGCCACCCTGATGAGCCCGTCGAGGTTGTGGATCAACGTGCGCACGTGCTCGGCGGATGTCAGCACGAGATAGAGCTGGCCGAGGTAGAGCGCTGCCCGCTGAGGCCCGAAGACGGTGACGGGAGGGGCGTAGCGCCGCATCCCGTCGTACAGGAACCACCGGAACGTCGGGTAGAGCTCGTCGGCCAGCTCGATCATCTGCTCGAGCTGTTCGCGTCGAGACGCCACGCTCAGCCGGTTCCAGATGCCCTCGCCGCGCGCGAAGCCGGTGATCCCCTGCACCGACGAACAGCACTCCATCTCCGTATCGGGGTGGCGCGCCCAGGTCAGCCGGGCCGCGCTCGTCTCGATCGTCTGCGCCGCGTTCGGGCCGCCGCTGCCGGATCGCTCATATCGGATGACCGCGTCGGTCTTCAACAGGTCCGGCAGCGTCGAGGGCACGTACCGGATCTTGTAGCCGGCCGCCTCGTCGAGCCATCCGAGGAGGCGTTCGTCGACCGGTGTGGGGCCGGGCGCCTCGAACGACGTGTGCTCGATGATCGCGGCCTCCACCGGGCCGACGTTGCTGAGGCCGAGCAGCCAGTCGGCCGACAACTCGTGCGTCGACGCCAGCGCGGCGATGGTGTCGAGGCGGGGCAGACGGGTGTTGGTCCTGGAGAGCAGCTGCGTCAACGTGGTTCGGTCGACCCCTGCGGCGGCGGCGAACGCGCTGCGGCTGAGCTCGGTGCGCCGCACCGCCTCGTCGAGGCGTTCCCTGAACACCGCCAGACGGTCTGTGCGTATATCCATCAGTTGAAGTGTATACACGTCATTCGTGCGTAAATCCGGCATGCGAGAGCGTGCATCGCTTGGTACAAGTGACGTCGTGCTCCCCCAGCGAGTCGAGTGGCCGACGGTCGCCGTGATGGGCAGCATCGCGATCGGGTTCGCGGCGATCCTCCGCTGGCACGATCAACGTGCCCACCGCGATCGTCGTCGGCGCCCTCGCCGTGCTGGCCGCGTGGTACAACTCGCTGCAGCACGAGGTGATCCACGGCCACCCGACACCATGGCGCCGGGTCAACACGGCGATGGCAGCGCTCCCGGTCGGACTGGTCGTCCCGTTGCGCTGGTACCGCTCGAGCCACCTCGCCCACCACCGCGACGAGCACCTGACCGTTCCGACGCTCGACCCCGAGAGCTTCTACGTCTCGGCCGCGGCGTGGGAGTCGTGCGGTCGCGGCGGCCGCGCCGTGCTGACCGTGCTGAGCACGCTGCCCGGCCGCATGCTGTTCGGTCCGCCGGTACTCGCGGTGCGGATGCTCGGCGCCGCCTGGTCAGCGTTCCGAGCACGTCCGGCCGAGACTGCAGCGCGTGCGATCACCCACCTCGCCGGGATCGCGGTGGTGCTCGCCGTCGTCGTCGCCTCCGGGCTCAGTGTGTGGGTGTACCTGCTCGGCGCGGTGTGGCTCGGCTGGTCGATCTCGCTGATGCGATCGTTCGCCGAGCATCGCTTCGTCGACGGTGGCACCCAGTCGGCGGTCGTGCGCGCCGGACCCGTGTTGTCGTTGCTCTACCTCAACAACAACCTGCACCTGTCTCACCACGCTCGGCCCGGCGTGCCGTGGTACCAGCTGCCCGCCCTGCACGCGACGCTCGACGCCGACGCGGTCGCCGCCGCCAACGCCGGCCTGTACACCAGCTACCTCGATGTCGCGCGTCGATTCGCAGTGCGACCGTTCGCCGAGCCCGTGCACCCGGGGTGGGTGGCGACCGCCGACGGAATTCCGCTGCGCGACGGCTGAGTCACCGGACAAGACTGAGCGCATGGACCACCTCACGACCGTCGAGCTCGATGCCGCTCTCGACCACATCCGCGAGTCGCCCGCCGAAACGGGCACCGTCGATCTGATCGTCCGCCGGCCCGCACTCGGAGCGCGAGAGGTCCTCGACGAGGCCGAGCTCGACCTCGCCTGCGGTGTCGTCGGCGACACGTGGAACATCCGGGGCAGCAAGCGCACCGCCGATGGATCGTCACATCCCGACATGCAACTGAACGTGATGAACTCCCGGGTCGTCGCCCTCGTCGCCCAGGACCCCGATCGGTGGGAGCTCGCGGGTGATCAGCTGTACGTCGACCTCGACCTGTCGGAGGACAACCTGCCGGCCGGCACCCGGCTCGTGCTCGGCACGGCGACGATCGAGGTCACCGACCAGCCGCACACGGGCTGCGCCAAGTTCACCCAACGGTTCGGGCTCGACGCGTTCCGATGGGTCAACACGGACGCCGGGAGCAAGCTTCGTCTGCGCGGCCTCAACGCCAAAGTCGTCGTGCCCGGCGTCGTGCGTCGCGGCGACGCGATCACGAAGCTCGCCGTCGCCGGAGCACACGTTGCTGTGCCGTCGACCGCGTCAACCATCGGTTAGAGGTCGAACGCGGCTCGCTCGTCGGCGGACGCACGCTCGGCGCGCGCCGCCGGATCCTGCCGGTAGAACGCGGCCATCTCGTCGTACAGAGCGCGTTCGTGGGCGCGCAGCTCGAGCGGGCGGCAGAAGAAGACCTCGGTGGCGACGGCGAAGAACTCACCGGGGTTGACCCCGGCATAGTCCCTCAGCACCGGCGAGCCGTGTCCAGCACGAACCGCGCTGTAGGCGGCGGTGCAGACGGCGATCCAGCGGCGCAGCGCCTCGGGGTCATCGAGCGGCGGCGTCCCGTCGACGACACCGTCGAGCATGTCGAGTTGATGCGCGAACTCGTGGAACACGACGTTGTGACCGCGTTCGGGGAAGCGCGCACCACTCGCCACCGCCGGCCACGACAGCAGCACGGGACCGCGGTAGGTCGCCTGGCCGTCCAACGCCTGGGGTCCTTCGACGCGCAGTCCGGCGACCGTGTGGGGACGGTCACCGCGCAGCACCAGGGGACGTTGATGGACGATCACCGAGGTGATGCCCGCGAAGCCGTCCCGGTCGAGGCCGAGCAACAACAGGCACGCCTGGGCCGCGATGAGGAGGCGCATCTCGTCGTCGAGCGAAGCACCGCGCGCCGCCTCCCAGCGCGTCTCCTGGACGAACCGCAGCGCGAGGTCGTGCAGGCGTACACGCTCCGCGTCGTCGAGATCGCGCCACTGGGCGAAGCGCGACTGCAGAAGGTCCTGCCAGTTCTCCGGCATCTTCCACTCGGCTCCGGAACGC
The DNA here is from genome assembly GCA_963722415.1 of Ilumatobacteraceae bacterium. Lineage (GTDB taxonomy): Bacteria > Actinomycetota > Acidimicrobiia > Acidimicrobiales > Ilumatobacteraceae > JALOLG01. The sequence goes on from CAVRNI010000026.1 coordinate 6,871, forward strand.
CGGCGCCGGCGCCACGGGTGCGATCGCATGTGAGCAGCGTGCCACCAGTTCAAGGGATGTCGACATCGGGCACGCCTGGATCGAGTTCCACTCGCGTCGTGTTGAGGAACATCGCGACGAGGTGGTAGTTGCCGACCGTGGCGACGATGTCGAGCATCTGTTCCGCCGTGTACACGGCCGAGAGCGCCTCCCACGTCGGATCCGACATCGACGACGTGGCGTGCAACTCGTCGGCCGCGACCAGCAGTGACCTGTCGGGCGCCGCCCACTCGGTGGCCGCTGGCCCTTCCTTGATGCGTTCGATCTCGGCGTCGGACAATCCGCAATCCCGGGCGATCAGCACGTGCTGGCCCCATTCGTACCTGCACTTGCAGTTCCAACCCGTGCGCAGGATCAGGAGCTCGCGGTCACGTGCCGGCAGGGTGTTCTTCGACAGGACATGGGCGGCGAACACCAACCACCTGCGGAACATGTCGGGGTGGTGGGCGAGCGTGCCGAACAGATTGAGCACCTCGCCATCGGGGCGTCGCATCCCGCGGGCGAACAACTCGGGGAGCCGAGGGTCCTCGGTCTCGCGGCGCACGGGAAGTCGCGGTGGTGCAGATTCAGTGCTCACCACCCCATCCTCGCACGAGCACGGTCCGCTGGTCGTGGGGTCGGCGGTGCGAAGATCGGCGGCGTGATCGGACCCAGCATCATCGTCCCCATCGTTGCGGTGGTGATCATCGTCGTGGCCGGTTTCGTGCTCTTCAAGCGCTATCTCAACAGCATCAAGCCCGACACCGACGCCGGCATCCCCTCCGGCGCACGTCTCACGGCTGCCGCGCTCCACCGGCTCCCGACCCCACCGTGGCGGGTCGTGTACGAGGTCGCCAACGACTCACTCGGAGGGATCGACCACGTCCTCATCGGACCGGCGGGAATCTTCGCGATCACCACGTCGCTGGCGAAGATGCCGTCGCCGTCACCCCAACCTCCTTCGGCCGAGACGGTCGCCAAGGGTGCGATCGCCAGGGGCGAGCTCGACGACCTCCTCCGCCGGTGCGCGATGGAGTCGACCGGCCACGTGGCGGTGTACTGGGGACGCGTCGACGACTCCGACGCGGCGGTCGTCGAAATCGCACACGGAAGCATCGCCGTGTCCGGCCACCTCATCGATGACTGGTTCGAGATCCTGCCGACGACCGGCCTGGCGCCGTCGCAGGCCGACCAGGCATGGCAGACCGTCGTCACCGGCATCGGCCGCCCCGACCCTCTGTCTCATTGAGCCGGCTCGGAGCGAGCCGTCGGGCGGCACGTTTGGTCGCCGGCTCGAGCGGGCGTTCACGCGCTCACGCAACGGTTCGTCCGCAGGTAACGGTGCGGATCGTTCGACTTATCAGCGGAAGAGGTCGCGGCTGGACTCGCGGATGACGGGCTGGATCGACGCCAGATCATCGGGCTCCCACCGCACGCCACGGATGATCGCCACCGGGACACGGGTCGTGTTGCCCTTCACCAGTTCGGCGGCGCCGGCCAGCTCGTCGGCAACGCACAGCTCCTGGACCCTGAACTCATGACCGTGGGGATCGACCTGACCGATGTAGCTCGTCAGCGGAGCCAGCCCGGCGACGCCGATGGCGACATCGGTCTGCCCCTCGCGCCACGCCCGTCCGAACGTGTCGCTGATGATGACCGCCACATCGACACCGAGCTCCGCGAAGCGGGTCCGCAGTGCCCGCGCCGAACCGTCGGGATCGAGCGGGAGCACGACCACCCGCCCAGGTGCACCGCTCGACGACTGGTCGACACCGGAGTTGGCGCAGACGAACCCGTGGTGGGTCTCGGTGATGAGCACCGGACCAACCTGACGAACCACCCGCTTCGACTCGCGCAGCACGATCTCGACGATGCGCGGATCCTTGTTCCACTGCACGCCCCACTGTTCGGCGAACTCCGACGGCGTCACGCTGTCGAGCTCGATCGTGCGGCCTTCCGCCTTCGAGACGATCTTCGAGGTCACCACCACGATGTCGCCGTCGGCGACATCGGCCAGATCCATGATCGAGCTGGCGAGGTCGGTGCCGGGCTCGATCTCGGGGAGACCGGCGACTCCGGAGATGGTGACCGGCATGCGTTGCACGGTAGCGCTCCGCGGATGCCGACCCTCCGCCGGCGCGTTCGTGCGCCGGCAGGTGGCGAAGGGCATCATGGGCGCCATGACGAATCCCCCCGCCAACGGTGTCTCCGAGATCTTCGACCCCTCGGCCTGGCAAGACGTCCCGGGATTCGAGTTCACCGACATCACCTACCACCGCGCCGTCGACACGGGTGCCGTGCGGGTGGCGTTCAACCGCCCCGAGACCCGCAACTCGTTCCGGCCCCACACCGTCGACGAGCTGTTCCGCGCGCTCGACCACGCGCGCATGACCCCTGACGTCGGCTGTGTGCTGCTCACCGGCAACGGCCCGTCGTCGAAGGACGGCGGCTGGGCGTTCTGCTCGGGTGGCGACCAACGCATCCGCGGCAGGGATGGCTACCGGTACGCCACCGGCGACACGGCGGAGACCATCGATCCCGGCCACGCCGGCCGGCTCCACATCCTCGAGGTCCAGCGCCTCATCCGGTTCATGCCGAAGGTCGTGATCTGCGTCGTGCCGGGTTGGGCGGCCGGTGGCGGCCACAGCCTGCACGTCGTGTGCGACCTGACGCTCGCCAGCCAGGAGCACGCCAGGTTCAAGCAGACCGATTCCGCCGTCGCCAGCTTCGACGGCGGATTCGGATCGGCCTATCTGGCGCGCCAGGTCGGTCAGAAGTTCGCCCGCGAGATCTTCTTCCTGGCCCGCGAGTACACGGCCGACGACGCGCACCGGATGGGGATGGTGAACGCGGTCGTGGCACACGCAGAGTTGGAGGCGACCGCGTTGCAGTGGGCTCGCGAGATCAACGCCAAGAGCCCGACCGCGCAGCGCATGCTCAAGTACGCGTTCAACCAGATCGACGACGGACTCGTCGGCCTGCAGTTGTTCGCCGGCGAGGCGACCCGTCTCGCCTACATGACCGACGAGGCGGCGGAGGGACGCGACGCGTTCTTGGAGAAGCGCCCGACCGGACTGGTCGCCGTTCCCCTATTACTACTGAACGTCGACTACTACTGAGCGTCGACGGTCGCCGAGCGAACGCCTCGGCGGCGGGTGGGGCCGCCGGTGGACGGTTCCCAGCGGAACGTCATGAGGGCGACGACGAGGCCGGCGATCCCCCACGCCGCGACGCGAGCGAGCGCGCCCCAGTCGAAACCCGGCGCCTCGACGAGCGGGTTGAACGCGTCCTGGAAGCTCGACGCGAACGGCTTGAGCGGGAAGAAGTCGCCGATCGTCGCCAGCCACGCGGGAGGATCCTCGATCGGGATGAAGATGTTCGAGATGAACGCCAACGGCAGGATCGTGGCGTTGGCGACCGCCGACGCCGAGCTCGCCGTCGGCACGAGACCGGCGACCGCCATCCCGAGCGCGGCGAATGCCGCGACGCCCACGATGAACGTCACGACCGCCGCCGGCATCTTGCCCGCATCGACTTCGAGGTCGTAGGCGACGGCGCCGAGGCCGAGCATGAACAGCGCCCCGAAGATGGCGATCACCACGGCGGCCACGATCATCCCCGTGAGGTAGATCCACGTCGGCAAGGGGGTCCCCCGCCATCGTTTCAACACACCTTCCTCGCGCCGGATCGGCACCATGTTCGCCAGGTTCGTGTACGTCGCCGACACCGCGGTGAACGCCGCGAGGCCGCCCGTGTAGAACTGGCGGGTCGGCCACGTCTTGCCGTCGACCGTGACCTCGCCGTCGCCGAACAGCGCGTTGAAGAGGACCAGCATGATGAGCGGCAGGAGCAGCGTGAAGAACAGGGCGATCGGGACGCGCCAGAACATCAGGATCTGGTACTTGATCTGGCGCACCACCAGTCCGATGCCGCTCGGCCAATCGTTCATCGGTCCGCTCCGTCGGACGCGACACCTTCTGCCGGGTCGTCGGCGACGAGATCCAGGAACACGTCCTCGAGCGTCGGCCGGGTGACCGACAGCTCCTCCAACTCGATCCCGCGAGTCACGGCCCAACCGGTGAGTGCGGCGACGGCAGCCGTCGGCGTCCGCGTCGAGAACTCGATCCGTCGGCCTGCGACGGAGGCGCCACTCGGCACCGCGTCGCCGAGCTCGTCGATCGCGATCCCGTCGGGGAGGTCGAACGACACACGCGTCTCGGTCTCCGTGCGGATCAGCTCGGCCGGGGTGCCCTCGGCGATCAACCGTCCAGCCTTCAGCACCCCGACCCGATCGGCGAGGTGCTCCGCCTCGTCGAGGTAGTGGGTGGTCAACAACACCGTCGTCCCCTCACCGCACAGGTCGGCGATCAGCTCCCACGACCGGCGGCGGGCGGCAGGGTCGAAACCGGTCGTCGGCTCGTCGAGGAACAGCAGCTCGGGCCGCCCGATGATGCCGAGGGCGAGGTCGATCCGGCGGCGTTGTCCGCCCGACAGGGTGCCGATGCGCTGCCCGGCCTGCGGCGTCGAGGCCGACCAGCTCGAGGACGTCGGCGACGTCGCGGCGACGCCGGTAGCACGACCCGTGCAGCTCGAGCGCCTCGGCGACGTAGAGCTCGCCTTCGATCCCGGACGACTGCAGCACGATCCCGATCCGATCACGCAGCTCGCGACCGCCAGCGCGCGGGTCGGTGCCGAGCACCGACACCTCACCGGACGTGCGGTCACGGTGGCCCTCGAGGATCTCGACCGTTGTCGACTTGCCAGCGCCGTTGTGCCCGAGCAGCGCGTACACCTCACCCGCCCGCACGTCGAACGAGAGGTCGTCGACGGCGACGATCGGCCCGTACGTCTTGCGCAGCCGTCGCACTTCGATGGCGGCCATGGGGGTGCGAAGTTACCGCTCGCCGAACGACGCGGATGTGATCGGCAACCCGGTGTCGTTGCGCATGTGCTCGGCCGTCCTGATGAAGTAGGTCATCAGCTCGTCGGCGATCGTGCTGTCGGGAAGGTCTGCGCACACCTCACTGACGGCGGCCGCCATGTTGGCGAGCCAGTGGTCACGCTCCAGCGGGCCGATCCTGAACGGCATGTGGCGCATCCGCAGCATCGGCTGCCCGCGCTCGTCGTCATAGGTGTGTGGACCGCCCCAGAACTGGGCGAGGAACAGCGTCAGCCGGTGCCGCGCGCCGGTGAGATCGGGAGCCTCCGGATAGAGCGGCAGCAGCACCTCGTCGTTCGCCACGCCGCGGTAGAACGCGTCGACGAGACGTTCGAAGAACGGCATCCCGCCCACCCGGGAAAACAGGCTGGGCGCCGTGGAGACCACGGCGCCCAGCGTACGGGGGGAGAATGTCTGAGGGGTCAGTCGGTCACTGCGCGGGCTCGAACTTGCGATACTCGACGAGCTCGTCGCGTTTGACGACGAACGGGGTCGAACCATCGCAGAGATCGAGGATCACGGCTTCGTCGGCGGCGAGGAGCACCAACGCAGTCACACAGTCGCCGTCGCGACCGAGTTCGATCACGTCGCCCGATTCCAGCTTTTCCATGAAGACGGTGGTCATCTCTACTCCCTTTGACATCCAGACATCGGGAGTAACACCGTGATACTTGAGGCATTCCTGACGGGAACGTGCCGTTCGACACACAATCGACAGAATGTGCCGCTGGCCGTCGACGGCCGGAATCGTGGGTGACCGTCGCCGGCGACGGTGACGTGGCGCAGTGGGTCAGGCGGCGAGTTGGTAGTACTGCTCGAGCGCCCGTTCGGTGATCGGCGACAGCACGTGGTCGCGCTCGGCCCGTGGCGAGCGTGACACCGTCCGCTTGTCGAACGGCACCACGAGGTTGCCTTCGAGCGACAAGTAGGTGTTGTCGAGCGGCAGGAAGTGCTCGGCGCGGAACACGCCCGGACTCACGACAGCCCACTTCGGGGTGCCTGTTTCGTCGAGGATGACGTCCGTGATCTTGCCGATCGGACGGTGGTGGTCGTCGACCACGCGGTGACCGGTGTACGCGTCGTCGAACCGGCTGTCCGCTTCCTGGCATCTCGGCTGACACGACGTCTTCGGTCGCGCTGTGCCGTGGGCGCGGCTGTTGATCGGAGGGGTATTGAGCCATCGTTGGCTCCTCTCTCGCCCGCGTGTGGTTGCTCGGTTGCGTGGGTGTGGCGGTAAGTGGAGGGGTATCCCAGCAGTCCGCAGCCTCTCAGCTGATGTCATCGTATCGTAATGAAGTTGCCGGTACCAATCAGATCTGATTTACGCTCCGTGGCAGGTAGATCGGGCGTTGGCGGCGGTGTGCGTTCACTCGAACGCCGGCTCCTCCTGGCCCGGGAACACGTCGGGGAGTCCGTCACTCACCCGGTCGGTGAACTCGGCGGGCCGCTTCTCGAGGAAGCTCGTGACGCCTTCACTGGCGTCCCCGCTCGCTCCCCCGCAACAGGATCGCCCGGCTGTCGGCCCGGTGCGCCTCCATCGGATGAGCTGGCGCCCAGCATCCGCCACAGCATCCGACGGGTCAGGCGCGACCGAGACCGGAGCGGCGTTGTCGGCGATCTCGGCCGCCAGCGTCCTGGCCGCCGGCAGCAGATCGTCGGGTTCGTGCACGCTCCGGACGAGACGGCCGTCGAGCGCCTCGTCCGCCGAGAAGATCCGGCCGGTGTAGCACCACTCCGCGGCGCGGCTGATCCCGACGATCCGTGGCAGGAAGTAGCTCGACGCGGCCTCGGGCACGATCCCCCGCCGGGCGAAGACGAACCCGAAGCGGGCGGTGGTGCTCGCCAGGCGGATGTCCATCGGCAGTGTCATCGTGACGCCGACACCGACCGCGGCTCCGTTGATCGCGCCGATCACCGGCTTGGTGCACTCGAAGATCCGCAGCGTCGTCAGACCACCACCGTCGCGTGGGACTCCGACCGGCGTCGCGACGTCGGACCCTCCTCTGGCGAACGTGTCGCCACCGCTCGACAGGTCGGCGCCGGCGCAATACGCGCGTCCCGATCCGGTCACGATCACGGCGCGGACATCGTCGTCGGCGTCGACGAGATCGAAGGCCGCGATCATCTCGCGCATCATCGTTCCGGTGAACGCGTTCAACTTCTCGGGACGGTGCAACGTGATCGTCGCGACCCGGTCGCTGACGTCATAGAGGATCTGGGTGAACTCGTGGTCTGCCACGGGTTCGGACCGTAACGAGGTGTATCAGACGTCCAAGAAGCGGGAGGCGGCGATGCCCGAGCCGATCATCCCGACGACCGCGCCGATGCCGAGGATGATCACCATCACGATCGTGATCTGATCGCCGGCCAACCACCATCGCCTCGAAGCCCGAGTCGTCCGGGAAGGCGGCGACGCCGGCCGTCCAACGGTTGTTGACGAACCACAGCCCCAAGCAGGCGACGACACCGCCGATCACCCCTTGGATCAGCCCTTCGAGCATGAACGGGATGCGGATGAACCAGTCGGTCGCGCCGACGAGCTTCATCACCTCGATTTCGCGACGTCTGGCGTACATCGCGGTTCGAATCGTGTTCCAGATCAACAGCACGGCCGCGAACATGAGGGCGATCGCGAGTCCGGTCGTGTAGAGCCCGGCGAAGCCCTTCAATTTGGCGATCAGGTCGATCTGGTCCTCGGCGAGCTCGACGGAGTAGACGTTCGGCAGATCTCGGTACGAGGCCTTCAAGGCGCGCAGGGTGTCGACCTCGGTTCCCTCGTTGGGGACCACCTTGAACTGGGTCGGGATGTTGGTCTCGTCGAGCAGCTCGCGCGAAGTCGGATCACCGGCGAGCACGCGGTCGGCGTCGGCGAGCGAGCACTCGACGTCGCAGTATTCGTACGACTGGATGATGACGCCACGCTGCTGGTCGAGCGCGGCGGCGATGACGGCGCGCTGATCATCGCTCGCCTGGGCGCGGACGTTCACGATCATCTCGATCCCGCCCTCCCACTTGACGAGCAGGTTGTCGAAGCCGTGTTGGATCAGCAGCGTGAGACCGAAGATCAGCAACGAGACGGCCGACGTGATGATCGCCGCCACGGTCAGGGTCACGTTGCGCTTGAAGCTCGCCCAGGTCTCACGGAGCGTGTATGTGAGGCGTGACAGCATCTAGTCGTTGGCTCTCATTCGTAGACGCCTCGGGCCTGGTCGCGGACGATGACGCCGCGGTCGAGCTGGATCACGCGCTTGCGCATCGTGTTGACGATGCGCTGGTCGTGGGTCGCCATCACGACGGTCGTGCCGGTCTTGTTGATCCGGTCGAGCAGTCGCATGATGCCCTCGCCGGTGGCGGGGTCGAGGTTGCCGGTGGGCTCGTCGGCGAGGAGGATCAGCGGGCGGTTGGCGAACGCCCTGGCGATCGAGACGCGCTGCTGCTCACCACCCGACAGCTGGTGCGGGAAGCGATCCTCCTTGCCGGCGAGGCCGACGAGGTCGAGCACCGCAGGCACCTGTTGCCGGATCACGTGCTTGGGCCGTCCGATCACCTCCTGCGCGAACGCCACGTTCTCGAACACCGTCTTGTTGGGCAGCAACTTGTAGTCCTGGAACACGTTGCCGATGTTGCGGCGCAGGTGCGGCACCCGGCTGGGGGGCATGTCGATGATGTTGCGACCGGCGACCCAGACCGCCCCCCGCTCCGGCCGGTCCTCCCGGTTGAGCAGCCGCAGCAACGTGCTCTTGCCCGATCCCGACGGTCCGACGAGGAAGACGAACTCGCCCTTGGGGATGTCGAAGCTGGCGTCACGTAGCGCGACGACCTCAGCGGAATAGGACTTGGTGACGTTCTCGAGGCGGATCATGGGGGCTCCAGAGGGCTCCGAAAGGGTATCGCCACCATCCCGTCACACACCGGCACCCCCCTCCCGTCCACACGCCCTCTCCCGTCACACCCCCGGTTTGTGTCACCGATTCCGGCGATCCTCGCCGGTTGCGGTGACACAAACTCGGTAGTTGGCGGATGTTGTTGGGCGGGAGCACATGGCGTGGTTCACTTCCGGCGTGCCTGATGCACTCCGCCGGGTGGCGGACACCGCGACAGGTCAGCACGGAGCCATCACCGCCGAGCAGATCGGCATGGCGGGGTTGAGCCCGGACCAGCTTCGACGCCGAGTCCAGAGCGGCATCCTCGACCAGGTCCTTCCACACACGTTTCGCAGCCCGTTCTCTGCAACCTCGCCTCGCGCCGACCTCGCCTCGCTCGTCCTCGACTGCGGGCCGGAAGCCTTTGCCAGCGGACCGAGCGCCGCCGCGCTCCATCAACTCGACGGATTCGCCTTGAAGGCACCGTTCCACGTCACCGTGCTCCGTGGCCGCAACGTTCAGCGCGCGCACCACTTCGTCCACACCACGATCGAGCTACCGCTGATCGACCGCGCTGTCGTCGACGGCATCGCGACGTTCTCGGCGACACGCACCCTGATCGACGTCGCTCGATTCGTCAGGCCCGACCGCCTGACCGCAGCGCTCGACGCCGCGCTCCGCGACGGGCTGCACCAGCGAGGATGCGTTGCACCGGCGGATCACCCAGTTGCGCTCGAGTGGCCGCTACGGCATCCCGCAGTTGCTCGCCGTGATCGAGGGCAGCGAGATCAGTCGGGGTGGTCACAGCTGGTTGGAGCGCACGTTCCTCGAGCTGTGCGAGCGGGCGGTGCTCCCGCGGCCCCGAACCCAGCAGGTGCTCACGAAGGCCGGCGACCGGCTCGTGCGGGTCGACTGCCGATTTCCTGGCACCCGCGTCGTCGTCGAGCTGCTCGGCTACCGCTGGCACCGGACAAGGGCGCAGATGTCACGTGACACCGAGCGACTCAACGCCCTCGTCCTCGACGGTTTCCTCCCGATCCAGTTCACGTACAACCAGGTCACGCTCGACCCCGGCGGCACCGTCGACACCGTCCGCCGGACCCTCGCCCTCGCGTGACCGCGAATCCGGGGTTTGTGTCACCGACATCGGCGAGGATCGCCGGTTTCGGTGACACAAACATGAGGGGCTGGCGGGTGGGGGTCAGGCGTCGATGGACACGCGCCGATCAGGCGTCATCAGACGCGGTGCGGCGCCAGCGGAGGTAGCCGATCATGAACTCGTCGAGGTCGCCGTCGAGGACGGCCGTGATGTTGCCGGTCTCGACGTCGGTACGCAGGTCCTTCACCATCTGGTAGGGCTGGACGACGTAGCTGCGGATCTGGCTCCCCCACCCGACCTGCGCCTGCTTGCCACCGATCGCGTCGCGCTCGGCCTGGTGCTCCTCCTCGACCTTGGCGGCGATCATCGCCTTCAACCGGCCGAGTGCCTTCTCACGGTTCTGGAGCTGGCTGCGCTCCTCCTGCGAGCTGGCGACGAGGCCGGTGGGCTCGTGGATCAGGCGGACCGCCGAGGACGTCTTGTTGACGTGCTGGCCGCCTGCGCCCGAGGCCCGGAACACCTCCATGCGGATGTCGGCCTCGTTGACCTCGACGTCGGGCGCATCCATGACGGGCCACACCTGGACCGCCGCGAAGCTGGTCTGGCGGCGTCCCTGGTTGTCGAACGGGCTGATCCGCACCAGCCGGTGCATGCCCCGCTCACCCGTCATCAGGCCGTACGCGTACCGGCCGGTCAGCGTGAACTCGGCCGACATGATGCCCGCCTCGGCGCCTTCGGACGCTCCGTTCAGCTCGAACTGGAACTTGCGGCGCTCCGCCCACCGGGCGTACATGCGCAGCAGGATCTCCGCCCAGTCCTGGGCGTCGACCCCGCCGTCCTTGGCGTTGATCTGCACGATGCAGGCGGACTCGTCGTGCTCGCCGATGAACAGGCTGCGCAACTCGAGCAGGTCGAGCTGGTGTGACACCGACGCGATGACCTCGGTGATCTCCGGCTCCTGCGTCTCGTCGTCCTCCTCACGGGCGAGCTCGTGGAGCAACTCGACGTCGTCGAGCTGGGCGGCGAGGCCGTCGAACGTCTCGACGTCGTCCTTGACCGCCGCATAGTCGGCGTTGACCTGCTTGGCGTGCTCGGCGTCGTCCCACAGATCGGGCCGGGCGACCTCCGATTCGAGCTCGATCAGTCGATCGCGGCCGTCGGCGACCTTCAGGTACTCCTCGGCCTCGGTGAGGCGTCGACGGAGATCGCGCAGGTCATCGGTGAAGTCACGCATCGCGTCACGCCGCGCCGTGGCACTGCTTGAACTTCTTGCCCGAGCCACACGGGCACGGGGCGTTGCGCGGCGTCTTGTCGAAATCGTCCTTGACCACCGTCTTGGGCTTGGCGGTCGCGGCCGGTTCCACCTGTGCCGCACCGGGCGGCATGTCGCCTTCGGCGACCGCCGCCGCGCGGGCGCGGTCGAAGCCGGTCGAGTCCGAGGTCTCGCTCGATGTCTGCTGGACGTTCTGCACCTGCGGCTCGGGCGCATCGTTCTGGACGACCTGGACGTGCATCACGTACCGCACGAAGTCCTGGGCGATCCCCTTCATCATCCCGCCGAACATCTCGAAGCCCTCGCGCTGCCATTCGGTGAGCGGGTCCTTCTGACCCATCGCCCGCAGGTTGATGCCTTCCTGCAGGTAGTCCATCTCCTCGAGGTGCTCGCGCCAGCGCTGGTCGATGATGCGCAACATGACCTGACGCTCGACCTCGCGCATCACGTCGGGGCCGAGCTCGACCTCGCGCTGCTCGTAGTGCGCGGTCGCATCGGCCATCACGAGGTCGTACATCTCGTCGGTGTCGCCGCAGGCGGCGAGCTTGGCCACATCGAGTGCGGTCGGCCAGAAGCTGGCGAGCTCCTTGGCCAGCCCGTCGAGATCCCACTCGTCGTCGGCGACCGACGCGCAGTGCGTCTCGATCAACGAGTTGACGGCATCGGCGAGATACTCCATCGCCGCCGCCTTGAGGTCCTCACCGTCGAGGATCTGATCGCGGCGCCGGTAGATCACCTTGCGCTGCTCGTTCATCACCTCGTCGTACTTGAGGACGTTCTTGCGGATCTCGGCGTTCTTCGTCTCGACGGTGGTCTGGGCGCGTTCGATCGCCTTGGTGACCATCTTCGCCTCGATCGCCTCGTCCTCGTCGAAGCGCCCCATCGCCCAGTGCAGCGCGCCCGTTGCGAACAGGCGCATCAACTCGTCGTCGAGGCTCAGGTAGAAACGGCTCTCGCCGGGGTCGCCCTGCCGGCCGGAGCGGCCACGCAGCTGGTTGTCGATCCGGCGGCTCTCGTGGCGCTCGGACCCGATCACGTACAACCCGCCCAGCTCGCGGACCCGGTTGCCCTCCTCGAGACACGATTCCCTCAACTCGGCCAGCAGCTGGTCGTAGCGGGCGAGCGCCTTGGCGCGGGTCTCCTGGAACTCCTCGGGCATCTCGGCCACGGGGCGCGGCAGCGTGAAGTCGTCGGCCATCACCTCGGCCGGGAAGCCCTCCTTGAGCACTTCCTGGCGAGCCAGCCCCTCGGGGTTGCCGCCGAGCAGGATGTCGACGCCGCGACCCGCCATGTTGGTGGCGACCGTGATCGAACCGAGGCGACCGGCCTGGGTGACGATCTCGGCCTCACGCGTGTGCTGCTTGGCGTTGAGCACCTCATGGTGGATGCCGCGCTGGTTCAGGATCCGCGACAGCAACTCGCTCTTCTGGACGCTGACCGTGCCGACGAGCACCGGTTGGCCCTTCTCGTGACGCTCGGCGATGTCGTCGACGACGGCGCCGAACTTGCCCGTCTCGCCCTTGAAGATCAGATCGGGTTGGTCGATGCGGACGACCGGCTGATCGGTGGGGATCGCGACCACGCCGAGGCCGTACGTGTTCATCAGCTCGGCCGCCTCGGTCTGGGCCGTACCGGTCATGCCGGCGAGCTTGTCGTACATGCGGAAGTAGTTCTGGAGCGTGATCGTGGCGAGGGTCTGGTTCTCCTCTTTGATCTTCACGCCTTCCTTGGCCTCGACGGCCTGGTGGACGCCCTCACTCCAGCGCCGTCCCTCGAGGATGCGGCCGGTGAACTCGTCGACGATCTTCACCTCGCCGCCCTGGATGATGTAGTCCTTGTCGCGCTTGTAGAGCTCCTTGGCCTTCAGCGCGACCTGGAACTGGTGCACGAGGTTGGCCTGCACGTTGTCGTAGAGGTTCTCGACGTCGAGCGCCGCCTCGACCTTCTCGATGCCGGCTTCGAGCGGCACGACGACCCGCTTGTCCTCTTCGACCTCGTAGTCGACGTCGCGGGTGAGCGAGCGGACGATCGACGCGAAGCGGTAGTAGAGCTTGGCCGCGTCGCCGACACGACCGGAGATGATGAGCGGCGTGCGCGCCTCGTCGATCAGGATCGAGTCGACCTCGTCGACGATGCAGAAGTTGTGACCGCGCTGGACCTTGTCGTCGCGGCGCCCGGCCATGTTGTCGCGGAGGTAGTCGAAGCCGAACTCGTTGTTGGTGCCGTACGTGATGTCGGCCCCGTAGTTGTGGCGCTTGTCAGCCGGTCGGTCCTTGAAACCGGGGATGATCAGCCCGACGTCGAGCCCGAGCCACTTGTGGATGCGGCCCATCCACTCGGCGTGGAAGCGGGCGAGGTAGTCGTTGACCGTGACGAGGTGCACGCCGTCGCCCGACAGCGCGTTGAGGTAGGCCGGCAGGGTCGACACGAGTGTCTTGCCCTCGCCGGTCTTCATCTCGGCGACCCAACCGAAATGGAGCGCCGCCCCGCCCATCAGCTGCACGTCGAAGTGGCGCTGGCCGATCACCCGGCGGGCGGCCTCGCGGGTGACGGCGAACGCCTCGATGGCGATGTCGTCGAGCTCGGCGCCGTTGGCGAGGCGCTGCTTGAACTCACCCGTCTTGGCCCGCAGGGCGTCGTCGGACAACTTCTCGATCTGCGGCTCGAGCGCGTTGATGTCGGGGACCATGCCCTGGAGGGCCTTGAGCTTCTTGCCCTCTCCGGCGCGGAGGATTCGATCCAGGATGCCCATGCGGCGGTCCAGCCTACCGGTCCCACCAGGATCGATGTTGGGCGTGACGCGCGAGTTCGATCGTGAGCGGTGGGCGCCAGGGGCGCAGCCCCGAGAACCGATCCGCTGTCTAGCGTGAGCGGCGCCGATGGACGATCCGCCAGCCCTCCGCGATCCCGGCGACACGGGCGATCCGATCGGCGATCGGCGTCGGACCGGAGACGGTGGCGAGCGACACGGTGGACGACGATGAATGGCAGGATCCCGCGACGCGACCCAACCCGCACGACGCCAACGACGTGTCAGTACCGGTGATGACCATGTCGGTGCTCTCGGATTTCGGCGTCGAGCGCGACCCGGACGCGAACGTTGCGGTTGCGACAGACGCGGCGAGTGCCAGCTTCGACGACCTGTTCCGAGCCCACTACGACCGGCTCGTGCGCGCCCTGACCGTGGCCTGCGGTGATCGGGAACAGGCGGCCGACGCGGTCCAGGAGGCCTTCGTCAAGGCACACGTACGGTGGCGCCGAATCGGGCGCTACGACGATCCCGTCGGGTGGGTGCGGCGTGTCGCCATCAACCAAGTGCGCGACGAGCACCGTCGGGCCGGCCGCAAGCGCAGGGCGCTGGCGCGCCTCGCGGCGCGGGAGCCGATCGCCGAGCAGCCGGTCGAGCCCGACGAGTTCGGTCGGCTCCTCGCCGGACTCCCCCGTCAGCAGCGAATCGCGACCGCGCTGTACTACGTCGACGGGATGTCCGTCGCCGAGATCGCGGCCGCGCTCGACGTTGCCGAGGGAACGGTGAAGTCGCACCTGCACGATGCCCGCCAGCGCCTGCGTCCCGTGCTGGACCACGAACGCGGATCGGACCAGGGACGATGAACGAGTTCGACGACCGTGAGCTGGGCGATGCTCTGCGGCGCAGGGCCGGTGCTCCCACCGACGGATTCGGGATCGAGGCCGCCCATTCGGCAGTCGTCGCCCGGGCCGGGCGGGTGCGCCGCCGGCGTGCTGCCGTCGCCGGTGGCGCGGCAATGGCCGGGCTGGTCGCGCTGGCCGTGTTCGTGATCGGGCCGGGCTCCGACTCGGTCGTCACGACACCGGCTGATCAGACGGATGCGCCAGCCCCCTCTGTCGACAGCTCGGTCGACACGACGACCCCCGCTTCCACCGCACCGGACGAGACCGAACCAGATCAGGACGTGACCGTCACGACGACTCCCACTCCCACGTCGCTGGCGCCGACCACCACGGCGGCGGCGGAGATACCGCCGCCCGCAACGGCGTCGACGACGACCGCGCCATCGACGACAGCACCGGCGGCGACCACCACGGTCGTCGCCCCGCCGACATCGCCCCCACCGACGGCACCCACGACGACCGTCGCGCCCGCGCCGGATCCCATCACCCAGACGTACTCGTCGGCGGGCGGCTCGATCACGTTGCGCTGGGACGGCGCTGCGTTGACCCTCCTGGACGTGACACCGGCCGCCGGCTTCGGCAGCGAGGTGGAGGACGAGCGACCCGATCGGATCAGGGTGCGGTTCGAGGGCGACGGCGATTTCCGGATCGAGATCCGGGTCGTGGACGGACAGATCGTCCGCGTCGAATGAACTGACCCAACCTCCGACCACGTCGCGTCGTGTCCTCTGCAGCCACACGTCGATGGACGTCGACCGAAACCCGGAGGAACCACATGGCCAGGCCAGATCCCGCATCCCCCCGCAACCGGCTCTCGCGCCACACGGCGATCGTCGCCGCCGGCGCGATCGGGTTCGCCCTCGGGCTCAGTGGCTTCGCGGCCGCTCAGTTCGACGACGCGCCTCCGACCTCGTCGGTTCCCAACTCGGTCGCGTCGACCTCAGCGCCGAGCAACACCGCCCCGAGCACCTCCAACTCGGCACCGCGCCAACACCGCCCCGAGCACCTCGAACTCGGCACCGGACAACACCGCCCCGAGCACCTCCAACTCGGCACCCGCCAACACGACCCCGAGCACCTCGAACTCGGCACCGGACAACACCACCCCGAGCACCTCCAACTCGGCACCGGACAACACCGCCCCGAGCACCTCCAACTCGGCACCGGACAACACCGCCCCGAGCACCTCGAACTCGGTTCCGGACAACACCGGTCCGAGCACCTCGAGCAGCGTGCCCGACAACAGCGCACCGACGACGTCGATCGACGATGACGACGACGACCGCGAGGGTTGCGAGAACGACGACAACAGCGGCCACGGACGCTGCGGCGACGACGAACCGGACCCCGACGGCGATGACGACAGCAGCGGCCATGGCGGCGGCGACGACGACAACAGTGGCAGCAGCGGTCACGGTGGTGGCGACGACTGACGCTTCCAGGGTCGGCGCCCCCGCGCGTTTCTCGGCGGCGTTCCGTCTCGCTTCTGAGACGGGACGTCGCCGAGAACGCGGAAGCGTGCTGTCCGAACCCGGTGCCAGGTAGAGCGGTCAGGCGGAACGGCGGCGCGGCGGCGTGCTGTCGGCCAGCGCCCACGGTCCGACGAGGACCCGGCCAGGGGTCGACAGACCGCTCGGCGTCGATGCGACGGCAGCCCGCACGACGCTCCGTGCTCCCGCGCCGAGCAGGGTGTCGGCCGCTGCCCGCAACGTCGACCCGGTGGTGACGACGTCGTCGACGACGAGCACCCGTCGATCGCGCCCGCGGGGATGGCCCACGAACGACGGACCGGCCAGCCGCCGGTCACGGCCAAGACCGGTCTGCGGGCCGGTGCCGGTGGTTCGCTCGAGCAGCCGGCGCGACGGCAGGCCCAGTTGGCGGGCGACCTGGCGGGCGACCAGTTCGGCCTGGTCGAAGCCGCGCCGCCGCCGGCGACCAGAGCTCGTCGGTGCCCAGGTCACGACATCGACGTCGCGGCCGGGTCGAATCCCCTCGGCGACGAGGCGGTTGACGAGCAGACCGGCGAGGTGACCCGCGAGTTGGCGACGGTTGCGGTACTTGAACCCGAGGATGACATCGCGGACTCGGCCGGTGAAGGGCACGGCGGCAACGACCCCACCCTCTGCCCAGCCGAGGACGGCGCGTGGCGCCGGCCCAGCGAGGGCGAAGCGGCAGGTGCGGCACAGCGCCGTCCCAACTCGGTCACAACCGGCGCAACGGGATTGCAGGAGCATGCTCCCCGTTGTACTCAGGGGGTGTGACAATGCCCGTGAGCAGGGCCTTCATCCCGCTTGTGTCGAGATCCTCCGCGCCCACGCGGAGGATCTCGACACAAGGGCAGGACGGCTCAGTAGCGGTAGTGGTCGGGCTTGTAGGGGCCGCCCGGCTCGAGGCTCAGGTAGTCGGCTTGCTCGTCGCTCAGCTGGGTGAGCTTGACCCCGAGGGCATCGAGGTGGAAGCGGGCGACCTTCTCGTCGAGGTGCTTGGGCAGCACATGGACGCCGAGCGGGTACTTCTCGAGATGGTTGAACAGCTCGATCTGGGCGATCACCTGGTTCGAGAACGAGCAGCTCATCACGAAGCTCGGGTGGCCGGTGGCGCATCCGAGGTTCACGAGACGGCCCTCGGCGAGGATGATCACGGCGTGCCCGGGACGGTCGCCGTCGGCGGGGAACGTCCACAGGTCGGTCCCGGTCTTGAGCTCGTCGTGCGTCGCGCCGCTGCGGGCGAGGCCGGCCATGTCGATCTCGTTGTCGAAGTGGCCGATGTTGCAGACGATCGCGTTGTGCTTCATGCGGCGCATGTGGTCGATCGTGATGATGTCGGCGTTGCCGGTGGCGGTGACGAACAGGTCAGCGGTCTCGACGACGTCCTCGATCGGCAGCACCTGGAGGCCCTCCATCGCTGCCTGGAGGGCGTTGATCGGATCGATCTCGGTGACGACCACGCGAGCGCCCTGACCGCGCAGCGACTGCACGCAGCCCTTGCCGACGTCGCCGTAGCCGCACACCACCGCGGTCTTGCCGCCGAGCATCACGTCGGTCGCCCGGCAGATCGCGTCGACCAGCGAGTGACGGCAGCCGTAGAGGTTGTCGAACTTCGACTTGGTGACCGAGTCGTTGACGTTGATCGCCGGGAACAGCAACTCGCCCTTCTCGGCCATCTTGTAGAGGCGCTTGACGCCCGTCGTCGTCTCCTCGGTGACGCCCTTGATGCCGGCCGCCATGCGGGTCCACTTCGACGGGTCGCTCTTCAGCGAACGCTGGAGCAGCCCGAGGACGATCGCCAGCTCGGGGTTCGAGGCCTCGGTCGGGTCGGGCACCTCGCCCGCCTTCTCGTACTCGACACCCTTGTGCACGAGCAGCGTCGCGTCGCCCCCGTCGTCGAGGATCATGTTCGGGCCGTCGTATCCCTCCCACGACATCATCTGCTCGGTGCACCACCAGTACTCCTCGAGCGTCTCGCCCTTCCAGGCGAACACCGGCACGCCCTGCGGATCGTCGACGGTGCCCTCGGGCCCGACAACGACCGCGGCCGCGGCGTGATCCTGGGTGGAGAAGATGTTGCAGCTCGCCCAGCGCACCTCGGCGCCGAGCTCGTTGAGCGTCTCGATCAGCACCGCGGTCTGGACCGTCATGTGCAGCGAACCCGAGATGCGGGCCCCGGCGAGCGGCTTGGTCGGCCCGTACTCCTTGCGGATCGCCATCAGGCCGGGCATCTCGTGTTCGGCGAGGTGCATCTCCTTGCGACCGAACGGGGCGAGCGAGAGGTCGGCGACGCGGAAGTCGCGGCGCGCATCGAGTGTGGACGTCATGGCAGGGTCTCCTCCGAGATCAACGATGTGTCAGCTGTGTGAGGAGCGAGCCGGGGCCTGCTGGCTCCGATCGGGTCAGCCCGCGTCTGGCTGCACCAGTGTAGCGGCGCCACGTCGGGGTCGGTCCGTGGTCGTTCCCCAGCCAAGAACTCTCCGGAAGGACTCCGGCGGAGCGGTTCGGCCCGGCGAGTTCGGCCCGGTCAGTCAGCAAGGACGACGGCTGAGACGTCGACCAGGTAGTGGACGAAGCCGTTGTAGTTGTACACGCGAACCCGGTACGGGTCGGTGGAATCGCCGCCGTACTTGAGCAGCGCCATGTTGGGGACGCTGGCGTTCTCGACGAGGTTGAGGTTCGACGCTTCCGGCGGTGCGGTGGTCGCGCCTGCCGGCGTCGGGTATGCCGTCATGAACGTGTCGACCGGTGTGAACCAGTCGGCGGGGCGTTCGAGGCCGGTCGCCGTGAAGTTGCCGATCAGCGCCGACTGCTTGCCGACCGGAACGCCGCCGATGCTGACATCGTTGACGAACTTCTGGAAGCTCCAGTCCTCGGCCTTCCCTGGCGCGAGCGAGGCCGAGCCGAACGCCGGCTGACGGGTGTCGAGCACGCGGAACGGCGACGTGAGCGGCACGACCCGCCCGGCAGCCGTTGACTCGGCGGCGCCGTTGACGAGATAGCCGACGACGTCGACGACGAGATCGACGGAGCCGCTCTCGTTGAACAATCGGATCGATCCGTCGGCGCCGACGGGCACGAGCACGAGGTTCGGCTTGATCTGCCCGGCGCGCAGGTTGAGGTTGCTCGTGGTCGGCCACGCCCCGCCGACCGGTGTCTCGGGCACGACCGACACGAACGTCGGCTGGCTGTCGGCGCGATTGTTCACACCGGTGACGTTCACGAGTGCGCCCACGACCGACGTGGAGTTGGGGACGATGTCGGTGACCGCCGGGTTGAGCGAGTCGGCGCCGCGGATCGGCACGGTCACGACCTGCAGGGCCGCGACCGGCTTGGCACCGAACAGCGGATTGCGGGAGTCGAAGACGCGTCCGGGACCGACCGGGATCAGCCGCGCACCGCGGGTCGCGTAGCTGCTCGTCGAGAACCAGCCGAACACGTCGATCAGGACGTGGGCCGATCCGGTGGCACCCTCGGAGATCAGGCGGACGACGATCTTGCCGTCGGTGCCGGGCCGCACGATCGCCATGTTGGGGACGTTCTGGCCGGCCTGGAAGTTGACGAGCGACGAGTCGCCTTCGGTCGCACCCTTGCCGAACACCCGGAGGTAACCCTGATCGGTCGGGCTGACGACGGTGATGTTGACGGCGACCGCCAGCACGTCGGCCGCCGCGGCCGTCGCCGGCAGGCCGCCCTGGCCGAGCAACTGGACCTCGAACGCCTGGCCGGCACCCGGGACGAGTGCCTTGGCGCCCGGCGCGTCGGGGTCGTTGATCCCGCTGCGCGTGTCGAGCACCCGCTGGGGCGCGAGCGCGTGATACTCACCGCCGGCACCGAGCGCGACCGCCGCCGAGACACGACCCGAGTCTGGTGACGTGACCACGATCGACGTCACCGCCGAGCCGATGACCAGCCCCAACACACTGACCACGCGCACGAAGCGCCGGTTGATCATCACCACGGGCGACAACTGTAACGGATCCGTCATCTCGAACGGAAGCGGGGCGAGCAAATTGATCGTCACGGGCCGCGGTCGGACGACATCACCGCGCGAACGCACGCGCGCGGTCAACAGGCGCGACGGCTACTCGGTGAACGTCGGCGCGATCGCATCGCGCTCGATCACACCCATCAGTCGCGCGTGCTCTGCATCGTCGACCGTCACCGACTCGTCAATCAACATCACCGGGATGTCGTCGCGCACGTCGTAGCGGCGCTTCAACCGCGGGTTGTAGAGCAGGTCCTCGGACTCGACGTAGTACAGCGGACCCTTGTCTTCGGGACACGCAAGGATCTCGAGCAGTTTCGGGCTCAGCGTCATCGACGTCCTCCTCAGCCGCGGGTGATGAGCGAGAGCAACCCTGCCACATGGGCGTCGCAGTCGTCGCGGGTGGCGGCCTCGAGGTTGAGCCGCAGCAGGGGCTCGGTGTTCGACGGGCGCAGGTTGAACCACCACGAGCCACAGTCGACCGTCAGCCCGTCGAGGCGGTCCTGGGAGTACTTCGAGTACTCCTCGCTCACGTCGTCGATGACGGCGGCGACGTCGTCGACGTGGGTGTTGATCTCGCCACTCGCTGCGTAGCGCTCGAACGGCTTGCGCAGCACGGACAGGTCGACGCTGGAGCGCGACGAGCTCGTTGATGACGAGCAGCGAGGCGATGAGCCCGCTGTCGGCGCGGTAGTTGCGGGCGAAGTAGTAGTGCGCCGAGTGCTCGCCACCGAAGATCGCTCCGGTGTCGAGCATGATCTGCTTGATGTAGGAATGGCCGACCTTGGTGCGCACGGGGATGCCGCCGTGCTCGCGAATCGTCTCGGGGACGGCACGCGAGCAGATCAGGTTGTACAGCACGGTCGCGCCCGGATCGGTGCGGAGCACCGCCGCGGCGAGCACCGCCGTCGTCGTCGACCCGCTCATCCCGTGTCCCGCCTCGTCGACGACGAAGACGCGGTCGGCATCGCCGTCGAATGCGAGCCCGATGTCGAACCCGCCGGACATGACGCGAGCCCGGAGGTCGCGCTGGTTCGCGGGCTGCAACGGATCAGCTGGATGGTTCGGGAACGTGCCGTCGAGCTCGGGGAACATGACCTCGAGCTCGAGTGCGTCGAGTCGCTCGAACGCGGCAGGCACGACGAGCCCGCCCATGCCGTTGGCGACGTCGGCGACGACGCGAAGCGATCGGAACGTCGTGGGGTCGACGAACGTCATCACGTGGTCGATGAACTGTTCGAGCAGGTTGCGCTCGCTCCGCGTGCCGCGGACGACGGCCGGCGCGGTCCGGCCACCAGCGAGCACCCGGTCGGCGAGCGACCGGATCTCGGCAAGGCCCGAATCGATGCCGATCGGTCGCGCACCGGCGTGGCAGAGCTTGATGCCGTTGTACTGCGCCGGGTTGTGTGAGGCGGTGAACATCGCGGCCGGTGAGTCGAGGGATCCGGCGGCGAAGTACACGAGATCGGTCGACGCCAGCCCGATGTCGATGACGTCGACACCCTGCTCCATCACCCCGGTGGCGAAGGCGTCGACCAGCTCCGGACCGCTCGGACGCATGTCGCGCCCGATGAGCACCCGGTCGGTTTCGACGAACTGGGCGAAACCGACACCGAGGGCGTGCGCGACCTTCGCATCGAGTTGGTCGGGCACCGTCCCCCTGATGTCATACGCCTTGACGATCTGATCCAGTACTGACATGACGCCCGTCGACGCTATCGGGTGGGATCGTCAGGCCGGTGAGAGGTGCGTCCGGTTCGTCCCCCGACCAACGGGGAGGGTCGAGGTCGACGGGCTCATCAGCCGTGGTCAGCGGCGGTGCCGGTCGGGGATGGATCCACCGATCCTCCTCGGCGATGCCGTGCGGTTCGAAGCGATCCGGAGCCCAGGGATCGTGATCGGCTTCGACGCGTTCGACGCCTCCGACGCTTTCGGTCATGGGTGGGGGTGGCATCGCGGCCGCCTCCGCCGGCGGGCCGAACACCGGGACCTCGGCGGCGTGCCGGACGTCGCCGCGGAACCTCCAGAAGATGCAGAGCGCGATGCCTGCCACCGTCAACAAGGTGAACAGCCAGTCGGCCCCGCTTCGTCCGTAGGTGAGCTCGACCTCGTTGGCCGTCGGGACGACCACCATCATGTTCGGCCCGATGCGATAGGGGCCGAGTGCCCCCTTGGCCTCCCAGTTCGGGAAGTAGCTGACCTTGACGACGACCGGCACGCCGACCTGATCGACGGAGAACGACAGCGACTGCTGGTTGATCTGCACATCGGACACCTCGACCGGCGGCAACGCCACCGGCTCGATCGGCTCGACCGGCTCGACGATGTCGACGCGGCGTCCCGAGTCGCCGGGCTCGCCCTCGCGACGCTCGAGGTCGACCTGCACGGAGATCCGCTGCCACTCGGCGGGGCCGTCGTCGGCCGGCATCGCCGCCCACTCCTCGGGGTGTTGGAACCAGCTCGTGCCGAGCTCGAGGTTGCGTTCACGGGCGTCGCCCGGCCGCCCCCTGACGACGACCGGCTGCACGGTCAGCGGCTCGACCACCACCGAGTCGGTGACCTCGTAGATGTCCCACGGACCCGACGACCCGACGAGTTCGAGCTCGGATTGGGCGGCCGCCTGCGTCTTCGCCTCCGGCGTGCGCACCATGGCGTAGCGCACACCGAGTGCCCGCATCTCGCGCACTCCGATCGCGGCGTTGGTGTTCTCGTAGCGCAACTCGCGCACCGGGTTCGACGATTGCTTCGACATCGAGGCGACGGTCAGGAAGTGGTACGGCGTCGTTCCGGAGGCCTCGAAGAACAACCCCTCCATCGAGCCGATGCACCCGTCGGTCCAGTGCGGCAGCAGCATCAACGCCATCGTCGTGCCGTACTTGCCGTTGTCCTCGTTGTTCTCCCACAGCGCCCGGCCGCAGCCGTGCGCCGGGTCCTCGCCGAGGCGTTCCATCGTGCGCACGACGGCCTCGTACTCCGTGTAGTACTCCTTGCGGCCCTCGTAGCCGGCGAAGTTGTACCGGGCCCAGCCGTCACCGAGCGCGTCGGTGTTGGTCTCCGTGGCGCGCAAGGGCCCCCACGCGTACACCGCCTTGTCGCCGTGCGGGATGCGGGTCCCGTCGAGCGGCAGCACCTGGAACATCCAGCCGAGGATCACGAGCAGGACCAGCGCGGTGACCCCGGCGAACGCGGTCGACGCTCCGACGCCGGCCGGTGCCGACGCCCGGCGATCGTTGATGACGTTCCACATCACGGTGAGCACCTCGACCGCGCCGACCATCATCAACAGGTAGCGGACGAGGTAGATGAACGGCAGCAGTCGCGGGTTCCACAACAGGCCGATCACCGGCAGGCTGTCCTGGGTCAGGTAGACGCCGGCGACGAAGACGAGGCCGATCACCCCGAGGGCCGAACCGGTCAGGTGGCGCCGCATCACGGAGGCCCCGAACCCGATCACCGCGAGCGAGGTGATCAGGATGTCGAGCGGCAACGTGAGCGGGAAGAACATGTCCCAGAAGGAGTCCTCCGCGCCCTGCGGCCGGGCGCCGTACTTCATGTCGGTCATGAACGCGTGGTTGAGGAGGAACGGACCGACCCACCAGGCCAGCAACAGCACCGTCGTGATCCCGACCGTGACCGAATACACGAGCCGCGTGCGGTCGATCCACAACAGGCAGATGATGACCGCCGAGAAGGCGACGAAGATCAGCACGATGCCGTGCGAACAGCACGCCGCGGCGAGCACGACCGCCGTCCAGACCCGGTACTTGCCGGTGCGCAGACCCGCCGACAACAGGCCCAGCCCGAGGATGCCGAGCGACAGCGCGATCGAGAACGAGAACTCGCCCGCCATCGTCGATTTGAGGTTCCCGCCGTAGATGCTGAAGCTCTCGTCGAGGGCGAACGCCAGACCGCCGAACGCGAACAGTTCGGGCATCGGGTAGCGGAACCGACCGAGCCGGCCGAATGCCCAGCAGGCCGCGGGGAGCGTGATCAACCCGAGCACGGACACGACCTTCAGGGCGATGCCGTAGGAGAGCACGGTGTCGAGGGCGACGACGAGCAGCGCCGGGACCACCATGTAGAAGCGGTAGGCGGGCATGCCCGCGTACCAGTCCATGCTCCACCCGTTGAGCCTCCCCGCGGGAAGCAGGTAGTCGCGGAGGAACGCCGGACCCCAGACGTGGGCGCCGAAGTCACCGCCCGTCGGCGTGGTGTCGTCGAACACGAGGTCGCGGGTCGACGACAACGGGTTGAGGTGGACGACGTTCATCATGATCGCGGTGGTGACCGCGAGCGAGAACACCGTGAACACGACTTGCACGATCCGGCGTGTCGGCCAGTCGGAGGTCGCCCACTCGGTTGGCCGGCGGAAGATGCGCCGAACGGCGCGGCCGAGTGGGTCCGTGCCGACCCGGGCCGGCGGTTCGTCGATCGGCGGCGGAACGTCGACCGGCGGCGGCGCCAGGGCGACGTCGGGCGCGACGTCGAGATTCGGGTCACGGTCGGGGGACTCACGGTCAGGCGCGAGATCGCCTTCGAACTCGCGATCGAACCAGTCGGTGAAGCCGTCTGCACCAGCAGTGGCTCCAGCGGTCGAACCGTTGCCGTCGGGCTGCGTCGCGGGTTCGGCGGCGTCGGTCGCGCCGGCGTCGGGTTCTGGCTCTGGTGCCGACGGATCACGCGTCGCGGCGTCGGTGCGATCACTCATGGCGCATCAATCATGTCAGGGATATCGCGAACACCACCGTCACCGCGGCAACGTCGCCCAGTCGTCATTGAGGGTCGTCATCGGCTACCGATGACCGTCAGCAGCCCGGTCGCGTTGAAGGCGGCATGGGTGACGATCGACATCCCGAGCCGACCCGTCGTGATCGCGCACATCCCGAACACGAGACCGGCGACGAACAGCCCCGGGTACTCGACCGGTCGGAAGTGGATGATCGCGAACCACGAGGCACTCGCCAGCAACGCCGGAAGCTCACTGATGCGGGTCACGAACGAGCCCTGGAGCAACCCGCGGTAGACGAGCTCTTCGACGATCGGGGCGCCGACGACGACGACGAGCACGAGCACGACGACCGACGCACCGTCGGCGCGGTCGACGAGGTCGCGTGCCGTCTCCTCGAGGCGATCGTCGCTGAACGTCTCGGGCCACCACGCGCGCAACGGCACGTACACGAGGGGGATGAGGACGAGCTGGGTCAGGAGGCCGATCGGGACGCCGACGATGTCGATCAGCTGGAACTCGAGCCCGTAGTCGGCCACGAAGTTCCGGGTGCCTGCCCGATCGGACGCCCACCACAACCCGGCGAGGTAGGCGCACCAGGTCGCGACGACGCCGACCGCGAGCGTCGAGATCGGCAGTGTCGTGTCGTCCGACGTGTCGCCGGACGTCGATGCCACGAGTTGGAACAGCAGCTGACCGGCGACCCATGTGACGCCCCACACGATGACCGCGGTCCGGACGTCGATGCCGCCTCGCCGCGCACGTACGGCGGTGCGGGGTTCGCGGGCAGGCACCGTGGCGACACTACCCGGGAAGCATCAGTCGGCGACCAGACGCTCAACCACCCGACGTGGGGTGAGCCGACTCAATCGACGCGTCAGACGGCGATGAGCTCGGACTGCTCGCCGTGCGTGCGGCGGCGATCGCGCAGCAGCCAACCCTGGGGCACCGTGAGGCGGCCGGCGTGACGCACGCACAGGTCGTAGGCGTGGGGATCGCGCTCCCGGCTGAGGTCGTCGAGCCAGACCTGGGCCTGCCCGTACTGGTAGGTCAACGTGACCGCCGCCCGCTCCGCGCAGCCTGTCCGTGAACAGTGCCTCGACACAGGCGCAACGGTAGGGCGCTGCATCGCGCGGATCGCGGATCCGGCCGGGCGTCACACGGCACCGTGATCGGTCCCCAACGGCTCTAGCATGTGCACATGGAAAAGCTGCCGCCTCCGCCGCCGCCGCCTCCGCCCGGCCGCGGGCGGATCGAAGGCCCGCAGCCGCCGCGTGACAACCGGCCGGTCGGCAGCGACGGCACCCGCCGACCAGGTCGTCCGAGCACGTGGCCGCGCTGGCTGCTGTGGGTCATCGCCGGCGTGCTGCTCGCGACGATCTTCGTGCCGAGCCTGCTGCCCGACGAGAAGGGCAACGAGCTCACCTACACCCAGTTCCGCGACAAGGTCGTCGCCGGCGAAGTCGAGTCGGTCGAGGTCAACCGCACCAGCGGCAAGATCTCCGGTGAGCTCGACAACGGCGACAAGTTCTTCACCAACGGCGGCACCGACCGCGGTCTGTCCGAAGCCGACGAGGCGCTGCTCGAGGAGCAGGGCGTCACGGTCGAGTTCAAGTCCCCGAGCTCCAACTGGCTGCTCAACGTGCTCGGCCTGATGCTGCCTGTGATCCTGATCATCGGGTTCTTCGTCTGGATGCAACGGCGTGCCGCCGGCCAGATGGGCAACGTGATGTCGATCGGGCGCAGCCGCGCCAAGGCCTACAACACCGACAAGCCGTCCACCACGTTCTCCGACATCGCCGGCTACGCGGGCGTCAAGCAAGAGATCACCGAAGTCGTCGACTTCCTGCGGATGCCGGAGCGGTTCCGTGAGATCGGCGCCCGCGTCCCCAAGGGCATCCTGCTCGTCGGCCCTCCCGGCACCGGCAAGACGCTGTTCGCCCGCGCCGTTGCCGGCGAGGCCGGCGTCGGGTTCCTGTCCGTCACCGGCTCCGACTTCATGGAGATGTTCGTCGGCGTCGGCGCCAGCCGCGTCCGCGACCTCTTCCAGCAGGCGCGGCGGATGGGCAGGGCGATCATCTTCGTCGACGAGATCGACTCGATCGGCCGCAAGCGTGGGGCCGGTCTCGGCGGTGGCCACGACGAGCGCGAGCAGACGCTCAACCAGTTGCTGTCCGAGATGGACGGCTTCGAGACGTCAGAGGGCATCGTCATCATGGCCGCGACCAACCGGCCCGACATCCTCGACCCCGCGTTGCTGCGGCCCGGGCGCTTCGACCGCCAGATCGTGGTGCCGCTGCCCGAGTACGAGGAGCGGCTGGCGATCCTCGAGGTCCACAGTCGCGACAAGCGGATGGGCAAGAACGTCGACCTGCAGACGATGGCGCGCGCGACGCCCGGCATGTCGGGCGCCGACCTCGCCAACCTCGTCAACGAGGCGGCGTTGATCGCGGTGCGTCGCAACTCGAAGGAGATCGAGCGGATCGACTTCGAGAACGCACGCGACCGTGTCGTGCTCGGCGCCCAGCGTGAGTCGATGCTGCTGAACGCCGAGGAGAAGCGGGCCACCGCCTACCACGAGGGCGGCCACGCACTCCTGGCCACCGTGCTCCCGCACGGCGACCCGTTGCACAAGGTGACGATCCTCCCCCGCGGCATGGCCCTCGGCGTCACGTGGAGCCTCCCGCAGGAGCGACACACGTACTCGAAGGAGTACTTCGAGGACACGATCTGCAAGGCGATGGGCGGACGCGTCGCCGAGATGCTCGTGTTCGGGAACCTCAACAGCGGAGCGGCCAACGACCTCGAGCAATCGACCGGCATCGCCCGCCGGATGGTGCGCGAGTGGGGCATGAGCGAGCGCGTCGGGCCGATGGCCTGGTCGAGCCAGCAACAGGTGTTCCTCGGCGACGATCTGCTGTCGAGCGGCCGCGAGTACAGCGACGACACCGCCAAGCTGCTCGACGAGGAGATCGCCCGCATCCTCACCGAGCAGGAGTCACGTGCGCGCGAGCTGATCTCGAAGCACCGCCGCGGCCTCGAGCTGATCGCCGAGGCGCTGCTCGAGCACGAGACGATCGACGGCCCGACGGTCGCCGGCCTGATCCAGCAGGGCATGACCGAGACGGGCGAGTTCGACACCGTCAAGATGAACGTGGCCGGCACGCCCGACTGAGTTAGTCACGGGCCGCGGCCACCGCCGCCCAC
This sequence comes from Ilumatobacteraceae bacterium, assembly GCA_963722415.1. Lineage (GTDB taxonomy): Bacteria > Actinomycetota > Acidimicrobiia > Acidimicrobiales > Ilumatobacteraceae > JALOLG01. Next base: position 35,122 of record CAVRNI010000026.1, read on the forward strand.
AGGTCGGTGGCGGTGACGGGTCCGAGGAATCCGGCGCGCACCACCCCATCGGCACCGGCGAGCACCAGCGCCGGAACCGCGTCGATCGCGTATCGGGCGTGAAGGTCGGGATGCTCCTGGTACTCCACCTCGACGACGGCCACGTCATCGGCCGCCAGCACCGCCGCCTTGCTGAGGACATCGGCGCACGACGCACACGTCGCCGACGTGAACACGGCGACCAGCCATGGCGCCTGCGGTCGGTCGAAGTCGTTGCGGTCGAGTTGCACCGGCAGCTCGAACCCGCCCTGCGTCGGTGGATCGGACGACCGTCGACGGCGCACGACCGATGCGATCACGGCGGCGACGGCGACGATCGCGACGGCAACGAGGAGACGAACCATGCGCTCCGAGTTCTACCGCACCAGCCGGCGACCAAACGTGCAGTGCTCCGGCCTGCCGTGAGCCGGCTCAATCAGACTCGTCTCAGGTCATCGGCAGCGCCCAGCTGCCTGACCGTCCGAGCCCTTCGCCGGCCGAGAGCGACCGCTCGACCATGATCCTCGTCGTCGAGCGAACGATGAGCTGGCGGTCGAGGGCAGCGTCCGCGGTGAGGTCGATCGTGATCAGCCCGGCGGGTGGCAGCGTGAGCGCCTCCAGGCCGGGGATCACGACCGGGCCGCCGGCACCGACGGCCTCGACACTGACCGTGCTCTCCGCGTTGTCGACGTTGAAGACGACCAGTGCGTCCTCGGTCGGCACGCTCGGGCCGATCGCCATCGTCCAGGCCGTCGCCACGTAGGCGTCTTCCTGCCTCGCGACGGCACCCAGCACCACCGACGTCGACGGCTGGCGATCGACGATCTTGGTGAGCGCCCGCTCGACCACGATCGACGGCTCCGCCAACGTGCTGAACACCGCCGCGTGACGGCCTTCGCCGAGGCCGGTGACCTCCCCCGGATCGAACGTCACGACCTGGCGGGCGGGCACGATGATCGGATCGAGTGCGTCGGAGGGCGCACCGAGGAACACCACGTCGACCGACACGTCGTCGCCGGTCGGATTGAAGAGGCTGTACCGCTCGTCGATCCCGCTCCCCTTCTCGCCGCCGGCGAACCACCACTGGTCTCGCAAGGCCGGCGCGCCGAGTGACATCGTGAACCCCAGCCGGCCTCCCGACGTGAAGTGCTGGAGGCGGCCGACGATCAACTGGCCCCGCGTCGACTCGACCTTGACCGCGAGCACCTCCTCACCTTGGGCGCCCTCGCCCGCCACCCCGAGATCGATGACCTTCACGCTGTGACCGTCGATCGGGAAGCCCTGGTACCGCGACGGTGTGCGTGACCCGTCGACCGTGGCGAAGCCGACGTCGACGATCACGGCGTCGTCGTACGGGTTGGTCAGCACGATCTGGTTCCGGCTCTCGCCGACCGTGAAGCCGTCGGCCAGGTACCAGGTCGCCGACGTCGAGTTGGCGCACGGCGACACGGCCGTGCCTGCCGGGTCGAACGCCCGCTGCTCGACGACGGCACCGCCGCCATCGACCTCGACGACGGCGCTGACGATCTGTCCGCTCAACTGGGCATCGAGATCGACCACCGTCCTGTCGTGCGGCGCGACGACGAGGTCCTGCGTGACCGTGGCCTGCTCGTCGTTCAGCAACGTCACGATGCCGCTGATCTGGGTACTGCCCGCATTGGCCACCACGAGCTCGCCACCGACTCCTTCTTCCCCTGTCGCCGGGACACCGGGACAGAACCACGTCTGGGTGAGGCCTCCGGCAGGCGGCGCGACGGGCATCCATTCGGCCCGAACGGACGCAAACACCGGCGCCACGGTGGCCGGTGTGTCGCGTGACGTGATCACGATCGCGGCGAACGCCACGACGGTGAGCACCAGCGCTGGGACGCGTCGGGTCACGAGGGCCCCGTCAACTCGTCGAGTGACCGTCCGAGCTCGGCGTCATCGGCGGCCGTGTCGATCGGCACGGGAGGCCCGGTGTCGAACTCGTCGAGCCCGACCGACGCAGGATCGACGAACTCGGGTTGCTCGTCGGGTCGCCAGGCCATGCCGGCACCGAGCACCTCGCCCGCGATGCGGGACGACGCCGAAGGCGGCGGCAACTCGTCGAGATCGATGAGCGTCTCGTCCGACAGCAGTTCGCCGCGTCGACGCCCGAACGGCGACCGGGCCCGGCTGGCGACGATGAAGACGGCCAGCCACAACGCGGCCTGGAGCGCCAGCCACAGTGCCCGCGACGCCGGCTCGCGGTACCCGAGCGTGGCCGTGGCCGGCTCGGCGATGTCGAACGCCGTCGTCACACCGAACGCCGGCCGCGGCTCGACCTCGACGTCACCGGTGCGAAGCCGGATGCGATCGTCGAACGGTGCGGCGACGTGGACCACGCCGGCGACGACGTCGGCCGTCGCACCCTCGCTCGGATCGCTTCCGACGAACAGTGGGGTCCGTTCGGTGAGATCGGCGCGTACGAGCACATCGTCACCCGCGAGGTGGCTGGCGTCCGCCGTCGCACCCGTCAGTTGGGCGGCCACCGGGATCCACGGCCCGATGGCGAACACGCGGATGGTGGGCGGGCCATAGGTCGCGCTGATGTCGAGTTGCTCGCTGAGCGCCTCGATCAGGCCGGTGGGCGCGGCCACGGGATCGTCGACCGTCGACTCGGCACCGTCGATCTCGGGGAGCACGATGAAGCGGATCCCGGTGGGCGCGAACAGCGCGCCGGCGCGCAGCGTCGAGCCGTCGGCGATGCGGTCGAGCGCATCGCTGACGATCTGGTCGGCGTCGGTGTCGGGAGGCGCCCATCGGTCGGTGAAGTCGAGGGGGCCGTCGTGGACGACGGCGAAGGCGATTCCGTCGCGGTACTCCCGAGCGGGCACCGGCAGCACCCTCGGATCGCCGATGTACAGCACGCGGTAGTCGCCCTCGGGCGGATCGAGCGGGAGTTGCGCGCCCAGCAGCGCCGGGAGGGGCGTTCGCGGGGCGTCCCACGCGCCGTCGCCGATGGACGTGAGCGCGGGGACGATGCCGATCACGATCGCGACGTTCCCCAGCACGGCCGCTGGCTGGCGCCAGCCGAACCCGCGTCCGCGCACGTCGGCGCCGATCGCCCCGGTGACGGACGCGCATGCCAACGCGATGCCGAGCGCGACCGGCACCAACATCATGCCCGGCTCCGGCGCGTCGAACGGCAGCGCGTCACGATCGGCGAGCACCGCCAACGCGCCGAACACGAGCACCAGTGCGGCGCCGCGAATTGCCCAGGTGAGACGCCACGCCCGACTGATCGCGACGGCGACGACGACCGGGATGTACAGGGCGATCGCGAGCACGGCGAACTCGCGTCCGTCGAGCGCGAGCGACGCCAGGTCGACCAGGCCGTCGCCGTGCGGGCCCTCGATCGGTGGTCCGACCAACCCGGACCACGACCACGTCGTCGCCCACGGCAGGTTCAGCGCCGCGGCGACGACGGTGGCGACTGCCGTCGTGGCGGCCAACCAGCCAGCGGTCCGGAGGGATCCGCCGGCGATGAGCGTCGCCGCGCTCAGGATCACGCCGACCACGAACCAGAGCACGACTGTCACCGGCGCGAACGCGGCGGCGAGACCGAGCACCAGTGACGAGAGCGCCATGTACCGCAGGCGGTCACGCCGCGGGGTCGGGCCGATCCCGTCGACGAGGTCGTCGTCGGCCGTGTCCGGGTCGGCGGTGCCGATCCCGACTGCACGCCGGAGCAGGTACACCATCCACGGGAGTGCGGCGTACCAGGCCAGCACCGACCACCGGCCGGTCGCGAGGACCCCGGGCACGAGCGGCGTCGCGACGTAGACGACCATCGCCGCGATCCGCGAGCGGTTCGCCGGGTAGACGGCCGCCAGCCGCCACATGCCGGCGGCCCCCACGACGTACAGCCCGACGACGCTGAGCGTCATGGCCAGGTCCATCCGGAACAACGCCAAGCCGCTCAGCACGGCGAGCGCCAGCCACCCTGTGGGAACCGGCGACGTGACACCGAACGAGCGCGGGTCCCACGCCGACGTGTAGCGGGCTGCGAGATCGGCGGGGCTCACGGGGAACGGCAGGAACTCGCCGACTGTCGGGACGCCGCGGTCGAAGTACGTGCGGCTGCCGATGGCGATCGCGACGAGCACCACGAACCACGCGAGGAGGGGCCCGAACGACGTCTCGCGCCACCGCCGCACGGTCATGCCTGCCCGCACGTAGGTGGTGGTCTCGCGGCCCCGCAGGTACGACGCGATGCGCGCGCTGCCGCGCACCTGCAGGCCGAGCACCTCCCGTTCGGGGACCGATCGCTGGCCCCGGATGGCGCGGCGCCGCGCGTACAAGGAGTAGGACCGTGGGATGAGGCCGAACAGCGCGCGCAGCGACGAGAGGGCCTCACCGAACCGTCCGGTGAACAAGCCGACGATCAGCTCGACGACGGTCAGCAACACGATCTGGATCGAGCGACCGATGAGACGCGAGCCGCCCGTCAGCGTGGCCACGACCCGCATCCGGTGCCGGGCCCGTAACCGTCGGTGGTTCAGATCCGGACGCCGCTCCTCGAGCCCCTCGAGGTGCCGGACCCGTGCGTCGGGTGCGACGACGACGCGAGCGCCGTGATGGTGGGCCCGCCAACACAAGTCGACGTCGTCACCGTGGAAGCTGACGGCCGGATCGAACCCGCGGAGCTCGCGCAACAGGTCGGCGCGCACGAGGATGCACGCCGACGGCAGCACGAACACGTCCCGGACGGCGTCGTGTTGCTCCTGGTCGACCTCACCGGGTTCGACGATCGGGTCGACCTCGCCGAACCGGTCGAGGCCGAGCCCGACGTGCTGCAGCCGGCGCGGCTCTTCCCACTCGACGAGCTTGGGACCGACCATCCCGGCGTTCGAGCGGTACAGCTCGGTGACCATCGTCCGGACGGCGTCTGACGCCGGAGCGATGTCGTCGTGGCACAGCAGGAAGAAGCCGTTGTCGCCCTCGACCAGCCGGAGCACCTCGTTGGCGGCCGGGCCGAATCCCGGGTTCCCGGCGATGGCGCGGATGAAGGCGGCGGGCAGGTACGAGCGGATCCGGGCGCCGACGGCGTCGAGGAGCTCCGAATCGGGGTCGCCGACGACCAGGAACAGGAACCGCATGTTGGGGTAGTCCTGGCCGGCGAGTGCCGCGAGGGTCTCGTCGAACCATGGCCCCGGGTCGTGCACGACGACGACGGCGACCACCGAAGGCGCCTGTTGCGGGTCGGCTTCCACGATTGATCGAGGCTAGCGGTGCCTTGTCGGCGGGCGCGGGCATGCCGATCTCCGCAATCCGGCTCCGATTTCGCCGAGAACCTCTTGGAGTGCTTGCAATTGCAAGCGCACTTGTGTACTATTGCAATCAGTACGTTCGTCTCGACTCACGGGCCCGCTCGGGTCCCAACCCCCAGAAATCGGAGATCACCATGCCCACCTTCACGATGCCCAAGTACACTGCCCAATTCACGGGGCCCAAATTCACGGGACCCAACTTCACGGGACCCACCGGCCTCGACTTCAGCAAGCTCGATCTGTCCAAGCTCGATCTGTCCAAGCTCGATCTGTCCAAGTTCGATCCGTCCAAGATGCAGTTGCCCAAGTTCAACTTCTCCAAGATCGACCTGCCCAAGGTCGATCTGCCCAAGGTCGATCTGCCCAGCGTCGACGTCGATCGCCTCGGCGACCTCGTCCGCGACGCCGTCTACGCCGGTGTCGGACTCGTCGCCCTGACGGTCGAGAAGATCGCCGAACGCGGGCGCGGCCTCCAGGCCGAGGCCACGACGCGCGCCCGCCAGTTGGCCGACGCCGTCGCCTGATTCCGCGTTCTCGCATCACGCCCGGCTCGCAGGGGCGCCAGGTACTCTCGTTGTCCTGGTGTCCCCCGCTGCCGATCCTGTGAAGCGCCGCGCTCCATTTCCCGAGGGCACCCTCCCCGTCGGCTGCGCGTTACTGATCTCGGGCGTCGCGACCTATGCGTTCTTCCGGGTCGGCACGAGTGCGCTCGGTGGTGAGGAGGAGTTCGCCCCGATCTCGGCCCTGTGGTTCGCAACGTTCTCGCTGGCGCCCGGGTTCTTCCTCCCGCTCGAACAAGAGCTCGGGCGGGCGCTCGCCTACCGCCGGGCCAACGCCGAGGGCGGCCAACCCGTCGTCCGGCGTGTGGTCACGCTCGGCGCGATGCTCGCCGGTGTCGTCCTGTTCGCGCTCGCCGTCGTCAGCCCGGTGATCACGACGCACTACTTCGACGGCGACTGGGTCATGATGGCTGCGCTCGCGGTGGCGTTCGTCGCCTACGCACCAGCGCACCTCGCCCGTGGCATCTGCTCGGGAACCGGGCGCTTCCGCGACTACGCGGTCATCATGGGATCCGACGGCGTCGTGCGCATCGTGCTCTGCCTGGCGCTCGCCGCGATCGGCATCACGGCGGCCGGACCGTACGGGTTCGCGGTCGGGCTGGCCCCACTCTTCGCGGTGGGTCTGGTCGCCGCACGCGGACACCTCAAGACACGACCTGGTCCGGACTCGAGCTGGAACGAGGTGACGCCGAACCTCGGCTGGCTCCTCATCGGCTCCGTCTTCGGTGCCGCGCTTCTCAACGCGGGTGTCGTTGCCGCGACCTTGCTGGCCGACGACGAGGAAGCCGAGCTCGTCACCCAATTCTCGTACGGCGTCCTGATGGCGCGGATTCCGCTGTTCATGTTCCAGGCGGTGCAGGCGGCCCTGCTGCCGAGGCTGTCGAGGCTCGCCGCCCGCAACGAGCTCGTCGAGTTCCGGTCGGGTCTTCGCTCCCTGATGCTGATCGTCATCGGGGTGGGCGTGGTCGGTACCACCGGTGCGTTCGTCCTCGGTCCGTTCGTGATCGAGAAGTTCTACGACGCCGAGCTGAGCGGCCGCACCCTCGCCATGCTGGCCCTTTCGAGCGCGTGCTACATGCTGGCGCTGGCGACGGCGCAAGCGGTGATCGCCCTGCGCGGTCATGCCCTGGTCGCTCTCGGATGGGCGATCGGCTTCGCGACGTTCGTGTTCACGACGTGGGTCGCCGGGGATGATCTGTTCCGCAGGATCGAGATCGCGCTCGTCGCTTCGAGCATCGCGTCGATGATCGCCTTCGGCGTGGCACTGCGGGCGAAGCTCGCCACCGGTGTCGTTCCGTCCGGCGCCTCGATGATGGACGCCATCACCGACATGCCGCTCGAGACCTGAGGCGGCTGGTCCGGACGTCGGAGACGCCTACGAGGGCGTCGCGATCCCGGCCTTCTTCGCCTCGACCTGGAGGTCGTGGGCGACCATCGTCTTGACGAGCCCCTCGAAGTCGATTCCGGTCCGCCAGCCGAGCTGCTCGCGCGCCTTGGTCGAGTCGCCGATCAGCAGATCGACCTCGGCCGGCCGGAAGAACTTGGGATCCTGCCGCACGAAGCGCGCCCAATCGTCGATGCCGACCTCACGGAACGCGAGCTCGACGAGCTCCTCGATCGAGTGCGCGGTTCCGGTGGCGATGACGAAGTCGTCGGGCTCGTCCTGCTGCAGCATCATCCACATCGCCTTCACGTAGTCGCCGGCGTAGCCCCAGTCGCGTTTGGTGTCGAGGGTCCCCATCACGAGCTCGTGCTGCAATCCGAGCTTGATGCGGGCCGCCGCGTTGGTCACCTTGCGGGTCACGAACTCGATGCCGCGCCGCGGACCCTCGTGGTTGAACAGGATCCCGCTGCACGCGTACAGCCCATAGCTCTCGCGGTAGTTCACGGTGATGTCGTGGCCGAACACCTTGGCGCAGCCATATGGACTGCGGGGATGAAATGGTGTCTTCTCGGTCTGCGGCGTCTCGCGCACCTTGCCGAACATCTCCGACGACGACGCCTGGTAGAACCGGATCGGGTTGTTCTGCGTGCCACCGACCATCCGGATCGCCTCGAGCATGCGCAGCACGCCGAGCCCGGTGACGTTGGCGGTGAGCTCGGCCTGGTTGAAGCTCAACGCCACGAACGAGATCGCGCCGAGGTTGTAGACCTCGTCCGGTTGCGCCAGCTCGATCGCGGCCACCAGCGACGGGAGGTCGGCCAGATCGCCGGGGATGGTCTCGATGTACGGCATCTCCTCGAGCAGTTCGGCGATGCGCGGGTTGCTCTGACCCTTCACCATCCCGTAGACGTCGTAACCCTCACCGTGCAGGAACTCTGCGAGATGATGACCGTCCTGGCCGGTGATCCCGGTGATGAAAGCACGTGGCATTGGCGGAGGTGCTCCTCATGAGGGCGGGATGATGTCGGCGGGAGGCGGACGGTTCAGCGACACCGTGATGACAGGCGTGCCGATGCGTCAGATAAGCGTGGGCGAGTCTAGGGCGGGTAGCGTGGATCCGGCTCACCATGGACCCCATCACCGTCGCCATCGACGTCGGCCCGCTGCATGGGCACCGGACGGGAGTGGGTCTCGCGGTCGACCATCTGACAACGGCGCTCCGTCTGCGTTTCGACGTCGCGCTGTATCCGTACGTGGTGAGCTTCCGCGCCGGCGCCAACGAATCCGAGCACCGGCTTCCGATCCCCGCCGGCATCGCGACGCGCTTGTGGGCGCGCGGCGACCGGCCCCGAGCCGATCGCTGGCTCCCGGACGTCAACGTCGTGCACGGCACGAACTACGTCGCACCGCCGAGCCGGATCCCGACCGTCGTGTCCGTGTACGACCTGTGGTTCCTCACCAACGGGGCCGCCAGCTCCGCCGCGGTGAATCGTGCAGGAGCGGTGTTGCGACGTGCTGTGAAGCGCGGTGCGCTCGTGCACGCCAGCTCGCACGCGACGGCCGAGGTGGCCCGCGATCTGCTCGGGACCGATCGCGTCGAGGTCGTGCACCTCGGACCCCTGCCGCGTCCGACCGCTACATCTGAAGATCCTGGTCTCGGGATCGACGGACGACCGTTCGTCCTCGCGATCGGCACGTTCGAGCGCCGCAAGTCGTTGACCACCCTCGTCGCCGCGTTCGGCCATCTCGCCGACACCCTTGGTGACAGCGTGCTCGTCATGGCCGGCGCGCCCGGCGACGACAGCGACCGGGTCGCGGCGGCGGTCGCTGCCCTGCCCCCCTCGGTCCGATCGCGTGTGATCTGTCCCGGTCCGATCTCCGACAACGCCAAGGGTTGGTTGCTCAAGCGCTCGTCGGTGCTCGTGTACCCGTCGCTCGACGAGGGGTTCGGATTCCCGATCCTCGAAGCGCAGACCGCTGGGACACCGATCGTCGCCCGCCGCGCCGGGTCGATTCCGGAGATCGGGGGTGACGGCGTCGAACTCGTCGACGGTGACGATCCGGCCGCCTACGCCACGGCGATCGAACACGTCGTCACGAGTGGGATCAGACGGCTCACCCTGCTCGAGGCCGGGCTGCGCAACGTCAGCCGGTTCACGTGGGATCGCACGGCGGACGGGATGGAGGCGCTCTACCGGCGCGCCATCGCCGAAGCATCGTGAACGGCAGGGACACGTGACCGCCCGAACAACGGTGGCGGTGATCTCCGGTGGTGTCGGGGCGGCACGGCTGTTGCGGGGCATCGTCCGCGTGGTCGACGCCGGCGAGGTCGCCGCCGTCGTCAACACCGGCGACGACACCGAGCTCCACGGCTTGTACATCGCCCCCGACCTCGACACGATCACGTACACGCTCGCCGAGGCGGTCGATGCCGAGCGCGGCTGGGGGCTCGCCGGCGAGACATGGAACGCGATGGCGGCCCTCGACCGCTACGCCCAGGTCCGGCCGCCTGGGTCCGACGCAGCGCCGACGTGGTTCAACCTCGGCGACCGCGACCTGGCGACGCACCTGTACCGCACGGCCCGCCTCGGCGAGGGCGCCACGCTCACCGACGTGACCGCCGAGATCGCTCGGGCATGGGGTCTCGGCATCTCGCTGCTGCCGATGACCGACGACCGACTGCACACGCTGGTGACCGTCGCCGGCCTCGGCGAGATCGGTTTCCAGGACTACTTCGTCCGTCTGCGGCACGACGTCGAGGTGGGGTCGGTCAGGTTCGACCACGACGACGCGACGCTGTCGGCCCCCGCGCGCGCCGCGATCGAGACGGCCGACGTGGTGGTGATCGCCCCGTCGAATCCGATCGTGTCGATCGGGCCGATCCGAGCGTTGCGCGGAGTCGACGAGCTGCTCGCCCAGCGTCGCGAATCGGTCGTCGCCGTGTCGCCGATCGTGGGCGGCGCGGCCCTGAAGGGACCGGCCGACCGGATGCTCGCCGACCTCGGCCACGAGTCGTCGGTCGTCGGCGTCGCCGAGCTGTATCGATCGATCGCGGCGACGCTGGTCATCGATCCGGTCGACGAATCCCTCGCCGCGGCGGTCGAATCGACAGGCATGCGGTGTGTCGTGACGAAGAGCGTGATGACCTCGATCGAAGTCGCCACCGAGCTCGCCGCGGCGACGCTCGCCGCGGGACGATCAGCCTCTCAGCGGAGCTGAGCCAATCCGGACTTCAGCTCCGTCCAGGGCGACCACGAGAGGTGGATCCGCGCCCGCACCGGTGACACCGCGAAGCGCTGCAACTCGTCGGGCGGCGCTGGACCGAAGATCGGCTCGGGTGCGGTCGCCCCGGCGATGAGCGCCCAGAGGTCGCGGACCGACGTCTGGATGCCAGTGCCGATGTTGACGACGAGTCCGCTCCCGCGGCTGCCGGCTCGGACGAGGGCATCGACGACATCGTCGACGAACACGAAGTCGCGCGTCTGGCGGCCGTCACCTGCGACGTTCGGCGCGGCCGCGTTCACGGCCGCTTCGGCGAAGGCCGCGACCACGCCGCGGTCGGAACGTTGGCGGGGACCGTAGGCCGACGCGACAGCCAGGACCGTGAACTCGACGGCGTGCTGCTCACGGTACGTGGCAAGGAGATCGACGATTGCCCGCGCCACGACACCGCGCACCCCACGCGGTTCGAGCTCGCGTTCCTTGATCGGAAGGTCGCGCGCGGCCGGTCGCCCGTAGATCGCGGTGGCCGGAACGGCGACGACGAGTTTCGGGATGCCGTGTTGGCGAGCAGCCTCGAGCAGCGCGAGTGTCCGTCCGAACGCGGCCGCGTGGCAGTCGACCGACACCGAACCCGACGTCACGGTCGCGAGGTGGTAGAGCACATCGGGACGGCGCATCGCCAACAAGCTGCCCGTCTCGCTGGCGGCCGCGTCGAGATGGTGGATCTTCAACTCTCCGCCCACCGAACGCGCCGTGGAGAGATTGGCGAGGCTTCCCGACGACAGGTCGTCGATGACGTCGACCGCTTGGCCATCGGCCAGCAGCCGGTCGACGAGGTGCGAACCGACGAACCCCGCTCCTCCGACAACGACGACGCTCACGGACACATCATGCCCGCGGCGGCGAGGCAGTTCCCTCAGGCGGGGGCCGGGATGCGCGCGTCGACGACGGTCGTGCCTTCCGGCACGTCGCCGTCGGCGCCGATCACCGAGTCACACACTGACGCTCCAGGTCCGACGCGGCCCATGACGATCGACCGCTCGACCGTGGCGCGGGGACCCACGCTGGCCCCGGGCAGCACCACCGAGTCGATGACGGACGCACCTTCGGCGACGACCGCATCCGGGCCGATCAGGGAGAGGGAGATCTGAGCCGACGGATCGACCCTGGCGCCCGGCGCGAGCGGTTCGACACGCTCCGAACGGCGTCCGTTGAGGAGGTCGATGTTGGCTTGCAGGTACAGCTCGGGACGACCGGCGTCGATCCAGTAGTCGTCGGTGGCCAGGGCGTACAACCCGGCGCGCTCGACGAGATCCGGGAAGATCTCCCGTTCGAGCGACACCGGCCGGCCGGGCGGGATCCGCTCGACGACGGACGGCTCGAAGACGTAGCTGCCGGCGTTGATCAGGTTCGACGTCATCGTTCCGGCAGGTGGTTTCTCGACGAACCGCTCGACACGACCGTCACCGGCGGTCTCCACGGTCCCGAACGACGATGGATCCTCGACCGGAGTGAGATGGATCGTGGCCTGGGCGCCCGAGGCGCGATGTGCGGCCAGCAGGGTGGAGACATCGAGATCGGTGATGATGTCGCCGTTCACCACGACGAACGTGCCATCGACGCCGGAGTGCTCGGCCGCAAATCGGATCGCGCCTGCCGTGTCGAGCGGTTCAGGCTCGACCGCGTAGTCGAGCCGCGCCCCCGGCAGAAGCCGTCCGGGAACGCCTCCAGGAAGGGTTCGGCCTTGAACCCGAGCGCCAGTGTCACGTCGGTCACGCCGCCTTCGACGAGGCGGCCGACGAGACGGGAGATCATCGGCTCGTGACCGACCGGCAGCATCGACTTCGGTACGTGGTTCGTGAGCGGCCGCATCCGCGTGCCGAAACCGCCGACGAGCACGACCGCGCGCATCAGGGCGTCGACGTAGCGGTGACCGCGGCGACCGTGGTGGTCGCGGCCGCCGTGGTCGTCGTCACGGCCGGTTCGCCCGTGACGGTGTCGCCGGTCACGGTGTCGCCCGTTGCGGTGGTGACGCCGGTGACCGTTCCGTCCGTGACGGTGCCGTCCGTGACACTCGTGTCGCCGGGGACGAGCGTGTCCTCCGGGCGGGTCTGGTTCGTGTCGGCCGCGCCGAGCGCGACCAGATCGGCGGCCCACGGCGGCATCGAGATGTCGGTGTCGCGTGGCACGAACGCGATCGCGAACACCATCCCGTTCTGCTTGATCGGGATGTTGTCGAAGTTGGCGATGTACGTGGTGCCGTCGTCCGTGTCGGTGAAGGAGTCCCACACGACGACTTGCAGTTCAGCGTCCTCGTCGCCGCACTTGGTCTCGCCTTCGATGAACTCCTGGCCGCCGAGTTGGTTGTCGGGAAACCTCAGCACGTCGTTGTCGAGCTGGACCCCGTAGACGTTGAGGAACAGGCCCAGCTGGGCGCGCCTGCCGACCGCGGCCGATGTGAACGGGTGCCAGTGGATGACACCGTCGTCGTGGCTGTGGACACCGGTCCGAGCGAAGCGCTCACTGCCGGGGGTGTTGGCCTCCTCGAGGTTGCCGGCGAGCTGCTCCCAGGTGTCGCAGAGGAAGAACCCGTACGCGGCGTGCCAGTGATCCTCGATCGTCGGCGGCGAGGAGTCGTCAGCCGGCACGGTCTGGCGGGCATACACGATCGTGCCGATCCCGAACACCAGGACGATCGCGACGATCAGCGGAAACAGGGTCCCGCCCTGGAACCTGACCTTCTTGCCCTTGCCCTTCTGGGCGAGCCGGGCGGCCTTTTTGGTCGACGACGATGAGGGAGCCACGAGGGCGCAAGGCTACCGGCGGGCCGGGCGGATTCGTTGGCGGGTCGCAGCTCATTCAGACACTACCCAGCCCGCCCACCAGCCCGGTCTGACAGCTCCCTCACGAGGTCCTCGTAGGCGGCAGCCGTCGCGCCGGGTGACGCCGACTTCTCCACCCAGGCCCGTCCGGCCCGCCCCATGCCGGCACCGCGATCGACGGTGCCGAGCACGGCACGGATCCCCTCGATGAACGCGTCGGTGTCGTCCGGGGCGACCACCACGCCGCAGCCGGTGGAGGCCACGATCCGGCTGACCTCGGAGTCGGCGTCGATCGCCGCCACGACGGGTCGACCGACGGCGAGGATCGAGTAGATCTTGGACGGAACGCTCACCCGACCGAGCCCGCGACGCAACGGCACGACGTGGACATCTCCGGTCGCCAGCACCTCGTTGAGCCGGCCGGCGGGTTGGTGGTCGCCGAATCGGACGTTGGCGAGACCGGCTGCGTCTGCTTCGAGCTCAGGGCGAGCTGCGCCCTGACCGTTGATCACGAACGTGGCCTCCGGAATGGCTCGGGCGGCCGCGATGACCATCTCGAGGGACTGCGAGAAGCCGACATTGCCGGCGTACATGACGACCGGCTCGTCGCCGATCGCCAGCTCGCGCCGGTACGACGTCGCCCGATCCATCGGAAACAGCTCGGTGGTGTCGACGAAGTTCGGGATCACGCGGACCTTCGAGCGATGACGCGTCCCGACCTTGCCTGCCACGTTGTCGGCGAGATCGGTGCTCAACACCGTCACCGCGTCGGCGCGCCGGTAGGAAAACCGTTCGAGCCGTCTGGCGACGGCGATGACGCGACGATCGGTGATGGCGCCGGTCTCGACGGCGGCATCCGGGAACACGTCCTGGATGTTGAACACCAGCGGCGCCCGATGCGCGAGCTTGGCCGCCCAGCCGGCGAGCCCGAGCGTGAGCGGCGGCGACATCGCGATCACGGCGTCGACGCGCCGAAACCATCCGCCGGCCCGGAACCCGGCAACGCCTGCCAGCAGCGAGAACCCGAGAAAGCCGAGTGCTCGGCGCGGCAGGTTGCTGCGATCGTCGCCGGGGAACGGATGGACGCGGGTGATCGATCCCCAATCCGTCGTCTGGCGACGCACCAACCGGCCCGTCCAGCCCGGCTCGATGGCGTGATTGCGGTACCACGGCAGGGCGGTCACGACGTGCGCCTCATGACCACGCGCCGCCAGCTCGCGCACGATGCGGCTCATGACGTGCCCCGTCGGTGCCGTGTCAGGGTCGAAATGGGGGCACAAGCAGACGACGCGCATCAGCGGAGCGTCCGATGGTACGCGTCGACGAGCGCCCGCCCTGACGCGGCCAGCGTGTAGTGGGAGGCGCGTTCTCTTCCGGCGGCGACGAGCTCGGCGCGGCGCCGCGCCACCTCGTCCAACGCGCCGGACCACGCGTCGACGTCGTCGGGCAGCACGATCGCAGCCGTTCCGGCAACCTCACGCAGGGCGGGATGGTCACCGCAGACCACGGGGGTGCCGACGGCCATCGCCTCGATCAGCGGTGCACCGAAACCCTCGTAGCGGCTCGGGAACACGAGCGCGGTCGCACCGGCGATCAGCGCGTCGCGGTCGGCGTCCGGGACGCGACCGGGTCTGACCACCCGATCGCCGACGCCGCGGTCGATGATCGACCGGGCGACGTCGGCGTCGACGGCGCCGGCGCCCCCGAGCAGCACCAGGCGCAACTCCGGGTCGGTCCAATGGCGGGCCAACAGCTCGATCAGCAGTTGGTGGTTCTTGTGCGGATGCGTGATCGCCGGATACACGACGTACGGCCCGTCCCCCAGCCCGTAGCGCTTTCGCACCGCGCACGCGTCGGGCGAGCCAAAAGACCGCACGCCGTGCTCAATTGGCGTGCTCCGCACGCCGTGCTCAATTGGCGTGCTCCGCACGCCGTGCGGCACGACCACGACGCGGGCGGCATCGATCCCGAACGCCTCGATCACGGTGCCCCGGACGAACTCGCTCGGTGTCGCCACCACCGCAGCCGCGGGCGACCGATCGCGGCATCATCAACCGCAGGTAGTTCAGCCGGGATCGGGAGAAGTACTGCGGGAGCTCGAGGTATTGCAGGTCGTGCACGGTCAGCAGGATCGGCCGGGGTCCGATCAGCGGCGTCGTGCCACCCCCGTGGTGGACGACGTCGAATCCCGACGATCTCCGCGCCAGCCATGTGTGCTCGGCGACGATCCGCGCCGACCGGCCTCCGCCGAGGCGACCCGGTGAACGCGTCGGGAACCTCGTCGCCAAGTCCGGATGGGCGTCGGCGAACGCGGTCGTGCAGCAGAGCGTCGGTGCGACGTCGCTGTCGAGCTCACCGAGACCGGTGAGTTGCCGCACGAGGTACTCCTCGGAACCGCCGACCTCACCCGGAGTGCACCACAACAGGTTGACCGCGACACTGAACCTCATCGACGAGCCTCGACGTAGACCGCGACCGTTGCCGCTGTCGCGGCCTCCCACGTCATCTCCGCGGCACGCGCGCGGCCGACGACGTGCAACCGGTCGCGATCGCCGAGCGCCGTGGTCAGACCGCGCGCGATGTCGTCGACGTCGAGCGGGTCGATGAGGACGGCGGCTCCACCGGCGACCTCGGCGGTCGAGGTCCCCCGACTGGTGATCACCGGCGTCCCCTGGACCATCGCCTCGGCCACCGGCATTCCGAAGCCCTCCCACACGCTGGGGTAGGCGAACACGGTCGCCGCCGCGTACAGCCCGGGCAGATCCCGATCGTCGACGAATCCGAGAAAGCGGGTCTCGACGGAGGTCCGGCCGAGCGTGGCCGCGACGCCGCCCCAGCCGTCGGCGCCGGCGATGACGAGCGGCAGCGGTTCGTCGAGATGGGCGACCGCCTGCACCAGACGCTCGAGGTTCTTGCGCGGCTCGATGGTGCCGACGAACAGGACGAATTGCGCCGGAAGGTCGTGACGCGCGCCGCACGCGGTCGACGTCATCGGCGGACGCGACCGTCGCGTCGACCCCGTGTGGCACGTGGCGCAGCCGGTCCGCCCCGATTCCCGCCGCCTCGACGTCGGCCATCGTCGCCATGCTCGGACAGATCACGATGTCGGCGTGGCGCTTGACCAGCTCGAGGCTGCGGCGCATCACGCTCACTCCGTGCTTGGTGAACGCCTCGGGGGCGCGTACGAACGCCAGGTCGTGAACCGTGACGACGAGCGGCGCACGTGTCGGAGCCGGCACCAGAACGGTGGCGTGGCAGACGTCGACGGGACCCGTCGCGCGTTCCACCGGTGGCCACCGGAATCGCAACCAGCTCTCGTAGAGCCACGGCCGCGCCAGCGGCAGGGCGGCCACGGGGAACGACGGCCGCCACGGCTCGAGCGGTGGCTGGCGGTGCCGGCCGGCGACGGCGACGAGCTCGACCGACGGATGGCGGACCAGGTGCTCGGCGATCCGCAACGCGGAGACCGCGCTGCCGCCCGGGACGTCGTGCCAGCACTGCTCGAGGGTGTAGGCGACGCGCACGGGGTCGGGCACCGCCCCATGATGGCCGCGTCGGCCTAGCATTCGTCACCATGCCTACGTTCTGGTCGGGCCGGCGCGTCCTCGTGACCGGAGGGGCCGGTTTTCTCGGCCGGCAGGTGGTCGCCAAGCTGTCCGAGCGCGGCGCGGACGTGATTGCGCCGAGGAGCGCTGAGTACGACCTCACCGTTCCCGGGACCGCGGCGACGATGCTCGCCGACCATCGCCCGAGCCTCGTGATCCACCTCGCGGCACGTGTCGGCGGCATCGGTTTCAACCTCGTCGAGCCGGCGTCCCTGTACCTCGACAACCTGCTCATGGGTACGTACGTCATCGAGGCTGCGCACCACGCGGCGACCGTCGACAAGACCGTCCTCGTCGGGACCGTCTGCTCCTACCCGAAGTTCACACCGGTCCCGTTCCGCGAGACCTCGCTCTGGGACGGCTACCCCGAGGAGACCAACGCTCCGTACGGCATCGCCAAGAAGGCCCACCTCGTGCACGCCCAGGTCAACCACGCGCAGTACGGGCAACGCTTCAGCTACCTCATCCCGACCAACCTCTACGGGCCGGGCGACAAGTTCCACCCGAACGTGTCGCACGTGATCCCGGCGTTGATGAAGAAGTGCCTCGACGCCGTCGAGTCCGGCGACGACAAGATCGACGTGTGGGGTACCGGCACCGCGAGCCGCGAGTACCTGTACGTCGAGGACGCGGCCGAAGCGATCGTCCTCGCCGCCGAGTTGCACGAGGGCACCGAGCCCATCAACCTCGGCACCGATCGCGAGGTGACGATCCGGGAGACGGTCGAGACGATCGCCCGCCTCGTCGGCTTCGAGGGTGAGCTGCGTTGGGATCCCAGCAAGCCCGACGGCCAGCCACGACGGCACGTCGACGCGTCGCGCGCCGAGCAACTCCTCGGCTGGCGCGCCCAGATGCCGTTCGACGAGGGATTGCGCCGCACCCTCGACTGGTACCTCGCCAACCGGGAAGAAGCCGAGACGGGTCCCGGCGTAGATCACACGACTCCGGCCGCTTCGGCTGGGGCGCGGTAGGCGGCGGCCAGGGTGTCGATCGTCTCGTGGGCGTTGAGACCGCTCGGGTTGGGCACGATCCACAGCTCGGCACCCGCGAACGGTTCGGGCTGGCGTCCGAGGGCGGCTCGACGGTCCCCGAACGCGGCGCGGTAGGCGGTGACGCCGGCGACGGCGACCACCACCGGCCGGTGCTGCTCGACGAAGGCCACCAGCCGCTCCCCGCCGGCACGCAGCTCGGCCTCCGAGAGCTCCGAGGCCCTGACGGTCGCGCGTTGCACGAGGTTGGTGATGCCGATCCCACGTCCGATCAGGTGTTCGCGGTCGGCCGCATCCATGCCGGCGCCCCGGTCGATCTGACGCTCGATCACGCCGGCCCGCAACAGGGCCGGATAGAAGCGATTGCCGGGGTGTGCGAAGTGCGTGCCCGTCGCCGCCGTCCACAGCCCCGGGTTGATGCCGACGAACAGCAGCCGCAGGCCGGGTCCGACGAGATCGTCGACGGTGGCATCGCGGTACGACTCCAACTCGGCTCGCGTGAAACCCACGGGCGACGACCGTAGACGGCGAAACCCGCTTCGCGACCCGTCCCGGCAGCACAACACTGGGGTGATGCCGCACCCGCACTGGCCGCTCTTCGATCTCGAGGTCCGCACACCCCGCCTGACATTGCGGTACGTCGACGACTCGCTCGCGGTCGAGCTCGCCCTGCTCGTCGCCGGGGGAATCCACGACCCGTCGACGATGCCGTTCGCCCATCCGTGGACAGATCTCGAGCCACCGGAGCTCGAACGGCAGGCCTACCGCTTCTGGTGGGGTTGTCGCGCCGACACGTCGCCTGCCAAGTGGCACCTGGTCCTCGCCGCGCTCGTCGGCGACACAGTCGTGGGCTCGACGAGCCTCGTGACGTCCGAGTTCGCGGTGACGCGGTCGTTCGAGACCGGTTCGTGGCTTGGTCGCGAACACCAAGGGCACGGCCTGGGCAAGGAGATGCGGCACGCGACGCTGCAGCTCGGCTTCGAAGGCTTCGGCGCCGAAGAGGCGACGACCGGGGCGTTCACCGACAACGCGGCATCGCTCGGCGTCACCCGCTCGCTCGGCTACGAGCCCAACGGACGTCTCCGTCACCAGCGCCGGGGCGAGGTCGCCGAGACGTTGCGGTTCCGGATGGAGCGCGACCACTGGGCGACGATCCGCCGCGACGACATCTCGCTCCACGGTGTCGAGGCGGCCGCCGAGCTGCTCGGGCTGTAGGCGCCTCGTCAGGCCGTCAACCGGGCGACCAGCTCGACGAGCGGCTCGCGGTGGTCACGGAGGAGCGGCAGGCCGGCGTCGCGAAGGACCGCGTTGTCGAGCACGCCGTTCGCCGGTCGTGGGGCCGCACGTGGCGGATCGAGGTCGACGGCGCGGATCGGTCGGACCATCTCCGGATCCTTCCCCATCGCCGACACGATGCTGCGCACGAACTCGTACCAGCTCGACCGCGCCCTGGTTGGTGACGTGGTGGATGCCGCTGCGCCGCTCGACGGCGAGCCGCCGCAGCATCGGCGCCAGATCGGCGGTGAACGTCGGGCACCCGCGCTGGTCGTCGACGAACGACAACGTGTCGCGCTCGGCGGCGAGCCACAACACCGTGCGCACCATGTTCGAACCGTGCTCGCCGCACACCCACGACGTGCGCACGACCGTCGCGTCCGGGCCGGCCGCACGCTCCCCGGCGAGCTTCGAACGGCCGTACACCGACAGCGGGTTCGTGGCGTCGCGTTCGTGGTACGGCCGGTCGAGCGTCCCGTCGAACACGTAGTCGGTGCTGACCGTGAGCAGGTGGGCGCCGACCAGTTCGCTCGCCTCACGAACCCATCGCACCGCGTCGGCGTTGGCGGCGAACGCCCTGTCCGGATCGCTCTCGCAGTCGTCGACCGCCGTCCACGCCGCGCAGTGCATCACGACGTCGGGTCGGATCGCGGCGACGGCCGAGGCCACGTCGGACCGCACCGTCACGTCGAGCTCGGAGCGACCGGTCGCGACGACATCGTCGCCCGCCGACGCGCACGCCGCCACGACGTCGTGACCGAGTTGCCCGCCCGCTCCGGTGACGAGGACCTTCATCCGCAGACCGTCTTCAACGGACTGTGAGGCACGTCACGACTTCCAGGCGCTGCCCTCGGCGACCGGTGCACGATCGCGAAGCGGCTCCCACCACTCCCGGTTGGCGGCGTACCAGTCGATCGTCTCGGCGATCCCGGCATCCCACGCGACCGTCGGTGCCCAACCGAGCTCGTGCTCGATCTTCGACCAGTCGAGCACGTACCGCCGGTCGTGACCCGGACGGTCGGGCACGATCGTCTTCAGCGATTCCGGCTTGCCGAGATGGGACAACACGGTGTCGGCGATCTGCTCGACGCTCATCTCGACACCCGTGCCGACGTGGTACGTCTCCCCGATCCGACCGTCGCTGAGGATCACGTCGATCGCCCGGCAATGGTCGAGGGCGTGGATCCACTCACGCCGGTTCTGGGTCGAGGCGTACATCGGCAACGGGAGGTCCTGCAGCGCCAGCGTCGTGAAGTACGGGATGACCTTCTCGGGGAACTGGAACGGGCCGTAGTTGTTGGCGCAGTTGGTGATCGAGATCGGCAGGTGCCACGTCTCGTAGTAGGCACGCACCACGTGGTCGCCGCCGGCCTTCGACGCGTTGTACGGCGTGCGCGGCCGGTAGGCGGACTCCTCGTCGAACCTCTCGTCGGTCTCGAGCGACAGGTCGCCGTAGACCTCGCACGTCGAGACGTGATGGAAGCGCGCCACGCCGACCCGCCGAGCCGCCTCGCAGAGCCCCTGGGTGCCCAACACGTTGGTGCGGAAGAACCGTGCGGGGTCGATGATCGCCAGGCTGTTGTGCGATTCGGCCGCGAAGTTGACGATGCGATCGACCGCGTGCTCCTCGAGCACCTGCTCGACCACCTCGGTGGCGCCGATGTCGGCCTGCACGAACGTGACCCCGTCGAGACCTTCGACGTTCTCGCGCACACCGGCGTACGTCAGCGCATCGAGGGCGACGACGTGGTCACCCGGATGCTGTTCGACCCAGTACCGCACGAAGTTGGTGCCGATGAACCCGGCCGCGCCGGTGACGAGGATGGAGCCCACGCCTCTCGCTCCTCAGGTGCGCATCGGCCAGTACGGCCGGCGATTGGTCGGTAGGTCGGCGCGCGCGGGGTTCGTGCGGTCGCGCTCCGAGAGCATCGGATCCTCGATCCCCCAGTCGGCGCCGATCGTGGCGTCGTCCCACTTCACACCGAGCTCGTCGGCCGGGTTGTAGTACCCGTCGACGAGGTACGTCATGACCACGTCGGTCAACGCCGCGAACCCGTGTGCAACCCCGGGCGGGATGTACACGCCGCGGTGGTTCTCACCGGAGATGTCGAAGCACTCCGTCGCTCCGTCAGTCGGTCCGCCTTCACGGAGGTCGTGCAGCACGACCCGCACGGTGCCGACCGGCACGTACCAGTAGTCGCTCTGGTGGAGGTGGTAGTGCAGCCCGACGAGCGCGCCCTGTTGCTTGTTCGACCGGTTGCCCTGGATCATCTCGCGTGCGGCCGGGAACCACTCGCGGCGGTAGGTCTCGATGAAGAGGCCGCGTTGGTCGCCGTGGATCGTCGGCTCGACGACGAAGACGCCGGCGATCCGACCGGACTCACGAATGTCGGGCATCAGACGTGCTCATGTTCGCGATCATTGCCAATCGTCGCTGCTCGCTCACTCGATGTCGACCTGGCAGTGGTCGCCGACCATCAATCGCAACGCCCGCGGGCGGGTGCGTGAACGCGTGATGACGGCGTCGCTGCCGATCAGGCTGTCCTCGAGACGCAGGATGTCGATGATGCGGCTGTTGTCCATCACGACCGAGTGCTCGATCTCGCTGTTCGACACCTCGCAGCCGTTGCCGATCGCGCTGTAGGGACCGATGAAGCTGTCGACGACCCGCGTTCCGGCGCCCACGGCAGCGGGACCGCGGATCGTCGAATTGACGATCTGGGCGCCGGCCGCGACCACGACCCGTCCGTCGATGACCGAGCTGTCGTCGACCGAGCCGTCGATCCGCGGCTCGATCTTCTCGAGGAGCAGCCGGTTCGCCTCGAGCAGTGGCGTGAGCTTCCCGGTGTCG
Organism: Ilumatobacteraceae bacterium; assembly: GCA_963722415.1. Lineage (GTDB taxonomy): Bacteria > Actinomycetota > Acidimicrobiia > Acidimicrobiales > Ilumatobacteraceae > JALOLG01. The sequence goes on from CAVRNI010000026.1 coordinate 57,142, forward strand.
ATCCACCAACCGCTCAGCAGTTCGCACCGCACGAGGTGCTGTTCGTCGATCAGCCACTGGATCGCGTCGGTGATCTCCAGCTCGCCACGATCGGACGGTTTGATCGAGGCGACCGCGTCGTGGATGGTGGCGTCGAACAGGTAGACGCCGACCAGTGCGAGGTCGGACGGCGGGTCGTTCGGCTTCTCGACGAGGCGCACGACGTGGCCGTCGGCGTCGAGCGTGGCGATCCCGAACCGTTGCGGGTCGGGCACGTGCTTCAGCAGGATCTGGGCCGAGGGCGGCGTCGACGAGGCGCGGGCCGCGGTGAACGCCGACACGAACGCCGACAGGTCCTGCTCGAGCAGGTTGTCGCCGAGGTACATCACGAACTCGTCGTCGCCGAGGAACGGGCGGGCGATCAGCACGCAATGGGCGAGGCCGAGCGGTGCGTCCTGCGGGATGAACGTGATCGAGGCACCGAACGTGCTGCCATCGCCGAGCGCGGCCATCACCTCGTCGCGGGTGTCGCCGACGATCACCCCGATGTCGGTGATGCCCGCGTCGACCATCGCCTCGATGCCGTAGAACAGGATCGGCTTGTTGGCGACCGGCACCAGCTGCTTGGCCCGGGAGTGGGTGATCGGACGCAGCCGCGTTCCCGCTCCGCCGGCCAGGATGAGTGCCTTCATGACGGGCCGCAGCCTACTGGTGACCGGATCGTCATCCCGGAAGACGTCACGCGTGGTGCACCTTTCGGACAGTCGATCAACGCCACCCCCGGTGCAGATTCGGACGTCTGAATCCTGGTAGCGATCGGGCGAGCGTACGGTTGCCGGGCGTGCGGTGGTTGATGGGTGGACAGATCTACGACGTCGGCGCCGAATCGTTTCGGCGGGCCGACATCGGAATCGACGGTGACCGGATCTCGGCGATCGTCGACGCAGGACGACCGGGGACCGGCGATGACGTCGTCGACGTCGAGGGTGCCTGGTTGTTGCCGGGACTCATCGACTGTCACGTCCACCTCACGCAACCGACCGATGCCGGCGACCCGGCGAAGGCGTCGAGCCGATCCGACGCCGCCGTCGCGTTGTACACCGCGGCCGCCGCCGAGCGCACCGTCGCGGCCGGGATCACGACCGTGCGCGACGTCGGCGGTTGGAACTACGTCGAGATGGACGTCCGTGATGCGATCGCGGCGGGCACGCTCCGCGGGCCTCGGATGTTCCTCGCCGGCAAGCTGCTGTCGATCACGACATCGACCGTCCACTACTACCCGGGCATGTACGAGGTCGCCGATGGCGCCGACGCGGTCCGCGCCGCGGCTCGCCGCCAGTTCGCCCACGGCGCCGACCTGATCAAGGTCATGGCCACCGGGGCGATGCTGTCCTCGGAGACAGAGGACGCGCGAGCGATCCAGTACACGCTCGAGGAGTTGAAGGCCGCGGTCGAGATCGCCCGCGACAACCACAAGCACGTCGCCGCCCACTGCCATGCGCTGCTGGGCATCGAGAACGCGGTCGAGGCAGGTGTCGACAGCATCGAGCACGGCACGTTCGCCGACGACTCGGTGCTGATGCGGATGGCAGAGCAGGGCACGGCGCTGGTGCCGACGATCTGCGCCGGTGAACTGCTGTTCCGCGACCTCGACGTGGTGGCGTCGATGCCGGAGCACCTACGCAACGCGGATGGCGGAGTTCAACGACGTGCACACCGCCGCCGTGCGCCGCGCCCACGAGCTGGGCGTGACGATCGCGATGGGCACCGATGCCGGCACGCCGGGCAACCACCACGGGCTGAACGCCCACGAGTGCGTGTTCCTCGTCGAGCAGTGCGGGCTCTCGCCGGCGGCGTCGATCCGATCGGCCACGCTCGACGCCGCCCGGCTCCTGCGTCAGGACCATCAGCTCGGCGTGCTCGACGTGGGCGCCTACGCCGACGTGATCGCCGTCAACGGCAATCCGCTCGACGACATCCACGAACTGACACGCGTGGCCGTGGTCGTCGCCGCCGGGGCGGTCGTCCGCAACGATCGTTGACGCTCGGCGACGTGGGCGTCAACGTGACGGATCGCGGCCCGTGAACGCGATGAGACGGTCCTGCTCGCTGAGCGAGCTGTCGGGGCCGCCGAACTCGACCGCTGCGCCATAGAGGTCAGGTTGGCGCATCGTCTCCTGATCCCGCGCCACGTACCCGGCGTAGACGAGTCGCACGGCGTCCGGGTCGAGCGTGTCGTCGAGGCCAGCGGCGCGAGCGATGTCCCACGTGTGCACGAACGTGTCGGCGCCCATCAGCCCGAGGTAGTCATCGAGTGTCATCTCACCCAGCCTCGACTTGACCGGTGTCTGCAACGCGCCGCGCCGATCGGTCGCCGTCAGATAGCGGTCGCGGATCTGGCGGAACGACTCGACCGGATCGGCTCCGGCGATGGAGGCGACGTCACCGAACGCGTCGACGAGAGCTCCCACCCCGCCGCGGGCGGCGACGTTGTTGACGACGCCCATCGCGTGGCCGGCGACTTGTCGGGTGGTCCATTCCTCGCACGGCGACTGGTTCTCCCACGCGTCGGCCGGCACCGAGCGCAGCACGTGCTCGAACCCGAACAGGATCGCCGTGTACAACCGCAGGTTCTCGCTCATCCTCGGACAGTACGACAGACCCGGCGCGGAGTCGTCGGGAGCAGCCGCCGGTGCACATCGGACAGAACGATTTTCGCGACCGTCGGTGCAACGATTCGGACAGCTCCGGATCTGGGCACGGCTCGTCCCCGGAGTCGGACTAGGTCCCGGTTGGTGGGGGGCCGGTCCGACACGTGGCTGAACTGTCGTCCCCGGGGATCGGACTAGGTCCCGGTTGGTGGGGGGGCCGGTCCGACACCGCGGAAGTAGTCGAGGATCACTTCCGAGCCTTCGTCCAGGCGCAGGATCGCATTGCCGTTGACCTCGTCGCCGTACACCGGCAGCGTGTAGGTGTCGAGCTTCTCGGCGGCCGCCCGGCGCAGCGCCTCGCCCGCCTTGATCGGGTCGACCGAGGCATCGATGCGGACCGACGACACGACCGCGTCGAGCACGCCTCCGGAACCGAACGGCGACGACTGCAGGTTGACGAGGGCGCCGTTGACGGCGGCCCGCATGAAGAGCTGTTGACGCTCGATGCGACCCAGGTCGGAGCGCGGGTCGATCCGCCATTCGCCGTCGCGGAACTCCTCGTAGTAGCGACTGCGTGCGTAGGCGAGCGATTGGACGCCGTCGAGCTTCTGGCATCCGGGTTGCAGGTCGAGGCCGGTGTGCAGGTCGCGGGTGGCGAACTCGATGCAGATCTCGACGCCTCCGATCTCGTCGATGATCCGCTTGAACCCGACGAAGTCGACTTCGACGTAGTGGTGGATCGGGATGCCCAACGACTTGGGTGATCGTCGATGCCAACTGTTGCGGGCCATCGGAGTAGGCGCTGTTGATCCGGTTGGACTCACCCGTGCCGGCGATCTCGACCCACAGGTCGCGGGGAAGGCTGAGCAGCGCCGCCCCACCGTCCTTCTCGCGCCGCAAGATCATGATCGTGTCGCTGCGGCGTCCGCTGACCTCCGCCGTGTCGCCGATCCCACCGAAGTCGGGCGAGTTGGGATCGACACCCTCGCGCGTGTCCGATCCGACGAGGAGGTAGTTCTCAGCCGGACCGTCGTCGGGGACCGACGTGAGCACCAATTCGAGGCCGCCGACCCGAACGATGTCGTCGGTTCTCCGATCGGCGGCGCGGAGCACCCCGGTGGTGCCGACGACACCGACGACGCCGGCGAGGAACACCATCATCGGGATGGGGCTCCGGACGCGTCGGCGGCGACGGGCCGCTGGGGGGTCGGCCGGGATCACGGTCCGCAACGGTACCGGGCCAACCGCGCGGGTTGTTGGCACCGCCGTGTGTCACACCGTGTGTCGGGACGGCCCGCGGTCATCCCGACTCGGGTCGGACCGAGCCGCGGTCACGCGGGCGGTGCGGCGTCGCGCACGTGCACGACATCGCCGACGTCGAGGCGGTGGCTGAGCCCACACGTGTCGACGACGACCAAGCGGCCGTCGCCGTCGATGTCGACCGCCCGCCCCTCGATCCGTCCACTGGGCACCTGCACGTCGACGCGCCGTCCGAGGGTTGCCAGCGCCGCCCGGTACCTCGGCCCGATGTCGTCGGGAAGGGCGTCGAACGCGGTGAGCAGCGCGGCGAGCAGGTCGAGTGGCGTCGGCCCACCCGAAGCTGCGTCGTGCAACGACGCCGCGCCTTCGGGCGCCCAGCCGACGTTCAAGCCCAGCCCCACCACGATCGAACCGTCGGCCGCCTGCTGGGCGAGGATCCCGGCCAGCTTGCGATCGTCGAGCGAGGAGGTCGTTCGGCCACTTCAGCACCGCCTCGACCCCTGCCGCCACGAGGCAGGCGTCGATCGCGGCCAGTCCGACCCGCTGCGTCAGTGCCGACGGCGGGGACGGCACCGTCCGGAACAGGATCGACACCAACAGGTTGACGCCCGGCGGCGCGTTCCAGCGCCGGTCGAGACGACCACGTCCCGCCGTTTGATGATCGGCGACGAGCACACTGCGATCGGGCGCGCCGGTTGCGGCGGCCGCGAGCAGGTCGTCGTTCGTGCTGCCGGTCTCCGATACATGGCTGACGTTCCATCCGGCGGGCCACGGCTGGTCGCGCGGCGTGCGGTCGGGAACAGTCATGGTGCGTACATTGTCAGGCGTGCTGCAGAGGATCCTGATCGCCAACCGCGGCGAGATCGCCGTGCGCGTCATCCGCGCCGCTCGCGAGCTCGGCATCGAGACCGTTGCGGTCTACTCCGAGCTCGATCGGGACGCGCTGCACGTCCGGCTCGCCGACCAGGCGTTCGCGCTCGGCGGGCAGACCGCGGCCGAGAGCTACCTGAACACCGACGCCATCCTCGGCGCGATCCGTGACAGTGGCGCCGACGGCGTCCACCCCGGTTACGGCTTCTTCTCCGAGAACGCCGACTTCGCCACCGCGATCACCGACATGGGCGTGGCGTTCATCGGCCCGCCGCCATCGGCCATCACCGAGATGGGCGACAAGGTCTCGAGCCGGCTCGCCGCCCAACGCGGCGGCGCTCCGATCGTGCCCGGCACCACCGAGTTCGCGAAGGGTCCGGACGACATCGTGGCGTTCGGCGAGGCCAACGGCTGGCCGATCGCGATCAAGGCTGCCTTCGGCGGTGGTGGCCGAGGGATGAAGGTCGTGGAATCGGCGGCCGAGGTGGCCGACGCGATGGCGAGCGCGCAGCGCGAGGCGAAGAGCTTCTTCGGTCGCGACGAGGTGTACGTCGAGCGGTACCTCACGTGGCCACGCCACGTCGAGGTGCAGATCGTCGGCGATCAACACGGCGACGTGGTGTGGGTCTCGACACGCGACTGCTCGGCGCAACGACGCCACCAGAAGTTGATCGAGGAGGCGCCCGCACCCGGACTCCCCGACGGGGTCGAGGCGGCGATGGGCGACGCCGCGGTCAAGGCCGCCAAGGCGGTCGGCTACTACAACGCCGGGACCGTCGAGTTCATCTACCAGGACGGTGACTTCTTCTTCCTCGAGATGAACACCCGCCTCCAGGTCGAGCACCCCGTCACCGAGGTGATCACCGGTCTCGACCTCGTCGAGTGGCAGATCCGGGTCGCCTCCGGCGAGCCCCTGCCGCTCACCCAGGAGGAGGTGCTCGCGCTCCGGCGCGGCCACGGCATCGAGATCCGCATCAACGCCGAGGACCCGGCTGGCGGACGCTTCCTCCCGTCGCCCGGCCGGATCACCAAGCTCGTCGCACCCGACGGGTTCGGTGTCCGTTTCGACAGCGGCTACGAGTCGGGCGACGAGATCAGCCAGTTCTACGACAACCTCGTCGGCAAGGTCATCGTCTGGGGCAAGGACCGCGACACCGCGATCGCGCGTGCTGTCCGGGCGCTGGAGGAGATGACGGTCGAAGGTGTCGCCACGACGATCCCGGCCGATCTGGCGATCCTGCGCCACCCCGACTTCGTCGCCGTCGAGCACTCGACGCGGTGGGTCGAGCAGAACCTCGACCTGTCCGGCCTGGCGCCGGCCGGGCCTTCGTCGCCGGAGGCAGGCGCCGACGACGAGCCGACCGAACCGCTGGTCCAGCGGCGAACGACGGTCGAGGTCAACGGCAAACGCTTCGATGTGACGGTGTGGGTGCCCGAAGGGGCGACCACCGCCACGCCGGCCAAGGCCAAGCCGAGGCGATCCGCCGCAGGCAGCGGCGCAGCCGGCGGCGGGAGCGGCGATGTGACCGTCCCGATGCAGGGAACGATCGTCAAGGTGCTCGTGGAGGTCGGTCAGGCGGTCGAGGTCGGCCAGGGCATCGTCGTGCTCGAGGCGATGAAGATGGAGAACCAGATCAACGCCGAGAAGGCCGGCACGATCAAGGCCATCAAGGTCGTGCCCGGCGACACCGTGGGCGGCGGCGACGTTGTCGCCGTCATCGAGTGACCCTCCCCCTCCACCCGATCGAGATCAGGGGCGCCGGGCTGTCGATCGCCGATGTCGTCGCCGTCGCCCGGCACGACACCCCGGTCAGCTTGGCCGACTCGGCCCGTGAGGAGATGGTCCGGTCAGCCACCCTCGTCGACGGCTTCATCGCCGGCGACCGTCCGGTCTACGGCGTCACCACCGGGTTCGGCTCGCTCGCCGACACCGTGATCCCGCACGAGCGCACCAGCGAGTTGCAGGTGGCCCTCATCCGCTCCCATGCGGCCGGCATGGGCGAGCCGGTCGAGCGCGAGGTCGTGCGGGCGATGCTCCTGTTGCGCGCCAGGAGCCTCGCGATGGGCCGGTCGGGCGCCCGCCCGTTGCTGGTCGACCAGCAGTTGGCGCTGCTCAACGCCGGCCTGACGCCCCTCGTGCCCGAGCACGGCTCGCTCGGGGCCAGCGGCGACCTGGCGCCACTCGCCCACTGCGCGCTGGCGATGATCGGCGAGGGCCATGTCACGATCGACGGGAACATCACGTCGTCCGACGAGGCGCTCGCCGGCGCCGGCATCGAGCCGGTGGTGCTCCGCGCCAAGGAGGGGCTGGCCCTCATCAACGGCACCGACGGCATCCTGGGGATGCTCTCGCTGGCGATCACCGACCTCGAGGTCCTCGCCCGCCTCGCCGACGTGACGGCCGCGATGAGCGTCGAGGCGTTGCTCGGCACCGACCGCGCGTTCGCCGCCGATCTGCAGGCGTTGCGGCCGCAGGTCGGGCAGGCCGTCAGCGCGGCCAACCTGCGCCGCCTGCTCGCCGGTTCGGCGATCGTGGCCAGCCACCGCGAGGGCGATCCCCGGGTGCAGGACGCCTACTCCTTGCGGTGCACGCCGCAGGTGCACGGTGCCGCGCTCGACACCATCGCCCACGCCCGCACGATCGCCGAGCGCGAGCTCGACGCCGCGATCGACAACCCGATGATCCTGCCCGACGGGCGGGTCGAGTCGTGTGGCAACTTCCATGGCGCACCGCTGGGCTTCGTGTGCGACTTCCTCGCGATCGCGGTGTCGGAGCTGTCGGCGATCAGCGAACGCCGTACCGACCGGCTCCTCGACGCCACCCGATCGCACGGCCTGCCGCCGTTCCTCGCGCCCGATCCTGGCGTCAACTCGGGGATGATGATCGCCCACTACACGCAGGCCGCGATGGCGACGGAGAACAAGCGCCTCGCGGTGCCGGCGAGTGTCGACTCGCTGCCGACGAGCGCGATGCAGGAGGACCACGTGTCGATGGCGTGGTCGGCCGCCCGCAAGCTGCGCCGCAGCGTCGACAACCTGCGCCGGGTGCTGGCCGTCGAGTTCGTGTGCGCGGCGCGTGGGATCGATCTGCGGGCGCCCCTCGAACCGGCCGCCGGCACAGGCGCCGCCGTCGGCGCCCTGCGCGGGCGGGTCGACGGCGCCGGGCCCGATCGGTGGCTGTCGCCCGAGCTCGGTGCGGCCGAGGATCTGATGCGCTCTGGCGCCGTGCTGGACGCGGTGGAGTCAGCGATCGGAACGCTCGATGTGGTGTAGACGCCCAAGGTTGCTCTGGAGGACGCGATGACTGCTGGCGCTCGACCCGTGCGTGCCCCGCGCGGTTCCGACCTCACCTGCCGCGGCTGGCCGCAGGAGGCCGCGTACCGCATGCTGCAGAACAACCTCGACCCGGAGGTCGCCGAACGACCCGACGATCTCGTCGTGTACGGCGGCACCGGCCGGGCGGCGCGGTCGTGGGACGCCTTCGACGCGATGTGCCGCACGCTCACGACCCTGGCCGCTGACGAGACGATGCTCGTGCAGTCGGGCAAGCCGGTCGGCGTGTTCCGCACCCACGAGTGGGCGCCGCGCGTGCTGATCGCCAACTCCAACCTCGTCCCGGAATGGGGGAACTGGGAGGAGTTCCGCCGGCTGGAAGCGCTCGGCCTCACGATGTACGGCCAGATGACCGCCGGCTCGTGGATCTACATCGGGACGCAGGGCATCCTCCAGGGCACCTACGAGTGTTTCGCCGAGATCGCCCGCCGCCGCTTCGGCGGCACGCTCGCCGGCACGATCACCCTCACCGCCGGCCTCGGCGGGATGGGTGGGGCCCAACCGCTGGCCGTCACGATGAACGACGGCGTCGCGCTGTGCATCGAGGTCGACGCCCACCGCATCGAGCGGCGCCTCGAGACCGCCTACCTCGACGAGTGCGCCGACTCGCTCGACGATGCGATCGCCCGGTGCGAGCGAGCACGCGACGAGCGGCGCGGGCTCTCGGTCGGTGTGCTCGGCAACGCCGCCGTGCTCGTCCCGCAGTTGCTCGACCTCGGGTTCCCGGCCGACATCGTGACCGACCAGACGAGCGCCCACGACCCACTCAGCTACGTCCCGGCTGACCTCACTCCCGAAGCGACCGCCGAGATGGCGCGCACCGCACCCGACGAGCTGATCCGTCGGTCGCGCGAGAGCATGGCCACCCACTGCCGGGCGATGGTCGGGTTCCTCGATCGCGGCAGCGAGGTCTTCGACTACGGCAACAGCCTGCGCGCCGAGGCCCGTCTCGGCGGTTACGAGCGGGCGTTCGACTACCCGGGCTTCCTCCCCGCCTACATCCGCCCGCTGTTCTGCGAGGGCAAGGGGCCGTTCCGCTGGGTCGCGCTGTCGGGCGACCCGGCCGACATCGCGGCGACCGACCGCGCCGTGCTCGAGGAGTTCCCCGACGACGCGCCGCTCGCCAGGTGGATCCAGATGGCCGGCGAACGGGTCGCCTACCAGGGCCTCCCGGCCCGGATCTGCTGGCTCGGCTACGGCGAGCGCCACCGCCTCGGTCTGCGGTTCAACGACATGGTGCGGCGTGGCGAGCTCAAGGCGCCGATCGTGATCGGGCGTGACCACCTCGACTCCGGATCGGTCGCCTCGCCGTACCGCGAGACCGAGGCGATGGCCGACGGATCCGACGCGATCGCCGACTGGCCGTTGTTGAACGCACTGGTCAACACGTCGTGTGGCGCGACGTGGATCAGCATCCACCACGGCGGCGGGGTCGGCATCGGCCGTTCGATCCATGCCGGCATGGTGTGCCTCGCCGACGGCACCGAGCTGGCCGCGCAGAAGCTCGAACGCGTGCTCACCGCGGATCCCGGCACGGGCGTGATGCGCCACGCCGACGCCGGCTACGACCGCGCGATCGAGGTGGCCGACGAGCGCGGGGTGCGGATCCCGATGCGGGAGCAGAACTGAAGGTGGCCGTTCGGGAGATCCTCACCGTGGGGCATCCGGTGCTGCGCGAGCGGGCGCGGGAGGTGTCGGCCGACGAGCTCGCCGGCCACGAGATGCAGACGTTGATCGACGACCTCATCGACACCATGCACGCCGCCAACGGCGCCGGGATCGCGGCTCCGCAGATCGGTGTGTCGGTGCGCATCGCCACGATCGAGGTGAACCACAACCCGCGCTACCCGTACAAGCCGCCGATCCCGCTCACGGTCGTGGTCAATCCGGTGATCGAACCGATCGACGACGAGCAGGTCGAGATCAACGAGGGCTGCCTGTCGGTTCCGAACCTGCGGGGCAACGTGATGCGCGCGGTCAACATCCGCGTCCGCTCGCTCGACCGCGACGGCGGCGAACACGACGAGATCAAGCGCGGTCTCACCGCCGGCACGTATCAACACGAGTGCGATCACCTCGACGGGATGCTCTTCCTCGATCGCGTCCACGACACCCGGTCGCTGACGACGTGGGAGCAGTTCGAGCTCCATCACCGCGACGCGTTCGTGAGCCGGATCACCGAGTTCGTCCGCCGGGTCGGTTCGTGACGACGAGCTACTGGTGCGAGCTGGCGTGGCTCGGCGGCGACACCGTCACCGCCGGTGTTTCGATCGACGTCGATGGTGATCGCATCACGGCCGTGCGCCCAGCCGTCACCGAACCGCCTCCGACCGCGACCCGCCTCGCGGGCCTCACCCTGCCGGGACTCGCCAACGCCCACAGTCACGCCTTCCACCGGCTGTTGCGGGGTGCCACCCAGATCGGCGTCGGCTCGTTCTGGACGTGGCGCGAGCAGATGTACGCGGCGGCCGAGCACTTGACGCCGGAGTCGTACCACCGGCTCGCGACGGCGGTGTTCGGTGAGATGGCGCTCGCCGGCATCACGTGCGTCGGCGAGTTCCACTACGTCCACCATGACGCCGGCGGGGTGCCGTACGACGATGCAGAACGCGATGGGGGCGGCGCTGATCGCCGCCGCCGCGACGGCCGGCATTCGCATCACGTTGCTCGACACCTGTTACCTGCACGGCGGCATCGGGGTCGAGCTGGATCCGGTTCAACGGCGCTTCGGCGACGGCGATGCGCTCGGGTGGGCGACGCGCGCCTCGGACCTCGACCGGTTGACATCGGCGACGGCGCGCGTCGGCGCCGCGATCCACTCCGTGCGGGCGGTCGACCCAGCGTCGGCCGAGGTCGTCGGGGCGTGGGCCGCGGAGCGCGACGTTCCGTTGCACTGCCACGTTTCGGAGCAGCCGGCCGAGAACGAACAGTGCGTCGCCGCGTACGGCGTCACACCCGTCGGCCTCCTCGACCGGCACGGATTGCTCGGCGAGCGCTTCAGCGCCGTCCACGCGACCCATCTCACCGACGCCGACGTCGTCACGCTGGGTGCCAGCCGATCGACGGTGTGCCTGTGCCCGACGACCGAGCGCGACCTCGCCGACGGCATCGGCCCGGCGCGGGCACTGCGCGACGCTGGATCGGCGCTCGCCCTCGGCTCCGACTCACATGCCGTGATCGACCTGTTCGAGGAGTCGCGTGCGGTGGAGCACCACGAGAGGTTGGCGAGCCTCGTGCGCGGCAACCACGACGCGCCGAGCCTGCTGCGGGCGGCCACTGCCAACGGATACACCAGCCTCGGCTGGCCGGAGGGCGGGCGGCTGGAGGTGGGTGCGCTGGCCGACCTGTGCACGGTGCGCCTCGATTCGGTGCGGTTGGCCGGCGCCCGCCGCGAGCAGTTGCTCGAGTCGGTGGTGTTCGCGGCGTCGGCGGCCGACGTCGACCACGTCGTCGTCGGCGGAGACGTGATCGTCCGTGACGGCACTCACGTACGTCTCGATGTGGCAGCCGACTTGGCGCGCGCCGCGGAGGCCGTGTGACGACCACCGTGCTCGACCACATCGGCGTCCTGGTGACGAACGACGCGGCCAACGGTGGGGATGGGGATGCGGGTGCGCTCGGCGCGCTCACCGACGCCCACGTCGTGTTCGACGGCCCGTCGATCATCGGCGTCGGCACCGGCCGCGCGCCAGCCGCCGACCAGCGGATCGACGCCGGCGGGCGGTGCGTGCTGCCCGGCTTCGTCGACAGCCACACGCATCTCGTGTTCGCCGGCGACCGTTCCTCGGAGTTCGCATCGCGCATGGCCGGCCGCCCGTACGAGGCCGGGGGCATCAACGTGACGGTCGGCGCCACCCGGGCAGCGTCCGACGCGACGTTGCGGTCCCTCGCCGCTGCACGGCGCGACGAGGGACGCCGCGCCGGCATCACGACGACGGAGATCAAGTCCGGTTACGGGCTCACGGCGATCGACGAGGCCAGGTGCCTCCGGATCGCCGGCGAGCTCACGGGCGAGACGACGTTCCTGGGTGCGCACGTCGTGCCGCCCGAGTACACCGATCGTGCCGACGCGTACGTCGAGCACCTCTGCGACGAGATGCTCCCCGCGTGCGCGCCCCACGCCCGCTGGATCGATGCGTTCTGCGAGACCGGCGCGTTCGACGCCGATCAATGCCGCGCCGTGCTCGACGCCGGGCGGGCCGCCGGGCTCGGGCTCCGACTCCACGCCAACCAGCTCGGGCCCGGTCCGGGAGTCGCCCTTGCCGTCGAGACGGGCTGCGCCTCCGCCGATCACTGCACGTACCTCACCGACGCCGACGTCGAGGCGCTGGCGGGCGGATCCACCGTGGCGACGTTCCTTCCGGCGACCGACTTCTCGACACGCCAGCCGTACCCGGACGCCCGTCGCGTCATCGACGCCGGAGCCCAGGTGGCGATCGCGACCAACTGCAACCCGGGCTCGAGCTACACGACGTCGATGTCGTTCTGCATCGCGCTCGCCGTGCGCGACATGCACATGACGCCCGAGGAGGCCGTGGCGGCGGCAACCGTCGGCGGGGCGAGAGCGCTCCGGCGCGACGACGTCGGGCGGATCGCGCCCGGCTGCCGCGCCGATCTCGTGATCCTCGACGCGCCGAGCTACACCCACCTCGTCTACCGGCCAGGCGTGCCGTTGATCGCCGTCACGATCGAGGCCGGCGAGACCGTCTGGCAGTCGCCGTAGACCACCCCACCGTTCTGTCTGCGTCAGATGCCGCGATGCGCGTATCTGAAGCAGACAGTTCCGGGGTTGAACCGGGTCAGGACGCGAAATCGGGTGTCGCCGACCGGGCCGACTCGCTGCGTCCCTTCGGCTCCTCCCACTCCTCCTGACGGCCGAGCGCGGTCAGGTCGAGGAAGTAGTAGGAACCACCCGTCGACTCGAGCCCGCGGGCGTACTGGGAGTACGTGTGGAACACCCGGCCGTCGACCTGGAGGAAGCAGCTGCGGCCCGGCATCTCGAAGGGTTGGTCGGAGTTGAAGAAGTCCGAACCCATGGCCTCGTACTCGGCCTTGGTGCGGAAGTTGTACTGCCCGTTGCCGGCCTTCTCGTCGATCGTGACCCCGAAGTCGTAGTTGAAGTCGGTCCCGAACGACGAGTACCAGGGCAGGTCCCAACCCTGCAGCGCCTTCCAGCGCTCGAGCTTGGCCAGCGGAGCGCGCGACACCATCGCGTAGCTCGTGTCGCGGGTGTGGAGGTGGTCGATGAAACCCGGCGAGATCTCGACGGTGCCGGATGTGCAGCTCGGGCATCCGTCCTCCCACTCCGGATCGAACATGAAGTGGTAGATGATCAGTTGCCGGCGTCCCTCGAACATGTCGATCAGGCGCACGGCGCCGTTCGGGCCGTCGAACACGTAGTCCTTGTCGATCTCGACCATCGGCAGGTTGCGGCGCTCGGTGTTGAGCGCGTCGCGCTGCTTGGTCATGTCCTTCTCTTTGGCGAGCAATGCGGTCCGAGCGGCGAGCCACTCGTCTCGTGTGGCGATGTTTGGGAGGGTCATGTGGTTCCTTTGGGTCACGGGCGCGCGTCGCCCACATTGATCAGACTCGCGGACGACCCGGAACTGATCGGGACCGCGCGACTACTCGGCGGCGTCGACGAGCGCCTCGGCGAGCGCCGGGTGCACCAGCAGGCTCTCGACGATGTCGCTGACCTTCAGGTTGGCCGTCACCGCGAGGGCGATCACCGAGATCAGCTCCGCGGCGTGGCGTCCGACGATCGACCCGCCGAGCACGACCCCGGTCGCCGGGTCGGAGATGATCTTCACGAAGCCCCGCGAATCGTTGTTGATCAGGGCCTTCGGAGTGGCGGAGAACGGCACCTTCGTGACGCGGATCTTGCGGCCGACGGCGAACGCCTCGGCTTCGGCGAGGCCGACGTCGGCGATCTCGGGCTCGGTGAAGATCGCCGAGGCCGCCTTGTCGTAGTCGAGGTGGCGGTGCTCGCGGGTGTGCAGGCCCATCACGTGCTCGGCCACCTTGCGGCCCTGCATGGCGGCCACCGACGACAGCGGGAGCTTGCCGCTCACGTCGCCGGCCGCGTAGATGTGGGGCTGGTTGGTGACGCAGTGCTGGTTGATCGGGATGTAGCCACCGACGTCGACCTCCACACCGGCGACATCGAGTCCGAGCCCCTCCGTGTTCGGCACCGAGCCGATGGCGAGCACGGCGTGGGTCGACCTGACGGTGCGACCGTCGTCGCAACTGATGATGACGTGATCGCCGTGCTCGTCGTCGACGGTCCGCTCGATCGACGTCGCCCGTGCGCCCTTCAGCAGGCGTACGCCGCGGGCGAGGAAGTCCTCCTCGAGGACGGCCGCGACCTCGGGGTCCTTGCCGGGGAGCACCTGCTGGCGGCTCACGACGAGCGTCACCGCGGCGCCGAACGACGAGAACATGTGGACGAACTCGACACCCGTCACGCCCGACCCGACGACGGTCACGCTCTCGGGGAACGTCTTGGGTGGGTAGCAGTCGCGCGTGGTGAGGATGCGGTCGCCGTCGGGGAAGCACCAGTCGGGCACGCGGGGCTTCGAACCGGTCGACACGAGCGGCGCAGTCGAACCCGAGCTCCTGCGTGCCCTCGGCGGTCTCGACCGTCAACGTGTTCGGGCCCGTGAACCGCGCGACGCCACGGATCAACTCGACACCCTGACTCTCGAGCAGCGTCGTCGTGGCCTTCTGGAGGTGCGACTTGATGCCCTCGATGCGGGAGATCAGGCCCTCGACGTCGACCTCCGGATGCGTCGGTTCGAGACCCATGCCGTCGATGCGGCGGGAGAAGCTCATCGCGCCGCCGGTCGCGATCATCGTCTTCGACGGGATGCAGTCCCACAGGTGCGCGGCGCCACCGATCACGTCCCGTTCGATCATCGTGACCTCGCGCACCGAGGCGGGCGGCATAGGTGGCGGCGGTGTTGCCTGCCGGTCCACCCCCGACGATGACAAAGCGCATGGTCACGCCGACAGGCTACGGCGCAGGTTCGTGGTCGTGTTCCATCGCAGGTGCGTCGGTCACGAACAGCACCGACCGCGAGTTGCCGGCCTCGACGGCCTGCGTCGTCGCCTGGACCAGGTTCGGGCAGTAGGTCGACGGATAGCTGAGCTGGTCGCGGCGCTCGCCCACCCACTCGAAGTGCATCCCGTCGGACACGAGGAAGTTGCCGCCCCACGCGAAGTTGTGGCGCCGGAAGATGCGCACGACCTCGCAGTTCATCTGCGGCACGCAACCCTGGCAGTTGCTGACGGTGTTGGTGTCGAGCGCCATCCCCCACGAGTGCCGCGACAGGAAGCCGAGCTCTCCGCCGATCCGGTTGAAGCGCGCGTAGTGACAACCGCCGTACGTGTTGGCATTGGTGACGTCGATGGTGCCGGCGAGACCGGCCGCGGCCACATCGTCGAGGGCCGCCTTGAGGTCGGCGACGATCCGGTTGTGGCAGCGCGCCCGGATCGGGATCTGCGAGCTGAGGAGCTCGCGACCGGCCGGCAGGTTCGCCGCCTGCCACGCACCCTCCTGGATGATGCTGCCGTCGCCGAGGATCTGGTAGGCGAACTCACCGAGCAACTCCTTGGTGCGGGCGAGTCCGAGGTTGCCGTCGGGGCTGGGCGGGTCCCAGCTGTGGCGCACCCGGGTCCGGAACCGACTGCTCACGCCGCGGTCGGCGAGCGCCGCGTCGAGCGCGACGCGCGACGGGAACCCGTAGATCACGACCTGGGTGTTGGAGGTGATCCCCAAGCCACCGGCCGCGGCGGTCGTCATCAACAGCTCGGTGCCGCCGACCTCGTCCTCCGTGCCGATCCTCGAGATCGTGAGCGTGCGCACGCTTCCATCGGCGGCGACGAGATCGATCAGATCACCCGCCTGGGCGCCCCGGAGGCCGGCCGTTCGCTCACCCATCACGACCGAGGTCGGTCCGAGCGCGCCCGAGATGGCGCGGCCGCTGACAGCGGCGATCGCCGACGGGTGCAACGCGGTGACCGACATCGGCAAGCGGAAGCCGGACGGCGCCTGTTGCACGATCGACCCGGCGCGGGTGATGCGCGTCATGCCGATCGTCACGGACCGACCGGCGGTGCCGACACCCCCGGCGTCGCGTGCCGCGGCGAGTGAGCCGTACAGGTTCGCGGTGTCGAGCTCGCCGACGTCGGAGACGGTGACGATGTCGCCGAGCACCTCGACCGCGGTCGCCCCCGCGCCCGGCGTCGCCGGGGCATTGATCGACGGCGGCGCGGCGACAGCAACCACCGCGGCGGTGCCCAGGACCGCGGCGATCGAGAGGACCACCGCCCGGCGTCGGGAGCGGGTGAGGCGGGGTGACGACGACAGCACGGTTCTGCAGGCTAGAAGCCATCGCCGGGATACGCGGGGCAGCGGCTACCGTCGAGCCATCGTGGACCAGGGAACCGACGCTGGGGCCGGTGCGGCCGAAGTCGAGACGCCAGACGTCGAGACGCCCGAAACCGCGCCGGATGTCGGGCCAGCTGTCGAGCCCGTGACGGCGTCGAGCAGCGGGCTCAGCACCGAGCGGTCGCGACGCCTGGCACAGGTCGAAAAGCTGCGCGACGCAGGCACTGAGCCGTACCCCTACCGGTTCGACCGCTCGCACACCCTGCGCGAGATCCGCGACACCTGGGGGTCGCTCGAACCGGGCACCGAGACCGCCGACGAGGTCGACGTCGCCGGCCGCGTGATGCTGCTGCGCGACTCCGGCAAGCTCGTGTTCGCGACGATGCGCGACCGCAGCGGCGAGATCCAGCTCTTCGTGTCGAAGGCCGAGATGGGCGACGGAGCGTTCGACGACGTCAAGGCGCTCGACCTCGGCGACTGGGTCGGCGTGCACGGCACGGTGATGACCACGCGCAAGGGCGAGCTCTCGATCAAGGTCGACCGCTTGGAGCTGCTCGCCAAGTCGTTGCGGCCGTTGCCGGACAAGTGGCACGGGCTGACCGACATCGACGCCCGCTACCGCCAGCGCTACGCCGACCTGATCGTCAACGAGCAGGCCCGCCGCGCGTTCGAGATCCGCCACGAGTTGATCGCCAGCTTCCGCCGCACGCTCGCCGCCGAAGGCTTCACCGAGGTCGAAACGCCGATCCTCCATGTCGAAGCCGGCGGCGCGCACGCGAGGCCCTTCGTCACCCACCATCACACGCTCGACATGGAGCTGTACCTGCGGATCGCGCTCGAGCTGCATCTCAAGCGCCTGATCGTGGGCGGCATGGAGCGGGTGTACGAGATGGGTCGCATCTTCCGCAACGAGGGCATCTCACCCCGTCACAACCCCGAGTTCACGATGATGGAGCTGTATCAGGCGTTTGCCGACGTCACCGACGTGATGACGATCACGGAGCGGCTCATCGTCCAGGCGGCGCGCGACGCGCTCGGCACGACCGTCGTGACGATCCGCGGCGTCGAGGTCGACCTCGCCGAACCGTGGCCACGGCGACGGATGATCGATCTGGTCAGCGAGTCGATCGGTACCGACGTGCACCCGTCACAGCCGGTCGAGCACCTGCGGGCGCTCGCCGATCGCCTCGACGCGCACTACGAACCCGCCTGGGGTCAAGGCCGGCTGATCGAGGCGTTGTTCGAGGCCACGGTCGAGGCGGACCTCGTGGGGCCGGTCTTCGTCACCGGTCACCCGATCGAGATCTCACCGCTGGCGAGGGTCGATCGCGACGACCCGTTCCTCACCGAGCGCTTCGAGCTGTTCGCCAATTCGATGGAGTTGGCCAACGGCTACACCGAGCTCAACGACCCGGTCGAGCAACGGCAGCGCTTCGAGGAGGAGCAGGCGGCCAGGGAAGCCGGTGACGTCGAACGGGGATCAGTCGACGAGGACTACCTACGCGCCCTCGAGTACGGCATGCCTCCGACCGGCGGGCTCGGCGTGGGCATCGATCGTGTCGCCCGCCTGCTGGCCGGCGTCGACACGATCAAGGAGGTCATCCTGTTCCCCACACTCCGACCAGAGGTGTTCGAATGAGGGTCCTCGAATGACACGCATGGCATGGGGCGCCGGGCTCACCACGGAGGCCGCCGACGGCACGACGCTCGACGCCTGGTTCCGGTGGCTCGGCTGGGGCGAGTTCGGGAGCGACGAGATGGTCGCCGACCATCCCGACATCGACACGCAGCTCGGCTTACGTGATCGGGTCGACGAGCTGCGCCGGGTCAAGGTGCGTCCGATCCGCCTGACGGTCGACGTCGACGAGGCACCCGCCTCGGCCGCCGACGTCTACCTCCGTCTCCATCTGCTGTCACACCGCCTCGCCGCGCCGCGCACGTTGAACCTCGACGGCGCGTTCGGACTGCTCTCGAACGTGGCGTGGACGAACCTCGGTCCGGTCGCCGTCGCCGATCTCGACGACGTCCGCCTCCGCGTCCGCCTCGACGGCGGATGGCTCGAGGTCCACGGCCTCGACAAGTTCCCCCGCATGACCGACTACGTGGTGCCGAGCGGCGTGCGCATCGCCGATGCCGACCGGGTCCGGCTCGGCGCCCACTTGGCGGACGGGACGGTCGTGATGCACGAGGGCTTCGTCAACTTCAACGGTGGCACGCTCGGCACGTCGATGGTCGAGGGTCGCATCTCACAGGGTGTCGTCGTCGGTGACGGCTCCGACGTGGGCGGCGGCGCCTCGATCATGGGCACGCTCTCGGGTGGTGGGACGGAACAGGTCACCATCGGCGAACGGTGCCTGCTCGGTGCGAACTCCGGCATCGGCATCAGCCTCGGTGACGACTGCGTCGTCGAGGCCGGGCTCTACGTCACCGCCGGCACGCTCGTGAAGCTGCCCGACGGGAATGTCACCAAGGGCCGCGAGATCAGCGGCATCTCGAACATGATGTTCATCCGCCACAGCCAGACCGGGGCGGTCGAGGCCCGTCAGCGCAGCGGATCGTGGGGCGGCCTGAACCAGGCCCTCCACGTGAACGACTGACGCGACGTAACGGGTGACGCGCGGTCCACCACGCTCGAGTCGGCGACCAGACGCTCAGCGACGCGACGTCGGGTGAGCCGACTCAATTCAGCTCGGTGTGACGAGGAACGTCGCGAACACCTGGTCGAGCACCGCGAGGTCGGCATCGGAGACGAGTTGCATGACGACGATGGCCGTGTACGTGTTGTCGGGCGGCACCGCCGCCACCGTGACGTAGACGGTGGTCGTGCCTCCACAATCGGTGAACGTCTGGTATCGGCCGGTGTACGCGGCGTCGCTGTAGTCCTGGATGCCGGCGTCGGTGCACTCGCCCTCGCCGGGAGCGAACGCGGCGAGCGTCTCGTCGAGCGATGCTTGCGGCCCCACGGCCGTGAAGAACAGCCCCGGCGTCAGGTAGTTGGCGTTGAACTCGTCGATCGACGGCGACGCCATGATCAGCGGGGCCTGGGTGCCGTCGTCGAGCGCGAACGGTGCGAGGTCGGTGTCGGCCCATTCGATCGGTGCGTCGACCGTGAGCACACCCGTCTCGTCGGTGAGCGTCTGGTAGCCACTGATCTCCGGCGACTCCGGCGTCTCCTCGACCGGATCCTCGGCGACCTCGTCATCGAGCTCCTCGGCGAACGAAAATGCCTGCTCGAGCGGCTTGTCGCCGTTGAGCTCGCCGCGCAACACCTCAGAGGTGTCGAAGCGCAGCACCTCGACGGTGATCGGCCGGTCGCCGGACGTGCGCAGCACGTCGCAGTAGGCGGAGTACGTGCCGTCAGCGCCGACCGGCAGGCCGTTGAGCGTCGTGACGATGTCGCCGGGCAGGATCTCGGTGTCCGACGCCGGCGAGCCGGGCGCCACGCCGGCGACCCAGATGCCGGAGATCCCGGCCTCTTCGTCAACCACGGCTTGGCCGTTGATGCCGAGCGACTCGAAGTCGCCCTCCATCAGCTTGGCGACGACGGGTTCGGCGAGCTCCTTGCTGATCGCGAAGAACTGCGACGTGTTGGTCTGCGAGCCGGTGGCGTAGTTGACGGCCGCGACCAGGCCCTCGGTGGTCACGAGCGGGCCGCCCGAGTTGCCGGGTTGGATGTTGGCGTCGTGCTCGATCGTCGAGTCGATCGACGCCCACGGTGTCTCGCCGGACGCCTGCGCCTTGGCGACGATGCCGCGGGTGAGGGTGAACTCGGGATCGCCCAGCGGGAACCCGGCCGCGTACACCTCGAGCCCGGCCGCGAGATCACCGTCGTACCAGTCGAGGAAGGGCAGCGGCTCGTCCTCGGTGATGTCGATCACGGCGAGGTCGTTGCACTCCGACACCCCGAGCACGACGGCGTTGAAGCTCCGGTCGAGCTCGCCACCGACGTACACCTCGAGCGTGGCGGCCCCCGTGACGACGTGGTTGTTGGTGACGGCAATGCCGTCGGGGCTGATGATGAACCCACTGCCCGAACCGGCCGTGGACGTGGCGCCCAGCTCGGGATCGCGAATGGTGCCTTGGGCGATGATCTGGACGACCGCCGGCTGGACCTGACCGAAACCCACCTGCGCGCCGGATGCGTTGGTCGTGGTGTCGGTGGGCGCCTCGGTGTCGTCTGGCGCTTCGGTTTCGTCGGGCGCCTCCGTGGTGTCGGGCCCGTCGGTCGCCTCTGACTCGTCGTCGCCGCCGCCCCCGCACGCCCCCGCCACGAGTCCTGCCACTGCGAGCAGACCAATCAATTTCACCTTGGTCAGTCTCACCTTGGTCATCGAGGGCAGGGTCCGGCGCATCATGCGGCGAGTGTAAGCATCGCCGGCCAAACCAGCGCGACATTCGCCGACACCCTGTGGGGGTAGCGTCGCCGCGGTGGCGCGATCGGCCGAACACGGCGACCCAGTGGAGCTCGTGGCCGACGGACGCACGTTCGCGATCACGAGCCCGAACAAGGTCATGTTCCCCGAACACGGCCAGACCAAGCTCGACCTGGCGAGGTACTACCTCGACGTCGGCGAGGCCCTCATGCGTACCTTGCGCGACCGGCCGGTGCTGCTCGAGCGCTACCCGAACGGGGTCGGCGGCCAGTCGTTCTTCCAGAAGCGCATCCCCGACACAGCGCCCGACTGGCTGGTGACGACGACGGTGCAGACCATCAACGGCACGCCGTCGCGGGCGCTCGTGATCGCCGACCTCGCGCATGTGCTGTGGGCGGTCAACCAGGGCGTGCTCGGCCTCCACGTGTGGCCATACCGGGCATCGACGCCCGATGAGGCCGACGAGTTGCGCATCGACCTCGATCCTGCGCCAGGCGTGCCCTTCGAAGGGGTCCGTGAGGCGGCAGGCCATGTCTTCGCCTATCTCGCCGAGCTCGGCATCATGAGCTATCCGAAGACCACCGGCAGCAAGGGCTTGCACGTCTACGTGCGCGTCGAGCCGGGGTGGGACTCGTTCGCCGTGCGCGGGGCGTCCATCACCGTCGCCCGCGAGATGGCGCGCCGCCATCCGGACGTGCTGACCGACAAGTGGTGGAAGGAGGAACGCGGGAAGCGGGTCTTCATCGACTTCAACCAGAACGCACCGCACAAGAACGTGTTCGGGGCGTGGGGTGTGCGGCCGCGGGTGGGCGCCCAGGTGTCGACGCCGTTCGCGTGGGACGAACTGGGCACGATCGACCACGAGGCGCTCACGATGGCCACGGTGCCCGGACGCCTCGCCGAGCTCGGTGATCCCTGGGAGGAGATGGACGACGACCCACAATCGATCGCACCGTTGGTCGAACGCTTCGCCGAAGACCTCGCCGACGGCATCCCCGACGCGCCGTGGCCGCCCGTCTACCCGAAGATGCCCAACGAAGCGCCCCGCGTGTCGCCCAGCCGCGCCAAGAAAGAAGATTGATGACGACCCGTCTGACGAGCGTCGTGATCGACGCCGCCGACCCGGGTGCGCTCGCGAATTGGTGGTCGGACGCGATCGGGTGGCCGATCACGTACGTCGACCCCGACGAGATCGTCGTCGAACCGGCCGGCAACGAGCAGTCGTACGACGTCCCGGCGTTGGTGTTCGGGATCGGCGAGGATCCGAAGACCACGAAGAACCGCGTCCACCTCGATCTGGCCAGCGATTCCTTGGACCATCAGGCGGCGATCGTCGAGCGACTCGTCGCGGCCGGCGCCACCCACGTCGACGTCGGGCAGGCGGACGTCCCCTGGGTCGTGCTCGCCGATCCGGAGGGCAACGAGTTCTGCGTGCTCGAGCCACGTGAGCGTCACATCGGCCGCGGTCCGATCGCGTCGATCGTCGTCGATGCGGCCGACCCGGCCGCGGTCGCCCGCTTCTGGGTCGCCGCCAGCGGCTGGCCGGTCGCCGACGAGAGCGAGGGAGGCGTCACCCTCCACAACCCCCGCGGGCTGCTCCCCGACCTCGATTTCGTGCCGGTCGCCGACGTCAAGTCGACGAAGAACCGCGTGCACCTCGACGTCGCCCCGTACGAAGGCGAGGACCAGGCCGCTGAGGTCGCTCGGCTCGTGGCACTCGGCGCCGAGCACATCGACATCGGCCAAGGCCCCGATGTGACCTGGATCGTCCTCGCCGATCCCGAGCGCAACGAGCTCTGCGTCCTCAGCCCACAGGGGCGTCCCCCCGGATAACCACGTTCGCCGCACGAGTCGGCGACCAAACCTGCAACGAGCAAATGCAGGGTGAGCCGACTCAATCAAGCACGGAATAAATTGCGCGCACAAGTGTTTGGAAGGTCATGAGCACCCAGATCGACATTCGTCGCGCCGGCGATCGCTTCGTCACCAAGATCGGCTGGCTCGACTCGAAGCACTCCTTCAACTTCGGCCCCCACTTCGATCCGACCAACACCGGCCATGGGCTGCTGCTCGTCAACAACGACGACATCGTGCGGGCGGGGACGGGCTTCGACACCCATCCGCATCGCGACATGGAGATCATCACGTGGGTGCTGTCGGGCGAGCTCGAGCACAAGGACTCCGAGCACAACCACGGCATCATCTTCCCCGGTCTCGCCCAGCGGATGTCGGCCGGCACCGGCATCCGGCATTCGGAGAAGAACGCCAGCGCCGACACCGATGTGCACTTCGTGCAGATGTGGGTACCGCCCGACACCGAGTCGATCGATCCCGGCTACGAGCAGCTCGACATCAACGACGAGCTTCGCAAGGGCGGTCTCGTGCCGATCGCGTCCGGCAAGGGGCACGACGCGGCGATCTCGATCCACCAGCGCGATGCCGTGTTGTGGGGCGGCCGGCTGCACGCCGGCGAGACCGTGACGGTGCCCGACGACGTCCATGTCCATGTGTTCGTGCCGATCGGCTCGGCGGAGCTCGAACAAGCAGGCTCCCTCGACACCGGCGACGCGGTACGCCTCACCGATGCCGGAGGTCTGGAGCTCACTGCCGGCGCCGAGGGCGCCGAGGTGTTGATCTGGGCGACGGCCTGACATCCTTGCTCGCGTGACGCAGACGTTCGACGAGTTCGCCGACCTGGTGCGGTCGCGGCGCACGCACCTGCTGGTCGACCGCGACCGCGACGTGCCGCCCGAGCTCGTCCGCGAGCTGTGCGAACTGGCGACGTGGGCACCGAACCACAAGCGGACCTGGCCGTGGCGCTTCGCACTGTTCACGGGCGAGGGTCGCGCGCGTCTGGGCTCGGCGTTC
The DNA here is from genome assembly GCA_963722415.1 of Ilumatobacteraceae bacterium. GTDB lineage: Bacteria > Actinomycetota > Acidimicrobiia > Acidimicrobiales > Ilumatobacteraceae > JALOLG01. Next base: position 80,865 of record CAVRNI010000026.1, read on the forward strand.
GTCGCCGACATGATCGATCGCGACTTCGGTGATGAGGGCAAGCGCACCAAGACGCTGACGAAGTACTGCCGCACTCCGGCCATCGTCGTGGTCGGTTGCGCGGCGCACGAGAAGGACACGTTCCACGACGAGAACCGTGACGCCGTCGCGGCCGGCATCCAGAACCTGTTGCTCGGTGCCACTGCGGCCGGCCTGGTGTCGTTCTGGAGCTCGCCGCCACTGATGGACTCGGCGCGCGCGCTCGAGCTGTGCGGCTTCGCCGACGACGACCGGTTGATCGGCGTTGTCTACCTCGGCTGGCCGTCAGGCTCGGTCGAGCCTCCGCAACGCCCGCCGGTCGAGCTCAACCACGTGTCGACCTGAACGGGCGGCCATCGGTCCGCTCGGCCGCGGGTCGATGAGCATTTGCAATGCTTGCGCGATGCCCGGCATCGACGAGGCGGAACGGGCGCTCGAGCTGGTCGACGAAGCGTGGGCGCGCTTCGACGTCGAAGCCGTGATCACCCACCTGTCGGCGGCCATCCGCGGCTTCACGGCCGCGGACGAGAAATGTCGGGCGGCCATGGCGTGCGTCCAGCTCGGCGAGATCTTCGCCAACGCGCTCGGGCAACATGACTGCCAGCCGCGCCTGGTTCGCGCGGGCGAGGCGTCTCGTCGAGAACGAGCCTCCGTGCATCGAGCAGGGCTGGGTGGCGGTGGCGGCGATGGGGTGCGACGTCGATGATCCCGCCGTACTGCTCGCGGCCGCCGAGTTGGCGCTCGACCGGGCCCGCCGTTTCGGCGACCTCAACCTCGAGACGAAGGCGTTGGCCGACGGCGGGCTGGCCCACGTGCAAGCGGGGCGGGTCGCCGAGGGCATGGCGCTGCTCGACGAGGCGATGGCGTTGGCCTGCGGGCCCGCCGACGACACCGACGACGGCAGCCAAGTCGGCGTGCTCGTTCTTCACGGCCTGCTACTTCACCGCCGACTTCGAGCGCGCCGGGTCGTGGACCGACTTGCTCCGTCAGCACGGGCTGATGGGTACGGAGCGAGGCGAGCCGGTGTTCCTCGCCGGCCACTGCGACAGCGTGACGGCCACACTGCTGATGGAGCTCGGACAGTGGAGCGAGGCCGAAGCCGTCCTCGTGCGGGCCAAGATCAACTTCGAGACGGCGATGCAAGGCGCCGAGCTGGCATCCGGACATCGCCCTCGCCGACCTGCGCATCCGACAGGGTCGGTTCGCCGAAGCCGAGGCCCTGCTGCTCGGCAAGGACCAATCGCTGCAGGCCCTGCTCCCGGCCGCCCGACTGCATCTCGCCGAGGCGACCACGACCTGGCCCGTGCGGCCGCGCTGCGGGGCCTGCGGGTCATCGGCGACGACCGGCTGCGCGCCGCCGAGTTGCTCACCGTGTTGGTCGACGCCCAGCTGGCGCAGGGCGAGATCGACGAGGCGACCGCGACGTGCGCCGAGCTGAACGGGCGGGTGAGTGGCCTCGACATCTCGCCCCTGCGGGCCCGTGCCGCGGCGGCACACGCTCGGGTGCTCGCCGCGGCCGGCGACGTCGGCCAGGCGATTGCGCACTTGGAGACGACCGTCGACCAACTCGACACCCGGCAACTGCCGTGGCTGCGAGCGGCGTTGCTGATCGATCTGGCCCGACTCCGCGACCAGACCGGCGACACGGCTGGCGCAACGCTCGACGCCAAGGCGGCCGGCGCCGCGCTGGCAGCACTCGACGTCGTCGTGACCCCGGACGACGTCGCCCTGCTCGAACGGCTCGGGCCCGAGCGCGCCCGGGCGGTCGGCCTGCCGCCCCGACCGCCGAGCTCGCATCAGCGAGGAAAGTGGTGGGTCGCTTCGTTCGGTGGCTCGTCCGTCCGGTTGCCGGACACAAAGGGTCTGCGCTACCTGGCCGAGCTCATCGCCTGCCCCGGATCCGAACGCCACGCGCTCGACCTCGTCGACCGCGTCGAAGGGGTCGCACCGAGTGGCGGGATCGATCGGCGCGCCCTCGGAGATGCCGGCACCGTGCTCGACGCGCAGGCGCGCCTGGCGTATCGGCACCGCATCGAACGTCTGCGAGCCGACGCCGACGATGCGCTCGCCAGCGACCAGCTCGAGACCGCCGAGGCGTGCCAGGCCGAGCTCGATCAGCTCGTCAGCCAGCTCGCCAGGGCCTACGGCCTCGGCGGGAGGGACCGGCGGTCGGCCTCGGCCGCCGAGCGCGCCCGCCTGAACGTCACCCGGGCCCTGCGGTCGGCGATCGCCAAGCTGATCGACACGGTGCCCGAGGCCGGGGCCGGTGCTCGATCGGCGGGTGCGCACGGGCCTCTACTGCGTCGTACGCACCCGTCGCCGACGACGAGGTGCGATGGATCGTTCAGTCCTGACTGAACGGAACCGCCCCGCATTGAACGCAGTAGGGGCATGGAACCTATGCAGACCACCACCCACGAGATCGCCGACGGCATCTACCGCTTCTCGACCTTGATCCCTGACGTCAGCCCGGACGGCTTCACGTTCAACCAATTCCTCATCGCGGGCGACGAACCGCTCCTCTTCCACACCGGACCCCGGGGCATGTTCCCGCTCGTCGCCGAGGCGCTCGCCGACGTGATCCCGATCGAGTCGCTGCGGTGGATCACGTTCGGTCACGTCGAGGCCGACGAGTGCGGATCGATGAACATGTGGCTCACCGCCGCCCCGTACAGCCAGGTGGCGCACGGCGCTCTCGGCTGCGACGTCTCGCTCAACGACATGTGTGATCGCCCGCCGCGGGCACTCGCGGAGGGCGAGGTGATCGACCTCGGGGGCAAGCGCGTCCGGCAGATCTCGACGCCGCACGTACCTCACGGCTGGGAGGCCCAGGTGCTGTTCGAGGAGACGACCGGCACGCTGCTGTGCGGCGACCTCTTCAGCCAGCGTCGGTGCTGCGGCCGGCGCTCACGACCAACGACATCGTCGAGCCGGCGCTGGCGGCCGAGGGCATGTTCCATTTCACATGTCTGGCACCGCACACCGCGACGACGCTCCGCTCGCTCGGCGACCTGGCACCCACGACGCTCGCCGTGATGCACGGATCGTCGTTCCAGGGTGACGGCAAGCAGGCGCTGTACCAACTCGCCGCCAGCTATGAGTCGTTGATCGTCCCCGCCTGACGCCGCTCCGGCCTCGGCGATCGCTGTCACACCCCTTGTTTAGGGTGGTTGGTGTCCGGCTTCCCCCTGGTTGATCGTGTGGATCGAGAGGGGTTGGGTGATGGATGATCGTGGTGTCGGCGAGGCGATCGCCGGGTTGTTGGCGGTCGATGTGGCCGGGTGTGACCGGGCTGGTCTGGGCGGGGCGGTGACGTTGGCGCAGCGGGTGCGGGGTTGGGTCGATGCGGTCGATGTGGCGATCGCCCGCCGCTCCCGGGAGTTGGCCGCCGAGGGTCGCTCCGAATCGGCGGCTGAGGTGTTGACGGGGTATGGGCGACGTTCGACGCGGGAGACGAAAGCGGCGTCGGATCGTTCTGAGGTGTGTGAGCAGATGCCCGGCTTCGAGACCGCGCTCGCTGCCGGTGATGTGTCGTCCAGCCATGTCGACGCCGTCGCGAACGCAGCCAAAGGGTTGGATGATGCGGGGCGGGAACGCCTCGGCGAACTGCAGGACGCGTTGTTGGGGTTCGCCCGGATGGAGCCGGTCGGGGTGTTCGAGCGTCGCTGCCGACTGCTCGGCAAACGACTCGCCGGTGACGAAGGCGAGTGCGAACTCGACAAGCAGAAGGCGGCGGTGTCGGTGCGACGTTGGGTCGACAAGGCGTCCGGGATGCACCACACCCACCTCACGCTTGGATCCGGAACGCGACGCCAAGTTGTGGTCGGCGATCGACGCCCAGTTGGCGTCGATCAAACAAGCGGATGGCAACTCCGGCACCCCGATCGATCAGTTGTTGGCCGATGCGGTGGTGTCGGCGGTTTCCGGTGGAGCGAGTCGGGGAGCGGCGGGTGCCGGAGATCTGCGTCCACGTCGACTACGCCACGATGCTCAACGGCCTCCACGAGCATTCGGTGTGTGAGACCGCCGATGGGATCCCGCTGCCACCCGAGACGGTGCGCCGTTTGGCGTGCGAGGCAGCGATCGTGCCGATCGTGCTCAACGGCGCCGGCGAAGCCTTGAACTGTGGCCGCGAGGCCCGGGTTGCGAACCGGGCGCAGCGGCGGGCGTTACGGGCGATGTACCGCACCTGCGGCTACCCCGGCTGCGAGGTGGTGTTCGACCGTTGCGACATCCACCACGTCATCGAATGGCTCCGCTACGGAAGCACCAATCTGGACAATCTGCTGCCGTTGTGCTCGAACCATCACCATCTCGTTCACGAAGGACGCTGGCGGATGACCCTCGACAAACACCGGGTCATCACCATCCACCGACCCGACGGCACCCGACACTTCCACGGCACCACCACCAACCGCACCAGCCGAGCCGGCCGAGCCGCGGCATCGGCGACCGCCAACACCGGCGATCGGGCACCGAGGCACGGCCACCGCGACACCCGAGACCACCAACGACCGACGGCACGTGCCGCAGGCCCGCCATGAGCCGCTCGACCGGCGAGATTCGGACGAACGGCCGGGTCTGTCGCGTCCCGCCTCATCGCGGCCCGCTCGACGGTACGGCACCCGCGAATCGCTCGGCGCAGCATCGACCGCTCACGTCTCGATGCGAAGTCTACCGTGCCGGCGACGCAGTCGCGGTCAGGCGAGCGCCTGGTCGGCGAGATGCTTGGCGAGGTGCTCAGCAGGGCACTGGTGCGGCCCACGGCCGAAATGAGCGTCGCTCAGATCGACGAGGACCTCCTCACCGTTCGGTCGGACACGGCGGGTGAACGGCACCGGAGGGGTGGACGATCCGGCCCGGCGTTCGTCGATCAGCGCCAGCGTGGCGGCGTGCGCCTGCACGAGGACGCACACGACTGCGGCGGCGTGCTCGGTCCTCCCTCCGCACGCCTCCACGAGACGGTCCGCCGCCACGTCCGCTTCGTCGGTTTGCGCGAAGTGAGGCTGATAGGCGGCGGCGACCAGGGCGACGTCGGCTTCCAGGTCGGCCGGAAGCCCGAGCGCTACCAGCAGCGACCGCGTCGGTGTGCCCTCGTAGGTGACGAGTCCGAGCTGCTCGATCACGCTCACGACAAGTGCGCGACGGCGACGATGCGCCTCGCCCTCACTGAACCGCACTACGGCCCCACGAAGCCATCCGACTCCGCTTGTCGCGGGAGGCACGACGGGCACCGAATAGGCCGGGTCCTCCAACACGTCACTCGCCACGCAATCCACGGGAGATCGATCTCACTCCAGGAAGTTGCCGGCCTGGATCTCGTACCGAGCTGACTCCTCGTCGAACGCGACGCCGACCGGGTCACCGCCGGTGGCGACGACCTCCACCTGCTGGCGGAACAAGTGCCGGAACATCGTCACGCCTCGATCGCTGCCGGCGAGGTGCTCATGGGAATGCAACGTGACCGCCCCTTGGCCGACCTGCGCCTCGTAGTCGCCCGGCAGCCGGCGGTGCTCCTCCTCGGTGAGCTGGTCCCACGTCTTGCCGTCGTAGCGGGCGCGGATCCGCGCCGCGCCGACCGGCCGGACCAGCAGGGTGAGGATCTTCGTCTCCGTACGTGAGATCGGGAGCGTCCACGACACGTTGTTCGCCGGCCCGTATTCCTCGACGAACGGGCTGGCGACGATCCGCAGGGTCGGCATCACCACCTCCGTGACACGGTGGAAGCGGACGCCGCCGTCGAGGATCCGGTCCTGGTAGCTCTTCACGCCGCGCTCGGTGGCATGCCAGCTGACCTCCGGCAGGCTCGCCATCTCGGCGACGAACTGGTTACCGCTGAACTCCGAGTGCAGCACGAACACGTGAAACGGGTCCATCACGTTCTCGTGCGTCTGGAACCAGTTGCACGGCGTGGTCGTGCCCTCGAGCCCGATGTTGTTGTCGTCGGCGACGATCTCGTAGCCGTCGGGCACGCGGTCGAAGACGTCGTACGTCGGGAACGCCGGCTTGCGCTCCGGCGGACCGAGGTAGGCGAACACGAGACCGTGGTACTCGTGGACGGGGTACCACGGTTGGCGATAGCGGTCCCGGCGTCGCCCGCGGTCGACCTCGACCGGCATGTCGAGGCAGCGACCGTCGGGAGCGAACAGCCACCCGTGGTAGCAACACCGGATGCCGTCGTCCTCGACCTTGCCGTAGTACAGCGTCGTGCCGCGGTGACAGCAGCGAGGGTGAACGAGACCGGCCTCGCCGTGGCCGTTCCGGAACAGGATCAGATCCTCGCCGAGGATTCGCACCGGACGCGGCGTGTCGGTCGCGTCGCGAGACAGGGCGAACGGGTGCCAGTACCGCCGCAGCAGTTCCCCCGCCGGGGTGCCCGCCTCGACCTCGACGAGGGTCGGGTCCGATTCGGCTGCCGGCATCCCGTACGCGGTGCCTTCGTCGACTGCAGTCACGTCGCCCCCTCGCGGTCGTCTCTGAGAGACGAACCGTAATGGAGGTGGGTGGCCTGATGGCGGTCGAACCCACGCCGCTGATTCCGTCTCATCTGGCGGTTTCGACCGGCCTGGACAGTGTCAGAACTCGATGGCGACGGCTGGAACCTCGTAGCACCACGCCTGGTAGGTGAGGCCGATGTCGGGATCGCCGCCCCAGACGTACTTGGCGCCCATCAGGTCGCCGACACGTTGACGCTCGTCGGCGTCGGTGACGACACGGGCGGTGCCATTGCGGATCTGGTCGTCGATGCGCACGATCACCTCGGGCTCGGCGATCAGGTTGAGGTACCAGTCGGCCTTTGGGCCGGTGCCGGAGATGAGGTACAGGGTGCCATCGCTCACACCGAACCAGATCTCGATCTCGTGGGGGTTGCCGGTGCGGCGGCCGATGGTCGTGACGTAGCAGTTCTCGACCTCACCGAACGGCTCGAGCCAGCTCATGGCGTGTAGAGGCCGAACACTCCTCGCAGGGCGTCGCTGACCTCGCCGAGCGTGGCGTTGGCCCGCAGCGCCTCCTTCATCGGGTACATCAGGTTCTGCGTGCCGCGTGCCGCGGCGACGACGTCGTCGAGCACGGCCTCGACGTGCGACACGTCGCGATCGGCCTTGAACGCCGCGAGTCGTTCGCACTGGCCGCGCTCGAGCTCCGGGTCACCCGAGAGCACCTTCGGCTCCGGCTCGTCGTCGAGCGCGTACTTGTTGAGCCCCACGATCACCCGCTCGTCGTCGTCGATCGACTTGGCGTACTCGTAGGCGGCCTGCTCGATCTCGTCCATCTGGAAGTGCGCCTCGATCGCCGCCACAGCGCCTCCCATCTCGTCGATGCGGTCGATGTACTCCCAGGCGAGTCGCTCGACGTCGTCGGTGAGCGATTCGACGAAGTACGAACCGGCGAGGGGATCGGGTGTGTCGACAACTCCGGACTCGGCAGCGATGATCTGCTGCGTCCGCAGCGCCAGCCGGGCGGCTTCCTCGGTCGGCAACGACAGGGCCTCGTCGTAGCCGTTGGTGTGCAGGCTCTGCGTCCCGCCGAGCACCGCGGCCAACGCCTGGAGTGAGACCCGAACGACGTTGTTGAGGGGCTGCTGGGCGGTGAGCGTCGACCCGCCCGTCTGGGTGTGGAAACGCAGCATCGCGCTGCGCGGGTCCTTGGCACCGAAGCGCTCGGTCATGATCCGATGCCACATCCGCCGGCTGGCCCGGAACTTGGCCACCTCCTCGAAGAAGTCGTTGTGCCCGTTCCAGAAGAACGACAGTCGTGGGCCGAAGTCGTCGACGTCCATGCCGGCGTCGATCGCAGCCTGCACGTAGGCGATCGCGTTGGCGAGCGTGAACGCGACCTCCTGCACCGCGGTCGAGCCCGCCTCACGGATGTGGTAGCCGGAGATCGAGATCGTGTTCCACTTCGGGACGTTCTTGGAGCAGTACTCGAAGATGTCGGTGATGATCCGCATCGACGGCCGCGGTGGGTACACGTACGTGCCGCGGGCGATGTACTCCTTGAGCAGATCGTTCTGGATCGTGCCCGAGATCTGATCGCCGCCGACCCCTTGCTCCTCGGCGACGAGCTCGTAGAGCAGGAGCAGGATCGACGCCGTCGAGTTGATGGTCATCGACGTCGTGACCTGATCGAGGGGGATGTCGGCCAGGAGCAGTCGCATGTCGGCGATCGAGTCGATCGCCACACCCACCTTGCCGACCTCGCCCTCGGCGCGCGGGTGGTCGGAGTCGAGACCCATCTGGGTCGGCAGGTCGAACGCACAGGACAGCCCGGTCTGGCCCGCGCCGAGCAGGAACTTGAAGCGGTGGTTGGTCGACTCGGCCGTGCCGAACCCGGCGTACTGACGCATCGTCCACGGCCGCCCGCGGTACATCGAGGGATACACGCCGCGCGTGAACGGCGCCTCACCGGGCCGTCCGAGCAGCACGTCAGGATCCCATCCCACGAGATCGTCGGCGGTGTACAGCGGCCTGACCTCGATCCCAGAGTCGGTTCGGCGGACGCCCTCTGTCATGGGTCAAGCGTAGAGCGGCAATGTGGTCACGGCGACCACGCGCGCGACTACGTCGTGGCGGCGACGATGGCGATCTCGAGCTTCCACTCGGGTCGTGCCAAGCGCGGCACGGTGATCAGTGTCGAGGCCGCCCGGTGCCGGCCCATGAACGCGTCGCGCGCAGCCATCACCGGCTCCAGCGATTCGCCTTCGACCACGTAGGTCACCACGGAGACGACGTCGATCGGTTTCATGCGCGCCTGGATGATGAGGGTGCGGATGGTCGACCACACGACTTCCGCCTGTTCCTCGATTCCAGAGGGAACGGAACCATCGGGGCGGATCGGTACGACACCCGACGTGTGCAGCCATCGCGAGGCGTCTTCGGTGACGATCGCGTGGGCGAAGTTGGCGGCTGGCGGAGCGATCGATGACGGTCGGACCTCACGGTTCACGGCCTCATGCTCGCGCATGAACCGGGAGTAGCGTGAAAGCCATGGCCATCACCGAGACGAGCGTGCCGGCGAGCGCGCCCACGACCACCCCGATGATCGACGGCGTCGAACTGACGCCGCAGCAGGTCGTGGTGACGCTCCCCCAGTCGTTCGCCACGGTCGAGGAAGAGCGCAACCACCGGCGGCACAAGCTGGCCGGCGCGTTGCGGATCTTCGGTCGGCTGGGATTCGGCGAGGGTGTCGCCGGCCACATCACGGTGCGGGATCCTGAGTACCCGGACCATTTCTGGGTCAATCCGTTCGGCGTCAGCTTCCGTCACGCGCGGGCCAGCGACCTGATCCTGGTGAACCATGCCGGCGAGGTCGTGTACGGCAAGCACCCCGTGAACCGGGCGGCGTTCGTGATCCACGCCGCGATCCACCAGGCCCGGCCCGACGTCGTCGCCGCCGCGCACTCGCACTCGCCGTACGGCAAGTCGTTCAGCTCGCTCGGCATCCCACTCGCCCCACTGACACAGGACGCCTGCATCTTCTACGAGGACCACGTGGTCATCGCCGAGCAGGGCGGCGCGGTCGTGTTGGAGATCGAGGCGGGCAGGGAGCTGGCCTCCAAGTTCCCGAGCGGCAAGGCGGCGATCCACAAGAACCACGGCTTGTTCACGGTCGGCGAGACGGTCGACGAGGCGGCGTTCTGGTTCATCACGATGGAGCGCTCGTGCCAGGCCCAACTGATGGCGATGGCGGCCGGCACACCCGAGCCGATCCGCCACGAGTTCGCGAAGTACACCGCCCAGCAGGTCGGCTTCCCGCTCGCCGGCTGGTTCAGCTTCCAGCCGTTGTGGCAGGAGATCTGCCAGACCGATCCCGAGTTGTTCGACTGAGTCTGATTGAGTCGGCTCACCCGACGCCCGTACTGATGCACGTCTGGTCGCCGACTCGTCCGCCCACGTGACCGGCGCACGTCTGGGACGCGGACTCCCACCGTTCACATGACCGAGGAACGGCGTGGACGTGTCACCCGGTATCTCGAGACAGCGACACCGGAGGCGCTCTTCGTCCTGTCGGCGCTGTCGCAGTACGTCGGCGCGGCGATCGCCGTGTCGGTCTTCGACGAGGTCGAACCGCAGACGGTCGCCTGGTTCCGTGTCATCGGTGCCGCACTCGCGCTGCTGGCCGTCGCGCGCGGCGTCGGCCGCGGCTGGACCCGCTCTCAGCTCGCCGCGGCGGCGATCTTCGGCGTGGCGACGGCGCTGATGAACACGTTCTTCTACCTCGCCATCGATCGCATCGATCTCGGCAAGGGCGTGGCGATCGAGTTCCTCGGCCCGATCGCGGTGGCCGCGGCGATGACGCGGACCTCGCGCAACGCCGCGGCACTCGTGCTCACCATCGGCGGCGTGGCGACGCTCGGCGGCGTGGAGATCGGCGACAACGCCCTCGGCGTGGTGTTCGTCCTTGCCGCGTCGGCGATGTGGGCCACCTACATCGTCGTCGGTTCCCGGATCGCACAGATCGGTCGCGGCCTTGCACCGCTCGCGGTGGGGCTCTCGATCGGCGCCGTCGCGCTGACGCCGATCGGGGCGCCGTGGAGCGGGCCGGTGTGGGCATCGCCGACGCTTCTCGCGCTGTGTCTGCTCACTGGCGTGTTCTCGAACGCGATCGGGTACGGCATCGATCAGTTCGTCCTGCGTCGCATCCCGATCCGCCGATTCTCCTTGCTGCTGGCGTTGCTGCCGGTCACCGCGCTCGTCGTCGGCTGGGTCGTGCTCGACCAGCGGCCCTCCGTCGTCGATCTGGTGGGCATCTCGCTCGTGCTCGTGGGAGTCGCGCTCCAGGAGCGCGACGAGATCGTCGGCGTCGTCGAGCCAGGCTGAACGTCAACCAGCCGTTGCGACGTCAAGCGGCCGTGCGACGTCAACCAGGCCTGCGACGTCAACCAGGCCTGCGGCCGACGGCTGCGACCGACAGCCCGAACGGCAGATCCACGCGCCGCAGCAGCCGGCGCTCGGCCGATGCGAGACCGCCGAGCACCCCGCGCAGCCCCCCGGCGTGGCGGTCGAGATCGCTCGCCACCTCACCGCGCTCGACGAGCGACTTGGCACCCGCGGCCGGTACGAGGAACGAATAGGCGCCGGTCGAACGCTCGAGCGTCAAGCCGGCCGCCGTCACGAAGCCGGCGAGCTCGCGACGCGAGAACCGACGCCCGGTGTGGGTCACCCGGTCGTGGGCGCGGTGGAGGCGCTTGACACCCGGTTCCCACAGGCACAGCACACCACCCGGCCGCACGACCCGCGCCAGCTCGCGCACGACGGCGGCCGGCTCGACGATCGACCGGTGGCACAGCACGGTGACGCAGACGACAGCGTCGAACGCATCCGCGGCGAGCGGCAACCGGCCGGCATCGGCGGCGACCAGCCCGATGGAGGTGTGCCGCTCGCCGAACAGGGACAGCGCCTGCAGTTCGAAGTCGACAGCGACGAGGTCGCCGCGTTCGCCGAGCCATCCGCCCGTCGCACCGGTGCCGCATCCCACGTCGAGAAACCGGCCGCCCGGTGCGAGCGACCCGGCGAGCAGCTGCTGCAGGAGCGCTCGCGTCGAGCGATACCACCAGTGCACATCTTCGACCTCGGCCATGCGCCGGTACTCGGCGAGCTCCATGGTGGGCCGTGACCTCCTCACTCTCGAGCCGGCGGCGAAGTGGCTGGCGCCACCGCCGCCGGAACCGGGTCTTCAGTTCTGAACGACGCGTCCGACCTCCTAGTGTCGGCGACGATGTCGGTGACGACCACGGGCTCGGGGACGTCCGCCGGCGACCGTACCGCTCGCACCCGGCTCGTCTCGCTGTTCCCGATCCGAGCGGTGGTCCTGCCGTGGGTCGTCGCGCGGCTGGTCGTCGTGCCGATCCTGGTCTTCACCACACCCGGACGCCGGTTCTACGCCGGGAGCCTGCTGTCGATGGACGGGCAGTGGTTCCGGATGATCGCCCTCGACTGGTACGACCGGCCGTACCAACCGGGCGCCTGGAGCGAGTACCCGTTCTTCCCGCTGTTCCCGGCGGTCGCGGGAGCGCTCATGAAAGGTGGGATGCCGTCGACGGTCGCGCTCGCCGGCCTGTCGTGGTTGGCGTCGTTGCTGGCGTTCGCTGCGATCCACCGCCTCGCTGCCGTCCACGCCGGGCCGGCAGCCGCGACGTGGACGGTGTGGTTCGTCGCCCTCTCGCCCGGCGCCCTCAGCCTCGTGCTCGGGTACTCCGACGCGTTCTACCTCGCCGCCCTGGCGTGGGCGCTGGTGTTCGCCGGCCAGGCGCGCTGGGTGGCGGCTGGTGCCGCGGTCGCGGTGGCAACCGCGAGCCGTCCCAACGGCTGGATCGCCGCCGTCGCCGTGATCATCGTCATTGCCCGCACCGAGAGGTCGTGGCGTGCCGTTGCCATCGCCATCGCACCCGCGGCCGTGTTCCTGCTCGGGTGGTTCTGGTACCTCGACCACGCGACCGGCGACCCGTTCGTGTTCTGGTCGGCCAAGTCGGCGTGGGACGAGACGTCGATCGTCGAGTGGGCGGGCCGACCCTTGACGGACCGCGCCGAGGTGTTCCACGTCGCATGGTTCGTCGTCGCCCTCGTGTTCTACGTCCGCCGCGTCTCGCACCAGCCCCCCGAGTGGCTCGCCATCACGGTGTTGACGGTGGTGCCGGCGTTGCTGTTCGGTGTCGTCGGCCTCGCCCGTTACGCGGTGCTCGCCTTCCCGATGCAGGTCGCGGTCGCCGACTCGTTGTCGCGCCGAGCACCCAACTGGGTGATCTGGGGTGCCCTCGGCTGCTCCGCGATCGGCCTCGGGTACTTCGCCCACGCCGTGGTCGCCGACTCGTGGTTGCCATGACCCGGATCAGTCGGTGTCGGTGGGCGCGATGGGCGCCGCCGTAGAGTGCGCGTTCATATGCAGCACGAGTCGCCTCCCTTACCCGCGCTCGCCGGCTCGCGCTGCATCGTCACCGGCGGACTCGGTTTCATCGGGTCGAACCTCGTGCACGAGCTCGTCGGACGCGGCGCCGACGTGACGGTCATCGACGCGATGGTCCCCCAACACGGAGGCGATCGCGCCAACTTGGCGGGCCTCGACGTCACGACGCTCGAGGCGCGAATCGACGCGCCGGAGGTGGCCGACGCACTCGACGGCGCCGAGGTGATCTTCAACGTCGCCGGACAGGTGAGCCATCTGGCCTCGATCGAGGATCCGCTGCGCGACCTCGATCTCAACCTGCGCAGCCACGTGTCGTTCCTCGAGATGGTGCGCGCCGTTGCGCCCGCGGCGGTCGTGGTCCAGACGTCGACCAGGCAGGTCTACGGGCGCCCGCAGTACCTGCCCGTCGACGAACGCCATCCGACATCGCCGGTCGACATCAACGGCATCGACAAGCTCGCCTGCGAGCAGCTCCACCTGCTGTACGCACGGGTGCACGGCATGCGGACGTCGGCCCTGCGGCTGACCAACGTGTACGGCCCGCGGTTGCACCTCGGCCGGCCCGATCAAGGCTTCCTCGCCGTGTTCATCCGGCGGGCGCTGCTCGGTGACGACATCACGTTGTACGGCGACGGCTCGCAGCGCCGCGACTGCCTGCACGTCGACGACGTCGTCGACGCGATGATCGCCGCCGCGACGTGCCCCGAGGCCGCCGGCGAGGTGTTCAACCTCGGGCACCACGAATCGCTCAGTCTCGCTGACATCGCCGGGCGGATCATCGAGGCGTGCGGATCGACGTCGGCAGTGACGTGCGTGCCGTGGCCCGACGACCTCGCCAAGATCGACATCGGCAGCTTCCAGGGCGACTACTCGAAGTCGTCCGACGTGCTCGGCTGGAAGCCTTCGATCGGGTTCACGGAAGGCATCCGGAGCACGATCGGGTTCTATCGGGAGCACGCGTGGTCCCCGTCGTCGACCTGACCAGACGCCACGCTGCGCAGACCCCCGTGTTCCTCGACGCCGTCGAGCGTGTGCTCGGCTCCGGCAACCTGTTGTTGGGCGCCGAGCTCGAGGCCTGCGAGCACGAGCTCGCGCTGCTTCTCGGACACCGGCACACGGTGTGCGTCGCGAGCGGCGCATCGGGGTTGCAGCTCGCGCTGCGCGCGGTCGGCGTGTCGACCGGCGACGAGGTGATCGTCCCGGCGTTCACCGCGGTGCCGACCGCCGCCGCGGTGTGTGCCCTCGGCGCGACGCCGGTGCTGGTCGACGTCGACGCGTCGACGGCCGCCATCGACCCGGAGCACGCCGCGGATGCGATCACGAGCCGCACTCGGGCGATCGTGCCGGTGCACCTGTACGGGCGCCCGGTCGACCTCGCGCCACTCGTGGCGCTCGGCATCCCGATCATCGAAGATGCCGCGCAGGCCCACGGGGCGTTGCGGTCGATCGCCGGCGCGGCAGCGGTCTACTCGTTCTACCCGACCAAGAACCTGGGCGGCATCGGCGACGGTGGCGCCGTGGCGACCGACGACGAGACGCTCGCCAACGCGGTGCGCCGCTTTCGGATCCACGGGATGACCGAGCAGTACGTCCACGTCGACATCAGCCAGAACTTCCGGATGAGTGAGATCGAGGCGGCGTTCATCCGCCTCCAACTCGCCCGTCTCGACGTCGACAACTCCCGGCGGCGGGCGATCGCCCGGCACTACCGGCTGGCGGCGCCGAACCTGCGATGGCACGACGACCATCCGGACCACGTGTTCCACCTCTGCGTCCTCCGTGCGGTCGAGCGCGATCGAATGCGCGCCGAGCTCGAGGCGGCGGGGGTTCAGACCGCGGTGCACTATCCGCTGGCGATCACCCAGCAGCCCGCCTATCGGTCGCTGGCGACGCGGCCGTGCCCTGTTGCCGAGGCCTGGGCGGCGGAGACATTGACCGTTCCTTGCGCGCCCGAGCTGACCGACGACGAGGTGGAGACCGTCGCGTCCGCCCTCGCCACAGTGGCCGACCGATGACGGCGTGAGCGCATGACGCGCAACCCACTGGTCCGATCCGTGTCGGCGTTCTTCCCCTGTTACAACGACGAGCGCTCGATCGCGCTCATGGTCAACGACGTCCGGCGATCACTGATCGGAGCGGTCGACGACTTCGAGATCATCGTGGTCGACGACGGCTCGACCGACGGTTCGTTCGACGTGCTGACTGCGCTCGCGGCCGATGTGCCCGAGCTGCGCGTGATCCGTCACGAGGTCAACCGCGGGTACGGCGGTGCGCTGCTCTCGGGCTTTGCCGCCTCGACCAAGGAGTGGATCTTCTACACCGACGGCGACGCCCAGTACGACGCCAGCGAGATCACGCGCTGCATCGACGTCGTCACGGCCGACGTCGACGTGGTCCAGGGCTGGAAGATGGGCCGCGGTGACCCCTGGTATCGCAAGCTGATCGGCCGTACGTATCACCACGTCGTCAAGTTGCTGTTCCGCCTGCCGGTCCGCGACACCGACTGCGACTTCCGCCTCATCCACTCACGCGTGATGGACGAGGTCGAGCTGACGTCGACGTCAGGCGTGATCTGTGTCGAGATGATGCACGCCTTCGACCGCGCTGGAGTGCGCTTCGTCGAGGTCGGCGTCAGCCATCACGCGCGCCCGTACGGGAGATCGCAGTTCTTCCGCCTCCCGGCCATCGCCCGCTCGATCAAGCAGTTGATGGCGTTGTGGTGGCGGGTTTTCGTCAGGAGGCGACCAGACGTGCCCCGACGAGACGCACAGTGAGCCGACTCAATCAGACAGAGTGATCGTCGATCCACGGCGCGCAGAGGCCGTCGAGATCGCGAATCTGGATCTGATCGCGGTTCGCGTACGTCACGCGATTCGCCGGATCGGGCTTGAGGTTGAAGACCCGGAACTCCATCTCGGTGGTGTCGATCGACAGGATCCGCCCGATCAGCGGGTCGCCGAGGCCGAGCAGCACCTTGATCGCCTCGAGCGCCTGGATCGAGCCGACGATGCCGGGCAACACGCCGAGGACGCCGGCCTCGGCGCAGCTCGGGGCGAGCTCGGCGGGCGGCGGCTCGGGCACCATGTCGCGGTAGGTCGGTCCCTCGAGCGGATGGAAGACGCTCACCATCCCCTCGAAGCGGAAGATCGAACCGTGCACGACGGGGATGCCGAGCTTCACGCTGGCGTCGTTGAGGAGGTATCGCGACGGGAAGTTGTCGGCGCCGTCGACGACGAGGTCGTAGTCCTCGAGGATGTCGATGATGTTCTCGGCCGACAGGCGGGTGTCGTACGTGACGACGTCGACGTCGGGGTTGAGGGCGGTCAGCGTCTTCTTCGCCGAGTCGACCTTGCGATCACCGATGCGGTCGACGTTGTGGAGGATCTGGCGCTGCAGGTTCGAGGCGTCGACCTCGTCCATGTCGACGATGCCGATCGTGCCGACGCCGGCGGCGGCGAGGTACATCGCGGCAGGCGAGCCGAGGCCACCGGCACCGAGCAGGAGCACCTTCGACTCGAGCAACTTGACCTGGCCGGCGACGCCGACCTCGGGGAGCAGCAGGTGGCGCTTGTACCGGTTGTTCTGCTCGGCGGTGAGGGACGCCGGCTGCTTCCACGGCCGCCCCTCGTCCTTCCAGCGCCCGAATCCGCCGTCCATCGACGCCGCGCCGGTGTAGCCGAGCTCCTGCATCGTCTGCACGGCGAACGCCGATCGCACGCCGCCGGCGCAGTACACGACGACCGGTGCGTCCTTGTCGGTGATGCGACCTTCGATCTGGGCTTCGAGGTGGCCACGCGGGATGTGGATGGCGCCGGGGATCGCGCCTTCGTTGTACTCGTCGGGCTCGCGGACGTCGAGCACGAGCGATCCACCGGCGATGCGTTCGGCCGCAGTTGTGGTGTCGATCTCGGCGATCGACGACTTGGCGGCGGAGAGCAGATCGCGGAACGTTGCCATGCTGAAAGCCTACCCCGTGGGTCGGGTATTGTGAACCAGTGCGGGCAGCACGTCGCTGATCGGCGCCGTCAATTTGGCGTCGGCGAGACCGTCCATCGCCGTCTCCTGGAGGTTGACGATCACGACCTTGGCGCCGGCCGACTTGGCGAGCGGCACGCAGTGGGCGACGGGGTACACGGCCAGCGTCGAGCCGATGGCGAGCAGCACGTCGCATTCGCCGCTGACCTGCATCGCCCGGTCGATCACCTCGGGGACGAGCGCCTGACCGAAGCTGATCGTGTCGCTCTTGATGATGCCGCCGCACACCAGGCACGGCGGATCCAATTCGCCGGCCACGACCCGATCGAGTGCCTCGCGCATCGGCCGCCGGTCGTGGCACTCCCAGCAGCGCGTCCACCACACGGTGCCGTGCACCTCGACCACCTTGGCCGGATCGGTGCCGGCGCGTTGGTGCAGTTCGTCGATGTTCTGCGTGACGAGCGCGTGGAGCTTGCCCTGCCGATCGAGCTCGACGATCGCCAGGTGGCCGGCGTTCGGTTCGGCCGTCCACGCCGGCATCGTCAACCGGTTCTGCCAGGCCAGCTTGCGGGTCTCCGGATCGGCCAGGTAGTGCTGGATCGTCGCCATCTTCTCGGCGGCGGGGTTCTTCGTCCACACGCCGTTCGGCCCCCGGAAGTCGGGGATGCCCGAATCGGTCGAGATCCCGGCCCCGGTGAGCACCGTCACCCGCTCGGCGGCCGCGATCCACCCGGCAGCAGCTTCCAGGCCATCCAAGGTGGCATCCGAGATGTCGGCCATGTCGCGATTGTGCCCGACTTGACGCTCACGGGAGACTTGGAGAGTGCCCGTCCCCCGCCGGCTCCTCGTCGCGCTGCTCGCGGTGTGCGCCGCGTGCGGCTCGTCCGCAGAGCCAGCGGAGTTTTCGGACACGACGCCCGCGGGCGAGCAGAGCACGCGGGCCGCGCCGTCGACGACCACCGCACTGACAACGACGACAGTAGCTGCGGCCTCGGCAACCCCCGCCGTCGCACCGACCGCCGCCGGTGAGATCCCCGAAGCCGCTCCACCGCTCAACAACGCGGCACGCGTGCACGACGACTGCCGCGCGCGACATCGAGTTCGACATCGACGCCACGTGCGACATCGCCACCGCCCAGGCGCTGGCGGCGCGACACCCCGGTGTTCGGCAGTTCGTGCTCGTGAAGACGACCTCGTTCACCGTGTCGAGCGGCACCGTCGAGGTGATCGGCCGCAGCGTCGACGGCACCTGGCGCTGCCAGCGAGCCGCCCAGACCGCGCGCCTCGGGCGCAACGGCACCCGCATCCTCGCCGACCGCCGGTCCGGCGACGGCACCACGCCGGCGGGCGTGTTCCCGCTCGGATCGGTGACGGCGTGGGACGGCCAGACGTTCCAGTTCTTCGGCAACGCACCCGATCCCGGCGTGCGCGGGACGTATCGCAATGTGCGGCACGAGGACTGCTGGGGCGCCACGCCGAACACGGCCCGCTACCAACACGTCGTCAACCTCCCGCAATGCCCGGGCCCGGATGACGAGTGGCTCGCCGGGGTGGGTGGGGCGTACTCGAACGCGGCCGTCATCGGTGCCAACCTCGACCCGATCTCCGGCGACGAGCCCGGCGAACCACCGTTCGCAGCGGCGATCTTCCTGCACCGCCACAGCTACGCGGCCGACGGCTCGACCCGCGGTCTCAGCGGGTGCGTGTCGCTGTCGCAAGCCGACCTCGAGCACACGCTGCGCACGATCGACCCGGCGTTGAACCCCCAGTTCGCGATCGGCCCGGCCAGCTACCTCCTCGTCCACCGCCTGACGTTCCGTTCGCGGTCCGATGCTGCGCGACTCGACGGTCCAAGGCCGACGCCCGCATTTGCGTTCGACAGTCAGCGGGGCGTCGAAGTGTCGTCGACACGTGTGACAGAGTTTTGACCCCGCGCTCAACGGGGCGCGGTCGAATGGGGGGACCTCATGAATCACACCAGATTGCGTCTGCTTCTCGCCGCTTTGATCATCGCCGGCGCCGGCGCCGGTGCGGCGGTGGTCGCGTCGGCATCCGGCGGCAACGCCGCGAGCAGCCACGCCGCGGCGACCGGCAAGAGTGCTGTGGCGTTGGAGCGCGCTCGCGGTGCCGGCTACAACCGAACAGCAGGTCACCGTGGCCGCGGTCGTCGCCGGGAACTTCACGGCGATCACGCCGTACCGGTCGTGGGACACCCGGGTGAATCTTGACGACAAGGTCCGCCACGGAGACGCCTACGCCGTCGATGTGCTCACCGACACCAACAACAACCCGATGATCCCGGCCACTGCGACCGCGATCTCGTTCAACATCACCGTGACCGGCACCGAATCGAGTTTCGGATTCGTGACGGTCTTCAACGCCGACGTGCCAGCGATCCCGGGAACATCGACGATCAACTGGGTGCAACCGAACTTCACGATCGCCAACGGCGGCATCGTCGCGCTCGGCGCACCCGGCCCGTACGTCGGTCAGATCGGTGTAGCACTGGACGGCGCCATCGATGCCGCCTCCGAGATCATCGTCGACGTCACTGGCTACTACACGCCGTGAGCCACATGCGTTGACGCCAGGGCGCGCCATCGGACATGGCCGACCTCCGGCGTGCGATCGCGCCTGTCGGTGAAACCGTGCAGAACCGCTGTGTCAAAGATGGAGGATCGGACGCGGAGGTTCCCATTCAGCGGTGCGCGGTGCCCACAGGGCGGTGACGACTTCCCCCTGACGCCTTCGACCACGTCGGGAACCACCATGGAAGCCACCACGTTCAACGTCCCAGCCCACGCCACCATCCGACCCTGGATCGATCCGGTCGTCGACGAGCACGGCCACGACCCACGATCGACCTACGTCGAGCAGTTCTGGCTCGGCGTGATCGGACCGACGGCGACGTGGATCATGCGCCGTCTCGCCGCCGGGTTCGACACCGAACCGTCTGGCTTCACGATCGACTTGGAGCACACCGCCAGCGCCATGGGATTGAGCTTCAGCAAGGGCGTCAACTCCCCGTTCGGCAAGGCGCTGCACCGATGTGTGATGTTCGGCCTCGCCCATCCGCTCTCCGACGGGCTGGCCGTGCGGCGGCGCTTCCCGCCGATCGCCCTGCGTCACCTGCGCAAGCTGCCCGACGACATCCAGGCCACCCACGCCGAGTGGGACCGCAACACGGTGCGCCTCGACGCCCGCGACCTCGAACGCCACCTCATCGACGCCGGCGTCCCCGCCCCCACCGCGGTCTACGCCAGCGAGCTCGCCCTCCACGCGTCGTAGTTGTCCCGACGCTGTTGCCCAGCTACCCGAGTTGCAGCATCTTCGCGATCGCATCGAGCGCGGGGGTGCCGGAGGGCCCCCGCGGCTGAACGAGGTCGGCGTGATGCGCCCCGTCGATGAGCATCGTGTCGGCTCGGATCGAACGTGATTCCAGGTTGGCCGCGAACTCGGCGGTCAAGTCGTCGTTCTCGCCACCGACGAGTGCGAATGACACCGTCCTGCGAACGTCGTTGCCGGCGAGCCACCAGCCGGGATTCCCGTGCGTCCAAGCGATCGGTTGGTCGACCGGATCGCCACCGAACCAGTCGACCGTGGCAGCGGTGACGATCGACGGTGATGGCTCACCGAGCCAGCCGAAATGCCCACCCACCGCCACGACGTGCGCCGGGCCCGCCGTTGGCAACGCCTCCACGCAGTCGTGGGGCATCGACGCGAATGAGTCCCAGCCGAGGGCGATTGCCGCGATCACGAGCGCCCCGTCGCCCCACCGATGATCGCGATGGGTCTCGTTGCCGAGTCCCTCGGCGTACCGGGCCGCCCACGTGTAGGCGCACACGACGTCGAAATACGTCTCGGGCCAACCGCCGCCGTGCGCCAGCGGGTGGACGTCGGCATTCGCAACGATCGCGCCCGCTCGACAAGCGCGTGACTCAGCCCTGCAAGGTCGCGGCGGTCGCCGCAACACCCGTCGACCGCCACCACGACCACCGGCGCGGCGCCGGTGTCGGATGGTTCGTACAGATCAAGCACCTGGTCATGGCGATATTCGACCGGCTCGGGTGGTCGGTGGCCCGTCGGCGGCGGGGTGCCACAGGCCGCCAGCGCGACACCGATGACGACGCCAGCCGCTAGTCGAAACACCGGGCGATCGTCCGGTATCGCTCAGTGGGGAGGAACGCTGCCTCCTCGTCCGGCGTGAGGTTCCGAGCGGCGATCGCGCGACAACCGATCACGAAGGCCGGCACGGTCGACTCGGAACCGCATCGTGGACGATTCGCCCCCCACCGCGATTTGCTGCGCAGCGGGATCGATCGACACCGACGTGGCCGGATCATTGGCTGACATCGTCAGCGTGCCGATCAGACGCAGGTGCGGAACATCCCAGACGTCGACGCCGCCGTCGGATGTCGCCGCGACGAGCAGCTCACCCGTGGCGGACAGGTCAACCGACCGGATCGAGCTGTGCATCACGGGCGGCGACAAGACCTTCCACACCTTGGGATCGCAACCGTCGCCGCCGTCGCCCAACAGGACTCTGGGGTATATCCGGATTTCGCCATCGGACGTGCCGATCGCGACCGTGCCGTCGGCGGCTACGGCGATGTCGTTGACGCTTCGTCCGAGCTCGATCGACGAGAACTCGCCGGTCGAACCCGGTGGCGCGGACAGCAGCGTGCCGCCCTGGTCGCCGACGACCAGATGACCCTCGGCCGAGAGCGCGATCGCGGTCACTCGCCGACCGGTGGGGATCTCCGCCGTGCTCTCGCGGCCATCGTGGACCATCAGGATCTCACCCGCGTTGATCCCCGCCGCCAAGTTGTCCGTGTCGACCATCGACAGCGCTGTGAGCTCTCCGGCGCCGGAGGATGGGTGGGTGGCGACCGGCGTCCGCGACGCGGCGTCGTACACGACGACTTCGTCGGGCCATCCGCTCACACCGCGGCCGATCGCCGCCAACTCCTCTCCGTCGACGCCGTACGACACGCGGTCGAAGTCGCCAGTGTGTTCCGACGGCTGCAGCTGGTGGGCGGTGCCGTCGGCGTCGACGATTCGCAGCGTGCCGGACGTGATGACGGCGATCTGACCGTCACCGTTCGGCCGCACCGCCACGTCGCCGATGCCGCGGTCGCCGTCATCACGTGCGATCGGTTCCGCCCAGCGATTCGGCTGGTCGAGATCCCAGGCGACGAGCCCGTCGCCGGCGACGGACACGAAAGTGGTGTCCGTCGGACAGATCACGCTGCGGACCGTGTCCGTGTGCGAGGCGAATTCCACCGGTTCGACCAACTGTCCGCGTTGTCGGCTCCACCGCCGGACGAGATGATCGCGGCCCGCGGTCACGACGCCCGAACCGTCGGGCGACACGCACATCGTCACGACACGGCCTTCGAGCACGTCGGAAGAACCACCGGTCCGTTCGTCGACCGTCCCGACGAGTGTGATCGCCGTGGGATTCTCGTCAGCCAGATCCCAGGAGCGGATCGTGAGGTCGTCGCCCGTGGAGAGCAGTTCGCTGGTGCCCGGCACGAACGCGACCGCGCGGACCTTGCTCGTGTGTGCCGTCAGGGTCTGGGTCGGCTCCAGCGTGGCGCGCTCCCAAACTCCGATTAGGCAGTGGTTCGTTCCGGCGACCAACCAGCGCCGCTCGTCGTCGACCGCGATTGATCGAACCTTCCGATCGGCCGCCTCGATGACGCATTGAGACGACCCTGGGCCGTCTGGCACCGCGAACATGTGCTCGATGGCCGGACTCGACACGTTGGAAACGTCGATCACCGCGACCATGCCGTCCCACGTGCCGACGATCAAACGGTCGCCGTCGAAAAGTGCGACGGACACCGGGCTGTCCGTGTCAAGGCGAACGCGACGCGACGTGAGCGACGGATCGGATGTGTCGATGACGTCGATCCAGCCGTCGCTGCCGACGAACCCGTGCCCGTCGGGTTCGACGTTGCCCCCTCCGACCGCGATCACCGATGTGCTCTCCTGCGCCGCGATCGCGAGGATGCTGTGTCCGACGTTCGATTTCGTGCTCGGTTCTGCATCGCCCGGGTCCCAGACGTAGAGCTCCCCGAACCCGTCGCCGATCACGATCCGGCCGTTGCCCAGCTGGACGGCAGCTTCAAACCCGACGTTGCGGGCGGTGGCATCGATGCGCCGAGCGATGTCTGGATCGTGTTCCGCGGTGACGAGCATCTCGACCGCCCCGAGATCCGTCTCGTCGATCATGTCTGCCGCGGGACCAGGAGCGCCTGGAGTCCCAAACCACCGCTGTAGGCAGCTGCCGACGTCTGAAGTTGGGTTGCGACCCGCCTATCCGTCTCCGCCTCGGCAGTGCGTTGGGACGCCCTCGCGTCGTTCCGGGCGTGCCACGCGTAGACGCCGAGACCGGTCGTCAGGACGGCCACCACGACCGCCGCGACGAGTACGACGCGTTCCCAGAGACGCTTGCGGTCCGCCTTGGCGCGACTCCTCGCGATGTATGCCACGAGGTCCTGCTCGACGACGAAGTCCGAACCGTGCGCCTGCTCGAGCCAGCGTTCGGCGGCTGCGAGGTCGCGGCCGGTGAGTGGCTCCGGGCCGACCCGGCTCTCCCAGGTCCGACGTTGCATCTCGACGCCACGGTGCAGTTGGACCCACTCCCGGAACGTCGGCCAGCCAGCGATGATCGCGTCGTGGCTCAGGTCGGCGACCTGGACGTGGCGCGACGTGCCGCCCTCAACAATCGTCTGGTCGTCGACGGTGATGATGCGTTGGTTCTCGTGACTCAGGATGTCGAAGACCTCCCGGAAGCCGGCCGGGTCGGCCGCGGCATCGACGAGCTTCGTGACCGGCACCTGGCGACGGGTGTAAAGCTCGCCGTCGCCGAAGTGCACGAGTCGCATGAGGATCGCACGCGCGATACCCATGCCATCGTCGGGGCGTCGCTGCTTGACGATCTTGAGAGCGTCGTCGGCCTGCCGGCTGATCGCCTCCCGCACGCCGAACTCGCCAGACGACCACTCCGTTTCTGAGAGCGACAGATACCACCACGGCTGCCGACCCCAGAGCTTGCGGAGCGCCTCCTGCAGGAACGGCATGAGTCCCGGCTGCCCTTCGGTCTCGCTCGCCAACCGCACCACCAGCGAGTCGGCGATGACGACGCCGAGTTGTCCTGCCGGCTCGCGGATCGCTTGCTCCAGCGCACCTCCGGTAAGCGGCGTGATCGGCACCAGATCGAGCTCGACAAGCGTCCAGACCGGACTGACCATCAGCTGTCCGTAGAAGTCGGCGCGGACCGTCACGATGATGTGCAGCTCCGGATCGAGCCGCCGCTGCTCGACGATGGCATTGAGGAAGCGAGTGCCGACGTCCAGTACCGGTTCGTCCGATCCGTCTGTGAGCGGGGGTGCAACCCCGAACGCCTGCTCCAGTTGGTCGACGACCAGCACCCTTGCGTGATTGGGGCTGGCTGCCCGATCGAGTCGTTCGAGGACTGGCCCGAGTTCGTCGCTCGGGCGCACGATCTCGACCGAGCTCTGGGGCCGCCCGTCGAACCCCGCTTCTCGGATTCGAGGGAGCACGCCCGCGAGCACGAGCGACGACTTGCCCGAACCCGACGGACCGATCACCGCCGCTATCCGTCGGCGTCGCAGTTGTTCCATGACGAGCTCGATTTCGCGATCCCGGCCGACGAAGGGGTAGCGCTCGTCTCCGCGGTACGGCCGCATGCCGGGGTAAGGACACGCTGGGGGACGGCTGAGTCGTGGAGGGGCAACGTCGAATGCGCGACAGATCGTCTGCAGCGACTCGTACCAGAGCTCACGGTTGAACATGTCAACCCGAACCGGTACGTCGTACTGCTGTGGGATCTCGAACGGATTCGTCGGGTCGCCCGGATTGTCGAGCACCAGCGGGAGAGACTTGCTGATCTGGCGCGTCTTTTCGAACTCGTCGAGGTAGCGCCCCGCCTCGTGGGCGAGATCGTTCAGGTACGCCCTCGACACCACGACGATCACGCGATCGGCCCAGTCGATCGCGTTCTGGAGCGCCTTGAACGCAGGTTCGCCGGAGTCGACTGCTCCGGACAGGGAGGCGACGTCCTTGGCGTCGACGTTGGCTTGCCGCAACGCGGGAATGAGGTAGCCCGTCACGAACTCGCGGTCGGCCTCCGATTCGAGGACGAACGCGCGCTTGATCATCCGGTCGACCGCTTCGATGACCTTGGTCGGATCGTCGTCGTTGCGGAGATCGATCAGGTGATCTGCGGCCGGGAGGTGCTCGACGTCTCCTCGTTGGACCACGACGAGGATCCCACTGATCGCCGCCTCGTATTCGGTGTACCAACTCTGTCCGTACCATTCGTCGACTGTCGCCACCGTGACCCGGGCTCTCGCCGAGCTCCGCACGATCTCGTCGATGAGGATCTGACCCGGCACGAAGTCCTTCGTGTCGAGGAGCGCCGAGTAGCCAGCCTGTTCCAACGCCGGTTTCAAGACGTTGCGGACCCACGTCGCAGTTGGTTCACGGTGCCGGTAGCTCAGGAAGACGTCTCGGTCAGCGGGAGTCACGATCCACCTCACTGACGACACCCGGCGAGCACGTTCCTGCCATCGTCGGTGAGCACGAGCCGGTTGACGGAGTCGAGGTCTCCCGGTGCGAACGGGGATCGCCGGTCATCCGTGGTCCGGTCGGGTACGACCGGCAAGGTCGCGAAGACGATCCGATCGTGCGACCAGGCACCGATGAGGAAACCAGCGAGCGCCACCGGATCGACGAGCTCGAACCCGGTGTTCCGAAGGACGCGGCTCGCCGACACGCACGTGCCGGCTCGGTTCGGCGATCTCGACGGCCGCGATGGCCACCGCGAGGTAGGTCTGGGCGTGTGTGATGCGGTCGAGATCGGTCGTCTCGACAAGCACCCAATCGTCACCAAAGCGTTCCTCCCACGTGCGGGAGCGAAGGTAGGCGACCGCGTTGGCGCCGACCAATGCCACCGGGCCCGGGCCGGCATGGAAGCCGGTCCGACGGTCCAGACTCTCGGCCGGGAGATCGATCTCGACGGGGCCGATGGCCCCGGCGATGTCGGCGACCCCTTTGAGGTCGATGGTGACGACCGCCCCGATGCGTACCCCGAGCAGGTCCTCGACGGCGTCCGCCATGGCGCGGGCCCCAGCCGTGTCATAGAGCACCGCCAGTGCTTCGCTGTCGGGCGCAACAACGAGGTCTCGCGGGATGGACGTGAGCGTCAAGTCGTCGCAATTGCGCCACCACGTGGCCAGCAGGACGGAATCGGCGCGGCGCTCGCCAGGAACGTTGTCCTCGACCACCAACAGGATGCTCGCACGGTCAGCGCGCACGTACGCCGTGACCACAACGACGGCCGCGCCAACGAACAGAACGATGAGCGTCCCAGCAGTGACGACCGTCGCCGTTCGACGTCGTGAGTCGACCGCCAACACCGTTGACAAGTGCTCTGGTCCAAACCGTGCAGGCGGCGGCTCGCCGGTCATATCGAGATTTCGAAAGTGGTCGTCGTCGGCTCGGGCAGGTCGTTGAGGACAACCCACTCCGGTCCGTCGATCAGGATGCGCCCGTCCACGGTGCAGGTGGCGACCGGGCAATTGAACTGTTCGAACGTCCGGAGGGCTGCCTCTGTGTGGTCTCCGAACGAACCGTCGACCGCGACCCCGCCGTCAATTCGGGTGCGGAGCAGGCGTTGCAGCCGTTCGACCTCCTCCCCTTCACAGCCGTGCTGGAGAACTTCAACGCAACGCGTTGACGAGACCGAACTGGTCGAGCTCTTTGGCACCGTCGTCGTCGTTGTCGAAGTCGATGTCGATGTCGAAGTCGAAGTCGTTGTCGAAGTGGACGAAGACGTCGACGTCGAAGACGTTGACGGTGACGTTGACGTTGACGTTGACGTCGTCACCGCGATGGTCGTGGACGTGGTGGCATCGTCGTCGTCAGCGCACGACGCCACCAGTAGGACAAATACCACGAGCACGGGCAGGTACCACCCTGCCTGGCTGAGGGGCGATCTGCGGTGTCCTCCACCCATCGTTACCTCACAAACCCAGGTCTCGATGTCGCCAGTGCAGCCGCGGGTCGCTTGTGCGACAGTTCCGGCTGCCCACCGTACTGCGTCACGCCATCGACACCGCCGGATTTCGTCTGGGCAGACCTCGAGCAGTAGCGGAAAGGAACTGCAGCCAAGATGGGCGGCGGTGCCTCTCGGATCCGGGACTCAGCGCACCGAGATCGATGCGAGTCCGCGTCGCTATTCCGGGGCTCGAAGTTGGTGACGAGGTCGATCAGGAGGCGGGTGCCGAAGCCGGTGGCGCCCTTCGACAGCCAGCCTTCGTCGCCGTCGACCTTCATCGGACCGGCGATGTCGAGGTGCGCCCACGGCACGTCGCCGGCGAACTCCGACAGGAACACCGAGGCGGTGATGGCGCCGCCGTAGGGGCCGCCGACGTTCTTCATGTCGGCCGTCACGGAGTCGAGCAACTTGCGGTACGGCTTGACCGCCAGCGGCAGTTGCCACACCGGCTCATCCGCTCGCTCGGCGCTCGCCTTGACCTGGTCGACGAGGGGCTGGCTGGTGCCGAGCACACCGGCGATCGACGTGCCGAGCGCGACCAGGCAGGCGCCGGTGAGCGTGGCGATGTCGACGATCGCGTCCGGCTCGTCCTCGACCGCCAGCGACAACCCGTCGGCAAGGATCAGGCGACCCTCGGCGTCGGTGTTGTGGACCTCGACGGTCTTGCCGTTGCGCATCGTGAGCACGTCGCCGAGCTTCATCGCGCTGCCCGACGGCATGTTGTCGGTGCACATCAGGTAGCCGGTCACCTTGGTCTTGCACCGCAGTGCCTTCAGCGTCGTCATCGCCGCCAGGACGGCGGCCGCGCCCGACATGTCCATCTTCATCACGGCGTGCATCGCGTCGCTCTGCTTCAGGCTGATGCCGCCGGAGTCGTACATCACGCCCTTGCCGACGAGTGCGATGTGGCCGGTCGGGTTCCGCGGCGTGTACGTGAGCCGCACGACGCGTGGTGGTTCGGCGCTCGCCTTGTTGACGGCGAGGATGCCGCCGCAACCCATCACGGTGAGCCGGTCCTTGTCGAAGACCTCGACGTCGAGGCCCGTCTCCCCCGCCAGCTCGACCGCCTTGTTGGCCATGTTCCGGGCCGTCAGGTGATCCGGCGGCGTGTTGGCCAACTCGCGCGCGATGCTCGCCGCCGACGAGACGGTGATGCCGCGACCGGCGCCTCGCTCGACCGCGCCGCCACGCTTCTCGGACGCGACGAGCGTGAGGGTGCGCAGCGCGCTGGCGATCGAGGTGTCGTTCTTCATGCCGACGTAGCGGTACGAAGCGAGCAGGACTCCCTCGGCGACGGCCTGGCCGGCCGATGCGGCGTCGACGCCGTCGACATCGGCGAGGTTGGTGGCGATGTGGGCGCGTTTGCCCGCGGCGCGGGTGAACGCGGCGGCCGCGTTGCGGAGCGCGTTGGCGTCGAGCTCGTCGGACGGTCCGATCCCGACGGCGACGAGCGTCGGGCCGTCGCCGCGCGGCACGATGAGCGTCTGGCCCACGGCGCCGGTGAAGCCGTGATCCGACAATGCGGCGCGGCTGAGCCCGAGCTGGCGGGGCACCGCGCCCTGCGACGCGACGGCGAGGCCGACGGCGTCGGCGGTGCGGGGGGCGGCGCGGGCAACGCCGACTTCGACGGCTGGTTCACTCATGGCGGCCAAGTCTGGCGGCTCGCAGGCCCGATCGTGCAGCCTCGCCTACACGATGGCGGCGATCACGTCCGACAGGGCCCGAACCGTCGACACCTCGAACACGCCGTCGCAGTGCGGCCGGTACTGCGCCATCGCCGAGTCGTCGGTCTCCCACTCGGCTTCCGGTTCGGGATCGAGCCAGTACACGCGGCGCGCCCGGTCGGCGATGCGCGCGAACGCGGCGACACCGGCATCACGGAAGTTGGTGCGGCCGTCACCCGTCACGAGCACCGTCGTGCGCCGTCCCACCGCCTCGTCGAGGAACTGATCGCAGAACTGCTGGAACACGGCCCCGTAGTCGCTGTGCCCGTCGAACCCGACGACGCCGCGGCGCTCGAGCACGCGTTGCACCGGGACGTCGAAGTTGGCGGTCGTGAAGATCTCGGTCATGTCGGCGACACCGCCGACGAAGGCGAAGCTCCGCACCCCTGCCAGGACGTCGTGGATCGCGTGCACGAGCGTGAACGTGAACTGGGCGAACTCGGCGACCGAGCCCGAGATGTCGCACAGCACGACGACGTCGGGCCGGTGCGGATGGGTTCGCCGCAGGGCCGGGATCGATCGGGATGCCCCCGGTCTGGAGTGAGCGCCGGAACGTCCGGCGGGGATCGAGGCGGCCCGTCGAACGTGGCCGGCGACGGCGACCGATGCGCGCCGCGAGCTGGCGGGCCAGCGGTTGGAGCGTGCGCCTGAGCTCGGCCAGCTCGGCGCTCGACAACGACAGCACGGGCCGGTCGAGCGCGCCGATCGGCAGCGCCTGATCGTCGTCGTCGCCTGGTGCGGCGAGCCGGCTCTTGGCGATCTCGTCGGCGAGCGCCCGCCGGAACTCCTCGAGCGCCCTGGCGACCTCGTGGCGGCGGAGCGACAGCTCGAACTCCGACAGATCGCCCTCGGCACGAAGCCGGCGCATCACGGCCGAGAGCATGTTGGCGAGGTCGATGGCGCGCATGATGCGGTGGATCACGAGCCGGTCGGACGCGTCGTCGCCGCCGTACATCGCCACCGCCCGGGCGGCGAGACCTCGCATCGCGTCACTGTCGCCGCGGGCGGCCGCGGCGCCGACGTCGGCGGCGAGGGTGGCGGCCGTCGAACGATCCGTCGCACGGTCGAACGCGGGGTCGACGGCATCCGGCTGCTCGGGCAACGCCACGCCCGGGGCGAAGACGAGGTCGAACGCCCGGTCGAAGACCGCCAGGTCCGGCTCGCGCGAGATCATCACCGATCGCAGCGCGCTGCGAACCAGCTCGCGATCGAGCAGATCGAGCAGCATCAACGCCCGAGTGGCATCGATCAGGTCGCCGGTCGCGACCTCGATCCCGGCTCGGCGCAGCACGGTCGCGAGGCGCGTCACGTGATCGATCATCGGGCCGCCGACCTGGGATGATGGCGTCATCTCCGGTCACACTAGGCACCGCCGTGAGCGCGTCAATTGTGCCTGCAAGGATTTGACACCACCGGAGGAGCGACCGAGACTGTGCGGAGGGAACGCCGTCCGCACATCCAGCAGATATCAGTCGATCACCACGACCGGGCGCCGGAGGGAGTCAGCACCATGACGGGCTACGTGACCAAGTTCGGGTCACTCGACGACTACACCAAGGGCGGCGTCGACGTCATCGACGGCGAGGCCAAGCACTACGCGTTCTCCAACATGTTCGAGGTCGCGTCGCACGCCAAGCCGTGGGAGAAGATCGCCGTCGGCAAGAACATGGAGTACGTG
Organism: Ilumatobacteraceae bacterium; assembly: GCA_963722415.1. Classification (GTDB taxonomy): domain Bacteria; phylum Actinomycetota; class Acidimicrobiia; order Acidimicrobiales; family Ilumatobacteraceae; genus JALOLG01. Next base: position 111,253 of record CAVRNI010000026.1, read on the forward strand.
CTCGAGGTGATCCGCGCCGAGGGGACCAGCGAGTGGCGCACCTGCGCCCACGACGAGTTCCCGCTTTGCATGGACGGGGAGATCACCGTCGAACTGGTCAAGCTCGACACGCCGCTCGCGCCGGAGGGCAAGAACGGCTCGATCGCCGTCGGCGGCGATCCCGTCGGCAAGCCGATGGGACGCATCGTGCTGCGCAAGGGTCACATGGCGCTGCTCCCCGCCAACGCCGCGTACCGGTTCTCCTCACCGTCGCCCGCGGTGATCCTCCTCCAGACGATCCACGGCGACGACACCATCGAACGCTGGGCCGAGATCTGCCTCAGCTGAACCGCACATCAGGAAACAACGCCAGACGGCACACGAACAGGATGCACCCATGAGCGACACGTTGATCGAGGTCCAGTCCTCCGGGCCCAACTCCGACGGCTATCAGGAGTTCGACCTCGGCGGGTTCCACTTCCGCCGCGACGAGTACTTCGCCCACATCACGTGGCCGACCGGTGGGCACGTGATGAGCATCGACACGTTCCTGCGTGCCCTGCAACGCGACATCGCCTGGGACTTCTTCTACGGCACCGTCAACTTCGACCATGTCTTCGGCACCGTCAACCACTACGGCACGGTCGACATGTTCGCCGGGCGGTTCAACGACGCGTACCGCAAGGCCGAGCTCGACCACTCCGAGAACTACGAGACGCCGCTGATCCGCGAGACGTTCAAGGCGATGCTCGACGACTGGACGAACGAGGGGTTCGACCCCTTCGCCAGCCCGGCCGAGACCGAGAACCCGTTCGGTGTCAAGAACGGGTCGAACACCGACGCCGTGACCCGCCGCCGCGTCACCGCCTCCCGGATGGTCGGCGTTCCGGGCGACGAGAAGATCCGCACCGACGAGACCCACACGATCAACCGGATGTTCGCCGACGTCACCCAGGACGCCCCGGAGGTCCACGCCGAGCCCGGGTTCGAGGACGAGGTCGCGGCGTTCAACCTGTTCGCCTACCTGAGCCGCTCGGACGTGACGTGGAACCCGTCGGTGGTCAGCGTGTGCAAGGCCAGCCTCTACTGCCCGACCACCGAGGAGTACATCCTCCCGGTCGTCCACGGCAACGACCGCGTCGAGTGGTTCGTGCAGCTGTCCGACGAGATCGTGTGGGACGTGCAGGACCGCGACAGCGGCGTCGGCGCGTGCCAAGGTCACGATGAAGGCCGGCGACGTCGCCGCGATGCCGGGCGACATCCGCCATCAGGGCTACAGCCCGAAGCGCTCGATGCTGCTCGTCTGGGAGAACGCCTCGCCGGAGATCCCCGAACTGATCCGCACCGGCAAGGCGAGCGTCTACCCCGTCGAGTTCTGACCAGATGGCCTCCGTCGTCTCGCTCGCGGAGGCCGTGACGACGCTGGTGCGCGACGGCGACACCGTCGCCCTCGAGGGTTTCACGCACCTGATCCCGCACGCCGCCGGTCACGAGCTGATCCGCCAGGGCCGGCGCGACCTGACACTCGTGCGGATGACACCCGACATGGTGTACGACCAGTTGATCGGCGCCGGCTGCGCCCGCAAGTTGATCTTCTCGTGGGGTGGCAACCCCGGCGTCGGATCGTTGCACCGCCTGCGCGACGCCGTCGAGAACCGGTGGCCGCGGCCGTTCGACATCGAGGAGCACAGTCACGCGGGGATGTCGGTGCGCTACGTCGCCGGCGCGTCGGGATTGCCGTTCGGCGTGCTGCGCGGCTACGTGGGGACCGATCTGCCCAGGCACACCACGACGATCGCGACGATCGCCTGCCCGTTCACCGGTGAGGAGCTGACGGCGGTCCCGGCGGTCAATCCCGACGTGTCGATCATCCATGCCCAGCAGGCGGATCGATCCGGCAATGTGCAGCTGTGGGGCATCGTCGGCGTGCAGAAGGAGGCGATCCTGGCGGCCGACCGGGCGATCGTCACGGTCGAGGAGGTCGTCGACGAGCTCACGCCCCGCCCTGGCGGTGTCGTGCTTCCCGGCTGGACGATCGACGCCGTGTGCGAGGTACCCGGCGGCTCACATCCGAGCTACGCGATGGGATATTCGGTCCGCGACAACGCCTTCTACCAGGCGTGGGACGCCATCGCACGCGATCGCGACACGTTCACCGACTGGATCGACCGGCACATCGTGTCGACCGCCGATTTCGCCGAGTACCGCCGCTCGGTGGGCCTCGACGACCACGTCACCAGCAACCATTGACTGGCAACCACTGACCAGTGAGACCACATCGAGAGAGGGGACCCCGATGGCCATCGCCCAGCAGACCATGACCGACGAGCAGCGCAAGAGCGTGGCGCTCGAGTACCTGAAGGCGTTCGACAACGGCGGCGTCACGTCGACCGGTGATTCGATCCTCAGCCTGTTCTCGACCGACGCCCAGGTGATGTTCCCGAAGTGGGGCATCGCCACCGGCCGCGACGAGATCGGGCAGATGTTCGGCGACGTCGGTGGCACGATCAAGCAGATCCTCCACCACTACTCGAGCTTCAACTGGATCATGACCGGCACCGACATGTTCGCCTGCGAGGGCACGAGCCACGGCGAACACGAAGCCGGGCCGTGGCGGGCCGGCGTTCCGGAGTGGGGCGCAGGACGCTGGTGCGACGTGTTCGAGGTGCGTGACTTCCTCATCCAGCGGTGCTTCATCTACCTCGATCCCGACTACGCCGGCGGCGACAAGGGCCGCTACCCCTGGATCACCGATTGATCGTTACGGTCTGAAGTCTCTGCATGAGTGCGACGTACACCAGCGACGAGATGATGATCGTCTGCGGGTCGCGCGCGCTCGACGATCACAGCCGCTGCTTCGTCGGGATCGGCCTGCCGAGCACCGCCGCCAACCTCGCCCGCCGGCTCCACGCGCCCGACTGTGTGCTCGTGTACGAGTCGGGTTGCATCGGCTCCAAGCCGACACGCCTGCCGCTGTCGATCGGTGACGGCGAGCTGGCCGAGACCGCCGATGCGCTCGTGTCGGTGCCGGAGATCTTCGCCTACTGGCTGCAGGCCGGCCGGATCGACGTCGGGTTCCTGAGTGCCGCCCAGCTCGATCGCTTCGGCAACATCAACACGACCGTGATCGGCGACTACACGAGTCCGTCGACCCGGCTGCCCGGTGCCGGCGGCGCCCCCGAGATCGCGGCGTCGGCCGGTCACGTGATCGTGATCGTCCGCCAGTCGGCGCGCACGTTCGTCGAGCGCTGCGACTTCCGCACCAGTGTCGGGTTCGGCGACGGCCCCGGCAGCCGCGAGGAGTACGGCCTGCGCGGCGCCGGCCCCGACCTGGTCATCACCGACCTCGGCATCCTGCGCCCCGACGCCGACACCTGCGAGCTGGTGTTGACCAGCCTCCATCCCGGCATCACGACCGAGCAGGCGGTCGCCGCGACCGGTTGGCCGCTGCGCATCGCCGACGACGTGTCCGTCACCAATGAGCCCTCGGAGCTCGAGCTGTCGACACTCCGGGCCCTCGTCGCGGCGTGAGCGAGATGCGGTTCACGTACGAGGCGCTGCCGGGGCGGATCGTGTTCGGCGCCGGACGGCGCGCCGAGATCGGTGCCGAGGTCGAGCGCCTCGGCGCCACACGCGTGTTCCTCATCTCCGACGGTCAGGCCAAGGCGATCGCCGACGAGCTCGCCGGCTCGCTCGACGCGCTCGTCGTCGCCCGCTGGGACGAGGTCGTGCAACACGTCCCGGTCGAGCTCGCCGATCGCGCCCGCGCCGCGGTGGCCGAGGCGGGTGCCGACCTGGTCGTGACGGTCGGCGGGGGCTCGTCGACCGGGTTGGCGAAGGCGATCGCGCTGACGACCGGGCTTCCGATCGTCGCCGTGCCCACCACGTATGCGGGCAGCGAGCAGACCACGATCTACGGCCTGACCGGCGGACGGCACAAGCAGACCGGCCGCGACCTCGTCGTGCTCCCGAGGGCCGTGATCTACGACCCCGAGCTGACGCTCGGCCTGCCGCCGGGCGTCACCGGACCGAGCGCGTGCAACGCCCTCGCCCACTCGGTCGAGGCGCTGTGGGTCAAGGAGGCCAACCCGGTGACGACCGCGCTGTCGCTCGAGGGTGTCCGCGCGATCGCCGCCTCGCTGCCGCGGGTGATGGCGGAACCGGGCGACCTCGAAGCGCGGTCGCTGCTGCTGTACGGCGCCTACCTGTCCGGCGTCGCGCTCGCCACCACGTCGGCCGGGCTGCACCACAAGATCACGCACGTGCTCGGCGGCACGTTCAACCTCGTCCACGCCGATGCCCACTCGGTCGTGCTGCCGCATGCCGTCGCGTTCAACGCACCGGTCCTGCCGGCCGAGATGGCGCGCCTCGCCGAGGCGCTCGGAACGCCGGGCGAGGATCCGGCGGGGAGCCTGTGGGACCTGGCGACGGCGTCGAACGTCCCGACGTCGCTGCGCGGCGCTCGGATTGGAGCGCGACCAGCTCCCCGAGGCGGCGGCGCGGGCGGCGGCCGAGATCACCGACAACCCCCGGCCTGTCGACGAAGCCGCGCTGCTCGGGCTGCTGGAGCGCGCGTTCGACGGTCGAGCGCCCGACGACAGACGCGAGACGGAGGATCATCGATGAGCCACGAGAGCTACATCGTCGACGCCGTCCGCACACCGATCGGCCGGATCGGCGGCGCGCTCGCCGGCGTTCGGCCCGACGACCTGGCCGCAACCGCGGTGCGCGCGTTGGTCGAACGGTCCCCCGACCTCGATCCGTCGGCGATCGACGAGGCGTACCTCGGCGACGCCAACCAGGCGGGCGAGGACAACCGCAACGTCGCCCGCATGGCGGTGCTGCTGGCGGGCCTGCCGACGACGATCCCGGCGGCGACCGTGAATCGCCTGTGCGGCTCCGGGCTCGAAGCGGTCATCGCCGCCAGCCGCGCCGTCTCGGTCGGCGACGCCGACGTCGTGATCGCCGGTGGCGTCGAGAGCATGTCGCGCGCGCCGTGGGTGCTGCAGAAGCCGGCCAAGGGCTACCCGACCGGGCACGAACAGCTGTGGAGCACGACGCTCGGGTGGCGGATGACCAACCCCAAGATGCCCGACGCCTGGACCGTGTCGCTCGGCGAGGGCGCCGAGCTGCTCGCCGACAAGTACTCGATCTCGCGGGAGGAGCAGGACGTCTTCGCCCACGGATCACACCAACGTGCCGACGCGGCCTGGAACGCCGGACACTTCGCGGCCGAGATCGTGCCGGTCGCCGGGCTAGAACCTGGCCTCGACCGCGACGAGTGCATCCGCGCCGACACCACGATCGAGAAGCTGGCCGGGTTGCGCACCGTGTTCCGCGCGAGCGACGGCACGGTCACCGCCGGCAATGCCTCGCCGATGAACGACGGTTCGGCGGCCCTGCTCGTCACGTCGCACGCCGGTTTGGCGCGCACGGGTCGGGAGCCGATCGCACGCGTCCGCGCCGCGGCCACGAGCGGGGTCGATCCGCATCTCTATGGAATCGGGCCGGTCGAGGCCGCCCGCAACGCGCTGCGCCGGGCCGGCATCGACTGGGGCGACCTGTCGAGCGTCGAGCTCAACGAGGCGTTCGCCGCGCAGAGCCTGGCGTGCCTGCGCGAGTGGCCCGAGCTCGATCCCTCGATCGTCAACCCGCTCGGCGGGGCGATCGCGATCGGTCACCCGCTCGGTGCGTCAGGTGCCCGCATCCTCACCACGCTCGTGCACCAACTCGCCCGCACCGGCGGCCGGTACGGCATGGCGGCGATGTGCATCGGCGTCGGCCAGGGCATCGCCGTCGTCGTCGAGAACCTGCGCTGATCAGACCCCTCAGGGTCCGCCGCGCCAGTGGTCGATGCGATGGTGGTCGGGTTTGAAGCCGTGGTCGATGCCCCAGAGCACGGCCTGGGTTCGGGACTTGACGCCGATCTTGCGGTACGTGGACCGGATGTACGACTTGACCGAGTTCAGGCTCAGGAACGCGGTCGCGGCCACTTCGGCGTTGCTCTTGCCCTGGGTGATGAGGGCGAGGATCTCCGACTCACGGTCGGTGAGGCCCTCTGACCTGTCCGGGCCAGTCGAGTCCGGTCGTCGGTCGGGACCGGCCGGGGGCGGGGCTGATGACGGTGTCGCCGGCGTGAATGGCTTCGAGCGAGGCGACCAGGTCGCGTGCGGGCAGCGTCTTGGACAAGTAGCCGTTGGCCCCCTTGCGCATCGCACTGTCGATCAGGTCGGGATGGAAGTTCCAGGTGTAGACGACGACCCGGCGGGCGTGGGGATTCTCGACGAGCACCCGGATCTCGTCGTGGTCGGCCTCCGGTTGGGCGAACGAGTCGTACAGCACGATGTCGACGTCGTCCACGAGCGGTGTGTTGAGGTCGATCTCGACGACGATGATCCGGTCCGAGTACCGGTCGAACACGTGCGCCAGGCCGATGAGCACGATCTCGTAGTCGTCGACGAGCGCAACCGAGACCGCGCCGCCGGGCGAATCCGTTCGACGACCCGTTGGACGGCACGTTGGATGACGCGGGAGCCACGCCGACCACGGTAAATACCCCTAGGGGTGTATTCAAGCCCCCATTGGGGTGGTTCAGTGGACCCCAGAATGACAATGTCCACGTGGCCGAAGGAAACGAGCTCGATGGCGAGCACTGAGCGCAGCCGACTGACGATCCATGACGCCGGCGACGGGGTCGTCGTTCTCGTCGGCGAGATCGATGCGGCGACGGCGCCCAAGCTGCACCGTTGTCTCGAGCACGACCCACGGATCCGCGTGCTCGACATGGCACAGGTGACGTTCATGGACTCGAGCGGGCTCAAGGTCATCGTCATCGCCAACCGAGCCCGTGAGGCGTCCGATCGGATCACACTGCGGGCACCGTCGGGTGCGGTGCGCCGAGTGGTGGACATCGCCGGGATGGCCGAATGGTTGGGCCTCACACCCGATCCGTCGGACTCACCGGACTGAGCGCGTCCGACGCTGGGCTCGCCGCGGTCGACGACGAGGCGGCGCCGCACAGGGAACAGGTCGAGACCGGTCCGGGTACGGATGATGCCCCACACCCCCTTCTGCAGCACGAGTGCGACCACGATCGCGATGACGCCGAGCGTGATCGTGTACCACGTGACCTGGTCCTTGAACTGCTCGCGGAACAGGTAGTAGAGGACCGCCCCGATCACCGGGCCCTCGATCGTGCCGATGCCACCGATCACGACGATGAAGATGATCGGCGCGGTCCATTGCACGACGCTGAACGCCGAACCGATTCCGGTCGGTTGGACCCTGATCTGGCCCAGGTAGAACGTCGCGCCGGCCAACGCCGTCCAGAACGCGGCGATCATCCAGATCGCGAACCGCGTGCGGTACACGTTCGTCCCGAGGCCCCGCGCTCCTGCTTCGTTGTCGCGGATGGCCTGCATCCGCAGACCGAGTCGCGAACGGAGGACCACGTAGCTCACGACGATCGCGCCGACGCCGGCGACGAGCGCGAACCAGTACGTGACGTCCTGCCGCGTCGCGAGGTCGTAGTCGGTCACCTGGATCGATGCGCCGCTGCCGCCGCCGACGCTCGTGTTGTTGATCATCAGGAGGCTGCACACCTCGGCGAGGACCCAGGTACCGATCGCGAAGTAGCTCCCCCGCAATCTGAACGCGATCAGCCCCATCGGGATCGACACGACCATCGCCGCGATCGCAGAGATCGCGACGGAGAGGTAGAGGTTGAACCCCTGGTTGTTGACGAACACGATCATCCCGTAGGCGCCGAGACCGACGAAGGCCTGCTGGCCGACGGACACGACCCCGGCGAACCCGGCCAGCAGGTTCCACATCTGGGCGAGTGCGATCAGCGTGAGCAGCTCGACCATCTTGAACTCCGTCGACGCCTCGGCGAACGTCGGCAGCAGCGCGAGGACCGACGATCGCCACGAGGGCGACGATGCCGAAGATCCTGCTCGCCGTCGTGGAGCGGTGGACCACGAACGTGGGCAGCGTCGCTCAGTCACACGTCATGCCTGGACCTTGCCGAACATGCCCGTCGGGCGGGTGGCGAGCACGGCGAGGAACACGGCGTGGCCCGTCAACTCCCCCCATTGCGAGTTGTACTCGCGCCCGAGGGCCTGCGCGACGCCGAGCGTGATCCCGCCGGCGAGCGTTCCCCACAACGAACCGAGGCCACCGATGATCACCGCCTCGAACGCGTAGATCAGACGGCTGGGCCCGATGAACGGATCGAACGACGACTGGGCGCCCATCAGCACCCCCGCGAGGGCGACCGTGAGGACTGCGATGCCGAGGGCGACGCCGTAGACGCGGCGGTTGTCGATGCCCATCAGGCGAGCGGCCTCGGGGTCGTCGGAGGTCGCCCGGAACGCGCGGCCCAACTTCGTCCGCTTGAGGAACAGCGCCAGCGCACCGAGCACGCCGACACCGCAGAGGAACGTGATGAGTGGCAGCCATCCGATCGAGATCTGGTCGTTGATCGTGATCGAGCTGGTCTCGAGCTCGCCGACGTAGAGACCCTGCGTGTCGGCCGTGTACTTCTCGAGCAGCGCGTTCTGGATCACGATCGACAGACCGAACGTGGCGACGATCGCGAACGCCGGGTCGACGCCGACGACGCGGTCGAACACCAGCCGCTGCAGGATCACCCCCACCACGAACGCGCCAGGAAGCACGACGAGGAGCGTCGTCAGCGGGTTGATGTCGAACGTCGTCGACAGCGACAGGGCCATGTACGCGGCGAGGACCGCCAGGTCACCATGGGCGAGGTTGACGAGCCGCATCACGCCGAAGCCGAGCGACAATCCCGTGGCGAACAGCGCGTAGAGCCCGCCGATGAGAATGCCTTGCACGATCGCGTTGACCCAGGTCATGGATGATCCGGCTGGGTCGAGGTGAGCCCGAAGTAGGCCTCGGTGATGTCTTCCTTGGCGAGCGAGCCGGGCGTGCCCGTCAACGAGATCCGGCCCTCGAGCAGGCAGTACACGCGATCGGCGACCTTGAGTGCCTGGTTCACGTCCTGCTCGACGATGAGGATCGTCGTGCCTTCCGCCTTGATGATCGGGACGGCCTCGTACACCTGCTTGACGACCACCGGCGCCAACCCGAGCGAGACCTCGTCGAGCAGCAGCAGTTGCGGGTTGGCCATCAACGCCCGCCCGATCGCGAGCGTCTGCTGCTCGCCACCCGACAACCGGGCGGCTGATCGATGGGCCAGGTTGGCGAGGATCGGGAACGCTGCCATCACCCGCTGCTTCGTCCACGGGCCCTTGCGGCCGATGTGGGCACCGATGAGGAGGTTCTCCTCGACGCTGAGCGACGGGAAGATGCGACGCCCCTCCGGCACCAGCGAGATTCCGTTGGCGACGCGCCGGTTGGCAGGGATCCCGGCGAGTGATTCGCCGGCGTAGCGGATCTCGCCCGCCATCGGCTCGAGCATCCCGGCGATCGCCTTCAGCAACGTCGACTTGCCGGCCCCGTTGGCGCCGATCATCGACACCGTCTCGGCCTCGTCGACGTGCAGGTCGATGCCGAACAGCGCCTGGAAGTCGCCGTAGCCGGCATCGAGGACGTCGATGTCGAGCAGGCTCATGCGACTCTCACCGGCACGCTCATCACACCTCGATGTCCTCGCCGAGATACACGGAGCGCACCTCGTCGGACGCCATCACGGCCGCCGGCGGCCCCTCGATCAGCTTGCGACCGAAGTCCATCGCGATCATCCGGTCGACGACGCGGAGCAGGGCATGGACGATGTGCTCGATCCACACCACCGCGACACCCGCCGCCCGGATGTCGCGGATCGTCGCGACCAACGCGAGCACCTCGGCCTCGGTCAGACCGCCCGCGATCTCGTCGAGGAGCAACAGCCGCGGCTCGGTCGCCAGCGCGCGTGCCAGTTCGAGGCGTTTGCGTTCGAGCAGCGTCAGCGCGCCGGCCGGGGTGTTGGCGCGGCCCAGCATGCCGACCCGTTCCAGCGCCGCGACCGCGGTCCCTTCGACAACACTCGCGGTCGACGACCGCCGCGCCCGTCCCGATCCGAACGTCGAGCCGACGAGCACGTTCTCGAAGGCGGTGAGGCCCTCGAACGGACGCGGGATCTGCGACGTACGTCCGACGCCCAGGTGGCAGCGGACGTGTGCGGGGCGGCGCGTGACGTCGACCCCGTCGAGCAGCACCGTGCCGGAGTCGGCCCGGAGGTCACCGGCGATCAGGTTGAGCAGCGTCGTCTTCCCGGCACCGTTCGGCCCGACGATCCCGACGGCGTCACCCTCGGCGACCTCGAACGACAGGCGGTCGACGACCGTGAGGCCGCCGAACCGTTTGGACAGTAGGTCGACCGAGAGCAGCGCCGTCACGGCAGCCGCTGGTCAACCCTCGAGCGGCACCATGGTGCCGCCCACCGGGATCTCTGGCGCCTGCGTGTTGTTGACCACCAGTAGCTCGAACGGGAACGGCCCGCCGTCCTGCTGCTGCCACTGACCGCCGACGAGCGGGGTCGGGCTGACGTTCTTCGGCAAACCCTCGCGGGCGAACGTGACCGGGCCGACGATGGTGTCGAGGTTGGTCGCCGCGATCGCGTCGATCAACGCCTGCTTGTCGGTGCTGCCGGCTCGGGCGACGCTGTCGAGGCACACCTCGAGCAGAGCGTGGACGAACCCGACGAACTGCGTCCACTGCTTGCCGGTCGCCTCCGTGTACTCGTCGGCCAACGCCTGCGCGTCGACACCCGTCAGCGAGCTCGAGAAGGGGTGGGTGGGGGTCCACCACACCTCGGACGCGAGACCGTCGCCACTGTCGCCGAGAGCCTCGACGGCCGACGCGAACAGCACCGCCTTCGCCATCGTGACGACCTTGGGGTTGAAGTCCTGCTGCTTGGCCTGGGTCCAGAACGTGGCGAAGTCGGGCGGGATCGGGATGCCGCACACGATCTCGACGCCCTCGTCCTTGAACTGCCCGATGACGCTCGAGAAGTCGGCGTTGCCGGTCTGGAAACGACCGGGGTCGACGAGCGTGAAACCGCCGGCCTCGATTCCGGCCGGGAAGCCGGTCGCCGGATCGGCGAGGGCGTTGCCGTCCGGATCGTTGGGGCACAGCAACCCGACGACCTTGTTGGTCTCGATCGAGTTCCACATGTCGACGAACACGCCGACGAGCTGCTCGGCTCCCCAGAAGAAGTGGTACGTCCAGTCGAATCCGGCGGCGGGGTCGCCACCGCGACCGAAGAAGTACGGCTGCCACGGCGCCAGCGTCGACAGGCACGGAACCCCGTTGGCCTCGCACTGGTCGGCGACCGGGTTGATCATCTCCGGCGTCGCGATCGCGATCATCATGTCGACGCCGTCCTCGAGGATCAACGAGCCGGCCTGCGATGCCGCGGTGTCGGAGTTCGACTGGACGTCCTTGACGATGAACTCGACCGCATACGACTGGTCGCCGAGCATGATGCCGTCGGCGACCAAGGCCTCGATGCCGGCCATGATGAACTCGTTGGCCTCGCCGAACCCGGCGAGTGGGCCGGTGAGCGGGGCCGTGAAACCGATCTTGATCGAGCCGTCGCCCCCGCCCCCGCCGAACTGGGCGGCGTTGGCGCCGCCCGCCGCTGGGGTCGTGCCGGCGGCCGTGTCGCCGGTGGTGCCGGGTGGCGCGGTCGCACCGGTGTCGGCAGGTGTCGTGTCGCTCGGCGTGGTGTCGCCGGGTGTCGTGTCGCCGCCGGCGTCGTCGTCATCGCCGCCGCACGCGGCCAGGAACGCCGCCGCCGCGGCCGAGCTCCCGAACACGAGCAGGCGCCGCCGGCTCAGCAACCACTCGTTCAACCACTGCTCGTTGGATTCGCTCATCGGTGCCCCCTGTTTGGTCGATTGTTCGATCGACGTGTGGTCGTAGGTCGCGGCGCGGTCACGCGATGTGTTTGCGATGTCAATCTTCGCGTGGTGCGGTCTGTTCTAGCGCATCTGCGCCGTTGCTTCGGGACTCGCTCGGTCCGGGCCCGATCAGCAGGTCGGCCGTACGGCGCAGGTGCGCCGTCAGCTCGGCGACGGCCCGATCGGCGTCGCGCGAGAGGACGGCTTCGGCGATCGCGTCGTGCTCGCCGGGGATGTCACGGTGCTGGTCGTGGCCGAGCCGCCCCGACCACGACCGGTAGAGCTCGGCCGCATCGCGCAGCGACGACGCCATCGTGCGCAACCGCACGTTCGGGCATCCGGCGATCAACGCGTTGTGGAAGCGCGCGTGGGCGGCCCGCCATTCGTCGCTCAGCGCGCCGTCGTCATCGCCCATCTGATGGCCCAGCCATCGGGGTGCGCTCGAGCGTGTGGTGGGCGGCGACGATCGCCGATTCCCACTCGAGGTCACCGGCCGCGATCGACAGCCGCAGGACGAGCCCTTCGAGCTCGCACCGCGCCGTCGTCAGGTCGTCGAGGTCGCTGATCGACAACGGAACGACGCGGAAGCCGTGTTGCGGCTCGGCCTGCACGAGTCCCTGCTCGACGAGTCGGGTGAGCCCCTCCCGGATGACACTGGTGCTGCCGCCGTAGCGGGCGACGAGCTCGGCGAACGGCAGCTTGGCGCCCGGCGTCAGGTGGCCGCCGAGGATGTCGGACCGCATGCGCGCATACACCTGCTCGGTGCGGGTGGGGGCGGCGGTCGCCATGGGATCGATCCTAAAGGGTTTCGCAACAACGATGCAATATCGAAATTTTGTTGACATGCCGATTCCCCCGTGGCACGCTGTGGATTCCGTCGAACACCCGGCAATGACGAGGGGCAGAGGAGGGCTCCATGGCGTTGCACGGGCTCGGGTCGATGACGCTCGGCGTGCCGCGCGTCGACGACGCCCGCGAGTTCTACCGCGCGTTCGGGCTGACCGAATCGGCGCCGGGTGTCTTCGCGACCCGCGACGGTGGGGAGCAGCTGCGGGTCGTCGAGCGCCCCGTCCGCCAGTTGGTCGAGGTGACGCTGGCCGCCGACGATCCCGACGACGTGGCGCGCATCGCGGCCGCCGCCACAGCCCACGATCTCGACGTCACCACCGACGACAACGGCGGCATCTCGGTGCTCGAACCGGTGGTCGGCATCCGCGTCCGGGTCGCCGTGCGTGATCGCATCACGCAGGACGCGCACCCATCGCCACCGATGAACGGTCCGGGCAACACGGTGCGCGACGGCGATCGGGCGCCGGCGATCTTCGCCGAGGGCATGGCAGCGCCGCGCCGCCTCGGTCACGTGCTCTGGGGCACGCCCGACATCGCCGCCAGCAAGCGCTTCCTCGTCGACGTGCTCGGCTTCCGGTTGTCCGACGAGTCGGCCGGCATCATCGCCTTCCTGCGCTGCTCGCCGGATCATCACAACGTCGGGCTGATCGGCTCGCCGGTGCCGTTCTTCCACCACTCGTCGTGGCAGGTCGACGACCTCGACGAGATCGGCCGCGGCGCACACCACCTGCTCTCGGCCGACCCGACGTGCAACGTGTGGGGTCTCGGCCGGCACTTCCTCGGCTCCAACCTGTTCTGGTACTTCCGCGACCCGGCCGGCAACTTCGCCGAGTACTTCGCCGACCTCGACCAGATCGGCGACGACGACGCGTGGATCGCCCGCGACTGGGCACCCGACAAGTCGCTGTACGCGTGGGGTCCGCCGGTCCCCCGCGACTTCGTCGAACCACCGGACCTCGCCGAGATCAAGGAGGCGTTGAGCGCATGAAGGTTGCACGATTCACCGAGTCAGGCCACACCCGGCTCGGCGTCGTCACGGGCGACCACGTCGCCGACGTCGGCCACGTCGATCCCAGCCTGCCCGACGATCTCGGTGTCCTCCTCGCGATCGGCGGGCTGTCCAGGGTCGCCGATCTCGCGGCGAACGCGCCGCTGATCGCGCTCGCCGACGTGGCGCTCGAGGCGCCGATCGCGCAACCACCGACGTTCCTCGCGATCGGGCTCAACTACAGCGCCCACGTGGCCGAGTCGGGCATGCCGAAACCCGACCGTCCGGTCGTGTTCAACAAGCAGATCACGTGTGTCACCGGCCCGTCGGGACCGATCGAAGTGCCGACCGTCGCACCCGACTGGGTCGACTACGAGGGCGAGCTCGGTGTGGTGATCGGGCAGCGCTGTCGCAGCGTCAAAGCGGCCGATGCGCCCGACGTCGTCGCCGGCTACCTCGTCGTCAACGACGTCTCCGTGCGCGACTGGCAGCGCGCGACCCCGACGATGACGATGGGCAAGAGCTGGGACACCCACGGCCCGATCGGACCATGGCTGGTCACCACCGACGAGATCACCGACCCGCACGACCTCCGGATCCGCACGTGGGTCGACGACGACCTGCGTCAGGACGCGTCGACATCGCAGATGATCAACAACTGCTGGGAGCTGATCGAGCACATCACGACGGCATTCACATTGCTGCCCGGCACGATCATCGCCACCGGCACGCCGGCCGGCGTCGGCTTCGTGATGGACCCACCCCGTTGCTTGTCGCCCGGCTCCACCGTGCGGATCGAGATCGAGTCGATCGGCACGATCGAGAACCCCGTGATCGCTCAACCCTGAAGGAGGCGCGATGAGCGTCACCGCAACCGAGCCCACCGCCATCCGCGACGAGATCCTCGGTCGCATCCGCGAGCTGCGTCCGCTGTTCGAGGCCAACGCGGCCCGGACCGAGTCCGATCGCCGCGTCGTCGAGGACAACATCACCGCGCTGCGCGACGCCGACGCGTTCCGCATCATGGTGCCGAAGCGCTTCGGCGGGCTGGAGACCGACATCCGCACCAAGCTCGAAGTGAGTCGCGAGGTGGCGATGGGCTGCGGCTCGACGGCGTGGGTGACGGCGCTCATGAACGTGTGCGCGTTCTTCACGTCGCTCGGCAACGAGCAGCTGCAGCTCGACGTCTGGGGCAGCGATCCGGCCGCCCGGATCTCCGGCGTGTTCAGTCCGACGGCCACCACCACGCGGGTCGACGGTGGCTACGTGGTGAACGGTTCGTGGAACTGGACGAGCGGCTGCCTGCACTCGGACTGGGCGTTCCTCGGGGTTCCTCTCGTCGACGAGGCCGGCGAGTTCGTGCAGCCGGCGATGGCGTTGATGCCGTACTCCGAGCTCGAGATCGAGGACACGTGGTTCACCACCGGCATGCGGGGGACGGCCAGCAACACCGTGCACGCCCGCGACGTGTTCGTGCCCGACCATCGGTTGATGTCGGTGCCCGGCCTCCTCGCCGGCGACTACGACACCCCGTACAAGGACGAGGTGCTGTACCGCTCGGCCTTCATCCCCGTCGCCGCGTTGATCCTCGTCGGGCCGCAGCTCGGGCTGGCGCAGGCTGCACTCGACTACGTGATCGAGAAGGGGCACAAGCGCGGCATCGCCTACACCGAGTACGAGTTGCAACGCGACGCGCCGACGTTCCAGCTGGCGATCGCCAAGGCGGCGACGCTCGTCGACACTGCCCATCTGTTCGCCTACCGAGCGGCAGGCGACATCGACGATGCGGCACGGGCCGACCGCACGATGACCTACGTCGAGCGGGCACGGGTGCGGATGGACACCGGCCACGCCGCCGAGTCGGCACGCGAAGCGATCCGGGTGCTGTGCTCGGCCCACGGCGCGTCGAGCTTCGCCGAAGCGAGCCCGATGCAGCGGTGGTGGCGCGACTCCGAGATCGCCAGCCGTCACGCCGTCGTGAGTCCCGAGATCAGCGCTCAGGTCTATGGTCGGGCGCTGATGGGGTTCACCGACGGGATCACGTTCCTGGTGTGATCCCGGCGCTCAGTCAGCACGCCCAGACCTCGCCCATCCCGATCAGAAGGGAGCCCCGATGACGACCACAGTCCTCGAACGGACCATCGAGCTCGTTCCCGAGCTGCGCGCCCGCGCCGAGCAGGCCAACGCCGACCGGCGGCTGCCCGAGGAGAACATCAAGGCGCTCCGCCAGGCCGGATCGTTCAAGGTGCTGCAGAGCAGCCGCAACGGCGGGCTCGGCCTCGGTGTGCGCGACCACCTCGACGTGATCTCCACCCTGGCGCGTGGCTGCGCATCCACGGCGTGGGTCGCCGGGGTCGTACACGCCCATTCGTGGCTGCTGTCGCACTTCCCTGCCGAGGGACAAGACGACGTGTACGGCGACGATCCCGACGCCGTGGTGTCGGCCGTGATCGGGCCACGCGGTCGCGCGGTGAAGACCGCTGACGGGTTCCGGCTCGAGGGCGTGTGGCCGTTCGCGTCCGGCTCGGAGCGTGCCGACTGGTTGCTCCTCGGCGCGGTCGTGGTCGATGGCGACACCGTTGTCGACGAAGGTGACTTCATCGTCCCGACGTCGGCCGTCACGTTCATGGACGACTGGTACGTCACGGGCCTCCGCGCGACGGGATCGTGCACGGTGAAGGTCGACGCGCTCGAGATCCCCGCCCACCGCTTCTTGTCGCTGCCCGCTCTGATCATGGGCAACAGCCCGGGCGGTTCGCTGCACTCGGACTGGGTGCAGAGGTGCGCACCGGTCCCGGTGCTCACGATCGCGTTGACAGGTGGTGCGCTCGGATTCGGCGCGCCAGGCGCTCGAGGACTTCCCACCGCTCGTCACCGGAAAGACGATCGCGTACACGGCCGATCCCCAGGACACCCACCCGATCACGCACGTCAAGGTCGCGGATGCGGCGATGCGGATCGAGGAGGGCGAGCTCCTGCTGTATCGCTGCGCCGACGAGATCGACACCGCCGGCAAGGCCGGCGCCGAACTGCCACTGCTCACGCGGGCCCGGATGCGCGTCGACTGCGCGGTGGGCGTGCGACGCTGCCTCGAGGCGGTCGAGATCCTGTTCACCGCGGCGGGTGCGACTGGGGTCCGCAGCTCTTCTCCGTTGTCCCGCGCGCTCGCCGATCTGAAGGCGATCAACAATCACGGTCTGCTGCAACTCGAGATGAACCTCGAGATGTACGGGCGGCTGTTGATGGGCCTCGAGCCCAACACGCCGTTGATCTGACCCTCACTTGTGCCCACGGGGTTGTAACGAACGGACGTCACGAATCGA
>CAVRNI010000027.1:0-404268 GCA_963722415.1 Ilumatobacteraceae bacterium
TCAGACTTCGGCGGTCTCGGCGGGGGCGCCCTCGTACGAGCCGTGCAGGCTCGCCAGGAACGCCGCCGGGTCCTCTTCCTCGGTGTCGCTCGAGTAGTACGTCATCGGCTCGTAGTCGGGGGCTTCGATCCCGAACTCCCGGTACTTCATCATGCCGGTCCCGGCCGGGATCAGCTTGCCGATGATGATGTTCTCCTTGAGCCCGATCAGGCTGTCGCCGCGGCCGTCGATGGCGGCCTCGGTGAGCACCCGGGTGGTCTCCTGGAAGGAGGCTGCCGACAGCCACGACTCGGTGGCGAGCGACGCCTTGGTGATGCCCATGATCTCGGGGCGTCCCTCGGCGGGGCGCTTGGTCGCCTCGACCATCCCGCGGTTGATGTCGCGGAACCGCTTCGAGTCGACCCGCTCGCCGGGCAGGAAGTCGGTGTCGCCCGGCTCCTGCACGCCGATCCGGCGCGTCATCTGACGCACGATCAGCTCGATGTGCTTGTCGTGGATCGACACGCCCTGGTCGCGGTACACCCGCTGGACCTCTTCGACGAGGTACAGCTGCGTCTCGCGGATGCCCTTGATCTCCATCAGCTCCTTCGGGTCGAAGGGGCCGTCGGTGATCGGGTCGCCGGCCTTGACCTCCTGGCCGTCCTGGACGATCGGGCGAGCGCCGAGCGGGAGCACGACTTCGTGCTCGTCGCCTTCGTTGTCGACGACCATCACCGGGATGCCCTTGCCCTCGTCCTCACCGAGGCGCAGCACGCCCGACGCCTTGGCGAGGCGGGCCGCGCCACGCGGGTGCGGGCCTCGAACAGCTCGACGACGCGGGGCAGACCACCGGCGATGTCCTTGCCGGCCACACCACCGGTGTGGAACGTCCGCATCGTCAGCTGCGTGCCGGGCTCGCCGATCGACTGGGCGGCGATGACGCCGACAGCCTCGCCGAGCTCGATCTCCTTGCCGGTGGCCAGTGAACGGCCGTAGCAGAGGGCGCAGACGCCGAGCTCGGCGTCGCACGTGAGGACCGAGCGCACCCGCAGCCGGTCGATCGCCGGATCGTCGCGCAGGGCGACCATCTCCTCGTCGCCGACCGTCGTGTTGCGCTTGAGGACCGTGCCGTCCGACAGCGTGGTGTCGTTGAGCAGCGCCCGTCCGAACAGCTTGGTCTCGAGGTAGTTGCGGCGGTTCGCCGTGTCGGGGCCGACGTTCTCGACCCAGACGCCGAGCGTCGTGCCGCAGTCGCCCTCGCGGACGATCAGCTCCTGGGCGACGTCGACGAGACGGCGGGTCAGGTAGCCGGAGTCGGCGGTACGCAGCGCGGTGTCGACGAGGCCCTTGCGGGCGCCCGGCGTGGCGATGAAGTACTCGAGCGTCTCGAGACCTTCGCGGAAGTTCGACTTGATGGGACGCGGGATCATGTCGCCACGGGGGTTGGCCACCAGGCCGCGCATGCCGGCGATCTGGCGCATCTGGGTCATGTTCCCGCGGGCGCCGGAGCCGACCATCATGTCGATCGGGTTGAAGCGCGCCGACTTGAACTCGGCCTCCATCGCGGCCTGCACCTCGGCGGTGGCGTCGGTCCAGATCCGCACTTCCTGCTGGCGGCGCTCACCGTCGGTGATGATGCCGCGGCGGAACTGCGTCTCGACCTTGTCGGCCTGGGCCTCGTAGCCGTCGAGCAGCGCCCGCTTGGCCTTCGGCGTCTTGACGTCGTCGATCGAGACGGTGAGCCCCGACTGCGATGCGTAGCGGTAGCAGAGGTTCTTGATCGCGTCGAGCGACGAGGCGACCATCGCCGTCGGATAGTTCTCCGACAAGCGCTCCACGATCACGCCCATCTCGCGCTTCTTCACCGTCGCCGTGACGTGTCCGAAGCGCTCGGTGTAGTCGGCGGGCAGCGTCTCTTCGAACATCGCCCGACCGACCGTGGTCTCGACGGGCTCCTTGCCGGGAGTCCGCATCGTGATCTTGGCGTGCAGCTCGAGGCCGCCCTCGTCGTAGGCGCGGATGGCTTCCCACAGGTGGCGGAAGACGCGGCCTTCGCCCTTGCCGCCCTCGACGCTCTCGGTGAGGTAGTAGCCGCCGATCACGAGGTCCTGGGTGGGCGTCACGATCGGGCGACCCGACGCCGGCGACAGGATGTTGTTGGCGCTCAGCATGAGCACGCGGGCCTCGGCCTGCGCCTCGGCCGACAACGGCACGTGGATGGCCATCTGGTCGCCGTCGAAGTCGGCGTTGAACGCCGTGCAGACGAGCGGGTGGATCTGGAGCGCCTTGCCCTCGACGAGCACCGGCTCGAAGGCCTGGATGCCGAGGCGGTGGAGCGTCGGGGCCCGGTTCAACAGCACCGGGTGCTCCTTGATGACGTCCTCGAGGACGTCCCACACCTGCGGGCGGCGGCGCTCGACCATGCGCTTGGCGGTCTTGATGTTCTGCGCCAGCTCGAGGTCGACGAGGCGCTTCATCACGAACGGCTTGAACAGCTCGAGCGCCATCAGCTTGGGCAGGCCGCACTGGTGCAGCTTGAGCGTCGGGCCGGCCACGATGACCGAACGGCCCGAGTAGTCGACGCGCTTGCCGAGCAGGTTCTGGCGGAACCGGCCCTGCTTGCCCTTCAGCATGTCGGACAGCGACTTCAACGGACGGTTGCCGGGGCCCGTGACCGGACGGCCACGACGGCCGTTGTCGAACAGCGCGTCGACGGCCTCCTGCAGCATCCGCTTCTCGTTGTTGACGATGATCTCGGGTGCGCCGAGATCGAGCAGCCGCTTCAGGCGGTTGTTGCGGTTGATGACGCGGCGGTACAGGTCGTTGAGGTCGGACGTCGCGAAGCGACCGCCGTCGAGCTGCACCATCGGGCGCAGTTCGGGCGGGATCACCGGCACGGTGTCGAGGATCATCGCCTTGGGATCGTTGATGCGGCGGCCGTGGTCGTCGCGACGGTTGAACGAAGCGACGATCTTGAGGCGCTTGATCGCCTTCTGGCGACGCTGCGCGCTGAGCGGCTTGCGGCCCGACGTGCCGGGCTCGATCGCCTCGCGGAGCTTGATCTCCTCCTCGTCGAAGTCGATCCGGTCGATCAGCTGCTTGATCGCGTCGGCGCCGGTGCCACCCTCGAAGTAGTCGCCGTACTTGTCGCGCAGCTCACGCCACAGGACCTCGTCGTCGATGATCTTGCGCGAGTGGAGGCTCTTGAACTCGTCCCACGTACGGGCGACGAGGTCGAGCTCCATGTCGTAGCGCTCACGGAGCGCCTCGATCTCGCGCTCGGCGTCGCGCTTGAGCTTCTTGGTGTCGGTGCCTTCCGACTCGGCGGCCTCGGCCTCGGTCTCGAGCTCCTTGTACCGGCGGTCGACCGCCAGCTCGAGCTCCTTTTGGATCGCGTCGCGCTCTTCGAGGTACTCGGCCTCGACGTTGGCGAGGTCCTCGTGACGCTTGTCCTCGTCGACCCAGGTGACGAGGTTGGCGGCGAAGTAGATGACCTTCTCGAGCTGCTTGGCCTTCAGCTCCTCCTTCGGCTCGATGCCGGCGAGGAGGTAGGCGAGCCACGACCGGGTGCCGCGCAGGTACCAGATGTGCACGACGGGCGCGGAGAGCTCGATGTGGCCCATGCGGTCGCGACGGACCTTCGAGCGCGTCACCTCGACGCCGCAGCGCTCGCAGATGATGCCCTTGAAGCGCACCCGCTTGTACTTGCCGCAGTAGCACTCCCAGTCGCGGGTCGGTCCGAAGATCTTCTCGCAGAACAGGCCGTCCTTCTCGGGACGCAGCGTGCGGTAGTTGATGGTCTCGGGCTTCTTCACCTCACCGTGTGACCACATCCGGATCTGGTCGGCGGTGGCCAGCCCGATCTTGAGCTGGTCGAACATGTTGACGTCGAGCATCTGATTCCTTACTTCGCTTCTCGTCTGCTGTCAGGGGGGTCGAGAGGGACTCGGTAGATGCCCCCTCGAAACGTCAGTAGGCCTTGGAGCGCCGTGCCTCGCGCTCGCGGTCGTCCTCGTCGGTGCCGCGCTCGGGCCGGGAGATGTCGATGCCGAGCTCCTCGGCGGCGCGG
The DNA here is from genome assembly GCA_963722415.1 of Ilumatobacteraceae bacterium. Classification (GTDB taxonomy): domain Bacteria; phylum Actinomycetota; class Acidimicrobiia; order Acidimicrobiales; family Ilumatobacteraceae; genus JALOLG01. The sequence goes on from CAVRNI010000027.1 coordinate 4,049, forward strand.
AAGACCTCGTCGTCGAGGTCGCGCATCTCGATCTCGCTGCCGTCGTCGGCGAGCACTTCGACGTTGATGCAGAGCGCCTGCATCTCCTTCATGAGCACCTTGAAGCTCTCGGGGACGCCGGGCTCGGGGATGTTGTCGCCCTTGACGATCGCCTCGTACACCTTCACGCGGCCGAGCACGTCGTCGGACTTGATGGTGAGCAGCTCCTGCAGGCAGTACGCCGCGCCGTAGGCCTCGAGGGCCCACACCTCCATCTCGCCGAACCGCTGGCCACCGAACTGCGCCTTGCCGCCGAGCGGCTGCTGGGTGATCATCGAGTACGGGCCGGTGGAGCGGGCGTGGATCTTGTCGTCGACCAGGTGGGCCAACTTCAGGATGTACATGTGCCCGACCGTGATCGGGTTGTCGTACGGATCGCCGGTGCGCCCGTTGTAGAGCGTCGTCTTGCCGTTGGTGCCGATCAGACGGTCGCCGTTGACGCCGTCGGGGTTGAGGTTCTCGAGGATCTCCTGGATCGTCGGGTGCTTGCCGGCGTGCTCGACCTCGTCCCAGTGGGCGCCGTCGAACACCGGCGTGGCGATGAACACCGCCGGCTGGGTGTTCGGGCGGGTCTTGGCCTCGGTGCCGCGGATCGGCTCGTCGCCGACGCGCTCGCCGTCCTTGGAGCTCCAGCCCCAGCGGGCGCAGTACCCGAGGTGGGCCTCGAGCACCTGGCCGACGTTCATCCGGCTCGGCACGCCCAACGGGTTGAGGATGATGTCGACCGGCGTTCCGTCGGTGAGGTACGGCATGTCCTCGATCGGGAGGATCTTGGAGATGACGCCCTTGTTGCCGTGGCGACCGGCGAGCTTGTCGCCCACCGAGATCTTGCGCTTCTGCGCCACGTACACACGCACCAGCTGGTTGACGCCGGGCGGGAGCTCGTCGCCGTCGTCGCGGTTGAACACCTTGACGTCGATGACCTTGCCCGACTCGCCGTGGGGCACCTTGAGGCTGGTGTCGCGGACCTCGCGGGCCTTCTCACCGAAGATCGCCCGCAGCAGGCGCTCCTCCGGCGTCAGCTCGGTCTCGCCCTTGGGGGTGACCTTGCCGACGAGGACGTCGCCAGGACCGACTTCGGCGCCGATGCGGATGATCCCGCGGTCGTCGAGGTCGGCGAGGATGTCGTCGCTGAGGTTCGGGATGTCGCGGCTGATCTCTTCCGGACCGAGCTTGGTGTCGCGGGCGTCGACCTCGTGCTCGTGGATGTGGATCGACGTCAGGACGTCGTCCTTCACGAGCCGCTCGGACAGGATGATCGCGTCCTCGAAGTTGTAGCCCTCCCACGGCATGAACGCGACGAGCAGGTTCTTGCCGAGCGCCAGCTCGCCGTGGTCGGTCGACGGACCGTCGGCCAGGATCGTGCCCTTGCGGACCTTCTCGCCCTCGACCACCGACGGACGCTGGTTGATGCACGTGTCCTGGTTCGAGCGGCGGAACTTGGCGAGGCGGTAGACCTTCTTGCCGAGCGTCTTGTACTGCACGGTGATCGAGTCGCCGGTGACCTCGAGGACCTCTCCGTCCTCGAGTGACTGCACCAGGTCGCCCGCATCGCGAGCGGCACGGTCCTCGATGCCGGTGCCGATGTACGGCGCCTCGGCGCGCAGCAGCGGCACGGCCTGCTTCTGCATGTTGGCGCCCATCAGGGCGCGGTTGGCGTCGTCGTGCTCGAGGAACGGGATGAGGGCCGTGCCGACCGAGACGATCTGCTTCGGGCGACACGTCCATGAAGTCGACCTCGGTCGGCGGGACGTAGCCGATGTCGGTGGTCGCGCCGAAGAAGCTCTCGGCCTCGAGCATCTTGCGGAGGTCGTCGAGGCTCGCCGCCTGCGGCGAGCGGCGCACGAGGACGCGGTCGCCCTTCAGCGAGCCGTCAGGGTTGATCGGCGTGTTCGCCTGGGCGACGACGTAGTTCTCTTCTTCGTCGGCCGCCATGTAGACGATCTCGCCGGAGACCTTGCCCTTCACGACCTTGCGGTACGGGCTCTCGATGAAGCCGAACTCGTTGACCCTGGCGAACGTCGACAGGCCGCCGATGAGACCGATGTTGGGGCCTTCCGGCGTCTCGATCGGGCACATCCGGCCGTAGTGGCTGAAGTGGACGTCGCGGACCTCGAAGCCGGCACGCTCACGCGACAGGCCGCCGGGCCCGAGCGCCGACAGGCGGCGCCGGTGGGTCAACCCGGACAGCGGGTTCACCTGGTCCATGAACTGGCTCAGCTGGCTGGTGCCGAAGAACTCCTTGATCGCCGCCACGACCGGACGGATGTTGATCAGGGTCTGGGGCGTGATCGCCTCGACGTCCTGGGTGGTCATGCGCTCACGCACGACGCGCTCCATGCGCGACAGGCCGATGCGCACCTGGTTCTGGATCAGCTCGCCGACCGAGCGGATGCGGCGGTTGGCGAAGTGGTCCTGGTCGTCGAGGCGGTAGCCGGGCTCCTGCTTGACGAGGTGGAGCATGTACGTGACGGCGGCGAGCACCTCGCACCGGCTCAGCACGTGCTGGTCCTCGACGGGCAGGTCGATGTGCTCGTCGGACAGGCCGAACAGGTCCTTGAGCTTGGCGACCTCGGACCCGAGCTTGCGGTTCAGCTTGTAGCGGCCGACCCGGCTGAGGTCGTAGCGGCGGCTCTCGAAGAACGCGTTGCGGAAGTACGCCCGTGCCGACTCGACGGTGGGCGGCTCGCCCGGACGGGCCCGCTTGTAGATCTCGACGAGCGCCTCGTCCTGGGTCGGGGCGACGTCGCGCTCCTTGTCCCACTGGCCCTCGAGGAAGTCGAAGTGGGCGACGAAGCGGTCGAGGAAGCCGGGGACGTTCTCCTCGTCGTAGCCGAGGGCGCGCAGCAGGGTGAAGATGCCCATCCGCCGCTTGCGGGCGACGCGGGTGCCGGCCGTGACGTCCTTGCCGGGACGCTGCTCGACGTCGAACTCCATCCACTCACCGCGGTACGGGTGGATCGTGCCCTTGACGAGCTGGTGCTTGGTCAGGTTGCGGAGGCGGAAGCGCTCGCCCGGCTCGAAGATGACGCCAGGGCTGCGCACGAGCTGCGACACGACGACGCGCTCGGTGCCGTTGACGATGAACGTGCCCTTCTCGGTCATCACCGGGAAGTCGCCCATGAACACGGTCTGCTCTTTGATCTCGCCGGTGTTGCGGTTCATGAACCGGGCGCGCACGAAGACCGGCGCGCTGTAGGTCATGTCCTTTTCCTTGCACTCCTCGACCGAGAACTTCGGCGGCGGACGCAGGTCCTCGTCGAAGGGGTCGAACTCGAGCTCGAGCTGGAGCGACTCGGAGAAGTCCTTGATCGGGCTGATGTCGCGGAATGTGTTGGCGAGCCCTTCGTTCAAGAACCAGTCGAAGCTCGAGCGCTGGATCGCGATCAGGTCGGGGAGCTCGAGCGGTTCGTCAAGGTTCGCGAACGAGTAGCGCTCACGGGAGACGGAGCGAGTGGCCACAGATCACCTCTGTTCCGGGATGGCACGGTCGGATGCGGCCACGGGCGCGCCAATGGACACCGCAAAACAGGGTGAACGGAACGGGCAACGCACGGCAACCGGGGATGCTACCTGGGGCGTGACGAAACGTCAACTACCGCACGCGCCAAATCAGATCGGCCCCAACGGCGCCGGATTGCGGGACACGGTAAAGAACCCGCACCCGTCTGTCAAGCATCGGTGGTCGAGATGGCGCCGGGCGCGCGAACGCCCCGGCGCGCTCGCCGCCGAAAACGGGCGGGAGTGCACCGGGGCGCTCAGGTGCTCACTTCAGTTCGACGCTGGCGCCGGCCTCTTCGAGCTTGGCCTTGGCGGCCTCGGCGGCCTCCTTGGTGGCCTTCTCGAGCACGGCCTTGGGAGCGCTGTCGACGACGTCCTTGGCCTCCTTCAGGCCCAGGCTGGTCAGCTCGCGCACGACCTTGATCACCTGGATCTTCTGGGCGCCGGCGCCGGTGAGGACGACGTCGAACTCGTCCTTCTCCTCCTCGGCCGGGGCGGCGGCCGCGCCGCCGGCGGCACCGGCTGCGGCCACGGCGACGGGCGCCGCGGCGGTCACGCCGAACTTCTCCTCGAACGCGTCGAGCAGTTCCTTGAGCTCGATCACCGTCATGTTGCTGATGGCGTCGAGGACTTCTTCTTTGGTGGTGGTTGCCATGGTGTTCTCCTGGTTCAGAAAAGTGTCGTGTCGATGGTGCGATTGCATGGGTGTGTGGAGGCGCTAGGCTCGGGCTCGGGCTCGGCCGCGACGCCGCGGCTCGGCCGCGTCTCCGGCTCGGGCTCCGATGCCGCCGCGACTTCCGGCTCGGGCTCGGGCTCCGCTCGCCGCGGCCTCCCGGCTCGGGCTCGGGCTCGGGCTGCCGCCGGCTCGGCTCGGCTCCGGCTCGGGCTCGGGCTCGGGCTCCGATGCCGCGACCTCGCGGCTCCGGCTCCGTGGGCACGCCACCGCGCTCGTCGATCAGCGCCGCGAGGCCGTAGGCGAAGTTGCGTGGCAGCGCCTGGAGCAGGCTGGCCGTCTTGACGAGTGGCGCCTGGAACGCTCCGGCGATCATCGCCAGCAACTCGTCGCGGGACGGCAGGTCGGCGAGCGACCTGATGTCGTCGGCCGACAGCAGCTTGGCCCCGAGGGATCCACCCTTCAGCACCAGCAGCGGGTTCGTCCGCGCCGTGTCGCGCAACGCCTTGGCGGCGCCGGCGATGTCGCCCTTCACGAACGTGATCGCCGACGGTCCGATGAGGAGCTCCTCGAGCCCTTCGACGCCGGCCGTGCGGACGGCGAGACGGGCCAGGGTGTTCTTGTAGACCTTGTGCTCGGCATCGCTCGGACGCAGTGCCCCGCGCAGGCGGGCCAGATGGCCGACGGTCAAGCCGCGGTACTCGGAGACGAACACCGCCTCGGCGGTGCCGAGCTTCGACGCGATCTCGTCGACGATCGCGACCTTGTCCGGCCTGCGGAGCCCTGCCGGTGTCAGTCACAGGTTCCGTAGCAGTTTCACTCATTCGATGCACACCTCCTTCGCTTCGACTCGTGGCTCGCCTGGGATGGCGAACACCACGAGGAGCGAGCGGCTCGTCGAGCCGACTTCCCAGGGGCATGCACCTCGGCTGGCGGAACTTCCATTCACCCTCCCCGTGAGGGGCGGGACCAGCGGTCTTCGGCGAGCAACCGGTATGTACGGGGCGCCACGCTAGCGGCGCCCGTCCCGAAATCACACGGCCGTCAGGCCGCGACGTTCACACCGCGACGATCAGACGAGATCGGGACGCAGGCGGGCGGTGTCGACGTGGACACCGGGTCCCATCGTCGACGACACGGTGATCTTCTTCATGTAGCGGCCCTTGGCGGACGCCGGGCGGGCGCGCTGCAACTCGTCGACGACCGCGTAGAAGTTGGCTTCGAGCTGGGCCGGCTCGAAGCTGACCTTGCCGAGCTGCACGTGGACGTTGCCGTAGCGATCGGTGCGGTACTCGACCTTGCCGCCCTTGAACTCGCCGACCGCGCGGCCGACGTCGGTGGTGACCGTGCCGGTCTTCGGGTTGGGCATCAGGCCACGCGGGCCGAGGATCCGGCCGAGCTTGCCGACCAGCGGCATCATGTCGGGCGTCGCGATCGCCAGGTCGAAGTCGAACTTGCCGGCTTCGACCTGCGCGGCGAGGTCGTCGGCGCCGACGATGTCGGCCCCCGCGTCGCGGGCCTCCTGCGCCGCCGGTCCGGTCGCGAACACGGCAACCCTGACGTCCTTGCCGGTGCCCGACGGGAGGGCGACGGTGCCGCGGACCATCTGATCCGCCTTACGCGGGTCGACGCCGAGCCGCACGGCGACGTCGACGTTCTCGTCGAACTTGGCCGACGCCATCGTCTTCACGAGCCCCAACGCCTCGGGCGGTGGGTAGAACTCGTCGCGGTCGAACTTCTTCGCCGCATCGGTGAGCTTCTTGCCTGACATGTGATGTCTCCCTCGGGATAGAGCGGCCCGAGCGAGGTGATCTCGGCGCACGCATTCGGTTGTGTTGCTTGAGCGGTTGAGCTAACGAACGACCTTGACGCCCATCGAGCGGGCGGTGCCGCGCACCTGGAGCTTGGCGGCTTCGAGGTCGTAGGCGTTCAGGTCGGGCATCTTGATCGTCGCGATCTCGGTCACGTCGGCCTCGGTGATCGAGCCGGCGACCTCCTTGCCGGGGATCGACGCCGCCTTCTCGATGCCGGCCTTCTGGCGGATGAGCACCGGCGTCGGCGGGGTCTTGAGGACGAAGTCGAACGTGCGGTCCTCGTAGACGTTGATCTCGACCGGGATGATCGTGCCGGTCTGCGACTCGGTGGCCGCGTTGTACTGCTTCACGAAGTCCATGATCGCGACGCCGTGCGGGCCGAGCGCGGTGCCGACGGGCGGTGCCGGGCTGGCCTTGCCGGCCGGGATCTGGATCTTCACGATCGCCGCGAGTTTCTTCTTTGCCATGACGTTTCCCTTTTCCTGTGACGCTTGTGGTCAGCGGTGCAGCCGTGCTCGTCAGAGCTTGGCGACCTGGCTGAAGTCCATCTCGACGAGCGTCTCGCGCCCGAAGATGTTGACGAGAACCTTGAGCTTGAGGTGGTCGGCGTTGATCTCGGCGATCTCGCCCGAGAAGTCGGCGAACGGTCCTTCGCGGACCCGGACGCTCTCGCCGACGTCGAAGTCGAGCTTCGGCTTCGGTCGTGCCGACTGCTCGGCGCCGTCACCCTTGGCGGCGAGGAACGTGCTCACCTCGCGACGTGACAGCGGTGTCGGCTTCTGGCCCTGGCGGCTCTGGCCGACGAAGCCGGTGACACCGGGCGTGTTGCGCACGCAGTACCACGACTCGTCGTCCATCACGCACCGCACGAGGAGGTAGCCCGGGAACACCTTGCGCTGCACCGTCTGACGGCGGCCGTTCTTGAACTCGACGACCTCCTCCATCGGGATCACGACCTCGAAGATCTTGTCTTCCATGTTCATGCTCTGAATCCGAGCATGCAGGTTGGCGGTGACCTTCTTCTCGTAGCCGGACTGCGTGTGCACGACGTACCACGACCCGGGACGCGTCCAGGGATCGTCGACCTCGATGTCGACGTCGTCTCGGTCTCGGTGCCGTCGGTCTCGGTCGTCGTCGGTCTCGGTGTCGGTCTCGTGTCGTGCGGTCGTCGGTCAGGTCGAACGAGACGTCGGGATCGGCGACGACGGCATCGGCGACGACCGCGTCCTCATCGACGGGTGGATCCTCGACAGGAACGTCCTCGACAGGAACGTCCTCGACAGGACGTCCTCGACGGGACGTCCTCGACGGGTGGATCCTCGGCGGGTGGATCCTCGACAGGCACGTCCTCGGCGAACAGGTCATCGGTTTCGGTTGTCGTGTCGGTCATCTGGGGGGTCTCCTGATCGCTCATATGTAGAACCAGCTCGTGATCAGGCTCATGAGGTAGTCGATGCCGCCGACGAACGCGGTGTAGATGACGACGGTGATGACCACGATCGTCGAGTAGCGCTGCACCTCCGGGCGGCGCGGCCACGCCACCTTGCGCATCTCGTCGCGCACCTCACGGAGGTACTGGCGGGGGCCGGTGCGCTCGCGGGAAGGCGTCGCTTTGGGCGCGCGTGTCGGAGCACCCTTCTCGTCGAGGGCGCCCATCTTCTTGAGCGTGCGCTTCTGCTCGCGGTTCAGGTCGTCGAGTGACATCGTTGGTTCGTGTTGATCTTCTGGTGGGCGGGGAGAGACACGTCGGGATGGGCAGGGCAGGAGGGACTCGAACCCCCGACCGTCGGTTTTGGAGACCGATGCTCTACCAACTGAGCTACTGCCCTCGGACGGGAACCGGCAGCGTACCAGCCGGTCCCGCGGAGCGATCCGCAGCCCGACAGCGGGATCAGCGGGTCTCCTTGTGGACCGTGTGCCGTCGCTCGTGGCTGCAGTACTTCTTCATCTCGAGGCGCTCACGATCGTTGATCTTGGACTTCATCGTGATGTAGTTGCGCCGCTTGCACTCGGTGCACTCGAGGGTGATCTTCACCCGCTTCTCACTCTTGGCCATCTGGATTCGCTCGCTTCGCTCGGTGGGGCGGCTTCGCTGCCCGGTTTGGTTCTACCTGTTACTTGAGGATTTTCACGACGCGGCCGGCGCCGACGGTGCGTCCGCCTTCACGGATCGCGAACCGCAAGCCTTCGTCCATCGCGATCGGTTTGCCCAACTCGACGGTCATCGCCACGTTGTCACCCGGCATCACCATCTCGGTCCCCTCCGGCAACTCCACCGTCCCCGTCACGTCGGTCGTGCGGAAGAAGAACTGCGGCCGGTAATTGTTGAAGAACGGCTTATGCCGGCCACCCTCCTCCTTCGTCAACACATACACCTGACCCTCGAAATTCGTGTGCGGCGTAATCGAGCCCGGCTTGCACAACACCTGCCCCCGCTCCACATCCTCTTTCTTCGTCCCCCGCAACAACGCCCCGATGTTGTCCCCCGCCTGACCCTGATCCAACAACTTGCGGAACATCTCCACACCCGTACACGTCGTCTTCTGCGTCGCCCGCAACCCGACGATCTCAATCTCATCACCCGTGTGGACCACACCCTGCTCCACCTTGCCAGTCACCACCGTCCCCCGACCCGTAATCGTGAACACATCCTCGATCGGCATCAAAAACGGCTTATCGAACTCACGCACCGGCTCCGGCACCGACTCATCCACCGCCGCCATCAACTCCAACACCTTCGCCTGCCACTCCTCATCCCCCTCCAACGCCTTCAACGCCGACACCCGCACGATCGGCGCGTCATCACCAGGGAACCCGTACCCGTTCAACAACTCCCGCACCTCCAACTCCACCAACTCGAGCAACTCCTCATCGTCGACCATGTCCGCCTTGTTCAACGCCACCACGATGTACGGCACCCCCACCTGACGCGCCAACAACACATGCTCACGCGTCTGAGGCATCGGACCATCCGTCGCCGCCACCACCAAGAATCGCCCCATCCACCTGCGCCGCACCCGTGATCATGTTCTTGATGTAATCCGCATGACCCGGCATGTCCACATGCGCATAATGCCGATTCTCAGTCTCATACTCGATATGAGCAATCGAAATCGTAATCCCCCGCGCCTTCTCCTCCGGCGCCTTATCAATCGCATCAAACGGCGTATACACCGCCAACCCACGATCCGCCAACGTCTTCGAAATCGCCGCCGTCAACGTCGTCTTCCCATGATCAATATGACCCATCGTCCCCACATTCACATGCGGCTTCGTACGCTCAAACTTCGCCTTACTCATGGTGATTCCCTTGTTTCTCCAAAGGTGGTTGCGGTTGATTCTGGATTGTTGGGTCTGGTGCAGTATCTGTTGTAGCGGCGATCGGGATCGAACCGATGACCTTCCGATTATGAGCCGGATGCTCTGACCAACTGAGCTACGCCGCCAGGGTGTGGCCCCAGCGAGTCGACCGACCGTTGTGGTCGAGCCCTCTGTGGGAATTGAACCCACGACACCAGCCTTACCATGGCTGTGCTCTACCGACTGAGCTAAGAGGGCGGTATTTCGGAGCGCGGCAGAGCCGCGAACCCGACGTGGGAGTGTACCCCCGCCAGTGACGTTCCCACCAGGCCCTGACCGGTCGGAGGCGGCGGATACCATCGCTCGGCCATGCCCGACGCGACCACCCGACTGGCGACCGCCGATGACGCCGAACCGATCATGGCGATCTACAACCGCGAGGTCACCACCAGCACCGCCACGTTCGATCTCGTCCCCCGCTCGCTGGCCGAGCAGCGGGAGTGGTTGGCCGCCAGGTCGGGAGCGTTCAGTGCGATCGTGGCCGTTCTCGGATGGTGATGGGAACGACGGCGAGGTCGTCGGTTTCGCATCGCTGTCGCCGTACAAGGAGCGGGCCGCCTACCGGACCACCGTGGAGGACTCCGTGTATGTGCACCGTGACCACACCGGACAGGGGATCGGGCGGCTGCTCCTCGCCAGGCTCGTCGACATCGCCCGCGACTCGGGGTTCCACAGCGTGATCGCCCGCATCGAGGCGGGCGGCGTCGCGTCGCGGTCCCTGCACCTGGCGTGTGGCTTCGATCTGGTCGGCGTCGAACGCCAGGTCGGCCGCAAGTTCGGCCGCTGGCTCGATGTCGCCGTCATGCAAATCGTGTTGTGATTTCGTGGGCCGGGAAGGATTTGAACCTTCGAAGGCATTAGCCGGCAGATTTACAGTCTGCTCCCTTTGGCCGCTCGGGCACCGACCCTTGATGCCGGGCGGGATGGTAGCGCGGGCGGCGGCGATCGCCGCGTCCGATCCGGCTCGGTAATCTGGCGCGATGCCCACCTTCGACGTCGTCTCCGAGGTCGACCATCAGGAAGTGCGTAACGCGGTCGATCAGGCCCGGCGCGAGATCGACACACGATTCGATTTCAAGAACACCAACTCTTCGATCGAGCAGGACGACCTGGTGCTGACGTTGCGCACCGTCAGCGAGGATCGACTGGCCGCCTTGCGGGTCGTGCTCGAGGAACGGCTCGTCAAGCGTGGCGTCTCGCTCAAGGGTGTCGACTACGGCACGATCGAGGAGGCCACGCACAACACGGTGCGGCAGGTCGTGACGATCAAGGTCGGGATCTCGGCCGACAAGGCCCGCGAGGTCAACAAGCTGATCAAGGCCAAGCACCCCAAGGGTGTCAGCACCCAGACCCAGGGTGATTCGGTTCGGGTCAGCGCCAAGAAGCGCGACGACCTGCAGGCCGTGATCGCCACGCTGAAGACCACCGACCTCGGCATCCCCCTCCAGTTCAACAACTTCCGCGACTAGCGCGGCGAGGTGTCGGCGGGCGTTGCGCCTGGCCCGAGAGTTCGACGCGTTCGCCGACGACGGCTCCGACGTCACGCCATGGTGACATGACAGGACACCCTGCGCGAGTTGACAGGACACCCTGTCAACCGGCCGAAACGAAAGGACTGGACGGCTCCGCCGCTGGCCGACCGGCTCACGGCCCGCCGCGTCGATGCGCTCTGGTCGCCGACTCGGATCAGGCTGAGGCGAGGCGGGCGACCTGGCGGGCGACCAGCGCGGCTGCCACATCGGGCGAGCGGGTTGGGTTCGGGGCGGTGCCCGGGTCGCAGGTGGACAACTGCACGGTCACACCGTCGGCCATCGTGGTCGCCGTTGCGCCAGCCGCCGCCGGTGCGAGCCCGGCCCATGCGACCGCCGAAACCTGCAGCACGCCGAGCGTCTCGGGCGTCGTCGCGGTGAACGTGCCGTAGACGCACTGTTGTGCGCCACGGAGCGCTGGGACGTACAGGTCAGCGCTGATCGAGTTGGCGGCGTCGGCCGCGGTCTCGGCCGGCAGGTAGGCCGCCAACACCGTGTACCAGAAGTCGCTGCCGCGGGAGGCTGCGTCGCCATCCTGCGTGTCGCCTTCGAGCATCAGCGGAACGGGTGCGGCCGTCCACGGCACGTCGAGCACGGTCGTGACGTCGACGCCGAAACCGGCGACCGCCGCGGCGGGATCCGGAACGACACCGAGCGACTCCAGGATCGGGCCGCCGAGGTCTTCGACGCCGATCAGCCGGTGCGTCAACGGCACCGGGAGCGAGTCGAGCGCCGTGCGGTTCGGGATGCTCTGTGACGGGCCGGCGACGAGCTCGGCGCCGAAGTGGTTGACGGCGAGCTGAGCAAGTGACGCCGTCTGGGTCGCATCGACGGCCGGAGCGGGCGTGCCAGGCGACAACTGATCGACCAGCGCGGCAGCGAGCGCGCTGCGCATCGCAGCGTCGAACGCCGGACCGGTCGCGGTGGCACTGCGGTAGATCTGTCCGTCGGCAGGGTCGTAGAACGCCGGCTGCCAGGTGCTCACGGCGGCGTTCACCGACGCGGCACTCGGCTCGCCCTCGACGAGGCCGAGGGCCCGCCAGCGGGGCATCGACGTCGTCAACTCGGCATGCAGCGTCGGGCCGAACATGAACACCGGCGACCTTGACCGCGTAGTCGGCCTCCGGCAGGACGTTGACCACCACGGGGTCGGCGAACTCGAGGCCGGAGCTCAACTGCAGCGCGTCGACGGCGGGCGCGACGTCCTTCGACCAGTCCTCCGGGAAGAGGTAGTCGCGGCCGAACATGAGCGCCCCGACGCAGAGTCCGGCCAGCAGCATGAGGACCAGGACCAGCTTGCCGTAGCCGCGGCGCTTGGCCTTCTTACGACCCTTGGCGGCCGATGGCGACCTGACGGACGAGGCCGCCGACGTCGACGATGTCATCATGGCCATCGGGGGTGCGGCAGCAGGGTCGGAGTCGGGAAGTCGCGGCAGACCGTCGCCGACACGCCGGCTGATCAGCACGTCGGGCGTCGGGGAGTAGAGGGAGTCAGGGCTGAATCCGCTCACGCCGGCCGCGAAGGCGTCGCTGCCCGTCACGATCATCGGAGCGGCGGCGGGCGCGGGCGCCGGAGGAGCCTCCAACACGAGCGCGGCGGCCGGCGGCGGGGCATGCACGGGGACGGACGACCAGTGTGATGTGGCGGCGGGGCCGACCTGGGTCGCCTCGCGGATCTCGGGCAGCGGATCGAGGGTCGGTTGGGTGAGCGGGCGGGCTCGCGAGTCCTGATCGGGGAACATCGAGCGCGTCGACGTCGGGCTCGGCGCGGCAGCTGGCGGACCGGCGGCCATCGGCCCCGTGCCTGCCGTGTGCATCGGTCCCTGGAGCGACGCCGGGCTCGTCGTCGCCGGGGCAGTGGAGCAGGTCCGTCGTGGCCAGGTCCGTCGTGGCCAGATCGGTCGGCGAAGGCGTGACCGACGACCAGTTGAAGCGCGGGATCGGCTGGTGCGGTTCGCTGAGGCGTGCCAGCGCATCGTCGAGGTTGAACCGGAATCCAGCGGGATCCGAGATCCGTCGTCCGGCGACCCCCTCGAGCGGAGCGGCACCATTGGGGGCGGCCGGCGCGTCGCCGGAATCATTCACGAGATCGTGAGCGACGCGCGGGGAGGCGGGGTCGGCGGAATCATTCACGAATCGTTCATCGGCCTGAGCCGGCCCGAACTTGAACGTTCGCATACGGATCAGCTGGAGATGCGCCTCATTCGTCGCCGTCGCCGGCCGTCGCCCTCCGCTGCAGCTCGTCGACCACGGTCACGTCGGCCAGGGTGGTGGTATCGCCGAGGTTGCGCCCTTCGGCCACGTCGCGCAGGAGGCGACGCATGATCTTGCCCGAGCGGGTCTTGGGGAGGTCGGGGGTCATGTAGATCGTCTTGGGCTTGGCGATCGGGCCGATCTCCGCGGCGACGTGGTCACGCAACACCTCGACACCCACGTCGGCACCGCCGCGCAGGATCACGTAGGCGATGATCGCCTGGCCGGTCGTCGCGTCGTTGGCGCCGACGACCGCGGCCTCGGCGACGCTCGGGTGCGAGACCAGCGCCGACTCGACCTCGGTGGTCGAGATCCGGTGCCCGGACACGTTCATCACGTCGTCGACCCGGCCGAGCAGCCACAGGTACCCGTCGTCGTCGAGCTTGGCGCCGTCGCCGGCGAAGTACCGACCGGGGAAACGGCTCCAATAGGTCTCGACGTAGCGCTCCGGATCACCCCAGATGCCGCGGAGCATTCCCGGCCAGGGGCGGGTGAGCGTGAGATAGCCCCCGCCGCGCTCGACGCGCACACCGGCGTCGTCGACCAGTTCCGCCGTCACACCCGGCAACGGGAACGTGGCCGAACCAGGCTTGGTGGTCGTCGCACCGGGCAGCGGGCTGATCATGATCCCGCCGGTCTCGGTCTGCCACCACGTGTCGACGATCGGGCAGCGCCCGCCGCCGATGTGCTCCTGGTACCACATCCACGCCTCGGGGTTGATCGGCTCGCCGACCGAGCCGAGGAGCCGCAGCGACGTCAAGTCGTGACGTTCCGGTTCGGCCGCCCCCCACTTCATGAACGTCCTGATCGCCGTCGGCGCGGTGTACAGGATCGTCACGCCGTACTTCTCGACGATCGCCCACAGGCGATCGTTGCCCGGGAAGTTCGGCACACCCTCGTACATCACCTGCGTGGCCCCGTTGGCGAGCGGGCCGTAGATGATGTAGCTGTGGCCGGTGACCCAGCCGACATCGGCGGTGCACCAGAAGATGTCGGTGTCGGGGTGCAGATCGAACACGTACTTGTGCGTGTAGGCGACGTGGGTGAGGTAGCCGCCCGACGTGTGCATGATGCCCTTCGGCTTGCCCGTGGTACCGCTCGTGTACAGCAGGAACAGCAGCTGCTCGGCATCCATCGGCTCGGGCGGACAGACCGGATCGGCGGCCTCCATCAGCTCGTGGTACCAGTGATCGCGACCGTCGACCATGGTGACGTCGTTGCCACCACGCTTGACGACGACGACGTGCTGGATCGTCGGCGCGTTGGCCACCGCGTCGTCGGCGGCGGCCTTCAGCGGGAACACCTCGCCGCGCCGGTAGCCACCGTCGGCGGTGATCAGCACGGTCGCCTCGGCGTCGATGATCCGATCGGCGAGCGCCTGCGCCGAGAAGCCGCCGAACACGACGCTGTGGGCGGCACCGATGCGGGCGCAGGCGAGCATCGCGACGGCCACCTCGGGGATCATCGGCATGTAGATGTTGACCCGGTCGCCCTTGGCGACACCGAGGCTCTTCAGCACGTTCGCGAACCGCTGCACGTCCCCGAGGAGCTCGGCGTAGGTGATCGTGCGGCTGTCGCCGGGCTCACCCTCCCAGTGGAAGGCGACCTTGTCGCCACGGCCGGCCTCGACGTGGCGGTCGAGACAGTTGTACGACACGTTGAGCTCGCCACCGATGAACCACTTCGCATACGGCAGGTCCCATTCGAGGATCGTGTCCCACGGCTTCGACCACGTGATCAGCTCGGACGCCCGGTTGGCCCAGAACCCTTCGTCGTCGGTCGCGGCCTCGTCGTAGAAGTCGGTTCCGGTGATCAGTGCGTCGGCCTTGAACCCCTCGGGCGGCGGGAAGCGCCGCAGCTCGGTGGACAGGTCGTCGATCGTGTCGTGTTGTTCCTCCGCCATATGGCCCCCTTCCGTGACGGGCTCGACTCTAGGCGCGACAGCCGACGGTCGGCCCGCCGACCCGGCCCCGCCGGCGGCTGACACGAAAAGGCGGCGCGGCGCCCTGGCGCGAGTGCCATCCTCTCCGAGTCGATTACCGAGGGAGCCCATCATGACCAACGACCTGTCCCGCCGCCTCGCCGCGCTCGAGGATGAGCTGGCCGATGTACGCGCCCAGCTGGAGCAGGCATCTGCTCCGGCGACGCCGTCGTCACGCCGCAACCTGTTGAAGGTGGCGACCGCCGCCGCCGTGGGTGCCGCCGGCGCCGGGATCGCATCGCGCAGCGCGGCGTGCGGCGTCCGGCGGACCAGCCATCCTCGGCCAGTCCAACGTCGCCGACGCGGTGACCGGCTTCCAGAACAACGGGCCGTTCTCCGACATCTCCGGTCCGGGTCCGATCGCGATGCAGCTGACGTCGCCCGGCGGACACCTCCAGTTCGTCGGTGCACCGGGCGACACGGTGCTCGGCACCTACCCCATCGGCACCCTCGCCTACAACGCCTCGTCCGGCCTCGAGCTGTGGCAACCGAGCCTCGGCCCCGATCCCCGCCCGACCCTGCTCGCCCGTCCCGGTACGGCGGGTGCGCTCACCCTGCTCTTCGAGCCGGTCCGCGTCTACGACAGCCGACCGAACGCGGTGCCCGAGCTTCCCACGGACGGCCGGATCACGACCGGACAGGTGCGTACGATCGGTCTGCTCGACAGCGGTGCCGAAGGGTTCGGCGAGAACATCGACGGCGTGATGATCAACCTCACGGTCACCGACACGATCGGATGGGGATTCCTCACGGTGTTCTCGGCCGGGATCGCGGCGACGCCCAACGTGTCGAGCATCAACTGGTTCGAGGGCGGCATGACGGTCGCCAACCACGTCGTGTCGGCGGTCGATCTGGCGCAACTCAAGGTCGCGTGCGGCGGGGGCGGATCGACGCACTTCATCGTCGACGTGATCGGCGTCTACGGCTGACCGACGGGCCGGCGAGCTTCAGATCTCGACCTGCGTCCCGACCTCGAACACCCGGTCCGGCGGCAGGTTGAAGAACCTCGATGCGCTGGCGGCACCGCGGTTGAGGAGCACGAACAGTTCTTCCCGCCATGGATGCATCCCGGGCACCTTGCCGGCGCCGACGGCCTCGCGGCCGAGGAAGAACGTCGTCGTGCCGAGGTCGAACTGGAACCCGGGGATGGCGTCCATGGTGGCGAGTGCGTCCGGGACATCCGGCTCGTCCATGAACCCGAAGAGAAGCTCGAGCTGGTGGATGCCGGACCCGATGGGGGTGTACGTGACGCGGTGCTTCGGCTCGACGCGCGGCACCTCGGCCACGCTCACGGACAGGAGCAGCGTCGTCTTGTGCAGCACCTTGTTGTGCTCGAGGTTCGCCACGAGCGCCGGCGGTGCCGCCCCCGCATCCTTGAACAGATACACCGCGGTGCCTGGCACGCGTGCGACGTGGGCGTCGAGCGCCTCCCGCCCGACCTCGGCCATCGGTCGCTCGCCGCGGCGGATCCGGGCGGCCACCAGCTCGCGGCCGCGCCGCCACGTCGTCATCTGGATCACCAGACCCAGGCCGACTGCCAACGGGAACCAACCCCCGGTCGGGATCTTCGGCACGTTGGCGGCCAGGAACGCGGAGTCGACCAACATGAGCGGCGACAGCGTGACGACCGACCGGGCCGTCGACCACCCCCACCGATCCCGAACGACGCGGTAGAAGAGCATCGTCGTGATCAACATCGTCGTGGTGACGGCGATGCCGTACGCCGACGCGAGGGCGCTCGACGTGCGGAAACCGATGACCAGCCCGACGCATCCGATCATCAGCAGCCAGTTCACGAGTGGCACGTAGACCTGACCGATGTGGTGCGCCGACGTGTGGAGGATCTTGAGGCGCGGCAGGTAGTCGAGCTGCACCGCCTGCGTCGTGAGCGAGTAGGCACCGGTGATCAACGCCTGCGAAGCGATCACGGTCGCCATCGTCGCCAGGATCGCGAGCGGCGTGATGCCCCAGTCCGGTGCGAGGTTGTAGAACGGGCTCTCGATCGCCTCTGGGTCGTCGGCGAGCAGCGCCGCCTGCCCGAAGTAGTTCAGCAACAACGCCGGCAACACGATCATGTACCAGCTGATCTGGATCGGACGCCGTCCGAAGTGTCCCATGTCGGCGTACAGGGCTTCGCCGCCGGTCACGACCAGGAAGATCGAGCCGAGGGCGAGGAACGCCCGCCAGGGATGGTCGACGAACAGATCGATGCCATAGCTCGGCGAGATCGCACGGAGCACGGAGGGATGGCGGAGCACCTGGCGCAGCCCGAGCGCGCCGATCACCGTGAACCACACGATCATGATCGGGCTGAACACACGTGCGATCTTGGCCGTCCCACGCTTCTGCACGGAGAACAGGGCGACCAGGATCGCGATCGTGATCGGGAGGACCCAGGCCTCGAACGCGGACGTCGCCACCTCGAACCCCTCGACGGCGCTGAGCACCGAGATCGCCGGCGTGATGAGGCCGTCCCCGTAGAGGAGCGATGTGCCGAACACGCCGAGCGTGATGACGCCCGCCATGATCCCCTTGGCCGCCACGCCGCTGCGCGGCATCACGAGTGCGGTGAGGGCCAGGATCCCACCCTCACCCTTGTTGTCGGCACGCATCACGAGGGCGAGGTACTTGATCGAGATGATGATGATCAGCGACCAGAACACGACCGACGCCACGCCGAACGCCGTCGAATGGTCGACCGTGAGCTCCGAATGGTCGAACGCTTCGCGGAACGCGTAGATCGGGCTGGTCCCGATATCGCCGTAGACGATGCCGAGGGTGCCGAACGCCAGCGCGGGCAGCCGCGGGGTCGCATGCCGTTCGTCCCTGGTCACCGGACCCGCACGCTACCGCCCGAGGCGTGTTTTTCAGGATGATGCCGGGCTCGGCCCGACCGTTCCCGTCGTACGGTGGGCCGAGCCGGCATCAGCAGCGCCGTAGACGCCGCCCCCTGTTGAGGGGATCAGTGGAACATCCGTCCGCCAGACGGATCTCCAGCACCGAGGGGTGGTGCCTGACACCACTTCATCGTCAATTCCGCGGCGGACTTGAACCATCCGCGGGAACGTCCCACTCGAGGACCGAGAATCCGCCGAGACCGGTCGGCTCGAGCAGCGCTTCGGCCTCGCCGATCCGGCTCCGCATCTGCACGGCCGCCACGTCGGGCGTCGATGCCCGCTCACGCCAGACGCGCTTGCCCTCCGCGACGAGATCGTCGATCCCCCACCTGCGCAGCCACTCCGCTTGCGTCGCCACGGATGCGGGTCGGGGCAGTTGGTCGACGGCCACCTCGGCGGTGATGTCCTGGGACCCCGGGGCGCGGAGGTAGTGCTCGCCGCGGGCGTTGCGCCGGTAGGTGCGCAGCCACTCCCGGTACGGGCGTTCTGCCAGCTGCGGCGGTCGTCGAGCCGTAGTCGACGGCGACGACGCGTCCTTCGCCGAGCAGACCGAGCGCCGACCGGACCCACGCGGCGGCCGCGTCCTGCACCGGCGCCCGCGCACCGTGCCTCGCCGGCACCGGCAAGACGTCCACGATCGCCGGCGAGGCGGTCACCGAGCACCTCGACGAACGATCCGTCGGCGTCGGCTGGCCACGAGCGCCTCACGCCACTCGCCGTCGTAGACGGCGAGGCGGAACGGCAGGTTGTCGAGCAACTCGTTGGCGAAGACCACACCGGAACCGACCTCGTCGGGCAGCGTCGCGACCGACTCGATCCCGGGCGGGTGCAGGTCACGCTGCGCCGCCGACACCTCGACCGCGACGTAGCGCAACGCGTCGCGGCAGGCGGGCCGCGCCGCGATCACCGCACGGGCCAGCGTGCCGGGTCCGGCCCCCGCCTCGACGAACGTGAACGGTTCGGGCCGCCCGAGCCGTTCCCATTCGGCATCGATGAACCGCGCGACGACAGCGCCGAACAGCGGCCCGACCTCGGCCGAGGTGATGAAGTCGCCGCGCCGTGCCGGCCCGTCCGATGTCGCCGTAGAAGCCGTGCTCGCCGTACAGCGCGAGTCGCATGAACTCGTCGAAACGGATCGCGCCGCCCGCGGCGTCGATCGCGGCGCGGACGTCGTCAGCCGCCGAGCGCACCGGTCAGGTCCTGCAGGTCGCCGAAGCGCAGGACCAGTCCCGGGAAGATTCCGAGGACGAGCGTGGCGGCCGCCGTGATGCCGAGCGCCGCCCAGATCGGCGCCGGCGGGGTGATCGTGGTCGTGTCCCCGTCGGGCACCGGCCGCATCCACATCTCCCGCAGCACACCCATGTAGTAGCCGACCGCGATCACGGAGTTGACGGCGCCGACCACCGCCAGCGAGATGGCGGCCCACCCGCCGGCGTCGAGCATCGCCCTGAACACGTTGAACTTGGCCCAGAACCCCGCGAACGGTGGGACACCGGCGAGCGAGGCGAGGAAGATCGACATCAGCGTGGCGAGGCCCGGCGCGTAGCTGAACAGGCCGCCGTACGACGAGATCTCGCCGCTGCGGGTCTTGCGGGCGACGGCGATGACGACGGCGAACGCGCCGAGGTTCATGAACGCGTACACGATCAGGTAGAACACCACGGCCTTGAGCGCCGAGTCGGCGCCGTCACCCGTGCCGACGACGGCGAGTGGCATCAGGATGAACCCGCCCTGGGCCACGCTCGAGTAGGCGAGCATGCGCACGATGTTCGTCTGGCGCAGGGCGGTGACGTTGCCAACCGTCATCGTGAGCGCGGCGAGCACCCAGAGGAACGGTTGGTAGACGCTGTCTGCCGACGGGGAAGGCGACGAAGACGAGCGGCACCAGCGCCGTGAAGCCGGCCGCCTTCGCTGCCACCGACAAGAACGCGGTGACCGGCGTCGGCGCACCCTCGTAGGTATCCGGCGCCCACGTGTGGAACGGAACCGCCGAGATCTTGAAGCCGAAGCCGGCGATCACGAACACGACGGCCAGGACTTGCATCGCCATCAGCTCGTCGCCCAGCGCGGCACCGATGTCGACCAGACGGGTCGACCCGGTGGTGCCGTAGAGGAAGCTCATGCCGTACAACAGCACGGCCGACGCGAACACGCCGAGCAGGTAGTACTTGACGCCCGCCTCGTTGCTCTTGCGGTCGCGCTTGCGCCAGGCGGCCAGCATGTAGGCGGGGATCGACAGCAGCTCGAGGGCGACGAAGATGCTGACGAGATCGCGGCTCGACGTCATCATCACCATGCCGAGCACGCTGGCCAGCAGCAGCACGTAGAACTCGCCCTGGTAGTAGCCGCCCTCCTCGAGCTCGGTCTGGCTCATCAACACGACGACGTAGGCGGTGAGGAGGAACACCGCCTTGAGCACGAGCGCGTACTCGTCGACCACGTACCGGCCGTCGAACATCGACCGCACGTCGTCGCCGACGACGGCGAGCGTGACGACCGGGAGGAACGCGCCGAGCAGGACGAACCCGGTGAGCGTCGCCATCGCCCACTTCTTCGACTCGTCGACCCACAGGTCGATGAACAGCACGAGGTTGATCCCCACGACGAGCACCAGCTCGGGGGCGAGCGCGTGCCAGTCGATGACCGGCGCTACGAAGTCGCCGACCTGGGCGAGGATCGTCGAGATCACGGGCCGAGGGTCTCTCCGAGGCGGTCGACGAGCTGCGGTGACGGCAGGATCGATGAAGTTGAACAGCAGGTGCGGATAGACACCGAGGACGAGGATCGGGATCAGCAGCGGGAGCCAGGCGATCCACTCGACGAGCGTGACGTCGTGGAAGTCGTGATCGCCGTGCTCGTCGCCGTGCTCGACATTGGGCGCAGCCCCGACCGCGTGGGCGGCCGCGCCGTGGCCGGAGAACTCCTCGGTCGGCTCACCGAACGCCATCCGCTGGTACAGCCACAGCAGGTACGACGCCGCCAGCACGGTGCCGATCGCGGCGATCACCATGTACGTGCGGAACGTTTCCTCCGGCAGGCCGAAGCCCGGGCTGTAGGCCGACAGGATCGCCGGGAACTCGCCCCAGAAGCCGGCCAGGCCGGGCAGGCCGAGCGACGCCATCGCGCAGAACCCGAGGATCCACGCCATCTTGGGGATCTGGGTGAGCAACCCCGACATCCGTTTGATCTCGAGCGTGTGGTAGCGGTGCTTCACCGAGCCGGCGATGAAGAACAACATGCCGGTGATCAGGCCGTGAGCCACCATGCCGAACACCGCGGCATTGATGCCGAACGTGGTCAACGTCGAGATGCCGAGCATCACGAAGCCCATGTGGGCGACCGACGAGAACGCGATCAATCGTTTCATGTCGGTCTGGGCGAGACAGCCGAGGGCGCCGTAGATGATGCCGATCACGGCGAGCAGGCCGATCCACGGTGCCCACTCGACTGCTCCCTCCGGCAGCATCGGAATGGCGATGCGCACGAAGCCGTAGGTGCCGAGCTTCAGCAGGATCGCGGCGAGGATGACCGAGCCCTGCGTCGGCGCCTCGGTATGGGCGTCGGGGAGCCAGGTGTGGAACGGGAACATCGGCACCTTCACCGCGAACCCGATGAACATCCCGGCGAAGATCCACACCTGGACGTCCTTGTCGATGAGCGCGCCGGCCTCGACGAGGTGGGCGAAGCTGAAGCTCTGGGCGTCGGTCTGGAAGAACAGGGCGAGGAAGGCGACGAGCATCAACGCCGAGCCGAACATCGTGTAGAGGAAGAACTTGAGCGAGGCGTATTGCCGGTTCTCGCCGCCCCAGACGCCGATCATGAAGTACATCGGCAGCAGCACGACCTCGAAGAAGACGAAGAACAGGATCAGGTCCTGGGCGACGAACGTGCCGGCCATGCCGGTCTGGAGCACCAGCATCAGGATCAAGAACGCCTTCGCGTTCCCGGCCTCCGGCATGTTGTCCCACGTGTAGACGATCACGAGGAACGTGATCACCATCGACAAGAAGTAGAGCGGCAGGCTGATGCCGTCGAGACCGACGATGTAGTTCGACTTGATGACCTCGATCCACTCGGTGTCGACGAAGAACTGCATCTTCGCCGACTGGTCGTAGTCGAACTGGGTGAGCGTGTAGATGCCGACGCCCAACGTGGCGGCGGCCGTGACGAGGGCGATGACCTTGTGCCAGTACTCCTCGGACCGAGGGACGAAGAGCATCACGAGCACGCCGGCGAGCGGCAAGAAGGTGCCGACGCTCAACAGCCAGTTCTGGTCGGTGATGGTTTCCATGGTCTGCGTTGCCCCTACACGTTGAGGATGACGAGCACGATGGCCGCCACGGCAGCGGCTCCGAACAGGAGCGCGCCGTACTGGTTGACCTTGCCGGACTGCACGGGTTGAAGGGCGTGACCGCTTTCGGACGCCATCAGACCCGAGCCGTTGACCGCCCCATCGACCACCCGCTGGTCGATGTTGCGGTAGACCCACTCACCGGAGCGCCGGCCGAACTTGCCGGTGCCGTTGACGATGCCGTCGAGAACGTGCTGGTTGGTCCAGTACGCGGCCTGCGCGATCGGATGGGCGATGCCGTGGACGATCACCTTCTCGTAGAGGTGATCGAGGTAGTACTTGTTGACGAGGAAGTTGTAGCCCCAGCGGGCCGGGGCGAAGCGGGTGGTGAGGCCCTTGAGGAAGAACCGCTCGCGGCTGAAGATGCCGATGCAGATCCACAGGCTGGCGAAGCCGCCGAACGCGACGAGCAGGATCGACGGCGCCGCCTTCGGCCACTTGAACTCGGCGTGGGAGAGCGCGGGCGCGAAGCACACGCCGTCCGACGGCACCTCGAACCCGCAGCCGGTCGCGGTTGCGTGCTCGCCCTCCTCCGCCGCCTCGCCTGCCTCCTCGGCATGGGTTTCCTCGGCTGCGGCCTCGCCGCTCTCCGGCGGCGCGACTTCGAACACCGCCACTTCGCCCGATCCGACCGAGAGCGCTGCCGTCGCCTCGGCTTCGGAGACCGGCACACCGCGCGGCTCGACCCACTCGGTGAACTTCTCGGTCCTGAACGGCGACGCCGCGGCGTTGAGGTAGCCGGCGAACAAGGCACACGCCGCCAGGATCACCAGCGGCGCGGTGATCCGCCACGGCGACTCGTGCGGCCCGGCATGGGCGTCGTGCACAACCTCTGCATGACGGTCGCCTCCGGCGACGCTCGTTTGCGCCGGCAGACCCACGTTCGTGCTCGTCGACGTGCGCCATCTCGTGTTCTTCGGCGTGCTCGTCGCCGTGGTGTTCGCCCGGCGGCGGCGCCGCGGGGTTTGCCGAAGAACGTCAGGTAGGTCGCTCGCGTCATGTACGCGGCGGTCATCGCCGCGCCGATCAGGCCGACGATGAAGAACACGGCATATCCGTTGTGGTCGGCGTTGTCGATGATCTCGTCCTTCGAGAAGAAGCCGGAGAAGAACGGCACGCCGCACAGCGCGGCCGTCGCCAGGATCCACGTCCACGCCGTGATCGGCATCTTCTTGAACAGCCCGCCCATGTCCTTCTTCATGTCGAACGAGTGGTGCGAGCCGGAATGGCTCACCGAGCCGGCGCAGAGGAACAGGCAGCACTTGAAGAACGCGTGGGTGAAGAGGTGGAACACGGCCGGCGTCCACGCTCCGACACCGAGGCCCATCATCATGTAGCCGAGCTGCGAGACGGTGGAGTAGGCGAGAACCCGCTTGATGTCGTTCTGCACGAACGCCAGGGCGGCGGCGATCAGGATCGTGATGCCGCCGATGACGGCGATCAGGTTGACGCCGCTGCCGAGGATGTTCAGACCCTCGAAGAACACGGGATAGAGCCGGGCGACGAGGAACACCCCGGCCACGACCATCGTCGACGAGTGCAGCAGCGACGACACGGGCGTCGGGCCGGCCATCGCGTCGGGGAGCCAGGTGTGCAGCGGGAACTGGCCGGACTTGCCGATGCAGGCGATGAACAACGCGATCGCCGACCACAGCAGGACGGTGTCGCTGCCGTCGCCGGAGAGCGCCCAGCCGGAGATGGCGTGGATGCTGAAACCGTTCGAACCATGATCGGTGGCCCATTGGTTGGCGCCGAAGAAGAGGATCGCCGTTCCGACGAGCAGCCCGACGTCGCCGACGCGCACGGTGAGGAACGCCTTCACGGCCGCCCGGCTGTTGCCCGCGTCCTCCCACCAGTGCCCGATCAGCAGGAACGAGCACAGACCCATGATCTCCCAGCCGAGGATCAGCTGCACCATGTTCTCGGCGAGGACCATCACGAGCATGCCGGCCGAGAACAACGTGATGGCGGCGAAGAAGTGGGTGTAGCGGCGGTCACCCTTCACGTACTCGGTCGAGTAGATCTGCACCAGCAGTGAGATGAACGACGACGAGGAACAGCAAGACCACGGCGAGGCCGTCGATGTGCTGGCCGAGCCCGAACTCGAACCCGCCGCTCTCCCACCAGACCCATTTGCGGATCACCGGTTCGATGAACGGCTCCGGGCGTGCCCGGTCTCCTCCTGAGCCATCGGGAACACGTTGCGGGCGAACCCGGCGACGGCACCGATCGCTCCCTCGCCCTCGGTGCCATGGGCCGAGTCGACGCGCTGGATCCACTGGTAGGCGGTGCCGGTGGCGATCACCAGCGAGGCGGCCATCGTGGCGATCCCGACCTCGCTGCCCTGCATCGGCAGCCGCTTGCCGATGAGCAGGATGACCGCGAACCCGATGCCCGGGATCAGCGGGATCAACCACGCGTTCTCGAGGAACCACCCCGACGTCAGCACGTCAACACCTCGGCGTCTCTGGCGGGCCGACATGTCAGCCCTTCATCTCCGACAGCTCGTCGAGCGAGATCGAGTGCCGGTTGCGGTAGACCATCAGCACCATCGCCAGGCCGACGCCGACTTCGGCGGCCGCGATCGCGATCACGAACAGCGCGAACACCTGGCCGTCGAGCGTGCCGTTCATCAGCGCGAAGGCGACGAGGTTGAGGTTGACCGAGTTGAGGATCAGCTCGATCGACATCAGCACGAGGACCGCGTTGCGTCGGGCGATGACGCCGTACACGCCGATGCAGAAGATCACCGCAGCGAGCAGCAGGAAGTTGGCGGCTAACACGCTTGCTCCCCGATCAATCCTTGCGGGCCAGCACGATGGCGCCGATCGCGGCGGCGAGCAGGACGAACGAGAGGGCGAGGAACGGCACGAGGTAGGGGCCGAGGAAGCCGTCGCTGATGCCCACCGTCGGTGCCGGCCCGCGGTCGACGATGACGGAGTCCTCGACACCCGGCAACTCGTCGACGCCGTCGAGCACCGACCAGGCGAGCACGCCGAACAGCAAGACGGCGACCGGGATCCCGAGCGCCCACGTCGGGTTGTTGACGTCGCGATCGCCGCCGATCTGGGCCCGCGTCAGCATGATGCCGAACAGGAACAGCACCATCACGGCCCCGATGTAGACGAGCACCTGCGAGACCGCCACGAACTCGGCCGCGGCGAGGATGTACTGCGCCGCGACACCGGCCAGCACGAGCACCAGCCACAGCGCGGCGTGCACCACGTCGTTCGTGCTCACGACCCTGATCGCGGCGACGATCATCATCAGGGCGATGACGCCGAACCCGACGTTCTGGGCGACGTTGACGTCGCCGACGGCGACGATCGAGGCGACGGTCGCGCTCACTTCTTCTTCTCCGCGCCGGCCTCGAGCTCGGGCGCTTCCGGCACCGTCTCCATCCACTCGCCGAGCTTGGCCTTGTCGTGCAGCAGGTCGGCGATCCGCGGCTCGCTGTACTCGTACTCGGGGCTCCAGAACAATGCGTCGAACGGGCAGACCTCGACGCAGATGCCGCAGTACATGCACAGCGCGTAGTCGATGTCGAAGCGGTCGAGGTGGTTGACCTGTCGCGGCTTGCCACCGGCGCGGCGCGGCGGGGCGAGCTGCTTGTGACCTTCGATGTAGATGCACCAGTCGGGGCACGAGCGGGCGCACAGCATGCACGCCGTGCAGTTGCCCTCGTGGAGGGCGATGACGCCGCGGGAGCGGGTCGGCGGCGATTCCTTCTCGTGCGGGTACTGCACGGTGTTGGCGCCGTTCTTGAACGTGCGCATCATCGTGCCGAACGTGACGCCGAGGCCCTTGAGCAGGCCGGGAACCTTCGGTTTCGAGAGCCATCAGACAGCCACCTTCAAGATCGCGGTCACGACGATGTTGGCGAGCGACAACGGGATCAGCACCTTCCAGGCGAAGCGCTGGAGCTGGTCCTCCCGGAAGCGGGGGTACGTGAACCGCACCCACATGATGAGGAACGCCAGCAGCATCATCTTCGAGAACATGATCAGCGGGCCGGCGACGTTCATCCAGTCGTCGACCGAGTCGATCGTCGTCCAGTCGAACCAGGCGAACGGAACGCCCCAGCCGCCGAGGAACAGCACCGACGCGATCAGCGCGAACACCCCGGCGGTGGCGAACTCACCGATGAAGAAGATCAGGAAGCGGAACCCCGAGTACTCGGTCATGTAGCCGGCGACCAGCTCGGACTCGGCGATCGGCATGTCGAACGGCGCCTGGGTGAGCTCGGCCTGGACCGAGATCATGAAGATGCCGAAGCCGACGAACTGGGTGAGGACGAACGGGAACCCGACGCCGTCCCAGCCGAAGATCTCGCCGGTGTTCTGGGCGACGACGATCTCCTGCAGGTTCATCGACCCGGCCTGGATGACCACCCCGACGATCGCCAGCACCATCGGCAGCTCGTAGGCGATCAGCTGGCCGGCGGCACGCAGGCCGCCGAGGTACGAGTACTTGTTGGCGCTCGCGTAGCCGGCGATGATGATGCCGATCACCGAGACCGACCCGACCGCCATCGCGTAGAAGGCGCCGGCCTCGAAGTTGGTGAACCAGGCGTCGGGGCCGAACGGCACGACCGCGACGAGCAGGAACGTCGACGTGAGCACGATGACGGGCGCCATCTTGAAGATCACGTGGTCGGCCTTCTCCGGCGCGATGTCCTCCTTCTGCAGCCACTTGCCGACCTCGGCGACGAGCTGCAGCGACCCGTACGGCCCGGCCTCCATCGGCCCCAGCCGGCTCTGCATGAACGACATCATCTTGAAGAGGAAGACGTAGACGATCGTGCCGGCCGGCAGCAGCACGGCGACGATCCCACCGAGGACGCGCAGCAGCGACTGCCCCCAGTACGGGATCTCGATCGCGAGAACGCCCACGTTCATCGATCGATGTCACCCAGGATGAAGTACAGGCTGGCGAGGATCGTGATGATGTCGGGAACGTAGACACCTTTCAGCACCCACGGCGTGACGGAGATGTTGTTGAAGCTCGCCGAGCGGATCTTGACCCGGAACGGCCCGAGGTCACCCTTGCTGACGACGTAGTACCCCATCTCGCCGAGCGGGTTCTCGGTCGAGACCCACGCCTCGCCCTCCGGCACCTTGATGATGCGCGGCACCTTGGCCATGATCGGCCCGGACGGCATGCCGTCGAGGAGCTGGTCGACGATCTTGGTGGCCTCCCGCGTCTCCTGCAGGCGCACCCAGCAACGGGCGAAGCTGTCGCCGTCGGGATGCGTCCAGACCTTGAAGTCGACCTTGTCCCACGCCATCGGTATGACCTGGTCGCGGCGCAGGTCCCAGTCGACCCCGCTGGCGCGCAGGTTGGGGCCCGACAGCCCGTACTGCTTGGCGATCTCGGCCGGGATCACGCCGATGCCGCGGGTGCGGCTCTGGAAGATCTCGTTGCCGAACAGCAGATCGTCCATCTCGTCGCAGAAGTTCCGCAGCTTGCGCATCACCTGCTTGGTCTCGTCGATCCAGCCCTTCGGCAGGTCTTCCTTGAGCCCGCCGATGCGGTCGAAGTTGGGGTGGAAGCGACCGCCGGTCGCACCCTCGATGAGGTTCAGCACGTACTCGCGATCGCGGAACGCGAGGAACACCGGGGTGATCGCCCCGAGCTGCACGCCGAGGTCGCCGAGGAACAGCCCGACGTTGGCGATGCGTGACAGCTCGAACAGGACCGTGCGGATCCACTGCGCACGCGGCGGCGCCTCGATGTCCATCAGCTTCTCGGCGGCGAGGATGAACGGCACCTCGTTGGCGAAGCTGCCGAGCCAGTCGATGCGGTTGATCAGCGTCGTCACCTGCGGGAACGTCCGCACCTCGGTGAGCTTCTCGTAGCCGCGGTGCATGTAGCCGGCCGACGGCTCGGCCCACACCACCTGCTCGCCGTCGAGCCGGGCGATGATGCGCAACGTCCCGTGCGTCGCCGGATGCTGCGGCCCGATG
Organism: Ilumatobacteraceae bacterium; assembly: GCA_963722415.1. GTDB lineage: Bacteria > Actinomycetota > Acidimicrobiia > Acidimicrobiales > Ilumatobacteraceae > JALOLG01. Next base: position 32,413 of record CAVRNI010000027.1, read on the forward strand.
TTGAGCGTCATCCCCTCCGTCTCGAGCTCGACGTTCAGCCGCGCGTCAGCCGCCTGCGCGGCGATGTACGAAAGCTGCTGCCGATCCGAAAGGACAGTCATTCGACGACTCACCCTCGTCAGCGGGCAGGCGCGGCGTCAGGTCCGTCGGCGGTCCGTCGCCGACGGCTGCGCGCGTCAGCTCGCCCTCGGTCGACCGGCATGGGTTCGACGTCGACGATGCCGGGCCAGGGTTTGACCATCCGGGAGAGCAATGGGAAGTCCTTGCGCAGTGGGTAGCCCTCGAACTCGGTCGGGAGGTAGATGTTGCGCAGGTCGGGATGGCCGTTGAAGCCGATGCCGAACATCTCGTGGGTCTCGCGCTCGTGCCAGTTGGCGCCGGCGTAGACGGGGATCCACGAGTCGACCGCGAGCGTGTCGTCGGGGACGTCGGCCTTGAGCGTCACGCCGACGTGGCGCTTGGTGTCGGTGAGGCGGGCGAAGCATCTGGAACCGGGTCTCGCCGCCGGCGTAGCCCTGCTTGATCTCGGTGCTGCGCTCCGGCGGCGGTTGGGTCGGGTCGTCCTCGCCACGACCGTACGGCGACGGCATCCAGTCGAGCGCCGACAGGAAGCAGAAGTAGTCGAACCCGGCGGCGTGCAGCGACTCGGCGGCCGCCCGCCACGAACCGGTGGCGACGCGGATCCACAGGTCGTCGTTCGGCACTGAGGTGCGTGTCGACGAGCCCGTCGCCGATGTCGCGGCGCAGCGCGTCGATGATGCCCTCGCGCAAGCCGTCGCCGGGCAGCGCGGCGGGCGCTTCGGTCGCGACGTCGGCGTCACTCAATCCGACCACCACCGACCACGATCGGCGTGTAGTCCTCGCCACGCCACTTGGCGCCCATGTCCTCGTTCTTGATCCGTTGTTGCAGCAGCACGATGCCTTCGAGCAGCGCCTCCGGGCGCGGCGGGCAACCCGGCACGTAGACGTCGACGGGGATCAGCTGGTCGACGCCCTTGGTGACCGAGTAGCTGTCCCAGTACGGCCCGCCGCAGTTGGCGCACGAGCCCATCGAGATGACGTACTTCGGCTCGGGCATCTGCTCGTAGAGGCGCCGGATGGCGGGGGCCATCTTGTCGGTGACGGTGCCCGAGATGACGACGAGATCGGCCTGGCGGGGGCTGGCGGGGAGCGGGATCACGCCGAGGCGCATGACGTCGTACCGCGGCGATCCGAACGCGGCGCCCATCTCGATCGCACAGCAGGCGAGACCCCACTGGTACACCCACATCGAGTACGAACGGCCCATGTTGAACAGCTTCGTGAGCGGCGCCGGCATCCTGCCCCGGTCGACTAGACCCATCGCAGGAGTCCCCGCTTCCACGCGTAGACGAGGCCGTCGAGCAGCAGCACGATGAAGGCCACCATCACGACGAGGCCGAACGTTCCGTAGCGCTCGATCTGCGCGGCCCAGGGGAAGATGAACACCGCTTCCACGTCGAAGATGACGAACAACAGCGCGAACACGTAGTAGCGGATCTGGCTCTGCGACCACCCCGTCCCGATCGGATCGACGCCCGATTCGTACGGCGTCATCTTGTCGTACGAGGGATGCGAGGGTCGCACGAGGGCGGCGATGCCGAGCAGCAATCCGGCGAGGAGGACCGCTGCGAGGCCGAACCAGACGACCGTGAGGTAATCGCGAAGGAACAGCGACATCGGGCCGCGACGCTACCAGTCCCCGTGAATCGCCCCCCAAACCCTCAACCTCCTCCGATCTCGTGAAGTTTCGGCGTTCTGAGGGCGCCGAAACTTCGATCGAGATTCGGTGGGAGTACCGTTCGCCGCCATGACGACCGTCGATGGGGTCGATCTCGACGCGATCCGGCGGGCCCGCGAGACGGGGGCGTCCGTGGTCAAGCACACGCCGGTGGTGTCGTCGGTGACGCTGTCGGAGATCGTCGGCGGCTCGGTGGCCCTCAAGGCGGAGAACCTGCAGCGCACCGGGTCGTTCAAGATCCGGGGGGCGATGAACAAGCTGGCGTCGCTCGCCGGCCGCATCGACATCGCGGTCGAGCGGTGGTCGCCCGTGTGGAAGGCGTGACGGCCGGGAGTGCCGGCAACCACGCCCAGGCGATCGCGTTCGCGGCCCAGCACTTCGGGCTCGGGTGCGAGATCTTCGTGCCGGCCGGTGCCTCGATCGGCAAGATCGAGGCGTGTCTCGCGTTCGGCGCGACGGTCACCGAGGGCGGCGCGTCGTTGATGGAAGCGGTCGACGGCCGCCGAGGCGAGGGCGGCCGCCACGGGCTGGGCGTTCTGTCATCCGTTCGACGATCCGGTCGTGGTCGCCGGCCAGGGCACGCTCGGGTTGGAGTTGCTCGAGGACATCGACGATCTGGCGCTGGTCGATCGTCCCGATCGGTGGCGGTGGGCTGGCGGCCGGGCTGGCGATCGCGATCAAGTCGACGTCGCCGTCGGTGCGGATCGTGGGCGTCCAGGCCGCCGCGTGTGCGCCGTACGCGGGGCAAGCGGCGCCGGATCGGTCCGGTCGCGACGCTGGCCGACGGCATCGCCGTGAAGTCGCCCGGTGCGATCACGCGGCCCCTCGTCGAACGCTGGATCGACGAGATCGTCACGGTCGACGAGGAGTCGATCGCCGATGCGATGGTGCTGCTGATGGAGCGGGCGAAGCTCTACGTCGAGGGCGCCGGGGCGGTCGGCGTGGCGGCGCTGCTCGCCGGGCGCGTCGCACCTGCCGCGGCCGGCACGACGTGCGCCGTGCTCTCGGGCGGCAACGTCGACCTCGGCGTGGTCCCTGGTCTGATCCGCCGCCACGAGAACAAGTCCGGGCGACGGCTGACGATCTTCGCCACGATCGACGATCGCCCGGGCGGCATGGCGCAGCTGCTCACGGCGTTCGCCGGCGCCGGCGCCAACCTGATCGAGGTCGAGCACGTGCGGGAGATGCTCAACCTCCACGTGCGCGAGACCGGGGTCCACGCCACGTTCGAGGTGCGCAGCCCGGAGCACGCCCAACAGGTGGTCGAGGCGGTCCGCAGCCAGTGGGTACGAGGATCTGCGCGTGTTGGCGTGACAATCTACCTACTGGTCGGTAGGCTGTGCACGATGATGCCCAACACGGACGTCCTGCACGATCTCGAGCCGACCGTCGAGCGGCTCCTCGAACGCCACCTGGCCAGCTCCAAGGAGTGGTTCCCGCACGAGTACGTCCCGTACAGCCGCGGCCGCGACCACGAAGAGGGCGAGATCTGGTCGGAGGCCGACGCCGATCTCGGCGGGGCCACCATCGACGACGCCGTACGCAGCGCGTTGCTCGTGAACTTGCTGACCGAGGACAACCTGCCGTACTACTTCCGATCCGTCGAGCGGATGTTCGGCGCCGATGGCCCGTGGGGCACCTGGGTGCGCCGCTGGACGGCCGAGGAAGGCCGCCACGCGATGGCGATCTACGGCTATCTGATGGTGACGCGGGCGATCGATCCCCACCAGCTCGAGCGGGGCCGCATGGCGCAGGTGTCGGCCGGCATCACGCCCCATCCGCCCACCCTGCAGCACGGGTTCGCCTACCTCGCGCTCCAAGAGCTCGCCACCCGCATCGCCCATCGGTCGACGGGACGGATGATGGGCGACCCGGCCGGCTACGAGGTGATGATGCGCGTCGCATCCGACGAGAACCTGCATCAGCTGTTCTACCGCGACCTCGCCGAGGCCGCCCTCGCGCACGATCCGAGCGGGATGATGTGCGCGATCGAGCACGAGGTCGCCGGGTTCCAGATGCCCGGCATCGGGATCCCCGACTTCAACCAGCACGCCGCGCGCATCGCCCGGGCGGGGATCTACGACCTCGCCGTGCACCACGAGCAGATCCTCGTGCCGGTCGTGTTGCGGCAGTGGGACGTCGAGCACGTCACCGGCCTCGACGCCGAAGGTGAGCAGGCCCGCGAACGACTGATGAAGCGCCTCGCCAAGAGCGAGCGCGTCGCCCGCCGCGTCGCCGAGCGCCGCGAATCCACCCTCACCCCCGCCTGAAATCCCGAACTGTCTGCGTCAAACGCCGCGACACGCGGTCTGACGCAGACAGAACCGTGGGGGAGGGGTCAGCGGGCGTATTGGGTGACGGTGTCGGTGGCGTCGAGGAGCCAGCCGGGCCAGACGCCGACGAGGAGGGTGAACACGACGGCACCCGCGATCGCGAGCCCCGACGTGAACGGCACCGGCTCGAGCTCGATCGTCGTCGGCCGGTTCGAGCCAGACGTTGACCATGATCCGCAGGTACAAGAAGGCGGCGATCACGGCGGCGACCATGGCGATGATGCCGATCGCGTAGCTGCGTTCCTCGACCGCGGCGCGGATCACGGCGAACTTGGCGACGAAGCCGCTCGTCAACGGCACTCCCGCCTGAGCGAGGAGGAACACGGTGAGCGCGATCGCCAGCGTCGGCCGGCGCGCCGCGAGACCCTTGAACGACTCGAGGCTCGAGTCACCACCATGCTCTCGTTCGACGAGCGCGACGACGGCGAACGAACCGATCACGAGGACCGAGTACACGAGCAGGTACGTCACCACGCTCGGCATCCCCGAACCGGGGTCGGGTTCACCGGCGCGATGTCCGGCGGCCTCGACACCGACGAGCACGAACCCCGCGTGGCTGATCGACGAGTAGGCCAGCATGCGTTTGACGTTGGTCTGCACGACGGCGAGCGCCGAGCCGACGACGAGCGACAGCACCGCGAGCACCCACACCACCGGCCGCCAGTCGTCGCGGTGGAACGGCAGGGCGATGACGAGCACCCGCAGCATCGCCGCGAACGCCGCCGCCTTGCCCGCCGACGCCATGAACGCGGTGACCGGCGTCGGCGCGCCCTCGTACACGTCGGGCGTCCACACGTGGAACGGAACTGCCGCCGCCTTGAACCCGAGCCCGACGATCATCAGCGCCACGCCGGCGAGCACGAGGGCGTCCTCGCGCTGCGTGTCGACCGTGTCCTGGAAGTGGGAGACGATCGAGCTGATGTTGGTGGAGCCGGTACCGCCGTAGAGCAACGCGATCCCGTACAGGAAGAACGCCGACGAGAAGCCGCCGAGCACGAAGTACTTCATGCCGCTCTCCTGGCTCCGGCTGCGGCGCCGGTCCGAGGCGGCGAGCACGTAGAACGCGAGCGACAGCGTCTCGAGACCGACGAACAGCACGATCAGGTCGTTGGCCGAGGCCATCACGACGCCACCGACCGCGGCCATGAGGTACAGCGCGTACACCTCGGGGCCGTCGACGCCGGCGCGCCGCAACTCGTCACTCGTCACGAGCGACACGAGGATGACCGCGACGCAGATCGTGATCGTCAGGAACTCGGCGAGCGTGTCGAAGGCGATCGCTCGCGAGACGATCGTCGATGCGCCCTCGTCGGTGATGTCGTCCCACTGGAACATCGCCAGGCCACCGGCCGCGCCGGCGACGAGTGTCGTGAACGTCGCGTAACAGCCACGCGGCCACGTCGGCGTCAGCGCGCCGGCGACGAGCAGCGTCAAACCCCCGCCGAGCAGCACGAGCATCGGCGTGAGCGCGAACCAGTCGATGCTGGGCTCGACGAACTCCTGGGCGATCATCAGTCGGAGCCCTCTTCGTCAGCCGGCTCGTCCTCGGGTTCGAGCTCGGCCAGCGGCGGTTGCGGTTCCTCGTAGCCGGTGCGCTCCTCGACATGGGTGATCAACGAGTTCACCGACGGTTCGATGCGGTCGAGCATCGGCTTCGGGTAGACCCCGGTGAACACGATGATGCCGATCAGCGGCAGCAGCACCGCAGCCTCTTTCAACGTGATCTCCGGGAACGCCTTGTTCTCCTCGTCGGGCTCGCCGTGGAACACCCGCTGGTACGCCCACAGCAGGTACAAGGCCGCCAGGATCACGCCGGCCGCGGCGATGACCACCCACCATCGTGCGGTCAGGAACGACCCGATCAGGATCAGGTACTCACCGACGAAGCCGTTCAGCCCCGGCACGCCGATCGACGACAGCATCACGACCATGAAGCCGGCCGCGAACATCGGAGCGACCTGTTGGATCCCCCGCAGCTGGGCGATCTCGCGCGTGTGGCGCCGCTCGTAGATCATGCCGACGAGGAGGAACAACGCGCCGGTCGAGATGCCGTGGTTGATCATCTGCATCACCGAGCCGCTGATCGACTGCGACGTGAGCGCGAACGTGCCGAGCACGATGAAACCGAGGTGGGCGATCGACGAGTAGGCGACCAGGCGCTTGAGGTCGTTCTGCATCGCGGCCACGATCGCTCCGTAGGTGATGCCGATCACGCCGAGCGTCAGGAACAGCGGCCGGCTCCACTGCACCGCTTCGGGGAAGAGATACAGACCGAACCGCAAGAAGCCGTACGTGCCGAGTTTCAGCAACACGCCGGCGAGCACGACCGAACCGGCGGTCGGTGCCTGCGTGTGGGCATCGGGCAACCACGTGTGGAGCGGGAAGATCGGCACCTTGACCGCGAACGCGACGGCGAAGGCGAAGAACAGCCATCGCCCGGTCGAGGCCGCGAAGTTGGCGCCCTCGGCGAGCTCGACGAGGTCGAACGTGATGCGGCCGACGCCGTTGTCGCGGCGATGAAGACGGTTGCGATGATGCCGACGAACATGAACGCCGAGCCGAGCATCGTGAACAGGAAGAACTTCGTCGCCGCGTAGACGCGCTGCTCGTACCCCCAGCCGCCGATGAGGAAGTACATCGGCACGAGCACGATCTCGAAGAAGATGAAGAACACGAACAGGTCGAGGCTGATGAAGCTGCCCATCACGCCCGGCCTCGAGCAGCAACATCCACGCGAGGTAGGGCTTCTCGTCGTGGTGCGGATCGGTGGCCACGATCGAGAGCGGGAACAGCACGCCGGTGAGCACGACGAGGAACAGCGAGATCCCGTCGACGCCGAGGTGCCACGAGATGCCCCACGCCTCGATCCAGGTGTGCTTCGACTCGAACTGGAATCCCTCGGCATCGGTGTCGAACGCCCACAGCAGCCAGATCGTCAGTGCCGCCGTGGCCATCGACGCCAGCAGGGCGACGAGCTTGACCAGGTCGGGACGGCGCTTCGAGACGAGCATGACGAGGACGGCACCGATCGCCGGCACGAGGATCAGGCTGGTCAGGATCGGGAACGACGACGCGCTGCTCATGAGGATCCCGGGCCATCACAGGACTCCCCTGGCGAGCACGAACCAGCCGAGCAGGATCACGGCGCCGATCCCGAGGATGCCGGCGTAGTTGCGCATGTTGCCGGTCTGGCCCTTGCGGATCTGGCGGGCGGCTCCCCGCACGGCACGAGCCGACCCGTTGACGGCGCCGTCGATGACGGTCTGGTCGAACCAGGCGATCGCCTCGAACGCCTTGCGTCCGGGGCCGCCCATGAACGCGCTCACCGTCGCGTCGTACCGATACCCGTCGGCGAGCAACTGTGGCTCGAACGCCTTCGCCTTGTGCTTGGAGTACACCGCGATCCCGGCGGCGATCCCGATCAGCGCGGCTGCGATGGCGACGAGCGCGAGCAGGCCCCGGTTGTCGTAGGCACTGGTCCCGATGATCTCGGCCTCGCCGAACTCGACGACGGGGTGCAGCCAGTGCTCGAGCTTCTGCGTGAGGTCGTCGGGGATCCACGAGTACGACGGCAGCTGGATCACGCCGCCGACGATCGCCAACCCGGCGAGGGCGACCAACGGGAACAGCATCACCGGCGACGACTCGTGCGGCTTGAACTCGCCGTGCGCGCCGTGCTCGGCGGCGCGGCTCTCCCACTTGGCCTCGCCGAAGAAGACCATCACGACCTGACGCGTCATGTAGTACGCGGTCAGCACGGCGGTGACCAGACCGATCGCCTACAGCGCCGGATTGGAGGCGAGGGCGAACAGCAGGATCTCGTCCTTCGACCAGAAGCCGGCGAACGGCGGCACGCCGGCGATCGCCAGCCAGCCGACGATGAACGTCGCCGCGGTCACCGGCATGAACTTGCGCAGCGCCCCCATCCGGCGCATGTCCTGCTCGTCGTGCATGCCGTGGATCACCGACCCCGACCCGAGGAACATCAGCGCCTTGAAGAACGCGTGCGTGACCATGTGGAAGATCGCCGCGACGTATGCCCCCGTGCCGACGGCGAGGAACATGTAGCCGAGTTGGCTCACGGTCGAGTAGGCGAGCACCTTCTTGATGTCGTTCTGGCCGACCGCGATGGTCGCCGCGAACAAGGCCGTGATCGCGCCGACCCAGGCGATGATCTCGGGGGCCCAGTCCGACGCGTACTCGAGCACCGGGTTGACGCGGGTCATGAGGAACACACCGGCGGTGACCATCGTGGCGGCGTGGATCAGGGCCGACACGGGCGTCGGGCCTTCCATCGCGTCGGGCAGCCACAGGTACAGCGGGAGCTGGGCGCTCTTGCCGACCGCGCCGACGAACAGCAGCAGCGCGATCGCGGTCGCCGTCGTCCTGGCGATGGTCCCCTGCTCGGAGGCCTCGTTGAGGACCGAGAAGCTCACCGACCCGAGCGCCTGGAAGGCGAGGAACATCGCGACCATGAAGCCCCAGTCACCGATGCGGTTGGTGACGAACGCCTTCTTGCCGGCGGTCGCCGCCGAGTCGCGCGTGTGCCAGAAGGCGATGAGGAAGTAGGAGCACGTGCCGACGCCCTCCCAGCCGAGGAACGTGACGAGCAGGTTCTCGCCGAGCACGAGGATGACCATCGAGAGCACGAACAAGTTCATGTACAGGAAGAACTTGGAGAACTTCGGGTCGCCGTGCATGTAGCCGACCGCGAACAGGTGGATCAGCGCTCCGACGCCCGTGACGAACAGGCACATCGTGATGCTCAGCGGATCGGCGAGGAACGCCATGTCGACGTGGAGCGACGACACCGGGACCCACGAGAACAGGACCTCGGTGTGGGCGCGCTCGGCCTCGTCGCGCGAGAGCAGGTCGAAGTAGGCCCCGACCGAGACCACGAACGAGGCGGCCACCATGGCGGTGGCGAGCAGCCCTGCTCCGGGCTGACCGAGACGCCGGCCGAACAGCAGGATCAGCACGAACCCGGCCAGCGGGAAGGCGGGGATCAGCCAGATCACGTCGAGCATCGGTCCCCCGTCACCCCTTCATCTCCGCCAGGTCGTCGGCGGTCGCGCCCGGCCGGCGGCGCAGGATCGACACGATGATCGCCGAGGCCGACGACGACCTCGGCAGCCGCCACGACGAGGACGAAGAACACCGACGTCTGGCCGTTGATGTCGCCGGTCTGCATCGCGAAGGCGACGAACGTCAGGTTGGCGGCGTTGAGCATCAGCTCGATGCACATGAACATCACGAGCGGGTTGCGCCGCACGAGCAGCCCGGTGGCGCCGATGCCGAACAGCGCCGCGGCCAGCAGCAGGTACCACGTGCTCGTGGGAACGTAGGCCGCGATCACGCGTCGCCAACCTTGCTTGCTGGTTCGGGGTGCGCTCGGCGTCGCTGGGAGTCGTGCGGCTTGCGCGTCATCACCACGGTTCCGGCAACGGCGACGATCAGCAACACCGACGTCAGCTCGAACGCGAACACGTGATCCTGGAACAGGTTGCGCGCCAGCAGCCGGATGTTCGAGTCGCCCGACGACTCGAGCGCGACCTCACGGTCGACGGAATCCTTGGCGCGCAGGATCGCGGCGGCGACGAGCCCGATCGTGCCGACCCCGACGACGAGCGCCAGCGGGCGCTGGATCGGGAACGGCTCGATCTGGAGGTCGTCGGCGCGGTCGACACCGAGCAGCATGATGACGAACAGGAACAGCACGACGATCGCGCCGGCGTAGACGATGACCTGCACCGCGGCGAGGAAGTGCGCCTCCATCGCCACGAAGTGCACGGCGACACCGAACAGCGTGAGCACGAGGCTCATCGCGGCGTGGACCGGGTTCGACATCAGCACCACGCCGAACGCGCCGACGAGCACCATCGCCGACGCCAGCACGAAGACGACGAGCTCCATTACTGGTCCTGACCGGGCTCTGGGGCGCGGACGCCGTAGCCGAGCTCGCCGGACCAGCCGACGACGCCCTCGAACGTGGCGTCACCCGACGGCGACGTGGCGCGCATCCACCCGCTGGTGTGCGCGTCCTCGCCCTCGCGCCAGTCCTCCCAGGGGAGCTGCTTGGGCTTGCCGTCGTCGCCGACGAGCAACTCGTCCTTGGTGTAGATCGCGTCGCGCCGGTTGCTGAACGAGAACTCGAACAGCTTCGACTCGGTGATCGCTTCGGTCGGGCAGGCCTCGACGCACAGGTCGCAGTGGATGCACCGGAGGTAGTTGATCTCGTAGACGTAGCCGAACCGCTCGCCCGGCGACGTCGGGTCGTCGGGGTCGTTGTCGGCGCCGCGGACGTAGATGCACTTCGCCGGGCACACCGCCGCGCACAGCTCGCAGCCGATGCACTTCTCCATCCCGTCCTCGTACCGGTTGAGGACGTGGCGGCCGTGGAGGCGCTCGGGCTTGTCGGTCTTCTCGTCGTCGGTGACCTCGGGGTCGGACCCGCGGCCCCTCCGCCGCGCCGCGCGGCCACCGGAGTACTCGCTGGTCACCTGCTTGCCGCCGAACAGCCGGTGCTGGCGGATCGTGACGCCGAACCCCTCGAGGTAGCCCATCAGTACATCGCCCCTTCCCGTGCGCGGTTGCGGGCGCTGACCCGCAGCGCGGCGTTGAACAGCAGGTAGCCCGAGCCGATCGCGATGAGCGCGATCGGGACGACGACCCACAGGCTCCAGTCGCGGTCGCGGCCGACGTTGATCGCGGCGAGCACGACGAACCAGCCCAGGGCGATCGGGATCAGCAGCTTCCACCCGAAGTCCATCAGCTGGTCGTAGCGCAGCCGCGGCAGCGTCGCCCGGAACCAGACGTACATGTAGAGGAACAGCAGCACCTTGAGGAGGAACCACACGGTGCCCTCCCACGAGTTGCCGATCAGCGGGATGTCGAGCGTCGTGTCGCCGATCTTGATCGGCTGCGGCCCGCCGAGGAACAACGTCACGATGATGGCGCTCATCGTGATCGTGTTCATGAACTCGGCCAGGAAGAACAGCGCGAACCGGATGCTCGAGTACTCGGTGTTGAACCCGCCGACGAGCTCCTGCTCGGCCTCGACGAGGTCGAACGGCGGACGGTTGAGCTCGGCGGTGGCGGCGATGACGAACACGAAGAACGGCACGAAGCCGGTCGCCACGATGTGCCAATCGATGATCTCGTCCTGGACGGCGACGATGCCGGAGGTGCTGAGCGTGCCGGCGAACAGCAGGACGGCCGCCAGGCTGAGCCCGAGCGCCGCTTCGTAGGAGATCATCTGCGCCGTCGCCCGCACCGCGCCGAGGAGCGGGTACTTCGAGCCGCTCGACCAGCCGGCGAGCATGATCCCGTAGACGGCGATCGACGACAGCGCGAGCACGAACAGGATGCCGATCGGCGGATCGGCGAGCTGCACCCGCGTCTCGTGACCGAACCACGTCACGAGGCCGTCGTTGCCGTCGCGGAAGTCGCCACCGAGTGGGATCACGCTCCACACGAGGAAGGCGGGGACGACGGCGAGGAGCGGGGCGAGACGGAACACCCACTTGTCGGCGCGTTCGGGGAGCAGGTCCTCCTTGAAGAACAGCTTGATGCCGTCGGCCAACGTCTGGAGGATCCCGAACGGGCCGGCCTTGTTCGGCCCGACGCGGTTCTGCATGCCGGCGATCACCTTGCGCTCGAACCAGACCATCAGCATCGTGGCGACGAGCGCCAGCACGAACACGACGACGACCTTGACGAGCACGATCAGGAGCGGTGTCCACAGCAACTCGCCGTCGAGGAGCGGATCGACCGCCAGGAGCGCGCCGGGTCTCACAGCCGCTCGATCCGAACGTCGGTGACCGGCACGGTCGAGTCCATGATTTCGCGGATGTCGGCGCCGGTCTGGTTGAACGGTGCCCAGACCGTGCCGCGCGGCACGGCCGGGTTGGCGACGAGGGGGAGCACGACCGAGCCTCTGGCGCTGACGACGCGAACGTCGGTGCCGGCGGCGACGCCGGTCTGGTCGAAGTCGAGCGGATGCACGTGGGCCGCGGCGCCCGGCGCCAGCGCCGCCAGCGAATGCGACCGCGCCGTGCCCACCGCGTTGTCGTACAACTTGCGGCTCACCGCCAGCCGGTAGTCGTACGTGTTGCGCTCGCGGGCGCCGTCGGCGACGTCTCGGGGAGTGCGGACGGCGAGACCGACGGTCACGAGGCCGTCGCGGTTCGCCGCGAGCGCGGCGGCCGTGATGCCCGCGTACGCGGGGACGTCGGCGGCGATCGCATCGGTGACGTCGGCGACCGATCCGAACCCGAGGTCGTGGCCGAGCTCGATCGCCAGCTCGGCGGCGATCATCCAGTCGGGTCGCGCCGTGCCGGCCGGGGTGATCTTCTGGGCGACCGTCGTCACCCGACCCTCGAGGTTGGTGGTCGTGCCGGACTTCTCGCCGTACGCCGCGGCCGCGAGCACGACGTCGGCGTGCTCGTTCGAGTCGTTCAGGAACGTGTCGATCGACATCAACCGGCGAGCGCCGGCCAGGGCCCGGCGGGCGAGATCGGCGTCGGGGCAGTCGTTGATCGGATCGGCACCGAGCAGCACGAGCAGGTCGAGCTTGCCCTCGGCCGCCGCCCGCAGGACGCCGAGACCATCATCGGGCCCGTCGTCGAGACCGTCGTCGCCGGCCGGCGGTCGGAGGCCCAGCTCGAGTGCGCCGACGACGTTGCCGCGCCGCAGGGCCGGGAGCACCTTGGCACCCGGCAACGCGGCGAGCAGCGCGGCCAACGAGGCGACCGCCGACTCCTGCGACTCGGCGAGGTTGGCGCGCCCGGCGACGACGACGACGTTTCCTTTCGCCAACTGTTCCGTCGACGTCGGGCTCGGCGAGCGTGGCGCTGATGACGCGGGCGGCGCCGCCGGGCTCGTACCGGACGCTCTTCCACGCCAACCTCGTGAGGCCCGACTCGATCGGCGAGAACTCGAGGATCCGGCTGCGGCGCTTCTCGGCGGCGTCGCGCAGCCGCAGGTACAGCACCGGCAGCTCTTCTTTGAGGTCGGGGCCGAGCAGCACGATCGTCGACGCGTTGGCCGCCTCGTCGATGGTCGCCCGATCGAGCCCGAGCACCGCCGGCGGCAGACCGTCGCCCATCTGCGCGTCGCGCCGATCGATGCCGACTGCGTCGGCGAGCTTGGCCCACGCGTACGCGTCCTCGTTCGTGCCGCGGGCGCCGCCGAGCAGCCCGATCGCGTCCGGCCCACCGGCGTCGAGCGCCTCGCGCACGAGCGCCGCGGCGATCGCCGAGCGCGCCGTTCCACGACGTCTCGGCGAGGCCCGACTCGCCGCGCACGAGCGGCGCGGCGAGGCGATCGTCGGAGTTGACCGCCTCGAAGTCGAACCGCCCGCGGTCGCACAGCCAGCCCCAGTTGACGGGGTCGGAGTCGACGCCCTGGTAGCGCAGCAACTCGTCGCGGCTCGACTGGATCACGACCCGGCAGCCGACCGAGCACGTCGTGCACGTGCTCTCGACCTGCTCGAGGTCCCACGGCCTGGCCTTGAACCGGTACGGCGTGGCGGTGAGCGCGCCGACCGGGCAGATCTGCACGGTGTTGCCGGAGAAGTACGACGCGAACGGCTCGTCGGGGAACGTCATCACCTGGGTGTCGTTGCCGCGGCTGACGAAGTGGATCAGCTTGTCGCCGGCGACCTCGTCGGCGAAGCGGGTGCAGCGATCGCACAGGATGCAGCGCTCGCGGTCGAGCAGCACCAGGTCGCTGATCGGGATCGGCTTCTCGAAGTGGCGCTTCTGCTCGACGTAGCGGCTCTCGCCGGGACCGTGGCTGATCGCCTGGTCCTGGAGCGGGCACTCGCCGCCCTTGTCGCACACCGGGCAGTCGAGCGGATGGTTGGCGAGGAACAGCTCGAGCACGCCCTCCTGGGCGCGCTTGACGCTGTCGGTCGCGGTGCGGACGACCTGGCCCTCGGCGACCGGGGTCATGCACGACACCACCATCATCGGACCGCGCGGCCCCTCGACCTCGACGAGGCATTGCCGGCACATGCCGACCGAGTGTCATGCGCGGGTGGTAGCAGAACCGCGGCACGTACGGTGCCGGCGTCGTCGCACGCCTCGATCACGAGCTGCCCGGGCGGCGCCTCGTGGGCCACGCCGTCGATGGTGACCGTGACGGTGGTCTTGGGCGGCGGTTCCGGTTCGTCGGCGTCGCGTCAGTCGTCGTCGGTCGTCGCATCGTCGTCAGACATCGGCGCATCACCCCCGCTCCGTGGATCGCGTGGCGGACGACGCCGTCGATCGGGCGGCCGTGCTCGATGTAGTGCTCGAACTCGTGCGGGAAGCGACGCACCGCCGAGGCGATCGGGCTCACGGCCGACGGGCCGAGCGGGCAGATCGTCGTCTGGCGCGGCGGCCAGGCGATGCCCGGGCTGATCGACTCGCAGACCTCGAACAACGTGTCGATGTCGTCGGGCCGGCCGTGACCGTCGAGGATCCGGTACAGGATCCGCTCCAGCCACGTGGTGCCCTCCCGGCACGGCGTGCACTTGCCGCAGCTCTCGCGGGCGAAGAAGCGGACGATCCGCCAGCAGGCGGCGACCACGTCGGTGGTGTCGTCCATCACGACGATCGCGCCCGAGCCGAGCATCGAACCGGCCTGGTCGACGGTCGGCTTGTCGAGCGGCAGATCGAGGTGCTCGTCGAAGAACCAGATCGCGCTGGCGCCGCCGGGGATGAACGCCTTGACGCTGCGGCCCTCGCGAACACCACCGCAGTACTCGGGCGCCTCGATCAACATGCGGAACGTCGTGACGCCGTTCGGGACCTCGAACACGCCGGGCTGGTTGACGTGTCCGGACACGGCGAACATCCGCATGCCGGTCGACGTCGGCGCGCCGATGTCGTGGAACGACTGTCCGGACTCGTTGATGATCCACGGCACGTTGGCGAGCGTCTCGACGTTGTTGACGATCGTCGGCTGCATGTACAGGCCCTTGGCGGCGGGGAAGTACGGCGGCTTGAGCCGTGGCATGCCACGCTCGCCCTCGAGGCTCTCGATCAGACGCCGTCTCCTCGCCGACGATGTAGGCGCCGGCACCCCACGTGAGCGTGATGTCGACGGAGAACTCGGTGCCGAGGATGTTCGTGCCGATGAGACCGTTGGCGTAGGCATCGTTCAGCGCCTGGGCGATGCGTTCCTGGGCGAGCGCCATCTCGCCGCGGACGTAGAGGAACGCCTGCGCGGCGCCGATCGCGTAGCACGCGATGAGCGTGCCCTCGATCAGCTGGTGCGGATCGAGCTCCATCAGCAGCCGGTCCTTGTAGGTGCCGGGTTCGCTCTCGTCGCCGTTGACGACGACGTACCGCGGGAACACGCCCGGCGGCAGGAAGCCCCACTTCGTGCCCGCCGGGAAGCCGGCGCCGCCGCGACCCTGCATCTCGGACGTCTTGACCTCGGTGTGCACCTCCTCGGGCGTCATCGACGTGAGCGCCTTGCGCAACGCCGTGTAGCCGCCCGTGCGGACGTAGCCGTCGTACGTGTAGCCGTCGGCGACGTCGAAGCGGGTGGTGATCAGCTTCGGCCCGATGGGCACCAGGCCCGGCACGTGGAACGAGGGAACGTCGGTCATCTGGCGTCGACTTTCGCTCGCGAGCCGGCCGGTCGGCCCAGTTCTGCGTGTGCGTTGACGCACCGGCGAGCGTCGCCGGTTGCGGTGACTCGATCGGCGAAGGCGCCGGCGCGCAGGTCGTCGATCAGCTGATCGAACTCGGCGTGCGTCACCCCGTAGCGGTAGCGGTAGTTGACCTGGAGCGCCGGTGCCTCGGTGCAGCTGCGATGCCTCGACGTGTTGAGCGTGAATAGACGTGGGCGAGCGTGCCGTGCGGCGGGATCTCGTCGGCGAGCGTGCCGGCGCGCAGGTCGTCGATCAGCTGATCGAACTCGGCGTGGGTCACCCGGTTGCGGTAGCGGTAGTTGATCTGCAGCGCCGGTGCCTCGGTGCACGCCGCGATGCACTCGACGTCCTCGAGCGTGAACATGCCGTCGCCGGTCGTGCCGCCGGCCTTGACGCCGAGCGTGTGCTCGGCGTGCTCGAGCAGCTCCCACGCGCCGACCAGCTGGCACGAGATGTTCGAGCAGATGTTGATGCAGTACGTGCCGACCGGCTCGAACTTGAACATCTCGTAGAACGTCGCCGTCCCGTACACCTCGGCCGAGGTGATGTCGAGCAGCTCGGCGATGTGCGCCATCGCCTCGTTGCTGAGCCACCCGTCCTGCTCCTGGGCGAGGTGGAGGATCGGGATCAGCGCCGACTTCGGACCGCGGGTACCGCCCGATGATCTCCTTGGCGACCGAGACGTTGGCGTCGCTCAACCTCATCGGTCGACCTCGCCGAGGATCGGGTCGACGCTGGAGATCGCGGCGACGGCGTCGGCGACGAGGCCGCCGCGCAGCATGTGCGGGAGCGTCTGGATGTTGACGAACGACGGCGCCCGCACGTGCATCCGGTACGGGGTGGCGGAGCCGTCGCTGGCGATGTAGCAGCCGATCTCGCCACGCGGGCTCTCGACCGCGACGTAGACCTCGCCGGCCGGCACCTTGAAGCCCTCGGTGAAGATCTTGAAGTGGTGGATCAGCGCTTCCATCGACTCGTCGATGCGGACGCGAGGAGGCGGCGTGACCTTCTTGTCCTGGATGCGGTAGTCGCCCGTCGGCATCCGGTCGAGGACCTGGCGCACGATGCGCATCGATTCGCGGATCTCGTTGAGGCGGATCGCGTACCGGTCGAACGAGTCGCCGTACGACCCGACGATGACGTCGAACTCGACCTCGTCGTAGTGGAGGTACGGCATGTCGCGCCGCAGGTCCCACTCGACCCCGGTCGACCGCAGGATCGGCCCGGTGGCGCCGAGCGCGATCGCCTCGGTGGGGGTGATCACGCCGACGCCTTGCAGGCGCTCACGCCAGATCGGCTGGCCGGTCAGCAACGTGTCGTACTCGTCGAGCCGTTCCGGCACGACGTCGAGGATCCGGAGCACGTCGTCGCGCCAGCCGGGTGGCAGGTCGGCGGCGACGCCGCCGGGGCGCACGAAGTTGTGGTTCATCCGCAGCCCGGTGACCTTCTGGAAGAAGCGCAACACCTCTTCGCGCTCGCGCCAGCCGTAGATCATCATCGACACCGCGCCGAGGTCCAAGCCGTTGGTCGCCATGAACAGCAGGTGGCTGGCCATGCGGTTGAGCTCGCTCGAGCAGCATCCGCATCCACGTCGCCCGCTCGGGGATGTCGCCGTCGATGCCGAGCAGCTTCTCGGTCGCCAGCGAGAACACCAGCTCGTTGATGATCGGGCTGGCGTAGTCCATGCGCGTGACGTTGGTGCCGCCCTGCATGAACGTGAGGTTCTCGCCGGTCTTCTCCATGCCGGTGTGCAGGTAGCCGATGATCGGCTTGCAGCGCAGCACGGTCTCGCCCTGCAGCTCGAGCATCAGTCGCAGCACGCCGTGGGTCGACGGGTGCTGCGGACCCATGTTGATGATCATCGTCTGGCCGGCATCGAGTGCCGCGTCGGTCTCGACGTCGCCGTCGGTGGTGACGTCGAGCTCGACCGCGCCCAGCTGCGCCGCTTCGGCCTCGCTCATCCGCAGGACGGCTCCGACCTCGCGCAGCAACTCCTTGGCGGTGAGCTCCGACCTCGACCGCAGCTCCTGCGCGCCCTCGTCGGTGATCACGGTCATGATCGGGCGCCCTTGAACTGCACGGGGATCTCGCCGACCTCGTAGTCCTTGCGGAGCGGGTGGCCGTCCCAGTCCTCCGGCATCAGGATGCGCGACGGGTCGGGGTGGTCGGTGAACACGATGCCGAACATGTCGAACACCTCGCGCTCCATCGCCTCGGTGCCGGGGTGGATGTCGAACAGGGTCGGCAGCACCGTGTCGTCCTCCGGCACCTGTACCCGCAGGCGGAGGCGGCGCCGATTGGCGAGATCGAGCAGGTTGACGACCACCTCGAAACGCTCGGGGCTGATCCCCTCGGGAAGTGACCGTTCCATGAACTGGAGGTAGTCGACGGCCGTCAGGTCGACGCACATCACGTACCCGTCGTCGGCGAGGCGCTGCACGAGCTCGACGTACTGCTCGCGTGTCGGGTGCACGACGTCCTGACCGCAGCTCTCGACGATCACACAGCCGTGCACCGAAGCGCGGTTCGACCGGTGTCCTCGACCGCGACCGTGTCGTATCTCGTCGTCCGCCCGACATGTCAGCGCGTATCCGAGCAGGACGGGGACGGCGGTTGGAGCGATCTCCTGGACGTGCAGGTTGGCACCGCCGCCGGTGGCGTCGCGCCGCTTCATCAGCTCGCCGTCTTCGATCTGCTGGTGGAGCGTCTCGATGGCGTGGATCAACGTCTCGGGCGACGGCGGGCAGCCGGGCGCGTACACGTCGACGGGGACGATCTGGTCGACACCCTGCACGATCGCGTAGTTGTTGAACATGCCGCCCGTCGATGCGCACACGCCCATCGAGATCACCCACTTGGGTTCCATCATCTGGTCGTACACCTGCCGCAGCACGGGGCCCATCTTCTGGCTCACGCGTCCGGCGACGATCATGATGTCGGCCTGGCGTGGTGACGCCCGGAACACCTCCATCCCGAAGCGCGACAGGTCGTAGTGCGCGGCACCGGTGGCCATCATCTCGATCGCGCAGCAGGCGAGCCCGAACGTGGCCGGCCACGACGAACGTGACCGCGCCCATTGCACGAGCGTTTCGAGTTTGCCGGTGATGATGTTGTGGGTCAGCCCACCGAGGCCGTCGTCGAGCACATCGTTGACAAGACCCACGTTGCCTCCTCTACGCGGCTTCCCCGGTGCCCGCTCCTCCAGCGTCGACCCGACGCGGCCCTCGGTACCGACCCGGCGGATGGTGGACGCGGCCGTGCGCTCCGGCGTCACCATCGCGGCATCGGCCTCGAGGTTCCGGTAGTCGTGCAACGGTCCCCAGTCGAGCCCGCCGCGGGCGACCTCGTACACGAACGTCAAGAAGAAGATCACCGAGAACCCGGCGATCGCCCAGAACCCGAACACGCCGAGCGTGCCGCGCTCGACCGAGTACGGGTACAGGAACACGATCTCGATGTCGAACATGATGAACAGCATCGCCACGATGTAGAAGCTGACCGGGAAGCGCTCGGGCGGTTCGCGGCTCGGCACGATGCCGCACTCGTACGGCGCTTCCTTGGCCGCCGATGGGCGGCGCGGCGCCAGCAACCGCGACGCGACGAAGCTCAGGACAGCTGAACAGGACGGCGAGGACGAGCAGCGCCACGATCGGCAAGTACTGGCCCATCGGGTCAACCCGCCGGCACCAGTTGTCGGCTGCGGTTCTCGGCGACGACCCGGTCGCGCCGGTGCATCATCCAGCAGAGCAGCAAGAACACCGTCGACGATCCAAGCGTGATCAGGGCAGCTGGTTGTCGTCGCGCGCCCAGATCACGGACCATGTAGACGTACTGGTGTTGTCGGGTGGTGTCGATCTCGGGTGGCGTCGGCGCCCGCCCCGGTTCCGCCTGGAGCTGTTCGAGGGGGGCGACCTCGACGACCGCGTAGTGAGGTCTGTGGAAGAAGGCGAGGAAATCGAGGCTGTCGTTGATCTTCGGGAAGCGCTCGCCCCCGGTGTCGAACACGCGCTCCACCTGGAACTCGCCGGTGGCGAACGTGTCGGTCTCGACGAGCAGCTCCCCGGCCGACGACCCGGCCTGACCGAACGACGGCTCCGACTCCTCGAGCTGCACCCAGCCCTCGTCGACGAACTGCTCGGCGATCGAGATCGGCCTCCTCGCGGAACGACGAACCCTCGGGAATCGTCGGGAGCGTGTCGAGCACGCCCGCGCTGCGCAGCGCAGCCGTGTCCTGGATCACGGTCCGGCCGGGGATCGCCTCCCACGACGGCTCCGGGCCCTTGAGCCCGATGCCGTAGATCCACCAGATCCGCGCCCATCAGCGCCATCCACCCGGCCAACCCGCTGAACGCCACGAGGAAGCCGAGCCGGACGCCGAGGTTGGTGCCGAGGACCAGGTAGATGCTGCCGCACAACGTGACGAAGGCGATGATGACGATCAGGATGCCGCGGAGCTCGGGCTCCCAGGAGATGGCAAGGAGCGCGTTCATGCGGACGGCTCCGCACGAAGTCGACGATGGCGTGGATCTACAGGTGATGGCAAGCAACGCGTTCATCCCTAGAGGCTCCGCACGTAGCCGACGATGGCTTCGATCTGCTCGTCGGTCAGCATCCGGCCGAAGCCCGGCATGCGCCCGCTGCCCTGGCCCTGGGTGCCGTACTTGGCGCCGAGCTCAGTGCCGCTCTTGATGAAGTCGATCATGTCGTCCTCGTCCGGGAAGTGGGTGTCGACGGCACCGTCGGTCAGGTTCCAACCGAACGCGCCCTGCCCCGGCACACCCGGATCGCCCCAGCTCCAACCCGGGGTGTGGCACCTCGCGCAGCTGTACGCGCCGCTGGCGAGGTTGAGGTTGAACAGCGCCTCGCCGTAGCTCGCGTACTCGCCGTCCTCGACGGCGCGGTTCGCCAGCTCGTCGATGTCGGCCTGATCCTCGGCCGGGAGGTGACCGGAGTCGCACAGCCGCGGATCGGCTTCGCCCTCCCCGCAGTTCTCGCGCTCGATCTGGATGCTCGCGATGTAGGCGAGCAGCGTGTCGACCTGCTGGGCGTTCAACGGACCGCCGCCCTCGAGGCCCCACGGCGACATCGGTGAGAACGCCCGGCCGTACACGATGATGAACCGCACCTCCTCCTCGTCGAAGCGGTAGAAGACGGTGTTCAGCGCCGGCGCGTACCACTCGACGGCGCTTGACCTCACCGGTGCGGCCGTCGGTGATGTTGAACGGAGCGACGCCGCCGGCGGCTTTCATCCCGCCGTGGCAGCCGGCGCAGTTGAACGATTCCGGGTACGTGCCGGTCGGCGCGAACAGCCGCTCACCCCAGTGGATGAACCGGTTCTCCTTGCCTTCGGTCGCGCCGGCCATCCGCGACGGCTCGAGGATCCAGTACAGGGGGAGGCCGATGACGATGATCACGAGCATGACCAGGCTGAAGAGCTGCAGCATCTCGAGCCGCCGACCCTCGAGCGCCTCGTCGTCGAGGTACGGCTTGCGGTTGGCCGCCAGCTCGATCTCCGAGCCGAGCTCGCGGCGCGCGGCGCCGGCGTTGAGCGACGGCGTAGACGATCCAGCCCACCACCATGATCAGGAGGAGGACCCACGCGATCGACGTCGTGGCAAGTGCCGGCATCAGTGCTCCGACTGCCCGATGCAGTGTGGCCCCTCGGCCTCCTGGCCGGTGGTGTTGGTGCCGATCGGCCGGGCCGTTGACCACGACACCGGTGTCGACCGTGACGTCGCCGTTGCCGGCGACCGTGACCGGGAAGCGGTCCATGCCGCGCGGTGCCGGGCCAGCCTTCTTCTCGCCGACGCGGTTGTACTGCGACCCGTGACACGGGCACTCGAACCATTGGCTGCTGACGCACTGCGGCACACGACAGCCGAGGTGCGGGCACTTCTGGTACAGCGCCACGATGCCGGCGCGCATGCCGGCGAGGATCAGCTCGGAGTAGATCGCCTCGGCCTTCGGGATCGCGTCGGGCGGATAGGCCGTGATCCAGGTGCGGGCCTCGGGCGCGTAGAAGAAGCCGCTCCCGGCGGTGATGCCCGCCTTGATGTCGTCGATGTTGCCGACCGCCACCTTGCCACCGAAGCCACCGGTCTTGAACGGCCAGAGGAACGCCACGAAGCTCGCCGCCGCGAACGTGGCGATGCCGGCGGTCATCAGCGCCACGGTGGCGCGGTTGAAGAACATCCGCCGGCTGACGCCGATCGCCTCGGGGTCGGGCGGCACCCACGGCGCGAGCGGCGCCGGTTCGCGGCGCACCAGCGTCGTGCCGGTGCGTGCGACCACACCCTCCGCCTCGGCCTCGGCCGCGTTGCGCGACGGGCCTCGACCGGCCGGGCGGCACGTGCGGCACGGTCGCGTTGGCGGGTCTCCGCGCTGAGCGCGCCGGCGCCGCGGACGTCGGAGCGGCGCGCCAACGTGACGAACGAGATCATCCCGAGCACGACCACGACGGCGACGGCGATCACGATGATGCTGGTGGCGTTCATGCTGGCGATCTCCTCTCGTGCGCGATCACAGCTCGAAGAACAGGCCGTCTCGCCACGGCAGGGTGAAGTTGAAGCCCGGACCACGGAAGAACGAGCCGATCATGACGAGCACGGCCCAGAACATGAGGTGGACGGTCATCAGCGAGATCGCGAACTTGCGGTCCTCGGGCTTGTTGGACGGGTTCTTGTCGATGTACGGGAGCGAAGATGAGCACGATCAGCCCGACGCCGGGGATCGTCACGCCGGCGATCATCGGGTGGAACATCGTGAGCAGTTCCTGGAGACCGAGGAAGTACCACGGCGCCTTCGACGGGTTCGGTGTCTGGTTCGGGTTGGCGAGTTGCAGCAGCGGGGCGTTGACCCACACCGAGAACAGGAACGTGAACGCGGTGCACAACAGGGAGGCGGCGAACTCGGCGGCGAGCAGGTGGGGCCATGTGTGCACCTTGTCGATCGGGCGCGGCCTTGACCTCCTGGATCGACCCGCTCTTGACGACGGTCAGCAGCCGCTGGGTGTGCCCGCCGGGCCCGGCGCCGAGCGGCACACTGCCGCCGCCGGGTGCGGCGGTGACGACGGCGCCGACCTTGTCGGCGACGGCGACCGCGCCGCCACCTTCACTCTCGCCGGCGTCGTCGGCCGTCTTCGATCGCGCCGCCCGGCTGCGCTCGAGCAGGTGGGCAGGGATCCGCGGGTCGGAGGCCGCCTCTTCGCCCGCGCCGGCCGCGGCGTCCGCCGGCGTCTCGGCCGCGGCGGCAGGAGCCTCCTCGGCGGCGGCCTTCTCGCGCGCTTCCTTCGCCCGCTTGAGCAGATGTTCGGGGATCTCAGTCATCGTGGACCTCCCATCACAACGGTCCCGAGATTCCGCCGTCCTTGCGGACGCGCCAGAAGTGGATGGCCATGAAGATCACGATGATGAACGGGAAGAACAGCACGTGCAGCACGTACCACCGCAACAGGGTCTCGGCACCGATCTCCCTGCCGCCGAGCAGCACGAATCTGACGTCCTGGCCGAACACCGGCGTGTAGCCCATCATGTTGGTGCCGACCGTCACCGCCCACAGCGCGAGCTGGTCCCACGGCAGCAGGTAGCCGGTGAACGACAGCAGCAGTGTGAGCGTGAGCAGGATCACGCCGATCACCCAGTTGAACTCGCGGGGCGGCTTGTAGGCGCCGTGGTAGAAGACGCGAGCCATGTGGAGGAAGACCGTGAGCACCATCAGGTGCGCGCCCCATCGATGCATGTTGCGCACGAGGAGCCCGAACGTGACCGAGGTCTGGAGGTTGGAGATGTCGTCCCACGCCGCCGTCGCTTCCGGTCGGTAGAAGAACATCAGGAAGATGCCGGTGACGGTGAGCAGGATGAAGAGGAAGAAGCTGAGACCACCGAGGCAGAGCGTGTAGCTGACCTTGACCGCGTGACGCTTCACCTTGACCGGGTGCAGGTGGTACAGCACCGAGTTCATGATCACGTAGCTGCGGTTACGGGGGCTGTCGGTGTAGCCCTTGCGGAAGATCGAGCCGGGCCGGAAGATGCTGCTCCACACCTGGCTGCCCTGCACCGAGCTCATCATCTTGTTGGCGCGGTCCTTCAGCGTCGGACGGGGCTGTTCGTCGATGATCTTGGCCATGGTCGTTGGTCGTGCTTCTCTCGTTACCTGGGAGTCCTCAGAACCTCATGCCGTATGCGTACCCGTGGCTCGCGGTTCGCACGTGCTGGTCGCCGCCGGCACTCGCCGGGCCGACCTTGCCGAGGATGATGACACCCGTCGGACAGCGGTCGACGCACAGCGCGCAGCGGGTGCAGATGTCGTCGTCGATGATGAAGACGACCTTGTCGGACGGGTCGTCGCCGGGTTGCTCGGTGCCCGTGGCCTCGACGATCGCGTCGGGCGTCACCATGTGGATGCACTTCCACGGGCAGATGTCGACGCATCCCTCGCACATGATGCATTCGGTCTGGTCGATGTGGATGAACTGCTTCGGCTTGACGGCCTTGGTGAGGTAGTCGGCATCGACCTCGACGAGTTGGTACTCGTCGGTGTACGGCATCATCGGGGGGTTGGCATCAGTGCGCGCCATCGGTCATGCCTTCCTGACCAGCGGACGACCGTAGGTGCTCGTCTCGATCGCGGTGGTGGTGGT
The DNA here is from genome assembly GCA_963722415.1 of Ilumatobacteraceae bacterium. Classification (GTDB taxonomy): domain Bacteria; phylum Actinomycetota; class Acidimicrobiia; order Acidimicrobiales; family Ilumatobacteraceae; genus JALOLG01. The sequence continues at coordinate 56,787 of CAVRNI010000027.1, forward strand.
CTGGCCGCGCTTCTGCCACCACATCCAGATGAAGATCAGCAACCCGAAGAAGTAGACGTGGATGATGACGACGACGATGTCGCGGATCGCCTCGTACTGGAGCGTGATCGGGTTCCACCCGCCGAGCGATTGTGGCTTGAGGATGCCGCCCGGCCCGTACACGATGCGCGTCCGGCTCCACCCGAGGTTCTTGTCGGCGTGATCGATCCACTGGTGGGGCACCACACCGAAGGCGAGGAACAACGTGCCGAACGAGTAGACGCGACGCGAGCATCGCCTCGCCCCACGAGACGGGCGTGCCGATCGGGCGGCGCTTGCCGTACGGGATGGCCGCGAGCGTCATCAGCGTCGACGCGGCCAACGAGACGAGGAAGGCGACGTTCATCCCCGGCCACTCCAGGACGTCGATGGCTATGACGTTCATGGTGGCGACGTCGACGGCAAGGGCGTCGATGGCGATCATGGCGACATTGCCTCTCGCTGCTCCTGTCGTGTTCCGGTCGGGTGGTCGGGTCGGGTGTTCGGTCGTGCCTGTTCAGATCGCTGGTGTGCCCGAGGGGACGGACTCGTGGGGAACGCTGGCGAGAAGAACCCTAGTCGCCGGGCGTTCCGGCGAGACCATTCCCGAACGGCCGGCGAAGCGGCCCCGGGCTGGATCAGGCACCGGTCGGATACGCACCGAAATTGCGTCCATAGGTCATCCATTTCGAGTCGAACCTCAGTGTGGCATCCAAGTCTGACCGCTGGGTGCGGTTGTGCATTAGTGCATCCAGATCATTCGGAGCCGGTGCGTCCGATGCGCGCGAGCAGATTCACAATGGGGTCGGCCCGACGTCTATCGTGGGTGCACGTCATGAGAGCTCTGCCGTGAGAGGACGCGAGTGACCGAGATCCCCGAACACCTGCTGAAGCGAAGCCGCGAGCGTCGCGCAGCACTCGGTCTCGGCGGTGAGACCGAAGGGGAACCGGCCGCGGCAGCCCCCGCCGCCGCGACGCCGGCGACGACATCACAGGAGGTGGCCGCGGCGCCGGCCGCGACCGGTCCGGCAGCTCGCGCCGCGGCGGCCGGCACCGGTGGGCCCGCCACCCCCGAAGCCCGACACGCCGGTGGTCGCCGCGTACAAGTCCCGCCGGCGGATGCCGTTCTGGGCGATGGGTGCGCTCTGCCTGCTCCCGCTGTGGGGGTTCATGTACGTCCGCTCGCTCACCGATCAAGCCGCCGCCGCCAGCGGGCCGCTCGGCATCGGCGCCGAGGTGTACGGCAGCTGCGCGTCGTGCCACGGCGCCACGGGCGGTGGTGGCGTGGGGTACCCGCTCGCCAACGGCGAGGTCCTGGCGACGTTCCCCCACATCGAGGACCAGCTGCGGTTCGTCTACTTCGGCACCGCGCTCTACAACATCGCCGGTGTCGCCGACTACGGCAACCCCGATCGCGTCGGCGGCCCGCACCTGACCGGGGCCCGTGGGCCGATGCCGGCGTGGGGCGAGCTGGCCAACGGCGAGCTGACCGATCCCGAGCTGCTGGCCGTCGTGTGCCACGAGCGCTACACGCTCGGCGGTGCCGACCCGACGGCCGACTACGCGGCGGAGTTCGCGAAGTGGTGCGCGGAGGACTCCGAGATCTTCGTCGGTCTCGAAGCTGGCGACTTCACGCTGCCGACGCTCGAGGAATCGGTCGAGGACATCATCCCGATCGGCACCGCGCCGGCGCCCGGTTCTCCCGCCGGCGCCGGGTGACCGCGGCCGATCCGAGTGCCGGCGACGAACGCGCGCGCCCCGGCCCGTACGCGGCACCCGACATCGTCGACACGATCGTCATCGGTGCCGGCCCCGCCGGTGCGGCGGCCGCGATCCGGCTCGCCACGGCCGGCCATCGCGTGACGATCCTCGAACGGCGCCTGCTGCCACGCGTGAAGACCTGCGGCGACACGCTCACGCCGCGCGCCGTTCACGAGCTCACCGAGTTGGGTGTCGACGCCGACGCGCTGGCGGCGTTTCAACGCATCGATCGGATCCGGCTGACGGGGCGCGGCAACCACGTCGAGGTCGGCTGGCCGTCGCACCCGGTGTTCCCGTCGTACGGACTCGTCGCTCGGCGCGACCGGCTCGACGAGCTCGTCGCCGACCGCGCGGTCGCGGCCGGGGCGATCCTCCTCGACGGCTACGAAGCCATCACGCCGATCGTCGAGCGAGGCTTCGTGCGCGGTGTCGTCGTGCGCCAACGGGACGGCTCGACCACCGAGATGCGCGCCCGATACCTCGTCGTCGCCGACGGTGCCAACAGCCGGTTCGGGCGCGCGCTGGGCACGTCGCGCGAGCGCACGTGGCCATACGCCACGGCGATCCGCAACTACTTCACCTCGCCGCTCCACGACACCTCGACGATCGAGCTGACGGTCGACCTCATCGATCGCAACGGCGTGTCGATCACCGGGTACGGCTGGGTGTTCCCCCTCGGCGACGGCACCCTCAACGTCGGTGTCGGCGTCGTGTCGACCTCCAAGGAGTTCCGGGCGATCAACACCACCCATCTCCTCGAGCACTTCGCCACCGACATCGCCGAGCGATGGCGGATCGAGCCCGACGCGCCGCTCGGTGCGCCGGCGAGCGGGCGGGTGCCGATGGGCGGCTCGGTCGGCCCGACGGCCGGTCCGACGTGGCTCGTCATCGGTGACGCGGCGGGAAGCGCCAACCCGTTCGTCGGCGCCGGGCATCGAGTACGCCTACGAGACGGGACGGATCGCCGGCGACGTGCTCGACGAGGCACTGCGCGAGAACAACGCCACCTTGCTGCAGCGCTATCCGGCGGTGCTCGCCGAGAACTACGGCACGTACTTCAAGATCGGGCGTCTCTTCGACCGGTTCGCGGGTCGGCCGACGATGATGAACCGTCTCTCGCGGACGGTCACGAAGCGGAGCTCGGTCGCCGGCCACGCCGTCCGCCTGGCCACCAACGAGCTGCGGCCGTCGCTCGCCGGACCGCCCGAGCTCGCGTATCGCGTCGCCGGCGCGATCAGCCGCGTCGCGCCCCGTGCTTGAACTGGTGCGCCTGATCTGGTGCGCCTGACTCAGCCGGCTGAGCGGGTGTACACGGTGCCGAGGAGCGCGGCGGGCGCGGCGCGCAGCGCGTCGGTCGCCGTGCCGGCCGGGAACCGGTCGCACACTGCCTCGGCGGCGTCGACGTACTGGCGGGCCGTGGCGACCGCGCTCTCGACCCCCTCGTTCGAGCGGACGATCGCCAGCGCCTTGTCGCGCTCGACCATCTCGAGCGGCCGGCCGAGCAGATCGCCGAGCTCCTCGGAGACCGAGCGGCCGAGCGCGAGCGTTCGCAGCACGGGGAGCGTGTAGACCCCTTCGACCATGTCGTGCCCGGCCGGTTTGCCGAGCTGATCCTCCGTCGCCGTGACGTCGAGGATGTCGTCGACGATCTGGAACACGATGCCGAACGAGTTGCCGTACTCGGTGAGCGCGTCGATGAGCTCGCGGTCGGAGCCGGCGACGATGCCGCCGATGCGGGCCGCCGTTCCGAACAGCGATGCCGTCTTGCCCTGGATCGAGGTGAAGTAGCTCGCCTCGGCGCGCGCCGTGTCGTAGGTGTGGCGGAGCTCCTCGATCTGGCCCTCGCACAACCAACCGATGGTGCTGGCCAGCAGCCCGGCGATCTCGGTGCCGAGCGAGGCGGCGATGCCCGACGCGCGTGACAGCAGGAAGTCGCCGGCGAGGATGGCCTGCAGGTTGCCCCACTTCGCGTTCACGGTGTCGACGCCGCGCCGCGTCGACGCCTCATCCATCACGTCGTCGTGGTAGAGCGAACCGAGGTGCACGAGCTCGCACGCCACCCCGCCCTGCACCGCCTCGTCGGTGGCCGTCGCACCGGCCACCTGGGCGGCGGCGATCGCGAGCACGGGCCGCAACCGCTTCCCACCGGCGACGATGAGGTGCGAGGCGATCTCGGTCAGGTAGGGGTCGGATGTCACCACCGCCTCACGCATCGCGGCCTCGACCCGGCGTCGATCGGCGTCGATTCCGGGCAGCGCGAACAGCGGAGACGTCGACCCGTCATCGGACACGCGGACAGGCTAGGCGGATTCGGCCGATCCGGCGAACACACGCTGCGTCACGCTGCCGTCACTCTCGTCGGCATGGCCACCGTCACACGATCGATCCGCCCCTAACCATCAAGCAAGACTCTGGCCCACCGATAGAGTGAGTACACGCAATCGCCGTTCGGGAAAGGGCGACTCACATGTTCGAACGCTTCACCGACAGAGCCAGGCGAGTCGTCGTGCTGGCGCAGGAGGAAGCGCGGCTGCTGAACCACAGCTACATCGGCACCGAGCACATCCTCCTGGGTCTCATCCACGAAGGCGAAGGCGTCGCGGCCAAGGCCCTCGAGAGCCTCGGCATCTCGCTCGAGGCCGTCCGCAACCAGGTCGAAGAGATCATCGGCCAGGGCGGCTCGTCGCCGTCGGGGCACATCCCGTTCACCCCCCGGGCGAAGAAGGTGCTCGAGCTGTCATTGCGCGAGGCGCTGCAGCTCGGCCACAACTACATCGGCACCGAGCACATCCTGCTCGGCCTCATCCGCGAAGGCGAGGGGGTCGCCGCCCAGGTGCTCGTCAAGCTCGGCGCCGATCTCAGCCGGGTCCGCCAGCAAGTGATCCAGCTGCTGTCGGGCTACCAGGGCCCGGCGAGCAGCGGCCGCGCCAGCGGCGGCGAGCCGGGCACGGCCGGCGCCAACGTCGGCGGATCGACCAAGGACGATCCGAGCGACAAGGGCTCGAGCCAGATCCTCGACCAGTTCGGTCGCAACCTCACCCAGATGGCCCGCGAGCGCAAGCTCGACCCGGTGATCGGCCGCACCCGCGAGCTCGAGCGGGTGATGCAGATCCTGTCCCGGCGCACCAAGAACAACCCGGTCCTCGTCGGTGAGCCGGGCGTCGGCAAGACGGCGATCGTCGAAGGGCCTCGCCCAGATGATCGTCAACAACGACGTGCCCGACACGTTGCACGGCAAGCAGCTGTACACGCTCGACCTCGGCGCCCTCGTCGCCGGCTCGCGCTACCGCGGCGACTTCGAGGAGCGCCTCAAGAAGGTGCTCAAGGAGATCAAGACCCGCGGCGACATCATCTTGTTCATCGACGAGATCCACACGCTCGTCGGTGCCGGTGCGGCCGAGGGCGCGATCGACGCGGCGTCGATCCTCAAGCCGATGCTCGCCCGCGGCGAGCTGCAGACGGTCGGCGCCACCACGCTCGACGAGTACCGCAAGCACGTCGAGAAGGACGCCGCCCTCGAGCGCCGCTTCCAGCCGGTCCGCGTCGAAGAGCCGACGCTCGCCCACACGATCGAGATCCTGAAGGGCATCCGCGACCAGTACGAGGCGCATCACCGGGTCACGATCACCGACCAGGCGCTCGTCGCCGCCGCCAACCTCGCCGACCGCTACATCTCCGACCGTCACCTGCCCGACAAGGCGATCGACCTCATCGACGAGGCCGGCAGCCGCCTGCGCATCAAGCGCATGAAGACGCCGCCCGACCTGCGCGATCTCGAACGCCGCATCGACGAGGTCCAGGAAGCCAAGAAGCGCGCCGTCGAGGAGCAGCAGTTCGAGGAGGCCGGGCGCCTGCGCGACCAGGAGAAGTCACTGCTCGAGGAGAAGTCGGTCAAAGAGGTCGAGGTCAAGGCCGAAGGGGTCGACCTGTTCGACGAGGTCGACGAGGAAGCCGTCGCCGAGGTGCTGAGCCTCTGGACGGGCATCCCGGTCTACAAGCTCACCGAGGAGGAGACCCACAAGCTCCTCAACATGGAAGGCGAGCTGCACAAGCGCATCATCGGCCAGGAGATGGCCATCGGCGCGGTGTCGCAGTCGATCCGGCGTACCCGCGCCGGGCTCAAGGACCCCAAGCGCCCGAGCGGCTCGTTCATCTTCCTCGGCCCGACGGGTGTCGGCAAGACCGAGCTCGCCAAGACGCTCGCCGAGTTCCTGTTCGGCGACGACGCGGCGATGATCACGCTCGACATGTCCGAGTACATGGAGAAGCACACGGTGAGCCGCCTCGTCGGCTCGCCCCCCGGATACGTCGGCTACGAAGAGGGTGGCCAGCTCACCGAGGCCGTCCGCCGCCGCCCGTTCTCGGTGGTCCTGTTCGACGAGATCGAAAAGGCCCACCCCGACGTGTTCAACACGCTGCTGCAGATCCTCGAAGAGGGCCGCCTCACCGACAGCCAGGGCCGCTCGGTCGACTTCCGCAACACCGTGCTGATCATGACGTCGAACCTCGGCACCCAGGACCTGCGCAAGGCCAACGTCGGCTTCACCACCGGCGACGCGGCGATGAGCTACGAGCGGATGAAGGAGAAGGTGATGGATGCGCTGAAGCTGCACTTCCGTCCCGAGTTCCTCAACCGCATCGACGAGGTCATCGTGTTCCACGAGCTGTCGCGGGCCGAGGTCGTGCAGATGGTCGACATGATGACCAAGCGGCTGGTCGGCCAGCTCGAGGGTCAGGGCCTCGGCATCGAGCTCAAGGAAGACGCCAAGTACCTGCTCGCCGCCAAGGGCTACGACCCGATGCTCGGGGCACGCCCGCTGCGCCGCGCGATCCAGCGCTACATCGAGGACACGTTGTCGGAGAAGATCCTCTACAAGGAGTTCTCGGCCGGCGAGATCATCGTCGTCGACGTCGAGGACGACCCCGACAACGAAGGTGAGCAGCGGTTCACGTTCACCGCCGTCGAGGGCTTCATCCCGCCGTCGTCGGTCGAGCTGGCGACCACCGCCACCAACGACTCGGCGGTGGCGGCGAAGAGCTGCCACCACCAACCGCCAACGACTGATCACCGCAACGACGATCACGGCGACCCGGCGTCGTCGACGAACAAGGCGACGATGTCGGCCGCTCGACTCGTCGTCGTCAGGTGTCACGTCGATCGACGTCCGTTGTCACGTCGATGGTCACGCCGTCCGCAGTCGATCGTGCCGTCGCATAGGCGATCAGCGAGCCCGTCGGTCGGTCGCCGCCAGGGCGCTGACCGTTCGGGCGACCCGGCGCGGTTCGGAGGTGACCATGTCCAGCGTCATCGCGTCCAGCTCGTAGAGCAGGTCGCCCCACGCCACCCACACCCGATCGTCGGTCGCCGCCAGCACCGGCTCGCCCTCGGGATGGATGTAGTGGCGTGACGACGTCCATGACCGGTTGGCGGGTCGGGTCGGGCACCGCCGCGATTTCGTAGCTGCCGATCGTGCCGTTGGCGCTCGCCACCACGAGCCGATCACCGGCCACGACGAGCGCGCCCGGCTGCGTGTCGAGCTCCATCTCGGGCGCGATGTCGAGGCACCAGACACCGCCCGCCAACCCGAGCGTGTGGACGAACGCGTACCCGTGGCGATCGCCCTCGCCGGCGACGCCGCGGTAGAGCGTGAAGACCAGCCCGCCGTCGTGGCCCGACACCACCTGGGTACGGCTGATCCCGGCCATCTCCGCGTCGACCTCTTGCGTCTTGAAGCGCAGGTTGACCGGGAGCCCGATCTCGCCAGTAGCCGTGTGCAGCACGCGGACGCGGTAGTGGGTGGGTGCATCGGCTGGGAGGTACTCCAACAGATAGACGGTGTCGGGTACCCCGCTCGGGTCGACCGAGATGCCGAACGCCTCCGGGTAGTAGTTGCCGTCGAGCGTCGTCCGGTACCGCTCGCCGAGCTCGCCGATCGGCGATCACGATGGTGCTCGACGTGACGTCCGGGCGCGATCGCCCCGTCGACCTGCGCCGCGGCTTCGTTCACCAAGTGCCACGAACCGACCGGTGGTGTCGGTGACGGTCGGCACCAGATGCGCACCGTCGAGGAGCGCGTGACCGAGCTTCTCGCCGGTGAACAGATCCGCCCAGTGGACCTCGGTCGTTTCGTCGGCGAGCGGGACGGCGTCGACGAGGGTCCGGCCGTCGAGACCGACGACACCGGGCCGGCGTCCGGATGCTCGTCGATGTCCACCCGACCGTCGCGAACCCGTAGCACCGCGCCATCCGCTCGGATCGCCACGATGTCGCTCGACCTGGCACGTCGTCGGACGCACGTCGCCGGGACGGCGGCGGTCGTGGCGACGGACTCCACCGGCGGGAGCGTTCCGAGATCGTCGACGGACCACTCGCACCGCGTCGTCGACGGGAACTCCGTCGTCGCTCGCGCTCGCGGTCGTGCAACCGACGGTCAGGACGAGGAGCCAGGGCGCGATTCGCTTCACGCCCGTCCTGACACCACGGCGGTCCTCAGGGTTCCATCGAGGCCGGCGATCTCGAGCGCCTCGGCGAGGTCGCGGGCGCCCTCCACGCGCAACGTGATTCCGTCGCGCTCCCACAGCAAGGTGTCACCGGCGAGGCGCAGCTGCTCCAATCCGGGCTCACCATCGGCGTCGAGGTAGTAGACGCGAAGGTGTGCGGCTCGCCCGAGATCCACAGCCCGCGCGTGCTCTCCCCGTCGGAACCGGGCACGTCGACCGCGGTGACCTGGTCGGGTCGCGACCTGCTTGCACGAACGCCGGCTCGTCGGCCGTCCCGGCGAGAACGGCGACGAGCACCGTGCGACCGTCTACGTCGTAACGCGCCACGATCTGTGGCCCGCCGGGGATGTGGAACGACTCGGGGTCGCCGAGCGACGTCGCCACCGGGAGCGGCAGGCCCGTCGCAGCGACCGCCTCGGCGGCGTCGACGGCCGGGCCGAGACCGAGCGGATCGAGTCGGGTCACGGGTCGGACACGGTGCCGTCGCGGCGGTCGTGACCGGCGTGTCCGACTCGGCTGTCGGCTGCGGCGGACGGCGGCGCCGTCGGCACGGCTCGATGCGCACCGAGCCGACGCCGAACCATCGTGGCGATCGTGCGGCGCGGACCCGGAACGGCGACGAGCACCACGACGAGCAGCACCACCGCCGCGGCCGGCGACCAGCGCCCCGCTCCGTGCACGAACACGGTGGTGCTCGGAGCGCCGCTCGGCTCGACGCGGATCCTCGCCACGACCGCATCGGCCAGGTCGTCGGCCGCGCCGGCGAGGTCGCGTTCGAGTTGCTCGCCGAGCTCGACTCAAGCAGTGTCGATCAGACTGCCGTGTCACTCATCGATGGGCCGGTCATCGATCCTCCTCGACGCCCATCGCCGTGGCGAAGGCGCGTCAGCGCCCGCGACGACCTCGACTTGACCGTGCCGACGGGGACACTGATCGAGTGTGCGGTCTCCGTCTCGGACAGCCCGACGACGTAGCGGTAGACCAGCACCTCGCGGTCGTCGTGGCCGAGGGTCGCGAGCGCGTCGAGCAGATGTCGCGCGTCCATCGAGAGCGCCGCCAACTCGTCCGGAGCCGGCGGCGGTACGACGGCCAGCCTCGCCGTGACGGTCCTCGCGGTGCGTGCGCCGGGCGCGTCCCCGTCGCGAGTTCTTCGCCTCGTTGGCGACGATCCGCAACAGCCACGGGCCGCACGGGCGCGTCACCTCGGAATCGTCCCAGTGCCCGGTATGCCTTCACGAATGCCTCCTGCACGACGTCGCGCGCCTCCTCGTTCGACCCCAGTACCGCGCCGCCAGCCGGAGGGCCGCCGCTTGATGTCGGCGGACCAACTCACCGAACGCCTCGTCGTCACCGTTGCGGGCGCGAGCGACGAGCACGACGTCGGTCGTTCCTGGCTCGAGCCGGTGGGTCATCTCGTTGACAGCCTGTCGCGAGTCCCGACACCGCGGCGGCCGAGATGGTTCCCGCCCGGCGCTTCGCGGCACCGGTGCGCCGGCGCGGCATGTCACCTCCTGCGAGAATGAAGTGTCGTGACCCGCCGTGTGCTCCTCATCGTGATCAGCGCGCTCGCGCTCACGGCATGCCGGCTCGACGTCGAGGTCGACGTCGTCATCGCCCCCGACGGCACCGGCACCGTGACGGTGCACGCCGTCGCCGACGCCGAGCTGGTCGGCAAGGTCCCCGGGCTCGTCGACGATCTGCGCTTCGACGACGCGATCGCCGCCGGATGGACGATCGACGGCCCGACGACGACCGACACCGGCAACGTCGAGATCACGCTGACGCATGCGGTTGTCGTCACCGCAGGAGCTCGCCAACGTGCTCAACAGCATCGGCCCGCCGTTCACGGGATGGCCGCGGCCCGGACCACCGTCGACGACCAGACGTCGAATGCGATCGACGGCGTGCTCACGCTGCCGAACGGGTTCGAGTCGTTCGCCGATGCCGACCTGATCGCGGCCGTCGGCGGCCTGCCATTCGGCGACGAGTTCGCGGCGAGCGGGACCACGCCCGCCGAGTCGATGTCGGTCACGTTCCGCGTCGCCCTGCCCGGCGAGCTCGTGTCGACCACCGGCACCGAGGTCGAGCCCGACGTGTTCCAGTGGACGGCACCGCTCGACGGGTCGTCGGTCAGCGTCACCACCCAGACCGTGCAACGGCCGGCCGAAGGTGGCTCGTGGGCGGGTCCGCTCGCCACGGCGGCGATGATCGCTCTGATCGTGTGGATCGTGCTGGCGGTCGCCTTCATCGCCTTCGTGCTCGGCGCCCGCCGCAAGCGAACTCAACAGGCGCCGCGTTTGATCGAGCGGCGCACTCGACGCCGACACGACGCACGATTGGTGGCCAGCTAGTGCGGCTCAAGTCGCGCAACAGCCTTTCCTAGATCAGTTGCATGATCGGCTCGCCGCCGACGAGGCCGTTGGCCTGGCGTACGCAGCGCCCACCGCGGACGGCGCCGCCGTTGTAGGCGAGCCGCAGGCAGTTGCGCAACGCCAGCTCGCCCCAGTAGCTCGGGTGGATGCCCTCTTGGAGCTGGTAGGGACCGAAGATCGTCGTGACGGTGCGGATCTGGCTCACCCACTCGGTCTTGTCGACGGCACCGGCGCTCTGCCATGTCGCGACGCCCTTCTCCTCGAGCAGCCCGACGCCCGACTCGCACAGGCGGCGACCGTCGAGGGCGGCGACGTTGTCGAGGATCACGATGTTGGCGAGGCCGGTCTGCGCCGCGCCCTGTGTCAGCGCCTGGTTCATCTTCACGACTGCGGTGTCGTTGGCCCAATCGGCATCACGGTTCCAGACGCCACAACCGCCGACCGACTGCCGTGTCCAGCCGCTCTCGGCGTAGCGGATCTGGGCGCCACGCGGGAGCGGCGACGAATAGGTCTGGACGATGATCTTGTAGTCGTTCGCGTCGTAGCCGGCGGCCGCCATGGCCGCGGCCACGTTGAGGATCGCCCCGGCGACCTCGTTGGTGCGCGCCGCGACCGCGCTGGCGGTGAACCGGCTCGAGATGCTCGAGTCGTCGTAGCAGTAGTTCTTCCACCACGACGGTGACGTCAGCCAGTTGGTGACGCACTGCTGCACGATGTCGGCGAACCCGAAGTTGTTGGCGCCGATGAGCACGGTGACGGCCTTGACGTTGTGGGTCGCGGCGAACTCCTGGAGCATCAGCGCCTGTCCCTTGCCGCCGGCGCCGTTGTAGAAGTCGAGGCCGGGCTTGAACGGTGCTGCCGGCCTGGGTGTACGTGCGCGCACCGGAACAGGCGAGGTTGAGCGAGTTGGCGCCGCCGAAGATGTGGGCCTCGGCGGCCTCGGAACGGTGGCAGCCGGGGATCTGCTCGGCCGTGCGCGACGCGTTGTCGAAGTACGCGTCGGCGCCACCGGCGTCGACCTTGCTCGACGACTGGTTGGTGTTGCCGGCCCATCGGCCGGCCTCGCCGGAGATCGCCGAGTCACCGACGGTCACGATCCACGGCGTGCCGACGTTCGGACCGTCGGCGGCGACGGTTCCGGAGGCGATGCCCGCGACGCCTGTGACCGTTGCCGCGGCAACGAGCCCGATGACGAGTGTGAGCGCACGGGTGCGCCCGGACCGTCCCAGCATGACAACCCCCTCAGATCGTGTGCCGTCCCGACTGGACCGTCTGAGTCTGATGGAGGGCGGCCGCCACCGCAAGGGCTGCCGATGTCGGCGTCGCGGGGAATCCCGCGTCCGGATCGGCGGATCAGGGGCGTGAATTGCTCGGCTCGCGGACGACGTCGTCGACGAGCGAGGTCCGCGGTGTGGCGGCGATCTTCCCGGTCGTCTGCAACTCGACGAGGGCCGGAACGGGATCGGGTCCTGGAACCGCTCGAGGTCGTCGAAGCTGCCGGCGTCGAGGTCGATCGTCCACCACGACGCGGCGAGCGCGATGCCCGTCGGGTCGGTGAAGTAGATCGAGCGGGCGATGCCGCGGTCGACGACTTCGGAGACCTCGCAGCCGTACGCGATGAGCCGTGCCCGCAGCGCCAACACGGCAGCCTCGCTCTCGAGGTTCAACGACAGATGGTCGAACTGCGACGCCAGTGGATAGGCGACTCCGACGGGCTTGGCGTACCGCTCGTGATCGACGCCGTGGTACTCGAAGAACGCGACCGTCTGCGTCTCGCCGACGCGGAAGTAGTACGCGCGGTACGCATCGTTCGACATCGTCGCCACGATCTCGGCGCCCAGCACTTCGTGCCAGAAACGCATCGTCGTGTCCATGTCGGACGTCACGAGCGCGACGCATTGGACGCCTTCCCACAATGGGGACTTGGTTGCCATCGGATTTCCCTCCTGCGCTGACTGCCGGGACCCGTCGGAGGTGCGTTCTAGCACGAGTGAGCAGGGCGGATATAGGCGCGGCCGAATAACAAAGTGATCACAAACGGGGGGTGGTTCAGCCGTCACGAGCGGTGACCGTCAGCACTTCGACGCCGTCGTCGGTGACGATGACCGTGTGTTCGAACTGGGCGCACGGCAGCCCGTCGTCGGTCGCCACGGTCCAGCCGTCATCCCACTCGTGGTGCGTGTGCACGCCGGCGGTGATCATCGGCTCGACCGTGAAGCACAGTCCGGGCACCAACGTCAGCGGATCGGTGCGCGCGTCGACGTGCGACACGTGCGGCGGCCCGTGGAAGACCTCGCCGATCCCGTGCCCGCCGTAGTCGCGCACCACGCCATACCCGCGCGCCGAGGCCAACGACTCGACCGCGTGTCCGATCTCGCGCAGTTGCCGGCCGGGAGCGACGGCCGCGATGCCGGCGAGCGTCGCCTCGCGCGTGGTGTCGACGAGCGCCCGCGTGGGTTCGTCGAGGGCGTCGAAGCCGCCGACCGCGAATGTCGCCGACGTGTCGCCGTGCATGCCGTCGATGTACGCGGTCACGTCGATGTTGACGATGTCGCCCTCGCGCAGCGGACGATCGTCGGGGATCCCGTGGCACACGATCTCGTTCACCGACGTGCACACCGACTTCGTGTACGTGCCGTACCCGAGCGTGCTCGGGTACGCGCCGCGGGCCACGTACGCGGCGTGCGCGATCGCGTCGATCTCGTCGGTGGTGATGCCGGGCGTCACGGCTGCTCCGGCCTCGACGAGCACCTCGGCCGCGACGCGGCAGGCGTTGCGCAGGCGCACGAGCGCGTCGCCGGCGATGATCTGGCGACTCGACGGTGGCGACCGGCGGCCGGTGCCGACGTACGGCGGGCGGGCGATCGACTCGTCGACCGACCGCATCGGCCCGATCGCGCCCGGTCGGACGACGTGCCGGCGATAGCGCTCGTGGTCGCCATGGCACCGCTTGAGCTTGGCCCGGCTGCCGCACCAGCAGGGCTCGTTGGCGCGCAGCCGGCTCATCGCGACGTCCGGCCCGGACGCCGCTCGCGCCACGCGACGATCTCGGGACGCAGCCACAGCGCCGTGCGCCCGCGGCCGAGGCTGATCACCGGTCGGGGCAGATCGTGGTAGCGGCGCAGGTAGCCGAACACGCTGTTGGGGTGCGACAGGCCGAGCAGGCGGGCCACTTCGTGCGAGTCGCACAGGTCGTCGGTGTTGACCATCGGACACATCACGGTGACTCTAGCCGTAGACGTCAACAGATGTAGACGTGGCGACGATCCGTAGTACCGTGCACGTCTCTGGGTCGCCCATTGACCATCGCCATCGGAGCCCTCGTCACCGCACTCGCGATGCTCGGTGCCGGATGCCGCGACGACGGCAACGACGCCTACGAGTCAGTGCCTGCCGGCGGCCGAGGATCGACGGACACCACCGAGAGCGCAGTTGGTGAGGCCGGCGCGGCGAGCGAGGGCGACGCAACCGGCGCATCGTCCGATTCGCAGTCGCCGAGAACACTTCGGAGCCGGCGACCACCGACCCCGGGACCGAGACGCAGGCACCCACCCGCACGTCGGCTCCCGACACCGGCACCAGCCGCCCACCGGGACTGACGCGGCGGGCTCCTCCGGGGCGCCGACGACCGAGAGCGCCGCCACCGGCCCGAGCACCGCAGCGCCGACGACGACCGGGCCTGCGATCGACGCCGCGACGCAGGCGTTCTGCGACGCGTTCGTCACCGCCGAGACCACGTTCGTCCGCGGCCCCGATGTCGACGTCGCAACCGCGACGGCGGAGGAGATCGCCGCCGCGACGGCCGCCCACGTGGACGGCACTCGACCCACTGCTGACCGCGTCGGTCGCCGCCGCGCCCGCCGCAATCGCGCCCGATGTCGCGACGGTGACCGACCTCGTCCGCTCGAGCCTGGCCACGGCTGAAGACGTCGCGTCCGACCCCGACTACCGCGCGGCCGACGAACGAGTCGACGTGTTCATCGCCGATTCGTGCGGGTACGACACGATCGAGGTGTCTGCCGTCGAGTACACGTTCGAGAACCTCCCGACATCGGTGCCTGCCGGTCGCACGTCGTTCGTGTTCACGAACAACGGTGCGGAGATCCACGAGATGGTCGTGTTCCGGATCGACGACGACGTCACCGAGACCATCGGCGAGATCCTCGCCCTCGAGGACGACGCCTCGTCCAAGGTCCAGTTCATCGGTTCGACCGTCGGCGCCCAGGGCGAGACCGACACCGAGACGCTCGAGCTCACGCCCGGCCGCTACGCGGCGCTGTGCTTCATCCCGGTCGGCACGACCGACGCCACGAATGTCGGCGAGAGTGAGGAACCGCCCGGACCACCGCACTTCACCGCCGGCATGCAGGCCGAGTTCACGGTCACCTGAGGCCTGTCCCCTCGCCGTCACACCCATTCGTCATCGTGGTCGGCATGGCGAAGACCAGGGTCATCCACGCGTGCATCGAGTGCGGCACCTCGCACCCCAAGTGGGCCGGCCAGTGCTCGGGGTGCGGCGCGTGGAACACGCTCGTCGAGGAGCTCGCCGCGCCGCCCGAGGCGACCCCGGCGGAAACGTCGTTCGCCCCATCGACGCCGGTCCAGATCGGCGACATCGACACCCAGATCGGCCGGCCGCAACCGACCGGGATCGGCGAGCTCGACCGGGTGCTCGGCGGCGGCATCGTTCCCGGGTCCGTCACACTGCTCGGCGGCGAGCCGGGCATCGGCAAGAGCACGCTGCTCCTCCAGCTCCTCGCGTGGTGGCCGGCCACCACGCTCTACGTCAGTGCCGAGGAGAGCGCCCAGCAGGTGCGGCTGCGCGCCGAGCGGCTCGGTGCGGTGCGCCCCGATCTGTGGCTGCTGGCGGCCACCGCGGTGCCCGACATCGTCGCCGCCATCGACGAGATGCGGCCTGCGCTCGTCGTGGTCGACAGCATCCAGGCCGTCGCCGACCCGACGCTCGGATCACCTCCCGGCAGCGTCGTGCAGGTGCGGGCGTGCGCCCACCGGTTGGTGGTCGAGGCCAAGCGGCGCGGCGTACCGGTGGTGATGGTGGGTCACGTCACCAAGGACGGCGGCCTCGCCGGGCCGCGCGTCCTCGAGCACGTCGTCGACACGGTGCTGTCGTTCGAAGGCGACCGGCACCACGCGTTGCGCATGCTGCGCGCCACGAAGCACCGATTCGGCCCCACCGACGAGCTCGGCTTGTTCGAGATGGCCGCCGGCGGGCTCGTCGGCGTGCCCGATCCGAGCGCGCTGTTCCTCGCCGACCGCCGCGTCGGGATCCCGGGCTCGGCCGTGGCGCCCACGATCGAGGGCAAGCGCCCGATCGTCGTCGAGGTGCAGGCGCTCACCGCGGCCGCGCCGTACGACGCACCGGCGCGGCGCACGTCGCAGGGCGTCGACGGCGGGCGGTTGGCGTTGCTGTTGGCGGTGCTGCAGCAACGGGCGCGCCAACCGGTCGGCAACGCCGACGTCTACGTGTCGACGGTCGGCGGAGTTCGGCTGGTCGAGCCAGGGCTCGATCTGGCGGTGTGCATGGCCGTCGTCAGCGCCCTGACGTTCCGTCCGATGCCCGCCGACTTGGCCGTGTTCGGTGAGGTCGGGCTCGGTGGCGAGTTGCGTCAGGTCGGCCACACGCGCCGCCGGCTGAGCGAGGCGGCGCGGCTCGGGTTCGGCCGCGCCATCGTGCCGGGCAACTCCCCGAACGGCGTCGACGGCATTCGGATGATCCGCGTCGTCGACCCTCTCCGAGGCGCTGGCGGCGGCCGGGATCGCCGGCGACGACGAGCCGCCACGGGGCGTGCGCAGTCGCGCCCAGTAGTCTTCCGTCATGCCGGTCCGGTACAGCGGTGCCAACGAGCAGATGCGCAACGCGCTCGCTCGGGTGGCGCCGGGCACGCCGCTACGCGATGGGATCGACCGCGTCGTGCGCGCCAAGGCGGGTGCGTTGCTCGTGCTGTCCGACGAGCGCGAGGTGCTGGCGATCTGCTCGGGCGGATTCCTCGTCGACGCGCCGTACAGCCCGCAACGACTGTCGGAGCTGGCGAAGATGGATGGCGCGATCATCATCTCCACCGACGGCGATCGCATCGCCAGGGCCAACGTCCACCTCGTCCCCGATCCGACCGTGCCCACCACCGAGACGGGCACCCGTCACCGCACCGCCGAGCGCGTCGCCCGGTCGCTCGACGTTCCGGTCATCAGCGCCAGCGAGGAGATGGGCGTCATCAACGTCTACGCCGGCGGCTCGAAGCATCAGCTGCAGGAGATCGGCCGTCTGCTCGACCGGGCGAACCAGGCGCTGCAGACGCTCGAGCGGTACAAGATGCGCCTCGACGACGCGATCGCCAACCTGACCGCGGTCGAGGTCGAAGACGTCGTGACGCTGCGCGACGTGATCCTCGTCGTGCAGCGCGGCGAGATGGTGCACCGCATCGCCGACGAGATCGAGACGATGATCATCGAGCTCGGCGTCGACGCCCGCTTGCTCCGGCTCCAACTCGACGAGCTCTACGGCGAGATCGACGACGAGCTCGACCTCGTCGTGGCCGACTACCTGCCGCCGGGTGGCGACGTGCTGCAGACGCTCGAGGAGATGTCGCGCCTCACCGACGACGAGGTGCTCGACTTGCGCATCGCCGCCGCCACGCTGCACCGCGAGGGCGACTCCAGCGACCTCGAGCAGGAGCTGGCGCCGAAGGGGCTCCGCCTGCTGCACCGGGTCCACCGCCTGCCGCACCAGACCGCCGCCGCGATCACCGATCACTTCGGCGGGCTGGCGAAGCTGCAACGGGTCACGATCGAGGACCTGATGGCCGTCGACGGCGTCGACGCCGCCACGGCACTGCTCGTGAAGGAGACCCTCGAGCGCGTCACCGAGAGCACCATCCTCGACCAATACAGCTAGCGCGCAGCCCATCTCATGAAGTTTCGGCGTCCCTACGGCGCCGAAACTTCACGAGAACGGGGTGGAATCAGGCGCCGGTCATGCGGTGGAGGTCGAGCGCTTTGTCGAGGACGTCGTCGGCGACGCCGTGGGCCTGGGCGACCTCGCGCAGCGGGCGGCCGGTCGCCGCGGCTTCCTTCACGATCACGGCCGCCGCGTCGTAGCCGATGTAGGGGTTGAGCGCGGTCGCCGTGGCGAGCGTGTTCTCGGCGTGACGCGCGCACGCGTCGACGTTCGCTTCGATGCCGACGACGCAGCGCTCGGCGAGCAGCCGCGTCGACGACGTGAGCAGATGGATCGACTGCAACAGGTTGCGGGCCAGCATCGGCACCATCACGTTGAGCTCGAAGTTGCCCTGCATCCCGCCCACCGTGATCGCCACGTCGTTGCCGATCACCTGCGCCGCGACCTGGGCCACCACTTCGGGGATCACCGGGTTGACCTTGCCCGGCATGATCGACGAGCCCTTCTGCAGCTCGGGCAGGACGATCTCGCCGAGTCCGGTGCGCGGGCCGCTCGACATCCAGCGCAGGTCGTTCACGATCTTGGTGAGCGAGACGGCGAGGACCTTGAGCGCCCCGGACGTCTCGACGAGGCCGTCGCGGCTGGCCTGCGCCTCGAACGGGTCGGCGGGTGGGCGGATGTCGAGACCGGTCGACTCGGTGAGCCGCTCCCGGACACGCGCCGCGAACTCCGGGTGGGTGTTGAGCCCGGTGCCGACGGCCGTGCCGCCGAGCGGGATCTCGGCGAGGCGGGCGAGGGCGTCGTCGATCCGGGCGTGGCCCTGGCGGACCTGCGCCGCGTAGCCGCCGAACTCCTGGCCGAGCGTGACCGGGACGGCGTCCATCAGGTGCGTGCGTCCGGCCTTGACGACGTTAGCGAACTCCTTCGCCTTCGCCTCCAGCGCCCACGCGAGCACGTCGAGGCTCGGCAGCAACTCGTTGGTGATCGCGTCGAGAGCGGCGAGGTGCACCGCCGACGGGAACACGTCGTTCGAGCTCTGGCCGAGGTTGACGTGATCGTTGGGGTGGGCGCCGCCACCGGCGACGGCGGCGATCACCTCGTTGGCGTTCATGTTCGACGACGTCCCCGATCCCGGTCTGGAACACGTCGACGGGGAACTGGTCGTCGTGGTCGCCGGCGGCCACGGCGTCGGCAGCGGTCGCGATCGCCGCCGCCATGTCGGCATCGAGCAGGCCGAGATCGGCGTTCACCCGCGCCGCCGCCGCTTTGATGCGGCCCAACCAGTGGATCACGCTGGCGGGGATCGGCTCGCCCGAGACCCGGAAGTTCGCGACCGCCTTGCGGGTCTCGCCGCCCCAGAGCTCTGCCATGTCATCGACCTCCTCAGGCGGGTCCAACCTACCGACGGCGGTGGAGTTCGGGGTCGGGCGACGCACGCGTCGTCGACGTCTCCCGCGACGTGTCTCTCGTCTGGCCGGGGCGGTCAGTGCTGCGCCAGGCCGGGACGGATCGATGCCGAGGCGGTGGCCTGGCGGAGCTGCACCGCCCGATCGATCGGCCCGATCGCTCGCGGCGCGACCGTGCACGCGACCGTGACCTCGACGAGGCCGGCCGACTGGAAGCGCGAGACGTCGACGACGATCATCGGTCGCCCGAAGCGTTGGGCGTCGGTGAGCGTGACTGCGGCCGCCTGCTTGGCGGCGAGCATGGCGAGGTCGGGACTGGTCTCGCGGGCCGCGTTCTCGGCGGCCAACCTGGCGGCCGACGCCACGCGCGCCTGGGACAGCTTGTCGCTG
The DNA here is from genome assembly GCA_963722415.1 of Ilumatobacteraceae bacterium. Lineage (GTDB taxonomy): Bacteria > Actinomycetota > Acidimicrobiia > Acidimicrobiales > Ilumatobacteraceae > JALOLG01. The sequence goes on from CAVRNI010000027.1 coordinate 76,151, forward strand.
AGGACGACGACGATCATCGAGATCGCGATCACGGCGCTGGTGGCGAACAGCAGCGCCACGATGAGCTCACCGCCGTCGAGCCCGTCGTCCCAGATGAACGTCAACAACGGCGCAGTTCCGATCATGGTGCGGCCGAAATCCACGACAACCCGAGGTCGCCCACGCGGTGACATACCCGCGTTGGCGTCGCGTGCAAACCCATCGGCGCCACGGCGAGTCGCCTGCGCCCGACCTGTTCGTGAACCCCCACGATCCGAACCCCCGCTTGCCAGGCGCCGATGCCCAACTCGACGACCGGCGGCATCGTAGAGTGCGAGCAGCCTCCGTGGTTGGATGGTCGCGGTGTGTGGTATGCGGTGTGTGGTATGTGGGTGTCGCGCCGCACGCTTTCTTGACGCCAGCCGCCCGATCGACAAACCGTCTCAGGAGAACCAGGGATGCTCGGCGGCGAACGTGGCGCGGGCGCCGGCGGCCGTGGTCGGGCCGGTGGGGGTGCGAGCGGGTGCGGCGGCGCGCAGGCCACTGCGATCGGCGGCCGACAGCGCGCACGCCGTCGTCGTCGGGTCGATGCCGTACACACGCGCCGCGTTGAGGCCGAGGATGCGGGCCTTGACGTCGGCCGTGAGCGCCGGGTAGCCGAATCGCTCCTGGTACTCCGGGGTGATCTCGAACGCGCGGAACGCCTCGATCTGGCCCTGCGGGGAGCCGTACCAGATCGAGTCGGTGCCCCACAGGATGTTGTCGGGCCCGAACGTCACGAGCAGTTTGCCGAGCACGTGGGCCGCCTCGTCGGGACGCTGGATCAGGTTCCACCATGTCGAGCCGAGCTCGGCGTAGACGTTGCCGCCCGGGCCGATCCCGGCGCCGCGCACCGAGGCGATGAGCCGGTCGACCCCACCGGCGTCGGCTCCCGCGGCGTCGCCGGGGTACTCGCCCTCGGTGACCGCGGACTCGAAGCCCGAGTGGTAGATGCAGAACGTCAGGTCGGGATGGTTGGCGGCCGCCGGGCCGACGTCGACCGGCGAGGCGGCGGCCGGACCGAGGCCCTTGTGGACGCAGATGACCCGCTGGCCGAGGGCGCGCACCTGATCGCAGAACGCGTTGCCGATGTCGTCGTCGAGCCGCCACGCCGGACCCTCGTGGGTGTACGCCTTCCACGCCGCGATCTCGTACTCGGCCGCGGTGGCAGCCATCGCGTCGAGGGCGGCCGGCAGCTCACCGATCGTCGGCGTGGCGTGGCCTTGGATGAGGACGTGGCCGACGCAGCCGAGCTGTTCGACCTGGCGGCGGGCGCGCTCCATCACCTCCGTCGACAGCGGATCGGGGTCGGCGACGACCGGGATCGCCGACAGCACAGCGACCGCGGTATCGCTGCCGCCGAGGACGAGGTCGAGCCAGGCGTCGATCCCCATGCACAGCGCCGGATCGTCGCCGCACGACGCCTGCGGGAACCCGAGCCCCCAGCCGTCGTCGGTGCCGGACTCGTACTCGAGGAGATGGGTCTGGACGTCGACGATCAACTCGCTGCCGGCGAGCACGGTGGTCGCCGCCGCCTCCTCGATCGTCGACTCCGGCGGCAGCGTGAACGTGCCGCCGGTGCCGGGCACGGTGTCGCTCGACCCGACCGGCGCGGTGTCGCGTGGCCCGCGTTGGCCCGGGCCGGTCGGCGGCGCGGCGCGTGACGTCGTGCTGGCGGCCTCCTCGCTGCTGCACGCGGCGAGGGCCGTCAGCGTGGCCGCCATCCCACAGCTCGTGCGCAGGAACGCCCGCCGCGACATCCCCAGCCGGCGGGCGTTGGTGTCGGCGACGGCGAGGGTGCGACGGATCGCCTCGGCCACCACGTCCGAGCGCGGCAACGGCGCGTACTCGCCGTTCGACAGCGGGTGGAAGGCGAGCGGTAGACCGGGGTCGTCCGGCGGTCGCCGGGTCATGGCGCCGATCGTAGAACCGCCGCGAGCGTCGCCGGACGCGGCCCGTTGACCATCATGTTGCAAGTGTGTAATGATCATTACATGCCAGCTGACAACGATCCTCCGCAGGCCCCGATCACGGCCTGGTTCACGGGTCGCTTGCCCGACGCCTGGACATCGGCCGGCGCACCGACCGTCACCGTCGATCGCGAGGAGATCCACGTGATCCTCACGATCACCGCGCCCGAGCTCGCCGACGACGTCGACGACGCCAGCCGCACCGAGGCGATCGAGGGGCGCATCGCCGGCTTCCGCGAGGACACCCGCGAGCAGCGGATGGCGATCGCCCGCGAGGCCGAGCACCGCTTCGACCGCAAGGTCGCCTGGGGCCTGCGCATCGGCGACCGCACCGTGCTGTACACGCACCTGGCCGTGCCGGTGATGACCCGCCTGCGCCAGCCCGAACGGCTCGTGCTCGACACCCTCGTCGGCGCCGGCGTGGCACGTTCGCGCTCCGATGCGCTGGCGTGGTGCGTGCGGCTCGTCAACAAGCACAGCGAGGCGTGGCTCGCCGACCTGCGCGGCGCGATCGCCGACGTCGAGCGGATCCGCGCCGACGGTCCCGACCAACCGGCCGCCTGAGCCGGCGCCGCTTCCCCTCCGGGCAGCGGGCGGGTGACGTTCGGGCACCGCCGCCTGCGCCTTCGACCGGCGACCGGCGGTCCGGCGCAGGACTACCGTCGACGCGATGGATCACGCGCGTCACCGACCCGCGGGCCCCACGCACACCGCCGCGCCTGAATCGGCGCCGGCGCCCAACCGGTTCGCGGCGATCCTCGAGTTGCAGCGCACGGCCGGGAACGCGGCGCTGACGCAGCTGCTGTCGTCGACCGGGCCGCAGCGGCTGGCGGAGGACACGCTCACCGAGCCGGGCCTCGAACCGAGGCGGCGCCCACCGACGCCGAAGGCGAGGGGGCGCCGGCGACCGCCGACCCGGCGAGCAAGCCGATGATCCGCTACGGGTCGACGGGGCGAGTCCGTCACCGAGGCCCAGCTGCTGCTCAACGGGCACGGCGCGGCGCCGCCGCTCGTGCCCGACGGCATCTTCGGTCCGCTGACGCGCGCCGCCACGATCGCCTTCCAGCAGACCCATGCGCTCGTGCCCGATGGGATCATCGGCCCGCTCACGTGGGGTGCGCTGCTGTCGCCGATCCCCGGACCGGCGCTGTTCTCGCTCGGCGACGAGGGTCCCGACGTCGGGTTGCTCGAGCAGCGGCTCAACGCCGCCGACATGGCGCAGCCGCCGCTGCCGATCGACGCCACGTACGACATCGCCGTGCTGATGGCGGTGGTGCGCTTCCAGATCGAGGTGATGGGCGCGACCCCGACGGGCGTCGTCGACCAGGCGACGTGGGACGCGCTCGAGGTCGCCGCGCCGGGAGGCGGGCTCGACGCCGCCGGCTTCGAGGAGCACGTGGCGAGCGTCGACGCCGAGGCGCGCGGCGAGCAGGTCGCCGGGACGTCGCTCCATCAGCCCGTCGGACCGGGCGGGTTGCTCTCCGGCCCGGCCGTCGAGGAGTTCCAGCAGAAGCTCAACATCGTGCGCCTCGCCGCCGGCCTCGACCCGATCACCGAGGACGGCACGTGGGGCACCGCGGTGGCCGACGCGACGACGGCGTACCAGGGCACCAAGGGGATCCCCGAGTCGGGCGTCGGCGACATCGTCACGTGGGACAACCTCGACGTCGACGCCCCGGCGACCACGGTCGGGTTCGTCAACCGCGAGTGGCGCCAGGACCAGGGCGGTTCGATCACCGGCCTCACCGGCGACTCGGCGTCGCGCTACTCGTGGCGGATCGCCGGCAACCAGATCCTGTGCAGCGCCAAGGTCGACTTCCGCAACAACCCGCCGTCGCCCGACTGGTTCGGCTTCGTCACCGCGGCGTGGAACATCTACAAGGCGGTGAGCGACACCGGTGACGAGGTGCTCATCGACTTCGAGCTGACGCAGGGCTCGGGTGGCGACGCCAACGTGGTCGACGTCAAGACCGGCAGCGGGCGGGCCAACGCCGGCGAGTGGTTCCTCACCGACGACGACGCGGCCAACACGATCCCCCACGAGTACGGCCACCTGATCGGCCTGCGCGACGAGTACCAGGTGCACCCCGGCGACTACCGCGAGATCACCGGCAACGAGCCGCCGGTCGGCGAGACCGGGTCGCCGGCCGACGGGTCGACGCCCGAGCAGATCGCCCAGGAGGTGCAGAACGCGATCGTCGCCCGCGACAACGTCGCCGTGCTCGCCGCCACGACCGGCCGCGGGATCGAGATCGGTGCGTTCGCGCAGCGTGTCGTCGCCGCCTACAACGTCCTGCCGCCGGTCGCCGTGCCGGCCAAGCCGCCGCCCGGCCCGATGCCGGCGTTCACGACCAGCCAGACCGACATCGCCCACGACCTCAACGACTCGATGGGGATCCTCGCCTACGACGCGATCCAGGTGCTGACGTACACGTCGGGCTCGCTGATGGGCGACCCGAGCCGGGTCCACGACCCGCACGACCACGGTGTGCAACCGCGCCACGTGCAGGAGTTCGCCGACCGCGTCGCCGCCGTCCGCGGCGGGACGTGGACGGTGCGGCCGCGATGAAGGTCAGCTACTACCGCAGCGGAGGGGGTCGCACCGGTGTGCCGGAGGGCGAGTGGCTGTCGGTCGACGGCGACACGTTCGAGGCCTGGCGCTCCACAGGCGCCGCGGCCGCGGTCACTTCGGCGGCACGTTGACCGCCGACGAGTCCGAACGCCTGGCCCACGCCGTCGCCGCCTGCGAGGCCGCCGAACCGGCCCACTCCCGGACCGCCGTCCCGGCGCGCCGCCGTGCAGATCGACATCGGCTCCACCTCGGTCACGTACGGAAGCGGGTGCCGCCCCCCGGCCCCTGGGCGAAGCTCGACACCGTGCTGCACGACCGTGCGACGCGATCGTCGGCCGCCCGACGGCAGCGATCGCGATCGAGGTGGCCAACGACGGCGCCCGGCTCGTGCACCAGGCCAGGAACCGATCGCGGTCGATCTCGACGACGGCACGTTCGTGGCGATGGCGTTCACCGGCTGGTACCACGAGGAGGCCCGCTCGGAGGGGCGCTCGAGGGCGGCAAGGAGTCGGCCGAGCCGGGTTTGAGCGCGCCGATCTGATCGGTGAGCTCCCGACAGCGGCGAGGCGGGCAGCAAGGTGATCGTGCATGTGATCGCCCGCTTCACGATCGGCGAGGCCGCAACGCCACCCAGGTCGAGGTGGCCACACGCCCGAGCTCGGCGCCCCACCTGACGCGAGAGGCGGCCAGACGAGCAGGCACTCGATGATGCGGCGAGACGGCGGCCTGCTGGCTGGCGCGGCGAGCCGCTCGATGCGAAGCCGAGCAGCACCGTGTCCTCGGTGGCGACGCCGGCGGACAGGTCGATCAGCACGGTGGAGAACACCCACTCGCCCGAGGCCGGCCGGGCTGCCCGGCGGCGGGCCGGTGGGGGCCCACAGGCTGGTGGCGCCCTCGAACCCGTCGGCGTCCACAACACCGGCGGTAGATCGTCACCCGGGTGTCGTCGACGAAGGCGCCGATGCCGCGGTGTTGGGGTCGGAGACGTAGCTGATGCGCACGTCGACCTGCTGGCCGGCGTAGGCGGACAGGTCGAACGCCACCGGCTGCCAGCGATCCCGACTCGCCGGTGAACGAGTTCCAGGCCCCCGTCGTCCCGGTCGTCCCGCACGGGGTCGGCCAGGGTCAGGTAGTGCGACAGGAACGGGTGCATGTCGAGCAACTCGTCCTCGCACTGGGTGGCCAGGTGTGTGGTGAGGCCGCCCGCGTACGGAAGCGTGGTCCAGTCGTACGGTTCCGGATGGTGCCGCCTCGACGACGACGTGGTCGTAGCCGAGCTCGGTGCTCCAGCTGAGCGAGAACGCCAGCACCGGCGCGTCGCTCGCCGCCGTCCCCGTCAGGTCGACGGTGCACCCGATGCCGCGTACGTGGCGTCGGCGTGGAGCATCACCACGTACGCGCTCGCCCTCGATGGGCCCGAAGGGGTTGGTCCCCGCCGGGAGGTAGTCGGCGGCCTTCTCGCCGGCGAACAGCGGGAACTGGTCCGCAGGGAGGAGCATGCGCTGGTGAGCGTGAACGCCCCCACCTCGTCGAGCGGGTTGTCGACCCACCGCGGGGCCGCCGAACGGCGCCGCGGTGCCCACAAGAGCGGCGCCCCTGCCTCGACCGACTCGGGGCCGTTGAGCAGCCGGGCGAAGGCACCGAGGTAGTACTGCGAGAAGTCGTCGGCCAGCAGCAGGCAGTCGCTGAAGAAGTCCTGCAAGAAACGCCGTCCTCCTCGGGGGCGCCGTCGAGGCCGTAGTAGATGCCGCCGACGGTGGATCCGAGCACGCCTGTGTACTTGCGGTCTCGCCCGTGTGCACGCAGCTTGCCGCCCTCGTTGAGGTAGTCGCGCACGGACAAGCATCAGGAATTGCTGCCGTTCGGCGACGGCCAGGTCGTCGGACATCGGCCGAACAGGAAGGTGTCGGTGAGGAGGTCCTCGGGGTCCTGGGGGAGGCGGTTGTCGCCGCTCTCCCACACGACGGCGCCGAAGTGGCCGAGCACGCCGAGCGGGTGGGGCACACCCTGGGCGTCCATGTCCCAGGTAGAGGTGGCTGACACCGTTGGCGTCGAGCGCGGCCTGGTAGTCGTCGGCGTAGTTGGGCACGGTGGTGCCGGGCGGGTAGGTCGGGTTGACGCCGGTGTAATCCTCGTTGGCGACGATCAGGACGCCTCGGCGCCACTGCCGGCGGCCACGGTGTAGGTGAAGTGGTCGCTCTCGACAGTGGCGGGCGCTGGTTTTCGACGGCGGTGAACGGGTACCTCGACGGTGTCGCCCGGTTCGGGGCCCGGTGGACCTCGCCGCGAAACTCGGCGTAGTACACGTCGGACTCGCCGCCGTAGCGCTCGCCACCCGTGCCACTCGGACGATGGGCGATGCGGTGGGTGTGGCCGCCGTTGATGCGGTAGTTGAAGCGCTGGTGCGACTGGTGCGCGACGGGCAATGACGGCGACGGTCTGGGGGTCGCCGTAGGACACGGCGAAGCTGTCGACGACGAAGTCGGGGGCCTCGCAGGCCGACGACCGACACGGGGTTGTCGGGGTCGCTTCGCAGAGCGGACGGTGGCGAGGGCGAACGGGAGGTTCTTGGCGAACTCGGCCTGGATCAGACGCCTCGTCGTCGGGGAAGTGGAAGATGCTGCTGCAGTCGTCGGCTTCGAACGGGTCGGTCGGGTCTGCGGCGCTGACCGTCTGGCACGTCGACATCTCGGGTATGAACGCCAACGATCCGAATGGCGTTGTAGACGTGCTCGGTCGTGTCGCCGTTGGTCGTGGACAGCTCGGCAGAGATGTCGGGGTCGTAGCCGGGACCGCCGGGTTGGCGTCGTCACCGCCCATCGCCTCGTAGATGACGTCGTCGGGCGTCGGCGTGACACATGCCAACCGGTGCCGTACAACAGCAGCTCGGCCGCGGAGTGGTAGTTGATCAGGAACTCGAAGCCACGCGGCGACACGACTGTCGAGGGCCAGGGTTTCGGGCTCGGAGGACGGGGACGGGCCGCGGTACGTCTCGCTGGCCGGGCTCCGGCGACGAGCCCTCGTTGTCGTAGCCCCACTTGGTCGGGAAGTTGCGGTTGGGGTCGACGCCGTCGCCCGGTCGTGATCCGGCCGTCGCCGTTGTTGTCCGCGCAGGTTCTTGCGCCACAGGCGCTGGCCCGGGCTGGAACGTGAAGTCGTAGCCGTCGGGGTTGGCGACGGGCACGAACCACAGCTCGGTCTTGTTGACGAGGTAGGTGAGACGTCGGTCGGTGCCGTAGCCGTCGACGACGTAGTGGATCAGCCGGCGGACCATCTCGGGCGTGATCCACTCGCGGGCGTGCTGGGCCGCCATGAACAGCATCGCCGGCCGCTTGCCGTCCCACGTCTTGCGTGGCCTCGCTGGGTGACCTTGAGCGCGACGATGTCCTGACCGTTAACGGTCTGGCCGATCGACGACCAGCTTGGCGATGCCGGGGTTGTCGGCGGCCATCTGCTCGAACTCCTCCTTGAGGCCACCGGGTCCGCCGTAGGGGCGGAAGACCGTGTAGCCCTCGGCGGCGAGGTGGGTCGACAGCTCGGCGGCGGACTGACCGTTGACCTCCTTCAGCTCGAGGTCGACGCCCTGCTCGGCGAGCCCATCCGCCTGGGCGCCGCTGACTCACGACCTCGACATCGAGCTCGCCGCCTGTGGCGGCGGACGAGGCTGATGTCGAGCGGGTCGAACCCGGCCGCCCGCAGCTTCTCCGAGCTCGCGCGGGTCGAGCGTGCCGGTATAGACGTCGTAGCGGTCATCGTCCGCGCCTGCTGGGCCGGCGGGCGCGGCGCCAGCGGCAGTGGCCACCAGCCCGCTCACCAGGACACCAACGGCAACGACCGAAGCAAGCTTGCGTCTCATCCCGACACCCCCAAGGTGTGATACCGCCCGCCCACGAGGATGGTCCACGAAGGTGGGCCTGTCAATCCGCCGAGTCCGATGCGGGTACCGGCGAGAGCAATTGGTGGCGCAGCTCGACGAGCTTCGGCGCCGGCTCGCCGTCGCTCCACGGATCGCCCGCGATCACCCGCTCGTAGCGACTGCCACTCGTGGCGGACGCCGGCGAGGTCGCCGTTCGCAGCATGGGCGCGCATCCCAGCGCGATCAGGTCCTCGTGGCCCGACAACACACGCAGAGCATGCCCGGTCGCCCAGAACACGGCGTCGATCTGCCCGAGCGCGAGGTGATGCCGAGCGAGGTCGGAGGCCGCCGACGTCGCCAGCAACACGAGGCTCGACGTGAGCCCTTCGGCGTCCGGCCACAGGTAGCTGGTGCCCTCGAACGGCATCCCACGAATCAGCTCGACGGCTGGGCGCAGGACGTTGGATCGCGTGCGGTCAGGCCCGAGGCGGCCGCGCCGTCGCCAAGCGGTGCTCGACGAGCTCGGCGTCGGTGCGCACCTGATCATGGAGCGGGAGATCCTCTGTGAGCGTGCGGCCCAACCACTCCTCGCCGGGAGCTGGTTCGACGAGTCGCGCCATTGCCCGGCGTGCCTCGGAGACGACGTCGAGAACGTCGCATCGCGGACGTCGAGACTCCACAGCGCGGTACGAGCAAGTGTGCACGTCGAACGTCCGCGATGCGTGGCCAGCCAGGCGATCAATTCCCGCGTCTTCGATCGTTCGAAGTCCACTGGGCGGTGGCGCGCGTCGACGACGTCGACCGGGCCGAGAAGGCGGACGAGCAACGACCACGTTGGCATCGAGCGCGCGTCGCCAGCGCCCTCAGGATCGTCACCGTCGAGATCGTCACCGCGTCGCAACGGGGCAGTCGCGTGTTCGACCAGCTCGGTGATCGCCGACAGTTCGGCGCGATCGAGGCCGAGCGGCACGACGTCGATGCCCAATGGGTCGAACCGCCAGGTCGATCCCTGGTCGATCAGCATGTGGTGTACGCCGTCGACGTGCCCGGCGACGACCACCGCCAATCCCGGCACCGCCTGATCGGGCAGCGCACCGCCGACCTCACCGACGAAGTCGGACAGCGACCAGCACGATCGCCGGCTCCCAGGCCTCGCCGCCGGCGACCCTCGAACGCAGCGCGAACGTCGACTCGCTCGCGAGGGCAGTGCTTCCGAGGAGCGACGTGGCGAGGTCCAGCGCGGCGTCGAACGAATCGCATCCGACGTGGTGACGATGACCGACGAACGCAGCCGGATCGAGTCCGACGCCCACCAGTTGCGAGACCTCGGCGAGCACCGACGTCCCGAGGGTCGCGGCGATCGCGGTGACGACCGCGTCGGCACGCTCGGGCGCGGCATCGACGGCGAGCACGCCGAGCGCTTCGAGCTCGACGTACAGGTCGCGGCCGTCCGAGGCGACACCGAGTTGCACGATGCTGACACACGGCACGCCGACGGGCCGCGCCGCCGGAACGAGCGAATCGGTCGCCGTCGTCGCCGCCAGATGCCACCGATCGCCGGTCGAGATGAATGGCTCATCGGCAGGACACGGAGCGCTCAACACGATCTCGACCGCGCCGTGCACGTCGACCATCACGGCCAGGATCTGCCGGTCTCGCGCACACGAGCTGGCTGGCAGCCGCGCGGATCGCGATGTCGACAGCGGAGCAGTCGTTCGTCGGTGCCGATCGTTCGCAGCGCCCGCTCGGTCGTGCGTGAACCGAGCGACGGCATGGGGACGCGAGCTCGGGGCGCGCCACCGCGGAGCCGGCGCAGTCGGTGCACACCGATCAGGGTGAGCACACCCGACGGAGAGCATCGCCGCGTGGTCGAGCCCGAACAGGCGGCGGCCATCGATCATCGCAATGTCCGTCGGCACGGACGGTGGCCGGTCGGTCGACAGCGATCGGCTCGGCGAGAGCCGAACCGACCGACGGCGGGAGGGAACGAGAGGTCGGTGGAATGGTCGGCGGTGTCACGATGCCCGGCGGGGATCCCGATGGCGCGGGGCGACGAGACCGCGACCGGCGGCGACGACCGGCGGCAGACGTCGGCGGCACGGCGACCGGCGGTGACGTCCGACGGCGGCGGTCACCGTGCGACCTGCACGTCGGCGACCGGCAGGTCGAGCACCCAGCCCGGGATGATCAGATCGGGATCGTCGAACACCCTGTCGCCGGCCATCGTCTCGCCACGCGGTTCTGCTCCCAGATCTCGGGCCACCGTGTCGGGGCGCCGAGTGCGTCGCCGGCGATCGACCACAGCGTCTCGCCGCGTTCGACGACGTGCACGGCGGACGGTTCGGCGACTGCCAACGCGTCGAGCGTCCGGCGAGGTGAGACCGGCCGGCAGCAGCAGGATCCAGTCCGGCTCGATGTATGCCGCGTTCGTGAACCGTTGACCGTCGGTCATCACTCGGCCGAGGTTGAGATCGAGGATCTGCTCGGCGACCGCCACCGTTCGGCCTCGATCAGCGCCGGTCAGACGCTGCGCGATCTGGTACACCGAGTCGCCCGCCTGCACGGTGTAGCGGGCGTGACGATGCTCACGTCGCCGGGTTGGGGCATGCGCCAGCGGGACGCGCGACGCTGGCGCTGACGCCGACGTGACAGAGGCCGGACTGGCGATCGAGGCGCGGGCGGGCACGGCATGCACGTCGGCGCGTGGCCGCGTGGGTGGTCGGGAGCACCACGATCAACCCGGTGGCGACGAAGCGGGCGAACCGCTGCGACCAGCCGAGCCCGCGCACGTCGGAAGTGCCATCCCGCCGTGGCGGACCATGTGGACGGTCTCGGCGACGATCGTGACGAGCGATGACGCCGACCGCCACCCACGCGGCTGCCGACGCGACACGAAGGATCACGTCGACGATCACCGACTCGGTCAGCCGGTCAGTCGACGCGTCACGGATCGCGATCGCATCCCAACGCCACGGCGGATCGACTCCGGTCCACGGTGACGCACCACCGAAGCGGTGCCGTGCCACCCAGATCAGGCACAACGGGGCGAGCGCGACCATCGCCAGGGCGACGAGCGACGCGAGTAGCCGTGTCGTCGATCGCGAGCCAGCCGGGTGCATCCGATCAACCTCCTCCCGTCACCTGTGGACGGTCGGGGCACCGAACCGGAAGTCGGCGTTGCGCGGTCATGGCGTCGCCTGCGCTCTCGCCGACCCGGTGCCGGTCACGGTTCGACCTGCCGTGCGGACCTCGAGCGAGACGGTGACCCGGTCGCCGGCGATGTCGATCGCCGTGATCGTCCCCGTCGAGGCCGTAGCGTCGAGCAGTCGGGCGGCCGTGCTCTCGACAGCCGGCTGGGCCAGCGCCGGATCGATCGCGATCGGCCCGCTCGGGAGCCGGCGCAGGGACTCGATGTCGACCTGCTGTGCGCCGGAGCGCGCCGCCTGGAACGCGATCGACTGCGCCGAGGCGCGGTCGGACACCGCTCGATCGACGTCACAGCCGAGCCAGATGATCGCGCCGGCCGTGAACGCGAACAGCAGCACCACTCCGGTGACCATCGACGATCCGCGGTCGCCTCGGCCGCGGATCACGGTGCCGCCTCGGTCGCCCGGTAGCGATCGATCGTGGCGGACGCAGTGACCGTGAACCGACGCTGGTCCGACTGCGGATCGGCTGGCGCGATCACGTCGATGCCGCGAGCAGACACCGAGCACGACACAGTCACGGCGACGAGACCGCCCGGTGCGAACTGCGTGACGTCGACGACGGCCGACGGCAACATGCACGTGTCGGGGTCGGTCAGCATCGCCACGACCACCTGTCGGGCCGCGGCGTCGGCGGCGACCGGCGAGCGTTCCTGGGCGGCAGCCTGCGCCGCCGACTCGGCGGCGGTCCGGACCTGTGCCCGACGCGTCGACCTGTCGGGACAGGAACACGACCAGCAGCGCCAGACCGATCGCGACCGGCGCGATCAGGACCAGGCCGAGCGCTTCGGCCGCACCACGATCGCGCCGCCGACGAACCTCGCTTCACGGCGTCCACCCTTCGAGCGGAACGACAGCGGTGACCGAGACGTCGGCCGACGTGCCACGGATGATTCCTGGGGCGCACCCGTCACGGTCACGGTGACGAGCTGACCGTCGTTGTCGACGGAGACTTCGAGCCGGCGCAGATCGGTGTCGGCGGCGAGGATCGTCATCGCCGACTCACGGGCGTCGCTCGGCAACACGCCCGAGCGGGCGACGAGTGCCGCCGTGTCGCGGGCGATCACCCGAGCTTCGGTGCGTGCGTGGCCCCACATCGCGGCCTGGAACGCGGCGAACGCGAGTACGACGAAGACGGGCGTCAGCAACACGGCCGTCAACGACGACGACGTGCCGTCGTCACCGCGCATCCGGCGCCGCCTCGGACACCGTGTCGAACACCGTGTCGAACGATGTGTCGGACAACGCATCGGAGTCGCCAACGGGAGGTGCGACGACACCCGAGTGCCTACGGCGCGGACGGCGATTGGACGGGAGTGTTGGCCTCGTCGCGAATCTTGTTCCACAGGATCGCGGCGATCACGGCGACGCTGACTCCGGCCGCGACGAACCACAACACCTGTTCCAACGACACCGCTCCGGGGTCGCGACCACGGTCGTCGGCGCCAGGCACCGGTCGGAGGCGGTCGACGGATCCCTGCAGCACCGCGTACACGGAGTGGAGTGACCGCGGGTCGCGACGATGGTGACATCGTTCATGGTCGGTGCCTTTCTGGATGGGACGGCTGATGCCGCGCCTGGTCTGGACGTGACGGATCTCGCGATCATCACGAGAAGCTCAGCGCGGGGTAGATGACGAGGGCCATGAAGATCAACGCCATCCCGACGATGGGCGCGGTGAGCCGGCTGGTCCGCAAGCGGGCCTCGGACTCCTGCTCGGTCGCCAGCGTCGAGCGAAGGGTCGAACACTTGGCGGCGAGCGTGCGGGCGACCGGAGCGCCTTCTGCCGACGACAAGGCGGTGGTCGCGGCGACCTGCTGGAGCTCGACGAGACCGAGGTCGTCGGCGGTCGTGCTCAACGCATCGACGAGGCTCTTGCCCGTCGCGCCGACCTCACGCATCCGGCGGCGGAGCTCGACGAACAGCCGCCCGTCGCCGGCCTGGGCGGCCTGCTCGAGCGCGCCCTCGTGCCCGCTGTTGCCGGCGAGCAGCATCGTCACCACGTCGAGATAGGCCGACAGCTGGAAGCGCAGGTCGGTCTGGACCTCGCGTGCCCGTTCGACGACCTGCGAGTGCACGGCGAGCGGCCCGGCAACCAGTCCGACCACGGCCAGACCCACAGGAACGAACACACCGAGCGACACCACGCCCAACGCCTGCAACGCTCCGATCACGATCACCGGTCCGAGCGCTCCCACGAGCGCCGAGCACGTGAGCGCGACCGACATGCGAGTCGAGCGACCGTTGGACGAGGCGCAACTCGACCGCCGACGGGAACAGACCCGGTGCGATCGACGCGAGTCGCCGTCCGCGCGCGCGGACGGGCCGCATCATGGCCGACGGTGCCGTGCTCAGGCGCGGTCCCGGTCGGACCGGGACGGCGCAGGTGGGCGATGACCCGGTCGAGCGGCGGGTGGGGTTGCCGCCAGCCATCGACGCACAGCAGGAAGCCCACCCATGCCGGCCGCGCCGACAGCACCAGCCACGCGACGGCATTCATCGCATGCTCCGTTCGAGCGTCAGGAATCGACCGGCACGCGGGAAGCGGGCGAGGCGCTGGACGCGCGCCAGCAGACATGCGTATCCGGCGACCGCGACGGCGAGGAACAGCTGACCGCTCGCCTCGTCGTACGCCTGCAAGTAATCGCTGCGGCCGAACACGAACAGAGCGACGACGAGCGCCCCCATGATCGCGGTGAGCATCGCCACCTCGCGCCGGGTCGGCGCCCGCTCGGCCTCGACCAGCCGGCGCCGGTCGGCCTGCTGGCGTGCCTGCTCAGCGAGCGCCGACAGGACGCCGACAGTCCGTGCACCGCGGCGAACGGCGATCATCAGCCCGGTCGCGACGAGATCGCCGATCGGATCGTCGATGTCGTCGGCGAAGCGGCGGAACACGACATCGGGGTCCTGACGGCCGAGTCCCGCACCAGGCGGCGAACGTGGGGGCGGATGACCGGCGGGCAGGTGGCGACCGTCGCCGCGATCGCGCCGATCGGCTGGTCGCCGGCGATCAGGACATCGCGGAGGTTCTCGATCCACGAGGCCAGCGCCTCGATCCGTTCGATCTCGGCCTGCCCGTGGCGCTGGCGGCGTTGCCATCCGGCCGACCGCCCACCACGCGCCCGCACCGAGGACCACGGCGGGAACGATCCACCCGAGAACGACGAACACGAGCGCTGCCGTCGAGGCCGCGATCGTGATCTGCCACCGCAATCCGCTCCGCAGCCGCGACGCGTCGCGGCCGGCGAACGGCGCGGGTCGGCGCCACGGCGATCAGCACCCCGAGCGCGGCGAGAGCGGTCGAGATCACGAGCACCGCGATCGCCACGTCACCAGCTCCCGATGCTCGCGAACAGTGACGTGTCGAAACCGGCGAGGCGCAGGCGTTGCTGGTGGCGGGACGAGAGCGGTGCGAACTGTTCGAGCTCGCCGTCTCGACCGATCCCCCACACCTCGGTGGTCGACACTCCGCCGGCCTCGCCGAGCCCACCGACCTCGACGATCGAGTGATCCGGCGGACTGGTGCCTCGTCGCTCATCTCGTTGCGGACCAGGTCGATGTGGACGACGAAGTCGACGGTCTGGGCGATCAGGCTCCACACCGCGAACTCCGGCAATCGGGTGTCGGACTTCGACACGTAGTAGGCGAGACGGTGCAGCACGATGTCGGCCGCGTGGGCATGGATCGTCGCCAACGATCCGCGCTTGCACATCGAGGCGACGTCGAGCATGTCGAGCGCCTCGTCCTCGACGAGCTCGCCGACGACGACGCGGTCGGGGTTGAGCCGGCGCGTGAGCTCGACGAGTTGACGGGTCGTGATCTCGCCCTCCCCTTCGGCGTTGGCATGGCGGGTGAACAACGCCGGCGCGTCGGGATGGCGGGGGTCGTCCTCGAGGTGCAGTTCGAGGAGGTTCTTCTCGACGGTGATGATCCGCTCGCGTGGCGACACCTCGCCGAGCAACTCGGTCAGCAACGTGGTCTTCCCGGCGCCTGGCGGGCCCGACACGAGGATCGTGAACCCGCAGCGGACCATCGCCGACAGGCGTGGCACGAGCGCCTCGGGGAACATGCCGAGCGCCGCCAACCGCGCAGCCCGACACGGCGGATCACGAAGCGGCGGATCGCGATCCGCGGCTGGGTCGAGATGCCGTGCTCGCTCGGCCGCCGAGCACCATCACGACACGCGAGCCGTCGGCCGCCTGGAACGTCGACATCGGCGACGACGTGTCGAGGCGACCCTCACCGGTGCGGGTCATCCGTCTGGCGAGCCGCTTCTGGTAGGCGGTCAGCTCGACCGCCGACGTCCAGAGCGCGCCGACGTCGAGCTTGCGGCCGTCGACGAACGTGATCCACGTCGACTCGTGCGAGTTGACGTCGATCTCCTCGACGGCGGCGTCGTTGATGAACGGTTCGAGGGCCCGGCCCCGGTGAGCTCGGCCACCACCCGAGCTCGGACCGCCCGATCACTCGTCGGATCGAGCGGGCGCTCACCGCCGGCGAGGCGGATCTGGTTGATCGTCGCCAACTCCTCGCTGAGCCAGGCGCCGACGAGCAGCTGCTGGCGACGCGCGTCCGCCACCAGCGACGAGCGGTGCGGCCCGGTCGACGCGGTCGGCCCGCGCCGATTCGTCGAGCTCGATCGCCTCGACGAGCCGGCTGGCGACACGTTCGATCAGCGGCGCCACGAGATCGGCGGTGTCGGCGACCAGCCAGCGGTCGGCGACGGTCATCGATCGACCCTCCAACGATCGATCGCGGCGAGCTCGGTGAGGCGATTCGACAAGAACGCGGCGAGTGCTGCCGAGCTCCGCAGCAGCGGGAGCCGGAGGAGGCGTCGCCGTGAGACGCCGCTGCGACCGGCGAGCACGGCGGCCGCGAGCGGATCGTCGGCGAGCTCGAACACCGTCGGGGCGGCGACGCACCCGCCCCGACGAAGTTGGCGATCTCGTCGGCGTCGAACGGTGCGCGTCCGATCACGGCGAGCACGGCCTCGACAGCACCCGCGGTGAGCTGCTCGAAGCACTCCGCCAGCCGTTCGAGTCGAACGCCCGCGGCGCGGGCCGACTGCTGCGCTTGGCGGTGCACGACGACCGTGAGCGTCGACTGGGCGACGACTGCCGGCGGCCCGGCGGCTCCGCCGAACGGCCCGGCGTCGGCCAGCACGACCGGCGAGGCGAGCGGCGCCAACGTCGGGAAGATCACGTCGGCCGCCTCGGCAACAGCACGCGTCGCCTCGACCGCACGGACGGGTGCAGGGATCACACGCAGACCCGACGGTGTCAGACGGCTCAGCCGATCGATCACGGCCCACTCGCCCGGGCGTCGCCCGAGTCACGACCGCCGACAGCGACGGAGCGACCGGGATGTCGAGCCACGCAGCGAGTGACCCGCCGCGTGGGTCCGCTTCGATCACCAGCACGTCGTCGCTCACCGGCCAGGCCGCGGCGAGCGCGAGCGTCGTCGTGGTGGCGTCGTCGCCGGCGATCGCGACGAGGCTCACGAGCCCCTCGGTTCCCGGTCGTCGGCTCGTCGGCGTAGGCCTCGTCGGCGCCCGGCTGGACGAGCACCACCCGGACGTCGTCGCTGGCAACGACCGCCGCCGCCAATTGGGCGGGCACCTCGACCGACAGCGACAGCGTGCCGGTCGCCGTCGTCGGCGCGGTGGGCAGGCCGACGACACGCCCGCTCACGATGGTCGGAGGCGCAGCGGTCGAGCCGTCGCCGGCAGCCGGCACGACGAGCTGGACCGGCGAACGCTCGCGGAGCCCGATCGGCAGCGCCCCGTCGGGGACTTGGATGGCGACGACCGCCGCACCACCGCTGACGAGCGGCGAGGCTTGCAGCGACTCGGTGACGACGAGCGAGCCGGCGACGAGGCGCACCTTGGCGTACTGGCCGACGATCGTCGACAGCCGGTCGGCCGGGATGGCGCGCAGCGTGTCGTCGGCGTCGACGTCGATCGGCCGGACGTCGTCGCCCGTCAGTTGCTCGCCGGCTGGGACATCGCGAACCAACTGAAGGACGGGTTCACGGTCGTCGAGACTCGAGTAGACGAGCACGTTGCCGCCGATCGCCACGGCGACCAACGCCACGCCACCTGCGATCCGAGCGCGGCGGCGCGACGCCGGGCGGAAGCCGCGCGGCGGTGAGTCGTTGGCGAGTCCCGGGGTGGCGACTCTCGGCTCGGTCAGCGCCACGCGGTCACCTCGATCCCGGCGCAGGCGCTGACGAGGAGCACGGCCGTGGCGGCGATCACCAACCCCGGTCCGAGCGCGACGTCGCCGCTCCCGCCGTGCGAGGGCCCATCCGGCGCTGATCGCCGACGCGAGGCACAGCGTCCACAACGCCAGCTCCGGGCGGACCAGCCCGAGCGTGGCGCCGAGGGCGGTCGCCGCCTTGACGTCACCGAAGCCCATCGACGCGGGCGCGATCACGTGCAGCGCCAGGAGCGGACCGGCGAGCAACAACGCGCCCGACGCGACACCTCCGAGGGCGGTGATCCGATCGACGAACGGGTCGAGCAGGCACACGATCGACACCGGCACCGCCGACAACAGCACCAGGCGGTTCGGCAGTCGGCGCTCGACGGCGTCGACAAGCGCGGCCATCGCGAGCGGGACGAGAGCGGCGACGACGGCGAACGACATCGGCGCCAGCCGGACAGCGATCGACGATGCGACGACGAGGGACGTGGCGGCTACAGCGACGGTTCCCGCGACCGACAGGACGGGAAACGGTCCGAGTCGGTTGTGCCGTCGTCGTCGTGAACATGAACGCCCGATCATTCGTGCAGTCATGACCCGCCGGATCGCCCCAGCGCGACGCGAGCGACATTAGTCCCCAGAATCCGAGGTCCCGATTCCGGCACGCCCGTCGTCGCTCGTCGGTGACGAAGCGCCACCGCTCGATGCGGCTCAGGTCCACGCGACCCTGTGGGTCCGGGCCCAGATCGGGAAGTATCGTCCGGGAAATCGCGGTCCCGGCAGCTCGACCGGGCGCGTTTACATCGTCGCCCGATCGGGGTACCTTCGAGTCACTGCAGTTCGACAGTCCGGACGGGTGCCAGACAGCAGCACATCCACACCCGTCACCACCGATCATCGGACACAACATGCAGGTCACGCCTCGCCACGGGCGGTTCGAGCTCTCCCAGATCCCCGTCTGGTGGGTCGTCGGCGTGCTCGCTGCGGTGGTCGTCGCCGGGCCGTTCGAGGGCAACGACTACCCGGCCCAGGTGTACCACACCGTGTTCGCCGAGCACCTCGGCGAGGTGTTCAACCTGCAGTGGTTCTCGGGCCACCACGTCGCCGGCTACGGGGTGCTCCTGGCGCCCGTCGCCGCCGTCCTCGGCATCGGGGTCACCGGCATCGTCTGCGCGCTCGTGGCGAGCTGGGCGTTCGACCAACTGCTGGTCGGGCTGCCGGGCGGCGGATCGCGTCGTGGTGGTTCGGCATCGGCACGCTCGTCAACCTGCTGATCGGGCGGCTCCCGTTCGCGCTCGGCCTCGCCCTCGGGCTGTGCGCCCTGCTGGCGCTGCGCCGCGGCCACTACCTGCTCGCGCTCGGGCTGGCGGCGGCCACGATGCTCGGCAGCCCGGTCGCCGGCGCCTTCCTCGCCCTGGCGATGGCGGCCTGGACGCTGGACGACATCCCCGGCCGGCTGTGGCGCGGCGTCGGGCTGGCGGTCGCGTGCTTCGGTCCGTACCTCGTGCTGATGCGGCTGTTCCCGTCCGGCGGATGGTTCCCCTACCACGCCAAGTCGTTCGTCATCGGCGTCGGCATCTCGCTGCTGCTGATCGCGCTCGTGCCGAAGCAACACCGCGCGATCCGCATCGCGTGCGGCGCTCCACATCGTCGCCGCCATCGCCACGATGACGCTGCAGACGCCGATGGGCGGGAACATCAACCGGCTGACGATGTTCTTCGCCGGGCCGATCCTCGCCGCCGTCATGCCGGTCGATCGACGCAAGCTGTTGGTGCTCTTCGCCGTGCCGTTGCTGCACTGGCAGTGGAGCCCGTCGATCGACGCCGTCGTCGACGCGCCGACCGACCCGACCCGGACGGCCGAGTACTACGCGCCGCTCGTCGACGTGCTCGACGATCTGTACGCCGACCACGGGGCGGTGCGCGTCGAGATCGTCCCGACGCTGCGCCACTGGGAGGTCGCCGAGGTGGCGCCCGAGATCCCGATCGCCCGCGGCTGGTGGCGCCAACTCGACATGGAGTACAACCCGCTGTTCTACGACGGGACGCTCGACGCCGCCACCTATCGCGAGTGGCTCCTCCGCGAGGCGGTGTCGTACGTCGCGGTCCCGCACAGCGAGCTCGACGACGCCGGCGTCGACGAGGCGGCGCTGATCGCCGGCGGGCTCCCCTACCTCGAGCTCGATCGGACGCTCACCGACTGGACGGTGTACGAGGTGGTCGACCCGCAACCGATCGTCGCCGGTCCCGGCACGCTCCTCGAGTACGGGGTCGACGACCTCGTGATCCGGGTCGACGAGCCGGGCACGCTCCACGTCGCCGTGCGCGCCAGCCCGCACTGGAAGCTCACCGGCAACGCCGGCTGCCTCGCCGAGAGCGACAACGGCTTCGTCGACATCACCGGCGTCGAACCGGGCCTGCTCCACCTCGCGATCGACGTCGAGTTCTCCGCCCTGTGGGACGGCAGCACCGACGGCTGCGCGAGTGAAGTCTGACCGCGAGCGCGGCGGTGTGAGCGCGCCGACGCCGGACTTCGCGCGCGACGGGGCCGGGTCAGGCGCCGGGGGTGAAGTCGACGAGCACGACGGTCTCGCCGTCGTTCTTCGTCTCGGCGACGAGGCCGACGCCGCGTGCGTACGTCTTCTCCTCGACGGCGTCGGGCTCGAGCGGGGTCCAGTCGCGGGTCACGATCACGTCGTCGAAGTCGCCGAACGGAGTGCTCGCCGAGCCGGACACGGCGATCACCTCGCCCATGTCCTCGGCCACGCCGGGCAGGTACTCCTGGCGGTAGCCGGTGCCGGTGACCGCCGGCTCGCGCCGGCATCACGATCCCCGGCAGGGCGCCGCCGACGCCGGCCTCCCACGCTCCTTCGTGGCTGGCGGTGCCGGCGTCGTCGTAGGCGGTCGTGTCCTCACCGAAGTACCACACGTTGCCGGCCGAGTCCTGGGCGAACCAGTCGTAGGTGTCCTCGACGACCTCGCCGTCGACCGACGCCACGTCGTGGACGACGATCGTCGACACGCCCATCACCGTGCGCCGCTCGTCGAGCACCTCGACGACGACCTCGCCGACCTCACCATCAGGGCCGTGCTCCTCGTACACCCAGCGCGCCCCGGGCAGCAGCGGCATGAACGGGTTGTCGACGACGTCGCTGAAGTCGGCCGGGTCGATCGCCGGCGTGTAGTCGCCGCCGTCGCCGGGGTCGATCACCGGTCGCGCCAACTCGTCTGCGGCGTCGTCGGCGTCGTGTCGGTCGTGCCGGCTCGGGGTCGGAGCCGCAGGCGGCGAGCATGAGCGCCGCCACGATCGCGGCGAGGGCGGGGGATCGGGCGGCGCTCATGTCGGGGGATCAGTCGTCGGCGCCGCCGTCGTCGTCGGCACCGCTGTCGTCGTCGGCTTCCGAGCCGACGACTTTGAACTGCTCGTCGAGCTGGACGTCGACCTGGCTGCCGTCGTCGAGCGTCACCTCGACCTCGTACAGGCTCTCCTCGTCGCCGACCTCGGTCTCGGTCACGCGGCCCTCGCCGGTGTGGGCGAGCGCCGCGGCAGTGGCACGCTGCAGGGCGTCGCCGCTGATCGGTGTGTCGGTGTCGTCGTTGCCGGCGGTGGCCATCGTGACGCCGGTCGCGGCGATGCCGAGGCCGACCACCACCACGGCTCCGGCGGCGATCATCGTTCTGCGCTTCATCGGTCCTCCTCGATCAGGGGTCGGGCATCGTGCTCGGGTACGTGGCCCACGTGCTGCGCCTGATCGGCGCGGACCGTCGTCGGCAGAGGGCTCAGAACGGCGTCAGCAGTCGACGACGAAGGCGAGCGCGGCAGTGACCGTGGAGTCGTCGGCGCGCTGCATCTGGGCGCTGCCGGCGACGCGCGTCGCCGTCGACGTCGACGGTCGGCTCGACGGCCGTCCACACCACTTCCGGCGGCCCGGGCTCGGTGACCCGCACGTCCCAGGCGCCGGCGGCTGCCGCCGATCGTCAACGTGAACGTGTCGGCGACGATCGGCGACACGGTGACGCCACCCTCGGTGCTGCACGTCACGCCGCTCACCGACGAGGTCACGCCGTTGAACGAGACGTCGGCGGTGCCGAACAGGCCCGTCGCCGCGATCGCGCTGTCGTCGACCACTGCCGCCTCGTCGATCGAGAGCTCGTCGTCGTCGCCGCACCCACCCACGACCGACGATCGCCGCCACCGCCACGACAGCCGCACGGAAGCTTCGTGTTCCCGAGAAGCGGCTCACCAGCCGTCGACCGTACCGCCGCGGCCGCGCCCGAACGCGGCACAGCGACCCGGGGCGGGTGGGGGCCGCAAGGATCGCACCCACCCCGGGTCGTCAACCACCGACAGGCGATCAGCCGATCGGCGCCGTGTCCGCCACGTTCCACAGGTCGGGCCGGCGACCAAACGTGCGCCGCCCGAGGTCAGCCGGCCCAATCAGAAGCCGGCCACCGTGTCAGTGTCCCTGCTGAACACGGTGACCGGCCCACGCAGGTCGATCTCGGTGAGCTCGCCACCCCCGATCACGACCGGACGCACGTCATGGCCGTCGCCGTCGAGCACCCAGTACCGGCCCGCCACCAACTCGGGGAAGACGGCCGCGGTGATCATCGCGGTGCCGTTCGGGCGCGTCCACACGCCGGTGTGCACGTCGATCGGCGGCTCGTGCTCGGAGCGCAGGAAGAGCTCGGACCCCGCGGTCGCGGCGTCCATCAGCACCACCATCGCCCCGATGTCGCCGCCGATGTCGAGCACCGGCGGACCACCCCGCACCGTGTGGTTCACGCCGTCTGTGAACCACCGGTGCGTGACCGTCGTGACCGTCGTGACCGTGATGACCATGGTCGTCGTGGTCATGGTCGTGGTGACGGGTGCCGTCGGCGTGGGTGTGCATCACCGACTCCTCACACCGACAGCGGCTGCACGTCGTAGCCACTGACCGGGTGGTCGAGGTACGGGAACACGTCGAGGTAGCTGACGTTGCCGGGCGGCAACACGCCGTCGTTGATCAGCGACGCCGCGCCGTCGGGCACGTAGTCCGAGTCGACGAGCGGATAGGTCGCCCCGGCAACCGCCTGCAGCTCGACGGTGACGATGTTGTCGAACACCCGCCGCCCGTTCGGGAAGCCGGCGAGGTCGCCACCGAGGATGCCGTTGAGGCTCACCGAGTCCGGCGCGGTCGGCGGGATCGCCACGTTGAGGCGCAGCATGTCGGCCTGCGTCGGGCCGGTGAAGTTCTGGAACCCGGGGATCGGGCCGGCCGGGATGCCGGTCAGCAGGATCGCCAGCAGGTCGGCCCGATCGACTTCGTCAGCGTCGCCAGGTTCGGGAACACGCCCGGATAGAGCACCGGCAGCAGCTTGCCCAGCTCCGGCCGGGCGACGTACTGGGCGAACTCCGATGTCGCGGTGCGGCGGCAGCGCGTTCCAACGGTCCTTGCGGCCCATCGGCACGATGACCTCGTTGAACAGCGGCGTTGCCGAGCCGCGAGACCTGCTGGTACGGGCCCGACGACCAGCTGCGGTGCTCGTCGCGGTAGCGGCCCTTCTGGCGGTACGCCGACGCCCACACGCCGATCACGGTGTCGGGGCCCAACGGATCGGTCGGCACATTGCCCTTGCGGGTCAGCCGGCTGATCGGGATCTGGATCGCGATCGTGTGCACGTTGAACGCGCGCAGGGCGTCGATGCCGGGAGCCGCCGGGGTCGGGATCAGGTGGAGGTTCTGGAACGGCCGCAGCGCCGCCAGGTCGAAAATCGATCCGAGGTCGACGTAGAACCCGTCGAGCCGCTGTCCGGCGAACACCTTGATGCCGTCGTCGAGCGTGTAGATCGCCGAGTTCGCCAGGTCGGAGTACGCGGGGGTCGACCGCAGGCCGATGTTGCACGGCGGCGACGCCAGGTTCTTGCCGAGCGTCTTCGCCTTCTTGCCCTTGCGATCCTCGCTGACGGTGAAGAACTGCCGGCGGTTGAAGTTGGGGCTGTCGAGCGAGCCGATCGGGCCGGCGTTGTAGAGGAACGAGTCGGGGTTGTTGACGATCGTCTTGAAGTTGAAGTCGTAGGTGATGTCGGCCTTGCCGTCGCCGTCGTTGTCGACGTTGATGCGGTACAGCACATCGTCGCCGAACTCGAAGAAGTTGGGGCCGCCCGCCGGATCCTCGAGCGGGATGTAGTTGGTGATGATCGTGACGGTGTCGGGCCGGTCGGGGCTGACGAACGCGTAGGTGTCGGTGCTGTCGGCGACGGGATCCTTGGAGATCTCGGGTGCCTCACGGTGTGATGACATGGCTGGTCCCTCACAGGTTCTGCCGGGCGGCGGCGCTCAGGACGCGGCGGACGAGTTGCGGGTCCTTGACGACGACCTCGTTGGTGCCGTGGAGGATCGAGACCTCGCCGAGCTTGGCGTCGTGGACGCAGAACATGACCGGCTCGTGGCCGACGTCGGCGAACGCGTCGGCGAGACGATCGGCGGTGGCGGCTGGCGGCGCCGGCCGACAGTGCCGGCAGTTGCGCCGGCCGGATGTTGTGGCAGCGGCTGCCTCGCGACTCAGGACGCCCATCGGAACTGCAACAGCGGCAGCACCGGCGGTGACGCGCAACAGGTCGCGGCGTGACCAGGTTGACAAGGTGGTCTCCTCTCGGACGGCGGCCCCCGAGCGGGGCGGATCGCCCACTCACGCACCTGTTCGTCACCGGGTGCGGTTCGGATTGCCGTTTCTTCTCGGATCGTCGATCGACACAGCGACGACAGGTCGCCGCGACCGACTAAGTTCGCTTGTTGAACTGAGGTCTGTATCGAAAGGGATACGCGATGAGCGAGACGGAACGAACGAGCGACGATGTCGAGCATGGCACCAGACCGCATGCATCCTGTGCTCGGTGAACTGCGGGCTCGAGGTCCGCATCGACGGGCCGACGATCACGCGGGTGCGCGGCGACAAGGCCCACCCCGCGTCGGAGGGCTACACGTGCGAGAAGGGCCTGCGCATCGACCACTACCAGAACAGCCCGCACCGGCTCACGACGCCGCTGCGGCGCCGCCCCGACGGCACGTTCGAGGCGATCGACTGGGACACCGCGATCGCCGAGGTCGCGCAGCGCTTCCAGGACGTCATCGCCGAGCACGGCGGCGACAAGATCCTGTTCTACGGCGGTGGCGGGCAGGGCAACCACCTCGGCGGTGGGTACGGCGGCGCGACGCGCTCGGCGCTCGGCATCCGCTACACGTCGAACGCCCTCGCCCAGGAGAAGACCGGTGAGTTCTGGGTCGACGGCCAGCTGTTCGGCCGGTCGCGCTGCCACACCGCGCCCGACTTCGAGCACGCCGAGGTCGGCGTGTTCTGGGGCAAGAACCCGTGGCAGTCGCACGGCATCCAGCAGGCCCGCCGGATCCTCAAGGAGTTCGCCAACGACCCGGCCCGCACGCTGATCGTCGTCGACCCGCGGCGCACCGAGTCGGCCGACCTGGCCGACATCCACCTGCGCCCGCTGCCCGGCGGCGACGCCCATCTGCTGGCCGCGATGCTGGCGATCCTCGTCGCAGGACGGCCTGCTCGCCGACGCCTGGCTGGCCGAGCACGCCAACGGGCTCGACGAGTTGGTCGCCCACCTGCGCACGATCGACATCGCCGAGTCGTGCGCCAAGGCCGGCGTCGACGAGGCCGACGTGCGCCGCGCCGCGCACGCGATCGGCACGGCCACCGGCGGCGTGTCGGTGCTCGAGGACCTCGGCATCCAGATGGCGCCGCACTCGACGCTCAACAGCTACCTCGAGAAGCTGCTCGTGCTCCTCACCGGCAACCTCGGCGTGCCGGGCGGCGTCAACATCCACTCGCACTTCGTCGCCCTGCTCGGCGGCGGCGCCGACAGCCGCGGCCAAGACCACGCCCGTCACCGGTCACCGGCTCGTGACCGGGCTCGTGCCGTGCAACGTGATCCCCGACGAGATCCTGACCGACCATCCCGACCGGTTCCGGGCGATGCTCGTCGAGTCCGGCAACCCGGCGCACTCGCTGTCCGACAGCCACCGGATGCGCGAGGCGATGCGCGCCCTCGACCTCGTCGTCGTGATCGACGTGGCGCTCACCGAGACGGCCCGCGAGGCCGACTACGTGCTGCCCGCCGCGTCGCAGTACGAGAAGTGGGAGTGCACGTTCTTCAACCTCGAGTTCCCGCGCAACGTGTTCCACCTGCGCCGGCCGCTGTTCGAGCCGGCGCCGGGCACGCTGCCCGAGTGCGAGATCCACGCCCGGCTGTGCCGGGCGCTCGGCGTGTACGACGACGCGGTCGTCGAGCCGCTGCGGGCGGCCGCCGAGCTCGGCCGAGCCGCGTTCGCCGAGGCGTTCTTCGCGCTCGTCGGCGCCCGACCCGAGCTCGGGCGGATGGCGGGCGTGCTGATGTACGAGGCGCTCGGCCCGACGTTGACGACGCCCGACGGCGTGCCGGCCGCCGGCGCGGCCGCGATCTGGGGACTCGCCCACCGGTGCGCGCTGGCGTTCGGCGACTCGATCCGCCGGGCCGGCATCGAGGGCGAAGGGCTGGAGCTCGGCGAAGCGCTGTTCGACGCGATCCTCGCCAGCCCGTCGGGGCTGACGTTCAGCGTCGACGAGTACGACGAGACGATGCGCCGCCTCGAGACCGCCGACAAGAAGGTCTCGCTGGCGATCCCGGAACTGCTCGACGAGCTCGACGGGCTGGCGAACGAGACGGCGGTGATCCCGCCCCACGCCGAGTTCCCGTTCGTGCTCGCCGCCGGCGAGCGGCGCTCGTCGACCGCCAACACGATCCAGCGCGACCCGGCCTGGCGCAAGAAGGACCAGCAGGGCGCGCTCCGGGTGTCGGTCGAGGACGCCACGTCGCTCGGGCTCGCCGACGGCGACCGGGCGCGGGTCACGACGCGGCGCGGCTCGGCGGTCGCCGTGGTCGAGGTCACCGACACGCTGATGGCCGGCCACGTGACGCTGCCGAACGGGTTCGGGCTCGGGCCGGGCGGGTCGAGCGACGCCGTCGGCGTGGCGCCCAACGAGCTCACGTCGACCGACGATCGCGACTGGTTCGCCGGCACGCCCCACCACAAGCACGTGCGCGCCCGCGTCGAGCGGGTGCCGGTCGCGGCCGGCGCGGCGGCGGGGACTGACCGTGCGGCGCACCCGCTTCGACGACTGCGTCGTGCCCGATCGCCCGCACCACCGACCTGATGGGCGACTGGTGGACGCCGCTCGTGATGCGCGAGGCGTTCTTCGGCCGGCGCCGGTTCGAGGAGTTCCAGTCGGCGCTCGACGCGCCCCGGGCGGTGCTGACGGCGCGCCTCAACCGGCTCTGCGACGAGGGGATGTTGCAGCGGGTCGCCTACCAGGACCATCCGGTCCGCCACGAGTACCGCCTCACCGACAAGGGCCGCGCGTTCTGGGACGTGCTCGCCGCGATGTGGCGCTGGGGGACCGACTGGCAGTGGCCGCAGGGCGACGGACCGCCCGTCGTGTTGAAGGACCGCGAGACCGGCGCCGTCGTGCAGCCGGTGGTGATCGACGAGCACACCGGCGAGCGCCTCGACGTGCGGCGCCTCCGCGTCGGCCGGGCGCCCACGAACGCGTCGTGACAGACTGCCGCCGGTGATCGCGACGTGGCTGACCGAGCGATTCGGGCCGACATCGGCCTGAGGGGCACGCGCTCGACGCCGAGAAAACGCTGTTGGGAGAAACACCGATGGGGCTGTCGACCACGCTGTCGATCAGCCCCATCATCGGTGTTCCATCGGTTCCGGTTGTCCCTCCGTCGCCGATTTCCCGCTTTGGGTCAAGTACCGCCCTGACCCGGTTCCCGCCATCTCGTCCGGAGCATTGCCCGCCTTGACCCGGATTTGATTGTCCGGTCCATAGCCCGCCATGGCCCGGTATTGACTGTTTTCCCGTCCGGTCCAGTTCCGCCCTGGCCGGATTTCATGTGTTCGGCCGTCGGGTTCTGTTCCGCCCTGGACCGCTTGGCCGTCCCGCTCGGACCAGTTCCACCCTGGTCCGTCTTGCCTGTTTGCTTTCCTCCCGTCGGTCCCCGCTCGCATCTCGGCTTCGAGGAGGACCCCTCCCGCTCCGGGGTGTCTCCTCGTGTCGCTGTATGTGATGGTCCAGAGGGCAACGAGATACCGACCTCGCGAAAATTCGCGAATATTCCCGAGAATTTTCCGGCGGCGGTCTCGGGGCGGCTCGGCCGGGCACGTGCCGGGCGGCCGAAACCGGTCATCGAGTGGACGGTTTGTGTGCCACAGTTCAAACGTCCGCGCGGACCGGCTCGTCGCCATCCTCCTCCTGCTCCAACAGCGCGGGCAGGTGACGGCCGCCGAGGTGGCCGCCGAGCTCGAGGTGTCCGAGCGCACCGCCCGCCGCGACCTCGACGCGCTCGGCGTCGCCGGGCCTGCCCGTCTACTCGACGCAGGGCCGCAACGGCGGTTGGCGGCTGGCGGGTGGCGGCCGCACCGACCTCAGCGGCCTCACCGCGGCCGAGGCGCGGGCGCTGTTCATGGTGGCCGGGCCGGCGTCGGCGACGCCCGAGCGTCAAGGCCGCGCTGCGCAAGCTGGTGCGCGCCCTGCCGGAGAGCTTCCGGGCCGACGCCGAGGCGGCATCCGGCGCGATCGCACATCGATCCGACGGGCTGGGACGGCGCCGGCGTACGAGCGGCCGCCGCCCGAGCACCTCGACGCGATCCAGCAGGCCGTCATCGCCGGCGAGCAGGTCGTGCTCGGCTACGTCGCCCGCGACCGTTCGACGACCACACGCACCGTCCACCCGCTCGGGCTCGCCACCAAGGGGACGGTCTGGTACCTGGTGGCGGGCACCGACGCCGGCCAGCGCACGTTCCGGGTCGACCGGATGACGTCGGTCGAGCCCACCGGCGAGCCGGTCGAACGGCCGGACGGCTTCGACCTGGCCGAGACGTGGCGGATGGTGACCGACGAGGTCGAGCAGCGCCGCACGCCGATCCGCGCCAGCGCCCGCTGCCAGCCCGACTCGGTGTGGCTGTGCCGCACCGTGCTCGGCACGCGCATCCGCATCGGCGCCGGCCGAGGACGACGGTCGGGTGCAGATCGAGATCCGTGGCCACTCGGTGCAATCGCTCGCCGGCGAGATCGCCGGGCTCGGCGCCCGCCTCGAGGTCATCGATCCACCCGAGCTCCGCGACGAGCTCGCCCGCATCGGCGCCGAGCTGACCGCCGCCTACCCCCGCCCCAGCCCGATCTCATGAAGTTTCGGCGTTCTCAGGGCGCCGAAACTTCACGAGATGAGGGTTGTCAGGCGAGGAAGGCGACGATGGCGCGGGCGGCGAGCTCGGGTTGCTCGTAGGGGAGCATGTGGCCGGCGCCGCCGACCGTCTCGACGTAGGCCGCCGTCGACACGAGCAGCTCCCGGAACCGCTCGGCGTAGACCGGCGGGATGAGCTTGTCGTGCTCGCCCCACAGCAGCAACGTCGGGGTGGTGACCCGGTACAGCCGCTTCGACAGGCGACGGTTGGGGATCGGGAACAGGATCTTGCCGGCCGTGCCGAGCCGCCGCGAGTTGAGCACGAGGAAGTTCGTGAGCGCCTCGTCGTCGCTGAAGTCGAGCCCGGCGGTGAGGATCGCCTCGCCGACCACCGGGTCGGCGAACAGCACCTGGGCGAGCTCGAACGGCAGCATCGAGAAGATGTCGGGCACCGGGTGCTCGTCGAGCCACAGCCCGGCCGCGCAGACCAGCACGAGCGATCGCAGGCCGTACGGGTTCACGGCCGCCATCTCGGCGGCGATCATCCCGCCCATCGAGTGACCGGCGACGTGCGGCGTCTCGCCGAGCTTCATCGCGTCGACGAGGTCCCAGCCGTGCAGCGTGAAGTCGAGCATGTCCTCGAGGTAGCCCTCGGTCGGCTCGTCGCCGAAGCCCGGCCACTCGGCGGCGTGGACGGTGTGCTGCTCGGCCACCAGGTCGAGCATCGGCTCGATCGGGAACAGCCCGCCGGCGCCGTGGAACCACACCAGCGGTGGCCCGTCGCCGCGGGTGTGGACCTTGGCGTCGATCCCCCGCCGGGTCGTCACCGTGCGTGATTCGACGGCCATCAGATCGCGCCCTCCGGGAGATCTGCCCCGAGATCGGACACGTGGCCGGCCGGGAACTCCGGCGAGCGGCGGGCGTTGGCGAAGCTGGCCTCGTCGTTGACCCGCCGGTCGTCGAGCGGCTGGCACCACCACTTGCTGCCGTCGTACTCCGACCAGATGTCCTTCAGCCGCGGCATCACCTTCTCGGCGAACAGCTGCGTCGAGTAGCGGGTCTTCCAGTCGGCCATGTCGCCCATGTGCTGCAGGCAGAACACGGTGCCGACCCGCAGCGACTTGGCGAGCTCCTCCATCTGCCCGGCGACGGTGTCGGGGCTGCCGGCGATGACCAACCCGTTGTCGACGAGGTCGCGCCACGTGAGGGTCTGGAACATCTCCATCGTCTCCTGGCGGAGCTGGCTCAGCTTGCCGGCCTTGATCGTGTTGATCGTGCGGTAGCCGGGCGGGTCGGCGAAGCCGGGGTGGACGTGCAGGCAGTTGTTGAAGAAGTAGAGGATGTGCTCGGCGTAGAGCTTCTCGGCCTCGGCGTCGGTGTCGGCGACGCAGACGATCTGGGCGAAGCTCGCCCGGTACGGGTTCTCGTCGGCGTCGCCGCGCTCGGCCCGCCGCTCCCAGAAGCCGTCGAGCAGGGCCTTGCCGGCCTTGTACCCGAAGAACGACAGGTAGCTGTAGTTGTAGTCGTGGTCGAGGCAGAAGTCCCACGTCTCGATCGAGCCGCCGCCGGGGATGTAGATCGGCGGGTGCGGCTTCTGGATCGGCAGCGGCCACGTGTTGACGTAGCGCAGCTGGTTGTACTTGCCGTCGAACGCGAACGGGCTCTCGCGGGTCCACGCCTGCATGATCAGGTCGTGCGCCTCGGCGTACTTGTCGCGGGTGAGGGCCGGGATCTGGCCCATGCAGAAGTTGGTGTCCATCGGCGTGCCGACCGGGAACCCGGCGATGAGGCGCCCGCCCGAGATGCAGTCGAGCATCGCGAACTCCTCGGCGACCCGGTTCGGCGGGTTGTAGCCGGCGATCGAGTTGCCGATCACGCAGATCGCCGACCGCGTGGTGCGGCGGGCGAGCGTGGCGGCGATCAGGTTCGGGCTCGGCATCAGGCCGTAGCCGTTCTGGTGGTGCTCGTTGCACGCCGATGCCGTCGTAGCCGACGGAGTCGGCGAACTCGAGCTGGTCGAGGTACGTGTTGTACATCTCGTGGCCCTTGACCGGGTCGAACAAGCGAGTTGGGGATGTCGACCCACACCGAGCGGTACTTCTCGCGGAAGTCCTTCGGGAGGTACGGCCACGGCTGCAGGTTGAACCACACGAACTTCACGCTGAGCACCCCCACGGGTCGACGGTCGAAGTCGCAACCTACCGAATCCCGTTCTGTCTGCTTCAGGCGGCGTCGCGCGCGTGTGGAGCAGACGAGTTCGGTGTCACCGCCTTGCAAGCGGGCTGCAACCAGCGGCCTGCACTATGAGACCATGGCTGCGACCGACGAGATCATCATCCCCGGGCGACGGACGACCCGGTCCTCGGCTCGCTCGCGGGGCAGGCCGGCTACTTGGGGGCCCGCCTCGGCTGGCACGGCTGGCACGGTCCGGTCGCATCGTCGGGTCCGCTCGTCAAGTTCGTCGACGCCGGGATGCTGGAGGAGATCGCATGAGTGCGCTCGACGTCCGCGAGCTCGGCACCGTGTTGTCGGTGTGGGCCCATCCCGACGACGAGACCTATCTCGCCGGTGGTGTGATGGCGTCGTGCGCAGAGGCCGGACAGCGCGTCGTCTGCGTGTCGGCCACTGCGGGTGAGCACGGCACCGCGACCCGGTCGCCTGGCCCCCGAACGCCTCGCGCGCTGCGCCGAGGGGAGACGGCGGCGGCGATGGCCGTGCTCGGCGTCGACGACCACCGCTTCCTCGGGTTCGAGGACGGCACGTTGGCGACCATCGACTCCGGCGGTCGGCGTCGCCGCGATCGCCGACCTGATCGACGAGATCCACCCCGACACGATCCTGACGTTCGGACCAGACGGGATGACGTTCCACCCCGACCACATCACGATCGGGGCGTGGACGACGACGGCGTGGGAATCGGCCGGCCGGCCGGGGCGACTGTTGTACGCAACGATGACACACGAGCACATTGCCGCTTTGCCGCGACCTACGAGGAGTGGGGCGTCTTCATGACCGACGAGCGTCCGCTCGGCTACCCGGCGGCCGATCTCGCCGTCCACCACATCTTGGGCGGCGGATCTCCTCGAACAGAAGCTGGCCGCCCTGGCGGCGATGGCGTCGCAGACCGCCGATGCGATCGCGACGCTCGATCCCGACGTGTGGCAGGCCACGAACAGTGAGGAGTGCTTCGTCGAGGCATCCACGGTGGTCCCCGGAGGACGTCCTCGAGTGCGTCCCGGTTGACCGAGAGTGCCGTCCGCTGAAGCGGTGACGTCCCGCTGATCGAGCGACCGATCAGCGGGACGTCACAACTCACGCCGGGAAGTAGCCGTTCACGTCGGCGATCAGATGCGTCGCCGACTCCGCCGCGAACAGACACACCTTGCCGCCGGCGCCCACCTTCACCACGACCGCGTTCGGACCGTGTCACCTGCCACGAAGTTCAGGTTCGACGCAGTCGGCACCGCCTGACCACACGGGAACACCGTGATGAAGCCGTTGCCCTCGGCACCCGTCACCGTCACGTTCAACACCACCGCGTCGGCATCGGCGGGAACGCCACCGCGGCCGCCAACCTGCAGTTCCGTCACCGAGTTCGCGGCCCGCACACCGATCCCGGCGAACTGTCCGTCGACCGTCAACTGACCCTCACGGGAATCCAACAACCGACCCGGCGACAACGACTCGAACCCCGAACCTGCCGGGAAGTAGCCGTTCACATCGGCGATCAGATGCGTCGCCGACTCCGCCGCGAACAGACACACCTTGCCGCCAGCGCCCATCTTCACGATGACCGCGTTGGGCACCGTGTCGCCCGTCACGAAGTTCAGGTTCGACGCAGTCGGCACCGCCTGACCACAGGGATACACCGTGATGAAGCCGTTGCCCTGGGCACCCGTCACCGTCACGTTCAGCACCACCGCGTCGGCGTCGGCGGGAACGCCACCCCGACCGCCAACCTGCAGCTCCGTCACCGAGTTCGCGGCCCGCACGCCGATCCCGGCGAACTGTCCGTCGACCGTCGACTGACCCTCGCGGGAATCCAACAACCGACCCGGCGACAACGACTCGAACCCGAACCGGCCGGGAAGTAGCCGTTCACATCGGCGATCAGATGCGTCGCCGACTCCGCCGCGAACAGGCACAACTTGCCGCCCACGCCCATCTTCACGACGACCGCATTGGCCACCGTGTCACCCGCCACGAAGTTCAGGTTCGACGTCGTCGGCACCGCCTGGCCGCACGGATACACCGTGATGAAGCCGTTGCCCGCGGCACCGGTCACCGTCACGTTCAGCACCACTGCCTCGGCATCGGCGGGCACCCCGCCTCGACCGCCAACCTGCAGCTCCGTCACCGAGTTCGCGGCCCGCACACCGATCCCGGCGAACTGTCCGTCGACCGTGGACTGACCCTCACGGGTGTCCATCAGACGACCGGGCGTGAGCGAGACCAACGCCGACGCCGTCCCGCCGTCATAACGGCGCAGGGATCCCGGGCTCGGTTCGGTCTGGGTCGTGACGAGCACGCCACCGTCGGCGGCGCCGGCAATGTCAGTCGCAATCAGGTCGCCGCCCATCGGCGCGACCACTCTCGGGAACGACGCATCGACGGCACCGTTCGACAGCAGCCGGTCGACGAGCAGCGTCGAGGCCGGCGAAGCGAACAACGTCGCGTTGACGACACCCACCCGGCCTCCCGCGAGCGCCGCGAACCCACCGACTTCGCCGAAGCCCGCTGCAAGGGTGGCCACTCCACCCGCACCCCAACTCCCGACCGGAGCGCCGGCTGTCTGTAACGGTGCACGTGCGTGGTCGCCCCGACGTGCGATTCGAAGAGGACGTCGGAGCCGACCAGGTCGATCACGATCGTGTCGTCGAAGTCGGCGGTCTCGGCGATCGGCAGCATGACCGACCAGTTGATGACCCCGAGCTGAGGTTCTGCGAGGTGAGGACCACCCGCTCTGCTCCGTGTCCTTGTCGCAGAGCAGGAGCGCTAGCCCGACGTGGATCTCGTCAGTAGTCGTCAGGGCGAACGACGCCCCGCACGGCGTAGCCGCCCATCGCGTTGCAGCCGGCAGGCACCAACGATGTGTCGTACTGAGGGTTCGTGCTCGCGACCTCGTTCCCATTGGCGTCGAACTGAACATGCCCGCTGTTGTTCGGGATGCCGGAGTTCTGCAACGTGAACGTGATCGAACCGTCGACGGCGATGGCTGCATCGGGATGCAGGAACACCCCGAACAGCGGATACGTCGCCGTCCACCGGAGCCGTATCCGCCGACCAGGTCGCCGGTCGCCGACACCTTGGCAACGACGAAGTGCCAGCTGTACGGGTCATCGGGTCGGTGCGATACAAGAAGGCAACGACGTCGAACCGTCGGCGAGCGTCCGCACGTCGAAGCACTTGAACGCAACGCCTGTCAAGCCGAGCTCGACGCGTCCGTCGCCCGAGAACGTGCGCGTCGGGCGCACCGGTCGCCGTGTAGCCGCGAGTGCCGCCTGGCCTCCGGTCGTCCCGGCGACGACGATGCCGTTCGTACGTATCGGTTGACGCCGCGAGGAACATGTCGAGCAGCCCTCCCGTCACCGCGCCGGCACTGCCGAAGCCAGGATCTGGTTCACCGGGAGCCGCCGGGCGATCCGCCCGACAATGTCACTCCGAGCGCGATCGCGCACACCATGAGTCGCTTCATGAACAGGTTTCCTCCGATTTTCGCCGCATGACGCGGCGCCGCTCTTAGGCAGCGTTCTACGGACCCGTTGTTACCACGCGGTTACATGGACCGAACCGCCGGTAGGATGGGCGGGCATGGCGGTGCGGATCGACGTTCGCATGTTGGGTCGACCCCATGTGGTCGTCGACGACGTGGTGGCACCGATCGTCGGACGCCAGCTGCTCCTCGCCCTGCGCCTGGCCGTCGCCGAGCGCGTTCCGATCTCGCTCGGCCGGCTCGTCGACGACGTGTGGCCGGATGGCGCCGGCACCGAAGGCGCGGCCCGGGTCGGGCTGACACGACTGCGCAACGTGCTCGGTCACGACGCGATCGTGCACGCCCAAAGGGGTTACACGCTGGCCACCGAGGTCGGGGTCGACGCCGAGCGGTTCGAGCAACTCCTCCTCCGTGGCCGCGACCGGTCGCTGGAGATCCACGGACGCGTTCGCACGCTCGACGAGGCGTTGGCCGAATGGCGAGGTCGGGCCCTCGAGGACGTCGAACCGCTGGACTGGGTGGAGGCCGTGTCAGTACGCCTCGACGAGATCCATGAACACACGGTCGATCTGCGCTTCGAGCTGCGACTCGTCGACAACGAGCCGGCGTCGCTCGTCCCCGAGCTGCGCAGCGCACTCGATCGGTGTCCGACACGCGAACGGCGGGCGGAGATGCTCGCGCTGGCGCTGTACCGGGCCGGACGTCAGTCCGAAGCGCTCGAGGCGATACACACGTGCGGCAACGCTCCGCGATGGGCTCGGGCTGGCGGTGTCACCGGCGTTGTCGGAGCTCGAGATGAGGATCTTGCGGCAGGATCCCGATCTGATCCGCACCGTCCGTGAGCGGGATGGTCTCGCGGTCGATCGGACGGTTCCGCAGTTACACACGGCGGTGGCATTGATCCGCATCGGCGTCTACGAGGAGGCGCTCACGATCATCGACACCACCATCGCCGAGGCACGTGCCGACGGTGACCAGCTCACGTTGGCGCGCGCCCTGCTGGCGCAGGCACAGGCACTGTCACTCTCGGGCGGCGGCGATCCACACGCCCTGATCGACCAGGCCCAGGGGATCGCCCGCCCGGGCGACGGTCAACTGCTTGCGCAGGCGGCGCTCGTCCGGGTCGGCAGCGGTGTGCCCGAGGACAAGACGGCCGCGCTCGTCGAGCTGACCGAGCCGTTGGAGTTGCTCGCCGCCGACGCGCCCGAGCGGGTCGATCTGTTGTCCGCGGCGGCGGTGATCGTGACGTTCATCGACGGATCACCGGCGGCCGAACGCCTCCTCGACGCGGCCCAGAGGCTCATGAATCCACGCGGTCCCCGCGCAGCGAAGCCGTCTGGCTCGCGGCTCGGAGCATCGTCGCGCGGTCCACGGAGCGGATGCCACGGTTGTGCACGGGATGGCGATGAAGTCGTACGAGGCCGCCCGCAGCGCCGACGACGCGACGGTGATGGTGGCGGCGATCGGGGCTGCTGCGCCGCCGAGTACACCCTTGGCAACCTGACCACGGTCGACGAGCTGCTCCCGGTGCTGGAGCGGGCTGCCGACCGCACTCTTCCGTTCGGCGCCGTCAGGGTGTCGCTGTGCAAGACGACGAACGCTCTCGCCCGGGGCGAGCTCGAATCGTCCCGCAGCTCATCGACCGACATTGCGGGACGGCAACCGGTACCGAACGTTCAACGCCGAGATCGCGCGGCGGTCCAGCAGCTGCTGTTGCTGTTCGAAAGCGACGAGCTCGGCTTGCTCGCCGACCTCGTGCGCCTGCGGGCCAAGGACGCGGACCCGGTGTCTGGCACGCCGTTCTCGCCCTCTGCGAACCCGACGGCGACGGCGAGCCGTTGATCGAGCTCGCTCCGCTGGTGCCGGTCGACGATGCGTTCTGGCCGTTCGTCGCGCTCGCCGCCGAAGCGGGAGCGCGTCGTGAGGACGTCGCAATCGGCCCGTCGTGCGCGTCGCGGCTCGACGACCTCGGCGACCGCACGATCACGGTCGGGCTCGGCACGATCGTGATGGGCTTCGCAGCCCACTTCGCCGGCCTCGCCCACGTCGCGTGCGGTGACCTCGCCGCCGCGCCGCACCCGGTTCGAACGGGCGATCACACTCTCCACGCGGAACGGGGCGGCGTTGTGGGAAGCGCGCTGAAGGTCGGGCTCGCCGACGTCCTCGCTGGATCGGACCATGGTGACGTGGTCGCCGAGGGGTTGCGGTTTCTCGCCGAGCTCCGTCGTTCGCCGGTCACGCATCCAGTCGGCAGCAGGTAACGCGGCGCGTCACCGAAGTTTCTCGCCTCCTCGCTCAGCGGTGAACGCGCTCCAGATCGGCTGCGCCGCCGCCCTCGGCGAGATGGAACACTGGCGTGAATGGTTGCACCCCCGGTGGTCGGTCGCGTCGCGCGGTCGAAGCGATCACGGCGTTCCTCGTCATTGCAATGGCCCTATCCGGGTGCGGTCTACACCCGAAGGACAAGATCCTCGTCGAGGTGGCGCCCACCGTTCCGGGCACCCTCACCGTCGCCACGACGCTCCCGGCGCCGGGCTTCTGGGAGGGCGACGACGTGACGATCGTCGGCGGTGGGTACGAATGGGGCCTCGCCAGGGCGCTCGCCGACGAGTTCGATCTCGACCTGAAGATCATCGACGTCCCGTTCGCCGACCTCGTCGCCGGCGAGATGGACGGGGCCGACATGGCGATGGCGCAGATCGAGATGGCCGAGCAGCGTTTGGAGGTGCTCGACTTCTCGTTGCCGTACTACGCATCGGACTTCGGGGTCTTGATGCGGGCGGGTGAACGGTGGGCGATCTCGCCACCGCCAGAACGCTGCGGTGGACCGCGTCGACGGCGCCCGCACAGGCTTCGTCGACGTAAGGATCGGCCCCGACCACGCCGGTGCTCGTCGTCGCCGACGATGTCGCCGCGGCCGAGGCGATCACGTCGGGTACGGTCGACGCGGCACTGATCGACCTGTCGAGCGCGCTGATCCAGGCGCACGACAACGATCGCCTCGGTGTCGCCGCGAAGTTCGTCAGCGGCGGCCAGTACTCGGTCGCCCTGCCGAAGGGTCGGTCAACGTCGAGAAGGTCGACGCCGCGCTCCGCGGCTTCCAGCGCGACGGGACCTTGACAACCTCGCCGAGACCTGGCTGTTCCCACTGTTTCGACCCCGCCCGACGACGTTCCCGAGATCGCCCATCAGCTCATCGGGGGGGGGGGGGGGGGGGGGGGGGGGGGGGGGGGGGGGGGGGGGGGGGGGGTGGGGTGGGGTGGGGTGGGGTGGGGTGGGGTGGGGTGGGGTGGGGTGGGGTGGGGTGGGGGGGGGGGGGGGGGGGGGGGGGGGGGGGGGGGGGGGGGGGGGGGGGGGGGGGGGGGGGGGGGGGGGGGGGGGGGGGGGGGGGGGGGGGGGGGGGGGGGGGGGGGGGGGGGGGGGGGGGGGGGGGGGGGGGGGGGGGGGGGGGGGGGGGGGGGGGGGGGGGGGGGGGGGGGGGGGGGGGGGGGGGGGGGGGGGGGGGGGGGGGGGGGGGGGGGGGGGGGGGGGGGGGGGGGGGGGGGGGGGGGGGGGGGGGGGGGGGGGGGGGGGGGGGGGGGGGGGGGGGGGGGGGGGGGGGGGGGGGGGGGGGGGGGGGGGGGGGGGGGGGGGGGGGGGGGCTCGGCGGGTGCGCCGTGCGCTCGTGATTTTCTGAACAAGAAATAAAACCAGATGGGACTGGTTCTATAATTCACCTCGAACGGAGGAGAATCATGGAACGCACCGCCGTCATCACCGGAGCTTCGCAAGGGCTCGGACTCGCCCTCGCCGCCGGCTGGCGCCGACGGGTGGGCACTCGTGATCGACGCCCGACGGCCGGACCGGCTCGACGGCCGCCGCCGACGAGCTCGCCGCGCGTCACGCGGTCGTGGCGATCGCCGGCGACATCACCGATCCCGACCACCGCACGAACTCGCCGCGGCCGCCCGCCTGCTCGGCCCGGTCCGACTCGTCGTCAACAACGCCAGCACGCTCGGCGCCAGCCCGCTGCCGGCGCTCGACGCCATCGACCCGACGTGCTGCGGCGCGACGTTCGACGTGAACGTGGTCGCCCCGCTCGCGCTGGTCCAGGCTCGCTGGCCGACCCTCGGGCCGGGCGCCGACGTCGTCAACATCACCAGCGATGCCGCGGCCGAGGCGTACCCGGCGTGGGGCGGCTACGGGGCGACGAAGGCGGCGCTCGAACACGCCGGTCGGGTGCTCGCCGTCGAGCAACCGGAGTGGCGGGTGCTACCGTCGATCCGGGCGACATGCGCACCGAGATGCACCAGGCCGCGTTCCCCGGCGAGGACATCAGCGACCGACCCGAACCCGAGGCCAGCGTGCCCGGGCTCTTGCGCTGATCGACGGCGACCACCCGAGCGGCCGCTACGTCGCCAAGCAGACGCGGCCGGAGGTCACGCCGTGACCGCGGCGACGATCGAGCCGGTCGACCACGGGACCGGTCGACGGTCGAGTCGCCGGCCACCCGACTGCCGTCGCTCCCGCTCGGCTTCGAGCTCGACGACGTCCACCTCGCCCACGAGCCGCCGGAGGCGCGGGGCGTCGGCCGCGACGACGTGCGGCTGATGGTGTCGCGGGCGACGACGAGCCGGTGCACGCCACGTTCAGCGACCT
The DNA here is from genome assembly GCA_963722415.1 of Ilumatobacteraceae bacterium. Classification (GTDB taxonomy): domain Bacteria; phylum Actinomycetota; class Acidimicrobiia; order Acidimicrobiales; family Ilumatobacteraceae; genus JALOLG01. The sequence goes on from CAVRNI010000027.1 coordinate 115,559, forward strand.
CGCCGATCTCTCGCCGCCGGCGATCTCGTCGTGGTCAACACGTCGGCCACCGTGCCGGCGGCCGTCGACGCCGTGCTCGCCGACGGCGACCCGGTTCGTCCTCCACGTCTCGACCGAGCTGCCCGGCGGGCTGTGGATGGTCGAGCCGCGACGGCCGCTGCCGGCGGTGCGACCGTCTCCGCTCGAACTCGCCGGCGCCGCCGACCGTCGCCCGGCTCGCCGACGGCACCGCGATCGACCTGCTCCGTCCCGCCGCCGGGTCGCAGCCGGCTGTGGCTGGCGCCGATCGACGACGGCGTCGACCTGCTCGACCGTGCTCGTCGCCGTCGGCCGGCCGATCCGCTACCCGTACGTCGAGCGCGACTGGCCGATCGGCACCTACCAGACCGTGTTCGCCGATCGAGCCGGGCAGCGCCGAGATGCCGAGCGCGGCCCGGCCGTTCACCGCCGAGATCGTGACCGCGCTCGTCCGCCGCGGCATCGGCATCGCCACGATCACGCTGCACACCGGCGTGTCGTCGCTCGAGGGTCACGAGCTGCCGTACCCCGAGCGGTTCCGGGTCCCGGCCGCGACCGCGGCCGCGGTCAACGCCACCCATGCCGCCGGCGGTCACGTGATCGCCGTCGGCACCACCGTCGTGCGGGCGCTGGAGTCGGCGGTCGACGACCAGCGGCACCGTGCATCCCGGCGGCCGGCTGGACCGATGCGGTCATCACCCCGGCGAGGGCGTGCGGGCCGTCGACGGCCTGCTCTCGGGATGGCACGAACCCGAGGCCACCCACCTGGCGATGCTCGAAGCGGTCGCCGGGCGCGACCGCGCTCGTCGCCGCGTACGAGGCGGCATGGACGCGCGGCTACCTGTGGCACGAGTTCGGCGACAGCCATCTGCTGCTTCCCTACGCTGGAGATCGATGACGTCGATGAACGGCACGAGCCGGCGACGGGCGGGTCGGCCGAAGGCGGCGTCGTCGGTGCCACCGCCCCTGCCGACCGGGCGGCGCGCCGTGCTGTACGCCGTTCGCCGGCTCGGCGATGCGACCGTCGACGACATCGCCGAGCGCTCGGCATCACGGTGAGCGGCGCCCGCCAGCACCTGACCGCACTCGCCGACCACGGTCTCGTCGCGACCGACGAGCTGCGCCGCCGACCGGCCGGCACGCGGCCGGCCCCAGCTGTCGTACACGTCACCGAACTCGCCGACGCGCTGTTCCCCAAGGCCTACGCCGCGCTGACCAACGAGCTGCTCGGCTACCTCGCCGACGAGGACGGCAAGACGGTCGACCGGCTGTTCGCCCGGCGCCGCGACGACCGGATCGCAACGCCGAGCGCCGGCTGGCGCCGCAAGCGATCGCTGGGGGCCAAGGTCGCCGAGCTCGCCCAGATTCTCGACGAGGACGGCTACATCGCGACCGCCGAGCCGATCGGGCGCGAACCGCTTCCGCATCGTCGAGCACAACTGCGCGATCGCCTCCGTCGCCCGACGCTACGGCCAGGCCTGCTCCAGCGAGATCGACTTCATCCGTGCGGTGCTGCCCGGGCGCCGCCGTCGAGCGCACGCAGCACATGGTGGCCGGCGACCGCCACTGCGCCTACGACATCCGCGCCGCGGTCGCCAGTAGCGCGATGCCTCACTCGGGCGGCGGGTGGAGCCCAGTTGTCGCCGGGAGCGGAGCGGGGTCGTGGGTCACGTCGCCGAGCGCGTGCTCGAGGCGGCGGATCGCGTCGGGCGCCATGTTGGCGTGCACCAGATGGCCCTTGAACCGCATCGCTTCGGCGATGAGCGCCTCGACGTCGACGGCCTCGGCGAGCACCACGACGGTGAACGTCCCGGGCGCGACGGCCTCCCGGAACCAATCGACCCATTCGTCGGGCACGCCGAGGTCGACGACCTTGGCGGTGATCGCGCCCGACGCGGCGCCGATGCCGATCCCGGCGAGCCACCCGACCGGTCCACCGACGAGCAACCCGAGCAGCCCGGTCCACACCGCACCCGACAGCGCGGTGCGCCCGGTCTGCAGGTCGACGGTCTCGCGGACCACCGTGGTGCCATCGTCCTTCTTGGCCACGATCACGGCGTCCTTCAACCGCAACTCGCCGTTGGCGCTCATGCGGGTCACCGCCGTGAGGAACTCCTGGGAGCGGAAGACATCATCGAACGAGATCCCGATGATGGTCAGCGGCTCGTCGCCTTCGAAGGAGTTGGAGATGTCCGTCACCGTCCCAGGATGCCAAATCGGCGGCCGGTTCCGCTCGCCGGCCGTCTTCGATGTCGCGCCGGGTCGCACCGCGGTACCGTTCGCCCGGTGGGGTCGCGTTGGCAGTCGGACGACAGGTTCGCCAGAGGCGACGACTACGACGCGAGATGGCGCGCCCTCGCCGCCGAGGGCAAGTCGATCCACGGCGAGGCCGACTTCGTCGTGCCGGTTCGAGCCGGCCTCCGTGCTCGACGCCGGCTGCGGCACGGGTCGGGTGGCGATCGAGTTGGCGGCACGCGGCATCGACGTCGTCGGGTGTCGATCTCGACCCGGCGATGATCGGCCACGCCCGCGTGAAGGCACCGGAGCTGGAGTGGATCGAGGCCGACCTGGCGACGGTCGATGTCGGGCGCCAGTTCGACGTCGTCGTGATGGCCGGCAACGTGATGATCTTCGTCGAGCCCGGGACCGAGGCGGCCGTCGTCGCCAACATGGCCCGCCACGTCGTGCCCGGCGGGCACCTGATCGCCGGGTTCCAGCTCGGCGGGCGTTCGGGGTCGACGCCTACGACGCCGCCGCTGCCGACGCCGGGCTCGAGCGCGTCGAGCGGTTCAGCACGTGGGAGGGCGCTCCGTGGACGGCGGGCGGCGACTACGCCGTCAGCGTCCACCGCGCACCGGCCGGCGCAGTGACCGTCGCTGCCGCGGCGCGCGACGCTTGGCCGATGAGTGAGCACGGCGAGATCCAGATCACGTGCGGGTCGGTCGACCGAGGCGAACGCCATCGCCCATCAACTGGTCGAGCAGCGACTGGCGGCGTGCGTGCAGAGCGTGGCGATCGGCAGCGTCTACGAATGGGACGGCGCGATCCACGACGACCACGAGGTGTTGCTGCTGGTGAAGACCCGGGCCGACCGTTTCGACGACGTCGCCCGGCTGGTGGATGAGCTCCACTCCTACGAGCTGCCGGCGGTCACGATGGTGCCGATCACCGGCACCCGCGGCGTACCTCGAGTGGATCGATCGCCAGGTCGGTGAGGCCGCTGACTAGTTGTGGATCGACGGCGACTGCGATCTCCCGGTCGTCGATGACATCGATATTGAGGCAGTATCTCGATGTCACGGAGGTGTCATGACCACAGACGTTCGGGAGTCAGCGCTCGAACCTCGGGCGGCGGCCGAGTTGGACACGATCACGAAGGCGACCGGGACGGAGGCGGCGGCCCGACCGCGGCCGACGTCGCGGCGCCGATGATCGAGGCCGCGTTCCAGGGTGCGCCCAGGGTGCAGCTCGTGTTCTGGGACGGCAGCACGATCGGTCCGGCCGACGGTCCGGGCCAACTCGATCTTCAACTCGCCGGAAGCGTTGCGGCGGATCATGTGGGCGCCCGGGGAGCTCGGGTTCGCGCGCGCCTACATCGCCGGCGAGCTCGACGTCGTCGGTCCGATCGGGGAGGTGCTGCGGGCGTTCCAGGCGTCGCTTCCGGCCGAAGCCCGACGAGATCCCGACCGACGTCCGAGATCAGGACCGGACTCATGGTCGGGCCGAAGGCGGTGACCGCACTGCGCTCCCTCGGCGCGCTCGGCAAGCCGTTGCCACCGCCCCCGGAGGAGATCGTGCCCCACGGCCGGCGTCACTCGATGCGTCGCGACAAGGTGGCGGTCAGCCACCACTACGACGTCGGCAACGAGTTCTACTCGCTCGTGCTCGGCCCGTCGATGACGTACTCGTGCGCCCGGTTCGTCGACGCCGGCATGTCGTTCGAGGACGCCCAGGCGGCCAAGCACGAGCTGATCTGCCGCAAGCTCGGCCTGCACGAACGTCCCGGCGCCCGGCTGCTCGACGTCGGATGCGGTTGGGGCTCGATGGCGATCCACGCCGCGACCCGCCACGGCGCGCGGGTCGTCGGCGTCACGATCAGCAACGAGCAGGCGGCGGAGGCGCGGCGGCGGGTCGAGGCCGCTGGCGTGTCCGACCAGGTGGAGATCCGGATCCAGGACTACCGGCGGTCGCCGACGGTCCGTTCGACGCGATCTCGTCGGTCGGCATGGCCGAGCACGTCGGCGAACGCAAGATGGACGACTACTTCGGCATCCTGCACTCGCTGCTGCGGCCCGGGCGGGCGGATGCTGAACCACGCCATCTCGGCGGTCGGTGGGTCGCGGCTGCGCCGGCGCGGCTTCGTGTACCGCTACGTGTTCCCCGACGGCGAGCTGCTCGACGTCGGCAACACCGTGCTGTCGATGGAGCGGGCCGGGTTCGAGGTGCGCGACGTCGAGAGCCTGCGCGAGCACTACGCGGCGACGTTGCGCGAGTGGGTCGCCAACCTCGAACGCAACTGGGACGAGGCGGTCGAACTGGTCGGCGAGGGCCGGGCCCGCGTCTGGCTGCTGTACATGTCGGGTTCGATCAACAGCTTCGACGACAACCGCATCGCCATCCACCAGGTGCTCGGCGTCGTCCCCGAACCGACCGGCGCCAGCCACATGCCCCGGACGCGCACCAGCTGGGACGCCTGAGCTCGTCCGAAGTTCTCGTCAGTAGATGACGTCGAGGGCGTAGCGGATCGCCCGGTCGAGCGCGGCTCGCTTCACCTCGTCGAGCCGACCGACCGGATCGGGGTCGAGCTCCGCCACTGGGATCGGTGAGCGACGTTGTCGCAATTGATCACGCACCGCTCGGGCAGACCCTTCGTCGGTGACCGATCTCGACCTCGGAGCGGATCCCGCGGATCGTCCGGGTGATCGGAGCGCACGTGATCGCGGTGAGGACGTCGATCGCCGCGTCGCGCGTGAGCACGCACACCGGTCGTCGTCCGGCCGGCGGACCGAGATCGGCCCAGCAGATGTCGTTCCGCGCTACCACGGCGCCGCGGTGCGAGCAGCGAGACGAGCCGCCGACCGGACGAACGCCGGATCGGGTGGTTCCCGGCTGATACGCCGGCGACGAGCTCACGATCGGCAGCCGCGAGGTCCTCGGCATCGATGACGGCCTGGGCGCCGCGCCGGAGCAACTCGGACCTGTTCGTTCCCAGGCTCGCGGGCGAGCCGGTCGAGCTGCTCGACGAGCGCGTCGTCGAGTTGAACCAAGACTTGCTTGCGTGCGATGACCATATGGTACTCCATATGATCCGCGTCGCGCCTGCGTCTCCGGCCGCGCCGTCAGGCGGCGGCTGACATGGATCGCGACCAGATCTTGGTGCCCCAACGGCCGACGATGGTGCCGACGGGATAGCTGTCGCACACGATCTCGATGCACGCCAGGTGCTCGTCGACGAGCTCCTCGGCCTCATCGGGATCGAGGTGCGCCATCCAGCCCTGCCGGTCGATGGCGTCGTACAGCACGTCCCACAGTTCGTCACGGTCGAGCTCGGGACGGTCGACGATCATCGCCGTGGTCGTGGCTCGCGCGCTCGCCAAGCCAGGAAACCCACGGCCGCAGCCACATTTCTTCGGCGAGCTGCACTCGCAGACGACGGCTGTCACCAGCTCGCCCTCGACCGTCCACGAGTAGTCGCCGGGCAGTTCACCCTGGGACTCCTTCGTCGCCACCAGCACTTTCATGATCCACCTCCATGATCCGCTTCTCGGGTTGTTCCGACACGGCCGATCATGGCGAGGGGGTGCGCGCATGGGCGCTGATCAGGGCAAAGCGATGATCGCCTCGTGCTCGAGCGAGGCGACGAGACGGCCCTCGACCTCGATCAGCACGTCGACGATCGCCCGCTCACCGCTGCGGCGCTGGAACCGATCGACGACGACGGCGTGGACGTCGGCAACCGCCGCGGCGGGCGCCAATCCGTGGTGGCGGATCACGGAGCGCAGGTGGATCCACGGGCCGCGCACCAGGTCGGCACCGACGACGTGGTTCGCCAAGGCCGGCCACACCGCCGGGTGGACGACACCCTCGCGGCGGTAGAGGTCGAGGTCGTCGCCCACCCGCTCGCCGTAGTCGGCGCCCCAGCGATCACCCAACTGGACCCGCCGCGACGTCAACGGGGTGCCGTCGCGAACGAGCGGGATCGGTCCGCCGTTCGCAACCGCGCGCAGCGTCGCCCGCGGCTCGTCCTCGTCACCGCACCGTGCCTCCACGACGACGGCGTCGTCGTCGACGACCGGCGTGCACGTCACCTCGTCGTGGTCGAAGACCGGCGCGTCGAAGCGCACCTCGCCCCCGCCGTTGGCGACCCAGTCGAGGCCCCACGCGGCGACGATCGGATGGGTCAGGTAGGCGTACGTCGTCACGCCGGCGACGAGCGCCGCCGGGAACCCCGCCGCCCGCGCGCCGGCGTCGGTGTGGATCCGGTTGTCGGCGTGCTCCGGCAAGTTGCGGGCCCGCACCGTCCACGTCTCCAGCACGCCGCGCATGCTCGCACACCCGCCACCCCGATCGCTTGTGTCACCGCCTTCCGCGTCCCACGCGGAACACCGTGACACAAGCGCCGGGATCAGGCGGCGCCGGGGGAGGCGACGCCGGTCTCGTAGGCGATCATCACGAGCTGGGCGCGGTCGCGGGCGTCGAGCTTCATCAGCAGGCGGCTGACGTGGGTCTTCACGGTGGCGTGGCTGACGAACAGCTCGGCCGCGATCTCGGCGTTCGAATGACCCTTGGCGACGAGCTCGAGCACCTCGCGCTCACGATCGGTGAGCTGGCCGAGGGACGCCACGGCGGCGGCCGCGGCGGCCGGCTCGGGCCGGCGGGCGAACTCCTCGATCAACCGCCGGGTGATCTTCGGCGAGATCAGCGCGTCGCCGTCGGCGACGACCCGAACCGCGTTCAGCAGGTCGACCGGCAGCGTGTCCTTCAGCAGGAACCCGCTGGCGCCGGCGCGCAGCGCCTCGTGGACGTACTCGTCGAGGTCGAACGTGGTGAGGATGATGACCCGGGTCTCGGACAGCGATTCGTCGCCGGCGATCCGCCGGGTCGCCTCGAGGCCGTCCATCACGGGCATCCGGACGTCCATCAGCATCACGTCGGGCCGTTCGCTGGCGGCGAGCGCCACCGCCTCGGCGCCGTTGCCCGCCTCGCCGACCACCTCGATGTCGGGCTCGCCGGCGAGCAGCATCGTGAATCCGCTGCGGACCAGCGCCTGGTCGTCGGCAACCACGACCCGGATCGTCACGCCATCACGACTCGAACTGTCATGCCAGCACGACCCGAATAATCATTCGGTGTCACCGTACGGCAGCAGCGCCTTGACGCGGTAGCCACCGCCCGAGATCGGGCCGACCGCCAGTTCGCCGCCCCACAGCTCGACCCGTTCGCGCATGCCGACCAGCCCGTGTCCCGACTCGACGGCGCCGTTGTCGGCGTGACCGCCGTTGACGGACGGGACCGCGGCCGCGCCGCGCCCGTCGTCGACGACCTCGACCGCCAGCGAGCCCGGCAGGTACTTGACGCTGACGTCGACGTGGGTCGCGGCGCCGGCGTGCTTGATGACGTTGGTGAGCGCCTCCTGCACGACGCGGTAGGCGGACAGCTCGACGCCGGCGTTGACGCACACGCTCGAGCCCTCGACGTTGAGCGTCACCGGGACGCCCGCGTTGCGCACGTCGTCGACGAGGCTGTGGCACGTCGGCGAGCCCGGGCGCCGGTGCGTGGTCGCGCTCGCCGTCGCTGTCGCGCAGCACGCCGAGCAGCCGGCGCATCTCGGTGAGCGTGCCGCGGGACGTGGCGGAGATGGCGTCGAGGGCGGCACGCGCCTGCTCGGGCCGGTCGGCGAGCACGTGGGCGCCGACACCGGCCTGCACGGCGATCACCGACATCGAGTGGGCGACGACGTCGTGCAGTTCCTGGGCGATCCGGAGGCGCTCCTCGGCGAGCACCCGTGCGGTGCTCTGGCGCTCGACGTTGGCTCGCTCCTCGGCCTCGCGGAGCCGGCTCTCGAGCGTCTCGCGGCGGGCCCGCAGGGCGATCCCGAACGCCCAGGCGACCGTGAAGACCGCCATGTTGCCGACGCACGCCGAGCGTGTCGAGCCCGGGTGTGTCCGTGATGCCGAGCAGGATCAGCGTGGCGTAGACGACGCCGATGCCGACGGCCGCCCGACGCGGCGAGCTCCACGCGGCGACGGTGTAGGTGAGCAGCATCACCGACAGCGGCAACGAGCCCTCCGGCCAGTCGGAGCCGATGTGCAGGAGGATCCCGAAGCAGGCGACGCTGAGCGCGAGCAGCGGGTTGCGACGGCGGACCCAGATCGGCGCGACGACGATCAGGATCGTGGCGACGGCCCAGCCCGACGGTTCCACCATGCCGTCGCGGACGTCCTGGGTGTACACGGTGATCAGGCCGAGGACGAGCAGGATCGCGGCGAGCACGCCGTCGACGGCGAGCGGGTTGAACGACCGCAGTCGCTCGAGTTGCCGCAGGATCCAGTTCACGAGTCGAACGTACCGAATCGCCGGTGCGGGCGCATCGGTCCAGCGATGGACCCACGCGTCATCCGCCAGATGTACATCGCACGGCTAGCGACGAACCACCTGCAAGGCGACGCAACGGCGGGCCGAAAATCGGATCGTTGGGTCATCCCAAACCCCATCGCACCAGGAGATCCAACGACATGACCAGCACACTCACCCCCAACATCGAATGGCAGACGCAGAGCTTCCCCGCTCCAGCTGCGCCGGCCGCCCGCGTCTACGACGCCGTCAAGGTCTACGGCCGTGGCGAAAGCGAAGTGCGCGCCCTCGACGGCGTGTCCGTCGAGTTCGCGACCGGCCGCTTCACCGCCATCATGGGCCCCTCGGGCTCGGGCAAGTCGACGCTGATGCACAGCGTCGCCGGGCTCGACAACCTGACGTCGGGCACCGTGCTGATCGGCGACACCGACATCTCGAAGCTCAACGACCGCAAGCTCACGCAGCTGCGCCGTGACCGCATCGGGTTCATCTTCCAGGCGTTCAACCTGGTACCGACGCTGACGGCAGCGGAGAACATCGCGCTCCCCGCCCGCCTCGCCGGCCGCACACCCGACGCCGGCGTGGTTCGACCACGTCGTCGAGACCGTCGGCTTGACGAACCGCCTGAAGCACCGTCCCGTCCGAGCTCTCGGGTGGGCAGCAGCAGCGTGTCGCCGTCGCCCGCGCCCTCGCCTCGCGTCCGGAGATCATCTTCGCCGACGAGCCGACCGGCAACCTCGACTCCCGCACCGGCGCCGAGATCCTGTCGTTCATGCGCACCGCGGTGCGTGAGTTCGGTCAGACCATCGTGATGGTCACCCACGACCCGATCGCCGCCTCGTACGCCGACCGGGCCCTGTTCCTCGCCGACGGGCGGATCGTCGACGACATCGACAACCCGACCGCCGATTCCGTCATCGACCGCATTCGTCACCTCGGAGGCTGATCAAGATGTTCAAACTCACCATCAAGGAGCTCGTAGCGCACAAGCTGCGAATGCTCACCACCGCCTTCGCGGTCCTCCTGGGTGTGGCCTTCATGGCCGGCACCCTCGTCTTCACTGACACGATCAGTGCCACCTACGACTCCGCGTTGGCAGATGCCGACGAGGGAGTCGATGCCTACGTCCGTACGCCGTCGGAGATCGACCTCGGCTACGGCGAGCCCGGCCCGCGTCTCGACGCCTCACTCATCAACACCGTCGCTTCGGTCGACGGTGTCGACGAGGCAGCGCTGCGGATCAACGGCTACGCCCAGCTGGTCGAACCGTGACGGCGACACCGTCGGTGACCTCAGCAAGAACCCGGCGTTCGGCACGAACTGGGTGGCGGTCGACGACCTGAACCCGTACGAGCTGGTCAGCGGTCATGCGCCCACCAACGATGGCGAGATCGTCATCGACAAGGCGAGCGCCGACAAGGCCGACTACGTGCCGGGTGACGTCGCGACCGTGCTCACCAAGAGCGAACCGCGCCAGTTCACGATCGCCGGCATCGCCACGTTCGGTACCAACGACTCCCCTGCTGGGGCGACGGCGGTGCTGTTCACGGATGCGGCGGCCAGCGAGCTGCTGGCATCGCCCGGCGAGGCCGATGCGATCGCCGTCACCGCTGACGCAGGTGTCTCACAGGCCGATGTCGCGGCTGCGGTCCAGGCCGCGGTCGGCAGCAACGTCGAGGTCATCACGGGCGCCACGCTCGTCGACCAGAACCAGGCTGCGCTCGCAGCCGACTTCGCCGGCTTCGGCACGATCATGCTGATCTTCGCCTTCGTCGCCGTGTTCGTCGGTGCGTTCATCATCAACAACACGTTCTCGATCACTGTTGCCCAGCGGACCCGCGAGATGGCGATGCTGCGTGCGATCGGTGCGTCGGGTCGTCAGGTGAAGCGCTCCGTGCTCATCGAGGCGGTTGCGATCGGCGCCCTGGCGTCGACCGCCGGCCTCGTGGCTGGCATCGGTGTGGCCTCCGGTTTGCGGCAGCTGATGTCGGTGTTCGGATTCGACATGCCAGACGGGCGCGACCGTGATCTCGCCGAACGCGATGATCATCTCGTTCGCCGTCGGTGTGATCGTGACCGTGCTGTCGGCGTGGCTCCCCGCCCGCCGGGCCGCCAAGATCGCCCCGATCGCGGCGCTGCGTGACGTGAGCGTCGACCGTTCCGGCGGCTCGAAGCGTCGTGCCGTCGTCGGTACGGTGATCACGGCTGGTGGTGTCGGTGCGTTGCTCGTCGGCCTGTCCGGTGAGATCGCGCTGGTCGGTGTCGGTGCGCTGGCGACGTTCGTCGGTGTGTCGGTGCTCGGTCCGGTGCTCGCCCGCCCGGTCGCCCGGTTGTTCGGTGTGCCGCTGCGGATGCGTGGGCTCAGTGGTGAGCTCGCCACCCGCAATGCGATGCGCAATCCGAAGCGGACCGCCCGCACGGCGTCGTCGCTGATGATCGGCGTCGGCCTGGTCGGGTTCCTCTCGGTCTTCGCGGCTTCGATGAAGACGTCGGTGGCCGGGTCGCTCGAGAGCGAGTTCGCCGGCACGCACATCGTGCAGTCCGGCAGCTTCGACAACTCGGCTGGTCTGAGCGCCGACCTGGCCGACGACCTGCGGTCCACGCCAGGCGTCGATGTCGTCGCCCAGGCTCGGGTCAGCCCGGCAGTGGTCGACGGTGCGGCGACGGACATGTTCTTCGCCTTCGACGCCACGACCATCGACGAGGTGTTCGTGCTCGGTTCGGTCGAGGGTGACCTCGACTCGCTGGGCGCCGACGGCATCGCCGTGTCGTCCGACGAGGCCACCGACAAGGGCTTGACGCTCGGCTCGACCGTGCGCGGTGACGTTCCCGAGTGGCGACACCACGTTCGTGGTGGAAGCCATCTACTCCAGCGGCACCGACTGGGTCGGTTCGCAGTTCGTCGACCTCGACGCCCTCCGGGCGAACGGCGGCGCCGAGCTCGACTACCGGGTCTACGTGTCGGGTGACGAGGCGGCGATCAACGCCGCCGCGGCCCCCTACGCCTCGGCCGACGTACAGGACAAGGACGCCTTCCTCGCCAGCGTCAACGGCGAGATCGACACGATCCTCGGACTGTTCTACGCCCTGCTCGCCTTCGCAGTGTTGATCGCTCTGCTCGGCATCGCCAACACCCTGGCGCTGTCGATCTTCGAGCGGACCCGGGAACTGGGTCTGCTCCGGGCGGTCGGCATGGGCCGGTCACAGGTCCGCTCGGCGATCCGTTGGGAGTCGATCATCATCGCCGTGTTCGGCACGACCCTCGGGTTGGCCATCGGTACGTTCTTCGGCTGGGCGATCGTCCGGGCGATGGCGGACGAGGGCATCGACACGTTGACCGTGCCGGTGACCAGCCTGGCAGTGGTGACAGTCATCGCCGGCTTCGCCGGAGCGATGGCTGCGGTGATGCCGGCCCGCCGGGCCGCCAAGCTCGACGTGCTGAAGGCGCTCGTCACGGAGTAGCCCTACTCGCCTCCAACAACAACAGCCGGCCGATCTCGGCGGCGTTGCGTCTCGGTTCCGAGACGTGACGTCGCCGAGATTGGCGCGTCAGGGGGCCGCGGGATGGCGACGACGCCGAGCGCGGCGACGAGCCGATCGCGTTCGGCGGCTCGCGCCGGATCACTCGCCTCGCCGGCCGCGCCGTGCACGACGTCGAGCGCGTCGAGGGCGAGGGCGATCTCGTACGGCACGCGTCCGGCACGTGCGAGGTCGAGCGCGCGTCGGAGCTCGCCGTCGGCAGCCGTCACGTCACCGGCCAGCGCGTGCGCCCACCCCCGCAGTCGCGCGAGGGTGGCCGGGAGGATCGCGACGGCGCCGAGCCGGTCGAGCGCGGCGCCGGCTTCGGCGGCGAGGTCGAGCGCGTCCTGGGCCCGGCCCGACCACAGCAGCAGCTCGACGCGCCGGATGTTCGTGTCGACGACCATGTTCGTCGAGTTCAAGGCGACGAACTCGCGAGCGGCCTCGTCCAGCAACAGCGCGGCATCGTCGAGGCGTCCGGTGCGGAGCGCGACGCGTGCCTGGCCGCTCGACGTGACCGCGATCCCGATTCGGTAGTTGGCCGCCTTCAGGGCGCGACGCGCCTCGGCCAGCCGCCCGGACGCCTCCTCGTATCGACCTTGATCGGTCAGGATCTCCGCTTGGTTGTTCCGTGCCGACTCGGCCCCGATCGCGTCGCCGATCCGCTGGTAGGCATCGATGCTCGCGCCGTAGTGGACGAGCGCCTCGTCCCAGCGACCTTCGTTGTAGCAACTCACCCCGAGGTTCAGATGGAGGTTGGCCAGACCGAGCGGATCGTCGAGCGACTCGAACAGATCCAGTGCGAGTCGCGCGTGCTCTTCGCGCTCGGGCAGGTCGAGCTCGCTGCACGCCATCTCGAGTTGCAGATGCGCCTGGGCGAGCGCCGCCTGATCACCCGCTCGCTCAGCGTCCGCAGCTCCCGCCCGGGCGAGCGAGATCGCCGATTCGAAGCGGCCCTGGAAGAAGCGCGAGACGCTCGCCGCGAGTCGCAGCTGAGCGCGGGTGCTCAACGCTGGGCGCGAGTTGTCGGCGGCGAGCAGCTTGAGTCCTCGCGTGCACCACGCCAGCGAGCTCCGGTAGTCGCCGGCGCGTTCGGCGACGCGTGCGTGCTTGCGGTACAGGCGCCCGATCGCGACGTCGTCGTCCAACATCCTCCGTGCTCGCCGATAGCCCTCGTGCGCTGTGACGGTGTGTCCGAGGAGCTCATTGGCATCGCCCAGTGCCTCGGCAACGTCGGCCACCTCGGCCGAGTCGACGTCGCCGAGGCGGTCGGACGCGGCGATCGCGTGCGCGTAGTGCTCCGCCGCTTCGACGACGGCGCCCGCGCCCGCCGCCGCGTCCGCCGCGGCGCGCGCCCAACGCCACGTCATCGCGTGTTCGCCGGCCTCATGTGCGTGGTAGGCGACGCGCGCGGCGATGTGCGTCGCTTCGGGACGTTCGGACAGCAACGTCGCGAAACGGTGGTGGAGCTCGCGGCGACGACGGAACGGAAGCCCGTCGTAGGCGGCGACCCGATACAGGTCGTGGCGGAACGAGACCGTGCGTTCGTCGACGTCCACGAACTCGTCGAGCGACGTCCACGCACTCCCCGATGTCAGCGAGTCGTCTCCGAGGGCCTCGCCGAGGAGGCTCAGATCGGCGTTGGCGCCGGCGACGGAGAGATTCCGGAGCAGTGACCGCTGCGATGCGGGAAGGTTGTCGATGCGGCTGGCGACCACACGCTCGACGGAGTCAGGGATCGTCGCGCCACCCGCGACCGTAACGGCCAGCTCCCTTGCGAACAGCGGGTTGCCGCTGGCTTGGTGCACGATGCGTTCGAGGTCATGCGAGGCCATCGCGTCGTCGCCGATCGAGCCGACCACCAGTTCGCGCACGTCGTCGGCGTCGAGCGGTGTGAGCTCCATCACCCTCGCTCCGTCGATCCCGGTGCCGTCCGGTCGACGCGTCGCCACGATCAGCCAGGGCGTGGTCGCCGCCTCCCTCACCATTGCCTGCAGCAGTGAGCGTGAGGCGTCGTCGAACCAGTGAGTGTCCTCGGCGATCAACAGCACCGGGCCGTCGCACAACGCACGCGTGAGTGCGATCACGGCATCTTGGATGCGGTCGGCGCGGAACTCCTCGCTGATCGACTTCGTCGCGCGCGTTTCGGCGACGGCGGCACGTGCCGCGTCGGCCAACAAGGGAACGACGCCCGAGAGCTCGGGGGCTCGGACGGCGACGATTGTGGCGAGGGCGCGACCGGCGCTGGCCGGATCCGCCCCGCGCTCGATCCCGGTGAGCTGACGGAGCATGTATGAACAGGCGCCGTACGGGGTGGACCGTTCGTACAGCGCGCCGATCATCGTCAGCGTGGTGGTCGGTGCGGCACGGGCCGCGACCTCGGCGACCAGCGCGCTCTTGCCGAGGCCGGGTGACCCGATGATCTCGAACGCCCGCCCGTGTCCGTCGTCGCACTCCGCGAGCGCGCCGAGCAACGTGTCGAGCTCGTCCTTCCGGCCGACCATGGGCTGGTCGCGATCGGCCTCATCCCCGCCGCTGAGAAAGCCGACGATGCGCGACACGGCGAGTGGTCGCCGCCGGCCCTTCACCGTCATCGGCGCGACCGCCTCGGCCGACACCATCGACCGTCGCGCGGCGACGACCTCGTCGATGGCGAGGATCTCGCCGGGGGCCGCGCGCGGCGAGGCGGGCCGCCACGTTGACGGCATCGCCCATCACGTTGTAGGTACGACGCAGACGCGTGTCCGACGTCGCCGACGAACACACGCCCCCGGCTCACACCTGCTCGAGCCGCGAGATCGCCCGCGTTGCGCAGCGTGGTCCACACCGCGTTGACGATGCGCTGTTCGTCGACCTCGCTTCGGTGTGGCGCGCCGGCGGTGAGCAGCATCCGGACCTGATCGCGATCGGCGTCGCTCTCCAACCAGCACACGTCGGCCGAAGCACACGCTTCGTCGACGATGAGCGAGAACGCATCGACGTGCTCGAGGAGGTGCTCCGGGCCGCCGGCCTCGAGGAGCGCACCGATGCCGCCGAGCGCGACGAACGCGACCGCGACGCTCCGATGCTCCGCCGGCACGTCGCCCTCGTCGATCACCTCACACAGTTGCGGAGCGAGCAGCCGGCCGGCATCGACACCGCTCCACGTCGGCCGCGTCGCGGTCGCCGGCACGTCGTCGATGTTCCCGATCCGGAGCTGCCGGTGGGCGTCGGTTCGGGCCGGTTGTGTCCAGCGCTCCGGAAGGGCGGCAGCGAGACCGTCGCCGACGAGTACCTGGCCGGGTCGGGCTGCGCTCTCGACCGCGAACATCGCATCCACCGTCGGGCCGGTCAGCATCAGTTCGTCGCGATGGGCACGCGCCATCAGGCACAGCACGGGGCCGGTCTCGACGCCGATCGAGATCGACACGCGTGCAGGGCCCGCCGGTGTCGTCGCCCGGCCGGCGAGCCGCACGGCGCGCTGCATCGCGGCCGCGGCCCGAGCCGCGCGAACGTGATGGTCGGCGCCGTGGAAGCAGCACATCAACCCGTCCCCGGCGAACTTCACGACGTCGCCGCGCTCCGCCAGCACCGCCGCGACGCACGGCTCGAACACGGAGTTGATGATGTCCTTGACGACCTCGGCGCCGTCGCGGCCGACGCGCGCCAGCCGTTCGGAGAGTCGGGTGAAGCCCGACAGATCCGCGAAGATGAGCGTGCCCTCGAGCTCCCGCCACCGGGGCCCGGCCGGGTCCCAGCCGAGCGCCAGGTCGGGAACATAGGCCGCTCGCCGCTCCGCCACTGACGCGACAGTGTGCCGGGGCGAACGGACATCGGCAAGACACCGGTGGCGCACAACCCTCACCCTCAACATGGGGTCGATGCCGCAGGGGTGCACGCACGCGATCGGCGCCTGACGACCACACTCCGCGGTTCCGTCGCCTCTCTGCGAAGTACCAGGTCAGGGCCGGAAAAGAAGCGACCGATTTCCGCGTCGGTACGTTGACTTTCGCGGAACCTGCTCCGTACCATGCGCCCACCCTTCGGGGGTTCGGCGGAAGGACAAAATGGGCGGACGGGCGGGAATCCGGCGGTTGTTGGCGTACGGCGTGTGTTGGGGCCTTGTCGCCCCGATGGTGCCGTTGATCCCCGTGATCGGCGCGGTGTCGACCGTCGAGGCGGCGACGTGCACGATCAATTGGATCGCGGGCGATGGTTCGTGGCACGTGGCAGCGAACTGGCAGGACGTCACGACGCTCGCCAACCGGTTGCCGTCTGCGGCCGACGTCGTCTGCATCGACGACGGCGTCGCCGACTCCGGCCCGACGGTCACGATCACGGACTCGATCTCGGTCCTCGACCTCACGAATGCGGAGATCGATCGATCAGGCGTCGGCGCGGGTGACGATCGTGGAGGGTGGGTCGATCACCAACACCGGCACATGGAAGCTGACCGACAACTCCGACATGTGGGGCACCGCCGGTGGCGCCGTCGAGCGGTTCGTGAACTCCGGCACGTTGGACAAAGCGACCGGCGCCGGCGAGCGCGTTCATCGGCACCAACAACGTCCGTGTCGACAACACCGGCACCGTGCGCGCCACCACCGGCACCTTGGACCTCATCGCCGGAACATGGCCGGGAACCGATCATCGACATGCTGCCAGCCGGCGCGGTGCGTCGACATCCAGTTCGACACCACCTCCGTCGCTGTCGGGTGCGTACGACGTCGATCGGTGGCGGGTACCACGATCTGGCGTGGCGCGATCACCCCGACGGGTCCGATGACGCTCGCGTTCGGGCCCGGCGAATGGAACAACCTGATCACGGCCTGGGGTTCGACGGCGGCCAACACGGTCACCAACACCGGCACGATGCCGATCACCCAGAGCACCTCTTTCACCGCCGGGTTCACCAACGCCGGCATCGTCGATCAGGCGACGGCGCGGGTGACGATCGTGGAGGGTGGGTCGATCACCAACAGCGGCACATGGAAGATGACCGACAACTCCGACATGTGGGGCACCGCCGGTGGCGCCGTCGAGCGGTTCGTGAACTCCGGCACGTTGGACAAAGCGACCGGCGCCGGCACCGCGTTCATCGGCACCAACAACGTCCGTGTCGACAACACCGGCACCGTGCGCGCCACCACCGGCACCTTGGACCTCATCGCCGGAACATGGCCGGCAACGATCCTGCAGGCTGCCACCGACGCTGTGCTCGACATCCAGTTCGACACCACCTCCGTCGTGTCGGGCACGTTCGACGTCGCCGGTGGGGGGACCACGATCTGGCGTGGCGCGATCACCCCGGCGGGTCCGATGACGCTCGCGTTCGGGCCCGGCGAATGGAACAACCTGATCTCGGCCTGGGGTTCGACGGCGGCCAACACGGTCACCAACACCGGCACGATGCCGATCACCCAGAGCACCTCTTTCACCGCCGGGTTCACCAACGCCGGCATCGTCGATCAGGCGACGGCGCGGGTGACGATCGTGGAGGGTGGGTCGATCACCAACAGCGGCACGTGGAAGATGACCGACAACTCCGACATGTGGGGCACCGCCGGTGTCGCCGTCGAGCAGTTCGTGAACTCCGGCACGTTGGACAAAGCGACCGGCGCCGGCACCGCGTTCATCGGCACCAACAACGTCCGAGTCGACAACACCGGCACCGTGCGCGCCACCATCGGCACCTTGGACCTCGTCGCCGGAACATGGCCGGCAACGATCCTGCAGGCTGCCACCGACGCTGTGCTCGACATCCAGTTCGACACCACCTCCGTCGTGTCGGGCACGTTCGACGTCGCCGGTGGGGGGACCACGATCTGGCGTGGCGCGATCACCCCGTCGGGTCCGATGACGCTCGCGTTCGGGCCCGGCGAATGGAACAACCTGATCTCGGCCTGGGGTTCGACGGCGGCCAACACGGTCACCAACACCGGCACGATGCCGATCACCCAGAGCACCTCTTTCACCGCCGGGTTCACCAACGCCGGCATCGTCGATCAGGCGACGGCGCGGGTGACGATCGTGGAGGGTGGGTCGATCACCAACAGCGGCACGTGGAAGCTGACCGACAACTCCGACATGTGGGGCACCGCCGGTGTCGCCGTCGAGCATTTCGTGAACTCCGGCACGTTGGACAAAGCGACCGGCGCCGGCACCGCGTTCATCGGCACCAACAACGTCCGAGTCGACAACACCGGCACCGTGCGCGCCACCACCGGCACCCTGGACCTCGTCGCCGGAACATGGCCGGGGACCGTCATCGACTCTGCAGCTGGCGGGATCGTCGACATCCAGTTCGACGCCACGTCCGTCCTGTCGGGTGAGTACGACTTGATCGGTGACGGTTCCACGATCTGGCGTGGCACGGTCGTGCCGACTGCACCGGTCACGTTGGCGTTCGAGCCGGGCGAGTTCGAAAGCCGGATCAACGACTGGAACTCGACCGCCACCAACACGGTCACCAACACCGGCTCGATGCCGACTGTCGACTCGACGGATCTGGGTTCCGGGTTCGTCAACACCGGCTCGATGACGATCAGCGGGTTCGTCCAGACGACCGGGTTCACGAACAGCGGCACCGTCGATCAGGGCGCCGTGCAGGTGAGGATCGGCGATGCCGGGTCGGTGGTCAACACCGGCACCTGGCGGATGACCGAGTCCTCCTCCATCACCGGCTGGTCCGGTGGAGTCCTGGAACGCTTCGTCAACTCCGGCACCGTGCACAAAGCGACCGGCCCCGGCGACGCGTTCATGACCGGAGACCTCCGCGTCGACAACACCGGCACCGTGCGCGTCACCACCGGCACATTGCAACTCTCCGCCGGCGCATGGCCCTCGACCGTCACCGAAACCGGAACTGGCGGGGTCCTCGATATCACCTTCGGGAACTCCGCGGTGTCGGGTGAGTACGACTTGATCGGTGACGGTTCGACGATCTGGCGTGGCACGGTCGTGCCGACTGCACCGGTCACGTTGGCGTTCGAGCCGGGCGAGTTCGAAAGCCGGATCAACGACTGGAACTCGACCGCCACCAACACGGTCACCAACACCGGCTCGATGCCGACTGTCGACTCGACCGATCTGGGTTCCGGGTTCGTCAACACCGGCTCGATGACGATCAGCGGGTTCGTCCAGACGACCGGGTTCACGAACAGCGGCACCGTCGATCAGGGCGCCGTGCAGGTGAGGATCGGCGATGCCGGGTCGGTGGTCAACACCGGCACCTGGCGGATGACCGAGTCCTCCTCCATCACCGGCTGGTCCGGTGGAGTCCTGGAACGCTTCGTCAACTCCGGCACCGTGCACAAAGCGACCGGCGCCGGCGACGCGTTCATGACCGGAGACGTCCGCGTCGACAACACCGGCACCGTCCGCGTCACCACCGGAACGCTCCACGTCGACACCACGCTGTCGTCGGGTACCTGGGACCTCGTCAACGGGCGTCTCGGGCTGCCGTCCACCACCACGAACAACGGCGCCACGCTTGTGCTCACCGGACCGACAGCCGCCGTCACGGGCAGCACCACGTTGCTGTCGAACAGTGGCGACCTGACGCTGAACGACGGAGCGGTGCTCCTGGTCGGGACCTGGTCGACGCCATTCACCAACTCCGGAAGGGTGCGCGTCGGCGCGGCGAGCACGCTCACGACGGCGGGCGACCTCGTCAACACCACTGCGGGTCGTGTCATCGTCGACATCGAGGGCAGCTCTGATTCGGGTGCGTACGGCACGATCGAGGTCGCCGACGTCGCCGACCTGGCGGGCACGCTCCAAGTCATCCGTCCGACGCTGTACGCGCCGACAGCTGCCGATGTCTACCGGATCATGCTCTTCGGCAGCCGGACCGGAGCCTTCGAGAACGAGATCGGCACCGCCGCGCCGCTGAGCACCACGTACTCGACCCGGCAGCTGCTCCTCAACGCCACCGTCGTACCACCGGTCGCAGATGCGGGCGGGCCGTACACGGTGTTCTTCGAGGGCCAGGGCGGCCGCGGACTCGACGGAACCGGATCGGTCAGCGACGGGAGCGCGATCACGTCGTACCTGTGGTCTGCGATCCCCGGACTGAGTGGGCTCGACACCGCGACGCCGCCGTTCGATCCCATCGACGACCTCACCGAGCAGCCGGTCACGTTGACCGTGTGCAACGCCGCCGGCGCCTGCGACACCGACGCGACGACGGTCACGGTGCTCAACCATTATCCAGTCGTCGTCGCGGTCGAATCGGCGATCGTGCTCGCCGGCCAGCCGCTCGTGCTCTCTCCGATTGCCACCTACACCGACGCCGGACGCCTCGATACGCACACCGTGGCGATCCACTGGGGCGATGGCGCGATCGATTCAGCGGTCGCCGCAGCGGGGACCATCGACGGCACACACACGTACGACACTGCAGGCAACTGGGGGGTCTTCGTCTGCGTCCGCGACGACGATCTCGCCGAGGCGTGTGACTACTTCGTCGTCGAGGTCGTCACCGACAACGTCCCACCGACACTGAACGACGACGAGGCCGTCACCCCGGAGAGCGTCCCGGTCGAGATCGACGTGCTCGCAAACGACGTCGACCCGGACGGACCGAACCTGAGGGTCCTGCAGGTGTTCAACGTCTCCGCAGGGACGGCCGTGGTCAACCCCGACGGCACCGTCACGTACACGCCCCCGGCCGGCTTCAACGGGGTCGCCACGTTCCGCTACGAGGCGACCGATGGCCTCAACCAGCCAGCGACCGCCGGGGTCACGGTCACCGTGAGCGGCGACAACGACCCGCCGGTGCTGGCGCTGGGGTCCTTCATCCTCAACGAGGGCACCGGGGTGCACATCAGTGTCGTCGTGACCGACCCGGATTCGACCGCGTTCACGTTCGCCTGGGAGCCTGCGGCGGCCTTCGCCGACCCGACCGTCCAGTCTCCCGCTCTTCGACAACTCGAACGAGGGCGAGACGGCGATCGCCGTCACCGTGTGCGACGACGCCGGCGCCTGCGTACGGGCGGAGTCGACGGTCACCGTCAACAATGTGGCGCCGCAGGTCGAGGCCACGATCCCGGTCTTCACGACGGTCGGCACCGCGCTCGGTGTGAACGCCACGTTCACCGACCCCGGTCCACTCGACACCCACACCGCCACGGTCGACTGGGGCGACGGCACGGTCGAACCGTTGACGATCACCGACCACGCCGTCGCCGCCACGCACACGTACACCGCCGCGGCCGACGTCGTGGTCGCGGTCTGCGTCACCGACGACGCCGGCGAGGTCGGTTGCGACTCGAGGCTCGTGACGGTCGACCGCGGCACCAACGTCGTGCCCGACGCCGTCGACGACAGCGCGGTGGCCCGCAGCGGGACGCCGCGGACGATCCCCGTTCTTGCCAACGACACCGACGCCGACGGCGACGCGCTGCGGATCACGTCGACGACGGCGGCGACGTCCGGGGCGGCGGTCGTGTGCGAGCTCGATGTTCCAGCCGGCCTGTGCACGTTCACGTCGCAGCTGGGCTTCACCGGCGAGTCGACGTTCACGTACACACTGTCCGACGGCCACGGCGGGAGCGACACGGCGACGGTCACGGTCGTCGTCAGCGAGACGCTCCCGGTCACGGTCGTCACAGCGGCACTGATCCCGGCAGCCACGACGGTCGGACCCGGCGCCAGCGAGGTGCCGATCGCCAATGTGCCGACCGAGCAGATCAAGGAGTTCGGCTTCGACGTCTCGAACGCGCCGAACCTGCGCCGGGCACCGAACCTGCGTCGTGCGCACCGAACCTGCGCCGGGCACCGCTGAGCGAGCTGGCGCCCAACCTGCGTCGTGCGCCGAACCTACGTCGGGCACCGCTGAGCGAGCTCGGCATCGACCTGCCGGGCGGTTGGCCGGCACTTCTCGCCGGCACGCCGTACGCGGGCGTGCCGTTGCAGTCGGTGTCCGTCGGCCAGTTGCTCGATCTGCTCGACGGTGTGCCGGCACCCCTCCCGTCGGGTCACCCTCTGTTCGACGTCGTGATCACGGATCTCGAGCTCGATGGCGGCCCGTTCGACGCCCTCACACCGGCCGCTCTCCAGCTCGGCGCCACGCCCGTCGCCTCGCTCGTGTACGCCGACGGCACGACGTGGTGCGACCGGCTCGCCGCGACATCCGGCGACGCCGCCGCCTGCGCGACGTTCGAGATCGACGGCGACACGACGTTGCTCGAGCTCGACGTCGTCCCTGAGATCGCGGCCGTGCTCGCCCAGAACCCGACGCTGCGGCGCCCACCGATCGCGCCGAACGCGGCGGTGATGGCGGCCGCCTCGGCACCGCTGCTCGACGCCGGGCTCAACGAGCTCGGGCTGCTCGTCACCAGGATCGGTGACGTCGCCCTGGAACCGTCGGTGCAGATCGTGCCGGCGCTGGCCGCGATCCAGATCTCCGCCCTCGAACCCGGCCGGCGCACCCTGGTCGTCGACTGCTCGGGCGCGTTCACGTGCCCACCTGGGAGCACGCTCGGCGACGCGCTCGCAGCCGGCGCGCTGCGTGCGGACGCCGTGCTCGCCGACGTCGCCCCCGCCTTCGGCATTCTGAAGGTCGGCGACATCACCGCCGCCCTCCCCGCCACGCTCGAGGTCAACGACGTCATCACCGGCTACCTCGAGAAGGCCGACTTCCCATGGGAGGACCTCGAGCTCACGACGACCGGCATCCAGGACTACGCGAGCGTCGGCGCGACGACCGCCGTCCACCTCGATTTCCGGGTCACGGAGCCGGCCGGCAACCCCACCGACGGCCGCATCCGCATGATGCTCCCGCCCGGCTGGCGCTACGTCCCCGGGTCGACTGTCGTCGCACCCGCCCTCCCGAACGCGATCGGTGAACCGACGGTCACGGCCACCGAGACGTCGACCATGCTCGTGTGGAACGTGACGGGCGTGCCGTCGGGAACCACGCGCCGGCTGAGCGTCACCGCCCGTCCAGGACTCGCGCTCGGCGCCGGAACCGCGACCTCTGACATCGCGATCGGCGGCGGCATCTCGACACCGATCCCGGTGACGATCACCGTCGTGGAGCCCGTCGAGCCCGGCTCGACCGAAGGCACCGCCTCCCCGGTCGTCGGCGACACGCTGTACCTGTCGTACATCCCGACCGGCACCGACGTCGACCTGTTCGAGTTCACGCCGGCGGCCGGAACCCAGGTCGGTGTGCGGCTCAGCCATCTCGCCGGCGACGGTGACCTCGTGCTGTACGGCCCGCCGACCGACACCGCGGGCACCGGTCCGAGCCCGCTCGGCGATCGTGCCGACACGCCCGACCAACTGCCGGTCGACGAGGACCCCGGCTCGGAGATCCAGAACGACATCCCGCTCCTCCCCGGCCAGGACGTCGTCGCCACGTCGGCCACCGCCGGTCTCGTCGACGAGTTCGCCGAGGCGCCAGGCGTCGACCTCGTGCAGGTGAGCGCGTACCAGGGTGTGAGCTCGTCGCTGCCGTACGTGCTGCGCGTCCGCGAGACCGTCATCGATCCGCGCCCGGCGTGCGCGGCCTACACCCGCTCGGGTGGCGTGCGCGGCGTCCTGCCCGACCTGTCGACGTTGCCCGCCGACCTCGAGACGATCGTGCTCGTCAGCGAGCAACGCCTCGGCGACACGTTCGGCGTGCCCGCGACCCAGGCACTGCTCGACAAGCTCGACGAGCTCATCGTCGGCCCGGGTGTCGCCGGCGCCGTGATCCCCGTCGAGGGTGACACCGCGGTCGCCAGCGCATACACCCGCTGGAACGCCGACCCGTGCGACCCCGACCGGGCCAACGGAGTCGTCAACGCGATCGTCGCACTCATCAGCCGCATCCGCACCGAGCGGCCGTCGGTGAAGAACATCGTCGTCGTCGGCGCCGACGACATGCTCCCGATGGCGCGCCTCGCCGACACCACGCGCACCGGCAACGAGAAGAGCTACGCCGACACGTTCCCGAGCGGCGACCAGTACCACGGTGCGCTCGCCAGCGAGCGGGTGCTGAGCGACGACCCGTACGGCGACCTCGACCCGGTGCCGTGGCTCAACCGGCGCCTCTACCTGCCCGATCTCGCCGTCGGGCGCCTCGTCGAGACGCCCGCCCAGATCGCCGCCCAGGTCGACGAGTACCTCGCCAACGACGGGCGCCTCGCCGCCGACCGGGCGTACGTGTCGGGCTACGACTTCATGACCAACGGTGCCGAGGTGGTCCGCGACGAGCTGACCCGCTCGCTCACCAACGCCAACGGCGGAACAGCGCCCGCGCTGACGTCGCTGATCGACGAGACGTGGACGTCGGCGCAGCTGCTGGGCGGGCTGACCGCCTCCGACCCCGACGTGGCGGGCGTGTTCGCCCACTTCGACCACCTCGGCGGCCTCGCCGCCGGCGGTTTCGCGAGCGGCGACGACCCGTTCTCGGCGGCGACGCTGGCGGAGGCGCTCCCGAGCGGCGCGCGGCTCGTGTTCTCGATGGGTTGCCACGGCGGGTTGAACGTGTCGGACAACCTGGCGGGTGCCACGCTCGGCGCCGACGTCGCCCAGGCGGTCACGTCGCGCGGCGCGGTCTACCTCGCGACCACCGGCTACGGCTACGGCGACCTCGTCTCGGTCGGGCTCCACGAGCGGCTGATGGCGCTGTTCGCCGGCCACCTCGACGGGACGGCGACGATCGGCCAGGCCGCGCTGCTCGCCAAGCAGGAGTACTTCGGATCGCAGGGCCTCTACGGCGCCTACGACGAGAAGGCCCTCTCCAGCACCGTGCTCTACGGCCTGCCGATGTGGAAGATCGGGCCCGACCGCCCGGTCGTGACGCCACCGCCGGGACCCACGCCGCAGCCGGTGCCGGACACCGACCTGCAGTCGGTCGACTTCGACCTCCATCCGACGTTCGGGACCGGCGCCAAGACCGGTCCTGCCGGCAGTTGGTTCGAGGTCGACCATCCGCTGGGCGGCACCTATCTCCCGCAGTCGACGCCGGGCCGCCCCGTGCAGCCTCGGCTCGACATCGATGCCACCGCCCAGAACCCTGACGGCAGCCTGCTGGCCGCCCACGGCGCACTGATCACGACGTTGACCGTCGACCGCACGCTCGCCGGGTTCGACGCCGCGTTCTCCGGCGCCACGATCGACTCGTCCGAGAACGAGCCAGAGGCCGTGGTGCCAGGTATCGCGTTCCCCGGCCGGATGGCGACGATCACCACGAGCACGGCCCTCACCGGTCCGCTCGGCGACACGGGTGTCAGCCAGCGCCAACGCCTCGTCGTCGTCCCCGGCCAGTTCGTGGCCGACGCGATCGACGACGAGCGCGGCATCGGCACCCAGACGCTGTTCGGGCGGGTCGCCGGTCGGATCCTGTACTCGTCGAGCGACGACTTCGACCCGCCGCAGCTGAATGCGATCGACGGTGTCATCACCGGTGGTTCACAGGCGGCGTTCGCCGTCGACGCGGGCGACGCGTCCGGCATCGTCCAGGTGCTGGTGCTGTTCGACGACGGCACCGGGTGGCGCGCGCTCGATCTGCAGCGCGCCAACGGGCGCTGGGAAGGTGCCGCCGCCGTGCCGGGCGGCACGAGCGCCGTGCGCTACATCGTCCAGGCCGTCGACGCCGCCGGCAACGTCGGCGTCGGCAGCAACAAGGGCTTCACGTTCTCCGGCGCGCCGGGCGAGCTCGAGCCGCCGCCGCCTCCTCCGGGCTCGGACCTGGCGTTGACGATCAACCCCACGGTTCCGGCGAGTGGCTGGTTCCGGACCAGCCCGACGATCACGGCCACGACGACGACGTCGTCCGGCGTCGAGATCAGCGTCGACGGTGGCCCGTTCGAGCCGTACAGCGGACCCGTCACTCCCGCCGGCGACGGTAACCACACCGTCAGCGCCCGCGACGGCGACGGCGGCAGCGCAACGGTCACCTACAAGGTCGACTCGACCCCACCGGTCATCACTGCCGCGGTCGACCGGGCGCCCGATTCCGGCGGCTGGTACAACGCCCCGGTCACGATCACGTTCACGTGCACCGATGCCGGTTCCGGCGTCGCCGGCTGTCCGCTGCCCGTGGTGGTGTCGACCGACGGTGCCGACCGCGCGGTCTCGCGAGCCGTGCTCGACGTGGCCGGCAACTCCGCGTCCGCATCGGCGACCGTCTCGATCGACACCACCCCACCGACGATCACGGCGACCGTGGTGCCGACGCCGAACGCGGCGGGCTGGAACAAGACCTCGGTGACGGTGACGTTCACGTGTGCGGACGCCCTTTCAGGCGTGGCGACGTGTCCCGACCCGGTCGTGGTCTCCACCGCAGGCGCCGATCAGGCCGTGACCGGCACGGCGACCGACGTCGCCGGCAACGCCGCCTCGGCGACCGCCACGGTGTCGGTCGACACCACCGCGCCGTCCATCGCCGCGGCTGTCGACCGGCCGCCGGACAACGGTGGCTGGTACCTGGCACCGGTCACCGTCACGTTCACGTGCACCGACAGCGGCTCTGGGATCGCGTCGTGCCCGGCCCCGGTCGTCGTCTCGACGGACGGTGCCGATCAGGTCGTGCCGGGCACCGCGACCGACGTCGCCGGCAACACCGCTTCGGCATCGACGACGGTCTCGATCGACACCCTTCCGCCCACAATCACCGCGACCGCCCTCCCCGCGTCGTCGCCGGCCGGCTGGAACAACTCGGCGGTCACTGTCACGTTCGTCTGCACCGACGCCGGCTCCGGAGTGGCGAGCTGTCCCGACCCGGTCGTCGTGACGACCGAAGGCGCCGACCAGGCCGTGACCGGCACCGCGACCGACAACGTCGGTCACACCGCGAGCACGACCGCCACCGTGTCCATCGACACCACGGCACCCACGATCACCGCCGCCGTCGACCGGCCACCCGACAGCGGGGGCTGGTACCTGGCACCGGTCACCGTGACGTTCACGTGTACCGACAGTGGCTCTGGGATCGCGCTCGTGCCCGGACCCGGTCGTCGTCTCGACGGACGGTGCCGATCAGGTCGTGCCGGGCACCGCGACCGACGTCGCCGGGAACACGGCATCGGCATCGGCGACGGTCTCGATCGACACCCTGCCGCCCACCATCACCGCGACCGCCCTCCCCGCGTCGACCCCGGCCGGCTGGAACAACTCCGCGGTCACTGTCACGTTCGTCTGCACCGACACCGGCTCCGGAGTGGCGAGCTGTCCCGACCCGGTCGTCGTGACGACCGAAGGCGCCGATCAACAGGTGACCGGCACCGCGACCGACAACGTCGGTCACACCGCGAGCACGACCGCCACCGTGTCCATCGACACCACGGCACCCACCATCACCGCCGCCGCCGACCGGCCACCCGACAACGCGGGCTGGTACAACGCGCCCGTGACCGTCACGTTCACGTGTGCCGACGACCGTATCCGGCATCGCCGACTGCCCGCTGCCCGGTCGTGGTGTCCGCCGAAGGCGCCGATCTCGTGACCGGAACCGTCCGCGACCTTGCCGGCAACTCCGCGTCGACATCCACGACCGTCTCGGTCGACACGATCGCGCCGACCATCACGGCGACCGTCGACCGGCCACCCGACGTCGACGGCGTCTACACCGCGCCGGTGACCGTCACGTTCACGTGTGCCGACACCGGATCCGGCATCGCCGACTGCCCGGCACCCGTGGTCGTGGCGACCGAAGGCGCCGATCAACTCGTCACCGGGACCGCGGTCGACGTCGCCGGGAACTCCGCATCCGCCTCCGTGACCGTGTCGGTGTCGTTCGGAAGCACGGAACCGCTGACGATCACGGCGACGGCGAGCCCCGCACCGAACGCCGCCGGGTGGAACAACACAGCAGTCACGGTGACGTTCACGTGCACCGGCTCGAGGTTGGCGGTATGTCCCGCCCCGGTCGTCGTGTCCACCGACGGCGCCGGCCAACAGGTGACCGGCACCGCGACCGACACCGCCGGCAACACCGCAACCGCCACCGCGACGGTGTCGATCGACACCACCGCACCGACGATCACGGCGACGGTGACACCGGCACCGAACGCCGCCGGCTGGAACAACACGGCCGTGACGGTGACGTTCACGTGCTCCGACCCCGTCTCCGGTGTCGTGAGTTGCCCGAGCTCCGTCGGCGTGTCGACCAACGGCGCCAACCGCGTGATCACGCGGCAGGCATCCGACCTGGCCGGCAACTCGGCCTCCGCCTCGGCGACCGTCAACGTCGACCGGACCGCACCGACCATCGGCTCGGTCACGGTGACGCCGGCGTCGATCGTCACCGGTCAGACGTTCACCGTCACGGCGCCGTTCTCCGACGCCGTGTCGGGTGTGGCCGGCGCCGAGGCATTCATCGGCGCTGACCCTGGGAACGGGTGCTGCGACGCCGATCGCGCTCAGCGGATCGCAGGCAACCGGGCAACTCGTTGCGCCATCGGTCGCCGGCACCTACCAGGTGCGGGTACGGGTGCGCGACGCGGCCGGCAACTGGAGCGCCGTATCCACGAAGTCGATCGTCGTCAAGGCCGTCACCCCGCCCGTCGTGACACCGAAGTTGATGGTGAGCACCTCGTCGAACCGGGCCAATCCGGTGCCGCTCCAGGGCGCCAACCTCGACGGCACCGTGTACATCTACCTCGACCCCGGCACCGTGGCCGGCATCAGCCAGGTGGAGTTCACGATCATCTGGTCGAAGTGGCTCAAGCTCTCGACGGTCGACAAGAAGGTGCCGTACGACCTGGCCGGCACGGACAACCAGGGGCAACGCGAACCCGGTGTACACCAGGTTGCTGCCCACCGGGAGCTACGAACTGAAGGCGACGATCCGCACCGCGAACGGCAAGAAGCAGACGATCAGCTCGACGTTCAGGATCGTCCGTCCCAGTAACAACTCCGTGCAGCAGCACTGACGTCTGCGCCGTCCCCCATCCCCGCTCACAGCTGTTCGAGCCAGGTGCGTTCGGCGGAGACGACTTCGAGGTCGAGGCGCGACCAGACATAGCGGTCGACGGCGTCGATCACGTCCTCGGCGTGCGAGGCGCTGGGCGCGACGACGGCGAACCCGAGCACGCCGCGTTGGCGGGCGTCCTGTTGGGCGACTTCGGAGGCGGACACGGCGAAGCGCCGGCGGGCTCCTTCCAGCACCGACTTCACGATCTGGCGCTTGTCCTTCAGCGATCTCGCGTTGACGATCCGGATCTGCACCTCGAGCGCCAGGACGTACATGCCCGAATCGTTGTCGGCGGGCGTCGTGGCACGGGAGTCGGCGGCGCGTCACCGGGTGACGGTCCGATCCGCCGGCTGGTGTAGGACAAGAGCACATGGTGCCGCCAGGTGGCGCACCCAAGATCTGAGGGGGTCTCATGCGGATCGGAATCAACGGATCGGACAAGCTCCTGCGGCCCGACGTCGACGAGATGCTCGGCGACATCGAGGCCTTCGAGAAGAGCGGGTTCGCCACGTACTGGCTCGCCCAGACCGGGCTCGTCGACGCGCTCAGCGTGCTCGCGCTCGCCGGCCCGCGCACGTCGTCGATCGAGCTCGGCACCGCGGTCGTGCCGACGTGGACCCGCCACCCACAGACCGCCGCCTCGCAGGCGCTGACGACACAGGCGGCGACCGGCGGCCGCACGATCCTCGGTCTCGGGCTCGCCCACAAGCCGTCGGTCGAGGGCAACCTGCGGATGAAGTGGGAGAAGCCGATCCGCCACATGCTCGACTACCTCGACGTGTTGCAGCCGCTGCTCGAGACCGGGATGGCGAGCCATCAGGGCGAGGTGTGGAGCTACATGGGCAGCGGCGGGCGGCCGACCGATCAGCCGCCGAAGGTGATGCTCGCCGCGCTCGGCGAGCAGATGCTGAAGATCGCCGGCCGCCGCACCGACGGCACGATCCTGTGGTGCGTCGGCCCGACGACGCTCGAGCGCCAGATCGTGCCGATCCTCAACGCGGCCGCTGACGTCGCCGGACGCCCGACCCCGAGCGTGGTGTGCAGCCTGCCGGTGTGGGTGACCGACGATCCGGGACCGGCGCGGGACTTCGTCGGGGCGGTCCTCAAGGACTACGCCACGCTGCCGTCGTATCGGGCGATGCTCGACATCGAGGGCGTCAACGGCGTGGGCGACATCTCGCTGATCGGGTCCGAGGACGTCGTGCTGGAGGGCATCGAACGCATCGCCGGCGCCGGGGCGACCGACTTCACGGCGATCGTGATGGGCGGCAACCCTGACGAGCGGAGCCGCACGATCGCCGCGCTGGCGTCCGCCATCGTCGAATGACTTCGTCCGCGTGCGACGTCGCCGATGAGTTCACGCGTCCGGCGATGTCTGAATGGTGGGCGACGTTGGATGCCAGGAGGAGCGCGATGACAGGTCAGAGCCCGATCGGTGAGGTCGACACGCGGTTCAGCAGCGAAGGCGCGGAGCCGACGTCGTGGGACGTTGCGGCGGAGCATCTCGAACGCGCGGAGATCTACTGGCTGACGACGGTGCGGCGCGACGGTCGCCCCCACGTGACGCCGCTGATCGCGGTCTGGGACGACGGCGCGCTGCACTTCTGCACCGGTCCCGAGGAGCAGAAGGCACGCAACCTCGAGGCGAACACGCACTGCGCGGCGACGACGGGCTGCAACGCGATGGGCGAGGGACTCGACCTCGTGGTCGAGGGCGACGCCGTGCGCGTGACCGACGATGCGCGACTGCAGCGCCTGGCCGACGCCTGGGAGGCGAAGTACGGCACCGATTGGCACTTCGACGTCCGCGACGGGGCGTTCCACCACGACGCCGGCCACGCATTGGTGTTCGAGATCGCGGCGACCACGGTGTTCGCCTTCAGCAAGGGCGAGCCGTTCAGCCAGACCCGCTGGCGGTTCTGACTCGGCCGCGGTTAGATCTGCTCGATCAGCACCTCGATGCCGTCGAGGACACGTTCGAGGCCGAACTCGAAGGCCTGGGTCGGGGTCGTGCAGGCCCGCGGTACTCCTCGGTCGACGCCGTGCCGACGCGGACCGCCACGGCGTATCGCTCGACGTCGAGGACCTGCTCGAGCGTCGGGGCGATCGACAGCCACCACTCGTCGTCGGTCTGCCCGGTCTCGTCCGGTACGCGCATCCAGGCGGCGCGCGATCGCGGCCGCGCTCCGGACGTACCCGAGGAGGAGCGCGAGCACCGAATCCATCGCGACATCGGACAGCCCGACGCCGTCGATGGCCCGCAACTCGTAGTCGTACTTGGCGATCACGCCGGGACCGAGCGGCGGACGGACAGTCCGCGAGGTCGAGGAGCCACGGATGTCGGTCGTAGAGCGCCAGGTTCTCGCGGGCGATCTGCTCGAGCTGTCCGCGCCAGCGGTCCGGCGACGTCGAGAGGGGCTCGGCATGAGCGGACACGACGACACCAACCACGGCACCGGGGATCCGGATCGGGCTGCGGGTGCCCGACGTCTCGGCGGCTCGGGTCTACGCGGGCCTTGGCTTCGACGACGTCGGATCGATCCCGGGTCCCGACGGCCAGCCGGTGCTGTGGATGATCCGGTCGCCGCGCCCGACCTGCCGTACCAGGACCGGTCCGTCGGTAAGGTGATCGCGCCGGTCCTGCGGGCCGTCTGACCCGGTTTCACCGCCGAGGTCAGGTCGAGCCGGCCATCGCTCTCCGCACGACGTTCGTTTCCGAGAGGAGTCGTGTGATGAGTAGTGGATTCGTCGTGGCCGTGATGGTCGGCGCTGGGATCGCGGTGCAGGTGGCGATCCTCGGTCGCGCGGCCGGGCAGCTCAGCCCGCTGGCCGTGTCGCTCGCGCTGATGGTCCCCGGTCTGCTGGCCGCAACGATCTGGGCGACGGC
The DNA here is from genome assembly GCA_963722415.1 of Ilumatobacteraceae bacterium. Classification (GTDB taxonomy): domain Bacteria; phylum Actinomycetota; class Acidimicrobiia; order Acidimicrobiales; family Ilumatobacteraceae; genus JALOLG01. The sequence goes on from CAVRNI010000027.1 coordinate 147,445, forward strand.
GACGCGGTCGTGGAGCGACGTCGCGGTCGTGCCCGGCAAGTGGTGGTGGCTGATACTCGGCGTCGGCGGTTGGTTGGTCGTGGCGGCGCTCGGCTTCGCCGCCGACCGGATCGGTGTGACCACGACGCTCAGTCTGACGATCGCCACCCAACTCGCCGTCGGGTTGGTCATCGACCTCCGGACCGGCAACGCGTCGATCGACCCGCGTCTGATCGCAGGTCTCGCGCTCCTCGGTGCTGGCTCCTGGCTGGTGGTGTCGGCTTCGTAGGGACCGCGCCCCGGCACTGACGACGCCTGACTGCAGGACGTAAAATCGTGCCGGTGGGCGACGCGGTGGTGGACGGGAACATGGATCGCTTCAGCGGGTTCGCCAACCTGTACGACGCGAACCGTCCGTCGCCACCGCGGGGTCTCGGACCGTTGTTGGCGAGCTACGCCAACGTGCCGCGGCCGACGGTGGTCGACCTCGGGAGCGGCACCGGGTTGTCGTCGCGTTGGGCGGCGAGCTGGGCAGATTCGGTGATCGGGATCGAGCCCAACGACGACATGCGGGCGATCGCCGAGTCGCGTCACACGTCCGGCGTCACCTACCTGCCCGGCGTCTCGCACCGCACCGGTCTCGGCGACGGTGTGGCCGACGTCGTGTTGGCGGTGCAGGCGATGCACTGGATGGAGCCCGAGCCGACGCTCGCCGAGGTCGCCCGGATCCTGCGACCGGGCGGTGTGTTCGCGATCGCCGATGCCGACTGGCCGCCGGTCGCGGGCGTCGCCGGGGCCGAGCGGGCGTGGGCGACGTTGCACCGCCGCATCCGGGTGTTCGAGGCCCGTGCGGCAGCGGGCGAGTCGGGCGACCGAGCTGCGGCGCCCGATCGCCGACGACGACCCGGCACTCGTCGACGAGGACCTTCGTGATCCGCATCGCAACCGAGCGATGCCGGGAGGCGTGCGGTCGTGGTCGAAGGGCCAACACCTCGACCGCCTCGTCGCGAGCGGCCATTTCGCATTCACGCGCGAGCTGGCCTTCGACGAACGGGCCGCTTCCGATGGCGCTGACGACGGGGGCGGTGCGGAGCGGTTCGTGGCGTTGATGCGCAGCCAGGGCAGCTATCAGGGTTTGCTGCGCCTCGGCATGACCGACGACGAGCTCGGCGCCACCGACTTCGAGCGCGAGGTGCACGCGGCGTTCGGCGAGTCCGACGCGAGCCCCGGCCTGTCGTTCTCGTGGCGCGTCCGCCTCGGCGTGACCCCAACTGTGCGCGTAGCTCCTCAGAGCGGAGTCAGTCCGCGATGATGGCGGCGTGGCGGCCGCGGACGACGACCTGCTCACCGAGCGACTGCTCCGCGTGATCGATGAGGGCCGACGAACCGCGACCTACAAACTCGCCCTGCTGTTGGCGCTCATCGACGGCGTCGCGGCATTGCCAGGGAACGAGTCGCTGCCGACGCGGCGGATCGCCGCCGATGTGCTCGCCCGCTACTACCCCCAGACCCGTGAGTACGTCGCGAACGACGGGATCGAGCGCGAGCTCCGCCAGATCACGATGAAGGGTTCGCCACCGTTGCGAGCCGCATTGCGGCTCAGACTCGTCGCTGACGCCGCGCGGTGCCGCTCGGTGAGCGAGGTTCGCAGCCGGTTGCCGGAGGAGTACGAGCGAGCACTCGATTCGGTCGAGGACACGTTCGTGCGGTATCCGATCCCGCTCCTCCAGGTGGTGGGCACAAAGCTCATGCCGTTCCTGTACGAACCAGATTGGCCGGAAGGGACATCCGTTACGCGGCTGCGACGCGATGGTCGCGACGCTGTGCGATTCCTTCCCGGCGTAACCGACCGCCTGGTCGTGCTCGGTCCACTGCTTCGGCCGTTGATCGAACTGCATTGGGCGAGGGATGTCGCGCGGTGGACCGGCGTGTCCACCGAGGAGGACCGCCTTCGGCGGCACCTGTTCGGCTCCGACCGGTGGGCTTCCCGGCGGCTGTCAAGTCCGGACTCGTCGAGATGCAGCAGGGTCGATGCTTCTACTGCACGTCAGCCGCTCGGGTCCAGGGTCGAGATCGACCACTTCCTCGCCTGGTCCCGGTGGCCGAACGACGCGATCGAGAACCTCGTTGCCGCCGACCACTGCAACGGCGCGAAGAGTGATCACCTCGCCGACGGCTCGCATCTCCACCATTGGTTCGAGCACGTCGATCACCATCGAGACGCGATGGTCGACCTGGCGACAAGCGCTCGCTGGATCTCGGACGCGGCCCGCAGCGTGGGCTTGGTCCGGAGCACGTACTCACACATCGCCCGAGGAACACCGCTCTGGGTGAGCGGCCGCGAGTTCATCGAATCCGACGGTCCCCTACTGCACTCTGTGAGCCGCGGGTTCGGCGCGACCCGGCGCCGGACACGTCTCAGGGGCGGATGACCTCGAAGACGGCGGCGTGTTCGCATCCCACTCTGGCGCCGGTGTCGACGGCCCAGTTGGTGAGCATCTCGCGGGCGTCGGTGTGGACGTGGTCGAGGTAGGCGCGATGTTGCTCGAGCGACTCGATGCCGTGCTCCAACCATCCGGTGATGTCGACGTAGTGCGACGGGTGCGGTGACGCGCTGAAGCACGCCATCTGGACGCCGCTCCACGGCTCGTGTCCCTCGTCGAGGAGCTCGCGGAAGACCCAGCGGTTGGCGGCGTCGCGGATGGCGTCGACCGTGGCGATGCCGACGTTGCGGTGGTCGGCCATGTTGAAGCTCGGACCACCCCATGAATCACGGAAGTTGATGCTGATCACGACCTCGGGCTGATGACGCCGGATGGCGCGGGCGAGGTCGCGGCGGAGGTCGAGATCCGCCATGACCACACCATCGGGATGGCCGAGGAACTCGACCGTGTCGACGCCGACGACCGCCGCGCTGGCGCGCTCCTCGGCCTCGCGCAACGGCCCGGCTTCCTCCGGCGGGATCGCGAGGCCGGCTTCGCCACTCGTCACGAGCACATAGGTGATCCGCTTGCCGGCGGCAGTCCACTTGGCGATGGCGCTGGCGGCTCCGTACTCGAGGTCGTCGGGGTGGGCGACGATCGCCAGCCCCGTCGTCCAGTCCTCCGGCAATGGTTCCAAGGTCTCGTCAGGCATCGACGTGAGCGTACGGCGAGACCGCGATGTCGATCCGCTCGCCGGCGCGCGATGAGTTCCGTTCGTCCACGCAGTCTGTAGGGGCGTTAGTGTCAATGAATGGCGCCGTCCTGCGCCGAACCCTCGATTCCGGTGCTCACGCCACCGGCGACAGCGAGGGCAAAGGAGGCTCGAGCCTTCGGGGCGCCGGTCACGACGTTGTCCCTTCCCGGCGGGGGCGCCATGAGCGTGAGTCGCGGTGCCGCCGTCAGTGAAGAGGAGAACACATGACCAGGCACAAGTCCTTCAAACGCCTCGTTCGCACGCGGATGGAGAAGACCGGCGAGAGCTACACCGCGGCCCGCGCGATGGTGCTCGCCGCCGAGCCGTCGGCCGACGTTCCAAAGCCACCGCTCGTCGCTTCGGATGCGACGATCCGGCGGCGCACCGGACGCGGCTGGGAAGAGTGGTTCGACCTGCTCGACGAGTTCGGCGCGGCCGAGCGTTCCCACCGGGAGATCTCGCGCTGGGTCGCCGATCAGCTCGGGATCGAGCCACTGGTGTGGGAGGCGCAGGCCGTCACCATCAGCTACGAGCGCGGACGCGGCATGCGTGCTGTCGGACAGCACACCGACGGGTTCCGGATCACCGCATCGAAGACCGTCGACGTGCCGGCCGAGCGGCTGTTCGACGCGTTCGTCGACGAGACGCAACGCCGGCAGTGGCTGCCGGACGGTGAACTGCGGGAACGCACCGCGACGCGGCCGAGATCGGCCCGCTACGACTGGGCGGGTGGCGACACCCGGCTGATGGTGACGTTCGACGCCAAGGGTCCGGCGAAGAGCACCGTCGCGGTCCAGCACGCTCGGCTCGCCGACGCCGAGGAGGCCGAGCGCAAGAAGCTGTTCTGGCGCGAGCGTCTGACGGCGCTCAAGTCGCAGCTCGAGGCAGGTGAGATCGATGCCTGACCTCAACCTCGCGGCGGTGCTCGTGAGTGCCGTCGCGGCATTCATCCTGGGCGGTGGCTACTACGCCGTGCTCGGGGAGCAGTTGGCCGAAGTCAGCGAAGTGGCCGCGGCACGGGAGCGGATGGCGCCGTGGCAGATCGGCGTCGAGCTCGCGCGCTGCCTGGTGCTCGCCACGGTCGTCGCGGGCTTGGCTGTGCGAGGGGAGATCGACGCGTGGACCAGCGGCCTGGTGCTCGGCGCTGTTCTGTGGATCGGGTTCCCACTCGTGCTCTGGACAGGGGCGGTTGTCCACGAGAGAACTCCCGTGAAGCTGGCGGCCATCCACGCCGGCGACTGGCTGGTGAAGCTGCTCGTCATCGGGTTGATCGTGAGCATCTGGCAGTAGCCACACCCACCGCTCGTCTCGGGAAGTCGGTGGTCGCCAGCAGCCCTCAGGGCTGCTTGAAGATCGCGTGTGTACCGACACGGCGCCACACCACGTGGCGCTCGCCGTCGGTCACCTCGTCGCCGTACTCGAACGTTGCCCTCCCGTCGGCGGCCCAGGTCATCTCGAAGATTCCCCTCGCACCCTGGATGCCCTTTACCCGGAGTCCCTTTCGGAACGTGCCGCCTCGTTGTAATGTCCTCGACGAACTGCTCCACGGCGGCGAGGAACGCGGCCTGTTGCGTCGGCGTCAGGCGCTGGAAATCAGCTCCGAATCGCGCCAACCACGCATACGTCGGCACGCCAACTCAGCGCTTTCGGCGGGGCCTCACCGGCTTGGCAATCGATCGGAGTTCCTCGATCAGCGCCTCGCCCGAGTCAAAGGTCCGCACCCGGCCGGCCGCTCGATCGGAGTCAGCCTCACGCTCACCCGCCTGCCATGCGGGTGCCCAGAACCACGCCTGCGTCGAATCGATGATCTTCTGCGGGCGCAGGAGGATGCCATCGTTGGTGATCTCGGCATCGAGAAGATCGCCCTCCTCCAGATGTGCCGCGCTGCGAATCTCCTCGGGCAGTGTCAGCTGACCCTTCGCTCGCAAGGTTGTTCGCGCCATGCCCTCATCCTACATTCCGAAATTCGGAATATCACACCCGACCGCCTGACGTGGAAGCATCGGCCTCGATGACCGTCGTGACCATCGGTTACGAGGGTCGTCAGCTCGACGAGCTCATCGCCGAGCTGGTGGATCACCGCGTCGAGGTCGTCTTCGACGTGCGGGAGAACGCGATCTCACGCAAGCCGGGGTTCTCGAAGCGGCGGTTGGGCGAGGCACTCGCGGTCGCCGGCATCGAGTACCAGCACCTGCCCTCGCTCGGCAATCCGCGGAGCAATCGGGACGCGTTCCGCGCCGGCGAGCCGGCAGCTCGCGACGTGTTCCTTCGACACCTCGATCCCGGAGGGCGGCCGGCGCTCGACGAGATCGCTGGCGCGGCCCGGTCGCGGACCGTCGCGCTCATGTGCTTCGAGCGGGACCACGCCACCTGCCACCGGTCGTGCATCGCCGATCGGTTGGTGGCGGACAACCCGACGCTGCGAGTCGAGCCGGTCTGATCGTCAGCCGGGCGGCGAACACCCGGGCACGAGCTCGACGTAGCGGCACAGACCGTTGACGAGTTGGATCTGAGGGAGCGACCTGCATTCGGTGGTCAGCAGCGTCGGGCTGGCGACGACGATCGCCATCGCCCGCGCCCGTGAGACGGCGACGTTGAGGCGGTTCGTGCTGAGCAGGAACTCCAGACCTCGTGGCGCGTCGGCGGCGCTCGATGTCGCCATCGAGACGATCACGATCGCCGCCTCCTGACCCTGGAACTTGTCGACGGTGCCGACTCGGGCGCCGGGCGGCAGCAAGCGACCGATCGCGTGCACCTGGGCGTTGTACGGAGCAACGACGAGGACATCATCGATCGTGATCGGCCGCTCGACGCCGTTGGCGCCGATCCAACGGCCTCCGACGAGCGACTCGTAGCAGCGAGCAACCGCCGCGGCCTCCTCGTCGGACGACAGCTTGTTGCCTGCGTGCTCGACCGGGAGCCAGCGCAGTCCGTGCCCGCCGAGCGCGCCTCCGCCCACGACACGCTGCCGACGGCATGCGTCCACCGAGAACAGGCGGTCCTCGTACGACAGCGCCGACACGAACGCCGAGATGTCCGGGTGCATCCGGTACGTCGACTCGAGGAACAGACCTCGCTCCGGCGGCACGGTGTCCTGACCGTCGAGGAGGTGCTCGAGCGCGGCGACACCTGCGCCCGCCGGATGCGTGCCCGTGGAGGGCTGGCTGAGTTGTTGGGGATCGCCGACGAGCACGAGGTTGCGCGTCGCCGTGCCGACCGCGACGACGTTGGCGAGCGACATCTGCCCCGCCTCGTCGACGAAGAGGTGGTCGAGCGACTCCTCCATCCCGGGACGGGCGAACAGCCACGCGGTGCCGGCCACGAGCTGCACCTCGCCCGCCGCGAGCGCAGACTCAACGGTCTTCGAATCGTTGACGGCTGTCACGTCGGGATGGGAACAGCCCGCACCATCGATGCGCTGCATCGCCGTGATGACGACCTTGCGCTTCGCCGCCGCGCACATGACCGCGTCGAGGAGGTTCGTGATGACGGCGTGGCTGTTGGCGGTGATGCCCACTCGCTTGCCCGCCACGATCAGATCGACGATGGCGGCGGCCGACGTGAAGGTCTTGCCGGTCCCCGGCGGACCCTGGATCGGGAGACAGCTGCAGTCGAGCCCACGCACGAGACGAGTCGCCGCGCCAATGGCGTCCTCGCCCGGTCGCCGCAAGGCATCCCCGACTCGCACGTCGTGGATCCGTGGTGGCACGCCGAGGAGGAGGTCGCGCACCGCCCGGTAGCGCCCCGGAGCGTCGATGCCGTTCGCGACGCTCCATTCGGCGACACGCGCAATGGCGTCGCGGAGCACCGTGGTACCGATCACGTTGTGGTCCATCAACGCGATCGGATGCCGCGCCGCGGAGTTGCTTGCCCGCTTGAGGACGAGCTCGCCCGCGATCGGATCGATCTCGACGACTTCGCCTGGGTGACACGCGCACGGACACCGAAGAGCAGCTCGTCGCGCTCGACCGCCGGATCCGGCGGCCGATCGCCGACCTTGATCTTGTGCTCCTGCTCGGGGTCGAAGCGGTAGCGGTGGAGCAACGAGTTCTTCTCGGCACCATCGACGCCGACGTACTCGAGCAGGTCGAGGCAACCCCTGTCGTCGACGAGATCGCCCGGCGCGTAGGCCGTCACGATGTCGAAGTAGCGCCACCACACGGGCTTGACCTCGCGGCGGTGCCACTCCAAGAGGTGCGCGAGCACCCATCGGGCGTGGTCAGTCGGTGCGGATGAACGGTCGGGCGGACCGAGCAGGTCTCCGGCCAACCGCCCGTGAAGGTCAGACGGCGCGTCAGCCGTGTCGTCGGGCGCGTCCGACGGATCCGGGACGACCGGTCGCTCGAGCGGGCGATCGAACTGCTGCTCGGCTTCGGGACGGCGCGCCTCGAGCCAGTGGTGGAGACGCCACGTCGACTCGCAGTCGTCGCGGTTGTACTTCTCGATGTCGAAGAGGATCTGCGGGTCGTGCGTCTCGAGCCAGCGTTCGTACTCGACGATGCTCGACCCGGCGTCGGTGATGGCTCCTTCGCGCGGTGCCATGTACAGCGGTTCGAGCTTCTTGATCGAGTACGACTCGACGCCGACGCGCACACCCTGCCGCACGACCTTGAAGAGGTCGACGAGGACCCGACCGCGGAGCAGGTCGTCGACCTCGTCCTCACGCGTGCCGTACTTGCCCATCAGCCGCCCGAACGCGGTGCGCTCGTAGGCGGCGTAGTGGTAGACGTGCAGATCGGGGTCGGCGCGACGCCGCTCGACGATGAGATCGACGACGCTCTCGAACGCCGCGCGTTCGCCGACGTCGTCGTGACCCCAGAACGCCTTGAACTGGAACTCGCCCGAATCGCCGATCCAGCCGATGCCGAACAGGTACTCGAGGCCGCCGACCCCGACGAACGGGTCGCCTTCGAGGTCGAGGTAGAGGTCGCCCGCACTCGGCACCGGGAGGCCTTCGAGCCCGCGGCCCGGTCCCGACGGCTCGATCAGCTCGAACGGTGGCGGACCGGCGGGTGCCTCACGGGCGGCGACCTGGAGTCGGGCCTGGCGGTGGAAGCGCTCGACGACCGGCGCGCCGATGTGCGGCACCGACGTGATCGTCGTGCGGGCGAGCTCGGCCACGGTCGGGATGCCGGCGCCGACGAACTTGCGGACGTGGTCGCGCCCGAGACCGGGGATCAACGAGAGGTGGTCGTCGTCACGGCGGCGCTGGTCGCACCGCGACGCCCACCCGCAGACCGAGCAGTGCGCCACCGGCTCGGGATAGATCGCATCACCGTGGCCGGCGAGGATCGCCGTCTCGAACCGCCGGCGGGCAAGGCGGAAGTACGCCGCGACCGATGCGTAGCGGAACGACGCCCGCTCGCCGTCGCCGAGCTCGATGTGGAGCTGCCGAGGCTCGTGTTGCTGGATCTCGGTGAGCTGTGATGCGTACAGGCACAACTGCAGGACTGCACCCGGCTTCACGCTGTGAGCGAGCTTGGTGTCGACCGGTTCGTAGACGAACGATCCGCTGTCGCTCTTGACGTCGGGGACCCGCTCCAGGAAGTCGGCGTGGCCGCGCCACGTCAGCGGCCCGGACTCGTCGAAGAACGTCGCTTGGAAGATGACGTCGACACCTTCGGCAATGGCGTCGCGGGTGAGGTCGGCGGCGTGTCGCACCTCCGCTTCGACCCCGCGGGACTCCGGGATCTCGACGATCGAACGATCCTCGGCGCGCAGCGAGTCGAGGTAGCGCTGCTCGTGCTCGTACCCGCGCCGGCGCACCACGTCGAGCGCGTCGTCGTCAGCAGAGTTCGAGGGTGGACGCTCGAGCTCGCCGAGCGCGTGCGCCATCGAGAGCCCGTTGAGGTGCCCGCACTCGAGGTACCCGACGAGGTCGGTCGCGCTGACGACCCAGCGCCCGTCAGCCCGGTACATCGCTCACCACTCTCGAAACCGCCGCCAATCTCATGCGTTCAGTTGTAGCGAGGGGGTGCGCGGGCCGGTTCGGGTCGGGTGAACCCATTGCCTCCACGTTCACGTTGGCGCGCCGATAACGGCTGGTCAGCCGTCGATCTTGACGAAATCAAGACAATTCGAGTCAGCCCGTCGACGGATCGACGTCGAAGAGATCGGAGACGTGGGCGACGGGCGTGGCGCCTCGGCGGGCCAACTCCTCGTTGCCGTCGCGCGCTCCGTTGCCCGTCCAGACGGCGACCGGTGCGTACCGCTTGTCGATCGCTTCCTTGGCGCCCGCCCACGTACCGCCCGAGCCCCGGTCGGAGCTGGCGACGAACGTCACCCTCGACAACGCGTAGATGATCTTGTTGCGCCCCATCGCGTTGCTCGCTTGGAGCGGGGTGTCAGGGGCGAACGGGCTCGCCATGGAGAGGTCGCCGCCGTGGACACGCCGGCGGATCTCGGCGTTGCGCGACGCCTTGTGAATGCCCTCGGCCGGCACGCCGACCACCACTCCCCCGGCGTCCAGCGCCGCGACCATCGCGACCTGGTCGACGCCACGGGCGAGCCCGCTGATCACCGCCCAGCCGCGGATCGGCGGCCATCTCGGCGGCGCGCCGGGCGGCATCGAGGCTGGCGTCGCTCGCGTCACGCGAGCCGACGACGCCCAGCCCGGGAGTCGCCAGCCAGCTCGTCGTGCCGGCGAGGAGGAGGAACGGCGGACACGCGGTCCCGAGTCGCTCGCGCAGGACCGACGGGAAGTTCTCGTCGAACACGGAGACGAGCGAGATCCCACCTTCCTCGAGTCGTTCGCGTTCGAAGGCGAGCGCGGTCGCGGCGTCGAGCAGGGCGCGGATACGCGCCGCGTCGTCGGCATCGAACGACAGCTTCTCGACGAGGTCGCCGACGTCGAGGTTGAGGAGGACCGACAGGTCCTCGACCCGGTCGACGACACTCCAGAACTCCCGCGCCGTCATCGGCTTGGCAGAGGTTTTCACCAGCCGGTTCGTCAGCAAGAGTGCCGCGCGGCTGGTCTCGCGTGAGGGCTTCATATGTCCCGCTTCCCGCTCTTCGAAGCCAAATTGCGACCACAGCGTAGACCAATTGGGACGCTGCGTGCCCGAGTTTTCTCTGACGGTGGTCGTCGTTCGTGTCAGTCGACGGCGGTCACGTCTCGCGTCCCGCGGTCGACGCCAACGTCACCGGGTGGACCGGCCCGGATCCCGCCCGCCGCAGAGCTCGGCCGACCTCGGCCATGGTCCAACCCGAGCCGACGAGATCGTCGACGAGCAGCACGGGCCCGGACGGGATCGGGCCGTTGACTGCGAACGCGCCGGCGACGTTCGCCTCCTGGTGGGCACGGTTCTGCTGGTACCGCTGCTCGGGCCGCTCGTCGATCTTCACGACGCAGGGCTCGTACGGCAGCTGCAACTTCGCTGCCAACGAACGGGCCAGATCGTCGACGAGTCGTGGCCGGCGAAGCGACGGCACCGCGGTGATCCACTCGGGCGCGGGTTCGGGCCGCCAGACCCGGATCATCTCGGCGAGGGCGTCGACGAGCCGCGCGTCGAACACCTCTGTCTCCTGCCGCCCCTCGCGGACGAGCGCGCCCCATCCGGCGTCGCCCCACTGGGCGAGGGCCCGTCCCTCCTCGACACGATCGCCGACCGGCACGCCCTGACGCTTCGGCGCGATGACCAACGGCCGGTTTCTCAGAAAGTTCTCGGCAGCGACCAGCAGGTCGGTCGGAAGGTCGACCGCTGCCGACTCGCCGGTGCAGTTGTCGCAGATGCCGCACGCGTCGCGAGCGGGATCGTCGAGGAGGTCGGTCAGGAACTGCATCCGGCATCGCGTCGTCTCGAGGTACTCGCGCATCGATGCCTGCTCGACCCGCCGGGCCGCCGTCACCGACTCCACGCGTTCGGTCGGATACGTCCACGGCTGCAACGTCCGCTCGTACGTCCGCGCCTTGATGCGGCGGAGCGCGCCGTCGACGTCGAGTTGCTTGACGACGAGCTCGAGCGGGCCGAGCTTGATGTCGATCTCCGCCATCACGTGGTTGAGCGACACCGGTCCGTCCGCGCCGTCGAACACGGCGAGCACGCGGTTGGCGACCTCGGGCGGAGCGAACGCCTGGGTGATGAAGAAGTCCTGGATGTCGGCGTCCTCCACGCCGCGCAGCAGGACCGCCTCGCTGCGGTCGAGGGCGCGGCCCGCGCGCCCGACCTGCTGGTAGTAGGCGACGGCGGAGCCCGGCGCCTGGAAGTGGACGACGAAGCCGAGGTCGGGCTTGTCGTAGCCCATGCCGAGCGCGGTGGTGGCGACGAGCGCCTTGATCTCGTTGTTCTGCAGCCGGCGCTCCGACTCGATCCGGGCGTCGCCGTCGAGCCCGCCGAAGTAGCGGTCGACGTTGAAGCCGCGGTCGACGAGCCATTCGGCGACGTTCTCGGTGTCGCGCACGGTGAGGCAGTAGATGATCCCGGAGCCGGGGAGCTTCTCGAGCGATGCGGCGAGCCAGGCGAGCCGCTCGGCCTGGCGGTTCAACCGCAACGCGCTGAGCGCGAGGCCGTCGCGACCGAGCGAGCCGCGGAACGTCGTGAGCTCGGCGCCGAGCTGTTCACCGACGTCGGCGACGACCCGGTCGTTCGCCGTCGCCGTGCATCCGAGCACCGGCACGGTGGTGGGGTCGAGGCGGTCGACGATCTTGCCGATCCGTCGGTAGTCGGGCCGGAAGTCGTGGCCCCAGTCGGAGATGCAGTGGACCTCGTCGATGACCATCAGCCCGGGTCGCGCACCGATCAGCGGCATCGCCAGGTCGGCGAACTCCGGATTGGCGAGCCGCTCGGGCGACACGAGGATGAGGTCGACGTCGTCCGCCGTGATGTGGGCGGCGAGCTCGTCGACCGTCGTCGCCGACGAGCTGTTCACCGTCATCGACCGCAGCCCGAGCCGGGTCGCGGCGTCGATCTGGTTGCGCATCAGCGCGAGCAGCGGCGAGATGAGCAGCGTCGGCCCGAGCCCGGCATCGCGCAGCAGCCGCGTCGCGAGGAAGTAGACCGCGCTCTTGCCCCATCCGGTGCGTTGGACGACGAGGACACGGGCCCGGTCGCGCACCAGTGCCTCGACGGCTTCACGTTGATGCGGTCTGAACTCCGCGTCGGGTCGCCCGGTCAGCCGGCGCAAGGCGTCGAGCAGTTCATCGGACTCCGTCGTTTGACCCATCGCGGGCCATTCTGCCGAGGGGGTGTGTCGACTGCTCCGAACGCCGGGCGTGTCGTGCGCTCGGCCACCCGCAGGATCGTCCGGCGGCTGTCGCCATGCTTGGGCGCCACCGCGCAGCGAGCGGGTCAGAGGGATGAAAGCGAGCACCGTTTGCCCCCGGTGTTCCACCTCAGCGTTTGTCGCCGCCGCACTCATCGCCGCATGTACCAGCCGCCACACGGTGGCGCCCTCGGACCGTATCCCCGACGTCCTTCAACGATGGGTCACATTTTCATCAAGGGATCCACCCGGTCACACGCTGTGCACCGCGTTCATCACGCAACGTGGGATACGACGGGAGGACGGTGTCAGCGCATGCTGCCGCGATGCGGCATGTCCCAGGGCAGATCGCGCCCGGGCTCGAGCTCGGTGTGTTCCCACATCCATCGCTGAACTCGGCGCTCGACCCAGAACAGGTAGACGCCGAACGTCACGATGCTCAGGAGCAACCACTTGATCCAGTTGCCCAACAACGCCCAGGGCGAGCCCGTGAAGACGACTTGTCGCCCGTCGACATACGAGTGCTTGGCCTTCCGGCGTTCGAGGAGCACGAGGGCGAACGGGTAACTCATCTCGACCACGATCGCGACGATCAGGAGCGCCTTCATTCGCAGCCGACTCCGTCGTTGTCGCGGTCGAGCCCGCAGATGTCGGTGTCCAGGACGCCCAGGCGAGTGGAGATCCATCGGTCCGCCTCGCCACGTGTGTGTCGTCGCGACGTGAACTCCGCTGTGATCTGGTCGGCGAACCCATCGTCGGGCGGAGTGATCGACGCTGTTCGTGGACGTGGGTCCGCCGTTCCCGTCGTCGGGGTCCGCGGTTTCCGGCTCTGTCATCGATCTCCTCGTCCTGCCGTCAATCACGGAGATCGTCGTCCGCCCGCTGACGTCTGCCCTTGGCGCCATCGCGCGACGAGCGGGTCAGGGCGATGAGCGGCACCCACCGGTTGCCCGTCCGGTGTCCCACCCCCGGCGCTTCACGCCGTTGCCGTCATCACTTCGTGAACCCGCCGCCGCACGATGGCGCTCCTCGAAACGTACCGCCGACCGCACGCGCCGTGGGTCACGTCATCTTCAAGGGTTCGCCGGCGTCGCACGCTGTGCGCCACCTCGACGACTCAGCGTCACAAAACGTCGGTCGGCGACCGCGATCAGCGCACAGACGCGCCGTGCGGCATCTCCCACGGAGCTTGCGGCAGGACGTGGCCGGTCTCGAGGAGCGACTTGAGGTTGGACATCACGGCGGGCCATCCAGACCCGACTTCGTCGCGATCGGCTTCGCTGGGGAGGTTCTCGTGGGTCACGGTGACGCGGACGATCCCGCCGTAGGGCTCGATGTCGAACGTAACCCGCGACGGGTCGTCGGCCGGCTCCTCGCCTGGCTCGGCCCAGGTCGTCACCAACCGCTTCGGCGGCGAGCTCTCCACCACCGTGCCGACGACGTCGGCGATGTGCGTCCCGTCCGTGCGCTGGTGCTCCCAGCTCGAGCCGACCTTCCAGTCCGACACGTTGCTGTGACCCCAGTACTCGGCGGTCAGGTCGGCGTCGGTCAGTGCGTGCCAGACCGCCTCCGGGGTGCTCTCGATGTAGATGGTGTACACGAATGTCGGCTTGTCGCTCATGGCTTCCTCTGCTCGTCGTTTCAGTGCGCTGAGCGCGCGAAGGCGCGGGCGCTCGAACTTGTCGATCCACCGCTCCTGGATCTCGTGGAGGGGGACGGGATTGAGGTAGTGCAGCTTCTCCCGCCCGCGCCGGACCGTGCTGACGAGGTTGGCGCCCTCGAGGAGATCGAGGTGCTGCGTCGCCGATTGGCGCGCCATCTCGACGCGCTCGCACAGCTCGGTCAGGGTCTGCCCGTTGTGCTCGTGGAGCCGGTCCAGCAGGTACCGCCGAGTGGGATCGGCGAGCGCCTTGAAGACCTTGTCCGTGTCCGAGCGCATGCCCTCACATTAGGCAGGTATTTACCTGCATGTCAATCGGACTGCCGGTCGGGCCGACTGTCGTCCCGGTCGGCGACGGGCTCAGATGGCGTAGCCGTTGACGTCGACGAGCAACCCGGCCGGCGCCGACGTGTACACGCAGACGGCGCCGCCCGCACCGAGCTTGGCGACGACCGCGTTGGGGATCGTGTCGCCGGCGTCGAAGTTGAGGTTCGAGGCCTCGGGGAGCGCCGCGCCGCACGGGAACACGGTCACGAATCCGGACGCGGCGGCGGAGATCACCGTCACGTTCAGCACCGCTGTCGTCGCACCTGCGGGAACACCACCACGTCCGGCGACGACGACCTCGGTGATCAATCCGGAGGCGAGCGCGCCTGGCCCGGTGCGGGTGTCGAAGAGCCGGGACGGATCGACGGCGGCGAGCCCGGGCGCGGTCGACACCGACGCGCTGACGTCGACGAGCAGCCCGGCCGGCGCGGATGTGTACACGCACACCTGCCCGCCGGCACCGACCCGTGCGAGCACCGTGTTGGCGATCGTCTGGCCGGCGCGGTAGTTCAGGTTCGATGCGTCCGGCACCGGCGTCCCGCACGGGAACACCGTCATGTATCCCTCGCCGGCGGCCGAGACGGCGGTGACGTTCAACAGCGCCGCGGCTGCGGTCGGCGGGTACGCCACCGTGTCCGGCGACCGGGATCTCGGTGACCGACCCCGCCGGGCGTTGACCCGCGCTCGAGCGCGAGTCGTCGGCCGAGTACTTCGGCACCCGCGGGCTGGTGAAGGTCGCTGGCACCGTCGACGGTCACCCGTTCCGCAGCTCGTTCATGGCCCTCGGCGACGGCAGGCACAAGCTGCCGATCAAGGCCGACGTGCGCAAGGCCATCTCGAAGCAGGCTGGCGACACGGTGACCGTTCACCTGGAGCAACGTCTCGAGGACTGACGAGTCGCGCCCACCACGTGCCGGGTGGGATGTTTCGACCCGTTGCCGTGCGTCTATGTTCCTCGAATGGCAGCGAGGAGGCTCGGGAGGTCCGGGGGCAGTGTGCAGACGGCTGTCCGGCTGGGCATCGGGCTGCTGGCGGTGTTGCAGAACGACGAGGTCCGCCGAGCGCTGCATGGCGCGTCGGGCGGACTTCGGCAGTGGGCCAACCGTCGGCGTGATCAGCTCGCGCTGGCCTCGCACGAGCGGCGGGGACCGCTGGACCGCCTCACCGACCAGTTCGGTCAGGGGAGTCTCGAACGCCGCGTCGACTCGATCGCCGACGTCATTCCCGACATCACGACGCTGCGTCCGGAACTCGCCGCGGAGCTCCGGACCGCCGAATCAGATCTGCGGCGAGCCGTCTACGTCACCGGCCAGATGCCGAGGACGAAACGCTGGCGTGCGCAACGCGCGATCAGCGCGCAACTCGACCAGATCGAGAAGGCGTTGATCGACGCCGTGCTGTCGCCCCGGTGACGCCGACGCGACGCCGGAACGGTTCCGACCCCGGATGGGGCAGACTTGTTCATGGCCGAAACCAGCCCTCGTCGTCGCGCGCACTGGGTCGTGCGGGCGGGCGAGGAGAATCGACTCGTCGACGAGTTCATCGACTCGGGCGTCACCGGTGTCGGGTACTTCACGGTTCCCGACGGCCGTGACCTCACCTACAGCGCGGTCCGGCGGCTGCTCGTCGCCGAAGCGACGAGCGACGCACTCGATCGGCAGACGTCGATGTTCATCGAGTTCGTGCAGGAGATCTCGATCGGCCACGTCATCCTGATGCCCGACACGCCACGACGCGACCTGGTCGTCGGTGCCGTCACCGGGCCGTACGAGTTCCACGCCGATCTCCCACCCGAGCGTTGCCGCCATCGGCGAACCGTCGAGTGGTTCGGTCGGGTGCCGCTCGCCGACCTGCTACCCGGCGCCGACAAGCTCTACCGGCAACGCTCCACGCTGATCCGCGCGTCGATCCCCGGTCTCGAGGAGTTCACCGATCGGGTCCGCGCCGGCGAGATCGGGCGTCCGGCGACGGCGCGGAGCCGGGTCGCTCCCAAACGATCGAGCTCGGGTACTCGACGAGCGAGCACGGCGGCCAAGCCCAAACCGCCGCCGGTCATCCGAGAGCGGCTGTGTCCCGGGTGCGGGATGATCAAGCACATCGAGCAGTTCGGTCCCGAGGGCGTCTGCGTCGACTGCGCCTGACCGGGCCAGTCCGCGACCGAGCTACGCCGAATCCGACCAGCCGCCGCGTGCGACCGTCCTGGCGAGGATCCCCAACGTGGCGCGCAGCGCGCCCTCGGAAATGATCGGGAAGATCCCCGCTCCTTCCACGTCGGGTCGATCGTCGACCAGTCGTAGTAGGACGTGACGAGCGTGCCGTCGTCGGTGGGCTCGAGCGTGTAGCCGTAGACGTGGCCGATCGGCGGGCGGACCACGCCGACGACCGTCCACGCGATCTCACGGTCCGGGACGAACGTCCTGATCGTGACCGTCACGTCGTACAGGCCCAACGGGTAGTCGTTCAGCGCCTCGCGGTCCATGTGCACCACGAAGCTGTCGCCGACGGCCGTCACGGGATCGCCCGTGGCCGACATCAGCATCCCGGAGCTGTCGATCGCCACATGACCCTGCGGGTCGCACAACACGCGAAAGATCGCCGCCGGGTCGGCGGCGATCGTTCGTTGGACCTCGAGACGTTCGGTCGTCATCCCCGCATCTTGGCACCGGCACGTCTGCGCGGAGCCAGGATGCGGGGAGGACCGATCGTCAGCGAGTCACCATCCGTTGCGACTGATCCGGAGGAGTCGCCCGCCGGTGAACACGCCGTCGGTGACGTAGATCTTGCCGTTGACCACGACGATGCCACCTGGCTGGGACAGCTCACCGGTGGCGAGCTCGGTGCGCTTGTCACCGTGCCAGCCACGCTTCACCTCGAGCAGCACGGCCGGCGGGAACTCACCGGTCTCGAGACCGGCCTCGAACGCGAACAGTGCCGTCCTCGGCGAGCTCGTACACGTACAGGCGGCCGTTGTTCTTGTCGAAGGCAATGTCCTGGATCGCCGTGTAGCCGCTGCTGTACAGCGAGCACTTGCGAGTCGGATCCTTGCTGTTCACCGAGCACCACGCACCGTCGGCGTTCGGCTTGATCCGCCAGATGTTCGACGAGCCGGGCCGGAACGGGAAGCCCTTCAACTCGCCGACGTAGATCGCGCCGTCGGGGCCGATCGTGACGGTGGTCGGCACGGCCTCGGCGTCGAACGTCGCAGGCAGCGGGTCAGGGAGGGGGAACGGGAGGTCGGGAGGCAGGAGATCCGTGCCGACGGCCTCCAGGTCGAAGCGGGCGACGGTGATCGCCGCGCCATCGGGTGTCACCCGGATGATGTCGTTCCCGGCCGCATCGGCGACGAGCGCATCGCCGTTCTTCATCACGGTCAACCCGTACGGGTTCGACTCGATCGGGTTCGGCGGGTCGTCGTGGTCGACCGGGTCGGGGTCGCCGGCCTGATACGCGGCGAGGTTGAGGACGTCGACGATGGTGCCGTCGGCGAGCTGATGGAACAGGTGCCCCTCCGTGATCGGCTCGCCGGTCTCCGGGTCGAGGACCGGCTCGCCGGTCGTCCGGGTCGACGACCGGGACGGGGCTGATGGCCCAGCCGGTGCCGTCCTTCGGGCTGATCGCCACGTCGACGATGTTGAACGGGTCGGTGACGGGTGCCGAAGTGCCGCGGTTCGGGCCGCGGAGGAAGAACTCGAGGACCGGACCGGGAGGCCCGAACGCCCCCTGGCCGATGACGAGGTTCCGGTCGGCGTTGACGGCCAGGCCCTTCGGCGACGACAGGTCGCTTTGCAGCACCTTCGCCGAGCTGTGGCCGTCGTGGTCGTGATCGCCGTGGCCACCTCCGGCAATCGCGGTAGAGACGGAACTCAGCAGGAGCAGCGCCGAGGCGCCACCGATCCATCCGAGCTTTCGAACAGGACGCATATTGACCCCCAAGGTCGTCGTCACACTCTTGTAATGGCGAGGACGGAGCATGCCATTTCGGCGACTGTCGAGTCTCCCTGCTAGATGGCTAAAATCACCCGGATGGGTGAGGCGCGCGCCGCTGTTCGTGACCAACGTTACGATCGGTGGGAACCGGCGTCAGTACCCGTGCACGACGACGTTGTTGCCGGACGGGTCGCGCAGGAACACGGTGTCGCCCGAGTTGTTCCACACCGCGCTGCGGGTGTTGCACCAGTACCGCGAGTCCGCGGTGTCGCTCCCGCAGCCGGTGAACACCGTGACCGACCCGCCCGGGTCGAGCACGAGGCCGGCGAACTCGTAGCGGTGCGAGGCCGACTCGTCGGCGACGACCCAGCGGGCGAGGTCGACGGGAGCGGATCCGGCGTTCGTGAACTGCACCCACTCGTCGTTCAGGTTGACGTTGTCGTCGCCGGCAGCGTCGGGATGGATCGTCGACGGTGATCGACACGCTGGCCACCGGTACACCGCACGCGTCGGACGCCCACTGGCCGATCCCGGCGTCACTCGCCTGCCCCTGCAACATGTCGTAGCGATCGCTGCGCGCGGTGTCGGGCTCGTAGCGGCGCGAGATCGCATGACCGGACTCGACGAGCGCGGCACCGACGTCGACGCCGTCGGCGGTCTCGACGTACCGCAGCGCGCGTTCGTACTGATCCGTGTCGGACGAGTCGCGCACGAGCGTCACGGGTTGCCCGGCGACGAGCGCCGTCAACGCCGCGGTCGCTTCGTCGGCCCAGCATTCGTTGCTCTCCGGTGTGTTGATCCCGATCAAGCGCACCGTGAGCTCACCATCGGGACCGGCGACCTCGATCGTGTCGCCGTCGGTCACCGACGTCACCGTCCACGCCGGCGCGACCGGCACGACGACGACGGGCGGCGGAACCGGCACCGGAACGTCGGCCAGCGTGGTCGCCGGAGCTGCCGTGGTCGAGGTCGTCGGGGCGAGCGACGTCGTTGATGTCGATGGGGCATTCGTGGTCGAGGTCGGCGTGACCGACGTGGTGGTCAGGACAGTCGTGGATGGCTGCACGCCGGGCGTCGATGTGTCGACAACCGTGTCGAGCGGGGCCGAAATCGGAGTGAGATCGGCGACGCCCGCGCCGCTCGTAGATCCGTCGCCCTCGGCGACCGAGCCGATGACGGCGACACCGGTGATCACGAGTCCTGCCCACGCCCAGAACGGCAGCCGTCGCCAGCGTCGCTTCCACCACGACACTCGCGCTCCGCCCGACCGCTCAGGGAGCGGGACCGCCGAGTCGCTCATTGTCGACCGACGATGTTGGAACCGTTACGCATGGCGGGCCTTTGGGGTGACAGTCGTCAGTGGACTCGGGCCCGAAGGCCCGGAGTCCGCTGGCGCTGACACCGATTCATCGGGACGCGCGGGCGATGACTTGAGCCGTGTGATGGGTCATCCTCGAACCGTGCCGGATCCGGACACGGATGCCGGCGAGCAGCGGCCACGAACGGCAACTCGCCAATACTGCCGGACGGCCACGTCTGGTATCGCCCGCCGACGGACGAACTCAGACATGGACAGGTCTTTCCACGCTGGCGGCGAGGGCACCCAGGAGGAGGGCGAGCTCGTTGCGCTGCGTCGGTGTGAGGGGGGTGAGGATCGACGCCTCGTTGGCGAGGTGGACAGCGAGGAGTTCGTCGACGAGGCCGAGCCCAGCTGGGGTGAGGGCGATGATGCGGCCGCGTCCGTCGAGGTTTGATGGACGGCGGGTTACGTAGCCTTGGCGCTCGAGGCGGTCGATGCGCTTGGTGGTCGCGCCGGTCGTGACCAGCATCGCCTGCGCCAGCTCACCAGGGTTGGCCTCATGAGGCGGGTCCTGGCGGCGCAGCGCGGCGAGCAGGTCGAAGTCACCGTTGGCGATCCCGGCCGCGGCGAACGGCGGACGCAGGAGGTCGTCGGTGAGCGCAGCGAGCCGAGCGATGCGGGCGATCACGAGCATCGGCGTCGGGTCGAGGTCGGGGCGGATGCTGTGCCAACGCCCGACGATTGCCGCCACGAAGTCCTCGGTGTGATTGTCTTCCACGGAAGGTAGTATAGCTTCCATGGAAGAGATCCGCACGAACGCCACCGTCGTCTATGTCGACCCGTCTTGTCCGTTCGCTTGGATCACGTCGCGATGGCTCGCAGAGGTGGAAGCGCAGTCCGGCATCGAGCTGCAGATCCGCCTGCTCAGCTTGTCGGTCGTCAACGAGCACCGCGAGATCGACGAGTGGTACCGCGGCTTCAACGACCATGCCTGGGGACCGGCACGTGTGATGGCGGCCGTCGCCGCCGCGCATGGCACCGACGCCGCACGCCGGTTCTACGAGGCGTTCGGGACGCGGTTCCACGTCCAGCTCGCCACCAGTGACGACGTGAACCGCGACGACGTGGCGGCCCTGGCGCTCGCCGATGTCGGACTCCCCGCTGCCTGCATCGACGCCGCGACGGACCAGCGATGGGACGACGAACTCCGTTCGCTGACCCGCGCCGCGCTCGAGGCGGTGGGCCTCGACGTCGGTGTACCCATCACCGTGATCGACGGCGTCGCGACAGCCGGACCTGTGCTGTCTGAAATTCCCCGCGGTGACGCCGCTGTCGCGTTGTTCGACGCCACGCGCACGCTGGCCCGCCAGCCGGGCTTCGTGCGCGTCGAACGCCAGCGGATCGGCGCCCTGCACGTCGCCTGACCACCATTCATCGCCACAACGTCCGGGAATTCCGTCGCCGAGCGTCCTCCATCGCCGGCGGGACGATCACGCTGGCAGAACTGGAGCCGCTCGATCGGTTCGTCAATGTTTCCTCTGTGTTGGGCCAGACGCGGTTCACGCTGCCGGCACGGGGTACACCTGCACGATGAGCTTGGCAGCGAACCCCCAGTGAGGCCGCGCCCGACGTGCACGCGACTGATGCGACGCCCGATATCGGACGAGGCGCTCGACCGCTTGATCGCTGACCTCGTTGACCGGCTCGACCGACGCCTGGCGAGCCTCGAACGGGAATCGCGACGCTCCAAATGATCTGAGGCGAGTGTCGCGACGCGTTCGCGCTAGCCGAGCAGCACACGGCCGAGAGACATCGACTCGAGGTCTGTGCGCGCAACGTCAGCCGTGGTCGCCCGTCAATCGCGCGAGCCACAGCTCTCGCAATTCGTCCTCGGTAGCGCCCAGGTCGTACGCCGGGGATATGACGGGGAGGGCCCGCTCAACGGTGATCATCACAATCGCTCTGATGCGCTCCCGCGCCTTCGGCGTCCCCCGGGCTTCGTAGAACCGGATGCCTCGCTCGAAGACGTCGCCGTCGGTATGCACCACTGCGGTCCCCTTGAAGCGGTAACCCTTGCGCAACAGTTGGTCGACGACGTTGATCTCGATGCTCGGATTCGAGCGCAGGTTTGCGACTGTCCCCGGTGAATGGATATGAGCGAAGACGAGGTGGTCATCGTCCCACACCGCCGTTGTCCCCTTCGGCGACAGGCTCGGCGTGCCGTCGGGACAGACGGTTGCGACGAACCCGAGTTGGGTGTCAACGGCGCGC
Organism: Ilumatobacteraceae bacterium; assembly: GCA_963722415.1. Classification (GTDB taxonomy): domain Bacteria; phylum Actinomycetota; class Acidimicrobiia; order Acidimicrobiales; family Ilumatobacteraceae; genus JALOLG01. The sequence continues at coordinate 169,287 of CAVRNI010000027.1, forward strand.
TTCATCTCCTCGGTCAGGATTCCCACGGCGCTACCTCTGTTCTGAGCATGACAGGCGCCGGCAGATTGCCGCATTCGGGCGCATGGGACGATGTCCGAACCTCGTGGCCGACAAGCCCGTCGAGGGCGTCGCTGAGGGCTTCTGGAGCGCTGGTGTCACCCAGGCACGGCCGGTCGGCGCGCCGCGTCCTCGGCGCGGTCCACCTCGGGGCTGGTCGATGGTGTCCCGAAGTCGAGCTGCAGCGGTGACACCAGCGGGGGGACGGCGCCGACGGTGGCGGCGCGCTGGCGGATGTGATCGGTGTCGTCGGTGAAGTGGATCGGCACGTCCGGGTAGTGCGAACGGATCTTCTGGAGCGCGTCCTCGTCGGGGTGGCGGAACTTGGAGCCGTCGGTGCACACCAGAACTGCACCGGGGTCGATCAGATCCAACAGGCCGTCCGTCATGTTCTGACGGCTCCCGTGGTGCGACAGCTTGAACAGGTCGACATGCAGCTTCGGCACGCCCCGCTGCGCGATCAATTGGCCGATCGTCGCCTCGAGGTCGGAGGCGAACGCATCGCCCGTGAGGAGCAGCGACACGTCACCGACCTCGAACAGGAAGGCGATGCTCGACCCGTTCGCCACGCTGCTGTCCTCCCCGAACTCGCCCGGGCCGCGGGGGAGCGGATCGTCCAGCCGGTTGAGCAGATCCTCGGTGGCGTCGTCGACCACCCTCAGCGGGTCCGGCCATTTGGCGAGCAGCTTCTCGAGCCGCTTGCGCGACGGCGACAGCAGCGTGCAGCCGGCGTCGCCGGGGAGCTCGAAGTGCACCGGTCCTGTCAACGGGACATGGATCGCCTGCCCGTCGACGACGCGGTTCCGACGGTCAGCGGGAATGAGCGTGCTCAGCTCGTCGCCCTGCCGAACGCCGCGCGCGGATCCTTCGACGAGCGCGCTGATCTCGTCGCGACCGTTGAACCAGATGTCGGCGGAGTGGAGGTGCTGGTCGCGAAGGGCCCGGATGACGCCGTCGATGTGATCGCGGTCGACGTGGGTGACGATCACGATGTCGAACTGCGGCGGGTCGCCAACAGGAGCAGTCAGGTGCGTGCCGAGTCCGACCTCGTACTTCGATCCGAGCCCGCCGTCGATGAGGATCCGATGCGCACCCGAACCCGATCCGTACTCCAGGACGAGGCAGTCACCACATGCCGCGGGCAGGGCGGTGAGCCGGACCGCGGCACCGGCGTGGTCGCGGCTGCACCGTCACGATCGAGCACCGCGACGCCGGCTCATTCTGCGGGGAGCCCGTCGAGCGCGGCGAGGAAGTCGAGGTCGTCGAGGTCGGTGGTGTCCTCCCCCACGCCGACGCGGGCGCCGACGTTCACCTTCTTCTTGACTCCGAGCAGTGCCGTCCAGGTCTCGGGGTCCGACGTTCGCGTCCGGGTCGATGCCGCTGACCTGCTGGAAGTCGCGGACCCGCTGCTGGGTGAGCGGACCGTACGCGCCGTCGAGGTTGCCCGCGTTGTCCTTGATCAGGCTGCGCACGATGAGCGTGGTCTGGAGCACCTTCACCATCGGCCCGGTGTCGCCGGGATTCACCGTCGCGAGCAGCTTCGACCATGTCTGCGGACCCACTTCGCCGTCGTCCGCCAAGCCATTCGCGCGCTGGAACTGGAGCACGAGCTCGCGGTCGTCCTTGCCGTACCCGCCGTCGCGGCTGGCGGGTGCATCGGGAAGCACACCTCGCGCGACGAGCGCTTCCATCAACACCCGGGCCGCCGGGCCAGTGTCGCCGACCTTCGCGACCAGCGCCGGGGTGAGAGTCGGCGCCGCGACGTCGCTCTTCGCACTGGATCCTTGCGCGGACGCGTCGGGCTGCGCCGGATTGGCGCGGCCGGATGAGGCCACGGATCCCGTGTCGTACGTCGGGTAGGCACCCCACTTCGAACCCTGCTGTTCGTACTGACGACGGCCCCTCGGCAGCTCGGCGGGTTGAACGTGCCACGGCTCGTTGTTGACATCGGCGAACGTCATCAGGCCGAACCGGCCGACGTTCTTGCCCAACCAGGCGAAGTCACCAGCCATGTCGGCGGCCAAGCCGAGCTCGTGCATCGAGCTGCCAGGTGGGGCGGCGGGCGCTCCGGTGTGCCGGGAGTACCTCTCGCCGTTCCAGATGATCTTTCCGTTGGGATCCGGGGAGTGACGTTGCAGGAACAGCTGCAGCTGTTGCTGCGGCGTCCGCACCCCCTGGCCCCAGCCCACCTTGCCGCCCGAGTCCTCCATCAGCGCCTGGAGCCGTTCCCGCATCGTCGGGTGCATGTCCTTGAAGTTCCGCGTGCGGGCGATGACCTCGAACTCGACCGGATGTGCGTACGTCGGATACGTGACCATGTTGTCTTCCCCCTGTTGGACGAGTGGACGAGGCTCTCAGGCCGGTTGCGGAACCTCGACGACCAACGCCACCGTCGTGGCGCACCAGTCGGCCCCCGCCGGCTTCACCTGTGACGGATCGACGGGCGTGACCGCGCGGCTCACGGTTCGGGCGGCGATCAACTCGAGCATATTGCTCGGCGACGTCCCGGTCGATCTCGACTGCTCTCCGACCGCGGCGAGCTCGAAGGCGCTCGCCGTGAACGGCTGATCGCTCACGACGATCTTGAGCCAGTCCTGCGAGCGTGCGCCCGGAACCGGATCGACCCCACTCGACAACGAAAGCTTCATCGGCCCGCCGGCCGCGTTGGCGTTGACCTCCATGCCCGCCGCGATCGTCTGCGTCTGGAAGAGGACATCGCACTCCAAGCGGTCCGTCAGGTCGAACAGCGCGACCTCGAGATCACGGTCGGACGTGTTCTTCAGATGCATGAAGACGGTGGGCGGCGCGCCGTCCGACCCGTACTGGATCGCGTACTCACCGGCGGGCGCATACGGGATCCCGATCGGACGGCAAGGCCGCCTCGTCCGGCTTGGCGGGGTAGATCCTCAGCTGCACCGCATCGGCGAGGGCCGAGCGATGGCTGCCGAGCTCGCGGAGCTGCTCCCACCGGGCCACGTGTTCCAGCTGCCGCACGAGTGTCGGCGCGGCGCGGGTCGGATCGCCGCACGCGACCGCCGACGCCGCACCGGGGATGGCAGGTGAGCCGTCGGCGCGCAGCACCCGCAGGCACGGTCCGTCGGGCTCGCCGCCCTCGAACCTCACGCGCAGGGCGAGCCCGCCCGGTGCCGAACCGGTGGTCCGCTCGCGCACGTACGGTGACGGGGAACCCTGCGGGCCGCTCGATGCGAGAACCTGACGAACCTGGTCGTAGGCGGCGTCCGCGACATCGCCTTCGACGGCGTCGAACGTGACGGTTGCCGTCGGCAGCGGCACCCACGAGATCACCGCCCGGTACGCGGTGTCGGCCGGCTCCCAACCCATCGGCTCCACCCACGACTGTCCGGACTCCACCGCGACGCACGCGAACCTGTCCGCACGGCGTGCCGTCGGGCTGGAGGCACGCGAACCGGAACTCCTCGCCATCGGCGGGAGCCCGCAGCCCGTGGACGGCGCCGGCGTCGATCGACCAGCCGGCCCCGGACTTCGTCATCAGGAACGACGGCGGCGCGGGTTCGATGGTGCCGTCCAGGAACCGCCGGTCACCGAGGCCACCCGCGTCGAGCGGATGCACGCCCGGCCGTTGACGTTCCACCGTGCGTTCCAGCCGGGACCGCACCGCCGCGATCACCGAGCGGTAGTCGGCCTTGTCGCCGACTGTCTCGAGCACCTCGATCATCGTCGCCGTGAACGCGCCCCGGTGTTCGTCGCCGATGATGAGCTCCTTCGCCAACTCCGAGGATTGGCACGCGGTGAGCGCGACATGCCCTGTCGCCGACGTCGATTGGAAGTGCTGCAACGTGCCGTCGAGGAACCCGTCGAGCGGGCGCGGGCCCTTCAGCTTCTCGATCGCGGTTTGCACTCCCGGATCGGCGTCCCGGGTGCTGGTCGGGATCCACTGGCGGACGGTCACGAACGCGTCGCGAGTTCCGTCTCCCGAATGACAGCAGTCGAGCAGGGCGACGACATGCGCTCCGCCGGCCGCGACCTCGTCGAGCAGGAGGCCCAACTCCTTGTCCGCCAGCGGCCACACGAACTGCCCCGCGTCGTCGTGCCCGGCGTCGAACAACAGCAGGTTCTGGAGCTTGCCCGACGCGTCGCCGAACGCGAACTCCGTGGGCGGCAGTTCCTGGCTGCCGTGGCCGGAGTAGGAGAACAGCGCGATGTCGCCGCTCCCGGCTTGGGCGAGGTGCGACCGGAAGCCGGCCACCACACCCTCCCTCGTCGCCTTGTCATCGACAAGCGTGAGGATGTTGGCCGCGTCACCGAGCCGGCCGCGCAGGTACTGCTCCAGATGCCGCACGTCGTTGACGCAACCGTTCAGTGGGAGATCCACCGGCGGGCCATAGGCATCGACGCCGACGAGCAGGCAGAAGACGGTGCGTTCCACGGCGGGGAGTGTCGCGCAGATCGTGACCGGCTCCGCACCAAGGGTGTCGCCGCGCGAGAGCGGCGGCTACAGTCCGCGGTCAATGGGGGCGGTGGAGTACACCAATCTGCGACTGTCGTTCAAACAGCGCGACGGTCGTGAGTACGAGGTCACCGCGGCGATCGACGACGGACCGACGACGACATCGACGTTCACGATCCCGATGTCCGACGAGGCGCTGCAGGACGCGATCCGCAACCTGAGTGAGACCCGCTCGGCCCTCGCCGAGCCGGCGACGCGGAAGGTCACCCCCGTGACCGGGAAACAGGTCAGCGCGCAGGAGTTCGGCACGACGCTGGCGGATGCGTTGATCACCGGCGAAGTCGCGACGATGTTCAACGAAGCCCGCAGCCGGGGTGCCGTACGCGTGCGGCTCAACATGACGAACGAGCCCGAACTGCTCCGCATCCCATGGGAGTTCCTCCGTCGCAACGGCATGGACCTCGCCAGCCACCGCGATTCGACCATCGTCCGCGAGCTCGAGACGGCCGAGCCGGCACGGCCCCACCACGTGGAGGGGAAGATCCGCATGCTCGGCGTCATCGCCAACCCGAGGGGGGATCTCGACGTCGCCGGCGAGAAGTCCGCGTGTCGAGGAGGCGATCGCCAAGTGCAGCGACCGGATCGAGCTCGAGTGGCTCGAGAACTGCACCTACAAGTCACTCCAGCGCAAGCTGTTGGAGCCGTACCACATCCTCCACTTCGTGGGGCACGGCGCGTTCACCGACGAGGGCGAGGCGATCCTGCTGCTGAGCGACGAGACCGGGCAGACGAAGGAGGCGCGAGCCAACGCGGTCGCCCAGTTGATCGGCGGTCAGAAAGCGCTGCAGCTCGTCGTCCTCAACTCGTGTGACGGAGCGCGGACGAAGCTCGACGATCCCTTCGCCGGGATCGCGACGATCCTCGTGCAACAGGGCAACAGCGCGGTGATCGCGATGCAGTTCGAGATCACCGACAACGCCGCCAAGGCGTTCGCCGAGGAGCTGTACTACAGCCTCATCGACCGCCGCTACCCGATCGATGCCGCCGTGGCCGAAGCGCGCAAGGCGATGATGAACATCAACCAGATCGAGTTCGCGACCCCGGTGCTCTTCTTGCGGCCCGGCACGGCCGATCTGTTCCACTTCGCCGACCCGCCGGACCCGGCAGTGTCCGCCGTCGTTCCTCCCGGTCCCGTCGGGCAGCGTGTCGTCCGCCGGCGACGTCCCGCCGAGCCCACCGGGCGGTGCGCCCTCCGCAGTCGAGACTCCGCCGAGCCCGCGGCCGAAGCGGCGACGCTGGCTGATCGGCGTGGGCGGAGCGGTCGTCGCGGTCATCGCGGTCCTCACCGTCGTGGCGGCACTGTCATCGGGGGACGACGACGATGGGACCACGGCGACCCCGCCCGTCACCAACGCGGTCGATGCGACGGTGCCCGTCGCCAGGCTGGTCGATGCGACGGTGCCCGTCGACGAGCCGGTCGAGGCGACGGTGCGCCGTCGCAACCCCGACCACGATCGGTCGAGACGCGTACTTGTACATCCAGGACTGCATCGAAAGTGCTCTGTTCCGCGAGCCCTACTTCGATGCCTCCAACCCGGAGCCGTTCTACGAAGGCATGGGTCAATGTGACGAGGCGCTCAACCAGTTGGAGGCGGACGGGCTCGAGGCCGACCCGCTGTATGCGACCGTCCGTGAGCGCCTCATCGACGCGAACACCCTGGCGTCCAGCTTCGACGACGGGACGGATATCCAGCCGATCATCAAGCGTTCGCAGACAGCGGCGAGGGCCTCTACGAAGAGGTCGATCCGATGCTGCGCATCCTCCGAGGCTTGCCCCCGACGCCGTTCTTCGAAGACGAACTGGCCGCCGAGGTTGCCGACGAACCAGCCGACGCGGCCCCCGATTCGCCGGAGATCACGGGGTATACGACGCTCAGGACGACACCGGTGTGCTCACCGTGGACGCACCGATCGAGTGGGACGACGTCGACACCGCGCCGTACACGCTCGACGACGGCACCGAGTCTCCGATGATCATGGCGTCGCCGTCGCTCCAGGAGTTCGACGACAGCTATCTGACGCCGGGATTGTTCTTCACTGCCTTCGCGCCGCAGGAATCGCTGGACGACACGCTCGCCGAGTTCGCGCCGGGTCCCGGCGAGTGCACCGATGCCGGGATCGAGGACTACGACGACTCGGTGTACACGGGCCGCTACCAGACGTTCACGGACTGCTCCGACTCCGGCACCGTGTACGTCACGGTCGCGGCAGTACCGGCCGACAACTCGTTCACGGCCGTCGTCGTGATGCAGCTCGTGTCCGAAGCTGATCTCGCGGTGCTCGACAAGGTGTTCGAGACGTTCACCGTGACGCTCTGAACCGACGCGGGGACGACGTGATGAAATCGCCACTCGAGTCACCGGCGCTCGGAGCGTCGCTGTCCGGTCTGCTCGCACCGTGTGGTGGTGCGCTGCGACCGGCCGAACCCCCGCCGACGGATCGTGTGCGAATCGGGGTGACGTTGTCGGGTGGCGGGTTCCGCGCGACGTTCGCCGGACTTGGTGTGGTGCGGTACCTCGCCGACGCCGGTCTGCTCGGTGATCTCCGATTCGTCTCGTCGGTGTCGGGTGGGTCGGTCGCCAACGGGATGATCGCGACCCGATTCCCACAGCTGCGCGACCGTGGCTTCACCGGCGCGGCGTTCGACGAGTTGGTGATCGACCCGCTCGCCGAGCGGGTGAGCTCTCGATCGCTGAAGTCGAAGCTGATCCGCAACATCTGGCGCACGATCGGCAAACGGAACCGGACCGACGTTCTCGCCTGGGCGTTCGACGCGTGGTTGTTCGACGACGTCGAGCTCGAGCAGTTGGATCCAGGATGCCGGTGGATCTTCAACGCCGCCAACCTCACGACCGGGGCGCGGTTCGGGTTCGAACGCGATGTGGTCGGTGACTACGTCGTCGGCCTCGCGCCGACGGCGAACTCCGGTCTGCGGGTTGCGCAGGCGGTCGCCGCGTCGGCAGCCGTGCCGGGAGCGTTCGCGGCGATGAAGCTCGACAACATCGAGTTTCCGTGTGCGGAGCGGGGCGTCCCTCACCTGCTCGACGGCGGCGCCTACGACAACACCGGGTTGGAGGCGCTCGATGGTGACCGGTACCACGACGTCTTCACGATCACGTTGAACGCCGGTGGGATGTTCGTCAGCGGCGGGTACGGCAAGGTGCCGTTGGTGCGGGATCTGGTGCGAGCGAACGCCTTGCTGTATCGACAGAGCACGTCGTTGCGGACACGCTGGATGGTCGACCGGTTCGAAGCCTGGGGGCAAACCCCCGTCGGGCAAACCCCCGCCCCCTCGACGCGTCGCGGCGTGCTGTTCGGGTTGGCCTCCACGGTCGCCACTACGGAACCCGACAACACCGCCGAGTTCGAGGCGTTCGCCGCCAGGTTCCCCGAACGCCGCACCTTCACCGAAGACGGCGTCGAGCGGGACCTGTCGTTCGTGCCGACGGTGTTCGACCGGCTCGAACCCGGGCTGATCGCGGCGCTCGTGTATCGCGGTTGGTGGCTCGCCGGGGCGGCGCTCGCCCAGCACCAACCCGGCTTCGCTCCCCTCCCACCGGACGCAACCCCGCCGGGCGGATGACGTTTCCCGTCATCTCCACATCATCTCCAAGCATCGCGATCGGTCGATCCGTACGTTCGAGACGACACTCACGAGGAGGCCTTGCCATGACCATGAACGTCGGCGACAGCGCGGCGGCGGACCCGCCGCGTCGAGCAACGCGACATCGAGTTGTTCACCGAGATCTCGGGCGATCGCAACCCGTTGCACTACGACGAAGCCGCCGCCACCGCCAGCCGCTTCGGTGGGATCATCGTGCAAGGTGGTGTGACCTCGGCGCTGTTGAACGCACTGGTCGCCGAGGACCTCCCCGGTCCCGGCAGCGTGTTCCTCAACGTCAACTGGGACTTCAAGGCCCCGGTGCGACCCGGCGACGAGATCACCGCCGAAGCGGTCGTCACGTCGGTGCATCGTGAAAAGCCGATCTCGACGCTGCGCACGACGATCACCAACCAAGACGGCACCGTGGTCCTCGACGGAACGGCGATCGTCTACCGCACCCCGCTGTAGCGGGGTGCGGTAGGGCGTCAACTCGGCGACGACACGAGTTCTTCGACGTCGACGTCGACGTCGACCACGTCGCTCGGGAGATCCAGGGAGCTTCGGCGCGGTGCCCGCCAGAGCGTGAAGGCTGCGGCGAGAATCGCGATCGCCGCACCGGCGGTCAGGGCGTCACCGAGGCCAACGGCGAACGCGTCGCGAGCGGCATCGGCCAGCCGTTGTCCGTCGGCACCGAGCTGCGACGCCACCGAGAAGGCGGCGCCGGCCGATTCCTCGACGGCATGGGCCGCCTCAGGAGGCAGCCCTGCCGTCGCATCGCTCACGGCGTTGCGGTAGCCGCTGTTGAACAACGATCCGAGGATGGCGATGCCGAGCGCCGAGCCGAGCTCGCGAGAGACGTCGTTCACCGCCGAGCCCACCCCCTGCTTCGCACGGGGAAGTGACGTGACGATCGCGGTCGTCGACGGCGTCGACGTGAAGGCCATGCCGAACCCGACGACGATCAGACCACCGAGGAAGTGCCAGTACGTCGAGTCGCCATCCAGCTGCGACATGACGCCGAGGCCTGCACCGAGCAACGCGAGCCCGGCTGACATGACGGCCCGTTGGCCGAACCGGTCGACGAGGCGCGGCGCGACTCTCGACATCGGCATCACGATCGCTCCCAACGGGAGCAGGGCGAGAGCGCTGTGCAGCGCGCTGTACCCGAGGATCAGGAGCAAGAACTGCAGCCCGACGAGGAAGAAACCGAAGAGGCACAAGAACTGGACGGTCAGAGCCAGCGTGCCGGTGCTGAAGCCGCGTAGGGCGAACAGCCGGACATCCAGCATCGGTCTCGGAGTCAGCAACTCCCAGCGGACGAAGGAGACGAGTGCAGCGGCTGCCACCGTGAGGCCGATCAGAGTGTTCGTGGCCGTCCACCCCGCCTCAGCGCCTTCGATGATCGAGTAGACCAACGCGCCGATGCCGATCCCCGACAGCAGGTATCCGGGCACGTCGATCACGGCCTCGTCGGGGTCGGCCGTGTTCGGGGCCAGCACCAGGGCGGCGACGAACGCAACCGCGGCGAGCACCGCCGTCGCGACGAAGCTCGCCCGCCAGCTGGACCATTCGAGGATCAGCCCGCAGGTCAACATCCCGAGGATCGCACCGGAGCTGGCGAAGCCGGCCCACACGCTCACCGCCCGGTTGCGCTTCGAGGCGGGGAACACCGCCGTGATCGTCGACAAGGTTGCGGGCATGATCATCGCCGCACCGATGCCCATCACGACCCGGCAGCCGATGAGCATTCCGGGCGACTGTGCCGCCGCGGCGCACAGCGCGGCGAGCCCGAACACGATCGTTCCGGCGAGTAAGAGCGTTCGGCGGCCGAGCAGATCGCCGAGGGCGCCGAAGGGCAGCACGAGGGCGGCCAGCGCGACGGTGTAGCCGTCGGCGATCCATGTGAGCTGCGAGCTCGTCGTGCCGAGATCGAGGCTGATTCCCGTCAGCGCGAGGTTGACGCTGGAGACGGATGCCACGACAAGCACGAGTGCGAGGCACATGGACGCCAAGATGCCGTTGCGTTCGGCTCCGTCGGTCGTCGAGGAAGTCTGACTGTTCATCTCATCGCTCCTTTGCTCGAGAGAACGGACGTCCCTCGTCACGGAGCATGCGTCCGGCCCCCTTTCGCGCCGCTGATCGTGCGCTGTCGTCGCCGCTCAGGCGCTATTCGTGGCTGGCGGATCGATTTCGCGCATCCAGCGGCGCGTTCATGGGTCTGGACGGCATGAGCTCCAACGTCCTCACCCGCCGCGTCGACGATGTGGAGATCCCGACCGCCGGGATCTGGCCCGCCGCCGGCGTCTCGTCCGTCGTCCGACCAGCCGGGCGGCACGGCCTGCGCGCGTTCCCCGTCCTCGCCGGATGGTTCGAGATCGGCGAGGATCCCGCCGCCGTCTCGCTGCGCATCGATCTCGACGACTGCACGCTCGTCGCCAGCACGTCGTGGGTCTTCGCGACCGGGAACGGGCGGACGGAGTGGCTCCTCGAAGGGTTCGCGCAGCGCGACGAATGGCGCGATCCGCTGCAGCTGAAGCTGAGCCATCGCGGCGTGTTCAACCGCGGCACCGACGTCTGGACGTGGTTGTCCGGCACCGGCACGATCCGCACGACGACCGCCCGCCGCGGCCTGCCGCGCTGGAAGACCGGCGACGAGGTGCTCGTCGCCGAGCTGCTGTTCACGCCGCCGGATGTCAGGAGCGGCCTGCCCGTCGCGCCGCGGGAGCGGACCGCGACCCGCGACCGCGTCATGCAGATCCCGAGCGTCGGGTCGCAGCCCGTGGGTTCCGCCTTGCGCTTGCAGGGTTGCTGACCTGGTCTGTTGCGTATATGCTCCACTGCATGAACGCGGCGATGATCGTCAAGGAAGCGCGACACAACGCCGGGTTGTCGCGGGCCGAGCTGGCGCGTCGGGCGGGTGTGCCGCGCTCGACCGTGACGCGCATGGAGGACGGCTTGGTCGATCCGACGTTCGGCATGTTGCAGCGCGTCCTCGGCGCGGCACGCGCGTCGTTGGAGGTCTCGGCGCACCCGCTGCCGACCCTTTCGCTGGCCCGACTCGCCGACGCGCGGTCGGACACGCCATGGGGTGAGACGATCGACTGGACCCGGCTCCGCGCCACGCTCGATGAGCTGATGCTGCATCCGGAGGCGGTCGAGGCGGCGATCACCACGCCGCCCGCTCGCTCCGGGAGTGCCCGTCTGGACGCGCTGCTCGCCGGCGTCGCCGAGAAGTTGGCTGACGACGCCGCGCTGCCTCGCCCGGCGTGGTGCCGGGCGGTCCCCGCGCTCACCGAGCCATGGCAGCCACCCGGCACGCCGTGGATGGTCGCGCGCACCAGCGCGACCGCGCCCGAGCAACTGCGCCGTCGCAACATCTTCCTCGGTGAGTCCGAGCTCTGGAGGAGGCCGCTGGAGCCGGCGGTGTGAGCGCACCGCGCTTCGACCGAGCGACGATCCTCACCCACCTCGAGGAGTTGAACAGCGAGCTCGTCAACCTACAGACGGACCCTGTCGAACTGCTGATCGTCGGTGGCAGCTATCTCGCGTTGCACGACCTGCGGAGCGGCACGCGCGACATCGACACGGCTCGTCGGCTGGGTGATGACGCCAAGCGTGCCGTGGCCGTGATCGCCGACCGGCATCAGCTGTCACCGCAGTGGCTCAACGACGAGTCGAAGGACTTCCTGCCCGCCGACTTCGACGACGCACGTAGCACCGTGGTGGCCGAGCATTCGTACCTGACCGTCCGGGTGCCGCATCCCGACGACGTGTTCGTCATGAAGCTCCACGCCAGCCGCGGCGAGGGCGACCTGGCCGACATGGTCCGGCTGTGGCCGACGTGCTCGTTCCGATCGGCGTCGGAGGCGGTCACCCGCTACGCGACCGCATATCCACGCGAGATCGACGACCCGGCGCTCGCGGAGTACATCGCCGAGTACGTGATCGCGCGGGCGGAGGCGTCGTAGTCCCACAAGGCAAGATTGCAGATCGTGGGTGAGCCCCAGTGGGCGAGGCGGCAACGAGCCGAGACACGTGCGCGGCCCGGACGGCGCTCCGGTCGCGCTGCGGCCCACTGCGTCGCGACTGCTGGACGCGCTGCTCGCCAACCACGGCAAGGAGGTCGCGGCCACCGAACTGATCGACCGGGTGTGGGGCGACACGCCGCCCGGCGATCCGATGGCGTCGCTGCACCAGACCGTCGCTCGACTCCGGCGGGCGCTGCCGGACGATTCGATCCGGCGGACCAAGCACGGCTACGTCCTCACGTTGCCGGACGGTGTGCTGCTCGACGACCACCCGCCGACGACCGCCGCTCCGGCCGCCGTCGGTAGCCCGGCCGCACGGACGGACACCGCCCCCGCGTTCGACGCCGAGTCGTTGCGGCTCGCCAGCTCCAGCACCCGCGCGCCGTTCGTCGGACGCGACAGGTTGCTCACCACCGCGGTCGCCGACGCCGAGGACGGGATCGGCACGGTGTTCCACGGCATCGCCGGCAACGGCAAGAGCCGGCTCGTCGAAGAGGTCGTGCTGGAGCTGTCGCGACGCGGCCATCCGTCGGCCCTGCTCAGTTGCCGCGCCGCCGGCTCCGGCACCCCGCTCGGTGTGTTCGTCTCGCTGCTCCCCGACACCATCCCGCGGGAGGGCGTGTCGATGGTCGTCGCCGCCCGCGAGGCGATCACCGAGCGCGTCGGCGGTGGCCGGCTCGTGCTCGGGCTCGACGACGTGCACCTGCTCGACGGCCCGTCGGCCGCGCTCGTCTCGCAACTCGTGACGGCCGGCACCGCGGTCCTCATCGCGTCGCACCGCAACATGGCCGTCGTCCACACGCCCGTCGCGCTGCTCTGGCACGAGGACTTCTGCCGTCACGTGCACGTGCCCGCGCTCGACCGGGCGGCGACCGCGCAGCTCGCCGAAGCGGTGCTCGCGCCAGACCGTCACCGACGAGACGGTCGAGGAGCTGTGGGAGCTGACGCTCGGCAACCCCCTGTTCGCGACCACCGTGCTCGCCCATCCCGACTTCACCACTGCCGCGTCCGACGTCACCGTCGAGCGGCTGATCGCCGACCAACTCGCCGGTCTGCCGCCCGAGCTGCGCGACGCGCTCGCCGTCATCGCCCTCGCCGAGCCGCTCGGGGCGACGATCATGGAGCGCCTCAGCGACACCGACGCGCTCGTCGCCCTCGAACGCCGGCTCCTCATCCGTCCCGAGTACGACGGCCGCCGGCTCGACATCAGCGTGCGCCACCCGGTGTACGGCGCGCACGTCCGGGCGACGACGTCGCAGCTCCTCGCCCGCGGGATCCGCGGCCAGCTCATCGACGTCGTCCTCGAATTCGGTGCACGGCGAGCCGACGACCTCGTCCGTCTCGCCGACTGGTCGGTCAAGGTCGCACGGCCACTGCCGCCGGAAGTCGCGATTCGGACCGCCCGCAGCGCACTCGCGCGTGACGATCCACTCGGCGCCGAGCGCATCGGCCGTCTGGCGTGGGAGGCGTCGGGGTCCGCCGCCGCCGCCTGCGTCGCGGCCGAAGCGCGCTACGAGCGCGGCGACGGACAGAAGGTGCTCGACCTCGTCGCCGCCGCGCTCCCGGCCGCCGACCCGGCGACGGCCGACCGGCTCGTCGACGTCGGCGTGCGGGCGGCCCTGTTCAAGCTCGGCGATCCCACGACGGCGAGGTCGTTCCTCACCGCATCCGGCCGCCCGAGCGAGCACATCGGGGACGGACCGATCGCGATCGACGCGCTCCCGCCGCTCGACCGCGCGACGGAACTCGTGACCGATGGGCGGCTCCTCGATGCCGAGGCCGAACTGCGATCCGCGTTCGACGAAGCGACGATCGACGTCCGGAGCAGCTCAGCGTTCACCGCCGCCAGCCTCGGATGGGTGCTGATGTGGCTCGGCCGGCCCGCCGAGGGGAACCAGCTCGCCCGGCGCGCCGCCCTGGCGCTCGCCGGAGGTGGGCACCGGACGCTGGCCAAGTGGGCATGGCTGGCGACCGGGCTCGCCGGCGTCACGGCACGATCGTCGGCGACCGTCGACGAGGCGCTCGCCGAGCTCGACCTCACTCTCGATGCCGACCACGATCGACGGCTACCTCTCGCTCGTCGTCGCCGGCCGCCACCGGCTCGCCTACGACCGTGACTCGGCGCACCGGACGCTCGTCGACGGCGCTGCCACGGCTGCCGCACGCGGACGATGGTTCGAGGAGGCGTGCCACCTCCACGAGCTGGCCAACCTGGACGGCGTGTCGAGCCCCCGCCTCACCGAGCTCGCCGCCGAGCACGGCGGGCTCGTCACGCTCCTCGCCGACCACGCCTCGGCGCTGGCGGAGGGCGACGAGGCACTCGCCGACGTCGCCGAGCGCTTTGCCGGGATCGGCGCGTTGGGCATCGCCAGCCAGGCGATGGCACAGGCGGCGGAGACCGCCGCGGCGGCAGGCCGAACGGCCCGCGCCCGGCGGTGGGGCGCTCGATGGGACGAGCTGGCCGCCGGTTGCGACGCGCCGGTCGCGTTGGCGCCGAACACGTCGGTCGACACGCTCACACCCCGCGAACGCGAGGTCGCGTTGATGGCCATCGACGGTCACACCAGCCGCGAGGTCGCCGACCGTTTCGGGCTGTCGGTGCGCACCGTCGACAACCACCTCGCCCACGTGTTCACCAAGCTCGGCATCGCCTCGCGCGCCGAGCTGCGCGACGCGCTCCGCCGCGCCGATCGCGCCGTCTGACCGCGGTCAGCACAGACGACCGAGTTGAGTAGCCGCTGCTCACGCAACGCGCCGGCGGACGCGGTCCACTTGTCGCATGCGACTCTTCCACGACAGCAAGCGCAGCGTCACCCAAACCGTGACGAGCGGGTCCGGCGACTCGGACATACTCGACACCGCATGGAACCGCCCGACGCGCCGCTCGACGCCGGCGTGGCGCACGAGACCCGACGCGCACGCACTCCGCTCCTGGGGCGCGCCGCTGAGGTGAGCCGCTTCGAGCGGTTGCTCGCCGACGGCGGCCGGGGGCTCGTGCTCCACGGACCCGCCGGCTGCGGCATGACCCGCCTCGCCGAGGAACTGGTCGGCATCGCCGAAGCGTCCGGGCTCGCCGCCCGCTTCGTCCGCGGCCGCAGCGCGATCGCCGACGTGCCTCTCGCCGCCTTCGCCCCGCTGCTGTCGGGTGAGGTCGAGCGCTACGAGGGCGTGTCGTTGCTCGTCGCCGCCCGCACCGCGATCGCCGACCTCGGCGGCGGACGTCCGCTGGCGCTCGGTGTCGACGACGTCCACCTCCTCGACGCGTCGTCGGCGACGCTCGTCAACCAACTCGTCACCGCCGGCTCGGTGATCGTCGTCGCCACCGCCCACGACGGTGAGTGGGTGCCAGAGCCGATCAGCGAGCTGTGGCGCAACGGGCACATCGAACGCTGGCCGGTCGGCGAGCTCGGCCCGGCCGAGGCGATCGCGATGGCCAACGCGCTCCTCGACACCGATCTGGCACCCGACGCCGCCGACGACCTCGTCCGCCTCACCGGATGCAACCCGCTGTTCGTGTCGACGCTCGCCAGGGCGATGAACGAGACCGGCACCACGACCGAGCTCGACGCCGTGGCCGCGGCGCCGAAGCTCGTCGACTTCGTCGCCGGCCGGCTCCACTGGCTCGACCCTGCCGGTCGCGACGCCCTCGCCGTCGTCGCCCTCGGCGAGCCGATCGGGCTCGGCCTGCTCGAACGCCTCACCGACGCCAGCGCGCTCGTCGACCTGGAGCGCGGCGGCTGGATCACGGTCACCGAGGAAGGTCGCCGCACCGACGTGCGCCTCGCCCACCCGCTGTACGGCGAGGTGTTGCGCCGCAACCTGTCGCGGCTGCTCGCCCGCACCGTGTACCGCGAGCTCGCCGCTGCCGTGCAGGAGCACGGGGCCCGCCGGGGCGGCGACCTGATGCGCGTCGCCGCCTGGTCGCTCGACGGCGGCGCACCGGTGCCCCCCGAGCGCCTCGTCGCCGCCGCCAACGAGGCGATGCAGGTCGGCGACTTCGTGCTCGCCGAACGGCTCGCCGAGGTCGTGTGGGATGCCAACCCGCGCTTCGACGCCGGGATCATCCTGCTCCTGATCCACCAGACCCGGCGGTTCCAGGCCGATCGGGACGGCTTCCTGCGCACGCTGGCCGGCTGCGTCGAGACCCCGATCCAACTCGCCCAGGTGGCGTCGATCCGCTCGTACGAGGCGTTCTGGCGCAACGCCGACCTGCCCGGCGCGCTCCGGCTCGTCGACGACGCGATCGGTCAACTCGACGCGCGGCCCGACGCCCGCGATGCGCTCGACGAGCTCCGCGCCCAGCGCGCGTCGCTCCTCACCAACTCCGGTTCGCACGCCGAGGCGCGGGTGATCATCGAGGAGCTGCGGACGTCGGACGTGCCGCGCGTCCGGTCGATCATCGGCAACGCCGAACGCCTCGTCGAGACCGCCCACGGCGACCCCCGGCGCATCGTCGAACGGCTCGACGAGTTCGTGATGCCGCCCCCTTCGGGGACCGACGAGCTCGGCCTGCTCGCCGCGCGCGTCCGCCAGGCCGGGCTCGCCAAGACACTGGTGCAGGCGGCGCAGGCGGAGCGCGCCGAGGCGCTGGTGCGCACGGCCATCGACGCGTCGAGCGGTGACTCGCTGATGGCCCGCACGCCCGAGACCCAGCTGGCATGGGTGCTGATGTGGCGCGGCAAGGCCAACGAGGGCTACGGGTACGCCCACCGCGCCGCGACCCACCAACAGCGCCACGGCTTCCGCACCCTCGAGCGGTGGAGCCGCGGCGTGATGGCGATGTGCGCCGCCCACGCCGGCGATCACGATGCTGCCGAGCGGGCGCTGGTCGACGTCGACGCCCTGTCGCCGATCCCGGTCGTCATGTGGGACGCCGACCTGTGGCACGCCCGCACGTTGATGGCGTGGCTGCGCCAGGACGTCGAGGAGGGGCAGCGCTGGGCCCGCTTCGGTGTCGCCGAGTCGGCGCCGCGCGGCCTGCGGTTCGACGAGGCGCTGGGCTGGTACCTGCTCGCCCGCTTCGGCGGCGCCCGCGAAGCGCTCGAGCCACTGCAGGCGTTCGCCGACGAGCTCGGCGGCCTGCCGGCGCTGTTCGCGATGTACGCCAGCGCCCTCGTGTCGCACGACCCGGCCGAGCTCGGCGAGGTCGCCGAGGCGTTCTCCGCGGCGGGGATCGAGGGGACGTCGACGAACGCCGCCCGCCTCGCGTCGCGCTGGTACGAGGCGATCGGCGACACGCGGGCCGCGGCGCGATGGAGCCGGCGCTCGGCGGAGCTCGCGCTGCGCTGCGACGTGATCGGACCGGTGATCAGGCCATCCGTGATCGAACCGCTGTCACGGCGCGAGCGGGAGGTGGCCGACCTCGCCGCGACCGGCGCGTCGAGTCGGGAGATCGGCGAGCGGTTGTTCCTGTCGGCGCGGACCGTCGACAACCACCTGACCAGGGTGTTCGACAAGCTCGGCGTGCGGTCACGCGGCGACCTGCCCGCCGCCCTCGCCGCCGAGGACCAGCGGCGACAGAAGGCGACTGTGACCGCGGCCACTGCCGGCTGACCGTTTCCACCCACCGCCCGATCCGGCAATGAGTGACCGCTACTCATGAGCTCCGGTCGCCTCGTGCGCGATAACTGGAGTCACACCACGCCACGAAGGAAATGCAATGACCGCCAACAGAACTCCCAAGCTCCCGATCCGCCGCATCGACGACCTCGAGATCCCCGCCGCGGGGACATGGTCGGTCGTCCGTGCTTCGTCGGTCGCCAGGGCGGCCGGGCGGAGCGGCCTGCGACAGATCCATGTGTACGCCGGTCGGTTCGAGATCGGCGATGATCCCAGCGAGAGCTCGCTGCGGCTCGACCTCGACGACTCCACGCTGGTCGCCGGCGCCGCCCGGGTGTCCCCGGACCGGCACGGGATGTCCGAGTGGCATCTCGAAGGACACTCCCAGGACGTCAACGGACACACCCCGCTGGCTCTGACGCTGACCTACCACGGCGTGTTCCGCCGCGGTGTCGACGTCTGGGCATGGCTGTCGGGCACCGGCACGATCGGCTCGCCCGAGGGCCGGCGCGGTCTGCGCCGTTCCAGCCGCGGCGACAAGCTCGTCTTCGACCTGCTGTTCACGGCGCCCGATGTGACCCGCATCCCGCGCATCGACTTCGAGCAGAGCGCGCGGCTCGCGCATCCCGCGGGTCGGGCATTGCAGTTGCCGAGCATCGGGTCGCAGCCCGTCGTGTTCTCCCTCGACAGCCGGGCGAAGCAGCCGTCGTTCGCCTGAGCCTCAAGATCTGTCTGCGTCGGGTGGAATCCCGCTCCCTCCGGCGCAGACAGCCCCTCACCCCCCAAACATCCCCCCACCACCCCGAACTGTCTGCTTCAAGAGGGCCCACCGCTGCGCCCGAAGCAGACAGTTCAGGGTTGGGGGCCGATGTAGTTCGCCGCTGGGCGGATCAGCTTGCCGGCCGCCGCCTGCTCGACGGCGTGGATGCACCACCCGATCGTGCGGCTGACCGCGAACGTCGGCGTGAACATCTCCCGCGGGACGCCGGCCGACGCCATCACGACGCCCGCGTAGTACTCGACGTTGCTCGGGAGCTCGCGGTCGGGCTTCAGTTCGGCCAGCGTGACGAGGATCTCGGCCTCGACGGCGATCGCCCGCTCCACCAGCTCACCACTACTTTTCTTGGCGATCTTCTCCGCGAGCTCCTCGGCGATCGAGCGGAGGAGCACCGACCGGGGGTCGACGCTGCGATAGACGGCGTGGCCGAACCCCATGATCCGGCGTCCGGCGAGCACCTCGGCGCGCACCCACGCCGCGGCGCGGTCCGGCGAGCCGATGGCGTCGAGGGCGTCGAGCGCCCGACCGGGCGCGCCGCCGTGCAGCGGCCCGGCGAGGGCACCGAGCGCGGCGCACACGCAGTCGGCCAGGTCGGCGCCGGTCGAGGCCACGACGCGGGCGGTGAACGTCGACGCGTTGAAGCCGTGGTCGATCGTCAGCATCAGGTACTGCTCGACCGCCCGCACCGCGACCGGATCGGGCCGTTCACCCGTCGTCTCGTAGAGGTAGGCGGCGGCGTGCCCGAGCGTCGGGTCGGGTTCGACGACCGCCAGCCCCCGGCTCCGGCGGTAGAGCGCGGCGAGCACCGACGGCACGACCGCGGCGAGTCGCAAGGACTGCTCGCGGCGGGCGTCGTGGTCGAGATCGATCAGCGGCCGGAGCCCGAGCACGGTCGCCCCGAGCGACAGCACCGTGCGCAGCTGGGCGAGCGGCTCGCCGCCGACCGCCGCCGCGGCGTCGACGATCGGCATCAGCGCGGCGGGGACGAAGCGCTGCATCGCGATCGAGCGCGTGAACTCGTCGCGCTCCTCGGGCGTCGGCAGCCGTCCCTCGTGGAGGAGGTACCAGACCTCCTCGAACGTGTGGGTGCGGGCCAGCGCCGTCGCGTCGAGCCCGCGGTAGTGGTAGAAGCCCTCGTCACCTCGGACGTCGCCGATTGCCGTGTCGGCGACGGCGACGCCGTTGAGCCCAGGGGGAACTTCGATGAGTGCGGTCATGGGTTCGAGTGTCAGCCGCGTCAACGACGTAGATCAACGTTGATTCGATCAATGTTGATCTCATCACCTCGGTTGTCCACACTGGGGCGATGGCAACCTACGTCGGCGCGACCGAAGCGGCCAGAGTCCTCGGCGTGGAGCGGGCGACGCTCTACGCGTACGTGAGCCGGGGCGTGCTCAACCGGCGCACCGCGGTCGACGGCCGCACGTCGCTCTACGCCCTCGACGAGCTCGAGGCACTGGCGCAACGCTCACGGCGTCCGCCCCCGGCGGCCGATCGACCGACGATCGACGTCCAGATCGTCTCGGGCATCACCGTGCTCGACGAGGCCGGGCCGTCGTACCGCGGCCACGACGTCGCCGAGCTCGCCCGAACGGCGAGCTTCGAGCGGGTCGCCGAGTTGCTGTGGACCGGTGAGCTGCCCGACGAACCGGTCACGTGGCCGGCGCCCGACGATCCGGACGTGCGTCGCGGCGCCGACGCGATCGCCGGCTTCGGGCCCGGACTCGACTGGATCAACCGCCTCACCGTGATCACCACCGCCGCCGGCATCGGCCACACCGGCGACGACCCCGCCGACCGCGGCGCGCCGGATCCTCACCATGATCCCGGCGGTTCTGGGCGAGACGCACGACGGCGACTACGCGGCCCGCGTCGCGTCGGTGTTCGCACCCGACGCGGACGCGGCCCTCGTCGACGCCATCCGGCGGGCGCTCGTGCTGCTCGCCGATCACGAGCTGGCGACGAGCACGCTGGCGGTGCGGGTCGCCGGATCGGTACGCACCGACTCGTACACCGCGCTCGCGACCGGGCTCGCCGTCGTGTCCGGCACGCTCCACGGCGCCGCCGGTACGGCCGCCTCGGCGCTGTTCGCCGACTGCGCCGAACTGGGTGCGGCCGAGGCCGTCCGCCGCCGGCTCGCCGCCCGCGAGCGACTGCCCGGCTTCGGCCACACGATCTACCGCAACGAGGACCCGCGGTTCACGGTGCTGGTCGAAGCGGTCCGCCAACTCCCCGACCCGGAAGGGCGCCTCTACGTGTTCGACGACCTGCTCGCCGAATCCGGCCGCGTCGTCAGCCGGCCGCCCAACATCGACCTCGCCCTCGCCGCGCTGGCCTACGTCGGCGGCTTCGACCCGACCGCGCCACTGTTCGCGATCGCCCGGATCGCCGGCTGGGCGGCCCACCTCACCGAGGAGCTCACCGAGCGCCCCGTCCGCTACCGCGGCCTCGCCCGCCGACCCGTCTGAAATCCCGAACTGTCTGCTTCAGATTGCCCGTGGCGTCATCTGAAGCAGACAGAACCGAAGGGTTGTCAGTCGTGTCAGTCGCAGGGTTCGGCGTCGGGGGTGGACCTTGACGCGAACGACTCCTGGTTGGCGGCGCTCGCCGGGTCGCACGCCGCGGCGTCGACCTGGTCCGTCTCGATCTCGATCGTCGTCGGCGTCTCGGTCGACTTGTGATCGGGTTCGACGGCGCTGCCGATGGCCGCGCCCCCGAGGATGCTGGCCAGGAGCCACACCACGACGGGCACGTGGAAGTGCCGGTGCCACCACCAGCTGCCGGAGTGCCAATCCGGCGCCGAGTGCGCGCTCGTCTCTGAACCCACCTCAACCGCCAATTCGGAACTCTCCCGCTCGCCCATGACACTGACTCATCGGTGCACATCGACACCCGCTTGAGGGGTCGTCCGAAGTCCGCCCGCGTCCGCCCCGCCAATCGAACAATAGTCGATGGGTACCGGCGCGCAAACAGTCGGAGGATCGGCCACGGACCGTCCCCGCTTGACGATCGCCTGACGATCAGCGCCAGATCTGACGCTGCCGATCAGGCGTCGACGGTGGTGATCAGCGGGACCTGGACCTCGGTGGGATCGCCGGCGATCCCCAGGATCCCGCGGCCCGGACGCGGGTTCGTCGTCCACTCGGCCGGCAGCCGCCGCAGCCCGATCGCCGAGCCGTCGAGCGAGCCGGTGGGCGCCAGCAGGATGCCGGCCGTGATCGGGGGGAGGCTGCGCATCACGCCCGTGCGCGACGACAGGAAGTCGACCGGTCCGGACACCGCGCACAACACACGGTCGCGGTGCTTCAACGCCGCCTCGACCCCCGTCGAGTCCTCCAAGCGCTGGAGGTCGTCGATCACCACCAGCACTTGACCGACCGTGGCCGCGATCGCGTCGCCGAGCGCTTCGGGGGTCACGCGCACGGCGAGCGCGGGAGCGTCGCTCGCGGCGAGCGGCGAACGACGCGACGACAACACGTTGAGCACCGCCCAGCCCTGCTCGTGGGCGAGCCTGGCCAGCGCCGCGAGCGTCGAGCTGCGGCCGCTCTTGGGCTGCCCGGCGACCGCGAACACCGGACCGTCGTCGACCCCGTCGACCCACACCCACTCGCCGGACTCGGTGTCGATCGCCACCGGTAGCGGGGCGACGAAGTGGGCCGGTGGAGTCGGCGGGGCGGCGGCCGCGTGGTCCCACAACAACGGCCACGTGACGTCGACGAAGCGTTGCGGCGGTCGCCGCGTCGGCGGTGCCAGTGACGCGGCGAGCGAGCGGATCACGGCTCCCTCCGGTTGACCGGCGGGCGCCAGCTGGGCGAGTTGCACGACGCGGCCGGCCGGCAGGTCGACCGCCCGTCGCTCGGTGCGCAGCTCGGCGGCGAACGAACGATGGACACCGACGATCGCCAGGTCGTTGACGTCGGCGGTCTGCAACACGAGACGCCGCTCGACGTTCATCCCGAGGCGGTGGCTGGCGATCTTCGGCAGCCCGGCGAGCACGACCTGGATGCGGACTCCGATCGCCTCGCCCATCAGTCGCGTCAGCGGCCCGAGGAGGTGGCTCGTCGCACCCTCGGCCGTGGTGAGCAGCCGATCGGCCCCGCTCACGAGCAGCACGAGTTGCGGTGGGAGCTCGCCGGTGACCGTGGCGTGCTCCCAGACGTTGGCGCTGCCGGTACGGGCGACCTCGATCCGGCGTTCGGCGGCGACCTGCACCAGCCACCGGACGATCCGCAGGGCCAGTTGCTCGTTGCGCACGGCCACCCCGCCGCAATGCGGCAGCTCGGCCAGCTGCGCCAGGCTGCGCCCGACGAGGTCGATGCCGTAGATGTGCACGTCGTCGGACGGCGAGAGCAGGGCCAGCGTCGCCGCGTACGTGGTGAGCACCTCGGGCACGGGCGCCGACGGCCCGCCGAGCACCAGGATCTGCTCGTCGCGATCGGTGATCGTGTCGGTCGCCCGGCGCTGCTCGTCGGGCAGGTCGAGCAGACCGATCGGCACCCCGGCGCCGACGAAGCGGTCGGCGAGACCGTCGAGGCTGACGCCCGACGGCAACGCGCTCGGCCACGGCACCGCCGAACGGCGCCAACCCGATGTCTCGGCCGCCTCACGGATCCGCTCGACGAGCACGAACATGTCGGTGTCGGTGAACGGCACGTCCTCGGTGCGTCCGGCACGAGGGGGGTTGGCCAGCATCATGAACGGCACGTGGCGCACACTCACGCCGGTGTCGGCACTCGCGGCGATGTCCCTGCGGCGGCCGGCGACGCGGGCGGTCTGGAACTCGACGAGATCGCGGCCGTGGAACCTGGCGTAGGCGCGCCCGATGCTGCGGTCGTTGATCGTCGCCGCCACACCGGAATCGAGGACGGCCTTGGAGTGCGACGGCTTCTGGACGCGCAGGCAGATGCGCAGCCCGGCGTTGGCGTCGATCTGCGGGGGCAGGCTGTTCTCGAAGTTCTGCGTGACGAGCAACAGATGGAGCCCGAGGGCGCGTCCGATGCGGGTGATCGACTCGAGCTCCTTGAGTCGCTCGCGACCACCCTCGCTGGCGAGCAGCTCGCCGAACTCGTCGACCACGACGACGAGCCGCGGCAGCGGCGGGAGCTCGGGGCGCTCCGCCCGCGCCACCCGGTACGACACGACGTTGCTCGCCCCGGCCCGCCCGAGCAGCTCCTGACGCCTCATCTGCTCGGCCCGCAACAGCGAGACCGTCCGCGCGAACTGTTCGAGGTCGAGGTTGGTCGCCACGTCGATGACATGGGGCAGCGCCCGGACCGCGTCGTGATCGACGCCACCCTTGAAGTCGACGATCACGATCGACAGGTCGTCGGGATGGTTGTTGACGCACAGCGACAGGAACAGCGTCTTCAGGAACTCCGTCTTGCCGGATCCCGACGTGCCGCCGACGAGACCGTGCGGGCCGTCGGCGACGAGGTCGACGCGCATCGGGACATCGCCCGACATGCCGACGGTCGCGACGCTGTTCGGTGACTGCGTGCGCCAGCGTTCGACGAGCTGGTCGCCGGTGATGTCGCCCAACCGATCGATGTCGACGAGATGGCACACGCTGCCCATCTGCGAGCCGTCGTCGTCGGTGGCCGGGCGCAGCGACGCCATCCGCCGCGCCGCCCGCTCGGCGACCGCCGGGGCGACCTCGGGCAGCACCACGCCCTCCAGGCGGTGCTGGTGCCGGCTGTCGAAGCGCCCGAGATCGGCGGCGTCGGTCAACGTCAGCGTGGCGCCGAGCCCCTCCGGTGCGAGCCGCGGGTCGATCGTCACGCCGACGATGCCGTAGCGCGGGCCGGTCCCGAGCAGCTCGGCCAGCTCGCCCGGCTGCAGCAGATCGGTGCCGTCGACGACGACCACGTGCACGGGGAGCTGCACCGCCTCCCGCTCGCTGCCGCGTTCACCGGCGACCTCGACCCGCGTGTCGAGCAGCGCCTTGATGCTCTTGGTCAGCTGGGCGCGGTCGGTCTCGGTGACCGCGATCCGGCAGGCGTCGGCACCTTCGTAGGTGTGTGGAAGCCACCTGGCGAACCCCCAGTCGGCAGCGGCGGTGTCGGTGGTCAGGATCCACAGCCGCACCTCGGCCGGCGAGTGCGTCGTCACGAGGTTCATCACCACGCCGCGGGCGACCGACCGCGCCCGGTCCGGCGGGCCGACGATGCCGAGCGAACCGGTACGCAGCAGGTTGCTCTCGACCGGCGTGCCCCACTGCTCCTCGGGCAACGCGTCGTCGGGGTCGTCGGCGACGATTGCCGACGGGGTCGCCGCCAAGCCGACGGGAACGCTCATGAAGTCGTCGTCCGACGCCGCCCGCTCCCACATCCGGCGATGCCACGTCGACGCGACGAGCAGCGACAGCCCGCCGCAGTGCGCCGCCGACCGGCGCCGGTCGCGCTCCTCACGTCGGAGGGCGAGAACGTTCTCGCGGAACGCGGCGAGGTCGGAGGCGTAGGTCGCCGCCGCGTCCGCCACGTCGCGCTCACGGCGGCGCTTGCGCCGGAACGCCTCGATCGCCATCACGATCGGGCCGATGATCATGATCAGGAGGAAGATCCAGCGGCCGGTGATCGCCGCGAACCCGAAGCCGGTGACGAGCGGGAGCAGTGCCCGCCACCACATGCCTCCACTGCTCGGCCCCGACGCACCGCGGTCGCTCGGCGCCTCGACCTTCGGCGGCAGCGCCGACTGGGCCGGGCGGTACTGCCGCGGGAAGACCCGCTCGGCTCCGTCGAGCTCGCCGACGACGGCGATGTCGGCGCGGGTGACGTCGACGACGGCGAGGACGGAGCTGCCGACCTGCATGTACGTCCGACCGTGCAGCTCGGTCGGTCCGGCGATCTCGACCCCTCGACCGCGGTGCCGTTCGTCGAACCGAGGTCGGTCACGGTGACGGTGTCGACGCCGTCGACGCGGACGTGATCGATCCGGCAGTGCAGACCTGACAGCAACGAGTCGTCGAGGTGCACGTCGGCGCGCGACGAACGTCCGATCGTGACGCCTCCGCCCATCGGCAACGGCACGTGACGCCCGGCGTCGGGTCCGCACACCACGACGAGGTGCCGGCCGACGCCAGGCTGCGCCGGCTCCGGGGCGAGCGCGCCGCACGTCAGCGTCGAACCGTGCGCCAACCCGAGCGCGCCGATCGTGCCCGCCGAACGGATCGGCACGCCGTGGAACCCGATCGGCTTGGCGTGGAAACCGAGCTGCTCGAGCTCGCGCTCGAGTGCTTCGGTGGACGTCGTGACCTCGCCGTCGACGAACACGTCGTGCAGCCGTTCCTGCGGGTCGCGGAGCTGCGTCCGCCAGATCGTCACGACGCTCCCGGATCCTCGACACGGAGGAGCTCGACGTCGTCGAGCGTGACGAGCCGGTCGCCGGGCCACAGCACCGCCATCGGGGTGAGCGGGCAGCGTTCGCCGCCGCGCACCAGCCACGTGCCGTTGCGCGACTCGAGGTCGCTGGCGATCACCACACCGTCGACGAGCTGCACGCCGACGTGGCGGCGCGAGACCTTCGGGTGATCGATGCCGAACATCGATGCCGAGCGTCCGACGAGCACCGACTCCGGACCCAGTTCGACGCGCTGCCCGGCGATGACAACCGCACGGACTGTCGACGCGTCTGTCGACGCGTCAGGAGGTCCGGGGCCCGACTGGGCGTCGCTGAGCGCGGCGACACGTGCGATCAGTTCGTCGACCACGCCTGTGACGACGCCGACGACGACGCTGCGCTCGACCGTGGCGTCGATCGTCATCGCGTCGCGGCGGCCTCGGGCGACGGTTCCGTCAAACGCGGCTCGTAGGCGGTCTCCTCGTCGGGCGTCCACAACGTCACCGTGTCGGCGATCGACGCGAACAACAGCGTGAAGTTCTGCGACAGGTCGATGTTGGTCGTGACGAAGTTGAGGATCCCGCACGCCTCGTGGTCGTCGCCGAGGGGCAACACGAACGACTCGCCGTAGAAGCGGTCGGGCAGGCGGCCCGGCTTCTCGAGCTCGTACAGCCGGCGGAGGTGGATCGACGTCCCGGGACGCAGTTCGTACAGGGCAGGCAGCTCGAGGTTGGTGATGCGCTTGTACTCCTGGGTGCGCCGGGGCGGAGCGGAGAAGGCGACGGCCAGATTGGCGAGCGTCAACGGCAGCTTCGTCTCGAGATCGGCGCGGGTGTAGATGCCGAACGTGACCGTGGCCATCAGCACCTCGGGTTCGGCGTCGCCGTCGGCTGTCGGCATCGGCATCGGCAGATGTCTCGCCGAACGACTCGACGTACATCGCGGCGGCCTTGATCCCGACCTTGCGCATCTCGGCGCGGATCCGGGCGAGCAGCAGCTCGGCCCGGCGCTCGGTCGAGCGATCCCAGTCGGGGTCTTCACGCCAGCGCTTGCGCAGGTCGTCGCACATCTTCTCGAACACGCGCTGCTCGATCGGCAACGTCACCCACTCCCGGGGCAGCCCGATGCCGATCGAGTCGTAGTCGGATGCTCGGGCCATGAGTGCTCCTGAAAGTCGATTGGGGGTCAGTTTGCCGGGACGATGTGCAGCTCGTGGCCGCCGGGAAGGATCCCGTTGTTCCAGTGCCACGGCTGATTGAACCGTTCGCGCTCGGCGATGCCGGTGAACACGTCGGTGTTGGGTCCCTGGATCGGGTTGAGACCGACCGCGGCGGAGGTGCTGTCGGGCAGGCCCAACACCTGGCCGGGGCGCCTGACGTGACCGCGGACGGTGTGCGCCGTGCGGGCAATCGCCAACGGCCCGCCAGGTGAATGGGCGACAGCGCTGATGCTGCTGCCCAGGCTCGTGCCGGGTGCCAGCGGCACCATGCGGATCCCGAGGTCGCGAGCCGCCCCAGTCGCGTTCTCGCCGCTCCTGAGCACGGAGTGCCAGTTCGTGACATTGGTGCGCATCGAGGTGATCCCGGACATCGGCGTGAATGTGCCGGTGCCACGTAAGCCTCGCAAGGCCTTGAGCGAGTTGGCGCTGCTGAACGCGACGCCGGCCGCACTCCACAGCACGTCGCCGAGCCCGACCGTCTCTCCGGTCTGCGGGTTCGGTGCCTGCGTGGTGTACAGCGTCGCCGTCACAGCGAGGGCCAACAGCGACAAGGCCGCGATGGCGATCACGAATGGAGCGGTCAATGGGAAGAACAGGGCGACCACACCCGCCACCACGATCACGACGTCGAGGATCTCCTTGAGGTCCCACAGCATCGCCGCCCAGTCGCCGCCGTACAGCATGTAGAGGCCGACGAGCGGACACATCACGCCGATGGCGATCGTGCCGAGCGTGATCATCAGATCGAACGCGCCCGAGACGATCTTGTCCCAGAAACCGGGATCCTCGAGGTCGCCGAGGCGGATGTCGTCGAGGTCGGAGATGGTGTTGTCGTCGAGCCGCTTCTCGGCGGCGCGGATGTCGCTCCATTCGGAGCGGATCCTGGCCAGGATGCGCTCCTGTTCGGCGATGCCCTGTTCCGTCAGCCGCAGCGAGTCGGCGTTGCGACCGCGAGCGTCGTCGAGGTTCGAGCGCTCGGGGTCAGAGGCGCCCGTCCCGTCGTCGGAGGCCTCGACCTGGTCGATCTGCCGCATGATCGCGTCGTGGCTCCGCCGCAACTGGACGGCGTCGCCCTCGAGGTCGGTCTTGGTGTTCCACGCCGCGCGGGCCCTGGCGAGGGCCGAGTCGGCGCCGGTCTCGGCCCACTCGCGCAGCCGGCTGAGCTCTTCGACGTGCTGCTCGAAGATGTCGGCGGCATTGCCGCTCACCTCGGGGAGCTCCGACAGCGAACTGTCGACCTCCTCGATGAAGTCGCCGAACGCCTTGCCGGTCTCACCTTCGAGCGAGCCGCTCGCCTGCCCGTCGTCGGCGAAGCGCGCGAACTCGTCGACGATCGAGCGGGTCTGTTCGGCGAGGGTGCTGAAGAACCTTGCGGTAGTACGGAACTCCGACGGCTCCCCTCTGACGGGGGAGCCATCGACGTCGGGGAAGATGGTGGTCCAGGTGGTCATGATGTCGCCGCGCTCCACGTCGGATAGGGAGGGGGTGGCCGGCTGGGCCGGATCAGGGGCTCTCGCCGTTGAGTTCGGCGACGAGCTCGTCCTCGGTCGCGGTGAACGAGTCGTGAATCGCCTGCAGTGCTTCCTCGACGCCTTCCATGGTGTCGGCGAGGTCTCCCCGCCGTTCATCCCACTTGTCGAGGAAGCTGTGCAGCGCTTCGTTCACGTCGGGCGAGCTGTCGATGCGGGCGGTGTCACCCGAGTCACGGCGCAGCCGCGCCTCGGGTGCTCGCCACATCGTGCCGCAGGTCAAGGACCCAGCCGAGGTCGATGACGATCTGGTCGGCCATCAGATATCCCGTCGATCACAGCAATCGATCACGGTCGTCGATCAGAGCTGACCGGCGAGCTCGGTGTCGGTCTGCTCGATGGCGTCGGCGGCACCGGACAGGAACTGGCCGAGCCCGTCGAGGGCGTCCATCAGATCCTTGGCGCTGGTGTCCCACTCGGTGTACTTCTCGTCCCACTTGTCGGCCGTGCGGCCGCGGAACGAGTCGCCGAGGGGGGCGAGCCGCGCCTTCAGGCTGTTGAACTGGTCGAGCGCATCCTGCGCTGCGTTCTTCACCGCGTCGGCGGCGGAACGGGCGTCTTCGGCGCGAAGGAGGATTTCTCCACTCATGTCGTCGTGGTCCTTTCGTGGCCGATCACGGTCGTGATCGGGGTTGTCGTGTAAGAGCGACGGTACGCATCCGTCCCTCGAAGGACACCGGGAGGACTCCCCGCAACCCCCACCCCCAACCACCCGTTCTGTCTGCCTCAGATGTCGCCCGAGGCAATCTGAAGCAGACAGTTCCGGGGTTTTCCGGGGTTGTCGTCAGGGGCGGCGGCGGGCGGCGTCGAGGAGGGGGAGGTCGGCGGCGGAGATGATGCCGGCGTGCACGACGTGATCGGTGAGCCGCACCCGACGGTCGCGGGCGAGCAGGTCGCTCGAGCCGCGCAGTCCGCCGATCCCGGCGGCCGCGTACTTGATGCACAGGCCGTCGAGCTTGCGGTTGAACTTGGTGATCGTCCACCCGAACATGTGGGCGACTTGGCGGTTGGTGGGCATCTGCTCGCTGCCGGGCACGTCGCGCAGCCGCGGTTCGGCGAGCGCCACGAGGAGCAGCCGCTGCTCGTCGGTGAGCGGGAGCGACGAGGCGGTGGTCGTCAACTCGGCGCTGGCACCGTCGGCGTCCGAGGTCGACGTCAGCCGGGTCGAGGCCGAACCCCGACAGCTCGCTCAGGACCTCGACGCGCAACTCGTACGTCCGGCCGCCCGCCTCGAAGCCCAACGTGGCCGACCCGAACGGGATCGGCACGGTGGCGCCTGGTGCGACGCGGACGAACGACGGGCTCTCGGTGTCGGCCATCGCCAGCGGGATCGCCGAGCCGACGTTCGACAACCACCACGTCCCGTTCGCCCACCCGAACCGACCGAGCACGCGGTGCAGGTAGCGGTTGTCGTCGATCACCAGGTCGGCCGATCGGCCGAACGTCAACTCGTCGGCGGGCGGCGTCAGCACCCGCTCGTCGCCGACGAACTCGACCACCAGGTCGGGCCATCCGCCGGCGGGCGCGCCGTCGAGCGAAGCGGTCATTGAGCGGCACCGCCCGACGCTTCGATCGACACCGACGTCGGACCGCCGAGGAAGATCCGGGCGTCGAGCGGGACCTCGTGGGGGATCCACGGTTGCAACAGCAGCGGCTCGTCCCCGTCCGGCATCAGCACCGCCGTGCCGCTGCGCGAACCGCAATCGGTGACCGTCACGGTCCAGCCGTCGGCCCGCACGACGGCGTGGGTGCGCGACACGGTCGTGGCGGAGCCGACGGCGATCAGGCGCGAGCCCGCCGGCATTCCCGCGACGGCGGCGTCGGGACGACGGCCGAGCACGAGGGCGCGGTCGATCGCCGACGCCTCGCCATCGTCGAGCACGAGCCGGCCGAGCACCGGTTGGAGGATCGCCACGGTGGGCGCCGCGGCGTCGATCGCCGTGTCACAGACCCGGCAGAGCTCCGCAAGGGGTGGGTTCGGGTGACCGTCGGGACAGTGACGCGAGGGCACGAGGCGCCGCTCCGGGGGCTGCTCGGTAGCGGCGTCCTTGGACGGCTCGGGGACGTCGCGGTCGGGGATCAACGTGTGATCGGCGTCGGCCGTCGCCGGATCGCCCGGCCACACGGGTGGCCGGCGGCGTCGCCGAGGACAGCGGCTCGTCGTCGCCACCGAGTGTGACCTCATCGTCGACATCACCGGTCGACGCCGCCGGTCGCGGTTGGGGCGCGGCAGATTCCGGCGACGCGGACGGCGCAGGCACCGCGGGTGGCGACGGCTCGGACGGTCCGAGCCCGAGCGACTCCTCCATCCAGTCGCCGCCCGTCGCCGCACGCAGTGCGGCAAGGCCCTCGAGACGGCGGCCGCTCTCGTCGGCACCGCTGTCGGTGGCAGTCACGCTGGCGGCCGGTGCCGGCGGGGGCGTCTGGGCCGCGCCACGATCGTCGCCTTCGGACCGTCCGGGAACAGCCGGCCGCACGATCGCCGCGAACCCACCTGCTCGGACACGCCCGAGCACCAGGTCGGAGTGCTCCTCGGCGGGCCCGCCGACGGTGACGGTGACCGCACCGTCGAACGCACCGAGCCGGCGCTCGACCCACGACCCGGAGCCGGCGCCCGACAGCATCGGGAGCGCCGGGTGGTCCGTCAGGACCTCCACGGCTCCGAGCACGATGACCTCGAGCCCGCCCGTCCATGTGATGACCGCGAACGGGGCGGCGTCGAACGCGGCGGCGACCACGGCATCGGTGACCGCGGCGCCGGCCGACGCGTCGTCGGGCGCCGCTTCGAACGCCTCGAGCAACGCCGCGACGCGCGGGTCGCGGGGCTCGACGGGCGAGAAGAACAGGGCGTTCGGACGGCGGACGAGAAATCCCTCGCCGGGGACGACGGACACCATGCTCGACGAGGTGGCGCCCGACGACATCGGCGACGAGTCGGCGCCGCCCGCCGTCACGGCGACACCTCCGAGACGGAGCGCCAACGCCGTGGCATCGTCCGGTCCGCGAGCACGGCGCACAGCCGCGACGAGGTGATCGACGAGGTCCTGGCACGACGGCGTCGCGGCCGCGGCCCGCCACACGTCGACCGACACGTGACGGTGAACTCCGTCAGAGCACACCACGAGGCGATCGCCGCCGCGGCTGTCGAGCATCCGCACCGAGAAGGCCCGCCACGCGTCACCACCACCGAGGAAGCTCGACAGCGCGGCGAGGCGCCCGCGTGCGTCCGGGACGTCGTCCGGCCGCAGCCCGGCGATCTCGAGCTCCGTCGCCACCGTGTGGTCAACGGTGATCAGGTCCCTCGCGCCGTCACGGATGCGGTACACGCGGACGTCGCCGGCGTGGGCGACGACCGTGCGGTTCGCCACCGAGCACACCACGGCGACCGCCGCACCGACCTGCGCGTGCCCGGCCCGCCGGCCGGCGGTGACGACGGCCTCGTTGGCGCGATCCATCACCCGCTGCCAGTCGACCAGTGCGCCCTCGGACCACGCCGCACCGCTCAGCTCGTCGAGCAGCGCGGTCACCGCGGCCGTCGCCGCCACGGCCCCGCCCGGACGCCCACCCATGCCGTCGGCGACGACGAACACCGAGCTCTCGTGCTGACCCCAGGCGTCCTCGTTGTGCGACCGCTGCCGACCTGTCTCGCTGGCCGCGCCCCAACTCGACACCGACGTGTCAGTGGCAGCCCATGATCGCACCGACCGCCCGAGCGACTGCGCCAGATCGCTCGGCAGCGTGTCGTCGTCGCGCACCGCGGTGTTCACGGTGGCGTGCTCGCCGGGCTCGTGACGGCCGATGACGTCTGGGTGCCCTCGACCGTCGTCAACGTGTCGATCGACGGTGGCGCGTCGGCAGTCTCACCGCCCGCCAGCAACCAGACGACGGCGACGATCATCGGCGGCGGCGATGGCGGCCAGGATGATCTTGGTGCTGTCCTTGGTGCGGTGATGGTTGTCGGAGCGCACGATCGGCGTCGTGGCGACCACCGGCGCCCGGGCGGCGAGTCGCTGCTGGGGCTGCCAACGGCCGGCCGGCGGCGTTGCGGGCGGTGGCGTCACGGCGCCGGGCACGTCTGGTGGGCCGGCCGCGGACACCTCCTCCGACGGCGTCGACGGCGCTGGCGGAGCTGGCGGCGTTGCGGGCGTCGACGGGGCAGCGGTCGAGATCGAATCCTCCGACGGAGTCGCACCGTCGCCGCTCGCGGCGTCGCGGCGGGCGATCTCGCTGCGGATCACGTCGACCAGTTCCGGCGAGGCGTCGACCGTCAGCTCCGGATCGGCCTCTCCGTCGCCGGCCTCGGCGCGGATCTGGTCGAGCCACACCGGGTCGGCCTCGAGCGTGAGCTCGACGTCGACCGCGTCATCGTCGATCGCGTCATCGTCGACGGGAGGGTCGCGGCGTCCGTTCATGCGTCGGTCTCAGCTTCGTCGCTCGGCGCGTCGCTCGCGGACGGGTAGCTGGGCGGGTTCGCCCGCTTGGGCACGTTGCCACGCGTCGCGACGGAACAACGGTCGCGGGTCGAGCCGCATCTGGGCCCGTTGCGGCAGGGACCGGTCGTCGAGCAGGGCGCGCACCACGTCGTCGTGATACTGCCACGCTTCGTCGGACTCGGCGACGCCCGGCTCGTCGGCGTGGTACGCGGCGCGGTCGACGGTGCCGACGAGCGCGAGCAGGCGCGGCGCGGCCACGTTGGCGCTCGGTTCGTTGGCGATGTAGGCCCGCGCCGTCTCCAGCGGCGTGGCGCGGTGGGCGATCGGCACGCCCGCCTCGTCGTAACGGTCGGCGACCTCGCTCCACGCCCCGGCGATCCGCAACGACGGCACGGCGGCGTCCCGGCGGCGCCGCATGCGCCGGTACTTCCAGGCGATGACGATGGCGCAGAACGCGGCGAACATGGCGACGAGAATGCCCACTCCGACGCCAATCCACCCGAGCAGCCCGAATCCGCCGCCTACCGCGGCGTCATCCTCCTTCTCCTCTTCCTCTTCCTCCTCGACCGGCTCCTCGAGCTCTCGGTTCTCGTCGACCACGTCGATGTCGGGTGGCACCTGCGGCGGAGGTGGTGGATTGGGCGTGGCCACCTGCTCGTCGGGGGTGACCGCGGCCTGGGTGTCCGGCTCGCGGCTGCGTGGCGGGGTGACGCTGACCGGGACCCAACCGACTCCCTCGACCCGGACCTCGATCCACGCCGACGCATCCCCCGACCGGACCTCGGCGACGCCACCGGCGTAACGGTCGGCCGGGATCTCGAAGCCGGTCACGACCCGGGTCGGGAGGCCGGCGATGCGCGTCACCACCGCGGCCCCGGCTGCGTACTGCTCCTCGAACCCGATGATCTCATCGGGATCAGCGAGGAACTGGGCGAGACGGAAGTACGAGTGGCCAGGCGGCGTGTTGGTGGACTTGTCGTAGAAGCCGGTGGCCGTGAAGCGATCGCGCACGGCGGCGACCTGCCCCCATCCGAAGTCGATCCCCTCGGTGATGTCGGCGGCGAGGTTGTTGATCTGCGGAGGCAGCACCTCCAGGTCGAAGTCACTGCCCGTCTCGAGGATCGGAAGCTCACGCAGCTCCTCGTCACTCCGCTCCGGCGGAGCGAGGGCGGTGACCGTGTAGGTCGTGCCGGGCGCGAGTCCGTCGGCGATCGCCAGCGTCCCGGTCTCGAGGTTCTCGCGGACGACCGGCGAGGTGTCACCGGATGCGTTGTCGAACCGCAACTCGCGCACGACGCCCGGCACCGGCAGCCACGGCCCGGCCAGGTCGACGACACGGATCGTCGCCGTCGTCTCCGGATCGGATGTCGGCTGCACCGCCGGCGGCGGCAGGCGCGTGCCGACCGGGCGGAACTCGGCCGCCGCGCCACCGTCGGCGGTGTCCGGGTTGGCGACCGTCCACACGACGCCGTCGTACGACCCCATCACGGCCAGCGACCATCTGGTGATCGGCGTGTCGGACTCGACCTCGAACACGACGTCCTCCTCGCGTTCGGCGGCGAGGGCGGCCTTCACCTGCACCAGCGGGCTCGGCAACGCCAAGGGATCCCACGGTGGAACGACGCGGTCGCGCAGGTCGAACCGCTCCCGCGACTCGGCCAGCGGCAGTTTCGGGCCGAGCAGCGGCGCCGTGACGGCGACGAGC
Organism: Ilumatobacteraceae bacterium; assembly: GCA_963722415.1. Classification (GTDB taxonomy): domain Bacteria; phylum Actinomycetota; class Acidimicrobiia; order Acidimicrobiales; family Ilumatobacteraceae; genus JALOLG01. The sequence goes on from CAVRNI010000027.1 coordinate 204,023, forward strand.
GCCAGCACCCCGCCGGCCGCGACGAGCCGTCCTCGCCGCGACGACGAGGTCGATCCGACGACCGAGCGGGCGTCGTCCGGGACCCGACCGGCGGTGCGGGCGATCCATTGCTGCAACAGCCCGATCGCCAGGGCGCCCACCGCGATCGCGGCGCCGACGAGCAACGACACGGCACGGTCCTCGTCGGTGAGCAGCACGGTGATGGCGAGAACCATCAGCGGGCCGACGATCGGCAAACCCGGCTGGCGGACCCAGCGCAGCAGCGACGCTCCGAGCAGGGTGCCGCACCACGCCAGCGCGAACGGGGCGACGCGCAGCTCCGGCGTCAGATCGGTCGGGGTGACCGCCGACAACAGGTCGGCCCACGACTTCGTGAGCCCCTCGAAGAAGTCGACGAACGCGCCCGGCGTCGGCACGATGCCGACGACGACCACGCCGACGATCACGAACGCGACCACCGACGCGGCGAGGCTCTCGCCGACGAGCAAGCCGAACCTGCGACTTCCCTCGACGACCGCCGCCGCCCCGATCGCCCCGATCGTGGCGGGGACGAGGAACGACCAGTCTGCGGTGAGGCTGTGCAGTCCGAGTGTGCCGGCCACCGACAGCACGGCGATGAGCGCGAGCGCGATCCACCGCAGCAGCTCGGCGGTCGTGTTGGCATCGCCACTCGCGACCCGTTCGTCGGCGACCGGAGCACGGACGTTCACGACGCCAACTGCTTCCACGCGGCGCGGAACCCGTCGAGATCCGACGCGTGCAGGACGCGCGCGCCAGGCAGTGCGGCGACGCGCTGGTCAGGGACGACGGCGCCGTCGACGACGATCACGATCACCCGTACGCGCTTGCGCAGGTACGCGACGGGTGCCAGCAGCTCGGTCGCCGACCGCCCGCCGGTGACGATGGCGAGCGCCGACGTCGACGTCTCGACGCGCGTCAGCTCGGCGGCCGCCTCGACGAGCCCGGCGGCGCGGTCGCTGCGCTCGACCACGGTCAGGTGCTCGAGCAACGAGTCGCGGCCGACGGGTCGCAGGCGTCCGGCCAGCCATTCCGTCGTGGTGCGGCCGGTCACCGGCAGCTGGTGGAGCAGTGACGACACGAGCAGCGACGTGGCGATCTCGACGGCGACCTCGAACATCTCGTCGTCGTACGGGGCGATCGAGTCGTCGAGCAGCACGCCGAGGGTGGGCCGGCGGTTGTCGACGTAGTGGCGGACCATGAGCGTGCCGGTACGTGCCGTCGACATCCAGTGGATGTGGCGGCGGTCGTCGCCGAGCCGGTACGGGCGCAGGGCGTGGAAGGCGATGTCACCGGCGGGTGAGGCGTCGCTCGTCGGACCTTCGAGGTCCTTGGCGAACCCGGACGGGAGCGGTGCCGCGAGCGCCCACCGCGGGTGGACCCACAACGTGGTGGCCGGGGCCTGACTGACCTGCCGGCGCAGCAGGCCGAGCGGGTCGGTGCGCGCGACCACGGCGGGCCCGACCTGCACCTTGGCGCGACGGTCGGTGGGCAGTCGGTACACCGTCGTGTGGTCGCCACCCGGCGCCAGCGCCGGCACGGACGACGGGCACGACCGTGCCGCCGATCACCTCGTCGATTCCGATCGCCCGCGTCGCGCCGTCGTCCAGGGTTGACGACCGACAGCACGGCACCGGCCGGTTCGCCGACCATCACCCGATCCGGCTCGACGGTTCGAGTCAGCTCCAGGTTGACGGGCCCGATGATGAACGGGACGGCGACGGCGAGGGCGACGAGGCACCCGGCGGTCGCGACCATCAGCTCGATCCACCCGAGCCGCCACCCGACGAGGTAGCAGACGACGCCGAGGACGACGGTCGCCGCGCCGATCCGCGTCACGGGTCCGAGCAGACGGGCCGAAACCGCCATGATCAGCGACTCCTCGCCCTTGACCTCATCGTGCTGCGCTGCGAACCGGCGCCGGGATCTCGATGCGGTCGAGGAGCTCGTCGACGAGGTCGAGCGAGTGCACGCCGCGGAGCTCGGCCTCGGGCGACAGCAGCATGCGGTGACCGAGCGCGGCAGGTGCGAGCACCTTGACGTCGTCGACGGTGATGAACGGCCGGCCCTGGGCGGCGGCCATCGCCCGCGACGCGCGCACGAGCGCCAGCCCGCCACGCGTCGACACACCGAGGCGCAGTTCGGGCAGCTACCGCGTCGCGGCCACGAGACGCACGATGTAGTCGTAGATCGCGTCGTCGACGTGCACGCCCGCTGGCGACCTCGATCATCCGATGCGGTGTCGGCGAGCGAGATCACCGGCTCGAGTCCCTCGGAGGTCGGCGCCGTTCGACACCGCGCCGCACGGCGTCGACCTCGGAGTCGTGGTCGGGATAGCCGAGCGCGGTGCGCAGCAGGAACCGGTCGAGCTGCGCCTCGGGCAGGCGGTAGGTGCCCTCCTGCTCGATCGGGTTCTGGGTGGCGATCACGACGAACGGCCGCGGCACGTCGTGCGTGTCGCCGTCGACGGTGATGTGCCGCTCCTCCATCACCTCGAGCATCGCGGCCTGCGTCTTCGGTGAGGCGCGGTTGATCTCGTCGGCGAGGACGACGTTGGCGAACACCGGGCCGGGCCGGAACTCGAACGAGCCGTTCGACTGGTCGTGGATCAGCCGCCCGTGACGTCGGACGGCAGCAGGTCGGGCGTGAACTGCACGCGCCGCGACGTGCAGTGCATCGAGTTGGCGATCGCCTTGGCGAGCGTCGTCTTGCCGGTGCCGGGCACGTCCTCGAGGAGCAGGTGGCCCTCGGCGTAGAGGCACACCAGCGCCGTCGCGATCTGGTCGCGCTTGCCCGGATGACGAGCTCGACGTTGTCGAGCACGGCGTTGAACCAGTAGCTGAACCACTCGGCGTGCTGGTCGGAGACAGTGTTCATGCGGTGGCCTTCGGAGTGGTCGTGGGCGGGTCGGGAAGGTCGCGACGGATCACGGCGGTGGCGGGTGCAGCGTGTTCGAGCGGTGGGAGCCGACGGTCGCCCAGAAGTTCGTCGGCGTAGCCGTAGTAGCAGGCCGGATCGTCGACGAGCCGTGCCGTTGGAGTCGGTCGGCACGCTCGAAGCGCTGAACCCGCCCGGATTGCCGGTCCACCGGCACGTCACGGTGTAGGTCGGTGTTCGCGCTGCAACCCGGTGGCGACGACCCGCACGTACGTGCAGCGCGAGCTGCTGCAGCCGGGCTGGCCCTGACGCGTCGCCGTGGTAGCTGGTGGTCACGTTGAGGCGCGGCGAGAGGTCGTGACGGTCTGGCTCCACGCGCTCCACGGCGCGCAGCCCGCCGCGTTGCAGGCCCGGACGCGGACGCGGTAGCGTGGTGCCGTGGCGTGGCGTTCCACGACGTGCTCGTGCCGTTGACCGACTTCGAGCCGCCCGGATCGAGGTCGGCGTCGAAGCTGGTCGACGCCGAGGCCGTTGCCGTTCGGGGTGCCCCAACTGGCTCGACATGGTGGCGTCGCCGGGCCGAGTCGACGTTCGGTGCGTTCTGCTGGTCGGGCGGCCCGTTGGTCGTCGCCTGGCGGGCCGGCGACCATGCGCCGCACGCCGACGTCGTTACAGGCCCGGACCGCGAACGAGTACGTGGTGCTGTCGGCGAGGCCGGCCCGCCGCATCGACGTCGCCAGCCCGACGCCCTCGACCGAACCGTTGACGGAGATCTGGTACTGCGTGAGCGGCGCTGCCGTTGGCGTTGGCGGCCGGCCAGCTGAGGTCGACCCCACCCACGCCCGACGGGCTGGCGTTGATCGATCCCGGCCCGATCGGCGGGCCGGCCGGGACCACGCCGTTCGACACCGGACTCCACGGACCCCATCCGACCTCGTTCTGGGCCCGCACGTCGAACGAGTAGCCGGTGCCGTTGGTGAGCCCGGTGAACGTGTGCGGCGACCCGCCGGCGGCCTGCTGGCGCCTCCGTTGGCGCGGACCTGCACGCCCGTGATCGTCGCAGCCCTCGTCGCCCGGGTGCGCGTAGGTGACGACGGCCGCGCCGTCGCCGCGCTGGGCGGTCGGTGCGGCCGGCTGCAGCGGAGCGCCGCACGGCACGACCGGGGTCGAGTAGCCGCTGATCGGGCTCCAGTCGGGGTCGCGGTTGCGCGCCCGGACGCGGAACTGCTGGGCGACGCCGTTGGCGAGGTTCGACCACCGATACGTGGTGCTCGTGCCCACCGGCACCCAGACGCCGGGGTTCGACCGCATCTCGACCTGGTACTCGATGACCGGATCGCCGTTCGGGTTCGACGGCGCCCACGACAGGTCGATGTAGCGATTGCCCGCGCCGCGACCGGAGTGCCCGGGGTTGCCGGGCTCGCGCAGCGGGTGCTCGGGATCCGACCACGGCGACGGGTCGGACCGCCCGGCGGCGTTGATCGCGGTGACGCGGAACTGGTAGTTCGTGCCGTTCTGCAGGCCCGTCCACGCGTAGGTGGTGGCCGTGCCGCGCTGGACGACGGCCGACGTTCCGCCGCCGATCTCGACCTCGTAGCCGGTGATCGCCGAGCCCTCGTTGGCCGGCGCTGCCCACGTCAGGGTGAGCTGGCCGTCGCCGAACGCGACCGTCGGAGACGACGGCCGCCCGGGCGTGGTGTCGGGGGTGACCGGCGCCGAGAACGCGCTCCACTCGCCCCAGCCGGCCTCGTTGGCGGCGCGCACCCGGAAGATGTAGGGCTGCCCGTTGACCAGACCCGAGAGCGAGCGTGAGCTCGTCGACCCCGACCGACGTCCCGAGTGCGTCGTTCACCTGCAGTTCGACGTCGGTGAGCGGCGAGCCGTTGGCGGGTGGCAGGGCCCATGTCACGGTCGCCGTGGCGTTGTCGGCGGTGGCCTGCGGTGTCGGACGGCGCGCCCGGCCGGCCGATGACGGTGACCGACACGGTCCCGACGGCGCGCCCGGCCTCCGTGCGGCGGGCGTCCTCGATCGTGTACGTGAACGTCGCCTCGCCGAAGTATCCGGGGTCTGGCTGGTACACGACCTGATCGACGCGACACCGACGCCGTGCCTGACCCGTCGGTCACGTTGGCGGCGATGAGCGTCAGGCCCTGGCCGACCGGATCGACGTCGTTGGCCAGCACGGTCACGAAGATCGGCTCGCCCTGCGTCGTGCGCGCCACGTCCGGCACCGCGGTCGGCGGCGGCCGCAGGGTTCGGTCACCGTCACCGTGACCTTGGCCGACGCCGCGGCGCCGGCGCTGTCGGTGACGCGTGTAGTCGATGGTGTAGGTCTGACCGGTGGCGTCGATCGGTGGCGACACCTCGAGCGTCGATCCGGCGAGCGTCACGGGTGCGCCGGCGGCCGAGAACGCGTACGACAAGACGTCGCCCGACGTCACGTCGGGATCGACGACGGCGGCGTCGAGGGCGATCGGCGTCGCCGACGCCGGCTTCGGCCTCGACGGCGAGATCGCTGGCCGTCGGCGGTGTGTTGGCGGGGGGCTGCACGGTGACGGTCACCGCCCCGGCGACCATGTGCCCGTTCTGGTCGTCGACGACGTAGGAGAACCCGCCGGCGCCGGCGACGTCGGTGTCGGGTACGAAGCTGACGCGCAGCACGCCGGGCGTCGAGTCGACGATCTCGGTGGTGCCGCCGCGCAGCGAGTCGCAGCACGTGAAGTAGAGGAGGTCGCCGTCGGCGTCGGCGACCTGCGGCGTGATGTCGATCTCGATCGGTGTGTTGGACGTCGTCTCGACGGCGAGCGGAACCGTGGTCGGCGCCACGTTGTCGACGACGATCACCGTCACCCGTCCCGTGGCCGTCAGGCCGTCGGGATCGGTGATCGTGTAGCCGAGCCGGGTCGTCTCCTGGAGGTCGGTGAGCGTGACGATGCCGGTCGGCGGGACCGGGAACGCGAGATCGGTGCCGACCACCGTCAGCTCGGCCACGCGGCCGTCGGGATCGGAGTCGTTGGCGAGCACATCGACGGTGGCGGACCCGCCGACGGCGACCGGTCCGACGAGATCGTCGATCGCGATCGGCGCCAGCGGTGTCGGCGTCTCGACGACGGTGACCGTCGCCAACGCCGAATCGCTGCCTCCCCGGCCATCGGCGATGCCGTAGGTGAACGACACGTCTTGGGATGCGGTGGTCAACGGTCCGTGGCGGTTCGAACCGAATGTCGCCCGCATCGTCGAGGCGGACGGCGTCGGACCCGGAATCGACGGTCGTGATCGACAGCGGATCGCCGTCGGGGTCGGAGTCGTTGGCGAGCACGTCGACCACGACGACGTCGCTGCCGGCGATGACCGTGTAGGTGTCGTTGGTGGCCGTCGGCGGACGGTTCTCGCCGTCGGCCGGCAGGACGCCGATCACGACCTCGCCGACGGCCCGCTCGCCGTTGGCGTCGACGATCGTGTAGCGCAGCCGGTCGGATCCGCTCTGCGCCGGGCCCGGCTCGTAGCGCACGCTGCCGTCGGGCTGCGTGGTGGCGACGCCGAACGCCGGTTGGGCGGTGATCGACTCGAGTTGGATCGCGTCACCGTCGGGGTCGGAGTCGTTGGCGAGCACCGGGATGTCGACGGCGCGGCCGGCGACCGTGCGCGCCACGTCGGGTCGGGCGACCGGCGGACGGTTCGCCTCACCGTCGGGGACGAGGCGCACCTGCACGAGGCTGCCGCTCTGGTTCCCGCCCTCGTCGGCGACGTCGTAGCCGAACGAGAACGACGAGGCGACGCCGGGGTTGACCGACACGAAGATCTCCTGCCCGCCCGGCCCGATGCGCAGGTCGGCGCCCGGCACGCGGCGACACGTTGACGACGCGGAGGGCGCCACCCTCGGGGTCGAAGTCGTTGACCAGCACGCGCGTGGATGTCGTCTGGCCGGGCCGCACCTCGACGGTGTCGGGACGCGCGACGGGTGGCTGGTCCGGCGTGTCGGCGTCGCTGACGGCGACCACGACGTTGCCGGTGACGGGCTCGTTGCGCCCGTCGGAGATCGTGTACGTGAACTGGCTCTGCTCCGGTGCATCGGCGAGGACGGTGACGCGGAACGCGAACCCGAGGACCTGCTCGATCTCGATGCCCGGACCCGTGGTCCACGACAGGATCCCGACGACGTCGCCGTCGGGATCGACGTCGTTCTCGAGCACGTACACGTTGCGGGTGCCGCCGCGCCCGATCGTGATGTCGTCGCGGACCGCGACCGGCGGGCGGTTCGGGCCTTCGGGCTCGACACGAACGCGGATGTACGCCGCATCGCGTTCGCTGCCGTCGATGACGGCGTAGAGGAACACGTAGTCGCCGGCGACGGACGGCAGGAAGAAGAACTCGCCGTCGTCGCTGAGCGAGATCTCCTGGATCGCGTCCGGGTTCGCCGTTCGACGACACCAGCTGCGGGAGGCCGGCGATCGTGAGCGGGTCGTTGTCGGGATCGGTGTCGTTGACCATCACGTTGAACGTGACGGGCTTGCCGACCACCGTGACCGCGGTGTCGTTCACCGCGTTGGGCTCGTTGTTCGACGTGTCGAGCCGGATCGCGACCCGCACCAACCCGTTGGCGGTGGCGCCGAACGCATCGAGGATCGAGTACTCGACCTCGATCGTGCCGGCACTGCTCGACGGATCGGGCGTGAACGTGATCTCGCCGGAGGGGTCGAAGATCACCCGACCCGACGGGGCGACGACGTCGCTCAACACGAACGTGTCGCCGTCGGGGTCGTAGTCGTTGTTGAGGACGTTGAAGGAAGCCGATGCGCCGCCGCGGACCTCGGCGATGTCGGTCACCGCGACCGGTGGCCGGTTCGCGGCGTCGTTGCTCGACACCTCGACGGACACCCGCGCCGAGGCCGTCGCGCCGCGGCCGTCGGACACCGTGTACGCGAACGCGACCGTTCCGACCGCACCCGGCGCCGGGATCACCTGCACGGCACCCTGGTCGGCGGTGACCGACACCCGTGTGCCCTCCGGGACGCCTGTGATCTCGGTGACCATCAGGGCGTCGCCGTCGGGGTCCTCGTCGTTGGCGACGACGTCGACGACGACCGGCTGGTCGACCCTGGTGCGGGCGATGTCGTCGCGGGCGACCGGCGGTTCGTTGACCCCGTCCTCGTCGATCTCCTGGTCGCGGATCTCGCCGATGTCCGGGTTCTCCTCGGTATCGGTCTCCTCGTCGTCGCCCGACTGCTCCTCGTCGGGGTCGTCGCCATCGGTTCCCAGGGCATTGCCCCAGTCGTCGATCCGCTCCAACTCGATGTCGGTGCCGGCGATCCACATCGTGCCGTTGGTCAAGTCGTTGATCCACACCCATCCGTTGACGAGTCGCAGGCGCAGCGCCGCCGGATCGGCGCCGGTGAGCGCCGCCGTCTGGTCGGCGACGCCGTGACAGATGCGCGTGAACGTCGGCGGTTCGGTCCCCACCGTGAACACGCAGCCCTGGTGGACGATCGGCGCCAGCGGCGCGCCGGCACCGATTGCCGCGAGATCGACCACCGCGCCCGTCGCTGCGCCGGACTCTGCGCCGCCTTCTGGGTCGATCCGCACGACCGAGCCGTCGGCCCGCACACCGACGATCGGCGCGCCCAGGGGCGCCGGCTGGGCGAGCACGGCCAGGCCGGGCTCCCCGACCTCGACGGGTGACGCTGCGGCCGTGGCAGCTGCGTCGGCGTCGCCGACCTCGAACACGACCACCCCGTCGTCGGTCATCGCCACGACCGTGTCGCCGACCGTCGTCATCGACGTGATGCGTTCGGCGAGCCCGCCGAGCGGCGTGATGCTCGAGCCTTCGCCGCCGTTGGCGAGGCCCTGGCGCACCGGGTACCTCAGCAGTTGCTGGCGTTCGACGTCGAGCACCACGAGGTTCTCGTCGAACGTGACGAGCGCCGATCCGCTGCCTTCCGTCGACACGATCGGTGCCACCTCGTCGATCGACGTCGTGCTCGTGAGCGCGGCGACGTCGAGCGACCACACCCGCAGCGGCGCCGGCTGCCAGACGATCGCCCCGCCGGTGACGGCCGCGACGCGGGCGTCGACGGGCACGGCGACGTCGTTCACGATCTGGAACGTCCGCGGGTCGACGACCGTGAGCGTCGACAGCGAGCGGTCGTGGCCGAGCACGATGCCGTCGGCCTGCTCGACATCGAACTCGGCGCCAGGGCCGGCGATGTGGACGACCCCGGAGACCTCGCCGACGGCCCGGTTCAGGTGACCGGTCAGCCCGTCGGAACGGCGCACGAGCCAGGCCCCGCCGTCGTTGGTGTCGGTGCGCACGGACGTGCGCCCGTCGGCCTGGACGGCCGCGACGAGGATCCCGCTGACGACGGCGACCACAGCCACCGCCGCGCCGAGTTCGCGCAGTCTGCGAGGGGTCACGGCTCCCTATAGTAGGGAGGGGTCCGTTGGATATACCGCGGGACGACTCCCCACCCCGACCCGACCGGAAGCCCGAAGGTGACCCGAATGAAGTCACGTCGAAGCGATGCCGCTCGCCCGGTGACGATCGACGGCTTCGAGTTGGGCGAGCGGATCGGATCCGGCGGGTTTTCGGTCGTCTACCGGGCCCGCCAGCATTCGATGAACCGCGAGGTCGCGATCAAGGTGCTCAACACCGGGTTCGCCACCGACGCCGAGCGACGGACGTTCGAGCGCGAGTGTCATGCCCTCGGGCGTCTCTCGCACCACCCGAACATCGTCACCGTGTTCGACGACGCGATCACCGACGACGGCCGGCCGTGCATCGTGATGGAGCTGTATTCGTCGACGTATCGCGAGCGCGTCGAGGAGATCGGGCCGCTGCCCATCGACGAGGTGCTCGCCGTCGGCGTGCGCGTCTGCGGGGCGCTGCAGACCGCCCACGACGCGGGCGTGCTGCACCGCGACATCAAGCCGCACAACATCTTCCTGTCCGCGTACGGCGAGCCGGCGCTCGGCGACTTCGGAATCTCCACCATCGACGACGAGCGCAGCCACAGCGGCGCCAGCGGGGTGTCGGTCGCGTACGCGGCGCCGGAGGTGCTCGAGGACAGCCGGGCGTCGCCGGCGGCCGACGTGTACTCGCTGGCCGCCACGCTGTTCCAGCTGATCGCCGGCGCGTCCCCGTACGCGAGCCCCGACATGAAGACGACGGTCCGGCGGATCCTCACCGAGGACCCGCCACCGCTCGGTCGCCCTGGTACCCCGCCCGGACTCGACCGCGTCCTCCGCCGGGCGCTGGCCAAGGATCCTGCTCAGCGCCAGGAGTCGGCGGTCGAGTTCGCCGAGATGATCCGCGAGGTGCAGGCCCGGGCCGGGTTCGACCGCACGCCGATCCCGCGCCTCACCGGCGGTGCCGACACGACCGGTGCGATCGATTTCGTGGACCCGGAACCGGCCCTCGATCACGCCGGACCACGCGGCGCGGCCGCGGGCGCACCCTCGCGGGTGACCGCCGCGTCGGGAGCACCGGTCTCGCCCGGTCTCGCCGATGCGCACGACAGTGCCGACAGCGGAGTCACGATCGCCCGCGCGCGACCGGCCGGGCCGCCCGGTCGGTCGGCGTCCGATGCCGATTCCGGGCCGGGGACGACGAGACGGTGGATCGCGATCGGTGCCGTCGCGGCGGCCGTGGCGGCGGTCACCGCCGGCGTGCTCGTGCTCGGCGGGGACGACGACGGATCCTCGCCGTCGAGCACGACCGCCGGCGCGGTACCGACCGATCCGTTCTTCGAGGTCCTGTCGCCGCCGACCGACGTCGTCGTCGCCGCCGTCGGTGACGGTTCGTTCGAGGTGAGCTACCTGGCGCCCGAAGGCGTGGCCAGCGTCGAGATCGAGTACGCCAACGGTCCGGACGCAGGCCGGATCGTCAGCAGCAACGCGTCGCCCGCCGTGATCGAGTCCGCCGGCCCGACGCTCTGCGTGACGCTCCGCTCGATCGGCCCGGCCGGGCGGGTATCGACCGATATCGGACCGGTGTGCTCGGGTTGACCGCGTCGTCCGGCGTCACGTGACCCGGAAGACCTCGTATTCGACGCCGTCGGTCGCGATCCGGCCCTCGGCGAGGAACACCGACGTGTTGAGCCAGGCGTAGCGGGCGTCGCCGGTCTCGAAGCGCGGCGCGATGCGGAAGTACTGGTCGCCGTAGCCGGTCTCGGCGGTCGGGTCGACGCTCGCCGTGCCGACGGCCTTGGTCAGCTCGAGCAGCCCGAGGTACTGCACGTACACCGCGGCGCCGTCGTCGGTGACGATCTGGCCACGGACATCGACACGGCCGTAACCGTCGGAACCGATCAGCAGCCAGTCGGCGCCGGCGCCCTGCATCGTGCCGTTGATCCGCGCACCGGTGACCGTTCCGCCCGACAGCGAGGCCACGACGCGCATGCCGAGCGGGCCGGGACCGGGTGTCACGACACCCCCGTTCGTCACGCAGCGCATCGTCATCTCGTGCACCAGCTCCATCCCCGACCCCTCTCCTCGCGTCGCATTGCAGCGCGCGCCTGTCACCTGCCCCGTCACAACGTACGTCGCGGTTCCCGCGCGCCGGACGCACGTCGGTCACGCACACCGACCGTCGACGCGAACTTCATGAAAAACCCGTGACGATCGGTGGCAGACAGGGCTATTACGTGGTAATCGTTACTCCGACGGCTCGCTGAACGGCGGTTCCAACGATTTCAGAGCTCTCGATGCGTGGCGGACACCTTGGTGAACCCTTCACGGATTGCGGCTCCGCGGGTAGGGCATGACGCAGCAGAAGAAGGTGACGATGACCCCGGCGCAGTTGATGCTGCGCGTCGTCGGCGTCGCCTTCGCGAGCGTCGTGTTGTTCGCGCTCCTCGCCGTGCTCGGTGGTGCTTCCGGCACCGCCGAAGCAGCTGATCGGCCGGCCGGGCTCGGCGATCTGCTCGGTGGTGACCGTCCGATCAGCAATGTGCTGGCTCCGATCGTCGCCCCGGTCGCCGATGTCGTGACGCCGATCCTCCAGCCATCGACGCCCGCTGCGCCCACCCCGGGCCCGCCGGCCAACGTGCCAGGGCTGCAGAACCTCATCCCAGTCCTCGCACCGATCACCGGACCCGTCGTCACACCGGTCGCCGACACCGTTGGCCACGTCGTTCACCCGGTCGTCGACACCGTTGGCCACGTCGTTCACCCGGTCGTCGACACGGTTGGCCACGTCGTTCACCCGGTCGTCGACACCATCACTCCGATCGTTGAACCCGTCGTTCCGGTCACCGAGATCGTCGCCCCGGTCGCCGAGATTGTCGTTCCGGTCGTCGATCCCAGCGTTCCCGGCGGCCCCGTCGTCGCACCCGGCGGCCCCGTCGTCGCACCCGGCGACGTCCCCGTCGTCCACGCCGGCGGGTCAACCCCGTCGTGCCGCCGACCGGTGACACCCCGCATCCGCCCGCGAGCGACCCCGTCGTCCCCGACGGCGAGCCGGCCGCCTCGGACGAGACCACCACGGTGCCGGATCTCACCGAAGAGCCGGTGGTCGCGCCGGTCGTCGACGAGGTCACGATCCAGACGGCGGTCGCCGCCGCCCCGGGCGTGCGGTCCGCTGGATCGTCCGTCGTGACGTCCGCGGTGCCAGCAGCGCTCTCCGACGCCGTCCGCGACACCACCGACGTCGGCGCCTCGCCGGAGGCTTCCAACGGCCGGACGACATCCGGCCCGCCATCCGCACCGTTCGGTCCGTTCCCCGCCGGCTCGAACGCGCCTGGGTTCCTGCCGAGCATCGTGAGCGGGCTGCTCTCGGGCGCCAACTCATCGCCCTCACCGGGCGGCGCTCCAGTCGCGATGCTCGCCGTGCTGACCGCCACGGCGGCGGCGATGTTCATGCTGTCGCGTCGTGTCACGGCCACTGTGTCGTGGCGCTCCGCGCTCGTGCTCTCCTCGGTCGAACGTCCTGGGTAGTCACGCCATCGGTGTGTGACCGCGCGCGCCTCGACGGCGTGTCGCCCAGTTGAACGTTCGAATCGAAGGAGATCCACATGACACGGCTCATACGCCGCGCCGTGCTCGCCATGGTTGCCGCATCGGCGGGCATCGTGCTGCACGGGCAAACAACAACAGCCGACAACGCGCTGTTCGACCTCAGCGGGCTCACCGCGGCCGGCGGCCGGACCGACCCGACGAGCGCACCGCCGCTCCTCGGCGACATCCTCGGCCTGCCCCCGACCATCACGCTGCCGACGCTCCCGCTGCCGGCGCTCCAGTTGCCGCTGCCGGTGCTCCCAAACCTGCCGGTGCCGACGATTCCGGTGCTCCCAACGCTCCCGCCGTTCCCGAGCAATCGGCCGGCGCCAGTACCACCGAGCCCCGATCCCGACGTCGGCCTGCCGCTCCCACCGGTCATCGATCCCGTCGTCGGCCAACCCGTACCGCCCATCTCGGACCCACCCGTCGTCGATCCCGACGTCGGCCAACCCCTGCCGCCGGTCACTGATCCCGGCGCCGGCCAACCGGTGCCACCGATCGCCGACCCACCGAGCCCCGATCCCGACGTCGGCACCCCACCGGCGCCGGACGAAGCGGGCCGCCCTCCGGCGGATGAGCCGGGAGGATCCGGCGACCCTGCGCCGTCCTCGGGCGACCCGACGGCCGTCGACGCGCTGCCACCGCCGGGACCGGCCGACGGAGTGACCACACCCGCGACCGGTGGTAGCAACCGCGGGACCGGGGCCACCACCGCGGCGGGCGAGCCGACGGGCAGCGCCCTTCCTGGCGTGCCGCCGGCGGCGGCCGCTGGTGCAGCCTCCGACGCGCCTCATCGCCCGCGACCCGGTGACCCGACCGTGGATCTCGTCGCCGACGACACCGTCGCGTCTGGTGGTGCGGTCGACGCCGAGGTCGAAGGTCCGGTCGCCGAGACCTGGGTACCGAGCGGCGGTGGGGGCCAAGGGCTTCCCTTCGCCGCGCTGGGCGCCGTGCTGGCGGCGCTCGGCGCATTGTGGATCGTGATCGCCGTCGTCAGACGTGCGATCGACAGGCGTGGTCAGTGGGCCGACGAGCCCAGTGACCTCGGGCGGGAACCTGACCGGGTGTCGGCGGACACCCGGTCGAGCTCGCGGGAACCAAGCGGGGCGTCGGCGGACGTCCTGCCCATCCGGCGGGAACCGGTCCGGGCGTCGGCGGACGCTCGGCCCATCCGGCGGGAACCGACCAAGCCGGGCGTCGGCGGACGCCCGGTCCAATCGGCGGGAACCTCGATCGGGTGTCGGCGGACGCCCGATCGATGCAGTAGGCCGTGACCGGAGGGTGCTGCGGACCCCTCCGGCGCGGTCTGCACGCACGAACACCGGTCAACCGGTCAGGTCGCAGCGTCAGCCGCGACCTGCCCGTCAGCCGCTCCGGCCGTCAGACGTCGGTGCCCGGGTGATCACGCGGCAGCCTGCGAAGAGGACTGCCGGATAACGACCGGGCGTGACGAGATCGGCGCCGGGACGCGCAGCTCGGGGGCTGCGAATCCCGGCGCCGCGGCGTCGGCGCGGGCGATCGCCCGATGCTCGGTGGCGAGACGCTCGAACCGGTGACTGCGGTCGAGCGCGAACTGGAAGTGGAACTGGAAGTGGTACACGGCGGGGGCTCCTGGCTGTTCTTGGCCTGGCGAATGGCCAAGGAATGGATCGTTGAGAGTCATCCGAGATACGTCGTTTCGTCGACAGCGGTTCTGCGGGCCTTCGCCCCTCCCCGGCGAACGTTGATCACATGGATGAAATTACGTGGCCATCAGGTCCAAAACGGTCCGCAATTCAGAAGTACTCTGACAAATGTGGCCACCGCTTCCCGCCTGCTCACCCTGCTGGCGATGATGAGCACCCGGTCCCACTGGTCGGCGTTCGAGCTCGCCGAACGGCTCGAGATCACCGAGCGCACCGTGCGCCGCGACATCACCCGGTTGCGCGAGATCGGCTACCCGGTCGAGGCCGCGCCGGGCGTCCACGGCGGCTACCGGTTGGGCTCCGGCGGCAAGATCCCGCCGCTGCTGCTCGACGACGACGAAGCGGTGGCGATGGCGATCGGCCTCGCCGCCGCGGCCGGTGCCGGGTCGTCCGGGCTCGAGGTGGCCGCGGTCTCCGCACTCAGCAAGCTCGATCGGGTCCTGCCGCCTCGGTTGCGCGAACGGGTCAACGCCCTCAGCAACGTCACCCTCGGGCTGCGCGGCACCGAGGTGCCCGCCGTCAACACCGACGTGCTCGTCGTGCTGGCGCTCGCCTGCCAGCGCCCCGAGCGGATCCGCTTCGACTACCGCGACGCGCAGGATCAGACGTCGCACCGCATCGCCGAGCCGTTCCGACTCGTGTTCACCGACCGCCACTGGTACCTCGTCGCCAACGACACCGGCCGCAAGGCGTGGCGCACGTTCCGCGTCGACCGCATCGCCGAACTGGTGTCGACCGGCATCCCGTTCACGCACGGCGACGTGCCCGACGCCGCCGCCCAGGTCGCCGCTGGTGTGGCCGTCTGGGGGTACGAGCTGCGCGCCACCGTCCGCCTCGAGGCGACGCGCGCCGAGGTCGAGCGCATGATCCCGTCCACGGTCGGCGTCATCGACCACGACGACGCGACATCGACGACGGTGCGCATCGGCGGTGAGGCCCGGTTCATCGCCCGCTACCTCGCCGGCCTGCCGTGCCAGTTCCAGGTCATCGACCCGCCCGAGATCCGCGACGAGTTGCGCGCCCTCGGCCACCGGCTCGTGCACGAACACAAGCGCTGATCCGGGAGCACGCGCCTGAGCGAACACCTCTCGGGCGCCGACTACTGTCGCCCCGGCAGGGGTTGCGAGGGGGAACATGTCGGGCACGCACTGGATCGTCGAGGGTCGCATCGACCCCCGTTGGCCGATCAACACACGCGGCAACATCGGCGAGGTCTTCCCCGAGGTGCTGACCCCGTTGAGCTACGAGCTCGGCGTCAAGCCCGCCGAAGCCGGCTGGCGCGAGGCCTACTCGATGATGGGGATCGCCGACCGCCGCGACTTCGAGTCGACCGAGCTGCCGGTGATCATCGGGCTCTACGGAGGGTACGGGTACCTCAACCTGTCGTACCTGCGGATGCTCGGGGTCCGAGCACCGGGATCTTCGCCGGATGCCATCGACGTGGCGTTCTTCGGCGAGGGGAACCCGCCGCCGTACGAACCGAAGCCCGGCGACAAGCGCCGCGTCGCGACGATCCGGATCCTGCGCATCGTGCTGAAGGCGTTGTCGCAGAAGTCGATGCCGGAACCGGTGGCCGACAGCCAAGGCGCCGTCGCCGCGTGGGAGGCGAGGCAGCCCGACCTGGCGACGGCGAGCGACGACGAGCTCCTTCGTTTCCTGCATGCCTACCCGCCGGTGTTCAAGCAGGTCTTCCGCAACCACATGATCACGACGGGCACGGCCGCCATCGTGTCCGGCGTGCTGTCCGACGGCGCCACGTCGTGCGGGCGGCCGGGACTCGTCACCGAACTGCTCGGCGCCGCCGACGGGGTCGTGTCGGCGCAGTACAGCCAGGACCTGTGGAAGGTCGCCCAGGTCGTGCAGCGCACCACACCCGTCGCCGCCGAGTTCGAGGCGGGGGTCGATGGGCTCGGTGAACGGGTCGCCGAGGTCCCTGCCGCCGACGAGTTCCGCGCCGCGTTCGCCGCGTTCATCGGCCGGCACGGCCACCGCGGCCCGAACGACTGGGAGCTGTCGTCGCGCACGTGGGAGAACACGCCCGAGCTCGCCTACGCGGCGATCGAGTGCATGCGCCACAGCACCCACGACCTGTCGCCGGCGTCGCGGCTCAGCGGCGACGACGCCCGGCGCCTCGACGCCGCGGCGCAGGTGATCCCCCACCTCAAGCTGATGGACAAGGCCAACTTCCGCAAGGCGCTCGTCGCCGCGCCGTGGTGGGCGCGGGCCCGCGAGGCGACGCGCGACCTCGCCATCCGGGCCCACAACCCGACCCGGAGGTCGTTCTTCGAGCTCGCCCGCCGCGCTGCCGAGCGCGGCGGCGTCGAGAACCTCCGCGACGTGGCCATGCTCCACCCGGTGACGGAGCTGCCGGACTACCTGGCCGATCCGAAGCCCTGGCACGACCGGATCGCCGAGCGCGTCGCGCTCCGCGATCGGTTCGCGGCGGTCGAGCCACCCTTCTTCATCACGTCGCAGACGGAGGTGCCGAGCATCGAGGAGCTCGAGCGGCAGGAGGCGGAGGTCCCGCGCACCGCCGAGTCCGGAGCGGTGTTGACGGGCGCACCCGGGCAGCGCCGGTGTGGCCCGCGGCCGCGCACGGAGTCGTCCTCGACCCCTCCGACCCGGCCGGACTCGAGCCCGGCGACGTGCTCGTCGCCCCCCTCACCGACCCGGCCTGGACGCCGCTGTTCCTTCCCGCCGCGGCCGTGGTGGTCAACGTCGGCGCCCTGATGAGCCACGCCGTGATCGTCAGCCGCGAGCTCGGCATCCCGTGCGTCGTCTCGGTCGCCTCGGCCACGACCCGCATCCCCGACGGGGCGATGGTCGAAGTCGACGGCGTCGCCGGCACCGTCACCGTCCTCTGAACCCCGATCTGTCTGCTTCAGATGCGGCCGGCCGCGTTCTGACGCAGACAGAACAGAGGTTTGGGGCGCCGTGTAGCGGCTGACCCGGGTGGGTACCGTCGCGGGCATGCGCGTGCTGGCTGAACGTTACGCGCTCGAACACGAGTTGGCCGTGGGCGGGTTCGCCCGCGTCTTCCGCGGGACCGACCGGCGACTGGGCCGCCCGGTCGCGGTGAAGCTGCTCGAGGTGGGCCGCATCGCGACGGCCGATCCGGAAGCCAAACGACGGTTCGTCCGCGAGGCGAGGTCGTCGGCCAGTTTCACCCACCCTCACGCCGTCACGGTCTTCGACGCCGGCGAGGCGGACGGCGAGCTGTTCATCGTGATGGAGCTCGTCGACGGCCCGTCACTCGCCGAGGCGATGGCCGATCGTGGACAGATGCCCGAGGGCGACGCGGTGCGGATCGCGACCCAGGTGCTGTCGGCGCTCGGCGCCGCCCACGCCACCGGCATCGTCCACCGCGACGTCAAGCCGGCCAACATCCTCCTCGACGCGCGTGACGACGCCAAGCTCGCCGACTTCGGCATCGCCAAGCGGTTCGACGACCTCACCGACAGCCTCACCGCAACCGGGTTGATCGTGGGCACCCCGCGGTACCTCTCCCCCGAGCAGGCGCGTGGCGAGCCGATCTCGCCCGCCACCGACATCTACGCGGTCGGTGTGATCCTCCACGAGATGCTCGCCGGCGCGCCGCCGTTCGCCGACGAGAGCCTGCTGGCCACCGCCAATCGCGCGCGGCTTCCGACCCCTCGCGTCGACATCGTCCGCCCTGGAATCTCGCGCTCGGTTGCCGACGCCGTCGTCCGGTCGCTGGCGCCTGACCCCGCCGATCGGTTCGACTCGGCCGATGCGATGATCAACGCCCTGCTCGCGCGAACGGCGCCGATGGCGCAGGCGGCGGCGAGTCCGGTTCCGAGCGCCGCGGCGGCCGGCGCCGGCCCAACCCAAGGTGCGGCGTCGACCGTCATGACGCCGGTCGCGACCCAGGTGATGCCACATCCACCGGGCTCGACGCGACGGTCGCGCGCGCTGGTCGCCTTCGGCGCCCTCTGCCTCGTCGGACTCGCCGTCATCGCGATCGCCGCCCGCAGCGACGAGCCGTCGGCAAGCGAGCTCGTCGCGGCCGCCGATGGCACCACGGTCGGGACGAGCGAGGCAGCCATCACCACGCCCGCGACGACTCCGGTCACCGAGTCGACGGCGGTCGTCACCGTCGCTCCGACCGTCCCACCGACCGAACCGCCCGCGCCCACCGCGCCACCCGTCGACGAACTGGTGCCGGGCTTCCCCGTGCCCGCCGACATCGAGGTCTTCCTCGTCCAGTTGCAGAACGACCCGACGGTGATCGGTACGAGCGGAATCGACGTCCAGCACGAGCTCGAGCGGGTGCTCCGCGAGAAGTCCCGAGCGCAAGCGGGCCGACCGGGCCAACGAGTTGATCGACCATCTCGACGAATGGGCCGACGCCGGCACGGTCGAACCCCCCGTCGCCGAGTTCCTCGTCGAGCTGCTCGCGCCATACGCCGGCGACGGCCCCGGCGGCGACGGCGATGGCCAGGGCGACGACTGAACCCAGCGAACTGTCTGCTTCAGATGACCCGGGCGGCATTCTGAAGCAGACAGAACGGGGGGTTAGAGGCGGTCGATGAGGAGGCCGAGGCGTTCCATCGCGCCGGGCTCGCCGGTGTCGACGACGCTGAGGATCATCGTGCCGACGCCGGACTCGCGATAGCGCTCGATCCGGGCAAGGTGATCGTCGATCGTGCCGGCATTGACGTCACGGGCGAAACGCTCGGCCGGGCGGCGCTTCGGCCGCAGCCGCTCGACGAGCGCCGCGACCTCCGTGCGGTCGCGGCCGACGAGCACCGTCGACAGATGCGAGACCTCGATCGTCGTCGGGTCGCGACCGACGGCCTCGCAATGACGGTGGAGGACGTCGACCTTGCGCCGCACCACGTCGGGATCGCCGAACAGGTTGCACGCGTCGGCCAATTCGGCCACGAGGCGCAGCGTCTTGCGCTCGCCCGACCCGCCGACCCAGATCGGCACGTGCGGTTGCAGCGGCCGCGGGTAGCACATCGCCTCCTCGACGACGACCGACCGACCCTCGAAGCGAGGTGAGCCCTTGCCCCACATCAGCGGCAGCAGGCGGAGTGCGTCCTCGAGCCGGGCGTACCGTTCGGCTCGAGACGGGAAGTCGATGCCGAGCGCGGCGTACTCGTCGGCGAACCAGCCGAGCCCGAGACCACAGATGGCGCGACCGTTCGACAACACGTCGAGCGTGGCGACGGCGTCGGCCAGCACGGCCGGATGGCGGAGGAACGCCGGCGAGACGAGCACCCCGAGCCGGATCCGCTCGGTGACACCGGCCAGCCAGGCGAGCGTGGTGTACGGCTCGGGCAGGTTCTGCCACGCCGGACCGACCTGCGGGATCTGGCGCAGGTGATCCATCACCCACACGTGCTCCACTCCGGCGGCCTCGGCTTCGGTGACGATCCGCCGCAGGTTGTCGGCGAGGTGCGCCGGACCACCCGGCCACTCGAAGCTCGACAGCTGCAGCCCGATCCTGCATCCGGTCGGTCGCCATCGACGCCTCCGACGCAGCCGACTCCTGTGTCGCGGTGCCCGTCGTCGCCCCCCGTTTCGCCGAACGGGCCGGCACGAGCGCGGCGGGGACGAGCGCGACCGGATCGGGAGTGACGATGTCGTGCCAGGGTTCGCTGGCGACGTCGGACCTGATGTCCGGCCACCGGCGGAGCTGGTTGGCGACGACATCCGGACGCACTGCGATCTCGCGCGCGCTGTTGCGACGGCGGCACTCCCGGGCAGGCGTGTCGAACACGACCGCGACGCACGGCATGCCGGCCGCCGCCGCCCGATCACGCCACCGTCGCCGTTGGTCGGCATCGAGACCGAGCGTGTCGATGACGGTGGTGAGGCGGCGGTGGAGCCGGCGGGTGACGATGTCGTCGAGCAGGGCGAAGGCGTCGGTGGATGCGGCGAGGTCGTGCTCGCTCTCACCGACGAGCGCGCGCAGCGCGTCGCTCGAAACGATCTGCGCCGGCTCGAACCACTGCTTGGCCCACGTCGACTTGCCGGAGGCGACCGGCCCGATGAGCACCACCACGCAGGGTGACGGCAACGCCAGTGGCTCGTCGGTCGTGCGCCCCGGTCACGGTCGGCCACGCTAGGCGCCGATCCGGCCCGCTCGTTCGCTGTACGTGGTCGCGGCCAGGGATTGTCGGGCTCATTTCGGCAAGCCGCGTTGCAACGAGGTTGGAAATGGGAATCCTCTCCGTGACCATCCGGGGGCCGTCTGTCCGCAGGTACGGCCACCCCTCCAACTCGAAAGGCGTCACCTCGAATGCGCAATCCCAGATCCGGCTTCTTCGGACCCCTCCTGCTCGGGGGGATCCTCGTCGTCGGTCTGCTCTTCATCGCGGGCATCGTCAGCTTCAAGCTGAACCCGTTCAAGACCGAGAGCAAGGACCACTCCCCGCCCCCGATCCTGACCGAGCTGCGCGAGATGACCGACCTCCACGCCGCCCAGGCCGAGTTCGAAGTCGTGATCGACAACGAGGAAGACGTGCGGTACATCCCCCAGGTACTCGCCGGTGAGCGGGTGCAGTTCGTCGCCATCGGGACGGTCGACGCGGTCGTCGACCTGTCGACCCTGCAGGCCAGCGCCATCGAGTACGACCCCGACGACAACTCCGTCATCGTGACGCTGCCCGCCCCGACGATCGCCGATCCGGTGATCGACCACGAGCAGAGCCACGTCATGAACCGCGACCGCGGCCTGTTCAACCGCATCGGCGGCCTGTTCTCGGACAACCCGACGAGCGAGGCCGCCCTCTACGACGCGGCGAGCGAGAAGATGGCCGACGCGGCTGCCCAGAGCGGCCTCGTCGCGATGGCCGAGCAACACGTCGAGGACGTCCTCGAAGCCACGATCACCCGCCTCGGCGTCGAAGACGTCGACGTCCGCTTCGAGTCCCCACCGACCCAGTAACCCCGGCCGCTCCGGCACGTGCGGTTCTCGGCGACGTTGCGTCTCGGTATGCGGGACGGAACGCACCGAGAACCCGAAATCGCCACCGAGAACGGCGCGAAATTTGGCGCGGCGCGGTGACATGTTTTCCTCTCCTACGATCTGGGTGCGCACAGGGGGCAGGAGGTGACGAATGCACAAGCCGACGCTGGCTGCCGTGCTCCTCGTCGTGGCCCTGAGCGCATGCAGCGGTGGCGACGATGACGCGTCCGACGACCCTGCCACGACCGAGGCGTCGACCCCGCCGTCGTCGGTGACCACCGAGCCCGTCGATCCCACCGACCCGACAGCGTCGCCCACCACCACCGACCCGACCACGACCACGAACACCAGCACGACCACGTCCACGACGGTGCCCACACCGACGGTCGAAGAACAGATCGCCGCCGACTACCAACTGATCTACGACGGCTACTGGGCGTGCCTCCGGGCGCCCCTGAACTGCGACATGTCGTGGCTCGTGTCAGGGAGCGAGTTCGGAGCAGGCGATGATCAACACGATGCAGGCGCTCGCCGATCGGGGCCGCTATGTCGGCGAGGAGGATCCCGGCTACTACGTGATCGAGTCGATCACCGTCGGCGCGGACGGAACGACAGCCGAGGTCATGTCGTGTTGGTGGTCGACCGGCGTGCTGTACGGCCCACCCGTCGACCGACTCCGCCCGGTCGGCCCCGACAACCCAGCCACCCTCGTCAACAACACACCCGGGCAGCGGCCGACAGCTGCGACCGGCTGGCATGCTCGCTGACGGTCGTTGGCAGGTCGAAGCGTTCGGACCGCTTCGATGAAGGCAGCGAGACGAGAACCAATGTCCGCCCAGAGCCTAATCATCGCTGCTATCGTCGCTGTCGGCACCGCTGCGGATCGTCGACCGACCGGCGCGTGCGCAGGACGGCGGACGACGATGGCTGCTGCTCAGAGGCGGAATCGAGCCGCCGCTCCTGGCCCGGGTGCCGGTACGGGCTCCGATGGTGACGACGTGTTCATCTCGTCGTGGGCGGTCGGGGTGCCGGGGGGTGGGGTGCGGGCGCCGGCCGGGGTGGTGTGTACGGCGTGGCGGCCGGCGGCGGAGATCAACATCGAGGACGGGGCGATCGACGTGTCGACGGTGGGGGTCGATCCCGACGGGGTGCGACGCAACTTGTACTACCGCGACTGCGGCACCCTGCGTCAGTTGGTGTGGGTGCGCGACGAGGACCCCACCACGCTCGCCGCGATCGCCCTGTCGGATCTGCAACGCCGCCTGATCACCGCACCCGTCCCCGAGCTCTCACCGCCGGGGATCGGCTACGTCAACCTGGAGACGTGGCTGGCGACCACGGACCCCGGTCCGATCGCGGCGACGGCGGCGATCCCCGGTCTGTCGGTCACCGCCACGGCCACCGTCGAGTCCACCGCCTGGACGACCGGCGACGGCGAGGAGATCACGTGCGACGGCGTCGGTGTGGCGTGGACGCCGGGCACGCCGGACGACGAACCGGCACCGTGCGGTCACACCTACACCAACCACGGCGCACCGGCACTCGGCAGCACGCCGTTCACGATCACCGTCGCCCACACCTGGCACGTCGAGTGGCGGGCCAACACCGGTGAGGCGGGCGACCTGGGCACCATCACCGGACCGACGACCACCGTCACCTACGAGGTCCGCGAGATCCAGACGATCGGCATCCAAGGCTGACCACCGCGACCACGCTGGACCGACAGTCGACGGATCAGGCGGTGCGGGTCTTCGCCGCGGGGCGGGCCACTCGACGACAGGGTGCTCGAAGTACTCGCCGAATCGCACCATGCTCGGGTCGCCGTTGACGACCGAGATGTAGGCCGGGCGTCCGAGACGGTCGGCCTTCAGCCGCGTCATCGCCATGTACGTCCGGCGCAGCGCGTCCGGCCACGTGTCGATCCCCATCACCAGCGCCCGCGCCTCCCAGCCCTTGAAGCTCTGCACGGTGCATCCCTTGACGCCCGGGGCGTCCGCCCAGAACCGCCGCTTGCGCCGGCCCTGCTCGCGGCGGTCGTCGGCGAACACGTGGTGGACCGCGATCCCACACGCTTCGATCACCTTCACGGCCTGCAGACCCTCGGCGTGCGTCTCGCACAGGAACACCACCTCGGCCGGCGACAGCGTGGGATCGCGATCGAGCAGCGCGGCGACCTCGTAGCCGATCTGACGACCGAGGCTCACCGTCGGTGACACGTTCAACCACCGCCGCACGCTCGGCGCGGCGCGAGCCCGACACACACTGGCGATCGTCGGGGACCGACACCGCCAACCGCTCGCCGTCGAGGTAGCGCAAGCTGAACTCGTTGGCGATCGGCACGAGGTCGTCAGGGATCCGGTACGAGCCCTCGAGCTCGGCCCACGGTCCGGAGAACCCAGCGCCGGCCATGCTGTCCTCTTCGACCCACGCCCGCTTGTCGTACAGGTCCTGCGTCGGATCGGACACGAGCAGCATCTCGCCGCCGGGTTTGCACACGTGGTCGCGCAACAGGTTCCACCACTCGAGTGTGAAGTCCTGCCCCTCGTCGACGAGGACGGCATCGAACACCGGGCCCTGGCCGTGCGCGTAGGCGTTGGCGGCCTGGGCCACGATCCGCTCCGACCACGGTGCCTCGCAGGCGACCGGTTCGACCCCGGCCTGACGCGCGTCGTCCGCGACACGCTGACACAGACCGTAGAAGTCCACGACCGTGACGAGCGTCGGGTCGGCCGCGTACTCGTGGCACCGCCTGGTGACGTGCGCGCGGAGGTAGTGCGACAGCGTCACGTTGCACGTCAGCACCGCGACCGACTGGCCGGTGCTGGCGAGGCGCGCGGCACGCGCCGCCAGCCCGAACGACTTCCCCGAGCCGGCCGGACCGCGTACACGCCTGATCTTCGCGTCGCGTGGGTTCGTCTCGATGTTGCGGGCGCCCGCGCTGAGCGGCCTCGACCCGCGCCACTCACGGATCAGCTCCGACTCCGACAGGTGTCGCCGCAGACGCTCGATCGACATCGCTGGAGGTGGCGGGCAACCGACGCCCCGCACGACGCGCTCGATCCCCGTCGCCAACGCGTCGCCACCCCAGACCTCGACGGCATGCTCCTCCGGGGTCACCTGCGTGAGCTCCAGCAGCCGGCGCGCCTGCTCGGTCGTGTGCCTCGGCAGGATCAGCGCCGCTCGGATCACGGGTGAGCTGGCGGTGTCGTGTTCGGGCAGGGCGAAGAACTGGTCGAAGATCACCTGGCTGTACCGGTACGCCTGGTAGCGCGGCGTCTCGGCCGAGCACCGCCACGCGCCGTCGCGGCCGCGGTACTCGATGACTCCCCGCTCGTCCTGGCGATAGCGCGTCCCCGACGACCAGTCCTTGACCTCGATCGCGCACACGCCGTGACGCGGGTGGACCACGACGAAGTCGGGGACGTCGAGCGCGAGCCGGGGCTGGACGTACACCGTCCACTCGTCGTCGAGACAGGCCAGGGCATGGGCGACGCGCAGGGCGCCGTCGTTCAACGGTTCCGCCAGATCATCCAGTTCGTCGAGCGAAGGGCGAAGGACCGCCACCACCCACCTCCTGCCTTCGGGTGACCGCCTGTTATCGGTCCCGCTCATCACCCACTTGAACGCCGAGGTGACCCCTGCTCGTGATGACTGCCGGATTGTGGTCGCCACACGTCGCCCGCCATCTCGCCGAACTACCGTGCCCACGATCGTGAGTCGCCAACTGAGAGGGAGATACCGATGGATCTGACGGGCAAGGCGGCAATCGTCACCGGTTCGGCGAGCGGGATCGGTGAGGCCGTCGCCCGGCGACTCGCCGCGGCCGGCGCCGGCGTCGTGATCAACTCGGTGCGGTCGAACGAGACCGGCGAGCGGATCGCCGGCGAGCTCCCCGACGCGGTCTACGTCCAGGGCGACATCGGTGACCCGGCCACGGCCGGCCGCCTCGTCGATGCTGCCGTCGAACGGTGGGGGCGCCTCGACGGTCTCGTCAACAACGCGGCGATGACGGTGCCGACGCCGCTCGCCGATCTCGCCGGGTCGACCGTCGAGGAGTGGGAGAACGTGCTGCGCGTCAACGTGATCGGCACGTTCCTCGTCTCCCAGGCCGCGCTTCCACACCTGCGGGCGAGCGGCGACGGCTGGATCGTGAACATCACGTCGCTGGCCGGGGTTCGCCAGGGTGGGAGCTCGCTCCCCTACGCGACGTCGAAGGCGGCGGTCAACCACCTGACGACGCTGATGGCCAAGTTCACCGGTCCCGAGGTGCGCGTGAACGCCGTCGCGCCCGGCCTCGTCGACACGCCGTGGACCGTCGGCGAGCGTTGGGACGTCGTGCGCGAGCGGATCAAGGAGACCGTCCCACTCCACCGCAGCGGCACGCCCGACGACATCACCGACGCGGTGATCGGCCTGATCACCAGCCGCTACGCCACCGGCCAGGTGCTCGTCGTCGACGGCGGCACTTCGCTCGTGTCCTGAGGAGACCGGGCGCGCACGGCGCAGACTGTGGGTCATGCTCGGCGAGAGAGCCCCCTGGCGCCACGCCCTCGTCGTCATCGTCGTCATCGCGTGCGCGGGGCTCGCCTGGTTCGGCGTCATCGGCGCCGGGGATGGCGGCGAGCGCTTCGAGGCCAAGCAGGTCACCGTGCAGCCGGTCGGCGAGGACGGACTGCGGATCCGAGAGGTCGTCGATCAGGACTTCGGGGACGCCGATCGTCACGGCTACCGACGCATCATCCCCAACGACTTCGGCGCGCCGACGGAGGTGACGGCCAGCTCGCCCGACGCGCCCGCCGACGTCTTCATCGACGACAGGGGATACGAGACGGAGATCCGCGTCGGCGACCCGGACCAGACGGTGAGCGGCCAGCACCGTTACGTGCTGACGTACACCCTGCCCGATGCGCAACTGTCGACGGGTGAGCTGGCGCTCGACATCATCGGCACCGACGAGACGATCGAGACCGAGCGCTTCGAGATCGTCGTCACCGGCTTCGTCCTCGACGATCCCCTGTGCAACGTCGGGGTCACCGACTCGACCGGCGGATGCGAGCTCGTGCGCGACGGCGACGTGTACCGCGCCGTCATCAGCCCGCTCGAACCGGGTCAAGGCATCACCATCGGCGGCACGATCGTCGGGGTCACCGACCGTCGACGAGCCGCCGATCCCCGACGCTCCCCGAGCGCCGCGCCGACCACCGCGGCATCCTGGCGCTGGCGATGATCCCGCTCGGCCTCGCCAGCGCCGGCCTGGTGTACGTGGTCGCCCGCCGGCGTGGCCGCAACGAGGTGTTCGCCGGCGGGGCCGCCGACGCCGCCTACGGCGAGCTCCCGAATCCGAGCCTCGTCGGCGACGAACCTGCGGCCGCCGTGCGACTCGTCCCGGACGACGAGATGGACGAGCTGGCCACGATCGAGTTCGTCCCGCCGAAGGGGATCGCGCCGTGGCAGGGCGCGGTGCTCCTGACGGAGCGGATCGACAACGCCACGGTCGGGGCGTGGTTCTCAGGGCTCGCCGCTCGCGAAGGCATCACGCTCGACAAGGCGGGCCACGACCTCGTCATCGGCTCGGGTCCGAAACGCGGCGAGCTCGACCCGGCGGAAACGGTGCACATCGACAAGATCCTCGACAACCGCGACCACATCGAGCTCGGCACGTACGACAAGAAGTTCGCGACCGCGTGGACCGACGTCCGCAAGGATCTGGCGACGTCGATCGTGTCGTCAGGCTGGTGGCGACGCCTTCCGCCCGGCGCCACGGCCCAGCTCGGGAACGCGAGGGCGGTCGGGATGCTCGTCGCGATCCTCGCCCTGATCTTCTTCGGAGCCGGGTCCTTCATCTCCGCCGCGCTGGGTCTGTTCGACAGCATCGGCCTCGCCATTGCGTTCGGGATCGCCGTACCGGCGATCTTCGCCTACTTCCTCTACCGCGAGTTGCTGCGTGTCCGCAGCGCGACCGGATCGGCTCTGGCACTGCGGACCGAGTCGTTCCGCCGCTTCCTCGAGGCGAGCGAGGGCCAGCACGTGGACTGGGCGTGGAAGCAGGGTCTGCTGCGCGAGTACAGCGCCTGGGCGGTGGCGCTCGGTGCCGCGGGTGCGTGGAGCAAGGCGCTCAACAAGAGCCAGGTGCCTCCCGCCGAGGCGGCGGCATTGTCCCATCCGATGCTCATCTACTCGATGGGCTCGTCGATCTCGAGCAGTTACACCGCGCCGTCGAGCTCGGGTTCGGGATCCAGCGGCGGGTCGTTCTCCGGCGGCAGTGTGGGCGGGGGCGGCGGGGGCGGCAGCTCCGGTTCGTGGTGAGACCGGACGTCGCGGCTGCCGCATCGGCGACTCCGGCGTCGGCGTCCTGCGTCGAAGGTGCTGCAGCGCATCAACATCGCCGCCAAGATCGCCCTGATCGCGCTCCTGGCGCACGCCGCCGCGTTCCCCGACCTGGAGCAGTACCAGGGCAAGGGCACGGGGTGGCGGATCCTGCTGTACCCGCTGTCGGCGCTCCTCGTGCCGCTCGTCTGGTGGGCGCTCGGTGAGCGGCGACGGCGTTGGCGCTACCCGCACCTCATCGACCTGTGCGTCATCGCCCCGTTCCTGATCGACACCGCCGGTAACACCGCCAACCTCTACGACACGGTCGTGTGGTGGGACGACGTGATGCACTTCGTCACCTGGGTGCCCTGGGTCGTCGCCTTCGGACTGGCGCTGCGGTACATCGACGGGCTGGCGCGGTGGACGGTGTTCGGGTTGACCGTCGGCTTCGGGGCCGTCACGCACATCGTGTGGGAGTTGATGGAGTACGTCGCGTTCATCCGCACCAATCCCGACGAGCTCGAAGGCGCGTACCGCGACACGATGGGTGACCTGACGCTCTCGCTGGCCGGTTCGATCACCGGCGCCGCGCTCTGCGCAACGGTGCTCTGGGCGCTCGGCCGACCGGTGCCAGCCGAACCGACCGTCGAGGCGTCGCCGTCGTGCCAGCCGATCAGACTCGCTGAAACGTGTCGGGCGCGACCTCGGTCGCCTCGCCTCGCGACAGCATTCGTTGCACGTGCAACGACGCGGTGCGGCGTTCTGCGGCATCGGCGAAGACGTGGTCGACGTGGGGGCGGTAGATGAAGCGGTGGCGCATCATGTCGTCGATCGTGTGCGGCTCGGCGAGGAACTCGAGCATCGCCTCGTGCCGCCGACCGATGACGGCCGCGAACGCGTCGACCATCCCGACGAACGTCTCGCGGCCCTCGATCACACCCTTGTGGTGGAACGTGACGTAGAAGTCGGCTTCCTCGTCGCGCACCCGCCGGAGGCTCTCCTCGAAGTCGTCGAGATCGCTCCACGCATCGCCGTAATACGGGCCGAAGCCGGTGAGGTCGATGTCGGACAGGAAGAACACGCCGTTCGAGATCCGGAACCCGCTGTGCCCGCGGGTGTGGCCGGGCAGGTGCACCGCCTCGATCGTCACGTCACCGAGGTCGAAGACGTGGCCGTCGTGGAAGCCCTCGGCGTCGGGCCGCGGCGCGTAGCTGAACTCCTCGTACAAGGTCGTGGTGAAGTCGGCGCGGGTCTGGCCTTCGAGGCCGTACACGTCGAGCAGGCCGTCGATGCTCAGCGCACCGGGGAGGTCGGCGGTGTGGATGTGCAGCCGGGCGTCGGCGAACATGCCGTTGCCCGCCATGTGGTCCTCGTGGCTGTGGCTGTTGATGACGGCGTCGACCGGCGCCGGCACGCCGCCACGTTCGACCACGGTCACCGACGGATCGATCAGCACGCTCTCGCCGGATCCGCGCACGAGCAGCGTGTTGCCCGACGGGTAGGCGCCGTTCGACGGTCCGCCGAGCACACTCACCGACGACGTCAGGCGTCGCTCGTCATCACCCCAGTCGACGACCATGTGGCGAGGCTAACCAGCGGGCGCGACGCGATTTCAGGCTGGATCGAGCCGCAGTGACGCCGAGTTCATGCAGTAGCGGTCGCCCGTGGGCTGGGGGCCGTCGGGGAACAGGTGGCCGAGATGGGCGCCGCAGTTCGCGCACCTGACCTCGGTGCGGAGCATGCCGTGGGAACGATCCTCGATCAGCGTCACCCTCGATGGGTCGACCGCTTCCCAGAAGCTCGGCCAGCCGCTGCCCGACTCGAACTTCGTCTCCGAGCTGAAGAGCGGCGCGTCACAGACGATGCAGTGGTACGTGCCGGGGTCCTTGGTGTTCCAGTACGCACCCGTGAACGCCCGCTCGGTGCCAGCCCGTTGGGTCACCTCGTACTGCTCGGGCGTGAGGCGCTGGCGCAGTTCGTCGTCGGTCGGGATCGCCTGGTCCGTCATGGCTCCAGCATGCCCCGACGGATGTCGTCACTTCCAGCCGCGGGCCCCGGCAACGTGACGATCGGCACGAAAACTCCTCGTGCACGAGCAGAATAAATACGATACCATGCGGTCCAGTATTGTAATGATCAGGCCCAGACGCGATGAAGCTGTATACCCGATGAAGACGCTCGACAACACCCCCGACGAGAACGCGCCCGCCACGCCGGCGTTCGTCGGCCATCACGACGACGGGCTCGACCCCCGCGTCCACGAACGGCGCTGGCTGATCCTCGGCGCGCTCTGTATGTCGCTGTTCATCATCGTGATGGACAACACGATCCTGAATGTGGCCATCCCCTCGCTGATCACCGACCTCGGCGCCAGCAACAGCGAGATCCAGTGGATCATCGACTCCTACGTGATCGTGTTCGCCGGTCTGCTGCTCACGAGCGGCAGCCTGTCCGACCGCTTCGGGCGCAAGGGTGCGCTGCAGGCGGGGATCGTGCTGTTCGGGCTCGGATCGGCGGCCGCCGCCCTTTCGAACTCGGCGACGCAACTGATCTTCACACGGGCCTTCATGGGCGTCGGTGGCGCGCTGATCATGCCCGCAACGTTGTCGATCCTGACCAACGTCTTCCGCGACCCACGCGAGCGCGGCCGGGCGATCGCCATCTGGGCGGGGGTCTCGGGGCTCGCCGTCGCCGTCGGCCCGATCACCGGCGGCCTGTTGCTCGCGCACTTCTCGTGGAGCTCGGTGTTCTGGGTGAACATCCCGATCGGCGCCACGGCGCTGATCCTCGGTGCCTTCGTCATTCCGAAGTCGCGCGACCCCAAGCAGACCCGGCTCGACCCGTTCGGGGCGATCCTGTCGATCGTCGGGCTGGCGACGCTGCTGTTCGGCATCATCGAGGGACCCGAGAAGGGTTGGTCGAGCGACATCGTCGTGGCCTCGTTCGTGATCGCCGCCATCGCCCTCATCGGGTTCGTGCGCTGGGAGCAACACTCCGCCCACCCGATGCTCGACATGAGCGTGTTCCGCAACCCGCGGTTCTCGTCGGCGAGCAGCACGATCACGCTGACGTTCTTCGCGCTGTTCGGCTCGATGTTCCTGATGACGCAGTACTGGCAGCTCGTGCACGGCTACACAGCGCTCCAAGCCGGCATCCGCCTCGTCCCGCACGCGCTGACGATGATGATCGTCGCCCCGATGTCGGCCCGCTTCGTCGAGCGGCTCGGCACCAAGCGCGTCGTCACGGCCGGGCTGTCGCTGATCGCGATCGGTCTGCTGGCGTTGTCGACGATCCACGCCACGAGCCCCTATCTCGTGGTCATCTCGTACTTCCTCGTCATGTCGGTCGGGATGGGAATGACGATGGCCCCCGCCACCGAGTCCGTGATGGGGTCGCTCCCGCATGCCAAGGCCGGCGTCGGCTCGGCGGTCAACGACACGACCCGTCAGGTCGGCGGTGCACTCGGCGTGGCGATCATCGGCACCGTCGTGTCGAGCGTGTACGCCGGCGACATCGCCTCGCTGGGACAGCGCTTCGGGCTCGGCGCCAGCAACCTCGACGCCGCCGAATCGTCACTCGGCGCCGCGCAACGGATCGCACCTTCGCTCGGCGAGCGATCCGACGCGTTCGTCGCCGCCGCCAACGACAGCTTCGTGCATGCGCTCAGCATCGGCCTGCGGATCTCGGCCGCGATCATCGTGTTCGCAACGGTGATGGCGTGGCGGTACCTGCCCTCGCACGCCTCGCATCCGGTCGATGAGTCGACGAGCGACGCAATCCCCGTCGGCGCAATGACCGTGGTGGCAGGCGATTGAGCACATCAACCACACTGGTGGCCGTGGATGACACGGCGACTGGCGAGAACTCGGGCGTGGATGGCCCCGAGACCCCCCGTCGGGGCCGTCCACGCTCGACCGAAGCCGACCAGGCGATCCTCACCGCGACGATCGACCTGGCGTCGGAGGTCGGCATCACCGGGATGTCGATGGACGACGTCGCCCAACGCGCCGGCGTGTCGAAGGCGACGATCTACCGCCGGTGGTGTTCGAAGGAGGCCCTCGTCCTCGACGCCCTCCGCAGTGCCACGCTTCCGTTCGACGATGTCGACACCGGCTCGCTGACCGGCGACCTCGACCTGTACGTCGGTGAGCTCATCCGCCGGTTCGGCGCCGGACCCATGAACGACGTGCTCCCGCACCTCATCGAGGTCAGCTGCCACGACGACGCGATCCGTTCCTCGCTCGACGACTACATCCGGGTTCGACGTGTCCCGCTCCGCACGATCCTCACGCGTGCGATCGACCGCGGCGAGCTCGCCGACGGCACCGACGTCGACGTCACGATCGACATGCTCATCGGGGCGTTCGTCTACCGGCGGCTGCTCAGCCACGACACCATCGACGACACGTTCGCGGCGCGGCTCAGAGCAATCGTGTTCCCGCCGTCCGCCTGACCGGAAGCAGCAAGCGGGCATCCCCGTCAGCGGGCGCACCGCTCATCGACGCCGCGTTGGTTCCGGCGAACCGGCGGGCGACGTCGCGATGGAGGGCCGCCAGGCTGCCGTTCGGGGCGCCGTGGTCGAGCAGCGTCGTCACGATCTCGACGGAACCGTCGGCGTGTTCGACGACTTCCACCGCTCGCACCTGCGACGGCCAGTCGATGATCGACCCGGTCGAGATCTCCCAGAAGCCACCGGCGGCACCCGGCCGCGGCTCGATGCGGTGGATGTGGCGGTGGCCGACCAGCCATGCGATCGCGCACGGGTGGCGGTGCACGACGTCGAGGAGCGCGTCTCCGAGGTGACGGTCGGCGCGCCCTCCACGCACGTTGTCGAGCGACGCGGAACCGTGGTGGCTGGCGATGATCGCGTACCTCCCCTGTTCGGCGTCGACCTCGGCGAGGCGTTCGTCGAGCCACTCCAGCTGAGCCGTTCCGACGCTGCCCTGGTAGTCGCCGTCGGGGTGGTTGGTGTCGAGCACGACGATCCGCACGCCGGCGACGTCGATGATCTTGTCGCCACAGCCGGTGCCCGTGTCGCGCACGTGCGAGCCGTCGTCACCGACCGCACCGGCCGCCGCATGCGCGGCGAACCACTCCTGCATGTCGATCGCCCGCCGATCGGGATCGCTCGCCACCGGACGCATCGGGCCGCACGAGAACCGCTCCGGTTCGTCGACGAACAGCGTGAGCGGATCATCGGGGAGGAAACCCGGCGCCGGCTGCAACGACTTGCCCGACCCGACGGCGATGCGCTCGATCCGGTCGTTCGTCAGCGACGTCCCCTGGCGCATCACGTCGTGGTTGCCGGGCAGACTCGCCCACGGGATGCCGACGCCCGATGACGTGACCGGCGCGTCGACGCGCTCGAAATAGCCCTCGACCGCCGGGTAGCCGAGCGGCTTCCACGTGTCGTCGACGCCCGGTTCGGGACACCAGAACGGCCACGGCGCACCGGCGTCGACGTCACCGTCCGGGTCCTGCGGCCCACCACTCGCCGGCAGCTGCGTGCGACCACCCGCCATGATCGCGAGGTAGGCGTCGAGCTCGTTGCGCTGGGCGTTGTCGATGTTGTCGCCGGTGCTGAGCGCGACGTCGTACGCACCACCGGTCCACGGCGCGGTCGGGTCGCGATGGATCGCGTCGACGTGGGCGGCGAGGGCCCAATGCGTGAGCGCCTCGTACGGGCGATGCATGTGCAGCAACGGGCGCCACCTCGGATCGTCACCCAGCAGCTCGACCCACTCGGCGCGCGCCGGCGAGGCGACGTCGATCACGTGCAGGTCGGAGAGATGCACGAGCCGCACCACCGTGCGACCCCGGCTCGGGTCGTAGGCGCCTTCGCCGACAGTGCCGCCGAGATCGGTGCGGATGCGATGATTGCCGGAAGCCATCCCGAACATCTTCACCGACCTTGGGGGACCACATGAACTGGGACGTGTTCATCACGTGCGCGATCACCGGGGCCGGCGACACGACCGGCAAGAGCCCCCACGTTCCCGTCACCCCCGAACAGATCGCGGCATCGGCGATCGACGCCGCCAGGGCGGGGGCGGCGATCGTGCACATCCACGTCCGCGACCCCGACACGGGCGTCGGCGCCCGCACGACCGAGCTGTACGCGGAGGTGGTCGAGCGGATCCGCGACTCGGGTGTCGACGTCGTCATCAACCTCACGGCCGGCATGGGCGGCGACATGGTGCTCGGCGGCGCCGAGGACGTGCTCCCGCTCGCCGTCGAAGGGACCGACATGGCCGGCGCAACAGAACGGCTCGACCACGTGCGGACGTTGCTCCCCGAGATCTGCACGCTCGACTGCGGAACGATGAACTTCGCGTCGGGTGGCGACTACATCATGGTCAACTCACCGGGCGTGCTGCGTGCGATGGCGAGCCAGGTGCAGGAGCTCGGCGTGCGCCCCGAGCTCGAGGTGTTCGACACCGGCCACCTCGTGATGGTCAAGGAGATGATCCGCGACGGGCTGCTCGACGACCCGGTGATGATCCAGCTGTGCATGGGGATCGCCTACGGCGCACCGGACGACCCCAACACGTTCATGGCGCTCGTCAACGCCGTGCCGGCGGGCGCGGTGTTCTCGGCGTTCTCGATCTCGCGGATGCAGCTGCCGTTCGTCGCCATGGCCGCCCTCGCCGGCGGCAACGTGCGCGTCGGGCTCGAGGACAACCTGTACCTCGGGCGTGGTCACCTGGCCACGAACGCCGAGCTCGTCGCCCGCGCCGTCCAGATCCTCGAGGGCATGAACGTGCGCGTCAAGCGCCCCGATGAGGTGCGGGACGAGCTCAAGCTCGTGAAGCGGGCGTGAGGTCCCCGATACCGGGCCTCGACCGGGTGGGACTGCTCGGCGGCGGCGTGATCGGTGGTGGGTGGGCGGCCCGCTTCGTGCTCAACGGCGTCGACGTCGACCTCTACGACCCCGATCCCGACGCGGCGCGCAAGGTCGGCGAGGTGCTCGACAACGCCCGGCGGGCCTACGACCGCCTGACCGATGTGCCACGGTCGACCGAGGGCGCGCTGCGCTTCGTCGGCACCCCCGACGAAGCAGTCGCCGGCGCCGACTTCGTGCAGGAGAGCGCTCCCGAACGGCTCGCCCTCAAGCAAGCGATGCTCGCCGAGGCGAGCCGGGCGACCGGCGGATCGGTCGTGTTCGGATCCTCGACGTCGGGTCTGCTGCCGACCGAGCTGCAGCGCGACATGGAGCACCCGGAACGGCTCGTCGTCGGTCATCCGTTCAACCCGGTCTACCTCCTGCCGCTCGTCGAGGTCGTCGGCGGTACGGCGACGGCCGCCGCCTCCATCGATCGCGCCGTCGACGTCTACCGATCGGTCGGGATGCGGCCGCTCGTGGTGCGCAAGGAGATCGACGGCTTCGTCGCCGACCGCCTGCTCGAGGCGCTGTGGCGCGAGGCGCTGTGGCTGGTGAACGACGGCGTGGCGACCGTGTCGGAGATCGACGACGCGATCCGTTTCGGCGCCGGGCTGCGATGGAGCTTCATGGGCACGTTCCTCACCTACCGGATCGCGGGCGGCGAGGCGGGCATGCGCCACTTCATGGAGCAGTTCGGCCCGGCCCTGCAATGGCCGTGGACGAAGTTGATGGACGTGCCCGAGCTGACGGGCGAGCTGATCGACCGTCTCGTCGACGAGTCCGACGCGCAAGCCGGCGGGCAGTCGATCCGCGAGCTCGAAGCACTGCGTGACGACTGCCTCGTCGCGGTCATCCAGGCACTGCGCACCATCGGTGACGGCGTCGGCTTCGGTGCCGGAGAGACGCTCGCCGACTACGAGCGTCTGTTGACGGAGCGCGCCGAACGCGCCTCCGGCGAGTGACGCCGGCGCTGATCAGGCGGGTTCGAGCACGACGACGGGGATGACGCGGTCGGTCTTCGCCTCGTACTCGGCGAACTGCGGCGCAACTTCCTTCTGCTTCGACCACAGCTGCTCGCGCTCTTCGCCCTCGGCGACACGGGCGGTGACGGGGATCGTCTGGATGCCGACCTCGACCGTCGTGTCCGGATTGGCGCGGATGTTGTGGAACCAATCGGGGCTGGTCGGCGCGCCGGCCTTCGACGCGAAGATCACGTACTTGTCGCCCTCGCGCAGGTACACGAGCGGGTTCACGCGCTCGGTGCCCGA
This sequence comes from Ilumatobacteraceae bacterium, assembly GCA_963722415.1. Taxonomy (GTDB): domain Bacteria; phylum Actinomycetota; class Acidimicrobiia; order Acidimicrobiales; family Ilumatobacteraceae; genus JALOLG01. The sequence goes on from CAVRNI010000027.1 coordinate 239,994, forward strand.
CTTCGCCCCTTTGTGGTGCAGGAGCAACAGCGGTTTGCCCTCGAACATGCCGCCGACCACGCCGTCGTTGGTGCGGAACTCCTCGATGACGTTGCGGTTCCAGTCGTCTCGCTCGCTCACTGATCGCTCTCCTCTGATCGGGGTCTTATGTCCGGGGATAGGTGCGGAACTCGACCATCAAACCGTCGGGATCGGTGACGTACACCGACGTCGCCACGCCGCGTGCGCCGAATCGCGGACCCGGGCCGTCGATCACGTTGAACGCCGGGTCGGTGGCGACCGCGTCGACGTCGCCGGGGCCGACGACGAGGCAGAGGTGGTCGAGATGGCCGCGGGCACTCTCGACGTCGTCGCCAGGGACGAGGTCGATGATCGTGCCCTCGTCGATGCGCACGGATGGGAAGGGAGCCACACCGGCCCGCCATTCCTCGACCCGCACGGGAGGCATCCCGAGCCGGTCGACGTACCACGCCAACGTGGTCTCCACGTCGATGCACCGCAGCACGAGGTGGTCGAATCCCTGCACGTCGAGCATGCGATCGACGCTAGTCGCGGTGCAACACTGGGGCGATGGCCGCTCGTCGTGTCGATCATCACACCATCGATCATCACGCGCTGCACTGCGCGAGGTGCGTCGCATCTGCGGCGACCTTCCGGAGGTCACCGAACGACTCAGCCACGGATCTCCGACGTTCTTCATCCGTGACAAGCAGACGCTGTGCACCGTGCTCGACAACCACCACGGCGCGCACGGTGTCGCGATCTGGGTGCCGGCCCCGAAGGGCGTGCAGGAGCAGCTCGTCGAGGCCGAGCCCGAACGGTTCTTCCGACCGCCGTACGTCGGTGGGCGGGGTTGGATCGGTCTGCGCCTCGACATCGACCCGGACTGGGACGAGGTCGCCTCGATCCTCGACGACGCCTATCGGCTTGATCGCACCGAAGAAGCTCGCCGGCCAGCTGCCACCACGCGACGGAGTTGAACACGCGCGTATCGGGGCACAAACCCTCGCCGCCGACGACAAGTACCCACCGGTAGCATTCGGTGCCCGTGGCCCTCATCGTCCAGAAGTTCGGCGGTACGTCGGTCGCCGATCCGGACCGGATACGGGCCGTCGCCGAGCACATCGCGTTCACGAAGCGGCACGGCAATGACGTCGTCGTCGCCGTGTCGGCGATGGGCAAGTCGACCGACAACCTGATCAAGCTCGCCAACGACGTCTCGAAGGCGCTGCCGGGGCGCGAGATGGACATGTTGCTGACGACCGGCGAACGGGTGTCGATGGCGCTCTTGTGCATGGCGCTCGCCGATCTCGGCATCGACGCCAAGAGCTTCACCGGCAGCCAGGTCGGGATCATCACCGACACGTCGCACGGCAAGGCCAAGATCCTCGAGGTCAAGGGCGATCGGGTCCGCGCGGCGATCGCCGAAGGCAAGGTCTGCGTCGTCGCCGGCTTCCAAGGTGTGTCGACCGAGAACGAGATCACGACCCTCGGTCGGGGTGGCACCGACACCACGGCGGTGGCCCTCGCCGCCGCCCTCGGTGCCGACGCGTGCGAGATCTACACGGACGTGACCGGCGTCTTCTCGGCCGACCCGCGGATCGTTCCGCAGGCCCGCAAGCTCGTCAGGGTCAACTTCGACGAGATGCTCGAGATGGCCGGGTCGGGCTCCAAGGTGCTCGCGCTGCGCTCGGTCGAGTTCGCCCGCAATCACAACGTCCCCATCCACGTGCGTTCCAGCTTCACCTGGGAGCCGGGCACGTGGGTCACCTTCGAGGAGCCTGCGATGGAAGACCCGATCATCTCCGGTGTCGTCACCGACGTCAGCGAGGCCAAGGTCACCGTGCTCGGTGTGCCCGACCAACCCGGCGTGTCGGCCGCCTTGTTCGAGCCGCTGGCGGCGGCGAACGTCAACGTCGACATGATCGTGCAGAACACCTCCACCGACGGGCACACCGACATCAGCTTCACGGTGCCGATCTCCGACATGGGCGTCTCGGAGACGATCGTCATGCGCGTCGCGGGCGAGATCGGGGCGACCGGCGTCAGCCACGACGCCGACATCGCCAAGGTGTCGCTCGTCGGGGCCGGGATGAAGACGTCGCCCGGCATCGCCGCCCGCATGTTCCGCACGCTCGCCGACGAGGACGTCAACATCGAGATGATCTCGACGTCGACGATCCGGATCTCCGTCGTCGTCGCGACGCGCGATCTCGAACGCGCCGCCCGCGCCCTCCACACGGCATTCGGGCTCGACAGCGGCCAGGCGTATTCCGCGCCGCTGCCCGAACGCAAGTAGTCGGTGCGTCCACCCGCACGGCGCGGGTGCCGAACCGGCGGGCCGTCTGGCACAATCTCCCGATGGGTCGTCGTCTTCAGCTGATTCCGTGGAAGACGGCGGGGCGCGTCAGTGAGCAGTACGCGAGCGCCGACGAGGTCATCCGCCAGACCGGATGGGTCTTCAACAACGAGACCGGCTCGCAGTTGACCGTCGACGAGTTCGTCGCCACCGGCGACAACGAGGTGCTGGCGTACCTCGAGGTGTTCGGGCTGCGCCCACCCGACAACGACACGCGCACGGTCGTCGAGATCGGCTGCGGGATCGGCCGCATGACGTGCGGGTTCAGCAACGAGTTCGCGATCGTCTACGCCTGCGACCTCGACGCCGGCTTTCTCGAGCGCTGCCGCGAGACCGTGGCCCGGTTCGGCAAGGTCGACCATCTGCGCACGATCGAAGTCGCCGACGGACGCACGCTCGACGTCCCGAGCGAAGTCGCCGACCTCGCCTTCAGCTACATCACGCTCCAGCATTGCGAGAGCGACGACGCGCTCCACCTCGCCGCCGAGTCCGTGCGGGTCGTGCGACCCGGCGGCAGCGTGGCGCTGAACTTCCGCTCACGTTCGGGTGCCGACGTGGTGCTCCTCCCGACCGGCGCGCTGATCCGCAGCCTGTTCCGCATCCCGCGCTTCGGGGTGTGGTTGGCACAACACCGCACCGTCGCCCGGCTCGCGTGGCAGGCCAACCGGCTCCAACCCGACACCGTCCTGCGTTCACTGCCCGCAGGGCTCACCGACGTCACGATCTGGCGCCATCCGCGCAGCAACGTGTCCGGCATCGGCGCCGCCACGGGGACGTTCGAAGGCATCAACCCCCACCACTGGTGGCTCGTCGGCCGCGTAGCCTTACCGGCATGCGAGCCAGCAAACGGGTAGGTGTCGTCGGAGCAACCGGTCAGGTCGGCGGGGTGATGCGCCGGCTCCTCGCCGAGCGCGGGTTCCCGGTCGACGAGATCCGGTACTTCGCCTCGGCCCGTTCGGCCGGGACCACGCTGCCGTGGCAGGGCCGCGACATCACGGTCGAGGACGCCGCGATCGCCGACCCGACCGGCCTCGACATCGCCCTGTTCTCCTCCGGCGCGGCGTCGTCGCGCGAGCTGGCGCCCCGCTTCGCGGCGGCCGGCGCCATCGTCATCGACAACTCCTCGGCGTGGCGGATGGATCCCGACGTCCCGCTCGTCGTCAGCGAGGTCAACCCCGGCGAGATCCACAACGCGCCGAAGGGGATCATCGCCAACCCCAACTGCACGACGATGGCGGCGATGCCGGTGCTGAAGCCGCTCCACGACGAAGCCGGGCTCGTGCGGCTCATCGCCAGCACGTACCAGGCGGTCTCCGGAGCCGGTCTCAACGGCGTCGACGAGCTCGACAAGCAGGCGCGTCAGGTCACCGACCGTGCCGCCGAGCTGACCCACGACGGCCACGCCGTGGCATTCCCGGCGCCCGAGAAGTTCGCCAGGCCGATCGCGTTCAACGTGCTGCCGTTCGCCGGCAAGATCGTCGACGACGGCCGCTTCGAGACCGACGAGGAGCAGAAGCTCCGCAACGAGAGCCGCAAGATCCTCGGCATCCCCGACCTCCTGGTGTCGGGAACGTGCGTCCGGGTGCCGGTGTACACCGGCCACTCGCTGTCGATCAACGCCGAGTTCGCCCGGCCGCTGTCGGTCGAGCGGGCCCTCGAGCTGCTCGCCGAGGCACCGGGCGTCGTCGTCGTCGACATCCCGACCCCGCTCGACGCGGCCGGCCAGGACCCGTGCTTCGTGGGACGCGTCCGCAGCGACCCCGGCGTGCCCGACGGTCGTGGCCTGGCCCTCTTCGTCAGCAACGACAACCTCCGCAAGGGCGCCGCCCTCAACGCGGTCCAGATCGCCGAGCTGTTCCTGACCTGACGCCCGTCCCCTCGTTCTGGGCTGCTGTGCCCAGCGAGTGCCGAAAACTCCTGCAGCCCAGAACGGATTTCAGGGCCGTGCCGGGTGTCACGGCGGCACGGGAGGGCGCCGCAGCGCGGGCAGCCGTCGCCGTAGCGCTCGACGGCGGCCGTCAGGTCGATGCCGAGCTGGTTGGCGAGCGTCGCCACCCAGGCGAGGACATCGGCGAGCTCGTGCTCCTGCTCGGCCCGGGTCCCCTTGCGCACCGCCTGCGCCAGCTCGCCGAGCTCCTCGGCCAGCCAGGCGACGGTCGACGGGATCCCGCGAGCCCGGTCACGTTCGCCGAACGTGCGCTCGATGACGTCCTGCAAGGCGGCCAGTTCCACCCCGGAACCGTACCCGCGCGCCTCGATCCCCAGTTTGTGTCACCGCAACCGGCGAAGATCGCCGGTTCCTGTGACACAAACCGTCTCATGGGAGTCCATGGTCGGGGTGGGGAGATTTGAACTCCCGGCCTCCACGTCCCGAACGTGGCGCGCTAACCAAGCTGCGCTACACCCCGTAGCCGGGCGGCAAGCCTACCCGGCGGGCGCCGATTCTCCGTTTCGATGGTCGGGCTCGCAAGCTCGTCCTCCTAGGGGTTGGCCGCAACGGCGTCGACTTCGGCCTCGTCGGCCGCGACCTCCGCCACCTCCGCCGTGGGCACCGGGACGCCCTCGACGTACGTGCCCCCCGCCATCACGGCGGCGACCGCCCGCTTGATCCGGAGCGGGTCGAGCGGCTTGATCAACCACCCGTCGGCGCCCGAACGGCGGGCGAGGAAGACGTCGGCCCGGCGATCGAGCAGCATGATGACCGGGACGTGCGGGAGCATGTCGGCCGACTCGTCGAGCCGCATCGCCATGGTGACGGCCATGCCGCCCTTCGATCCGATCTGCATGTCGAGGATCGCCAGATCGGGCTCGCGCTCGGCCACGACGCCGACGACGACCCGGCCCTCCCGGCACACCGTGAAGCTCGTGTCGGGCCCACCGAGGGCGGCCGTGATGTCGTTGACGATCCAGTCGACGTCGGTGGCGAGCAGGATGTGCACCCCGTCGACGTTACCGCTTGAACAGTTGGCGGCCGATCTCGACGAGGCTGTCGAGGTCGTGGACGTCGCCGGCGAGGAGCGGCACCTCGACGATCGGCGCACCCCCGAGGAGGTCGTCGAGCGGGGCGACCGCGTCGCGCTCACGTTCGGCGATCGTGCGCAGCTCGGCGAGGTTCGCCCACAGGGCCGCCATGTCCGGATCTTCCTCCGCCGCCGCCCGCTCCGCCGCCTCGGCCGCCGACCCCGACCCGAACCGCGGGTGAGCCCGGTTGACGACCGCCGCCGCCACTCCGATCCCGCGCGCCCGGAGTTGCTCCGCGAACCACACCGCCTCGGCGACGGTGTCCTGCCTCGGCGCGGCCACCAGCACGTAACGCGTCTGCGGTGAGATCAGGAGGCTCATGACCGCCGACGCCCGGTCGCGAAACCCGACTTCCATCCCGGCGAAGGCCTGGAAGAAGGCGACCGCGTCGACCAGCACATCGGACCCGACGACCCGCCCGATCGCCCGCAGGAGCGGCTGGGCGGCAGTGTTCAACACCCGCAGGCCGCCACGCGTGGGCAACATCAGCAGCTTGAACACCTTGTGTTCGAGGAACCTGGCCAACACGCCCGGCGCCTCCAGGAAGTCGAGGGCGTGCCGGCTCGGCGGCGTGTCGACGATCACGACGTCGAACCGCTCGTCACCGTGCAGTTGATGCAGCGCTTCCGACGCCATGTACTCCTGCGTGCCACTCAGGGCGCCCACCATGTTGCGGAAGAACCGGTTCTGCACGATGCGGTCGGCCTGCTCGGCGTCGGCCGCGTTGGCGCGAACGACCCGGTCGAACATCACCGCCGTGTCGAGCATCATGCCCCACAGCTCGCCGGGAAGGTCCATGTCGATCGGCTGCGGTTCGGGGCCCAGCCCGTCGCTCAGGCCGAGGGCGTCGGCGAGGCGACGCGCCGGATCGATGGTGACGACGACGACCCGCTGGCCGCGCCGCGCCAGCTCGATGCCGATCACCGCCGCGGTCGTGGTCTTGCCGACACCGCCGGAGCCGCAGCACACGACGACCGTCGCGCCACGCAGCGGGGTGTCGAGCGTCTTCACGGCGTGTCCGCCGAGAGTGACGCGGCGAGCGTCTCGATGTGTTCGGCGGTCAGTCCGGCCACCGGCAGCGACACGAGCTCGATCACGGGCGACGTGACCGACTGCTCGAGCCGCACGATCTCGGCGTCCTGCATCGTCCGTCTGGCACGTCGGAACACCGCCGCCGCGCGCAGCGCCTTGGCGTCGGCGCCGCGGCCGAGCGTCATCGTCGTCGGATCCGGCACGGCCGTACGCGTGTCGACCTCGTTGATCACGATCGGCCCGAGCCGGACACCGACCCGATCGACGAGCGTCGCGGTCGTCTCGATCACCTCGTTGACCGGTGTCGTCTCGGGCAGCGTCACGAGCACGACCTGGCAGCGCTCCGGATCTCCCAGCAGCTCCATCACGTCCTTGGCCTGCGCATACACGGGCCCGCCACGGACCGCGTCGAGCATCCCCTTGGCCGACGTGAGGAACGTGATCGCGTGACCGGCGGCCGGACCGTCGACCACGATCAGGTCCCATTGTCCCGAACGCTCGAGCTGCTTGATCTTGCCGAGCACCACGATGTCGTCGATGCCGGGCGCGGCGGTGCTGATGACGTCGATCACCCCGCTCGAGGCGAGCCGCTTGGCGACCCGCGTGAATCCCTTCTCGCGGAGGTACTCGTCGAGCGCGTCGCTGGCGGCGATCGCACGGACCTCGATTCCCGGCACGAGGTCGGCGAGCAGCGGTTTGCCGTCGAGCTCGACGGCAAGGACGCGCCGGCCCGTGTCCGCTGCCGCGCGCGCGATCACAGCCGTTACGGTGGTCTTCCCGACACCCCCTTTGCCAGCCACCACCACGACGTTGGCGGCGATCAACGTCAGCAACGGATCGGCCGCCTGATCGCTACGTCGAACCACGCTCTCCGGAGGCACCTTTGCGCAGACTACTGATCGGTCTCCTCGCCGGAGCCTCCCTGCTGACGCTGCTGGCGTCCGGTGGAGCCTCGGCGCAGGACGACACGGAGGTCGGCCCGGTCGACGTCCTGCAGGTCAGCGGGTTGTTCGACGCCATCATCGTCGACGAGATCGGCGACGCCATCGAACGTGCCGACGAACAGGGCGCGCAGGCGCTCGTGCTGCAGGTCAACTCGCGGGGTGCCACCGTCGGTGACGACGTGATGGCCGAGCTGTTGCAGGAGATCGCCGACGCCCCACTCCCGATCGGTGTCTGGGTCGGCCCGGCGGGCGCGGCCCGCCTGTACGGGACGCCGGCGCAGATCCTCGCCGTCGCCGACGTCACCGGTATGGCGCCTGGCGCGCGCGTCGGCTTCACCGGCCCGCCACTCGAGCTCGCCGACGCCACGATCGACTTCGGAGTCGCCGCCGACTCGTTGCGGAACGACTCGCTCGGGTTGTCCGAGGCCCGGAGCCTCGACGTGTTCAAACAGCGCGTCTCGGACGAGGGGATCGCCACGATCCCCAACATGCTCGACGCCCTCGACGGATACGAGGAGGACGGTGTCGTGCTCGACACGACGACCGAGGTCGTGACCGAGGACGGAACAGTCCAACGGGACACGATCGCCGTCACCCGCTTCTCGAAGCTCGGTCTCGTCGAGCAGGTGTTCCACACCGTCGCCAGCCCCGCCGTCGCCTACCTCCTGCTGCTCGTCGGGCTGGCACTGCTCGTGTTCGAGTTCTACACCGCGGGTGTCGGCATCGCCGGCGTGGTCGGCGCTGGTGCAACGATCCTCGCGTGCTACGGCCTCGCCGAGCTCCCGACCCGCGGCTGGGCGTTGGGGTTGATCGTCGCCGCGATGGTCGCGTTCGCGGTCGACGTGCAGGTCGGGTTGCCCCGCGTCTGGACAGGTGTCGGCGTGATGCTCACGATCGTCGGCAGCTGGTACCTCTTCGAGCCGTTGCCCGGTAGCTCGCTGCGGCCGTCGTGGATCACGCTGATCGCCGGCATCGGCGGGATCATGCTGACGTTCATCGTCGGCATGCCGTCGATGGTGCGAACCCGCTTCGCGACGCCCACGATCGGACGCGAGTGGATGATCGGTGAGCTCGGTCTGGTCGTCGAACGGGCCGATCCCGACGGCGTCGTCGAGGTCCGCGAGGCGCGGTGGCGGGCGCGGACGAATCGCGCGACTCCAGTTGAACCCGGTGACTCGATCAGGGTCGTCGCCATCGACGGCGTCACGCTCGAGATCGAGCCGTTGGACGGCGCCGCCAAGGACTATCGCGAGGCGCGTCCGAAGTCATAGGCGTCCTGGACCGCGTCCGACCCGGGCTCACGGTTCGGGCAGATGTGGTCCGCCGATCCGCATGTCGCCGCGTCGTCGCGTGACCGCCCGCGCGTCGAGCTCGGCGACGAGCGGCAACGCGTACTTGCGACTGGCCCCCGTGGCGTCGCGGAACTGGGCGATGGTGAAGCCCTCCGGATGCTCGACGAGGAGCTCGGCCGCGACACGGCCGGCGTCGTCGATCGTTGCGGAGTGGAAGACGATCCCGTCGCGCTCGACGAGGAGCCCGCGCCGGATCAGCTCGCGAATCACCGATCGGTCGACATCGTCGACCGCGGGAGGCGTGAACCCGCCGGCCTTCGCGACGGCGAGGAACGGGTGGTCGGCGAACGGATCCTCGATGCCCGCCGGGCGCGCCCGGCCGGCGTCGATCATGACGCCGTCGAGCGTGTCCAGCACCGCACGCTGTCGCTCGTCGAGAGTCGCCACGTCGAGACCGACCGAGCCCGAGCCGGCGATGGTCGTGCGGAGTTGTTCGGTCGTCACGGCGAGCACCTCGTCGGCGACGGCCCAGCGACCCACCGTCGGCGCGACGCGCGTGCCGGTCAGCAGTTCGAGCTCGTGAACGTCGATCCACCCGCGCTCGCGGATCACCCGCTCGACCGTGCGATCCGGAGTGGCCTTCGACGCCGGTCGTACCGGCGCCACGTCGAGCACCTCGCCACCGCCGACGGTCTCGTCGCGGCCCGACTCGCGCAGCACGTACCGATCGCCGGGCAGCAGCGGAAGGTCGACGGGCAGGTGGAGCCGCACGATCCCGCGCGTGCCCGGCGACAGCGCGTCCGATCCGATCACCCGCACCTTGACGGGCACCTCGCGTGAGCCGATGTACGCCAGAAACGCGCCGCGCCGTGAGACGTCGTGGTCGAGCGGCGTGAGCACCTCGAGCGTGGCGTCGAAGCGGTGGGTCGGCAGCCACCGCCCCGGCGACACGACCACGTCACCGCGGACGACGTCGTCGTGGGCGATGCCCGCCAGGTTCAGCGCGACGCGGTTGCCGGGTCCGATGCGGTCGATCCCCGACCCGAACGATTGGATCGACCGCACCCGGGCCGGCCGACCGCCGGGCTCGATCACGACCGCGTGATCGCGCGTGAGCGACCCACCGGTCAGGGTGCCGGTCACGACGGTGCCGCTCCCCTTGGCGGCGAAGACGCGGTCGATCCACAGTCGCGGGCGCGACCGGTCGTCCGCCTGCGGCGTCGTGGCGACCAGGTCGTCGAGCGCGGCGCGGAGGTCGTCGAGACCCTCACCGGTCGTCACCGAGACCGGCACCACGCGGGCACCCTGCAGGAATGTCTCCGCCACGTGGTCGTCGACGTCGAGCAGTGCCAACTCGCGGCCCTCGTCGTCGACCAGGTCGACCTTGGTGAGGGCGATCACGCCGTGGCCGACGCCGAGCAGTTCGAGGATGCGGAGGTGCTCCTCCGATTGCGGCTTCCACCCCTCGGTCGCGGCGACCACGAACAGGCAAGCGTCGACTCCGCCGACTCCGGCCAGCATGTTGCGCAGGAACCGCACATGGCCAGGGACGTCGATGAAGCTGATCCCGGCCCCCGACGGCAGCGTCGTGTGGGCGAAACCCAGATCGATCGTGAGCCCGCGCCGCTTCTCCTCCTCGAAGCGATCGGGATCGGTGCCGGTGAGTGCCAGCACCAGCGACGACTTCCCATGATCGACGTGGCCGGCAGTGGCGACGACCCTCACTGGACTCGGACCGTCACGTGATTGCGCGGAGGGCGTGGACGAGGTCGGCGTCGTCTTCGGGATCGACACCGCGCAGGTCGAGGTACGTGCGTTGGTCGCGGACACGCCCGACGATCGGTGTCGGCGCCGCCCGCAGGCCGGCCAGGTGATCGCCGTCGAGCGCCACACCGTACGACGGCATCGTCACGCCGGGCGCCGAGCCGGCGCCCGGCAGCGCCTCGGTCGCGACCGCCTCCCCCACACCCGCTTCGGTCACGATCCGCAATGCCCGGTCGCGGAGAACCGTGACCGGAGCGTCGACCATCCGCCAGAACGGGATCGTGACCGCCGCGTCACGGCGGAGGTACGCGAGCGCGACGTCCTGCAGCGACCCGAGCACCAGTCCCCCGGGACGCAGCGCCCTGGCGAGCGGATGTGCGGCGCACGCCGCGACGAGGTCGGCCCGACCGGCGATGATGCCGGCCTGTGGGCCGCCCAGCAGCTTGTCGCCGCTGAACGTCACCAGCGCCGCACCGTCGGCCAGGGTCTGCACGGCCGCCGGCTCGCCGGCCAGCCACGCCGGTGGCGGGCCGGTGAGCCACGGCACGCTGGCGTCGAGGAGCCCGCTTCCGATGTCGACGACCACGGGGAGCCCGAGCGTCGCCAGCTCGCTGACGGACGTGCCCTCGACGAAGCCGTCGATCCGGTAGTTGCTCGGATGCACCTTGAGCACGATCGCCGCGTCGACGCCGCGCCGCCCGATCGCCTTGGAGTAGTCGGCGAGCCGGGTGCGGTTGGTGGTACCGACGTCGACGAGGCGGGCCCCGGACTGCTCCATCACGTCGGGCACCCGGAACGCACCGCCGATCTCGACGCTCTCGCCGCGGCTCACCGGCACGTCACGGTCCCTCGGCGAGGGCGGCGAGCACGAGCAGCACGGCCGCCGCGTTGTTGTTGACGACGATCGCCGACTCGGCGCCGCACAGCCTGGCGAACAGCTGCCCGACCGCCCGCTGGCGCGAGCCGCGCTCACCCGTCGCGAGGTCGAACTCCACCGACTGGGCATGCGCCGCCTGCACGTGCGCCAGCGGTGCACGGCCCAGGTTGGTGTGCAGCAGCACGCCGGTCGCGTTGATCACCGGCGTCAGCAACGTGCGTCGGAACGCCTCCGCCCGTTCCGGCGCCGACCCGGGGTCGCCGGCCGCGATCGCGTCACGCGCGATGTCGACGAGGATCGGATGCGGCAGCCCGGAGGCGCCGAGCGAGCGGGCGAGCGCGTCGACCGATGGCGGACGCTCGGCGGGTGCGCTCATCGTCAGGGAGCCTACGCTCGGCCATCGTGCCGCTGCCGATCCACGTCATCCGCCTCGACCCCGACCTGCCACTGCCGTCGTACTCGCGCGCCGGCGACGCCGGCATCGACCTGCTCGCCCGCGAGGACGGCGTCGTCTCGGCAGCCGGCGGGCGCCTGGTGATGCCGACCGGCATCGCGACCGCGATCCCCGTCGGACACGCCGGCTTCGTGCTCCCCCGTAGCGGTCTGGCGGCGAAACACGGCGTCACAGTGGTCAATGCCCCCGGCCTCATCGACTCCGGGTACCGCGGCGAGCTCAAGGTCGTGCTGCTCAACACCGACCCGACCGCCGACTACACGATCCACCGCGGCGACCGCATCGCCCAGCTCGTGATCCAGCCCGTCGACGAGATCGCCTGGCAAGTCGTCGACCACCTCGACGGCGACGACCGCGGCGGCGGCTTCGGCCACACCGGCCGCTGAAAAATCCCCCGAAACCCCGGAACTGTCTGCTTCAGATTGCCCGTGGCGTCATCTGAAGCAGACAGAACGGCTATTTCCAGGCGAAGACGGGTTGTTCGAGGTGGTCGACGCGCTCGTTGAGGCGGCCCTCGAGGGCGACCCAACGGAACTGGACGAGCACGGCACCGGTCGGGGCGTGGATGAGGTCGCGGCCGAGGGGGACCTGGACGACGGGTCGCTCGCTCTCGGGGATCGAGACGAAGCGCGGCGAGTCGTCGCGGCACAGCTCGTGCAGGCCGATCCGGTAGGCGGCGAGCACCTCATCCGGGTCGGGCACGAGGATCGGATCGCCGCCGCCCCACACCACCACCGGCGTGATCACGTAGCCGGAACGGGTCGGGTAGTCGTCGAGCAGGCCGAGCACGGCCGACTCGTCGAGCGACACGCCGAGCTCTTCGTCGAGCTCCCGCAGGGCGGCGTCGACCGGACGTTCGCCCGGGTCGAGCCGGCCGCCCGGCAATGCCCACTGCGCGGCGTGCAGTCTGAGCCCCGAAGCCCGCCGGCACAGCAGGAACGCCGCGCCACCCGCGACGCCTTCCACCCTCCCGTCGAGGCCGGCGGTCTCGCCGGGCACCCGCGCCATGTCCCACTCGGCCGTCAGCGGATCGTCGGCGTCGCGCACCGCGTCGGAGTCGACGAGCACCACCGCGACCGCGGCGTGTCGACGTTCGTCGAGCGCGTGCGCGAGGCGGTCGTGGCCGGCGAGGTTCGCCGCGATCCGTTGGCGGAGGGTGTCGTCGTAGGGGATCACACGGCTCGGGCACGTTCGGCCTGGGTGCCACCCTCGCCGAGGGCGACCCGCAACGACGCCAGCCGCTCCGGCCGCAGCCGGAACCACGCCCATTTGCCGCGCTGCTCCCGATCGAGGATGCCGGCCTTGACGAGCTGGGAGAGGTGGTGGCTGACGGTGGGTTGGGCGCGATCGAGCGCCCCTGGCAGGTCACAGGCGCAGATCTCACCCGTCGGAGAGCACGCCACCATCGACACCAGACGGACGCGGGCCGGATCGGCGAGGGCCTTCAGCACGGCTGCCAGCTCGATCGCCTCTGCCTCGTCGAGCGGGCCGTCGAGCAGCGGGGGGCAACACCGTTCACCTTCCACAGGATCATATTGACAGATTTCGATGCGATCGACAACATCCACCGCCTTCGTCACGACCTTCCGCGCCCCACGCGGAGGACGGTGACCAAGGCGAGAGGGGCCGATGTCAGCCCCGGTAGCCGCTGGTGATCGGCATCCGGCGGTCCTTGCCGAACGCCTTGGCGCTCACCCGGACGCCCGGCGGGCACTGCCGGCGTTTGTACTCGGCGATGTCGACGAGGCGGGTGACCCGCCGCACGATCGCCTCGTCGTGGCCGAGCTCGATGATCTCGGCGGCGGTGCGATCATCCTCGACGTACAACTCGAGGATCGGGTCGAGCACGTCGTACGGCGGCAGGCTCTGGTCGTCGCGCTGGTCGGGCCGCAACTCGGCCGACGGCGGCTTGGTGATCACTGCCGGTGGAACCACATCGCGGCCGGCCGCCCGGTTGACGTACCGGCAGAGCTCGAACGCGCGCGTCTTCAGCACGTCCTTGATCACGGCGTACCCACCGACGGAGTCGCCGTAGATCGTGAAGTAACCGACCGCCATCTCGCTCTTGTTGCCGGTCGTGAGCACCATCCAACCGAACTCGTTCGACAGCGCCATCAGCAGCTGGCCGCGGCACCGGCTCTGCAGGTTCTCGTACGTCAGGCCCGGCTCCCGGCCCGTGAACGACGGCGCGAGCATGTCGAGGTAGGCCTGGAAGGCGGGTTCGATCGAGATCGTCCGGTAGTCGATGCCGAGGTTCTCGGCGAGCAGCTGGGCGTCGGACTTGGAATGGTCGCTCGAGTAGCGCGACGGCATCGACACACCGTGCACGTGTTCAGGGCCGAGGGCATCGGCCGCGATACATGCGACGAGCGTCGAGTCGAGCCCGCCCGACAGCCCGATCACGACGTCGGTGAAGCCGTTCTTGCGGCAGTAGTCACGCGTTCCGAGCACGAGCGCGTCGTAGAGCTCGCGATCCGGATCGAGCGGCAGCGCCATCGGGTTCGTCGGGTGGTCGGCATTGACATCGGAGAACTCGGCGTTGACACGCGGTGCGTCACTCACGTGCACCAACGGCAACTCGATCTCGGTCCGCCGCCCACGAGGATCGAGCAGGCGCTTGCGATAGACGGGCGGGATCGGCACGTCGACGATCATCAGCTGCTCGACGAACTGGGGCGCCCTGGCGAGCAGGTTCCCCTCGCCGTCGAACACGAGCGATCCGCCGTCGAACACCAACTCGTCCTGGCCACCGACCTGGTTGACGTACACGATCGCGCTCGATGCATCGGCCGCCCTGGTCGCGATCATCCGCTCGCGCGCGGGCCCCTTGCGCCAGTGGTACGGCGAGCCGTTGATGTTGATGCTGAGCTCGGCGCCACCAGCCGATTGCGTCGCGAGTGGACCGAACGGGCTCCAGATGTCCTCGCAGATCGAGATCCCGACCTTCACGCCGCCGATGACGTACAGCTCGAGCGGATCGTTCTCGGTGCCGGGTGTGAAGTAGCGGGCCTCGTCGAACACGGCGTAGTTCGGGAGCAGCCGCTTGCGATACGTGCCGAGCACGTCGCCGTTGGCGCACACCGCCGCCGCGTTGTAGAGATCGCGGTCTTCGTCGACGAAGCCGACGACCGCCGCGCAGCGACGCGTCCGTGCCGCGAGCTTGTCGAGGATCAGGCGGTTGTCGGCGACGAACCCCGGCTTGAGGACGAGGTCCTCCGGTGGGTAGCCGGTGGTCGACAGCTCGGGGAACGCCACGATGTCGCACCCGGCCTCGTCGGCCTGGTCGTAGGCGTCCGACAGCTTGGTCAGGTTGCCGTCGAGGTCGCCCACGGTCGGGTTGAGCTGGGCCAACGCGATGCGCAACACGGTCACGCGTTCAGGCTATCGACCTGCGATCACGACACCCGGAACGGGTCGAGCGCTAGTTCCGGAACGGGTCCAGCTCGGCGATCCACACCTCGCGCGCGGGTGTGAACTCGTCGGCGAAGGTGGGGTCGGTGAGCGGACCGCGGGGCGACCCGTAGTACGGGTAGCCGGGTCCGAGGCGCACGAACGTGCAGATCGGGAACGCAGCGTCCAGGGCGACGCCGGAGAAGTTGAGCCGCGCCGGTTGGACCGAGACGTCGCAGTCGGCGAGCGGATCGACGACCGTCTGGAAGTACGCGACGTCGCCCTGTCCCAGCCCGGTGACCTCGGGCCCCACCGGTCCTTCGATGACGACGCCCGGTCTGGTCTGCGCCATCTCGGCCATCGAGGACGCCCGTCCGGTCGGGATGGCGATGGAAACCAGCTCGCCGAGCACACACGGCCGCGCCCCGTCGTTGCGGACGACGAGGCCGGCCTCGGCGACCGCGGTCGTGAGCTCACGGGCGAGGCACGGGTCGACCGGGCGGTCGGCAGGCAGGAACGCCAGCACCGCCTCGCCGCACGCCATCACCGCCGCGGTCGGCACCAGGCGTTCGTCACCGTTCAACTCGAGTTCGACGGAACGCAGTGGCGCGAGCGGAGCGCACTGGGCGTCCGGGCTGCCGAAGAGGAGCTCCCCCCAGCCACCGGCCTCCAGACGGACGGACGATTCGGCGCCGTCGACGCGGTCCGTCGGATCCGTCAGGTCGAGCTCGCACGTCTCGTTCGTCAGGTTCTCGAACCGGATCACGGCATCGGTGGCACCGGTCGCCTCGTCGATGCGAACGCCGGACGTCCAGACCGCCAGGGATTCAGGATCGGTCGAACACCGTTCCGGCAATGGCGCCGGCTCGACCGTCCCGAGGCTGGCGATCACGTCGGTCGTCGTCGGCAGCGCGGCGTCGGCCGCACCGGGACTGTCGCCGTCGCGCACGATCAGGATCGTGACGACTCCGACCGCGATCGCGCCACCGCTCACCGCGAGCCACGGCAGCAAGGATCGCGGGCGTCGCCACCACGGCATCATCGCAGCGCTACGAGCGGAAGTACCCGAACGCGTCGACGACGAGCATCGACGAGCCGAACGTGAAGTAGCTGACCGTCGTACCGGCACCCAACCTGGTGACCGCGAGCGCGGCGCGGGTCTGATCGGCGCCGACGGCATTGACGTTCGACACCTCGGGCACGACGGCGCCGCCCGGGAAGGCGGTCACGAAGTCGAAGCCACCGGTCGCCGTCATCGTCAGGTTCTGCAACACCGCGAGCGCACCGCTCGCGGCGGGCAGGGCGCCGCCGTCGAGATCGAGCGTCAGCGTTTCGCCGGCCGCTGCCGGTGGTGCGCCCGGAACCCGCTCGTCGTACACGCGGGTGGGGGCGACGGCGGTGAACAGCCCACTGGCCGACGCCGGGGCGCTCGACGTCGTGAAGTACCCCACCACGTCGACGAGCACATCGTCGACGCGCGCGAGCGTCACCGACAACGAGCCGTCGGAAGCGACCGGCACGACGGCGAGGTTGGCGCGGATGTCGCCGTTGCCGTTGGTGTTGACGTTCGACGCGTCGGGTGCTGTCGAACCACCCGCGTGGGCGGTGGCGAACCCGCTCTGCGGCGCCGACGTGCCGAGGGCCGTGAGCACGACGACCGCGGCACCGACGTTGGCGGCGGCGGGTACTCCGAGCCGACCGGCGACGGGCAGGTCGACTCGCCCGGCGGCCTCGACGTAGGCGTTCGTCGATCCCGATGCCAGTTGGGCGCCAGCCGGTTGACGGGTGTCGATCAGGCGGCCGGGGTCGACCGGCACGAAGCGTCCGGCGGTCGCGGTTCCGGGCGTCGTCGCGAACCAACCGAGGACGTCGACGACGACGTCGGTCGCCATCGTGGCGTGGAGCACGAACCGACCCTCGGCGTCGAGCGTGACGACCGAGGCGTTGGCGACGTCCTCACCCGGCTGCACGACGTTGACCACCGACGTGGGCGGCCGCAACGAACGCGGCGCCCAGGCTTCGAGGAACCCCCACCCGGCGTTGTTCGTGACGGTGATGTTGACGAGCGCCGCCTGCACCGAAGCAGACGGTGGAGACAGATCGACGAGACGGGTCGTGTCGGACCGCACGTCACCGGCCACTGTGCCGAGCCCGGACCGCGTGTCGTAGGCGCGCGTCGGAGCGATCGCGGAGAACGCGAGGTTCGACGGGGTCGGCGACGCGACCTGACCGTTCCACACGATCTTGCGCAGCTGGCCGTTGCCGTTGAGCGTGTAGTAGAGCGCCGTGCGGCCACCCTCGTCGAACGCGAACGCCATGTCGGCGATCCCGGCGGCGCCCGTCGCCCACGGAGTGGTGTAGTTCACGGTGCCATCGGCACGCCGGAGGAAGATGCTCCCCGAGCCGCCATCGCCGAACAGATAGCCACCATCGAGATCGGGCGGCCACAACCCGTCGGGAACGAACGCCCCGCCCGTGATGTACTGGCCAACCGAACGCGGGTAGTCGGTCAACGGATCAGTGACGCCCGCCGGCGGCCCGCCGGGACAGAACCCCTCGCATTGGTTCCAGCCGTAGTCGCGGCCGATGCCGCCCTCGTCGACCTCCTCGTGGGCGCTCTGTCCCACGTCGTTGATGAAGAAGCGGTCGCCTCCACCATTGGGGTCGAAGGCGATCCGGAACGGGTTGCGCAGTCCCCATGCGAACAGCTCCTGGCAACTCGTCGTCGGCGTCGACGGCAAGTTGCCGCGCGTCGCGCAACGCTCCGTGCCCGCACCCGACAGCGGGTTGCCGGGCGCCGGCTGGCCGTCGAGCGTGACGCGCAGGATCTTGCCGTTCAGCAGCGACAGGTCGCGCGCGGCGTTGATCCCTCCGTCGGCACGCGGGTCGCTCCCGGCGTCGCCGATCGATACGTAGAGGTTGCCGTCGGATCCGATGTCGAGGTCGCCACCGTTGTGGTTGCCGGCGACCGACGAGATGTCGTCGACCAACACGGCCTCACTCGCCGGGTCGATCACGTCCTGCATCGTGAAGCGGCTGACTCGGTTGACGCAGCCGCCGGGCGCGGCCGGGGCATCGCGGGTGTAGTACACGTACACGCGGCGATTGGTCAGGAACCCGGGATCGTGGGTGAACCCGAGCAGCCCGCGCTCGCCACCGGGACAGATGTTGGGGATCGTCAGCACGGTCGGCATCGCCTGGCCCGGCAACCCGGCCCGCACGCGGCCACCCTGTTCGAGCACCACGATCCGACCGTCGGGAACGGACTCCACCGCCGTCGGTTGCGAGAACGTGGTGACGAGGCTGTCGGTGAAGCCGGCGGGCACCGTGGCCGCCGACACGCGCGCCGACGGACCACCGAAGGCGACGGCGACCGGTACCAGGGTCGCGACGATGGTCAGGATCGTGACTCGGCGCATGCCAGCACGGTAACCGGCACGATCGCGACGCATGGTTCGGGCCGGTTCACACAGCATTCACATCCGAGCAACGGGCGAGAAATGGCCCGCTGGCAACGTTCCCTCGACCACATCCAGCCAACACTTCACGGCCAGCATCCCGACGCGGGTGCATCGTGTATCGAGAGGACCAATTTCGTGCCTTACCAAGCTGAGTACATCTGGCTCGACGGCACCGAGCCGACGGCACAGCTCCGGAGCAAGACCAAGATCATCCCCGACGGCGTGACGGCACCGCCCATCTGGGGCTTCGACGGCTCCAGCACCAACCAGGCGACCGGCGACCAGAGCGACTGCGTGCTGCAGCCGGTCTTCTCGTGTCCCGACCCGCTCCGCGGTGGAGAGAACATCTTGGTGATGGCCGAGGTGCTCGATGCCAAGACGTTGAAGCCGCATGCCACCAACACCCGCGCGGCGTGCGCGAAGACAGCCAAGAAGTACGCCAAGCACGAGATGATCTTCGGCATCGAGCAGGAGTACACGATGCTGCGCGCCGACGGCACTCCGCTCGGGTTTCCTCTCGGCGGGGGCTTCCCCGAGCCGCAGGGCCCGTACTACTGCGGCGTCGGCACCGGGAAGATCATGGGCCGCGACATCGTCGAGGAGCACACCCAGGCGTGCATCGACGCCGGACTGTCGATCTCGGGCACCAACCCCGAGGTGATGCCCGGACAATGGGAGTACCAGATCGGGCCACTCGACGCGCTCGCCGTCAGCGACCAGCTGTACGTGGCGCGCTGGCTGCTGCACCGCATCGCCGAGGACTACGACGTCATCATCAGCTTCGACGCCAAGCCCGTGCAGGGCGACTGGAACGGCGCCGGCGCGCACACCAACTTCTCGACCAATGCCATGCGTGAGAGCTACGCGCCCATCGAACGGGCGTGCAAGGCGATCGGCAAGAAGCTCGAACTGCACGTGAAGAACTACGGCCACGACATCGAGTCCCGCCTCACGGGTGCCCACGAGACGGCGCCGTTCGACCAGTTCTCCTACGGCGTGTCGGACCGCGGCGCTTCGATCCGGATCCCGTGGCAGGTCGAAAAGGACGGGAAGGGTTACGCCGAGGACCGCCGGCCGAACTCCAACATGGATCCGTACACGGTCACCCGTCTCATCGTCGACACCGTATGCAGCGACGCCGAATGACGATCCGCGCGGTGCGCGGATTTGACACCAACCCCCCCGACAACCGACAGACTGTGACGGTGAGCGACATGCTCGACCAACACCGCGAGTACGTGCTGCGCACGGTGGAGGAGCGCGGCGTTCGACTCGTGCGCCTGTGGTTCACCGACGTGCTGGGCAACCTCAAGAGCTTCGCGATCAGCCCGGCCGAGCTCGAGAACGCGCTCGAGGACGGGATGACGTTCGACGGTTCGTCGATCGACGGCTTCTCGCGGGTCCAGGAGTCCGACGTGCTCGCGATCCCCGATCCCGACACGTTCGAGCTGATCCCGTGGGGCGATCGCGAGGCCCCCGAGGCGCGGGTGTTCTGCGACATCCACCACCTCGACGGGAACCCGTTCGAGGGCGATCCCCGCCAGGTCCTCCGGCGTCACATGCGGACCGCCCACGAGAGCGGGTTCACGTTCTACGTCGCGCCCGACATCGAGTTCTTCTACTTCGAGCAACCCGAGCCCGGCCAGGTGCCGCGCCCGCTCGACAACGGCAGCTTCTTCGACCTGACCACCAACGACGCGGCCGGCAACCTGCGCAAGCAGACCATCCGCAAGCTCGAGCAGCTCGGGATCCCGGTCGAGTACAGCTTCCACGAGGACGCGCCGAGCCAGCAGGAGATCGACCTGCGCCACACCGACGCGCTGTCGATGGCCGACAGCGTGATGACGTTCCGGCTCGTCGTCAAAGAGGTCGCCGCCAGCGAGGGCGTGTACGCCACGTTCATGCCCAAGCCGCTCGAGGGTGTGCAGGGCTCCGGCATGCACATCCACATGTCGTTGTTCGCGGGTGACGACAATGCGTTCTACGACCCCGACGACCCGCACAACCTGTCGCCCGTGGCGAAGGGCTTCATGGCCGGCCTGCTGCGTCACGCGGCCGAGATCACGGCGATCACCAACCAGACCGTCAACAGCTACAAGCGACTGGTGCCGGGCTTCGAGGCACCGGTTCACGTGAGCTGGGCGCGCAACAACCGCAGCGGCCTGATCCGGGTGCCGGTGCCGAAGAAGTCGAGCCCGAACGCGACCCGCATCGAGTACCGCTCACCGGACCCGGCGTGCAACCCGTACCTCGCCTTCAGCCTGATCCTGGCGGCCGGCCTGCGGGGCATCACCGAGGGCTACGAGCTGCCGGTCGAGGCCGACGCCAACCTGTTCGAGATCGGCGACGACGTGCTCGCCAAGCTCGGCGTGTCGATGCTCCCGCAGTCGCTGTCCGACGCGTTGAAGGTGATGGAGACGTCCGAGCTCGTCCACGAGGCACTCGGTGAGCACATCTTCGAATGGTTCCTCCGCAACAAGCGCAACGAGTGGCGCGGTTACAAGACGCACGTGAGCACCTACGAGATCGACCGCTACCTGAGGTCGTTGTAGCGATGGCCGCTGACGCGCTCGGCATGCTCGCCGTGTTCGGCGATCCGGCGACCCCCGAGTTGGCGCGCACGCTCGACCTCGCCGGGTACAGCTGGAAGTCGGTCGGGTCCGCCGACGAAGCCGCCGAGCACGAGCCGGCGACCGGCTGGGTGGCGGCCATCGTCGACTGCAGCAGCCAGCCCGACGCCGCATGGTTGTTCGCGCGCACGCTCCGCAAGCGCGACGTGTCAGGCATCCCGCTGCTCGTGCTCCTCACCGGCGCCCAACTCGCCGAGCTCGACCTGCGCGACGAGTTGTTCGACGACTTCTGCCTGACGCCCTTCCATCCCACCGAGTTCGAGGCCCGGGTCCGGCACCTGTTGTGGCAGGTGGGCGGCGAGACCGTCCATCACGATCTCGTCGAGTACGCCGAGCTGGCACTCAACCTCGAGACGTACCAGGCGTCGATCGCCGGGCGGCCGATCGATCTCACGTACATGGAGTACGAGCTGTTGAAGTTCCTCGCCCAGAACCCGGGCAAGGTGTTCACCCGCGAGATGCTGCTGTCACGGGTGTGGGGTTACGAGTACTACGGCGGGGCGCGGACGGTCGACGTCCACGTCCGCCGGTTGCGCGCCAAGCTCGGCGAGGAACACGCCGGTCTGATCCAGACCGTGCGCTCGGTCGGCTACCGCTTCGGCCAGAGCCGCTGGGTTTCCTGACCGCGCCCTCGACAATCCGTTCTGGGCTGCTGATCCTTGCGGGTGTCGAAGAGGTGGCAGCCCAGAACGGTTTTCAGCCGGCGGGGGCGACCTCGACTCGGGTGTCGTTGAACGTCGGCGCGTGGCCGAGCACGGTGAGGCGCTGCGATGTGGTGACCTGGGCGCCGACCTCGCCGGCGTGATCGCGCATCCACCAACTCGTCGGGGCGACGACGACACCGGCCGGCGCGTCGTCGCTGACACGAGCGAGGAGGCGGCATTCGCCCCGGTCGTTGAAGAGCCGCACGACGTCGCCGTCGGCGATCGACCGGGCCGTGGCGTCGTCCGGATGCACGACGATGAACGGCTCGGGCTGGGCTCGGTGCTGGCGGGACTGGTTGGCGAACGTCGAGTTCAGGAAGAAATGGGTCTTGGGGGTGAGGAGGGCGAGCGGGTAGCGGGCGGTGAGGTCCTCGTCGCTCAGCTCGGCGGGCGGGTCGAAGCCGGGGAGGGGGTCGAGCCCGAGGTTGGCCAGCCAGTCGGCGCGGAACGCGACCTTGCCGTCGGCCGTCCCGAACCCGCCTTCGGCGTGCGGCGTGGGTCCCTGCCCGAGGTCGACCTTGAGCCAGCCCCGCTCACGCAGGCGCTCGAGCGTGATCCCCTCGGGTGCCCTGGCGAACACCGCGTCGAGCAGTTCCTCGTCGGTTTCCTGGAAACATGGATCGTCGAGGCCCAGCCCGGCGGCCAGCAGGCGGAACACCTCGGTGTTGGGCTTCGCCTCGCCGAGCGGCGCGATCGCCGGCTCGTTGTAGGTGATGTAGTGGTGACCCCACGAGAACAGCGCGTCGAGGTGCTCGAGCTGTGTGGTGACCGGCAGCACGACGTCGGCGTGGCGGGCGGTGTCGGTCATGAACTGGTCGAGCACGACCGTGAACAGATCGTCGCGCCGGAGCCCGGCCAGGACCCGTGACTGGTCGGGCGCCACCTGGGCGGGGTTCGAGTTCCAGACGACGAGCGCCCGGACGGGAGGGTCGAGCGTCGAGTCGGTGAGCGCGTCACCGAGTTGCGACATGTTGATCGTGCGGACCGGGCCCGGCCGCAGGTCGGCCCGTTGCAACGGGCCCCAGTCGACGGCCGACGCGCACGCGGTGGGGATGTACGCGCACCCACCTCCGTCGTGGCGCCAGCTCCCGGCGAGCGCCGGGAGACAGGCGATCGTGCGATAGGCCATCGGCGCGCCCGCGTGGCGCTGGCCGCCGACCCCGAGACGCAGCAGCGAAGGTCGGGTCGACGCGAACTCCTCGCCGATGCGCCGAATCGTCTCCTCATCGATCCCGGTGATCGCGGCGGCTCGATGGACGGGCCACTCCTGCAGCCGTTCGAGGAGGTCGTCGAAGCCGGTCGTGTGCGCACGACACCACTCGTCGTCGTGGAGACCGGCATCGACGACCGCCCGCATCATGCCCATCGCGAGGGCGCCATCGGTGCCGGGCACGGGCCGCAGGTGCTCGTCGGCGACACGCGCCGTGCGACTGCGGTAGGGATCGATGACCACCAACTTGGCGCCGCTCTGCTTGCGGGCCTCGAGGATGAAGCGCCACAGGTGCGGCGACGTCGAGAGCGGATTCCACGCCCACACGATCACGTAGCGGGCGTTGACCCACCGCTCGGGGTCGACCTCCGGCGACAGACCGTGCGTCGTGATGACGCCCGCGATGCCGGCGTCGGCGCAGATCGTGCGCTCGAGGTCGGTGGCGCCGAGCGCGTTCATCACGCGCGCGCTCATGAGATCGCGCTGGAGATATCCCATCGTGCCGAGATAGGAGTACGGAAGGATCGCTTCGCCCCCGGACTCGTCGCGCACCGCGGCGAGGCGCGCCGTCACGAGCTCGATCGCGGCGTCCCATGTCGTCTCCCGGAACTGCCCGGACCCCTTGGGGCCGTCGCGTACGAGCGGACGGGCCAACCGGTCGTCCGCGTAGACGCGCTCGACGTAGTCGCTGACCTTGGCGCAGAGGGTTCCCGCCGTGACCGGGTGGTCGGGATCGCCGGCGACCTTCACCGCCCGACCGTCCTCGACCGTCACCAACATGGCGCAGGTGTCTGGGCAGTCATGTGGGCATGCGGCGTGAACGATCCCCCGAACCACATGCGCACGCTACAACCGGCGAGCGCGGCGGTCAGAGCGACGCCGCCAGCGCCTCGACGCCGTCGGCGACCACCTGACCGAACACGAGGGTGCCGTCAGGCGTCGGATGGACCTGATCGCTGGTGATGACACCTTCGTCGTCACCGTGGCTGAACCAGTCGACGACCATCGCGTTGTCGCGCTCACCGACCAGGGCGCGCAGGGTGTCGTTGACGAGGCGGGTCTGGTCGAGGCGGGCGCCGTCCCAGGTGTCGACCCAGACCAGGGGGGCGTCGTCCGGGATCAGGTCGAGCAGGGTCTGCACCTGGGTGCCGAACGCTTCGGCGTCGGGGTACTGGCCGATGTCGTTGGTGCCGAGGGCGATCACCCACACGTCGGGCGGGTCGCTGTTGGCGATGAACTCGACGATGTCGGTGCCGGGATACGGCTGGCCGCCTTCCCCGACCGTGATCCGCCGGCCGACCTGGGCGTCGATCGCCCGCACATCCAGCCCGATGCCGGACAGGGCGGCTCGCAACGGGTCCGTCGACATGAACGTGATCGAGTCACCGATCATGGCGGCGGTCGGCTGCGATTCGGACTCCCCGCCGCCCGCCGGATCGCCACCGGTCCCCAACGGAGTCAGCGGCTCGAGGCCGTCGGCGTTGCCCTCGTTGCCCTCGCTGCACCCGAACGCGACCAGCGCGAGCGCGCCGAAGGCGAGCAGGGTCCGGCGGCCGACACGGGGGGTCATCGGCGGACAGTCTCGCGGCCGGATCCGGCTCGTCGCCGTCACCGATCGTCGACCGAACCCTCCAGGAAGACCTCGTAGAGCCGACTGGCGTGTCCGAGTGGGTCGGCGTAGTACTGATCGGCGCTGACGTCCAGCTCGACCGTGCGCCGGGGTGGTTCCACCGTCGGATCGGTGGCCGCGAACCGGCGCACCACCTCGGCGTGCGGTTTGAGCGTGCCGTCGGGGCGAACGAGTCCGAAATGCCGTTCGTGGATCGCCCCGCCGACCTCGAGTGGCGGCCGGTCCCACAGCTTCTCGGCGTAGTCGGCGAAGCACCACAGCAGCGCGCCGGTCGCGCCGACGCCGACGAGGTTCGGGAGCACGGCCGCGACGTGTTCGGCGAGCGCGTCCTCGCCCGCCATGAACTGCGTCCTGGAAGCACCGCCGTGCTCGATCCATTCCCAGGTCTGCGAGGGACCGCCGCCGGGCACGGTGCACCCACCCCACTCCTCGGCGAGCAC
Organism: Ilumatobacteraceae bacterium; assembly: GCA_963722415.1. Classification (GTDB taxonomy): domain Bacteria; phylum Actinomycetota; class Acidimicrobiia; order Acidimicrobiales; family Ilumatobacteraceae; genus JALOLG01. The sequence continues at coordinate 265,202 of CAVRNI010000027.1, forward strand.
CGGCTTGGCGCACATCGCCGACGTGAGGGCGCAGACGAACGGCACGAACTCGTCGTCGAGCGGGCGCCGCGCCCAGCTCGCGTACATCGGGTAGCCGTGCATGACCGCCACATCGGTCTCGGCGAACACGTCGTGGACACGCAGGTGGTTGTCCGCCACGAGGCTGTCGACGTGGAGTCCACACGTCACCGGATGGTCGGGGTCGATGTCGTGGACGAGCGCCGACAGGTCGCGCACCCATGCCCGGCCGGCGGCGGCCGACTCGGGCCACGCGAACAGATCGGGCTCGTTGCCGAGGTTCCACATCCAGATCGCCGGATGGTCGCGGTACTCGCCGACGACGGTCTCGAGCAGGAGGCGCTCGGCCGCGATCGCCGCCGGGTCGTGGAACGGGTTGCGGTAGGAGCCATCGACGACCCGTCTGCCGCTGACCACCTGGCGTGGGTTCGGCGTCGGCGAGGGACCTGACGGCGCGAGCAGCCAACCCGGCGACCAGTTCGGGCCGCTCATGTGCCCGGTGAAGAACGTGACGTCGAGCTCGAGGCCACGCTCCGTCGCGGCGTCGCACACGGTGCCGAGATCACGTACGCACCGGGCCGACACCTCGTCGGGTGACGGCATCCAGTCGTCCCACAACAGGAACAGCCGCACGCAGTCCATCCCGAGCGCGGCGATCACGTCGAACTCGTCGGCCACCTCCACGGCGTCGAAATCCGACCACCACGACATCGCCTTGTTGCGCGGCCAGTAGTTGCATCCCAGCCGGAACCGCTCCGGGGCGCCCGCGGTGTCAGTCACGAGGTCACGACGCCTGGTCGAGTCGCTGGATCCGGGTCGAGTGCTCGCGGTGGGCGGCCAGCATCTCGTCGACGCGTTCGGACACGAGCACGCCGCCCCGCACGACTGCGACGCCGCCCACGATCGTGTCGCGCGCCGCCGCCGGACCGCAGCGCAGCCACGCCTCGATCGGATCGGCGATGGCGCCGGCGAACTTCGGACCGGTGAGGTCCCACACCGCCACGTCACCGACGGCGCCCGGAGTGAGCACGCCGAGCTCACCTTCGCGCCCGAGACATCCGGCGCCGCCGAGGGTGGCGACTTCGAGCGCCATGCGCGCCGTTCCGGCCGCCGCTCCGTTGCGCAGCTTGGCGAGCAGCATCGCCTGGCGGGCTTCGAGCCACAGCGACGCCGAGTCGGCCGACGACGAGCCGTCGACTCCCAGACCGACCTTCACCCCGGCGGCGCGCAGGTCGACCACCGGCGAGATGCCCGACGCGAGGATGAGGTTGCTCGACGGGCAGTGCGCGGCACCGACGCCGGCCGCGCCGAGCCGTCGGATCTCGGCCGGATCGGGCATCACGCAGTGGGCGACCCAGGTGCGGTCGGTGCACCAGCCGGTCCGCTCGAGGTACTCCATCGGACGGCACCCGAATGTCGCCAGGCTGAACTCGTCGTCCTCGGCGTTCTCGGCGAAATGGGTGTGGAGCCGCACGTCGAGCCGCTCGGCGAGCTCGGCCGTGCGCACCATCAGCTCCTCGGTCACGGTGAACGGTGAGCACGGGGCGAGCGCGATGCGGGTCATCGCCCCATGTGACCGGTCGTGGTGGCGGGCGACCGCTTCCTCGCAGGCGGCGAGGATCTCGTCGTCGTCGGCGACCACGTCGTCGGGTGGCAGGCCGCCGTCCTTCTCCGACAGCGACATCGACCCGCGCGTCGGGTGGAAGCGCACGCCGAGGTCACGCGCCGCCTCGATCTCGGCCGTGAGCAGGTCGCCCGAGCCACGCGGGTGGAGGTAGAGGTGATCGGTCGACGTCGTGCATCCCGACAGCGCGAGCTCGGCCAATCCGATCCAGGCCGACACGTGCACGGACTCCGTGTCGATCGCCCGCCACAACGGATAGAGCGACTGCAACCAGCCGAACAGCGGCTTGTCGGTCATCGGCGGGTAGGCGCGGGTCAGGTTCTGGAACAGGTGGTGGTGGGCGTTGATCAGCCCGGGCGTGACGAGGCAGTCGGTGGCGTCGATCGTCGTCGCGGCCGGTGGCGGATCCGCCGTGCCGACACCGCTCACCAACCCGTCGGTGACGGCCACCCATCCGCCCCGCAACTCGCGGCGCTCCCCGTCGAGCGTCGCCACGCAACGCGCGTCACGCACGACAAGGTCGACGGAGTCGACGGAGCCGGCGGAGTCGACGGAGCCGGCGGAGTCGGCCGTCATCGTGGCGCTCGTGCTCGGTCGCTCGGCCACGTCGCGCCGTCAGTCCACGAGCGAGTCGATGACGACGCGGATGTCGTCGAGGGTCGTCACCGGGTTCACGATGCAGATCCGCAGCACGGTCTCGCCGGCCCACGACGTCGACGTCACGAACGAGCGACCCTCGGCCAGCTCACGGTCGCTCCACGCCTCGTACTGATCGGACGTCCAGCCCCGGCGCCGGAAGAGCACCACCGAGAGCTCGGGCTCCATGATCAGCTCGGTGTGCGGTGTCGCCGCGATCTCGGCGGCGGCGGCACGGGTGACCTCGAGCGTCGACTCGACGGCGCGCGTGTACGCGTCGGTGCCGTGCGTCGCCAGGCTGAACCACAGCGGCAGCCCGCGGGCGCGGCGAGACAGGTGGTGGGCGAGGTCGGACGGGTTCCAGGCGCGGTCCTGCGGCGCTCCCTCCTCTCCGACGTCACCCTCGGCGACGTCACGAAGTGTGGCGTCGTCCTGCAGGACGTCGAGGTACTCGGCGTGCTGGGTGTGGGCGGCACGGGCGACGGACGGGTCGCGGTAGATCAAGGCGCACGAGTCGAACGGGGCGAACAACCACTTGTGCGGGTCGACGATGAAGCTGTCGGCGTGTTCGACGCCGGCGTAGCGATCGCGCACGCTCGGTGCCGCGAGCCCGGCGCCGCCGTACGCGCCGTCGACGTGCATCCACACACCCATGTCGGCGCACACGGCAGCCGTGCCCGCGAGGTCGTCGACGACCCCGGCGTTGGTGGTGCCGGCAGTGGCGACGATCGCGAACGTGCGGGCGCGATCGTCGCCATCCAGCGAGTCGACCACGGCTCGCAGCGCGTCACCGTGCATGCGACCACGTTCGTCGGCGGCCACCCCGATGACGTCGGCGTCCATCACGCGCGCCGCCTGCTCGACCGACGAGTGGGCGCCCGTCGACGCGACGAGCAGCCCTCGGGTGCGGTCGTGCGCGCCGCCGGCGTCGTGACGCCACTTCCACCGCGCCGCGACGAGCGCGCTCGAGGTTGCCGGCCGTGCCACCGCTGACGAACACACCGCCGGCCTCGGCCGGCAGCCCGGCGAGGTCGGCGATCCACCGCAGCGCCTCGTTCTCGGCGAACGCTGCGCCGGCACCCTCGAGCCACGAGCCGGCGTAGATGCTCGACGCCCCGACGACGAGGTCGAACAGGATCGACGCCACGGTCGGCGCGGCGGGCACGAACGACAGGAACCGAGGGTGGTCGACCGAGATGCACGCCGGTGCGAGCACATCGCCGAAGACCCGCAGCGCCTCGAGCCCGCCGAGCCCGCTCGCCGTGATCGTCGGCCCGGCCATCGCGCGAAGTTCGGCCGGCGTGCGTGGTCCGTCGAGCGGCGGCGGGTCGAGCCGGACGCGATCGCTCGCGTACTGCACGATCGCCTGCGTCAGCGCCTCGACCGAGGCATCGAAACGATGCATCGCCGACCGGCTAGTCGTTCAGCTCGACGAGCTCACTGCCCTCGTGCCGCTTCTGGCCGTCGTTCCACATCAGCTGGCCGAGCACGGCCGCGAGGATCGAACATCCGATCAGCGCCACGACGGGGAACAGCAGCAGCACGACAACGATCGCGATGGCACCGGCCATGGCGTCACCGTAGTTCGATTCAGTCGGCGGGCTTGTACGCCCACGCCTCGACCTCGACCGCCATCCCACCCGGCAACGCCGACACCTCGACGGTCGAGCGGGCCGGGCGGTGGTTGCCGAGCGCCTCGCCGTAGGCGGCGTTGAACGTCGCAAACGTGTCCATGTCGGTGAGGAAGCACGTCGTCTTCACGATGTCGCCCAGCGACGCGCCCGCCTCGGCCAGGCGTTCGGCGAGGTTCGCCATCGTCTGCGCCGTCTGGGCCGAGACCCCACCCTCCACGATCGCGCCGTCCTTCATGCCGCCCTGACCGGACACGATGATGAAGTCGCCGGCGCGGACGAACGGGCTGTAGGGACCGAGTGGCTTGTTCATCGCGCCGACGGTACCGGATCACGGTTCATCGCGTTGAGGGCCACTCGGGCGGGAAGCCGGCGTGACGCCAAGCGGCGGCGGCGACGGCCGCGAACACGGCGTCGGATCCGTTCATGGGTGGTGCTCCATCAGCAGGCTCGATCTCGATGTGGATCGGTGGGGTGTCGACGGCGCGTAGCACGCCGAACGAGCGGATCGTGAGGTCGAGCGGTGTCCCGTCGTCGGCGACCGCGAGACCCTCGCTGCGCACCCAGCCGAGCGCCATGTGCGCGGCGCCGGTGCAGTAGCTGCGGAGCACGGCCTCGTCGAGCGGATCCCCACATCCGACACGGAGGTGCACCGCGCCTTCGGCGTCGATCGCGGCCGAGGCCGTCGCCCCGTTCGGGGCGGTGACCGTGTCGACACCGGTCTCCGTCGCGCGGTCGGAGATCGAGGCGAGCAGCACTGCCGCTTCAGCCCAGCCCGCCGCGCGAGCGGCGCGCGTGGTCGGCGGTCCGACGACGTCGACCTCCTCGACCACCAAACCGGGCGCGACCGATCCGATCGCCTCGACGATCCCCGGGGTTCGCGCGACCCGGATGATGCCGGTTCCGTCGGCGCGCACACCTGCCGCGATCGGGGGGCGCTTCGGGCCGCGCCGCACGACGTCTTCGCGGGTGAACAGGACGCGCACGGCCCGTCCGTGCCGGTCGGCGAGGCGCCGGGCGACGTCGCCGACTTCGGTCGTCACCTTCCCACCGAACGCACCGCCGTTGCCGAGCGAGCTCGCCGGCGTGCCGCCCGGCGCGCACCACGCGGCGTCCGGTTCGAGGTACGCCGGCTCCACCCAGGTGGTCTGCAGCGTGCGCATCCAGGCGCCGGGTGGCAGCTCGACCGGCCAGCGCAGCGACGCCGTCGTGCGCCGTCCCTGGATCTTGGCGCTGAGACGGCGCGCCTCGGCCAGCGATTCGCCCACCACCCATTCGCCGTCGACGTCGAGCAGTGCGACCAGCGCGTCGGGCGGAGCGGTGTCGTCGGCGAACCCGCCGCGCCCGAGCGCGACGTGCGCCCCCACGTCCTGCGCCACCCCACCCTCCAACGATGCCCTCACCCCCCGACCTGTCTGCCCCAGATGCACCGGAACGCGATCTGAGGCAGACAGAACGGAGGTGACGATGGGGTGCCAGCCGGTGCAGCGGCAGAGGTGGGCGAGCAGCGCCTGGCGCACCGTGGCTTCGGTGGGGTCGGTGAGAGCGGCGACGCGCATGATGATCCCCGATGTGCAGAAGCCGCACTGGCTGCCGCCGTTGGCGCAGAACGATTCCGCCCAGCGCTCGGCGCCGTCGAGGCCCTCGATCGTCGTGACCGCGCGTCCGGCGACGCGGCCGACCGGCGTGACGCAGGCGACGCGAGGCTGTCCGTCGACCCACACCGTGCAGCACCCGCATTGACCCTGTGGGCTGCAGCCGTCCTTCGCCGACCTGATGCCGAGATGCTCTCGCAGGGCGTCGAGCAGCGAGCTGCCGGGAGGCACCCGCACCGGCGACCCGTTCAGCGTGAATCCGACGGTGCCGGTGTCGACCGCTGCCATGCTCAGTCGACCGGGCGGCCGGCCGCCAGCTCCTCGGTGAGCGCCTTGAACTCGACCCACCGCCCCTCGGCCAGCAGCCGCGCCTGCAGCGGCCAGCTCGCCGAATCATCGACGGCGAGTCCCGGGCGGGCCTCTGCCAGCATCGTGCGCAACAGCGACGGCTCGGTCGTCGCCAGGTCCCACCACGTCCGGATCCCGATCCGCCGGCACAACGATTCGATCGCCGGCCCGACCCCGACGACGACGCGCAGGTCGTCGAGCTCGATCTCCCGCCCGAGCACCGCGGCCGCGGCGGCGACGTCGGGTGTCGGCGGTGGGTCGACGCCGTGCCCCGGCGATCGCTGATCCGGATCCATCGGGCTGGGGCGCACCGATTCGATGGCGGCGCGGACGCGGGCGCGTTCGACGACGATCGGTTCGAGCTCGGCTCGGAGACGGTCGCGTTCCACGACGATCGGTTCGAGCTCGGCCAACCGGATCCGCAGCTGTTCCAGCTCGGCCCGTTCGGCGTTCGCGAGGGGCGCGTTCGGCCCCATGGCCGCCCGCGCCTTGGCCATCTGACGGCGGCTCCTGACGCTGCGGAGCATCCAGCCGATCACGCCGCCGAGCACCAGCGCCAGCACGACCCAGGCGAGTCCTTTCACCAGCGTGTAGGGCATGTCGTCCTTCCCATTTCAGGCCCCTTCCGTGGCTGTCACCCGGAACTCGATGCGGCGACTCGCATCCTTGTCCTCCACGTCGCCGACGAGGATCGGGCGCGTCGAGCCGAGACCGACGGACGTCAGGTCGGAGGCGGGGACCCCGCGCGAAGCGAGGCTGAAGAGCACCGCGAGTGCCCGCTGCACGCTCAGCTCCTGATTCTCCTCCGGTACGCCGTCGGAGTCGGTGTGGCCTTCGATCGTGATCGTCACGCCCGAGAACTGCTCGGCGATGCCAGCGATCCGATCGAGCACCGCAAAGGCGTCGGGCGGGACATCGGCGCTCCTCGGCGCGAACTGGATCGGGTTGGCGGCGACGACCTGATTGAGCTCGGCTTCGAGCGCGGCCGCGTCGGCCGCCGAGGCCGTCGGCCGCGCTTCGAGCTGCACCGCGGCCGACACGAAGTCCGCCACCGCGAGGTACGCCGTGCGCCCGTCGTCGTCGGCGAACACACCGTCGCTGTACACATCGGTGCCGTCGTAGCCGCTTTCGCCGCGCACGAGATACTGCGGCATCGCAGCCACCAGCTCGGCCAGGGCACCGAGCGTCGCGTCGTCGAGCTCCTCGCCGGCCGAGATGGTGAGTTGGTCGTCGACGTTGGCCGGGTCCAGGAACCGTGACGCGGCGCCGACGAGCGCGGCGCGCTGGCTCTCGTCGGCGACGGTCCCGGCGAGCACGACCTGCCCGGCGGCCAACGTCGCCGACACCGTCGAGAAGCGCTCGCCCGGCGCGGGAGGAGCGGGCAGGAGCACCTCGTCGATGGCGTGAACCACGCCGTTGACGGCGACGAGATCCGGCGTCGTGACCGCCGCGCCGCCGATCGTGATCTCGCCGTCGTCGACCGTGACCGGCAAGGTGGTCTCGTCGAGCATCTCCAGCGCACCTGGCTCGAGCTCGCCGGACGGGTGCGCGCCGGCTGCGATGTGGTGTCGCAGCAGGGCGTCGACACGATCCGGTTCCCGGCGCAGCTGGGCGAGCGTGTCGGCTGCAATGAGGTCGAACGCGTCATCCGTCGGCGCGAACAGCGTGTACGGACCCTCCTCGGTGAGCAGCTCGGCCACGTCAGACTCGTCGATCAACGACGCCAGGATCGAGAACTGCGGCCCACTCGCGACGGCCTCGAGGATCGAATCGAAGTCGGGGTTCGTGTCCTCCGGCACGGTCGTGGCCGGCGCCGCCGAATCGGGTGTCGTGTCGTCGACCGAACTGGTCGGACCGCCGGTCGTCGCGTCGGGCGGCGTGGCCTCGTCGTCGGTCGCCTCGGATGAACCACCGACGCGACACGAGCGGTCGAGCTCGATCGCCCGCACGCCCCACACGGCGATGGCGGCGTCGATCGCGTCCTCCGGCTCGGCCAACGGTGCGGCACACCGCAGCACGCCGTCCTGCCCCGAGAACGTCGCCGACACGCCCGCGAAGCCTTGTTCCGCCAGTTCGGATGGCACACGATCCTCGAGGTCGTTCTCCACGCTGCCGAGGAACAGCGGCGCCCCGACTCCACACAGCACCGCCACGCCGAGCACCCCCAACCCGAGGATCCGGCGACGGTACCTGCGCAGCGGCGACGAAACCGGGACAGACATGTGGCACCACGATCACACGCGAATCAGCGAAGGACAACCCGCGCTCGTCGCGGACAGGAGGCGCGAGCAGGTACCGAACGATGTGGTTCAGCTCACGCGGCAGCGCACGAAGGCGTCAGGAGAAGCTCGACCCGCAACCGCACGTGCGGGTGGCGTTGGGGTTCGTGATCGCGAACCCGGACTGGTCGAGCCCGTCCTTGTAGTCGAGCGTGGCGCCGTCGAGGAGCTGGGCCGAGGCCGGATCGACGATGACCTTGACCGCGTCACCGAACGTGGCGAGCTCGTCGTCGGCGGCGACGTCGCCGTCGAAGAACATCTCGTACGAGAACCCACTGCATCCGCCGGGCCTGACCGCGACACGCAGCGCGAGGTCGGTTGCGCCCTCGGCCTCGAGCAGTTCCTTGACCTTGACGGCAGCGGTGTCGGTCAGCGTGATCACGTGCTCTTCCTCCTGTGTCGAACGAATGAATCTTACCGGGAACGGACGGCGACTTGGCATGGCGTGCGGTCGACGAGCGTGCAGAACTCACGTACTTCGGCATCGCCCATCCGGGCGACGAACCCAGCCACCAGGCCACGGTGCAGCCCGCAGACGAGCTCGGGATGGTCGGCCGCGATGTCGGCGAACGGGCAGTGGGCGAAGGCGATGATCGCGGTGTCGTCGTCGTCGCCGTCGGTCACGATCGGGTCGAAACCGAGCCGGTCGAGGTCGGACACCAACGCTTCGAGACTCGAAGGCGCCTCGAGGTAGGCGACGGCACGGCGGCCACCTTCGTCGCGCCCGACGTCTTCGGCGTCACCGCCTGCGGCACCGAGGCGATCGGCCATGCGCAGCACCATGCGGGCCAGCACGGGCATCGTGGGCGGCTCGAGACCGAGTGACGGCGCACCGGACGACACCGAGTACCGGTGTTGGGGCCGGCCCAGCTTGCCCCGCGCCTCGGTTTCGACGTCGACGAGGCCGACGTCGCGCATCCGCTCGAGATGTGGGCGCACGGTGTTGGCATGGAGCCCCAGCGTGTCGGCGATGTCGGCGGTCGTGAGCGGGCGGGCCGCCCGCGCCAACTCGAGATAGATCGCGTAACGCGTGTTGTCGCCGAGCGCTTTGAGCACGTCGAGGTGCCCTGTGTCCACGAATGGGCTATTCGCCGACGGATCGACCACAAGAAGAGATTACACGGGCGGCGCCGGTAAAATACGACCGATGAGTACTGAGCCGACAAGTGGGGTCGCCGCCCCGAGTCGTGACGAGGTGCTCGCCGTGCTCGGCTCGGTCATCGATCCCGAGCTCGGCGCCGACATCGTGTCGCTCGGCATGGTGCCGTCGGTCGAGATCGACCCTGATGGTGTCGTCACGGTCGGCATCAAGCTGACGATCGGCGGTTGCCCGCTCCGCGCCGACATCAAGCGCGAGGTCGAGACCCGCATCGGCGTCCACCCCGGTGTCACCGACGTTCGCATCGTGTGGGGCGAGATGAACTCCGAGGAGCGCACCGACGTGATGCTCAAGGCGCGCTGGCATGCCCGCGAACGGGCGCCCGACACGGAGGTTCCGTTGTCGTGCCGCGTGCTCGCGATCGCGAGCGGCAAGGGCGGCGTCGGCAAGAGCTCCGTCACGGTCAACCTGGCCGCCGCGCTGGCGGCCACCGGCAACGTCGTCGGCGTGCTCGACGCCGACATTTGGGGCTTCTCCGTGCCGCGGTTGCTCGGGATCTCCGATCGGATGGAGGCCAAGCGGGTCGACGGGTCGGACAAGCCCAAGATCATCCCGAACGAGCGCCGCGTGGGCGCCGGCACGCTCAAGATCGTGTCGACCGGCTTCCTCGTCGGCGAGGAGACGGCCCTGATGTGGCGCGGGCTGATGCTCACCAAGGCGGTCGAGCAGTTCCTGCGCGACGTGCACTGGGGAGAGCTCGACTACCTGCTCATCGACATGCCGCCGGGCACCGGCGACGTCCAGATGGGGCTCGCTCGGCTGCTCCCCCGCACCGACCTCGTGATCGTCACCACGCCGGCGCTCGCCGCCCAGAAGGTCGCCCAGCGGGCGGCCGACATGGCACGGCGCAGCTTCCTGCGCGTCGTCGGCGTGATCGAGAACATGAGCAGCTTCACGTCCGGCGACGGCGTCGTCCACGAGCTCTTCGGTTCGGGCGGCGGTCGGGCGCTCGCCGACTCGATCGGCGCCCCGTTGCTCGGTCAGGTCCCCCTCGAACCGGCGGTCTCCGCCGCCGGCGACGCGGGCACTCCGATCTCGATCGACGGCGACAGCGTCGCGGCCGACGTGTTCCGTGCGATCGCAGCGCGGATCGTGGCCGAGATCGCTCCGCCGTCGTCCGGCGCCACCGTCGACATGGCGGGCTGCTCGGCGCGCATGCTCGACGCCGTCGAGATCGCCCTCGGTCCCAAGCGCTGACGGCGGGGCGAGCTACCGCCCCGGGGACCCGGCGGCGAGAAGCGCTTCGATCCGCTCGATCGCACGTGGCGCCGTCGGCATGGTCCGGATCTCGGCGGCGATCCGTTCGGCGGCGCGGCGGTACTCGGCGTCACCGAGCAACGCGCGGACCGCCTGTCGGATCGCCGGAACCGTCACCTCATCCCGCCGGAGCTGGCGGCCTGCGCCAGCCGCGACCACGTGGTCCGCGTTGGCGTACTGGTCGGCTCCCTGGGGGATCACGAGGAGGGGCAGACCGTAGGCGAGCGCACCGAGCGTCGTTCCTGCCCCTCCGTGGGTGATGGCCGCGTCGCAATGCCCGAGCAAGATGGCCTGTGGTACGTACTGGTGGACCACGACGTTGTCGGGCTGGGGCCCGAGGACGGCCGGATCGTTCTGGCGTCCCACGGTGACGACCAGCGCGAGCGCCTCGTCGCGGACGGCCTCGATCACCTGCCGAAAGATGCCGAGATCGCGGTTCCAGATCGTCCCCATCGTCAGATACACGATGGGCTTGCCGGCGAGACGATCGAGCCACGCCGGCGGCTCGTCCGTCGATGTCTCGGCGGCGGCCGGACGAAGCGCCTGCACCGCGGCGAGGCGCGCGATCTCCGGGTTCTGCAGCGACGGCGGCCAGGTGTCGAGGTACAAGTGGCGGAAGAGCCCCGCCAGCGGGTCCGGTTCGAGGCCCCTGGCTCGCCAGTGCGGCGCGGCCGCCTCGCCCGCCGCGCGCAGCAGTGCGAGCGGGATCAGCGACCCGTAGCTCACGTCGACGACGGGAATCCGCCGCGCCGCAGCCACCAGTGGGGCGGCCAACTCGGCGACTTCGTGGACGAGCACGTCTGGCGCCCATTCGTCGACGACGTGCTCGAGCTCGTCGGCTCGAGGCACCAGCTCGAGGTTGGCGAAGATCTCGGTCAGGAAGAACCGGCGCTGCTCGTCGCCGACGAGCCGTTCGAACCCGGGGAAGCGAGGTGTCCACTCGGCCCTGAACTCCTCGCCCCGCCCGGCACGGAAGGCCTCGAAGCCCTTGGCGCGTGCTCGCTCGACGAAGGGATCACCGGTGGCGAACGCCACCGCGTGTCCCGCTGCCTTGGCCGCGGCAGCCAACGGTAGGAGGGGTTCGTAGTGACCGGCGAGAGGCCGGCACGAGAACAGCAGGCGGATGGAAGTCAGTTGCGACCGCGCATCACGGTGGTCGGGACCGGGATCGACCCGTAGTCGTCGTCGTCGGGCAGCGCGATCCCGAGGAAGCGCCCGTCGTCGCCGTACCGCAGGCGGGGCATGATCGCGGGTGGCGATCCGATCGCCGCGCCGGCCGCGAGGGCCAACTCGGCGGACGCGTGCTGGTCGAGGAACTCGAGGTTGCGGATCGTTGGTGGGTACAGCTGCAGCTCACCGGCGGCCCCCCGGTCGAGCGCCTCGCGAGGGGTGACCCACAGGCTGGCGATCGTCTCCGAGTCGTCGTGCAGAGGCACCTGCGCGGCCGGGGCCAGCGCCAGGAAGAACCGGGTGTCGAACCGCTTCGGCTCGCCCATCGGTGTGATCCAGTGGGACACGTACTGAACCAGCCCGGTGATCAACCGCAATCCTTCGCCGGCGCACAGATCGACGAGCGAACGGTCGCCGTTGTGCACCGCGCGTCGGGCGGCGTCGAAGCGCTGCTCGGTCGACGGATCGTCGAAGCGGATCGCGTCGTCGCTGTCGACCGGCCGGGCGAGCAACACGCCAGCCTCCTCGAAGCACTCGCGGATCGCGGCCACCCAGTACGCGAGCCCGCCGCGATCGACGCCGAGCTGGGCGCTCGCCGCGCTGTCGTCGAGGTCGTCGCAGATCGCTTCCAGCTCGGCGGCGTGATCAGCGGCATCGACCCGACCGCCGGGGAACACGTACACCCCGCCGGCGAACGAGGCGCCGAGCGCCCGCCGCAGCATGAACACCTCGAGCCCCTCGGCACCGTCCCGCACGAGCATCACGGTCGCGGCCGGGCTCAGCGGTACGGCGTGGGCATCGAGCGCTTCACTCACGGCGGCGACGGTAGCCCGGTCACGGCGTCCACCGGCTCGCCGGTCGGCGCATCGTCGCCGTCGTCGTGCCGTACGACCACGTACACGACCGCCGCGGCGACGATCGCGCCGAGCACGAACGCGGCGGTCTGCCAGTTGTCGCTGAGCCGCACGATGATCCAGTTCTGGAGGTCCTCGACCCGGTTGGTGATCGGCGCCGCATCCTCGTTCACGTCGACGACCCAGAAGTAGTAGACGAGGTACAGACCGGACAGGACGACGAACACCGCGGCGATCGTCTCGACGTGACGCATGCCGGTGCGGAGCACGCGCAGCAGACCGGTGTTGGCGACGGCGAGCGTGATCGTGAGGGCGGTGACGACCAACGCCATCCCTGCGCCGTAGGCGACGACGTTGGCGACGCCGCTCAGCACACCGTCGGAGCGGGTGCTGCCCAACAGGGTGGCGAGGAACAGCCCGATCGTGCAACCGATCGACGCCACCGCGTAGGCGATCCCGTAGACGAACATCGAGCCGACGGTGCGTCGCCGTCCGCCGGCATCCAACTGCGGCGTGGAGATCGGGAGCTTGTAGCCGAACAGCATGGCCACGCCGAGCACGACGAGGCCGACACCGATCACGACGGTCGCGTAGCGGGCGTTCCTGTTGATCCACTGCGTGAAGTGCACCGAGACCAGACCCGCGGCGAGGAACACGGCGAGGAAGCCCGCCGACACCGCCGCGCTCACCACGAGTGCTCGGCGGATCGTCGCCTTCTGCGAGCCGGGATGCTGGCCCTGCAGTCCGAGGAAGAACATCAGGTAGGTCGGCAGCAGGATGAACCCACACGGGTTCACGGTGGCCACCAACCCGCGGAGGAACGACAGCCCCACCTAGAACAGCTCCTCGATGCGGGCCCGCAGCTCGTCACCGTCGATCTCGCCCGTCTGGGCGACGATCTCGCCGTCGGGAGCCACGAACAACGTGACCGGGAAGTTGACGACGCCGAGGGCGTTGACGAACGCTCCCGACTCGTCGCGCAACAACTCGTAGCCGACATCGCGGTCGCTCGCGAAACGTTCCATCACGTCGACCGAATCGAGCGGGTTGATCCCGACGAACCGGACCTGGTCGCCGACCTCGCGGTGCACGGCGGCGAACTCGCCGAGCTCGCGCTTGCAGGGGATGCACGTCGAGTACCAGAGGTTGACGACGAGGGGCTGCCCGACGAGTGACGACGCGCTGATCTGGAGGCCCTCGGCGTCGGTGAGCCCGACGTCGGGGAGCCGTTCGCCGTCGACGTCGCGATTCTCGCCGTCGGCCGGCTCCTGGTACTCGCCAGGCTCGGCGAGCACGACGCTGTCGATGTCGCTGTCACCATCGTCGCCCAACACGGCGCGGTTCAGCGCCCAGCCGCCGACCAGACCGCCGGCAACGGCCGTGCACAGCACGAGCACGGGGAGCCGGGGCCGCCAAGCCATGGCGTCAGGCTAACGACGACCCCGGCTCCTCGCCGGTGGTAGCTGGATCTCGAGTTGGACGATGACGAACGGGCGAGTCAGCCCCGGATCAGGCCACGACCCCCATCTCGTCGATGACGAGCTCGGGTCGCGGGCGCTTCGGTGGTCGACCGCATGGTCGCTTGTGGGCGACGATGCGGCCAGTGGCGATCAACTCGCCACCCCACACACCCCAGGGTTCCTCTCGTTCGAGCGCACCCGCCAGGCATTCGACGCGCAGCGCGCACTTGGCGCAGATCGCCTTGGCGCGGGCGATGTCGACCACGTGATCCGAGAAGAACAGCGGGGTGAGCGTGCCGTTGCCGTCGGCGCACCGGGCGACAGGGGCCTTGAGGGCGATGGTGAACTTGTCCGCACGTTCGAATTCGATGGTGGTCATGATGATTCCTGTTCGCTGGTGGGATTTGCTGGTGGGATTCGCTGGTGGGGTTGGCTGGAGGCTTTGGCTGGCGGGAATTGGGCGGAAAAACGAAGAAGACCGCCGGGTCGGAACCCGGCGGCCTCGGTGAGGTGGTTTCGACGTCTGGTTACGTCGACCTCGTTGCGAGGTGCCGGGTGGCGCACTTGGTCCACATCGTCGGGACGGCGAAAATGCCGTCAAATGCGGAGACCGCGGGTGCGCCGGTGGCGTTGGCCTGTCGTGCCACGTAGGTCCACGAAAGGGACCGACGGGCGGCGCAAAGGCCGAGATCGCTATGACGCTGATCATTGGGACGACCCTGCCAGGCCTGACCGATCGCGCCATCGACGCGCGCGTGGCCGGGCTGGTGGCCCAAGCGGTGCGTGTTCGTCAGTGTGCGATTCATCGGTGGTCCCTGTGGGTCGCGCCGCGCCGGAACGGCACAGCGAGGACTACACAACCACGCGGCGACCACCGCGGTCAAGGAGGTTTCGTGTGCCTCAGGCCACCATGTGTGGTGGCACCGGTACCTCGTCGACGACGAGAACCGGCCGGGCGACCTTCGGCGGCCGGCCACGACGGCGCTTCAGCACGACGACGGCACCGTCTTCGACCAGTTCGCCACCCCACACACCGGCCACCTCACCGCGCTCGAGGGCGCCGGCGAGGCATGACGCCCGCAGGCCGCACTTCGAGCAGATCGCCTTGGCACGGGCGATGTCGAAGTCGTCGTCGGAGAAGAACAGGTGGCTCAACGTCCCGTTGCCGTCCGAGCAGCGCGCGTACCGCGTGCCGAGCGGCTCGTCGTCGAACGTGTCGAGCTCCGCCGGTTCGTGAAGTGCCGGCCCGGGCGAGGCCGCGAGCAACATGTCGACGAGCAACATGTCGTCGAACGTGTCGAGGTCCGCCAGGTCGTCGAGCGTGGGCTCGGGCACCACCGCGAGCGACAGCGTGTCGAGGCCCCATCCAGGAACGGCGGTGTCGAGATTGGCAGCGTTGATCAGTGTCATGTCAGCTCCTCGATCACTTGAGCCGACTGCCACGTCCGAGATACGCGTCGCGCCGATGAGATCTGCGGAATTCACGGTGAATGGGTCAACTGACATCGGCAGCGTCCTTTCGGGTGGTCCACCCGTCCAGAGCACCGTCGCCATCCGACCTCGCGCTTTTCGAACCGCCGCGCCCCGTTCGGTTCAGCCCGCCGATTCAGCCCGTCGGCACGTACGTGTAGCCGGTCGGCGCGTCGGTCCGCGCCACCTCGCCGGCGAGGCGCAAGTGCTCGAGGTGCGCGAACGTCTCGCTGTCTGCCATCGCACCCTGGGCGCGCGCCGAGAACAGGTGACCCGACAACTCGTTCACCGACGCCGGCCGACCGATGCCCTCGAACGCCGACCGCAACGTGTCGAGGCGTTCTCGGTGGTGGCGCTTGATGGCATCGACCCGGACCGCCAGGTTGGTGAACGGGTGGCCGTGCGCCGGGAGGCAGATGCTGGTGTCCGGCCCGTGAACGGCAACCTTGTCGAGCGAGTCGAAGAAGCAGGCGAGCGGGTCGGGGTACGGACCGAAGCCGCCGATGTGGGGTGTGATGGTGGGCAGCACGTGGTCACCGGACAGCATCACGCCGTCGGTCGGGTCGAACAGGCAGAGGTGGTCCTCGGTGTGACCGGGGGTGTGGAGCGCCACCCAGTCGCGGCCGGCGAGGCGGATCGTCCCGGCGTCGTCGAGGCGCACGGACGGCACCGGGAGACGCAGCAGGCGCGGGAACCTGACCGACAGTTTGAGCCGTGCTTTGCGCCGGAACGGGATCGTCATCCCCGACCCGCCCCACGGCGCCGGATCCCACGGCATGCGCGGCTTGGATCGCAACGCCAACTCGGCCTGCAACTCGCCAGGATCGACACAGCCGTCGCCGTTGCCGTCGAACACCTCGACCACGTCCTCGACGTCGACATCGGGTGGTTCCGACGGGTCCCACATCAATCGGAACCGGCGATGGGTGACGATGTCGGCACCGGTCTCGTGCCGAACCCAACCGGCCGCACCGAAGTGATCGGGATGGCTGTGCGTCACGATCACGGTGTGCACCCGACGCATCGGGATACCCGCCGCCGCGAGGCGCGACTTGAGCGCGCCACGCGACGCGCTCCCCGCCAGTCCAGGATCGACGATCGCCGCACCGCGCTCGTCCTCGAGCACGTAGCAGTTGACGTGGCCGAGACCGGGCATGTCGATCGGCAACTGGGCGCGCAGGACGCCCGGAGCGACCTCGGTGACGGCTTCGCCGGCCGGCTCCTGCTCCTGTTTCGGGGACCGCTGCGCCATCACGCGATCTCGAGCAGGATCTTGCCCACGTTGGCGTTGGACTCCATGTGACGGTGCGCATCGGCGACGGCCTCGAGCCGGTATCGCGAATCGATCACCGGCCGCAGGGCGCCCGTCTCGAACAGCGGCAACACCTCGGCCGCGAATCGCTGGCACAGTGCGACCTTCTGCTCGATCGGCCGGGCCCGCAATGTGGTCCCGATCCACGTGAGGCGCTTGACGAGCAGCAAGCCGACGTTGACCGGCACCTGTCCGCCACCCATCAGGCCGACCTGCACGATCGCACCCTGGGTGCGCACCGCCTTGAGGTTGCGATCGGCCTCCTCGCCACCGATGACGTCGAGCACGACGTCGACGCCGTTCGGCACCGCCCGCTGCAGTTCGCCGAGCCAGTCGTGCGGGCTGCGCTCGATCACCAGGTCGGCGCCGAGCTCGCGGCACGCGTCGACCTTGCCCGCCGAGCACGTCACCGCGATGCGCGCGCCGATCGCCTTGGCGATCTGGATCGCGGCGGTGCCGACACCCGACGCGCCGGCGTGGACGAGGGCCCACCGCCCGCTCGTCAGGCCACCCTGCACGACGAGCGCGTCCCATGCCGTGAGGAACACTTCGGGGATCGCCGCCGCGTCCTCGGACTTGATCGCGGCGGGGATCGGCAGCGCCTGGCGACAGTGCGTCGTGACGAGCTCGGCGTAGCACGCGCCCGACTCGATCCCCATCACGCGATCGCCGATCTCCCAGTTCGTCACGCGCGCGCCGAGCTCGGCGACCGTCCCGGCGTACTCGAGACCGAGGATCTCGACGTCGCGGCGGACGGGATCGGGATACCCGCCCATGCGTTGCAACGTGTCGGCTCGGTTGCACGCGCTGTGCGTCACGCGGACGAGGATCTCGTCGGGACCCGGTACGGGGTCGGCGACGTCAGCGAGCGTCAGGACGTCGGGTCCTCCGTATGACGGGATGGTGACGGCACGCACTCCGTCAGCATCGCGCGGCGTGAGCGCGCAAGTTTCAGCCGGGATCGCTCAGCCGGAGTCGTTCAGTCAGGATGGGGCAACAGGCGGCTCGGACGGCACGACCGGACGCGCCGGGATGAACACCCGCTCGCGGTAGAACTGGAGCTCGCGGACGCTGTCGCGGATGTCGTCGAGCGCGCGGTGGGCGCCGACCTTGAACGGTCGCTCGTTGTCGAGGCTCGGGTACCACCGTCGGGCGAGCTCCTTGACGGTCGACACGTCGACGCAGCGGTAGTGGAGGTGATCCTCGATCGCCGGGAGGTAACGGGCGAGAAAGCGCCGGTCGGTGCCGATCGAGTTGCCGCACAGCGGCACCGAGCGCGGTTCCGGCACGTGCGTCTTGATGAACTCGAGGGTGGCCGCACCGGCCTCGTCGAGCGACACCTTCGACTCCCGGATCAAGCCGATCAATCCCGATCGCGTGTGCATCTCGACCACCACCGGATCCATCCGGGCGAGGATCTCGTCGTCCTGGTGGATCACGAGATCCGGGCCCTCGGCGATGATCACGAGATCGTCGTCGGTGATCAGCGTGGCGATCTCGACGATGACGTCGGACGTGTGATCGAGCCCCGTCATCTCCAGATCCATCCATACCAACATGCGCTTCCAGACTACGTCCGCCGCGGCTCCCGAGAGCGTCTGCGACGATGGACTTGTGGCCGACATCGGATTCGCCGAGCTCCTCACGCTTCCGGGCGTCGAGGAACACTGCGAGTTGCGGAGCACGTTCGGGTTCATGGCGTACCACGGCGGCGCGCTCGAGGAAGCGACCGACGTGGTTGCCCGGGCGGCCGCCGACCTGGCGGGCGCGTCGTACTACGGCGTTCACCAGCCGGACGGGATGCGGCACCACATCCCTTCGACGCAGATCCGACCCGAGGCGTCCGAGGCGCTTGCCCGGTACCTCCGTCACATCGACGTCGTCGTGACGATCCACGGCTACGGACGCCGCGGCTTCTTCACGGCGCTGCTGCTCGGCGGCCGCAACCGCGAGCTCGCCGACCACGTCGCCGGGCACCTCCGACCGAAGCTGCCCGCATACGACATCGTCACCGACCTCGATCGCATCCCCCCCGACCTGCGCGGCATGCACGCCTCCAACCCCGTCAACCTCCCTCGCGACCGTGGCGTGCAGATCGAGCTCCCGCCACGTGCCCGGGGCTCGAGCCCGTTGTGGTGGGACTGGGAGGGCGGGCTGGTGCCCCACACCGAGGCGCTGATCGCCGGTCTCGGCGCCGCCGCCGCCTCCTGGTCGGACGCGTCGGCACCGGCATCGACACCGACACCGGCACCGCCGGGAGCATCGGGGCCGATCGCCCGATAGGGTGCTGCGTCGCTGGACGATCTCTCGTGCGGCGGGCGCTCTCCGGCTTCGTGCTCTGGCGATTCGCGCTGTTGAACACGAAGTACGAAGTAAAGGCTCTCCCCCCATGAACATCCTCGATTCCCTGACCGGCGCGCGCGCCGACGGGCCGCCCCGCGACGAAACGTTCGCCGACCTCGGCCTCCCGCCCACCATTTGCAAAGCGATCGCCGCCGCCGGCATCAGCGAGCCATTCCCGATCCAGGCCGCCGTGATCCCCGACGTCCTCGCCGGTCTCGACGTGTGCGGCCGTGCTCCGACCGGATCCGGCAAGACGCTCGCGTTCGGCCTGCCGCTCGTCGCCCGCCTCGTCGACGCCCGCCGCCGGGCGCCCGTCGCCCTGATCCTGGCCCCCACCCGCGAGCTGGCCGAGCAGATCTCACGGGCCCTGTCGCCCTACGCCGCAGCGCTCGGCCACAAGGTCGCGACCGTCTACGGCGGCGTCGGCTACGGCGCCCAGCGCAAGCTGCTCGACCAGGGCGCCGAGCTGGTCGTGGCGTGTCCCGGCCGTCTCGAAGACCTGATGAAGATGGGCGCCCTGCGGCTCGACCAGGTGGCCGCAGTCGTCATCGACGAAGCCGACCAGATGGCCGACATGGGCTTCTTGCCGGCCGTGCGTCGCATCGTCGGCGCGACCGCCGCCCAACGCCAGGTGCTGTTGTTCTCGGCGACGCTCGAAGGGCCTGTCGCCAAGCTCGTCGACGACTTCCAGGACGATCCCTGCCTCCACGAGGTCGGTGAGAAGGGTCCGGACATCACCGCCGCCCAGCACATGTTCTGGTTGGCCGAGCGCACGGACCGGCCGCGCCACGTCGCCGGTGTCGCCGACGCCCTCGGGTCGACGCTGGTGTTCTGCCGTACCCGTCACGGTGCCGACCGCCTCGCCAAGCAGCTCGAGAAGTTCGGCACCAAGGCCGAGGCGATCCACGGCGGTCGCAGTCAGGCGCAACGCGATCGTGCCCTCGAGGCGTTCAAGCGCGGCAAGATCGGGGCGCTCATCGCGACCGACGTCGCCGCCCGCGGCGTCCACGTCGATGGCATCGCCTGCGTGTTGCACTTCGACCCGCCGGCCGACGCCGCCACCTATCACCACCGTTCGGGTCGCACGGCCCGCGCCGGCGCCACGGGCGTCGTGATCTCGCTCGTCGATGCGTCGATGCGCAAGGCGACGCGCCAGCTCCAGCAGCAGATCGGCGTCGCCGAGGTGATCGAGCCGGCCGACTCTCGCCGTCTGACGGTCGAGGTCGCCCGCCCCGCCGCGTCCCCGTCGCCGGCGGCGAGTCAGCCCGACGCGGCCCTTGCCGGAACCGGCACGATCGGCACGGTCAAGTTCTTCAGCTCGCAGCGCGGCTACGGCTTCATCGCCCGACCCGACGACGCCGACCTGTTCGTGCACCACACGAACATCAAGACCGTTGGCGCCAAGTCGACCACGACCCTCATCGAGGGCCAGCGCGTGCGCTACACGATCGGCGCCGGCCGCCGCGGCCCCGAAGCCATCGCCGTCACCCCCGCCTGAACCCCCTCCTGAACCCCCGTTCTGTCTGCTTCAGATGACGCATTCGGCAATCTGAAGCAGACAGTTCCGAGGGGTCGTTCCCGGGGGTTGGGTAGCGTGCGGGGGTGCACGACGACCGCGCGCTCGTGGAACGACGCATCGCGCGCGAGTGGTGGGAGCGGGTCGTTCCGCTCGTCGAGGCCGATCGGATACCGCTCGGGGTCGAGGCCGGGCCGACGCTCGACCGGCTCACCGACTTCGCCGTCGGTTCGAGGTGGGGTGCGCCGTGGGGGACGACATGGTTCCGCCTGACCGGTGAGATCCCGCAGGACTGGGCCGGCCGCCGCGTCGAGGCCGTGATCGACCTCGGCTTCCACCGCGATGCCGCCGGGTTCCAGTGCGAAGGTCTCGTCCGCGACGACGCCGGACAGCCGGTCCAGGGGATCCATCCGCAACGCACCAACGTCGCCGTCGACCCGGAGCCGGGACGGCTCGTGCTCACGGTCGAGGCGGCCTCGAACCCGTCGTTCCCGCAGTTCCGGCCATCCCCCCTCGGATCGCCGGCGACAGCGGGTGAGGAGCCGCTGTACCGGTTCAAGCGCGCCGATCTGGTCGTCGTCGACTCGGACGCCGAAGCGCTCATGCACGACCTCGGCGTCCTCGACGGTTTGATGCGCACACTCCAGCTCGACGACCCGCGCCGGCGACGGTTGTTGCGCGACATCGCGCGCGCCCTCGACCTCGTCCCCGACGTCGCGGCGGCCCGCCACGCGGTCGGGGCGGCGTTGGCGACACCAGCCCGGTCGAGCGCCCATCGGATCGTCGCGACCGGGCATGCGCACATCGACACCGCCTGGCTGTGGCCGATCCGCGAGACGCGACGCAAGTGCGAGCGGACGTTCGCCTCGGCCGTCCGGCTGATGGACGAGCACCCCGAGTACCGGTTCGTCTGCTCGCAGGCGCAGCAGTACGCGTGGATCGAGGACGGCCAACCCGAGCTCTTCGCCCGCATCGCGGCGAAGGTCGCGAGCGGACAATGGGTGCCGACCGGCGGGATGTGGGTCGAGTCCGACATGAACCTGCCGTCCGGCGAGAGCCTCGTCCGCCAGATCGTGCACGGGCAGCGGTACTTCGAGCGGCACTTCGGGCGGCGCTGCACCGAGGTGTGGATCCCCGACGTGTTCGGCTACCCGGCGGGTTTGCCACAGGTGTTCGCAGCCGGCGGGATGACCCGCTTCGTGACGCAGAAGTTGTCGTGGAACAAGCAGAACCGGTTCCCCCACCACACGTTCTGGTGGGAAGGGCTCGACGGCACACGCGTGCTCACCCACTTCCCACCCGTCGACACCTACAACGCCGAGATCACGCCGGCCGAATGCGCGCACGCCGTCGCCAACTTCTCCGAGCACGGCTGGAGTGACTGGTCGTTGATGCCGTTCGGACACGGCGACGGGGGTGGCGGACCGACGCGCGAGATGCTCGAGCGCGCACGGCGCATGACCGACCTCGACGGCGCACCACGCGTCGCGATCGGTACGCCAGCCGAGTTCTTCCGCAACGTCGAGCGCGAGATCCATCTCGGCGCGCCGGTGCCGGTGTGGCGCGGCGAGCTGTACTTCGAGACGCACCGGGGAACGCTGACGAGCCAGATCCGCACCAAGCTCGGCAACCGCCGGTGCGAGCAACTCTTCCGCGAGGCCGAGTTGTGGGCGGCGACGAGCGGGGTCGGCAGCCGATCTCGACGAGCTCTGGCAGGAGGTGCTCACGCAGCAGTTCCACGACATCCTGCCCGGGTCGTCGATCGCGTGGGTCCACGCCGACGCCGAGGCGATCCACGCACGCGTCGAACAGCAACTGCGGGAACGGATCGCCGTCAGCCTCGCAACGCTGGCACCCAGCACGCCGACCCTCACCAATGTCGCCAGCCACGACCGCGACGAGGTCGTGATCGTCGACGAACACGTCGACGAACTGATCGAAGCCATGCCGGCCGGCACCCACCCCACGCAGTCGCTCGCCGCAGGTGGGCTCGCGTTCCGAGCCAGGGTCCCCGGCAACGGGCTGGCGCCAGCCGTGCCATTGGCCGTCGACGACCACGTCGTCGTCACCGATCGCTCGATGACCAACCATCATCTCGCCGTGCGGTGGGACGACGCCGGCAACCTCACGTCGATCATCGACGTCGGACACGCCCGTGAGATCGTCCCGGACCGAGCGGTCGCGGCGGTTCTCCAGCTGGCGGTCGACCATCCCGTCGAGTACGACGCGTGGGATCTCGAAGCGTGGACACCGGGCGAGGCCACGGCGATCACCACGGCCGACCGGCTCACGGTCGTGGACAGCGGGCCGCTCGTCGGCACCGTGACGGTCGACCGGTCGTTCGGCGACTCGACGGCATCAGTGACCTACTCGCTGCGTGCCGGCAGTCCGCGCCTCGACATCCACATCGACATCGACTGGCACGAGCACGAACACCTGCTGTCGATGGCCTTCCCGCTCGACGTGCGCGCCGACATGGCGACGTGCGACGTGCAGTTCGGCAGCGTCCGGCGTCCCACCCACCCGACGACGTCGTGGGACGCGGCCAAGTTCGAGGTGTGCGCGCATCGTTACGTCGACATCGCCGAACCCGGCTTCGGAGTCGCCATCCTCAACAACGGGCGGTACGGGCACGGCGTGTTCGACGGACAGGTCCGGGTCAGCCTGCTGCGGGCGGCCCGTTATCCCGATCCGGACGCCGATCAGGGCCGGCACACCGTCGACCTCGCGGTGTACCCGCACGGATCCGGGCTCGCCGACGTCGTGCGTGAGGCGGAGCACTTCAACACGCCCGGTTCGAGCCGTGATCGGTTCGGCCACCGCAGCTCCGCCGCCGGTCGTGTCGCTCACCGGCGCCGGCGTCGAGATCGATGCCGTCAAGCTCGCCGACGACGGTGAGGGCGATCTGGTCGTCCGCCTCCACGAAGCGTGCGGGGATCGACGCCACGTGATGCTGCGCGCCGACCGGCGGATCCTCGCCGCGAGCCGCTGCAATCTCCTCGAGGAGCCGTTCGCCGGACTCGAGGTGGGCGACGGCATCGCCGTCCTCACATTGCGGCCGTTCGAGCTGGTGACGTTGCGCCTCACCCGCGCGACCGTGGATCACGCACCCGACAGGTGACGCAGAGCCATCCCGGCGTACAGCGCGATGCCATCGGTCAGCGCGTCCTCGTCGAACACGACCCGGTTCGAGTGGTTGGCGGGGGCCGTCAGCGGATCGAGACCGGGCGGCGTCCCGCCGAGGAACATCATCGAGCCCGGCACCTTCTGCAGCACGTAGCTGAAGTCCTCGGCGCCCATGATCGGGTTGGGCATCCGCACGACCTTCTCGGCGCCGAGCATCTCCTCGGCGACGTCGATCGTGAAGTCGGCGAACGATTCGGAGTTCGACGTGACCGGATAGCCGGCGATGATCTCGACCGTCACCTCGGCTCCATGGGCGGCGGCGATCCCTTCGGCGACGCGCCGGAGGTTGTCCTTCACCTTGGTGCGGGTCGACTCACTCACGGTGCGGATCGTGCCTTCGATCTCGGCCGTCTCGGGGATGATGTTGTTCGTCGTCCCGGCGGTGATGCGCCCGACGGTCACCACCGACGGGTCGAACACGTCGACGCTGCGCGTGACCATCATCTGGATCGCCTGCACGATCTCGCAGGCGATCGGGATCGGGTCGAGGGCACGGAACGGCTCGCTGGCGTGCCCGCCGCGACCGACCACGTCGATGAGGAACCGATCGGCCGACGCCATGATCGGCCCACCACGGGAGCTGACCCACCCCGACGGCAGCGTCGACGTGATGTGAAGTGCGAATGCTCCCGTCACGGGCGAGGGCGTGCCGTCGGCGAGGGGCGGCACGTCGAGCAGCCCTTCGTCGAGCATGAAGCGCGCCCCGTGGTGGCCCTCCTCACCGGGCTGGAACATGAACAGCACCCGACCGGGGATGACGTCGCGCCGTGCCGACAGCAACCGGGCCGCACCGGCGAGCATCGCGACGTGCGTGTCGTGCCCGCAGGCGTGCATCGTTCCGTCGCTGCGCGAGCTGAAGTCGAGCCCGGTGTCCTCGTGCAGGGGCAGGGCGTCCATGTCGCCGCGCAGCAGCACCGTGGGACCGGGCTTGTCGCCCGTGAGCAGTGCCGCGATCCCGCTCGATGGTCTCGTGCAGCTCGACGTCGAGCGGCAAGCCGTCGATCGCCTCGAGCACGATCTCCCTGGTCACGGGCAGCTCGTTGCCATGCTCCGGGCGTTCGTGGAGCTGGCGTCGCAGGCGGACCGTCTCGTCGTGGAGATCCTTGGCTTCTTCGCGCAGCGTTTCGACCGTCATCGCCGCATGGTAGGTCTTTTCGTGCGCACGAGGAACTGGACCACGACGAACAGAACGGCCAGGAACTCGTCGACGTCGTCGACGAGCACGATCGGGTCATCGAGGTCGCGACGCGCTCGCGCATCCGCGCCGCGAACCTTCGTCACCGTTCGGTCGCGATCGCGGTGCTCGGATCGGACGGACGGCTCCTCGTCCACCGGCGTTCCACCGGCAAGGACATCTGGCCAGGGATGTGGGACGTGTGTGTCGGAGGCGTCGTGGCGAGTGGCGAGACGTACGAGCAGGCTGCGGCACGCGAGCTCGCCGAGGAGCTCGGCATCGACGACACCGAAGTGGAACTGGTCGGCGCCGGCCGGTACGAGGACGACGCGGTGCGCCTGATCGGACGTTGCTACCGGGTCGTGCACGACGGACCGTTTCGGTTCGTCGACGGTGAGGTCGCCGAGATCCGTCACGTGACTGCGTCAGAGCTCCACGCGCTCGCGCGGGAGACGGGCTTCGTGCCGGACAGCTGGGCGATGGTGCTCCCGCTCCTCACCGGCTTCGAGTCGTGATTCCCGTCGGCCCGACTCGGTGCCCACAGGTGATCGAACGACGCCGACCACCCGGATTCGGAGATGAGAGGACGACCATGTCGATGTACGGCGCCAACCCCGAGCAGCTGGCCACCCTCGGCCGCACGCTCACCAACCAGATCGAGGCCATCAACCAGCTGATGTCGACCGTCGACGGTGTGCTGAACGGCACCGCGTGGACGGGACCCGCCCGCGACCGCTTCGGTCAGGACTGGAACGGCTCGTTCAAGCAGGCCCTCAACCGTCTCAACGAGGCGTTCGGGGCGGCCGGTCACGACTGCGTGGCCCGCTCGGACGAGCTCCTCCGGGTGATGGGTGTGTGACCGCTCCACCGCACGCGCGGCCGGTGCCCGCTCGGCGCGCGTGCCCTACGCTGACGTGCCGTGCAGCACCTCGAGTTCACGATCGAGCCGTTCGTCGCGGGCAACCCCGGGCCGCACGTGGTGGCCGCCGTCGAGGCGGTGGCCGAGCTCGGTGCCGATGTCGAGTTCGGCCCGTTCGGCTCGAGCTGCACCGTCGACGCGGCGCTGATGCCCGACGTCGTCGCGGCCGTGATCCGGGCCGCCTTCGCCAACGGCGCGACGCACGTCAACCTCGACGTGAGCGCCGAGCCAGGCGGCCCATCGTGAATGGGGAGCATCCGCTCGTCCGCGCCGTCCGACCCGTCGTCGACGCCGTCGGCGCCTCCCTCGTCGCACCATCCGAACGCGAGCCGTCCGACGTCCCGCTCGTGTGGGAAGGCGCCACGGTCGGGGCGGTGCGCATGCCGCCGCTGCACGGGGCGCTCGACCGCCTGATCGATGCCGTCGAGGCCGAGCTCGGCGGGCCGCTCCCGATGCTCTCGCGCGAGGACAAGCAGCTCGCGGTGCGGCTGCTCGACGAACGCGGCGCGTTCATCTTGCGCCGCGCCGTCGAGGACGTCGCCGACGCGATGCGCGTCAGCCGGATCACGGTCTACAACTACCTCAACGCCATTCACCGCTGATCCTGGCATCGCTGATTCGGCCTCGATCCCTCGGCCATCGCTGATTCGTCGGGACACGACTGCGGTTCGACCGATACCGTCGGTGGCGATGGGAAACGCGCACGACTACGACGTGATCGGGTTCGATGCCGACGACACGCTGTGGCGCAGCGAGGACGCCTTCGTGGTCGCCGAAGAGCGGTTCGTCGAGTTGCTCACACCGTTCACCCCAGCGGGCATCGATCTCGCGGCGGCGCTGCGCCAGACCGAGCGGGCCAACCTGTCGACGTCCGGCTACGGCGTCAAGGCGTTCGCGTTGTCGATGGTGCAGTGCGCGATCACGGTGTCGAGCGCCAACGTGCCGGCGCAGGTCATCGGCCGGCTCGTCGACCTCGCCTACGACATGCTGACCGAACCGGTGCAGTTGCTCCCCCACGTCCCGGAGGTGCTCGCCGAGGTCGGGCGTGACCATCGCCTGCTCCTGCTCACGAAGGGCGACCTCGTGCACCAGACGCGCAAGATCACCACGTCGGGACTCGAACACCACTTCGAGTACTTCGAGATCCTGCTCGAGAAGGACCCGACGTCCTACCGGCGGATCCTGCGCCACGTCGGGGTCGAGCCCGAGCGCTTCTTGATGGTGGGCAACTCGGTGCGCAGCGACATCCTGCCGGTGCTCGAGATCGGTGGCAGCGCGGTCCACGTGCCGTACCACCTGCTCTGGGACCATGAGCACGTCGCCGACCACGGCGAGGAGTTCTCCGAGCTCGCCTCGCTGGCCGACCTCCCCCAATGGTTGCGTCGGGCAGCCTGAACGTCGAGCAGTCGATCGGCGAAGGCGCGACCGTCAGAGCTTGCGCAGTTCGACCTCGCGGACGCGGTGGTCGGCCGACTTGTGGAGGATCAACGACGCGCGTTCGCGGGTCGGGAGGATGTTCTCGCGCAGGTTGACCCCGTTGATCGACGTCCAGATCGAGCGCGCGGTCTCGATCGCCTGCTCGTCGGTGAGATGCGCAAAGTGCTTGAAGAAGCTCTCCGGGTTCTGGAACACCGACTCGCGGAGCTTCAGGAAGCGCTCGACGTACCACTGCTCGATGTCCTCCTCAGCGGCGTCGATGAAGATCGAGAAGTCGAAGTAGTCGCTCACGAACTCCTTGCCGCCATCGCCGACCTGGAGCACGTTCAGCCCTTCGAGGATCAGGATGTCGGGCTGGTACACGGTCACCCGGCCGCCTTCGACGATGTCGTACACGACGTGGCTGTAGACCGGTGCATCGACCTCGGCGACGCCGCTCTTCAACTCGCGGAGGAACCGCAGCAGCCGCCGCGTGTCGTAGCTCTCCGGGAATCCCTTGCGGTGCATGATGTCGCGTTCCTCCAGCACCGCGTTCGGATGGAGGAAGCCGTCCGTCGTCACCAGATCGACCTTCGGATGGTCGGGCCACCGGGCGAGCAACGCTTGCAGGATCCTGGCGAACGTGCTCTTGCCGACCGCCACGCTGCCGGCCACACCGATCACGTACGGCACCTTCGGCGCCATCGTCCCGAGGAACGTCGCCGACACCCGATGCAAGTCCTGGGTCGAGTTGACGTAGAGGTTGAGCAGGCGGCTCAGCGGCAGGTACACGGCGACGACCTCGTCGAGGTCGATCTGCTCGTTGATGCCGCGCAACTGGACGAGATCGGACTCGCGCAACGTCATCGGCGTCGCCGCACGGAGCACCGCCCAGTCGTCACGGTCGAAACGGAGGAACCGGTCCGGCACGGCATCGGACCCTACGCTCGCGGTGTGCCGACGACGGAATCGACCAGGCGCACGCGCAAGCAGCTGGGCGCCTGGTGCACGCCCGACGACCTGGTCGAGCTGGTCGTCGAACGCACCATCGACGACACGTTCGCGGTCGCCGGCGCGGACGACCGACCGGTGCGAGTGCTCGACCCGGCGTGCGGCGATGGGCGGTTCCTGGCTGCCGCGGCGCGGCGACTCCACGCTCTCGGCCGGCGGGCGACGTTGACGGGTGTCGACCTCGACCCCCGCGCGATCGCGTCGGCTGACGTCCCGGGCGCCGAGTTGATCCTCGCCGACGCCCTCGCCTTCGACTGGGGAGGGCGCCATTTCGACGTGGTGTTGGGGAACCCGCCGTTCCTGTCGCAGCTGTCCGCGTCGACGACCCGCGGCGGCGCCAGCCATCACGGCGGCGGGCCGTACGCGGATGCGGCCGCCGAGTTCCTCTCCCTCGCGATCCGGCTCGCCGAACCCGGCGACGGCCGCGTCGGCCTGGTGCTGCCACAGTCGATCCTGGCGTCGCGCGACGCGGGGCCGGTGCGTGCGGACGCGACCGCCTCGGGGTCGATGTGTTGGTCGTGGTGGTCGCCGCACCACGTGTTCGACGCCCAGGTGCTCGTGTGTGCCCTCGGCTTTCGGATCGACGGGCCGGCGCCGTGCCGGAGCCGTCTCGACGCCGGTGGGGTCGGATGCGACGTGGTCGCACGTCGTCACCGACGAGCTCGGAATACCGCAACTTCCCTCGTTGGCGACCGACGGGACGGTCGGCGACCGAGCGCGGTGCAGCCTCAACTTCCGCGATGAGTACTACGGGCTGATCCCCGCCGTGTCCGATTCCGGGTCCGGGCCGCCGCTGGTGACGAGCGGGCTGATCGATCCCGGACGTTGCCACTGGGGCGAACGCCCGGTGCGCTTCGCCAAACGGACGTTCTCGGCTCCCCGGGTCGACGTCGGACGACTCGACGCGCGCATGCGCGCCTGGGCCCGACGCAAGCTGGTCCCCAAGGTGCTCGTCGCCAACCAGACCCGAATCGTCGAGGCGGTCGCCGATCCGTGCGGCGCGTGGTTGCCGGGCGTGCCCGTCAGCTCGCTGGTGCCGACGGCCGACACCACCGTGTGGGAGTTGGCGGCGGTTCTCACGTCGCCCGTCGCCGCGGCCGCCGCATGGCACGCCGCCGCCGGCACCGGGTTGTCGGCCCACGCGATCCGGCTCGGCCCGGCAGCCCTGGCGTCGCTGCCGTGGCCGGCCGGCGACCTCGGCCCCGCCGCCCAGCTCCTGCGCGACGGCGACGTGCTCGAGTGTGGCCGCGCCGTCGCCGCGGCCTACGCCTGCGGTACCACGGCACCCGACGATGCGCTGTTCGAGTGGTGGTCGGCGTCCGTCAACGCCGTAGCGGTTGCCCGTGGCGGGTCGTCAACCGTTCCCAGCCAGGTGAGCCGGCGATCATCCACAGCAGCACCAGCCCGACCAACTCACTGAGGTGCACCGCCTCGGCGAGCGGCGTGCTCACCTCGTCGGTCACGTCGAACACGGCGCTCAGCAGCGTGGTCGCCACCAGCGCCACCGCGAACGGCAGCATCCCGAACGCGCGATGCGGACGCCACGCCGCGTACGCCATGCCGAGCGACAAGGCCAAGCCGAACGCACCGAGGTGCCGCGCGATGTGCGTCGTGGCACCGGCCGCGTCGCCGAACACGAGCGGTTGCACACTTTGCGCGGCGATCACCACCGCGACCCATGCCAGCGCGGGTCGCAGCCAACCACCGCGTCCCAGCCGCGGCGGACGCGCCCGGTCGAGCACTCGGGCCGTGAGATCAGGCAGCGGCTCGACACCGCGGAGCCGCACCGTCCGCGTGAGCGCCGAGACCCGCTCGGCGTACGCCCGACAGAGCGGGCATCCCTCGAGGTGGTCGTCGAGCAGCCGCAGCTGGGCTGCCGGCAGTTCGTCGTCGACCGCGGCCGAAATCAGTTCTCGAGCTGACGTGCATTCCACGACATTCATGGTCGATCCGGCCTGGGACTCGGTTCCCGCCGATCGACCGGGCAATGCCGATTGACTGTCACCGGTGGATCACCTGACCCAGCTCCTGATCGCCGCGCGTGACGGCGACCACTCCGCCTTGGAGCGGTTCATCGCCGAGACGCAACGCGACGTGTGGAAGATGTGCCGCTACCTCGGCGATCCCGACACGGCCGACGACCTCGCTCAGGAGACGTTCGAGCGCGCCATCGGATCGCTGCACCGCTACCGGGCGGACGGCCCCGCCCGCCATTGGATCCTCACGATCGCCCGGCGGGTCTGCGTCGACTCGACCCGCCGGCGCCGACGCGCACGCCGGCTGCAACAGCGTCTCGCCGACCAGCCGGCGGCGACTTCGATGCCGAACGAGTCGGCCGAGCTCGACGGGCTCCTCGCGCTGCTCGACCCCGATCGGCGGGCCGCGTTCGTGACCACCCAGGTGCTGGGGCTGCGCTACGACGAGGCGGCCGAGCTGCTCGGGTGCCCGATCGGAACGATCCGTTCACGCGTCGCGCGTGCCCGCGCCGACCTCGTCGGGTTCCTCGACGAACCCGGCGCGATCGAAGCGACGGGCTGATCGGGAACTCTCGACTCGATGGCGACGACCGCGACCGGTGTGAATGTGGCCCCGCTCGGCCCGGTGTTGATCATCCTCCTCGTCGTCGCCGCGGCGTGCGGCGGATCGAGCCGGCCTGAGATGTCGCCGGAGGCCGAACGTGGCCGGAGGATCGCCAACACGAGCGGGTGCGCGTCGTGCCACGGGGCCGACGGCACCGGCGGAGTCGGTCCGGCGCTCGCCGGTCTCTACGGCTCGGAGGTGACCCTCGCCGACGGTTCGACCGTCGTCGCCGACGACGCCTACCTGCGCCGGTCGATCACCGACCCCGATGCCGACCTGGTGGAGGGCTATGCGGTGAAGATGCCCGTCACCGGCCTGAGCGACGACGAGATCGAGGCGGTGCTGGCCTACATCCGCGAGTTGGAGACGTCGCCATGAATCTCAGGGCCGTGAACCTCCGGCGCGCCGTCGCTGTTGCCGCGTCCTTTGTCACGATCGTCGTCACGCTCGCGTCATGTGGGGGCGACGGGGGACGTGAGCTCGTCGGCTACACGCTCGAGCCGGCGCCGCAGGTCGACGCGGTCGCACTGCCCGACGTGAGCAGGGGCGGTGAGCCGTTCGAGCTCCGCGCGCAGCCGGCCGGCTTGCTCGTCGTGTACTTCGGCTACACCAACTGCCCCGACGTCTGCCCGACGACGATGTCCGATCTGCGCACGGCGTTGCGTCAGCTCGGCGACGACGCCGACAGCGTCGAAGTGGCGATGGTGACCATCGATCCGGAACGCGACACACCGGTGCTGGCCGACTACGTCAGCAGCTTCGTCGACGGTGGCCACACGCTCGCCACCGACGATGCGGCCGAACTGCGCGCCGCCGCCGACCCGTTCGGCGTGAGCTATCTCGTCGAATCGAACGCCGCCGGCGAGATCGAGGTGGCTCACTCCCCACAGCTCTACGTCGTCGACGACGCCGGCCGGCTCGCACTCACCTGGCAGTTCGGCGTGCCAGCCGACGACCTCGCCGGCGATCTCGAACAGCTCCTCGAGAGCGCATGATCGGGCCCGGCCGGCGTTGGGCCCGGTTGGTACCGAGGGTCATCACCCGGAGACACGCGATCGGCGTCTTCGTGGCGGTCGTGGCCGGCGCCGTCGTGGCCTCGCCCTCGGCCGCGATCGCCGACAGCGCGCGACCCACCGACTTCCGCTCCGAGGTCGTCGCCGTCGATCCACCGACGCCGTCGATCGCGGTGTCGATCGTCGGCGGCGACGCGTTCGTCCTGCTGCGGGTGGATCCCGGGGTCGAGGTCGACGTGATGGGCTATGAGAGCGAGCCGTACCTGCGCTTCGCCGCCGACGGAACGGTGTACGAGAACCGGCGCTCGCCGGCCGCGTACATCAACGGCTCCCGGTACGGCGGCAGCTCGATTCCGGAGAGTGCGTCGGCCGCCGCCGAGCCGGACTGGGCCGAGGTTGCGCCGCCCGGCAGCGGCGAGTACGCCTGGCACGACCACCGCTCCCACCTGATGCTGCCGGCCGCACCGGCAGGCACGCGACCGGGCGACCAGGTCTTCACCGATGTGGTGCCGATCGTCGTCGACGGAACCGCGGTGAATGTCCGGATCGTGAGCACGTTGATGCCCGCTCCGTCGCGATGGCCGTTGGTGCTCGGCGCGGCGTTCGGCGTGATCATGATCGTGGTGGCCTTCATGGCGCCGACGCGGCGGGCGTGGGGGCCGGTGCTCGTCGGCGTGGGCGCGATCGCGGCGGTGATCGGGTGGATCGGCTACGCGTCCCTCCCGAGCGTCACCGGACCGCGTCCGGTCTGGTGGCTGCTGCCGGTGCTCGCCGTGGCGTTCGCCATCGCGGCGTGGGTGCTCGGGCCGACACCTGGTGGGTACGCGGCGGCCGCGATCGCCGGGCTCGAGCTGGCCGCATGGGGGTTCGACCGCCGCGCCGGCCTGAGCAAGGCATTGTTGCCCACTGACGTGCCGTACTGGATCGACCGAGCGGTGACGGTCGGAGCATTGACGGTGGGCGTCGTCGCGGCCGTCGTCGCGATCGTCGGCTTGTTCAGGTCGATCCGCGTGCCTGCTGCTCGATCGCCTCGATGAGCTCGTCCTGATCGAGCGGGCCGATGTGGCGCAGGGCGATCTGTTCGTCGGCGTCGATGATCAGCGTCACCGGCAACGTCGCGGTCTTCAGCGCCGCCGTCAACTCGCTGTCGA
Organism: Ilumatobacteraceae bacterium; assembly: GCA_963722415.1. GTDB lineage: Bacteria > Actinomycetota > Acidimicrobiia > Acidimicrobiales > Ilumatobacteraceae > JALOLG01. The sequence goes on from CAVRNI010000027.1 coordinate 298,324, forward strand.
AGTCGAGGTACTGGTCGTACGTGATCCCGAGATCGTCGAGGTAGTCGGCCGCCTCATCGCCGTCGTCGCCGATGTTCACACCGACGAACGTCACCTCGCCGGCCAACGATCGATGCACCGCTTCGAACTCAGGAAGCTCACGTTTGCACGGCGCGCACCACGTCGCCCACAGGTTGACGACGGCCGGTCCTTCGAGCTCGTCGAGCCGGAACGCTTCGCCGTCACGCAGGGTCTGGACCTCGACGTCGGGGAGCCGCCCCCCGGCGTCGTCCGATCCACCGCAGGCACCGAGGAGGAGGGCCGGCGCGATGACCGCCGCCATCCACCGCAAACGGCCGATTCCCGTCACGGGGCCTCGTCGCGCACGTCGACCGTCACCGTCTCGGGCGCCGCGGTGGCGAACGTCAGCGTGAGATCGAACGACGAACCCGACTCGAGCGGTCCGGCCAGTCCGACGAGCATCACGTGCAGCCCGCCCGGCTCCAACGTCACCGTCTCACCCGCCGGAAGCACCACGGCCGAGATGTGACGCATCGTCATCTCCGCTGCCGTGTCGTCCGTCGTGTCGTGTGTGGTGCCGGCGGTAGCCGGTCCGTCGACGAGCATCGTCTCGTGCAGCGCGACCGACGCCGCGACGTCCGTCGGGGCCGAGACGCCGATCAGTTGATCGTCGAGCGGGCTCTCCAGAGTCATGTACGCGACACCGTCGGCAACGCCCGCCGGACTCGAGCGGGCCCACGCATCCGACACGACGACGGTGTCACCGCTACTGGCGCCATCGTCGTCACCACAACTGCTGACGCCGATCGCGACCAGCGTGACGACGGTCAGCGCACGATGCCGCCAGGTTCGCGACGTCAGGGCGCTCGATGCCACGGTGCGACCGGCGAGACGGCACCCGGCCCGCCGGTGAGCACGTCGACGCCGGTGTCGGTGACGAGCACCGTGTGCTCGTACTGGGCCGTGCGCTTGCCGTCGGTGGTGACCGCGGTCCACCCGTCGTCCCACATCCGGTGCTGCCACGTCCCCAGCGTGATCATCGGCTCGATGGTGAACGTCATGCCGGGGCGCATGATCATGTTGGCCCGCGGCTCGTAGTAGTGGAACACCTGGACGTCGGTGTGGAACTGCTCGCCGATGCCGTGGCCGATGAACGCCCGCACCACGCCGTAGTGGTGCTGCTTGGCGTGCTGCTCGATGGCCTTGCCGATGTCGTTCAACGGACGGCCGGGCACCACGGCCTCGATGCCGTGCCACATGCACTCCTCGGTGACCTCGGTGAGGCGGCGGCTGACCGGGTCGACGTCGCCCACGTAGAACGTGGCGTTGGTGTCGCCGTGCACACCCCCGATGTAGGCCGTGACGTCGAGGTTGACGATGTCGCCGTCGACGAGCACGCGGGAGTCGGGGATCCCGTGGCAGATGACCTCGTTGACCGATGTGCACAGGCTCTTCGGGTAACCGTGGTAGTTGAGCGGGCTCGGGTAGGCGTCGCGCTCGACGTAGAGGTCGTGGACGTACGCGTCGATCTCGTCGGTCGTGACACCCGGCCGGACCGCTTCGCCGGCGAGACGCAGGATCTCGGCCGCCACCGACCCGGCCCGCCGCATCCGCTCGATCACGTCGGGCGACTTGATGCGGGGCTCGTCCCACGGCACGAACTCACCCGTGTCGGCGTACGGCGGGCGCCCGATGTGGGCCGGCACGGCACGCATCGGTGTGACCTCGCCGGGCACCACCCGGCCCTCGACCTTGCGGTGGCACCGCTTGTACTTGCGGCCGCTGCCACACCAGCACAGGTCGTTCGCCTGCGGCAGCGTCGCAGGCGGGTTGGCTGGGTCGGCGACCGTTCGCACCATGCCTCCATTCTACGAACTGTCTGCGCCAGATGAACCCTCGGGCAATCTGAAGCAGACAGATCCGGGGGTGTCAGGGGGCGAGGCGGGAGATCTGCCAGGTGTCGCCGGCGCGGTGATAGCGGAGGCGATCGTGGAGACGGCTCGGGCGGCCCTGCCAGAACTCGAAGACCTCGGGGACCAGCAGCCACCCGCCCCAGTGCGGTGGACGCGGCACGTCGGACCCGGCGAAGCGCTCCTCGACGGCGGCGACGAGGCGGTCGAGCTCGGCCCGGTCGGCGATCACCTCGCTCTGCGGCGACGCCCACGCGCCGATCTGGCTCGGGCGCGGGCGCGAGGCGAAGTAGGCGTCGCTCGCGGCGTCGTCGAGCCGCTCGACGTGCCCGCGCACCCGAACCTGGCGGTGCAGATCGAGCCAGCTGAACACCGCCGACGCGGCGCCGAGCGCTTCGAGCTGGCGGCTCTTGGCGCTCGCGTAGTTCGTGAAGAACGCGAAGCCGTGCTCGTCGGCGCCGCGCACGAGCACGATCCGGGCGTCGGGAGTGCCGTCGGCGTCGACCGTGCCGAGCGTCATCGCGTTCGGTTCGGCCATGCCGACCTCGAACGCGTCGGCGTGCCAGCGCTGCCACTGCACCATCGGGTCGCGGTCGAGATCGTCGACGTCGAGCCCGGCCGTCTCGTACTGCACGCGCCGATCGCGGATCACGTCGGCGGGACGATCCGTCACACGGCGCCGATCACATCGATGCCGCGCATGTACGGGCGCAACGCCTCGGGCACGACGATCGAGCCGTCGGCCTGCCGCCGGTTCTCGATGATCGCCGCCCACACCCGCGGCACGGCCAGGGCCGAGCCGTTGAGGGTGTGGACGAGGCGCGTGCCCTTCTCGCCCTCGACGCGGTACCTGACGTTGGCCCGGCGCGCCTGGTAGTCGCTGAACCAGCTGACCGACGACACCTCGAGCCACTGATCACAGCCCGGCGCATACACCTCGATGTCGAAGCTGCGATGGTGGCTCTGCCCCATGTCGCCCGTGCAGATCTCGATGATGCGGTACGGCAGTTCGAGCTCGGCGATCGTGCGCTCGGCCCGCCCGACCATCTCCTCGAGCAACGCCGGCGCCTGATCCGGTGTGGCGAGGGCGAGGATCTCGACCTTGTCGAACTCGTGGGCGCGCAGCATGCCGCGGGTGTCCCGTCCCGCCGAGCCCGCCTCCCGCCGGAACGACGGCGTGTAGGCCATCAACCGCAGCGGCAGCGCCGCCTCGTCGAGCACCTCGTCGGAGTAGATCGACGTGAGTGGCACCTCGGCCGTCGGGATGCACCACAGGTCGTCGCGCTCGATCGCGAACGCGTCGTCGGCGAACTTCGGCAGGTGACCGGTGGCTGTGAGGGTGGCCGTCGAGACCAACGACGGCGGGCGGATCTCCTCGAACGCGTCGGCGTTGCGATCGAGGGCGAGCTGGCACAGTGCCCTGCCGAGCGTCGCCCCGGGGCCGCGCAGCATCGTGAACATCGCCCCGGAGATCTTGGTGGCGCGCTCGTTGTCGAGGATGCCGAGTCCGGTGGCGGCGTCCCAGTGCGGCACCCGCTGGTGATCGGGGAACGACGCGGGGAGGAACGGTCCCTTGACGACGGGGTTGTCGTCGCCACCGACGCCATCAGGCGCGTCGGGATGCGGCAGATTGGGGATCACCAGGAGGTCGTCGCGCAAGGCGCCGCTGACCGCGTCGTGCTCGGCGGCGAGGATCTTCTCCTCGTCGCCGAGCGCCCGACTCTCGGCCTGGAGCGATTCGGCGGCGGCGATGTCAGCCGCGACTTCACCCGTGCGACGTAGCCGGCCGACGTCCTTCGACATCTCGTTGACCTTGGCTCTGATCGCGTCACGCTCGAACGTGATGTCGCGGAGGCGGGCGTCGAGGTCGGCCGCGTGGTCGACGGTCGCGAGCAACGCCGGATCGCCCCGCCGGCCGAGCGCGGCGCGGACACCCTCGAGGTCGGTACGCAGCAGTCGGACGTCGATCACAGTGGCGGTGAGGCTACCGGTCGGGGTGCGGGCGGGTCAGTCCGGTTCCGGTGTGGCCGGCACGCGGGCGAACTCCCGCTCGACGTCGGCCGTCGTGAGCGGTGCTTCGTCGTGGCCGGTGATCTCGGCGGTCGGCATCTGCACACCGCGCCGGTAGCTGTGCGACTCGCCGTACGAGGACGCGACCTTCGTGAAGAACACGTAGACCACGATCGTCCACAGGAACATGCTGCCGCCGACCTTCATGATCGCCCCTGCGATCTGCTGGTCGTCGGTCGGGCTGATCCCCCACACGCGGACCGGCTGTTCGCCGTAGTGCTTGTAGACCGTCCCCTCGGCGAACACCAGCCATCCGGCGGGCACCGTCGGGACGACCGATTGGAGGAACAGGTAGATCGTCGCGGCGGCCGGACCGATGCGGAACTCCGGGAACGGACCCACGACTGGCATCCACATCAACAGCGACGTCGTCACGACGAGAACGTGCAGGCCGTAGTGCAGCGGACCACTCTCGACGGACGCGTTGACCACCCCTGGCACGTGCGTGACCATCACCGCCATGTTGAAGATGATCCCGGCGGCGATCGGCCGGCACAGCCACCGCACCGCGCTGTACACGCGACCGTTGCCGATCAGTGTTCGCAGCAGCCACTCTGGCGTGGCGAGCAGCACCAGCGGCGGCAGGAAGTAGCTGAGCATCATGTGCTGCAACATGTGCACCGAGTACAGGTACTGCTCACCGAGGTCGTGGATCGGCCAGTCGCTCGCCGCCCACAACATCAACATCGCGGCGACGAAGTAGCACCCCTGGCGACGGCTCACCGGCGGTTGGCCGAACGGCACGGCGTCCGGTCCGATCACGCGCACCATGTACACGTAGGCGCCGATCAGGAACGCGACGAGCAGCCAGACCTCGGGATGCCAGACGAATCGGAACGGATCGGCGGTGAGCGAAGCCTGGGCCAGCACCGACGCCAACACCCCGCGGTCACACGTCGAAGAAGTGGAACGTGAAGAGGGCGACGATGTAGACGCCGACGGCGAGGAACAGGCCCGCATAGAACAGCGCGCTGAAGATCTTCGAGTCGAAGCGCAGGTGCATGAAGAACAGCACCACGCTGAAGAACTTCACGATCATCAGCACGAGCAGGATCGGTAGGAAGGCCCGGCCCAGCCAGTCGGTGTAGCTGGCGAACACTTCGAGACCGGTGATGATCGCCAGCACCACGGCGACTTGCACGTAACCCAGATCGGTGAGCCCGTGCGAGCCGTGCCAGTCGTCGATGACGGCCGCGTCGGTGTCGTGTCCGGGTTCGTCAGTCATGTCGGAGGTCGTGTCAGTGGTCATCGGGCGCCATCCGTCATCACATCATGCCGGGATCAGGTAGACGAGGGTGAAGATCAGGATCCACACGATGTCGACGAAGTGCCAGTAGAGCCCGATCAGCTCGACGACCTCCGCCTTGTCGCCATGGATGCGTCCCTTCGAGACCATTCCGACGAGCGACAGCAACATGATGATGCCGACCGACACGTGCACACCGTGGAAGCCGGTCAGCGTGTAGAAGCTCGACGAGAACAGGCTCGTCGTGTAGCCGAGCCCCTCGCGGTAGAACGTCGTGAACTCGTACACCTGACCGGCGACGAAGAGGGATCCGAGCAGCGCCGTGATCGACAGCCACAGCTTGGTGTTGCGGTCTTCGCCGCGCTTGACCGCCGAGACGGCCAGCACCATCGTCAGCGAGCTCATCAACAGCACGAAGCTCGACGCCGACGTGAACGGGATGTCCCACAGCTGGTCGGGCCCGAGGTTCTCGGAGTGCCGGCCGCGATACAGCATGTAGGTGCTGATCAGACCGCCGAACAACAGGCATTCGGAGCCGAGGAACAGCCACATCCCGAGCTTGTTGTTCGACAGCCCGGTCGAGCTGTAGTGGGCTTCGTGCGCGCCGCCATGAGCGTCGTCGCCGCCGTGCAGTGAGGGTTCGTGAACCGCGACGTCAGCCACTGACGGCCACCTCCGTCGAGACGGCGCCGTCGGGCGGGGGCGGGTCGTAGTCGGACGGGTCGGCCACCGAGGGCTCCAGCGCCCAGCCGAACAGGCCGAGGAGGGCGATCGCGGCTCCGATCACGATCAACAAGGTGTGGTAGATGATCCCGTAGGCCATCACTGGCAGCGAGAAGGCGACGACCACCGGCCAGTACGACGGCGACGGCATGTGGATGTGCTGGTCGGCGTTGGCCTCCTGCTCGGCGAGGATGTCTTCCGCGGTCGCCACCAGCTGGTAGTCGTGATGATCCTCGGTACCGCGGTCTTCGTACTTGCGGTGGAAGAACTCGTCGAGCGCGTGCACGGTGGGGATCTGGTCGAAGTTGTGCTCCTTGGGCGGGTTGGTCGTCATCCACTCGAGGCTGCGGGCGTCCCACGGGTCGAGCGGCGCCGGCGGGGTGCCCTTGCGATGTGACTTGTACACGTTGACGAGGAACAACAGGACCCCGATGGCGATGATGAACGCACCGACCGACGCGATGGCGTTCCAGAACCCGATGTTGAAGAACCCTTCGCCATTGCGCTCCGTCGTGTGCTGGTACATGCGTCGTGGCTGGCCCTGCAGGCCGATGATGTGCATCGGGCCGAACGTGAGGTTCATGCCGATGACCATCAACCAGAAGTTCCACTTGCCGAGCCGCTCGCCGAGCATCTTGCCGAAGAACTTCGGCCACCAGTAGTAGAGGCCGGCGAAGAAGCCCATGATCGCACCACCGAACAGCACGTAGTGGAAGTGGGCGACGATGTAGTAGGTGTCGGTCTGCTGCGTGTCGGACGGCGCGACGGAGTGGGTGACGCCCGAGAGGCCACCGATCGTGAACTCGATGATCAGGCCGATCGCGAACAGCATCGCGGTGGTGAACTGGAGCTTGCCGCCCCACATCGTCAGCGTCCAGTTGATGATCTTGACGCCGGTGGGGATGGCGATCGCCATCGTCGAGACCGAGAACACGGCGACGCTGATCGGCCCGAGCCCGGAGGCGAACATGTGGTGGGCCCACACCCCCCATCCGACGAACCCGATCGCGGCTCCGGAGAACACCACGAACGGGTACCCGAACAACGGCTTGCGGGAGAAGACCGGGAGCACCTCGGACACGATCCCGAACGAGGGGAGCACGAGGATGTACACCTCGGGATGGCCGAAGATCCAGAACAGGTGCTGCCACAGCAGTGGATCGGCGCCCGCCTCGACCGAGAAGAACGTGGCGTCGAACGAACGCTGGAACATCAGCAGGAACAGCGCCACGGTGATCACCGGGATCGCGAACACCAGCAGGAACTGCACGACCAGCGCCATCCACGTGAAGATCGGCATCTTCATCAGCGACATGCCAGGTGCCCGCATGTTGATGACGGTGACGATCAGGTTGAGCGCACCCGTCAGCGAGGCGAGACCGGCGATCTGCAGCCCGAGCGCCCAGAAGTCGACGCCGTGCGTCGGCGAGAACGGCACCGAGGAGTTCGGTGCGTACATGAACCAGCCACCGTCGGGCGCGCCCCCGAGGAACCATGACGTGTTGAGGAAGATGCCGGCGAAGAGCAGCGTCCAGAATCCGAACGCGTTGATGCGCGGGAACGCGACGTCACGGGCGCCGATCTGCAACGGCAGCAGGTAGTTGGCGAACCCTGCCACCATCGGCATGACGAAGAGGAAGATCATCGTCGTGGCGTGCATCGTGAACATCTGGTTGTACTTCTCGGCCGACAGGATGGTGCCGTTCGGTCCGGCGAGTTGGGCCCGGATCAGGAGGGCCTCCACACCACCGAGCAGGAAGAAGAACATGGCCGTGACGCCGTACATGATCCCGAGCTTCTTGTGGTCGATCGTGAACACCCACGACCGCCAACCGGTCGATTGGACGGGCCGGCGGAACACGCCGTAGGTCGAAGTCGGGGGTGACGGCGACCGGCGCCGGCGTGGTGAGTGCTGGGGTTGGACGTTCGATGATCGCCATCTCAGTTCACTCCCATCATTTCCGCTCGAGCAGGTAGGCCACAACCAGATCGATCTGGTCTTCCGACAGCGCGAGATACGGCATACCACGGAACTTGCCGTCCGTCGGGCCGAGCTCCTCGGGATCGGCGTACATCGGCTTCTTCGAGGGGGCGTCACGGATCCACTCGCGCAGATCGACCTCGTTGAGGCATTCCTCGGTGACGCCCGCGAGGTACTTCTCGCCGAACTCGGCCGGCGTCGCGTTCCACACGTCGTCGCGGCACTCCTCGGTCAGCAGGTCCCAGGTCGCACCCGCGAACGTGTTGCGGGTCATGAGGTTGGTGAGGTTCGGCGCGGCGCCGCTGAACACGTACTCGTCGGGGGCCGACACGACGAGCGCATCGTCGCTCGGGTCGTCGTTGGCCTTGTCGTCGACGAGCCCGTTGACCTGGTGACAGCGCGCACACTGCTGGATGAAGAGCGCTTCACCCTCGGCTGCCGCGGTGCCCTCGTCCGGCGAGGTGTACGCCTCGAGCTCGTTGTCGACCCAGCGCTGGAAGTCGGCCGGGTCGAGCGCCACCGCCTCCATCCGCATGTTGGCGTGCGAGAGACCGCAGAACTCGGTGCACTGGCCGGCGTAGATGCCGGGCTCGTCGGCCTGCATCCGCAGGTAGTGCACTCGGCCGGGCACGATGTCCTTCTTGCCGTTCAGCTTGGGGATCCAGAAGCTGTGGATCACGTCGCGGCTGGTGCCGCGAACGAGCACCCTGGTTCCGGTGGGGATCACGAGCTGACCGCTGGTGATGATCGGGCTGGCCTCGGCGGATGTCGGCGCGACGCCGCAGATCGTCCCGTCCTCGCTCACCGGATAGTCGTACTCCCACCACCACTGCTGGCCGGTCACGTTGACGACGCATTCGGTGTCGTCGCTGTTGGCCAGCGCCATCACCGCCGGCACCGTGAACCCGGCGATCACGGCCATGATCACCGCCGGGATGGCGGTGAGCGTGATCTCGAGGGCGGGCTTGCCGTGGACCTGCTCGGGGATCGGCTGACCCCGATCACGGAAGCGGATGAAGACGTAGATCAGCACGACGATGACGAGCACACCGACGATGCCGGCGGTGAGGAACACCGGCCACTGCAGGTTGTGGATCCGCTGGGCGTTCTCGCCGGCTGGTTGCCACGTGTCCTGCGGTGCGTCCTCGGCACATCCCGCGGCGAGCAGCACGATGCCGGAGGCGATGCCGGCGGCGCGTGAGCCTGCTGAGTCCTGACTCGTGCCCATGGCCTCGTCGACGCTTGCGTCTCGTGCAACTCGGGCCTCCCGCCTCGACGACTCATGGCACCACCACGGGCAGGACGGCTCCGTCGACTCCCGGAACTGTGAACTCGTACGGGATCTCGGCCGCGAAGCCCGACTTGGCGAAGTGCACCGTCAACAGCTGTGTGCCGCCCTCCTCGACGAGCGCGGTGCACACCACGCGTCTGTCGGCGGCGGCCGTCGCACCGGCGGTGTCGATCGACAGACGTCGCGGTTCGGCCGACTCGTTGGTGAACAACACGTTGTTGGCGGTGGACTTTGGCAAGTTGAGCGTGGCGGACCCGCCGTCGTACCCGGGCACGCTGTACGTGAGTTGCTCTTCAGCCGTGAGCGTGATGGAGGCCGCGACGTTCGCCTTGGCGGCCACGTTCTGCGAGGCGTCTTCATCGGCCTCGGTCTCTTCCGCGCCACAGTCACCGTCCTCGGCGATCGCTCCGGTGGTCTCGTGGTGGTGCGTGGTGCGCTCGCCGCTCAACCCGTACACGGCTCCACTGGCGACGATCGCCACCACCGCGACCGTGCACACACCGGCGATGGTGCCGCTCGAGAGCCTCCGCCGGCGCGAGGTCAGGCTGCCGATGAGCACAACGAGTGCGGCGACGACCACGAACGTGAGGACGGCGCCGTCCTTCGACGGCAGCCCGAGCATCACCCGGCTGATCGAGTAGATGATGACGCCGACCCCGATGGCAGCGAGGATCGGCAGCTCCAACGGAAGCGCGATCCGCTCCCGGACCTCGGTGTTGTAGGCCTGATCCGCCGACGCCCGCTCACTCCAGGCCAGCACCGTCCACTCGGTGATCGCGGCCAGCAACACGATGAGCCCGAGAACTGTTGTCGCCTGGAACGTGACGATGCCGACGGTGACCATCGTGGCACCGAGACCAGCCGTGAGCGGCCACAGGCTGGTGGCGGGCGGGCGGCGGGCGGCGGGCGCCGTGGCGTGGGACTCGATGTCCGCCGCCGACACGTTCGAGTCGCGCACGTAGAGGTTGATCGCGGTGAGGAAGACGAGCGCGACGGATGCCGACACGAGACCGATCGTGCCGAGCATGCCCTGTTGGGTGACGCCGTACAGCACGGCGGCGACGATCGCGATGACGCTGGATCCGATCAGGAGCTTCGTGCCGGTCGTGAACATCGATCAACTCACTTCGTCACGTACACGAGGAACCAGACGCCAGAGAAGGCGGCGGCGACGAAATACCAGTACATGGCGTGCGACGCGACGAGCTCGAGCTCGCCACCGCGACCGCCGAGCACACGGAACGCGGTGACGGCGGTGAAGATCAGCCCGATGATGACCAGCGCCAGGATCGTGCCCGTGATCGCGTAGAACATGCCGGGGTACGCGCTGTCGGCCACTGGCATCTCCATCGCGTGGTACACGTACGCCTGGGCGTTGACGAACGCGAGTGCCATCAGGGTGACGATGCCGAGCGAGAGGCCGACGTGCATGCGGTCGCCCCGCTTGGTGGAGTACACCGTCCATTGGGCGAACAGGCAGAGCGCGTAGATCGTGATCAACATCACGTTCGAGGGGACCTCCGGGATCTCGAACGACTCGGGGAACCGCTCGCCCGCGTTGACCGCGCGGTCGCGGATCAGGGCCCAGATCGCGAGCTGGCCACCGACCAGCATCGTGCCGGCGACGCACGCCAGCGCGGTGCCGATGAAGATCTGGCGCCGTGGCGCCGGAGCCGGCCCTGGTGGCAGCGCGAGCGTCACTGGTCGCAGCTCCGATGCCTTGGCGTCCAGCGCCGGCTCGGCCGACGTGATCACGGGCAGCTCGGCGTAGTTGTCGATCGGTGCCGGCGAGGTGGTGGTCCACTCGACCGTCTGCGCGTCCCACGGATCGTCGCCGGGACCATCACCGGTTCGCAGCGCCTTGACGGCGAGCCCGGCGAACGCCACGACGGTGAGCAGCATCAACCCGTGCCCGATCAACACCAGCGCGTTCCACAGCTCGGCCGGACCGCCGTAGGCGTACGTCGGCGAGGCGGCCGGTTGATCGGCGAAGCCCGCGACGTAGTACGGGAGCGAAGCGAGCACCGTCGCCACCATCCCGAGCGCCGCGAGTCCCATCGCCGACTTGTCGGGAAAGGCCCGGCCCCAGAGCTTCGGCGCCCAATAGACGACACCGCCCATGATCCCGAGCACCGCCCCGTACACGACGTAGACGAGCGCGCCTTCCTCGAACACGGTGCCCTGGAGCCCGAGGTCGTCGATGGGGTACAGCACGCCGCCGAGCATCCCGACGAGGATCATCGAGATCCCGAAGAACGCGAACACGAACGGTGACGTGATCGACGGGCGGGCCCCCTTCGCCGACAGGGCACCGATCGCGATCACGATCAGCACGCCGAGCACCGGGAGCAGGTTGAACAGCGCGTATGGCACGAAGTCGTCGAACTTGGTGCCCAGGTCTTCGGTGTCGAGCCCGCTGCCCGACCACGGCAGGCTGTGCAGGTTCTGCTGCGTGACGGCCGACAGGGCCCCGACGCCCACGAGAGAGAGCCCGGTGTAGACGACGCCGCGCATCACCTGGCGGCGGCCGAACGTCACCGGCAACAACTCGGCGGCGACGCCGATCGCGGGAAGCGCGAACACGTACGTGGCCGGCTGCGTGAACGCCCAGCCGATCCAATCGCCGATCCCCACGTTGCCGCCGAACACAGCACGCGCGTTGCGATGGTCGACCAGCAGGTACACGAGGGCGCCGACGAGGACCGGCATCGTCAGCAACAGCCCGATCGCGGTGATGAGTGCCGACCACGAGAACAGCGGCACCCGTCGCATCGACATCCCGGGGGCACGGGTCGTGAGCACGGTCGTCGCGATCGACACCGCGGCGGCGATGACGCCGAGTGCGATCAATCCTTGAGCCGCGAGGAAGAGGTCGACCATGTCGGCATCGCCACCGCCGATGCCACCGTTGTTGGCGAGTGCCACGACGACGAGGACGACTCCGCCCAACCAGCCGTAGAACCCGGCGAGCGCGAGCCGCGGGAATGCCAGCGAGCGGGCTCCCAGCTGCAATGGAACCACCGCGATCGACAACCCGATGCCGAGCGGGATCAACGTGAACGACACGAGTCCGAACCGGAAGAGTTGGAACAGTTGCGGGATCGCGCCGCTGTCGAACAACACGTCATCGCCGTCGATGCGTTCGATGCCGAGCAGCAGGCCGATCACGGCGGTCGCCGCGAGCGCGACGAACGCGCTGCCGAGGTACAGCCGACCGATCCGCTTGTGGTCGGTCGAGGTCAACCACGCTGCCACCGACGCCGGGAACGACCCGATCGCGGACTCGCCACGGGCCGCACCTACGGCATCAGGGCTGGATTCGATCGTGGTCATGTACGTGGGACTCGCTTGTCGGGCTTGTCGGGGTGAGACATCGAACGGCCACGGGGGACCTACGCGGCCCGACACTACCCGTCCACCAGCGTCGGGCCGGAAATCCCAAACATGCCGCGACACGGCCCAACGCGTGCGTGGGCCTGTCACGACACTCCGTTCCGAACCAGCACGTCGAGGGTCATCGCGCCGAACAGGACGGTCACGTACGTGATCGAGTAGGCGAACACCCACATGCTCGCCTGCGGCGTCGGTGACTTGCCGAGCCAGATCGTCGCACCGAGGAAGACCGCGCCGAGCACGACGGCCGTGACGCCGTAGATCGGTCCGAGATCGGCGACCGGGAGCAGGAGCAGCGTCGAAGCGACGAGCAGGGCCGTGTAGATCGTCATCTGGCGCACGGCGTCGGCGAGCGGCACCACCGCCGGGAGCATCGGGACGTCGGCGGCGCGGTAGTCGTCGGCGTACTTGATGGCGAGCGCCCAGAAGTGCGGCGGTGTCCAGAAGAACATCGCCGCGAAGAGCACGACCGGCTCCCAGCTGAGGTCGTTGCGGACCGCCGCCCACCCGACGAGCACCGGGACCGCGCCGGCGGCACCGCCGATCACGATGTTCTGACGGCTCGTGCGCTTCAGCCAGATGGTGTACACCAGCACGTAGAACGCGGTGGCGGAGAGGGCCAGGACCGCCGAGAGCAGGTTGGCGCCCCACCACAGCACAGCGAACGCGACGACTTCGAGCGCCGCCGCGAACACGAGCGCGTGACGGGGCTCGATGCGTCCGGTCGCGAGCGGCCGGTTCTTGGTGCGCTCCATCAGTTGGTCGATGTCGCGATCGACGTACATGTTGAACGCGTTGGCGCCACCGGCGGCCAGCGTCCCCCCGATCAAGGTCACGACGACGAGCGCCGTCGACGGCCAACCCTGCTGGGCGAGCACCATCGCCGGGACGGTCGTGATGAGCAGCAGCTCGATGATGCGCGGCTTGGTCAGCGCGAGGTAGGCGCCGACCAGCGTCGTCGACGCGTGCCGGCCACCATGCGCTACACCGCCCGGTGCGAGCCGGGACGGGACCAGTGGTCGACTGCCGACGGCCATCGCGTATGCATCGTACGACTGTGCCGTCCGGCCGACCAATGCGCTGAGAGTCAGGCCAGAATGGAGGTGTGCCCACCACGCTCAACCCGGTCGAGGTCAAGGAACCCGATCTCGACGACAAGGCGGTCGAGGACCGACCCTGGGTGGTGATCGTCTGGAACGATCCGATCAACCTGATGAGCTACGTGACGCTGGTGCTGCAGAAGCTGTTCGGCTACTCCCTCGAGAAGGCGACCGAGTTGATGCTCGACGTGCACCAGAAGGGCAAGGCCGTGGTTGCCAACGGCACCCACGAGCAGGCTGAGATGCACGTGTTCCGGCTCCACGAGCACGGCTTGTGGGCCACCCTGGAACACGATGCGTGAGCACGCGTGATGGCCAAGACCCGACCACCGGTGTACCGCGCCGGAAACCACTACCGGCTGCACATCGGCGCCGACGAGCTGGGCCTGATCCAGCGCCTGCTCGACGAGCTGCGGGAGCTGCTGCTCTCCGACGACGACGGATCCGGTCCGGCGAGTGCGATGCTGACACGGCTGTTCCCCGTCGCCCATCCCGACGACCCCGAACTCGAAGCCGAGTACCAGCGGCTGATGCGGGTCGAGCTCGTGGCCAGCAAGCTCAAGTCGATCGAGGCGGTCGAAGCCGTCATCGAAGGCCGTGACAAGTCGATCGACGAGGCGCAGCTCACCGCGTTCATGCAGTCGATCAACTCGATCCGACTCGTGCTCGGCACGTTGCTCGACGTCTCCGACGACCCCGACGACGAGGTCGTGTCGGAGCACGACGACACCGCCGAGTACCAGCTCTACGGTTACCTCTCGTGGCTCCTCGAATGGACCGTCCGCGCCTTTTCGGGCGACTGACGCAGCGGTTCCTTTGGTGGAAGGCCGCGGGGCGGCTGCTAGGTTTGCGTCGCTCTCAACGAGACGAGGCACCTTGCCCCCATCGTCTAGTGGCCTAGGACACCACCCTTTCAAGGTGGCGGCACGGGTTCGAATCCCGTTGGGGGTGCAAACCGAAAATCTCTCCACGGTCCCGTGGTGAAGTCTGGAGTTCACGCCGGCCTGTCAAGCCGGAGGTCGCGGGTTCAAGTCCCGTCGGGACCGCTACGGGGCCGCCGCCGAGCGGCCCCGTTGCCATGTCAGCGCCGCAACAGCCGAACACCCAGCACGAACAACACGGTCGAGTAGCTCAGTCGGCAGAGCGTCCGCCTGAAAAGCGGAAGGTCACCGGATCGACGCCGGTCTCGACCACCAGCATCCAGCGAGCTCAGGGCATCGTTTCGGGTTCGGCGAGAGCCGGACGGCGTGAGTCTTGCCATCCTCGATCAGTCGCCGGGGGGAGGCGCTGCTGCAGGTTCCGTGGCCTTCGATGCCGCCTGCGTCTCAGGAAGCTTGCCGGTGCAGAAGAGGGCGACCACCGCGAACAGGGCCAGCAGACCGAACGACACCTGCAGGGCGACGACGCGGGCCGCCGTGTTCTCCTCCATGATCGCGTCGGCCGTGGCCTGGGGCACCTGCGCTTCCTCCAGCGCTTCCTCGAGATCGGCGTCGGAGATGAACGGCACGCCCGCGGCCAGCTGTACCGGAGCGCTCTCGATCACCGACGCGGGCACGTCGGTGTTGTTCTCGAGGCCGCTCAGGATGGCGCCCGTGAGCGCGGAGATCAACACCGCGCCCGCCAGCGCGGTGGCGATCGACGAGCCGAGGTTGGTGGCCGTGTTCTGCAGCCCGCCGACCTCGCCGCTGCGTTCGTCGGACACCGCGCCCACCGCAACCGCACCCAACTGCGAGGCCAGCGCTCCGGCACCGAACCCGGCCAGCATGAGCGGCCAGGTGACGATCTCGGGCCCGGTGCCGACGTCGAGCAGGGCGACCAACAGCACCAGGCCCACGGCCAAGGAGAGGAAGCCGACGCGCGCCACACGACGCGGTGAAGCGTTGGGCAGGAGCTTGGGGATGCCGACCGCAGCGAGGAGGAGCATGATCGACATCGGCATCAGCCGAACGCCCGTGGCGATTGCCGTCAGGCCGAGCGCGACCGTCAGGTACAACGACATCAGGAAGAACAGACCGAGCAGCAGGAGGAACTGGAAGAAGAAGGCGAGCAGGCCGGCGCGGAGGTGCACGACCTCGAGCAGGGCGGGGTCGACGAGTGGCTCCCTGCCCTGACTGATCATCCGCTCCTCCCAGCCGAAGAAGGCCCACAGCATCACCCCGCCACCGAGCATCAGCCAGAACGCCGGCGACAGACCGAGCCATTCCGGGGCTCCCGCCTTGGGGCTGATGAATCCCCACGTGCCCGACCGCAACAGGCCGTACACGATCAGGCCGAGTCCCAACGCCGAGAGCACGGTGCCGACGACGTCGAGCGTCACGCCCTCTTCCGCCGGGGTGTCGGCGATGCGCTTCGTAAAGGCGAGGATGCCGATGATGGCGATCACTTCGCCGATGAACACCCAGCGCCACGAGAAGTAGGTCGTGGCGACGCCGCCGATGAGGGGGCCGGCAGCCACGGCGACGGCCATCGCCGCGGACAGCAGGCCGTAGGCACGCGGCCGGTCCTCGCGAGCGAAGTTCGATGCCACCAGCGCCACGATCGCCGGAAGGATGAGCACCGCGCCGAGGCCTTCGAGCAGCGACCACCCGATCAACAGCATCGGCAGACTCTGCGACAACGCGGTGGTGAGCGACCCGACCGCGTAGACGACGCAGCCGATGACGAACGCGCGCTTGCGCCCGATCATCGCGCCGACCTTGCCGCCGGTGATCATCAACGACGCCATCACCAGGGTGTACATCGTGATCGCCGTCTGGATGCCGGTCACGTCGGTGCCGACGTCCTCGGCGACCACGGGAATCGACACGTTCATCACCGAGCTGTCGAGGGCCATCACGAACTGGCCGGCCGCGAGGGCAGCGAGGACGATGCTCGCGGACGAGCGACGTTCAGAGGCGGTCACGCGCCAGGAACCTACTTTGCACCCCTCGACCCCCGAACGATCACCCTTCACGCGTTCCGAGCTCCGGGGCGTGCCCAGCGACAGCGTGCAGTACTCAAGCGGACCGAGCGAAGGGCGGGTCGAACCAATCGGTTCGACCCGCCCTGCGCCGGCTAACTCGCGGCTTCCGTGTTTGCGAGCTAGCGCACGGCGTAGCTGTTGAAGATGGTCAGCAGGGTCTGATTGAAGTATGGGCCCCACATGTTGAGCACCCAGCCGCGGGCCCCGCTGCTCTCCACGAACTCGGACTGCCCGTTGCTGTTCACCGAGACGATTCGGTACTGCTGGCCGTCGAAGGCGAACACCGGTCCGCCGCTCGATCCGCCAGTCATGTCACTGCCCCAGCCGATCTCGTACCAGTTCTGGGCGTACTGCTGGTACCCGCCGTACCGGCCCCATGTCTGGTACAGGTAGCAGCCGGCGTTCATCTGCGTCTTGGGTGACGTGCAGTACTTGCCGAAGTAGCTCCCCTCGGACGGGTAGCCGTAGCTGAGGAGCCAGTTGAGTCGCGGGTTGACCTGCATGCCGAACGAGCCGACGATGTCGCCCGGGTACTGCCCGTTGGTGGGCCCGAACTGCACGAAGGCGTAGTCGGCTGCATAGCTGTACGTGGTGGTGAGGTACGCCGGCGTCTGGCCCACTGAAGGAACGATCGTGTCGACCACGTTCGTGTAGATGCCGCCGTATGCGGTATCGCCCTGGAGGCCGCCGAAGAAGGCGAGATTGGTCGACCAACCCTTTGCGTCGACGACGCAATGGGCGGCGGTGATCGCCAGGTTCCGGGCAACCATCGTCGCGGTGCAGTTGCTCCAGCGCTGCTCGGCCGGGACATAGAACACGAGTCGGCCAATCGCCTTGTTGTAGTTCGGGTAGCTGTAGCCCTGGCTCCAGATCTGGTACTTGGTCTTCTCGTTGGCGTGCTCCGTGAGGTTGCCGTTCACCGGCTCACCGTCGCTGGTCCGCTCGAGCAGCGGCTCGGGGTCGGCGGCCGCTGCGGCGTCGAGCGGATCGTGGTTCGCCCAGAAGGCGGCCTGATCGGCGGCGAAGTCGGGATTGTTCGACGACGCCTCGATGACGTCCAGTGCCGGGGTCGCGCCAGCGGCCGACATCGTGGACTGGGACGCTGTTCCTGGCGGCCCGGCCGCGACGGCCTCGTCGTTGAACCAACCGGTGACATCGGCGATGAGGTGCGTCGTGCCCTCGCTGTTGTACAGGTTCACACGACCGTCGCTGCCGACCTTGGCAATCACCAGGTTCGGCACCGTGAGGCCCGGCATGAAGTTCAGGTTGGACGAGCTCGGGCGATCGGTGCCCGCGGGGAACACGGTCACAAAGCCGTAGCTGCTGGGGTCCGTCACCGTGACGTTGAGCACCACACTGTCGACGTTCGTCGTGGGAACGCCCCCTGCTCCGGTCACCTGGATCGAGATCGTCTCGCCGTGACCCACCTTCCGCTGGGGAGCACCCAACCCCTCACGGGTATCGAGCACTCGAGCAGGCTGGACAGCGTTCAGCTCGCCTCCGGAGAGCATCTCTTCGACGGGCTCGAAATACGCAGTGGCGTCGACCACCACGTGGCTGGAGCCGTGGCTGTTGAAGATTCGAACGAAACCATTGGTGCCGACCTTGGCAATCACCATGTTCGGCACCGTCTGTCCAGCAACGAAGTTCAGGTTTGACGCATTGGGTTGAGGGCTTCCTGACGGATAGACGGTGAGGAATCCGGTCGACGTCGGCCCCGTGACGGTGACGTTGAGGGCGACGGCGGTGGCGTCCGCCGGGATGCCGTGCGTCCCCGCAACTCGCACCTCGATGTCCTGACCTGGCCCGATCGGCAGACCCTGCTCGCGGGTGTCGAGCAGGCGCACTGGCTCGATGCCCTGCTGGCGTGACCCGCCCTGCGGCAGGGATGGGAAGGAGGCGAAGATGTCGTCGTACCAACCCATGACGTCAGCGACGAAGTGCGAGCTACCGTGACTGTTGAAGATGGTGACCTTGCCGTCGACGCCCAGCTTGGCGACCACGAGGTTGGGCACTGTCTGCCCGGGCACGAAGTTCAGGTTCGAAGCCGTCGGTCGCTCGGTTCCGGTCGGGTGCACGGTGACGAAGCCGGACTCGGTGGGCTGTGTAACGGTGACGTTGAGCACGACCGCCCCGGCATTGGCCGGCACCCCACCGCGGCCGGCAACCTGCAGTTCGATCGAACCGCCCGGGCCGACCATTCCGCTGCTCCCGACGCCCTCACGCGTGTCGAGCACGCGAGCAGGTGTGAGCGGATGCAGGTAACCGGCCGCGGCGCCGCCGGTGGCTCCGGATGGCGGTGGCGGAGTCTCGGCGCCTGCGACGCCTGTCTCGAGCGCCACGCCCATGGGCACAGCGCAAAGGAGGGCCAACAACGCCGCCGCGAACCGCAGCGTCGACGTCGGGCCCTTGGAACCAGTGGAACGGGTGGAACGCATGATGACCTCCTGTGGTCGTCGTGGGATGTTGGTGCCACCGTCTCGCAAGTCGTTCACCGCGTCCGTCTCGCCGATGACGCTCCTTGTGTGTCGCCGCGCACGTCTGCCGCTCGTCGTGGTTGACTTGCGGATCGAACATGTGTACGATAGAGGGTATGGCGTTGGGCACGCTGGAACGGCTGGAGGACCGCCTCGCCGACCTGTGCGGCCATCGCAACACCCTCGACGCACTGCTGGTTCAGCTGGTTGGCGAGGCCCTCGAAACAGGTGCGTGGGAGATGCACGGCATCCACTCACCCGCGCATTGGTTGGCGTGGAAAGCCGGCCTGTCATCTGCGCATGCGCAGCAGTTGGTGACGGTCGCCAAGCGGCGTGATGAGTTGCCGGTGACGTTCGCCGCGTTCGACGCCGGTGAGCTCTCGCTGGATCAGGTGGTGCCGATCGCTACCCGGGCGCCGCGGTGGGCTGATGGCGAGTTGTGTGAGTTCGCCAAGTTGGCGACGGTGACGCAGCTGCGGCGGGTGTTGCGCTCCTACGACTTCCCACCCGACCCATCACCGACGACGGCGACGATCAGCCCGCCGCGGTTGTTGAGCCGGTGGAGTTGTTGTCGTTGTGGCATGGCGACGACGGACGCTGGGAACTGCGCGGTGAGCTCGACGCCGACCACGGCGCAGTGTTGAACATGGCGTTGCGTGAAGCCCAGGATGCGTTGTTTCAACGCGACGGTGTCGTCGTGTCACAGGTCGAGGCGTTGGTCGAGATCGCCAACCGCTCCCTCGACACGATCACCGACCCGGCGCGGCGTGACCGCTACCGGGTCCACGTCCATGTCGATGTCGACAACACGATGATCGACGGGCTCGGCTACCGGCTCCCCGGATGGTTGCGTGATCTGATCTGCTGCGACACCATCATCTCCACCGTCAACAAGGCGAACGGCATCCCGGTCAGCGTCGGCCGTACCCAGCGCACCGTCCCCGAGCGCACCCGCCGCCTCGTCATCCTGCGTGACCGCGGCTGTCGCGTGCCGGGCTGCACCGCCGATCGGTTCCTGCACGTCCATCACGTCATCCACTGGGACCCCGACGACGGCAACGGCCCGACGGACACATGGAATTTGGCGTGTTTGTGTCCGCGTCATCACCGCCTGCATCACCGCGGCCGGCTGGGGATCTCCGGCAACGCCGACGACCCCCACGGGCTGATCTTCACCGACAGCCTTCGGCCGTGTCATGCACCCCGCCGCGGTGGCGCGACCACCCACCGGGCCACCACCCCAACCCACCGGCCACTACCAGCACCCATTGGGTGAACGACTCCAGATGCACTGGGTCACGTTCAACCCACCACGCCCACCCGCACCCGCCGACACCAACTGAGCGCGGCCAGCCCTACTCGGCGACGGGTGGTTGGACAACGGGTGCGATCATCGCCGAGAGCGCGAGCAGGACGGTCACGGTGACGAGTGCGTTCAACACCGTGATGCGGTCGCCGAGGAACCCGATCAGGGGCGGGCCGGTCAGGAACGCGCAATAGCCGATCGACGAGACCACGCTCACACGACTCGCCGCCAGCGCCGGATCGTCGGCGCCGGCGCTCATGCCAACGGGAAATCCGAGGGAAGCACCCAGGCCCCACAACGCCACTCCGCAGAGCGCCAACCATGTGACCGGCGCCAGCACGAACACCATCGTCCCGGCGATCCCGACAAGGGCGATCGTGCGCACGACGGGAACCCGGCCGTAGCGGTCGAGCAGGGCGGGGCCGAACCACCTGGCGACGGTCATCGATGCCAGGAAGACGGCGAACGCCAGCGTGCCCACCGCTTCCGAGGCGTCGTGATCGTCGATGACCGCCACGGCGATCCAGTCGTTGGCCACGCCCTCGGCGAACGCGAACGCGAGCACGAAGATCCCGATGAGCAGGGTGCGCGGCTCCCGCCAGGCCGCGAACGCGCCGCGTCGCTCGACGGGCAGGGCGGGCATCGACGATGCGGCGGCCTCGCTGCTCGTGTCGTGCACCGCGACAGGCGAGTGGTCGTGGTCGTGCTCCGGGAGGAATCGTGTCGCGGCGACGATGACCGACGGGACCAGTACGAGCGCGGCCGCCACGAGGTGCACGGTCACGGACACCTCGCCGGCGACCATCGCCGCGCCGACCAGTGCACCGGTGACGGTCCCCAGGCTGAAGCCGGCGTGGAACCGGGACATGATGGATCGACCGAGTTGCTGCTCGACGTAGGCGCCGTGCACGTTGATCGCCACGTCCCACGCGCCGGCCGCGAGCCCGAAGAGGAACAGGCCGACCACGACCGGCGCGACCCCGATCCGGTATCCGAATGCCACGGTCAGCAGTGCGACGCCGAGCAGGACAGCCGTGACGGTGACCGTCCGCCGCGATCCGAAACGGGCGATCATCGGACCGGACAAGGGCAGGGCGAGCAGCGAACCGACGGCGACCGCGAGCAGGACCAGGCCGAGTGCGGACGGTTCGAGGTGGAGTCGGTCCCGGACCTGAGGGATCCGCGACGCCCACGAGGCGATCGCGAACCCCGCACCCCCAAACGTCACGTAGCTGGCGATCACTGCCCGTTTGACCCGGCGCACGTCGGGCGCGATCTGGACGGCGGCGGTGGGGGTCATCGTCTCTCGCACATCCACGTAACGATCATTCGCGCTTCCGAAAACACGGTCGTAACACTCGAGTGTGACTGTTCGTCGGACATCGACCGGCGAAGGGATTGCGGGTGGACGTTACGAGCGTGGCATGTGTGCTGACCACAGCGTTGGTCGCGCTGTTCAGGTCGACACGTGTGGTGACGACACCGGCACTGGCATACCTCAACGGCGGGTTGGGCCGCAGGCGGAGTGTGGTGATCCGGACCGGCAGGCGTGGCAACGGCGTCTTCTGACCCCACCGACGACGTCCTCGTCTCCGGCGATCTCCGACTGGACCTGTCGGCCCACCAAGCCTGGGTCGGCCAGCAGCCCATCCATCTCTCCCATCTCCAGTTCGTCGTCCTGACCACCCTCGTACGCCACGCCGATCGACTCGTCAGCCACGAGCAACTGATCAGCGCGACCACCGACGTCACGCGGTCGAGCCCGCGCACGGTCAGGAGCACGGTCAGCCGGGTGCGGCTCCGCCTCGGCACCGGCCCGCTCCGACCGCGCATCGAGGTCCAACGCTCGCTCGGCTACCGGCTCCTGTCACCCGACCGATCGAGGTGACCCGCGACCGGCCAACGCGCGGGACGGGGCCGTTCGACGTCCGCCACGTGTGATAACGGCCGTATGTGCGCGATCCGGCAAGTAATCAGTCCAACAAGGTCAAGTCGGGTGCCACGCCCGCCGACGTTCAGACGATGCGCGCGATCCCCGACCTCCCTGTTTCGAATCCAGCGGGGTTCGTGCTGCACGTGCTCACGGACGGAGTGCTGACGCACGACCTGACTGGTCGCGTCGTCCAGTCGAACGACGCCGCGCCGAAGATCCTCCGCGTCGCAGACGATGCCTTCGGGGCCTCTTCGACCAACCCGCTGTGGCACGCCGTGCACGCCGACGGTTCGCCGTGGCCGACCGAGACCCAGCCGGCGCAGCTCACGCTGTACCAGGGCATGCAGGTACACGACGAGACGATGGGGATCTGTCAGCCCGACGGCTCGTTCATCTGGCTGCGCGTCAACGCCTACCCCACCCACGATGACGAGGGCGTCGTCAACGGGGCCACGACGATCTTCAACGACATCACCGACATCTTCGAGCGGGCCTCGTTGCAGCAGGCGAGCCATCGTCGGTTCCTCACGACGTTCGAACATTCGCCGGTCGGCAGCCTCATCGTCGGTCCGGACGGGACGCTCCTCGCCGCCAACCTTGCGTTCGCGACGCTCATCGGGCGACCAGTCACCGAGATCGTGGCGATCGACCGGTTCGCGCTCGCCGAACTGGGCATCTCGATGCACCTGTTCATCGCCCTCACGTCGCCGCAGCGCAACGGGACGAACGCGGCGTCGTTCGAGTACCGACGTCCCGACGGCGAGGTCCGCTACGGCCTGACCCAGATCTGCGCGATCGAATGGCCGGGCTCCGATCAGTGCTCGATGGTCCAAGTCGTCGACATGACGGAGCTCGCACAGTCACGGATCGAGCTCCAGCGCAGCGTCAACCTCTTCCAGGCGACGTTCGATTCGTCGCCGATCGGGCTGATGATCTTCGGCCTCGACGGTGTCGTCCGAAATGCCAACCCTGCCATGGGTCGCCTCCTCTCCCGGCCGGCGGCACAGATCGCCGGGTTGTCGGTCGACGATTTCATCCACCCCGAGGAACAGCTCCGCGTGAAGCAGTTCGTGGCCAGGGCGACGAGTCGCTCGGCCGTCGCCGTGGATCACCGCATCGTGCGACCCGACGGCGAGATCCGCTGGTGGCGCGCCCACGTGACGCGGATCGACACCGACGAGGGCCCGGCGTTGCTCGGCCAGGCCGTCGACCACACGGCCGACCGTCGACGCGACGTCCTCAACCAGTCGATCGACCCGCTGACGGGTCTGCTGACCCGCGACCGCCTGGTCTCGATGCTCGAGGATCATGTGTTCTCGCACGCGGTGTCGGACGACCATCCGATCGCGGTGCTCGTCGCCGACATCGTCGACTTCAAGGGCGTCAACGAGCGGTTCGGGCCCAAGGTCGCCGACCAGATGCTGCGCCGCGTCGGTGCCACGATCCGCGCCTCGCTCCCCGCCGACGCCGATGTCGCGCGAATCGGCCCCGACGTGTTCGCGGTCGCGGCCTTCGGCATCGACGCCGCCGCCATCGCCAACGCCGCGGCGCTCATCGATCGCCGCCTCGCCGAGGGCGACCCGAACGACCTGATGGGCGACAGCCCGATCTCGGTGCGGATCGGCGCCGTCGTCGTGACACGCCTCGACAGCAGTCCCTCCGAGCTCCTCCAGCGGGCGGAGGGTGCATCACGATCGGACGAGGGCACAGCAACCGGCGAGCTTGCAACCGGGACCGGACGCCGGGCACCGGTGGTGCTCTCGTCGGACGGCACCGAGGAATCGAAGATCTGGTCAGAGGCGCTCGAGGAGGCGCTCGAGGCGCCGCCACTTCGTCGCCCTCGCCCAGCCGCTGATGTCGCTCGGCGCCTCCAAGCCACTCCGGCGCTTCGAACTGCTCGTGCGACTCGAGATGCCAGGCGGTCAACTCCTCGCCCTGCCGCGCTTCGACCAGCTCGCGCAGCGCATGGGCTACGGACCGGTCGTCGATCACTGGATGGTCGACCGCGCCCTCGAGCTCCTCGCGGCGTCGACCGACATCGAGCTCGAGGTCAACATCGCGCCGTCGAGCCTCGCCGATCCCGGTTTCGTCACCGAGCTCGCCAAGCGCATCGCGAAGGGCGACGGGGTGTCGGGGCGACTCCTCCTGGCCCTGACCGAGCAAAGCGTGCTCGACGACGTGACGCAGGCACTGCGATTCAGCGACGAGGCGCGGGCGCTCGGCGTGCGGGTCGCGCTCGACGAGTACGCCGCGGCGCAGGGCGGCGGCACCTACCTCGAGTCGCTCGGCATCTCACGCGTGAAGCTCAGCGGCCGGCTCATCCGAGCCGCGGTGAACGGCACGAGCGAACGGCAGATGGTCGCCGAGTTGGCGAAGACGGCACACGAATGCTGGGTCGAGGTTGCCGCGCCGTTCGTCAGCGACCCGCACATGATCGACGAGTTGCGCAGTCTCGGCGTCGACTTCGCCCAGGGCCACCTGATCGGTCAGCCGGTACCCATCGCCGAGGTCCTCGTCACCGATCCCGGGTGATGCCCGCGGTCATCAGCCGCTCCTGATCGTCTCGATCGGGTCAAGGTTTTCCCGCGAACAGCTCGCTGACGTCGCCTTCGAACCAGCCTCGGCCGGTGAGCGTGCGGCATTCGTGCTGGACCGATTGCCGGTTGTCACTCTCCGGGGTCAGGTGACCCGGTGGTTGTTCGACCGCGGCGCGTGCGCGCCCTGCTCAGCACAGATTTCCGCCGTGCGTTCGAGGACCGCTAGGAGTAGTCTCGCGGCCAGTGGGCGATGATGTCGGCTTGGAGCCGACGATTGTTGGGGCCCCATATTTGTCAGCGGCAACGCAGAATCGCAGGCGGAATGGTGGACCCGTGAGATACACGCACGGTGAGAACGCGCCCGTACACGAGCGGCGCCGCGACCGGGGCACGACGTTCGTCGAGATCCTCGTCTCGATCGTGCTGCTCGGCACCGCCGTCGGTGGCACGCTCACCGCCCTGCGAACCACGATCGTGAGCAGCGAGCGTGACGCCGGCGTGACCAAGGCGAGCGTCTGGCTGCGAGGGGCCGAGGACGCTCTCCACCGCACTCCTTACAAGCAGTGCAGCGTGAACACGGAAGCTGATATCACGTTCGCGTATCGCGACGCGATCCAGTTGGTCGCGCCTCCGGTCGGGTGGGAGGTCGGAGCAACGATCGACATCGCTTCGGTCCAGTTCTGGGGACGGAACGCGAGTCACGTCGAAGGATGGCAGCCCGTCTGCACCGGTGACTTCGTCGCCCAACTCGTCGACATCTACGTGCTCAGCCCGACCGGCGACATCGGGCGACACGTTCAGGTGATCAAGAGTGGTGGCTGACCCGGACCGTTCGAGCGATCGCGGATTCACGTTGATCGAGACGCTCGTGGTCCTGCTCATGGTGGGCGTCCTGGCGACCGTGATGGTCGCGGTCATCGCCGTGGTCATGAGGAACGTGCCCGGCACCGAGGCTCGAGCGGACGACTCGCGTTCGTACCAGCGCCTGATCCAGTGGTTACCCCTCGACGCAGCATCGACCCCACCGAACAAGTTCGACGATTCCGGTCCGTGGGCATCGCCGCCCGGCTGCGCAGGCGCATCGGGTGGGTACCTCGTCCACATGAGCTGGCAAGTGGGCGCCAACACCGAGGTCGCCGAGTACCGACTCGTTCCCGATGGCCCCGGCGGCCAAGTCCAGCGTTTCAGGTGCTCCAGTGCTGGCAGCTACGCCGACACGGAGACCACCGACCTCACGAGCGCCCTCTACGGTGCGGCCGCCACTGCCGATGCCGTCGGAGTCACGCTGACGCTGACCACGTGTGAGACAGCGGCCTGCTTGGCCGGCGACCCGTCACCCATCGTGGTGTCGGCCGGTTCACGCAATCCCGCCGACACCCTTCCGACCACGACCACGTCGTCCACGACGACGTCGACGACCACCACGACGACGACGACGTCGATCCCGTGATGGACGCGCGACACGACTCCGAGCGCGACTCCGGCGCCGTCCTCCTGCTGATCCTCGTCGTGGCGATCGTCCTGTCGCTCGTCGTGCTCGCCCTCGCCAACTTCGTCGCCGCCGACCTTCGCTACACGCAGGCGGTCAACGCCCGCGCCGAGACACTGTCGACCGCTGAGAGCGGCATCGACTACGCGGTCGCCCGGCTCCGGGCCAATCAAACGCTGTGCGCGACGAATGTCGCGGGCAGCGGTCCCGTCGGTTTGAACGGAACCGCCGCCCCGACCGCCCTCCCCGGACCACTGAACGACTCGGTGAACACCCTGACGTGCGAGCGCACGAACACCGGCTTCGCCGCCGTCGCCGGATGGTCGGTGATCGTGACGAACGGCAGCCAGCCCGACGCGATCAAGGTCGACGTCGACAAGGACAGAAGCATCCTCGGACCGATGTACGTCTCCAACCTCGGCAACATCGACCTGTCGAGTGCGTCGAGACTGTTCTCGAGCGACGGCGACTTCTGGTACCAGGACGGCACGTGTGCGTCACCGCTGGCGGCGGGTGTCCTGTCGAGCCGGGTGGTCCTGACCGCGCCATTGGCACGTGGCCCGATGTGCACGACCGCCAGCCTGGAGCGCCATCGTCTCGCGCGCCGCCGGTCCCCAACCTGAACCTGCTTGCTCCCGGCGACATCGGTTCGGCGTCGACCCGCTGTCCGGACCGTGCCTCGTGTTCGCGCCTGGTCGCTACACGCGACGATGCCCGATCGATTCCCGACGAATGCGACGGTGTACTTCCAGTCGGGTGACTACTGGTTCGACAACTTCGGAGAGTGGTTGATCGACGGACGACGCCGTCGTCACGGCGGGACACCCCGGGTCCGAGCCGGTCCCGACTCGCGACGCGAGTGCGACGCAGCGCGGCGGCCGACCCGAACGCCGGTGGCATCGGCGCCACGTTCTATTTCGGTGGCGACAGTCGCCTCCGTCTCGACGATCGCGGCTTCGCTCGAGATGTTCGCCCGGCAGCAGGGCGACTTCTTCGTGAACATCCAGGCGCTCTCCAGCCGACGGCTAGACCGCGAGCAACCCGGGGCTGACCGGTCACTCGTCCGGACGCGGCCGGTCAACTGGGTGCATCTCGTCGTCGCACGGGCTGGTGTGGGGTCCGACCAGTCGCATCGTCTTCGACAACCCGCACCTCTTCAGCACCGTCCACCAACTCCTCGGTGGCGTCGTCGCCTACCAGCTGTGGATCGGCGACACCAGCACCGGGCGGCCCGACGTCGGCTCCGGACGTCGTCCAGCCGGCAACCGGGGCCACCGACGCGATGATCCGGCTGCGGTCGACGTCGACGCGGGACGGGGTCACGACGACTGTGGAGGCGATCGTCCAGTACCGGCCGCAGGCCGATGATCCGAACGAACGCGTCGCCGTCAACTCGTCCCGGGTGCTCGACTGACCGGCGCTCGCATAGAGTCGACGGCGTGGGATGGGAGCAGGTCCAACGCGGGGTCGAGTTGCCGTTCGATCCGCGGATCACCATCCCGCAACTGCACGAGATCCAGCTCGACGTTCCCTCGCCTGACCCGGTCGCCGACGTCGAGGCCACCACCCGGGCGGCGGTGATCGAACGGCTCGCGTCGGCGGTCACCCCGGGCATGACCGTCGCCGTCGGCGCCGGGAGCCGGGGCCTCAGCAAGCGCGTCGAGCTGACACGCGGCGCGATCGACGGGCTGCGCGCCCTGGGCGCCGAGCCGTTCGTCGTGCCGGCGATGGGCAGCCACGGTGGGGCCACCGCGGCGGGTCAGCTGAAGATGCTCAACTCGCTCGGCATCACCGAGGAGTCGGTCGGCGCCGAGATCCGAGCGACGATGGACAACGAGATCATCGCCACGACGGCGAGCGGCATGACCGTGCACCTCGATCACCACGCGCTGAGCGCCGACCGGATCCTCCCCGTCAACCGCATCAAGCCGCACACCTGCTTCAAGGGTCCGATCGAATCCGGCTGCACGAAGATGGCGGTCGTCGGATTCGGCAAGCAGCCGGGGGCGGCCCAGATCCACTCGTGCGGTCCGATCGAGATGCGTGACCGTCTGCTCGACGGGATCGCCGCGCTGAAGGCGACCGGGCGTCTGCTCGGCGGGGTCGGGTCGATCGAGTCGTGCAGCGGCGACGTGGTCAGCGTCGACGCCTTGACGGCCGACGAGGTCGGAAGCGACCGCGAGCACGAGCTCACCGAGTACGCCCGGGCCCTCGTGCCGGCGTTGCCGTTCAAGGAGATCGACGTCCTCATCATCGAGCGCGGCGGCAAGGACATCTCCGGAACGACGCTCGATCCCAACGTCACCGGACGCTTCTGGGTGCCGGGCCTCGCCGACGCCGAGTCACCGGTCGTCTCCGCGATCGTGCTGCTCGGCATCACCGACATCAGTGCCGGCAACGTGCTGGGCATCGGTTTCGCCGACTTCATCCCGGCGTCGGTCGCCAACCAGATCGACTTCGAGAAGACCTACATCAACTGCTTCACGGCCGGTCCGGCGGGGATGCGTCGTTCCCGGATGCCGATGGTGCTGCCCGATGAGGAAGCGTGCATCAAGGCGGCCCTGTCGATGTGTGGACGTGGCGTCGACGAGCCCAAGCGAGTCGTGCGCATCACGTCGACGCTGCACCTCACCCGGTGCTGGGTCAGCGACGCCCTGCTCTGAGCCCGGCCGCGCGCGAGTTTCGAGAACATTCTTCCCCCGAGCGGTTCGGCGATCTATGGTTCGGCGCCAGACGCCATCGAACTGCGACGACGCGCCGCGATAGGGGACGACGAACGCATGACCGGACGATCCATCGCCACGGCACTGGCCGCCTCTGGCGACCTGACAGGGAACTGGTCATGGACGGTGTGGCTGCTCATTCCCCTCGTGCTGGTGCTCGCCTTCGTGACGGCCTGTTGCGTCGGACCGCTCGGCGATCCGCCGCGGTCACGAAACGCGTCGCGGGGCGTGAGCCACTACCTCGACGAGAGCATCTCGCGGAAGGACGCCGAATGATGCACACACGACCACGCTCGAGCAACGCCGGACGTCGCCTCATCCCGCTGTTGCTGTCGCTGGCGCTCGTCGCCGCGTGCGGGCAGAAGTCGGGTGTCGCCGGGTCGGACGCGAGTGACGTGAGTGACGAGACGGAGGCGACGGACTCCGCGCCGACCGACACCGCGGCGCCGTCGACACGCAGCCTCCCAGCACGGAAGCCGGTGAATCGACGACACCGCCGGCGGACATCGGGCTCGACCGAGCCCGGCGACGGAGACGACTGCGGCACCGGAGGAGACCACGGCACCGGCGGAAGAGGGGCCATACGAGCCGGGAGACGACGACACCGCCGGCGTCGCCGACAACGAGATCGTGATCGGCATCCATGCCCCGGTGACGGGGGCGTCGCCGATCCCGCAGACGAGCTTCGACGTCGGCAAGGACATCTACTGGAAGTTCCTCGCGGAGAGCGCTCCGGACACGCTGTTCGGTCGCACCGTGCGGGTCGTCTTCCGTGACGACGAGTTCAACCCGCAGAACGCGGTCCAGGTGTGCCGCGAGATGGTCGAGGACGAAGGCGCCTTCCTGCTCGTCGGCGGTGGCGGCGCCGACCAGATCACGGCGTGCGCGCAGTACGCGAGCGAGAACGGCATCCCCTATGTCTCGGCCGGCGTCAACGAGAACGTCCTCAGCGATCTCGACACGTACTTCGCGACGACGCTCACCTACGCCGAACAGGCGCCGCTGCTGATCGCTCAGCTCCAGGCCCAGAGCATCAGCCGAGATCGGGCTCGTCGTCTCCGACACACCATCGTTCGACGACGCCCTCGAGGCGATCAAGGCGGCGGCTGAGGGGGCCGGGATCACGATCGCCTACGAGACCCGCATCAACAAGTCGGCGGCCGAACCGGAACAGCTGTCGGTCGTGCAGGAGCTGAAGAACAGTGGCGTCGAGGCGGTGGTCCTGCTCAGCTCGCCCGTCGTGTTCATCGGCCTGGCCAACCAGGGCCTCAACCAGAGCTTCACGCCGATCTGGCTCGGGCCGGGCGTCACGAGCGGACTGAACGCGGTCACCACGTTCGGCTGCCCAGCGGTCGAGACCGGCGAGTTCTTCTCGCCGACACCCGGGCTCGACGTCATCGACTCGCTCGACCCGGACTTCAACCCGGCGTACGTGCAGTTCGGCGGCGGCGCGGCCGCCGACGACATCGGCCTCCAGCTGTGGTCGCTGAACAAGGCGCTCGGGCTGATGCTCGCGGCCACCGGTCCCGAGCTCGGCCGGGCGGCGTTCATGAACACGCTCGTGACCACGCCGTCGTTCGACAACGCGATCTACGCGCCCGTGCAGTTCACGGTCGACGACCACTTCGGCGGCACCGGCGCCCACCTGCTCGACGCCGATTGCACGCTGGAGCCGAAGCAGTTCACGACGGCCGAGCAGTTCGTCTCAGCGGGCTGAGCGGTGCGCGAGCTGCTGGAGAAACGCGCCGGGCTGCTGATCGGCCTCGGCTCTCGCCGCGATCCTGATCGCGGTCCTGGTGATCGCCGGGGAGAAGCAGGCGATCGTCATCGGCACGGTGACCGGCTCGGCCTACGGAATGGTCGCCATGGGGCTCGTCCTCATCTACAAGTCGAGCGGTGTCTTCAACTTCGCCCAGGGTGAGTTCGGCACCGTCGCGTTGTGCACGCTCTACCTGCTGCACTCCAACGACGTCCCCTACGGCTTCGCCGTGATCGGTGGTCTGGTGGCGGCGATGCTGCTCGGCTTCCTCACCGAACGGGTCATCATCCGCCCGCTCTTCGAGGCGCCGCGCGTGACCCTCCTCGTCGCCACCGCGGGCGTCGCACTGCTCGCGATCGCGATCCAGCAGTGGCTCTTCGACAACCAGGGCCGTCCGATCGCCAAGGCGTTCCCGAGAACCGATCGCGTCACCGTCTTCGACGTGGACATCTCCGATCAACGACTGTTGTTGATCGGCACTCTGGCGGTGCTCGCCGTGTTGCTCGGTTTGTTCTTCACCCGCACCAACCTGGGTCTGGCGATCATCGGCGCCAGCCAGGAACCGACGGCGACCGAGTTGGTCGGCATCAGCGTGCGCCGCTTGTCGACGTTCACGTGGGTGCTCGCCTCGTTGCTCGGCGGTCTGGCGGCGGTGATCGCCGTCCCCGACAACCTGTCGTTCACCCCCGGGATCATGACGTCGGCCTACCTCATCCCGGCGTTCACGGCGGCGGTGCTCGGCGGCATGACGAGCCTGCCCGGGAGCGTTCCTCGGCGGCGTGCTCGTCGGCATCATCCAGTCGGTCGCCACCAGCGCCGACGTCTTCCAGGACGGCGGCGCCCTGGAGATCCCGGGCACACCGTCCACCCTGATCGTCTTCCTCGTCCTCCTCGGAGTACTCGTGATCCGCCCGCAGGGCCTGCTCGGGAAGTCCGGCTGATGGCTGTGGTCACGCCGCCCAGCGCCGCCGAGCCCGCGGCCGTCGCCGCCTCGGCCACCCCGACGCCCTTCCGGCCGTCGGCGGGAGGATGGCTGGCCCGCGGCGTCCTGTGGGCGGCGGTGGTCTACCTCGTGCTCATCCTGCCGTTGAGTCGGCCCGGCACCGATCTGCGCCTGTACGCCATCGCCGTGTGCTACGCGATCGTCGCCCTCTCGCTGAACGTGCTCCTCGGCTACGTCGGGCAGATCTCCCTCGGCCACGCGGCGTTCGTCGGCATCGGTGCGTTCACCTCGGCCTACCTCGTCACCGCGCAGGGGCAGTCGTTCTGGGTCGGCGTCCTCGCCGCGACCGCGATCGGCGGCGCCCAGGCGCTCGTGCTCGGTGGCGTGTCGCTGCGCATCCGTGGCCTCTACTTCGCCCTGATCACGCTGTCGTACGGCCTCGTCGCCGAGCAGAACATCTTCGAGATCCAGGAGTTCACCGGCGGCGGGGCGGGGCAGAGCGCGCCGAAACCGGACTGGTTCGACACCGAGTGGCGGTACTACTACCTCTGCCTCGGCTTCCTCGCCGTCGTGCTCTACATCGACTGGCGGATGATGCGCAGCAAGGGCGGGCGGGCGTTGCTGGCCCTGCGGGAGAACCCCCGGGTCGCGTCGACGTTCGGCATCAACGTGCGCCTGGCCACGCTGCTCGCGTTCGTCGTGTCGGGCGCGATCGCCGGCCTCGCCGGTGCGCTCATCGCCCACGGCGACGAGTCCGTCTCGGCCAGCGCCTGGAGCTTCAGCCTCTCGCTGTTCTTCGTCACGATGACCGTCGTCGGCGGGCTCCGCTCCCGTGCCGGACTGGTCATCGGGGGAGCGTTCTTCGCCCTGCTGCCGTACCTCATCGAGAAGATCCCCGGCTTCGAGGATCTGCTCGCCAAGGTCCCCGGTCCGGTCGACCTGACCCCGGCGTATGCGACGCTGATCATCGGGCCACTGCTCCTCTTGATCAACCTGATCCAGTTCCCGGGCGGCATCGGCCAGCAGATCCGACCGATCCAGCGGTGGATGACCGGGCACCGCTTCGACCTCCACGACCGAGGGCTGAAGGAGGTGCAGATCACCGATGTCCGTGCTTGAGGCCCACGAGCTGTCGCATCCGCTTCGGTGGCGTCCAGGCCAACCTGGACGTGAGCATCGCCGTCGACGAGTACGAGATCGTCGGAGTGATCGGTCCCAACGGCGCCGGCAAGACGACGCTGTTCAACATGATCACCGGCTTCTACACGCCGGACCGCGGCCGCATCATCTACCGGGGCGAGGAGATCACTCACCTGCCGGTGCACCAGCGGGCGGCGCTCGGGCTCGGGCGCACGTTCCAGAACGTCGGGCTGGTGAAGGGCACGACCGTGCGTGAGAACCTCATCACCGCCCAGTACCTCCAAACCGGGTACGGCACGTTGTCGGGCATGCTCGGCAGCCGCTCGTCGGTGGCCAGCGAACGCCGATTGAGCGCCAGAGCCGACCTGCTCGCCGAAGCGCTCGGACTCTCCGACTTCCTCGACGAGCAGGTCGCCGGGCTTCCATACGGCACGCTCAAGCGGATCGAGATCGCCACCGCCCTGGCGACCGATCCCGACGTCCTGCTGCTCGACGAACCATCGTCGGGCATGGGCCCGGAAGAGGCCCACCGGCTCGGCGACGACCTGCTCGAACTGCGCTCGAGGTTCGGGCTGTCGATCGTCATGATCGAGCACCACGTACCGCTCGTGATGCGGGTCTGCGACTACGTCTACTGCCTCGACTTCGGCCAGCTCCTGACCGACGGGCTGCCGAACGATGTGCGGAACCACCCGCAGGTCATCGCCGCCTACCTCGGCGAGGATCCCGACCCGATCGCGGTGGAGCTCGAGCACCAGCTCGACTCCCTCGTGGAGACCGACTGATGGCGCTGCTCGAGGTCGAAGGGCTGCGCGTCGGCTACGGGTTCCCGGTGCTGATGGGCATCAGTTTCGAGGTCGAGGAGGGTGAGACCGCGGTGCTCTTCGGTCTCAACGGGGCCGGCAAGACCACCACCGTCGCCACCATCGCCGGCCTGCTCAAGCCCGACTCGGGCGCGATCCGCTACGACGGCACCGACATCGCCGGCCGGCCGCCGACCCAGCTCGTCGGCGAAGGCATCGCCCTCGTGCCCGAGGGTCGGCGGGTGTTCCCGGCGCTCAGCGTGGCGAACAACCTGCGCCTCGGCGCCTGGTGCCGGCGGCGCAACCATGACGAGATCGAGCAGCGGCGCCAGCTCGTGTTCGAGTACTTCCCGCGGCTCCTCGAACGCGTCGACCAGGCGGCCGGCACGCTGTCGGGCGGCGAGCAGCAGATGCTCGCGATCGGCCGGGCGCTGATGTCGAAACCGCGTCTGCTGCTGATCGATGAGGCGTCGCTCGGTCTCAGCCCGGCGCTCGCCAAGACCGTGTTCCAGGTCGTCAAGCGCATCAACGACGACGGCGTGACGGTGATCATCGTCGAGCAGAACGTCGGCGTGCTCCCCTACGCCGATCGGGCACTGATCATGGAGAAGGGGACGTTGATCTTCTCCGGCGTCGGCGCCGAGATCCGCAACGCCAACCTCCGCGAGACCTACCTCGGCGGCGACAGCGAATGATCCCGCTCACACTTCTGACCCACCTGCACCGGAGGACACCATGAAAAACGGATGGCCCAAGCTCGGCGGCCTACTCGGCATCGCCTACTGCATCGCCGGCTTCTTCCTCATCTTCCTGGGATGGAACGGAGCGGCGTCGCACGACCGCGAGCCGGCGCAGATCCCGTACGTGATCTCCGGTGGCATCGCCGGGCTGGGCCTCGTCGTGCTCGGGGCGGCGTTGATCGTCGCCCACAGCCTGCGCACCGATCGGGTCGAGCTGCGCGGTTCGATCGACGACCTGCGGGCCGCGATCGAGCGCCTTGGCGACGGGCCGCGAGCGGCCGACGGACCGACGACCGGGGCCGGGACGGGCGGGTTCGCGCCGGCTCCCCGCGTCACGTCCACGCCGGCGCAGCCGGGCCGAGCCAGAGACTCAGGTGCCGTAGTCGAAACCGAGGTCCGGGGCGGTGAGCAGCGGACGGTAGGCAACGCCGGCGGCGGCACACATCGCGGCGCACGTTCCGCCCCGATCGACGATCACCGTGACGAGCACGACCTCGGCGCCGAACGCCCGCACGACGTCGACCGCCTCCATCAGCGACGTGCCGCGGGTCGTCGTGTCCTCGGTGACGACGACGCGATCGCCCGGTTCGAGGGCGCCGGCGATCCGGCCCGTCACGCCGTGATCCTTGGCCTCCTTGCGAACGCTGAAGCTGCGCAGTTGGCGGCCGCGGGTTGCCGCGATCGCGGCGACGCCGAACGCCATCGGGTCGGCGCCCATCGTCAACCCGCCGATCGCCGTCGCGTCAGCGGGGACGATGGCGAGCAGCGCATCGGCGACCAACACGATGCCGTCCGGCCGGCACGCGGTCTGCTTGGTGTCGAGGAACCACGTGCTCTTCGCCCCCGACTTGAGCGTGAAGTCGCCGCGCTTGACGGAGTGCGCGAGCACGTGGGCCCGCAGCGCGTGCGAGCGCGGCCGGCAATTCCGGGAGGGCGCGATCGACCGTCGTTCACCCGCCCGCCGTGGCCCGCAGTTCGGCGATGTCGAACGACGCCGAGCGGCTCCTTCACGGTGCGGTAGCTCGAGTTGAAGCCCGGCATGTGCACCTCGAACACGACCTGACCGGCGGCGTCGTACTCCGAGAAGACGGTGCCCGGAAGGGCGCCCCAACAGATGACGACGCCACCATCCGGCTGCACGCGAGCACTGCCGGTCGCGCCGGAGAAGAAACCGAACGGGTTGCTGATCTGGCGCACCAGCGTCGCAGTATGGGCGGTCTCGTCGATGGCGTACTCGACGAACCGCGCCGCGCCGGTGACGGTTGCGAACGGAACGGTCGCGGTCGTGAAGTTCGTGCGGTTGTCGAACATCGTGATGTGCCCGTTGGGCAGGACGCGGACGTCGTGTTGACGGCGCGGGCCGCCGAGCGGATCGCCGACGATCGTCAGCGACTGGGGCGTCGGCGTGCCGCCGAGCTTCCAGTCGACGGCCTCCGATGTCGAAGTTGATCCCGTAGACGGCATCGTTGTGACGGGCCGACACGATCAGCTGGTCGTCAGCGGTGCCGGGCCCGTTCGCCTTGAGGTCGATGGCGTTGGGGTGGATCGAGCTGAGGTAGTCGTTGCCCGTGCCGAGGGACTGGAAGCAGATCGGAACGGTGGTCTCGGTGAGTGCGATCTCGCGGAAGTCGAGTTCCAATCGCGAACGAGGTTGCCGGCCGGGTCGACCTCCTGGACGACGGCGCGCAGCACGAAGTCCGACGTCGACGGCCGGGTAGGTGCCGGTCGCGTTCTGCACGCCGGCACGGTTGCATCTCCGATGGCGGCAACGCGGGCGGGACGGTGGTGAGCATCGACGTGAGCAGGAAGTTGCCGTTCGGCAGCTGCGACCAGCTCGTGGTGGTTGGTCACCACGCCGACGGTCTGGATGAGATCGACCGGCGTGCCGTCGAGCGGGAAGTTCTCGTAGCCGTTGGTCGGATCGGACCCGAACCCGGGTCCGAACGTCTGGAACCACGCCATCGATCCGTCGGCCAGACGCTTGAGGTCACGCGGGACCCGGTTCGCCGCGCCGCGCTTGTACCAGACGGGGACGCCGGCCGAGTCCATGATCATCCCGAACTGCCCGTAGTTGTTGTCACCGTTGTTGGCGAGGACGTACCAGCCGGGCGGGGCGTCGCCGTCGCCGGTGGTCGTGATGGGCGGGAAGTCCGGCGGTACACACCGGATCCAGTACTCCTCGGGCGCACCACCGCCGGTCGGCGTGATCGCACGACGATCGCGTCGTTGGCGTCGATCGTCACCGTGGTGTCGAGCCGGATCGTTCCGCCGACCCCGACCCGACCGTGACGGTCGTGCGTGGCATGCCGCGTACGTGCACGGACAACTGGTTGGCCGTCATGCTCTGGCAGTAGGCGATGTAGTCGTGCTGCGTCGGCGCTGAACTCCGGGAACACCTCGTACGCGCCCACCGTCGAGCTCGCGCGCGAGGCCGTCGGCACGCCGAACACCGCCGAACACGTCGACGACGATGTGGGTGCGCTCCGACGTCGTGACGCAGATCGTCCCGTCGTCGGGGAGCGGCACGACCGCGAGGTTCGTGATGTCGACGCCGCCGACGAAGTTGAGGTTCGAGACCTCGGCTTGGCCGCCGCACGGCTGCACGGTGATGAAGCCGGCACCCGCTCGACGCGGTCGAGGTGATCCCGAGCACCGCAACCCGGCTGCCGGACGGGAGGTCGGGCCCCGGGATCGAGCTCGCGGGTCTCACCCGGTGCGAACGTGCCGGTCCAACCGCCGAGGCCGCTGCGCGAGTCGGCGATGCGCTTGCGTGCCGGCGCCGTACTGGATCCCTGGTCGTACCGCCCAACCAACCGTTGACGTCGACGATCACGTGGGCGCTCGACTCCGAGAGCAGCACGCACAGCGAGCCCTGCGGGCCGAGCGCCATGATCGACGTGTTGGCCCGATCGACACCGACGTTGTAGTTGACGTTCGACGTGGTCGGCGGGTGCCGCCACACGGAGAATGCGGTGAGGATACCCGTAGCCGGTGGCCTGGGTGACGGTGAGGTTCACCACGACGGCGTTCGGCCTCGTCGGGAACGCCGAGCATGCTGCGCGGGATCTCGACGAACTGGTCCGACGGAGGGCTTGCCGGTGACGCCCGGCGGGCGCAGCGACGGGTCGCGGGTGTCGACGGCACGCCGCGGCGCGAACTCCTGGAACGGTGATCCGCCGTCGCCGAACCAGCCGACGAGATCGACGATGAGATCGGTGCCGCGGTCGCTGAAGATGCACGTCTCCCGCGTCGCATCGACCGCGACGAACGCCAGGTTCGAGGTCGGTCCCTCCGGTCGGACGTTGAGGTTCGACAGCTCGGGCAGCGAGGACCCGCACCCGTGCACCGTCAGGAACCCCGGCGCCAGGGCCCGGTCCGACGTGACCGTGAGGGCGACCGATTCCGCGTCGGCGGGCACCGACGCCGGAAGGGTGATCCGCAACCAGCAACCCGCCGGCACCGGTTGGGCCTGACGGGTGTCGACGAGCCGCTCGGGGGTCAGGCCGTGGAACCCGCCGACGAGCGCCGTCGAGGACGCGGGGCCGGTGGGCGCCGTGCACGACACCGCACTCGGCGTCGCCGCCGTCGCCACGTCGGTGGCGCTGGCCAGGACCACTGTGGCGGGGAGAAGTGCGATCGCGGCCGCGCCAGCTGACAAGAGTCGATGCATGGCAAGCGATCGTAATGACCCTGGTCTCGGCGTTTCGGTCAGTTGATGGCAGGCGCCTTACGCTGACTCGATGGATCTCACGGACTTGCGCATCTTCATCGAGCCCCAACAGGGCGCGTCGTACGACGACATCCTCGGCGTCGCGGCTAGCTGCCGAACGCCTCGGGTTCGGTGCCTTCTTCCGCAGCGACCACTATCTCAAGATGGGAGACGTCACCGGTCTCCCGGGCCCGAGCGACGCATGGACCACGCTCGCCGGTCTCGCCAGGGACACGTCGACGATCCGCCTCGGCACGCTCGTCACCTCGGCCACGTTCCGGCTCCCCGGTCCGCTCGCGATCACGGTGGCCGGTGTCGACCAGATGTCGGACGGTCGGATCGAGCTCGGCCTCGGCGCCGGTTGGTTCGAGGCCGAGCACAGCGCGTACGGCATCCCGTTCCCCGACCTCCGGACGCGGTTCGACCGCCTCGAGGAGCAGCTGGCGATCATCACCGGTCTGTGGGCCACGCCGGAAGGTGAGACGTACGCGTTCGACGGTCAGCAGTACGTTCTCGCCGACTCGCCCGCCCTCCCGAAGCCGGTCCAGGCAGGCGGCCCGCCGATCATCGTCGGCGGCAAGGGTGCCCGCCGGACACCCGAACTGGCGGCGCGGTACGCGGCGGAGTTCAACTTCGCGTTCGCACCCGTCGAAGCGTTCGTCGAGCAACGCGATCGCGTGATCGCCGCCTGCGAGTCGATCGACCGCGACCCGGCCACGATGGTGTGGTCGACGGCGGTCGTCGCGTGCGCCGCCGTCGACGAGGCGGGTGTCGTGCGGCGAGCCGCCGCGATCGGGCGCGAGCCGGCGGAGCTTCGCCGCAATGGAGCCGCCGGAACGGTCGACGAGACGGCGAAGACGTTGCGCGCCTGGATCGATGCCGGTGTCGACCGGATCTACCTCCAGATCCTCGACCTCTCGGACCTCGAGCACCTCGATGTCCTCGCAACCGACGTCGCACCGCTTCTGAGATGACATGATGGGATTGCTCTGATGCGGGTTCGACAGCCCCAAATGGGTGATCGTTTCATCGAATAACAAAATGCCGAGTTGTATGCGTAGACTCTTGGTATGGCTGCGAAAAGGCGAGGCCCCAAAGGGCCCATGACCAAGGAACACAAGGCGGCCCTCGCGCAGGGGCGTACCGAGGGCCGGGCGGTTCGTGATTATCTCGAAGCGTTGCGTTCTTCCAAGCCCAAGCGGGGTCGCAAACGTACGGTGGAATCGATCAACAAGCGGCTCGCCGTGATCGATGAGGGGCTTGCCGACGCCGATCCGCTGAGCGAGTTGAAACTCGTCCAGGAACGCCGCAACCTGACCGACGAGTTGGCATCCATGGAGTCGAGCGTCGACACGTCAACTCTCGAGGATGCGTTCGTCGCCGTGGCCAAGGGCTACAGCGAGCGGCAGGGCATCTCCTACTCGTCGTGGCGCGAGGTCGGCGTCGAGGCCGGCGTGCTCAAGCGAGCCGGAATCTCCCGCTCCTCCTGAGGCGTTCTCGACCGCACCAGCCGGTCCATTCGCGGTCAGAGGGCGATGCGGTCGAGGGCGTCGAAGACGATGTCGAGGTTGCGCAGCGAACGCGAAAGGTCGAACGCGTCGTCGAGCGACTCGACGGAAACCTCCGGATCGGCTTCGAGCAACGTACGGAAATCGCAGCGTTCGTCCCAAGCCTTCATCGCATGTCGTTGTACGATGCGATACGCCTCATCGCGCGTCTTTCCCGCACGTACCAGCGCGAGGAGAACCGGTTGACTGAACACGAGGCCGTGGCTCGACCGTAGATTTCGCAACATTTGCTCCGGCAAGATCTCGAGTCCCGACAACAGTCGCGTGAGACGCCGCATCACGTAGTGCGCGAGCTGTGACGAATCGGGCAGAACGACACGCTCGACCGACGAATGCGAGATGTCTCGCTCGTGCCACAAGGCCACGTCCTGGAGGCCGGCCTGCAGATTTCCCCTGAGCACCCGGGCGAGCCCGGAGATCGTCTCGGCGGAGATCGGGTTGCGCTTGTGGGGCATCGCCGACGACCCCTTCTGGCCGGGTTTGAAGCCCTCCCGCACCTCGCTCACCTCGGTGCGCTGCAGGTGCCGGAGCTCCACCGCCACCGCCTCGCACGTCGTTCCGACCGCGGCGCAGGCCCAGAGGAACTCGGCGTGGCGGTCGCGCGCCACCACCTGCGTCGCGGGCACGGGGCTCAGGCCGAGAGCGCGACCGACGTGTGCTTCGACTTCGGGCGGGATGTTCGAGTAGGTGCCGACCGCGCCACTGAGCTTCATCACGGAGACGGTCGCGAGTGCGGATGTCAACCGTGATCGGTCGCGGTCGACCTGCAGCGCCCACAGCGCGGCCTTGGCGCCGAACGTCGTCGGCTCGGCGTGGATGCCGTGGGTCCTGCCGATCATGACGGTGTCGCGATGGGCGCGGGCGAGGTCGACGAGTGTGTGCAGCAACTCCGTCGACGCCGCGATCAGCTCGGTCGCCGCGTCGCGCATCGCCCAGCACAGCGCAGTGTCGACGACGTCGGTCGATGTCAGCCCGTAGTGGATCCACGATGCCTCAGGACCACCGATGCGGTCCTGCACGACGTCGACGAACGCCGCCACGTCGTGATCCGTCACCGCTTCTCGTTCGAGCACCGCCTCGACGAACACGGCGTCGACGCGCGGCGCCCGGGCGCGGACGGCCAGCGCGTCGGCCTCCGGCACGATGCCGATCGCGGCGTGCGCCTCGGTCGCCAGTAGCTCGACTTCGAGCCAGCGTTCGAACCGCGCCACGTCGGACCACACCGCCGTCATCTCCGGCGTCGAATAACGGGGGATCACGACCTGATCCCGTCCGTCATGCGGTCCACAACAGGTAGTCGTCGCGCTCAGCGCCGACACCGACCACCCTGACGGGGATACCGACCTGATTCTCGACCAGCTCGATGAACTCGCGCGCCGAGGGAGGCAACGCGTCGGCGTCACGTGCTTCGGACACGTCGGTGCGCCAGCCCGGCATCGACTCGTACACCGGCTCGACGCGCGCCAGCAGGTCGGAGCGATCGGGATAGGTGGTGAGCAACTCGCCGTCGAGGCGGTACCCGGTGCACACCTTGACCGTCTCGAAGCCGTCGAGCACGTCGAGCTTGGTGAGCGCCAGCTCGGTGAGGCTGTTGAGTCGGATCGCCTGACGCAGCATCACGCAGTCGAGCCAGCCCGCCCGCCGGCGGCGCCCGGTCACCGTGCCGAACTCACGGCCGACGTCGACGAGCGTGTCGCCGTCGTGGTCGGTGAGCTCGGTCGGGAACGGACCGGCGCCCACCCGCGTCGTGTAGGCCTTCGTGATCCCGACGATGCGGTCGATGTCGCGCGGACCGAGGCCGGTCCCGCTGCATGCTCCGCCAGCCGTCGGGTTCGACGACGTGACGTACGGATAGGTGCCGTGGTCGAGATCGAGGAACGTGGCCTGGGCGCCTTCGAGCAAGATCTCCGACCCGCCGGCCAACGCTTCGTGCAACAAACTCACCGTGTCACAGATGTACGGCTGCAAACGCGTGCCGAGCGCACGGAAGCGGTCGACGACGTCGTCGACGTCGATCGTCTCGCCACCGGCCTGTTCGATCAGCGTGTTCTCGGCGACGGCACGTGCCCGCACGGCGCGCGTGAACGATTCGAGCTCGAGCACCTCACCGGCGCGGATCCCGACCCGCCGCGCCTTGTCGGCGTACGCCGGCCCGATGCCTTTCAACGTCGTGCCGATCTTGTCGTCGCCGCGCATGGCCTCGGCGATCGCGTCGTGGGCCTGGTGCCACGGAAAGATCAGGTGGGCGCGGCTCGACACCCGCAGATCGCCACACGCGATCCCCCGCGACTCGAGCACGTCGATCTCGTGGAACAGGGTCGGCAGATCGACGACCACACCGTTGGCGATCACCGGTACGACGTGCTCGTACAGCACACCGCTCGGCACGAGTTGGAGGGCGTAACGCTGGTCGCCGACGACGACGGTGTGCCCGGCGTTGTGCCCGCCCTGGTAGCGCACCACGTACGTGTGCTCCTTGGCGAGCAGGTCGATGATCTTCGCCTTGCCCTCGTCGCCCCACTGGGCGCCGACGACGACGGTGACGGGCATTCCCGGAACGGTACTGTCCTGCACCCCCGCTACCGTGCCGGCGATGACGGTGATGCGTCGCCAGCGGTGGGCCGACATGTCGGAGGAGGCGCGTGAGCGCCTGTGCGCACGCGGGCTCGACGAGATCTTCGACCCGAGGTTGCGGGCGTCGATCGGCGAGCTGATCGAGGACGTGCGCGCGCGTGGCGACGCGGCGGTGTGCGATGCGCTGGCGCGCCACGACGGCATCACGATCGAACCGGACGGCCTTCGCATCACCGACGACGAGTTCGCACAGGCCGTCGTCGATCCGGCGGTGGACGCCGCGATCGACGACGCCATCGCCCATCTCCGAGCGTTCAACGAGCAACAGCTGTCGCGCACCACCGATTGGAGCTTCGAGTCCGAGCCGGGCTTGACGGTCGGCGAGAAGTTCTCCCCCGTGTCATCGGCGGGACTGTTCACGCCGTCGGGCAAGGCCAGCTACCCGAGCGTCGCATACCAGCTGGCGGTGCCGGCGATCGTCGCCGGGGTTCCGCAGCTCGCGCTCGTCGTGCCGCCGATCCCAGGCGGCGGCGGCGAGGTCGATCCTGCCGTGCTCGTCGTCTGCCGCAAGCTCGGCCTGCGCGACGTGTTCCGTGTCAACGGGCCCGCCGGCATCGCCGCGTTGGGATTCGGCACGGAGTCGATCCCCAAGGTGCGCAAGGTCGTCGGCCCCGGATCGCCGCCGGTCACCATCGCCCAGATCGAGATGCAACGTCACGGCGTCACGACGATGATGCTGCTCGGGGCCACCGAGAGCCTCGTGATCGCCGACGGCACCGCCGACCCGGTCCGGCTGGCGGCCGACCTGCTGATCGAGGCCGAGCACGGCACCGATTCGTCGGTCGTGTTGATCACCACGTCGACCGACCTCGCCGACGCGACCGACGCCGAGCTCGTGTCGCAGCTCGCCGATCTCCCCGACGTCCGTGCCACCGCCGCCCGGTCGGCGCTGGGCACCAACGGAGGATGTGTCGTCGTCGGGTCGCTCGCCGAGGCGGTCGCGATCGCCAACCGATATGCACCGGAACACCTCCAAGTCGCGGTCGACGACGACGACATCGATCGCGTCGTCGACGAACTGCAGAACGCGGGCGAGATCCTCGTCGGCCAGAACACGCCGTTCAGTGCCGCCAACTTCGTGATCGGCTGCCCGGCGTCATTGCCGACGAGCGGATTTGCGCATGTTTCGTCCGGCATCACGGCCAACGCGTTCTTGAAGCGCACGGCCGTCGCCAGGGCCGACGCGACGGCGCTGAACCGCATGTCACCGTCGATCATCGCCCTCGCCGACCACGAAGGTTTTCCCGCTCACGCGGCCGCACTCCGACGGCGGAGGTGAAACGGCGCGTACGCTCGTGACGTGACGTCGATATTGCTGGTCGAAGACGACGAACGGATCAGCGAGCCGCTCGTGCGCGTGCTGGTCTCGGAGGGCTTCTCGGTCACCCACGTCGACGGCGGCAAGGACGCCCTGGCCGCCGTCGAGCGCAGCCGACCCGATCTCGTGCTGCTCGACCTGACCCTGCCCGACATCGACGGGCTCGACGTGTGTCGCAAGCTCCGCGCCGAGGTTCCCGATCTGCCGATCGTCATGCTCACCGCGCGGGCCGAGGAGATGGACGTGATCGTCGGGCTCGGCGCCGGCGCCGACGACTACATCGCCAAGCCGTTCCGTCTCGCCGAGCTCATCGCCAGGGTGCGCGCTCGGCTCCGGGTCGTCGAGCAGGCGACACGCGCGACGCCGATGCTCGAGGGCGCGGGGCTGCGTGTCGACCGCGACGCGCGTCGCACGTTCATGGACGATCGCGAGGTCGAGCTGACATCGAAGGAGTTCGATCTGCTC
Source organism: Ilumatobacteraceae bacterium (assembly GCA_963722415.1). Lineage (GTDB taxonomy): Bacteria > Actinomycetota > Acidimicrobiia > Acidimicrobiales > Ilumatobacteraceae > JALOLG01. The sequence goes on from CAVRNI010000027.1 coordinate 342,544, forward strand.
GCGCTCTTGATGAGTCGTCCGGGGGTCACGTTCACCCGCGAGCAGATCATGAACCAGGTGTGGGACGAGCACTGGTGGGGATCGACACGCACACTCGACACCCACGTGTCGACACTGCGCAAGAAGATTGGTGACGACTCCGACCCACCGTCGATCGTGGTGACGATCCGCGGGGTCGGTTTCCGCTTCCAGGGCTGATCGGCACCGACCGTGCGCCGTCGCCTCGTGGTGTCGACGATCGCCATCGTTCTGGTCGTGCTCACCGCGCTCGCCATCCCGGTCGGGATCGTCGTCTACCGCTCGGCCGAGAACGAGTTGCGGGGCCGCATGGAGGAGCAGCTCGTCGCCATCTCGAGCGCGCTGGCCGACGACTTCGAGGCCGGACAGCAGCCGGACGTGTCGCGGCTCGAGTCGTTGCTGACCCCGGGCGACGGCCTACGGATCATCTCCGCCACCGACGGGGTGATCATCGACCATGTCCCTGAGGAGATCGTCGACCCGATCTCGGTGGTGCGGACGGGGCCGAATCGCACCCAGATCGAACTGGTCGCGGACAGCGCGCCGCTCGACGACCGCTTCCGCGAGCAGACGTACATCTTGTTGATGCTGGCCGCCGGAGCCGTCCTCGCCGCGGCCGGCTTGGCCGCCGTGCAGGCCCGCCAGCTCGCACGTCCTCTCGAACGCGTCGCGGCGACGGCGGCCCGCTTCGGCGACGGTGACTTCAGCTCCTCCAAGCTGCCGGCCACGCAGATCCCCGAGATCGACCGGATCACCAACGCGCTGCGCGTGAGCGGCGCCCGGGTCGATCGCATGCTGTCGACCGAGCGCCACTTCACCGCCGATGCGACACACCAACTTCGCAGTGGGCTGACCGGCATCTCGATGCGCTTCGAGATCCTCGCCCGCTATCCCAATCCCGAGGTCGTGGACGAGGCGCTGGCCGGCCTCTCACAGACCGAGCAGCTCAACACGACCATCGACGAACTGCTCGCCGCCACGCGTGACAGCACGACCAGGGAGCGGACGACGTTCGACCTGATCACGGTCGTCGACGACCACGTCGCCGAATGGAGCCCGCGCTTCGCCGAGGCGCGGCGGTCGCTGGCGGTGATCTCGATGGAGACCTCGCGCGTCGTCGGCACCAAGGGACTCGCCGGTCAGGTGATCGACATCCTGATCGACAACGCGCTCCGTCACGGCCGTGGCTCGGTCACCCTGCTCGTCGAGGACACGTCGGTCACCGTGATCGACCAGGGTCCCGGGCTGAGTGACGAACAGGTCAAATCCGTGTTCGAAGGGCCGAACGATCCGTCGGCGCGCCACGGGCGCGGCCTGCCGCTCGCCCGACGCCTCGCGCAGGTCGACGGCGGCAGCGTCGACATCGCCGCGGCGAGGCCACTGCGCGTTCGCTACCGCCTCGTGCGCGGCTGACTCGAACGTCAGGAGTTCTTCAAGCCGGGAAAAACCGGGCCGAAAAACCAGTCGCCGCCTCCAGGAGGCGGGAACCCTGGAGGCGGCGAGCGGAAGGAAACACCAGCAGTTTGCACACGCCTCTGTTCGCGCTGTTTGTGGTCGCGGTCAAGTTTCTGCAAAGTCTGACGGTGAGACGGTGACCGTCTCACCGTTCGCATCGACGGCGATCGAACCGCCTTCGTGGACCTTGCCCTCGAGGATCAAAACGGCCGCCCGATCGCCGATTTCCCGCTGGATCACACGCTTGAGGGGCCGGGCGCCGAACGCCGGGTCGTAGCCCTCGCGGGCCAGCGCCTCGAGCGCGCCGTCGGTGACGATGAGACCGATGCGGCGTTCGGCGAGGCGGGCGCGCAGCCGGTCGATCTGAATTGTCACTATCCGCGCGAGGTCAGCCTCTGTCAGTGCGCGGAAGCGGATGATGTCATCGATCCGGTTGACGAACTCGGGCTTGAAGAACTGGTTGGGATCGCCCTGCAGGTTCGACGTCATGATCAGCACGCAGTTCGTGAAGTCGACCGTGCGTCCCTGGCCGTCGGTCAGGCGCCCGTCGTCGAGCACCTGCAGCAAGACGTTGAACACGTCCGAGTGGGCCTTTTCGATCTCGTCGAGCAAGACGACGGAGTACGGCCGGCGGCGCACCGCCTCGGTGAGCTGGCCGCCCTCGTCGTAGCCGACGTAGCCGGGCGGCGCGCCGATCAACCGGCTCACCGAGTGCTTCTCCATGTACTCGCCCATGTCGATGCGCACCATCGCCCGCTCGTCGTCGAACAGGTACTCGGCGAGGGCGCGGGCGAGCTCGGTCTTGCCGACACCGGTCGGGCCGAGGAACATGAACGACCCGATCGGGCGGTTGGGGTCCGAGAGCCCGGCGCGACTGCGCCGGATCGCGTTCGACACCGCGATGACCGGCTCGTCCTGTCCGATCACCCGCTCGTGGAGCTGATCCTCGAGATGGATCAGCTTCGTCATCTCGCTCTCCATCAACCGCGAGACCGGCACGCCGGTCCACTTCGACACCACCTCGGCGATGTCCTCGGCGTCGACCTCCTCCTTGAGCATCCGCTTGTCGCGCTGGAGCTCGTCGAGGTGGTCCGTCGCCTCGTCGATGCGGCGCTCGAGCTCGGGGATCCGGCCGTAGCGGATCTCGGCGGCGACGTTGAGGTCGGTCTCCCGCTCGAGTTGGGTCCGGAGCTGTTCGAGCTCCTCTTTCAAGTTGCGGATCGCGGCGATCGCCTGCTTCTCGCCCTCCCAGTGGCGCTTCATGTCGGCGACTTGGACGTTGAGCGCGGCGAGCTCGTCGTGCAGCGCGTCGAGGCGGTCGCGCGACGCTTCGTCGCTCTCCTTCTCGAGCGCGACCTGTTCGATCTCGAGCTGCAGGATCCGGCGCTCGACGACATCGATCTCGGTCGGCATCGAGTCGATCTCGATGCGGAGCTTGCTGGCCGCCTCGTCGACGAGGTCGATCGCCTTGTCGGGCAGGAACCGGTTGGTCAGGTAGCGGTTGGACAGGACCGCCGCCGACACCAGGGCGGAGTCCTGGATGCGCACGCCGTGGTGGACCTCGTAGCGCTCCTTGAGGCCGCGCAGGATGCCGATCGTGTCCTCGACGGACGGTTCGCCGACGTACACCTGCTGGAACCGACGCTCGAGCGCGGCGTCCTTCTCGACGTGCTTGCGGAACTCGTCGAGCGTGGTGGCACCGATCATCCGCAGCTCGCCCCTGGCGAGCATCGGCTTGATCATGTTGCCGGCGTCCATCGCACCCTCGGCGGCACCCGCTCCGACGATGGTGTGCAACTCGTCGACGAACGTGATGACCTCGCCGGCGGCGTCGGCGATCTCCTTCAGGACCGCCTTCAGGCGCTCCTCGAACTCACCGCGGTACTTCGCACCGGCGAGCATCGATCCGATGTCGAGGGCGATCAGCCGCTTGTTCTTGAGCCCCTCTGGCACGTCACCGTCGGCGATGCGCATCGCCAGCCCTTCGACGATCGCCGTCTTCCCGACGCCCGGCTCGCCGATCAGCACCGGGTTGTTCTTGGTGCGGCGGCTGAGCACCTGGATCACGCGGCGGATCTCGTCGTCACGGCCGATGACCGGGTCGATCTTGCCGTCGGCCGCTCGCGCCGTGAGGTCCTGGCCGTACTTCTCGAGAGCGGCGAACTTCTCCTCGGGGCTCTGGTCGGTGACGCGGTGGCTGCCACGCACGTCGCGCAGCACCTGCAGCAGCTCCTCGCTGCCGACGCCGAGGCGCTGGTTCATCGCCAGCAGCAGGTGCTCGACCGAGACGTAGTCGTCGCGCAGGTCCTTGCGGTACTTCTCGGCCATCTCGGTGACGTTGGTGAGCTCGCGACTCATGTGCGGCTCGTCGCCGCCGTGCGCGCGCGGGAGCTTGGCGACCGCCTCCTGGGCCCGGTCGCGCACCATGCCCGGCGACTGGCCGAGCTTGGCGAGCACCGGGGCGACGACCGTGCCGTCCTGCGTCGCCAGGGCGCTCAGCACGTGGTCCGGCGTGATCTCGGGGTTGGAGTTCGCCTTCGCCTGGTCGATCGCGGCGGCGAAGGCCTCCTGCGTCTTGACGGTCCACTTCTTGGGATCGATCGCCATGTCCGTCAGTCTACTTCCGGCGAGACGAAGTTGATACGAGTCGTATCAACATTTTCGAGGTCGCTCCCGCAGGAACCCGGTGCGCGAAATCGGACAGAACGAATCGACGCGTCAACGGTGGCGCGACAAATCGTTCTGTCCGGATTTTGCGCACGTTGTCAGCCGAGTTGGTCGGGGGCGATGGCGAACAGGTCGGCGGAGCCGGCGGTGATGGCGCCCAGGAGGCCCGTCGCGGTGGGCAGGATCTGCTCGCCGAAGAACCGCGCCGACACCAACTTGGCGTGACGGAACGCCGCCTCATCGGCGCCGCCACCGGCGTCGGCGCCGGCCGCGAGCGCAGCACGCGCGAGCAGGCCGGCGCACACGACGGTGCCGAGCAACCTCAGGTAGGGCGTCGACGCCGACAGCAGTGCGTTCGGATCGGTGCCGGCGTACCCCGCCAGGTGCTCGGTCGCGGTACGCGCGGCGCCGATCGCGGCCTGCAGGTTCTCACCGAAGCGAGCCAGTTCCGGCACGTCGGACAGGCGGTCGGCGTCGTCGCCGAAGGCGTCGAGCATCTCGAGCACGACCCCACCCGCCCGCATCGACAGCTTGCGCCCGACGAGGTCGGCGGCCTGGATCCCGTTGGTGCCCTCGTAGATGGCGGCGATGCGGATGTCGCGGTAGTGCTGCGCCGCACCCGTCTCCTCGACGAAGCCCATGCCACCGTGGACCTGCAGCGCCAGCGACGTCATCTCGTTGCCGACATCGGTGCACAACCCCTTCGACAGGGGGATGTAGACGTCGACGATCTCCTCCCACCGCTGCCGCTCGGCGGGATCGGTGCTGGCCGCGGCCCGGTCGACGGCGGCCGCGTTCTCGTACAGCAGACACCGCATGGCGTCGATCCACGCCCGCTGCGTCATCAGCATCCGACGCACGTCGGGATGATCGACGATCGGGCTCTGCTCGCCGGGCGGCGCCCCCACCGCCCGCCCCTGGCGACGCTCCACCGCGTGCGCGAGCGCCTGCTGGTATGCCCGTTCGGCGACGGCGAGTCCCTGCAGCCCGACCGACAGCCGGGCGGTGTTCATCATCGTGAACATGTTCCGCATGCCCTCGCGCTCGTCGCCGATCAACCAGCCGATCGCGCCGTCGCGCTCGCCGAACGACAGCACGCACGTGGGGCTTCCGTGGATCCCCAACTTGTGCTCGATCGACACGCACGTGACGTCGTTGCGCTCACCGAGCGAACCGTCGGGCGCGACCAGGTACTTGGGGACGAGGAACATCGAGATCCCCTTGGTGCCCGGTGACGAGCCGGGCGTGCGGGCCAGCACCAGGTGCACGATGTTCTCGGCCAGGTCGTGCTCGCCGTAGGTGATGAAGATCTTCTGGCCGCTGATGCGCCACGAGCCGTCGCCTGACGGCTCGGCCTTGGTGCGTACGGCGCCGACGTCGCTGCCGGCTTGCGGCTCGGTGAGGTTCATCGTGCCCGGCCATTCGCCGGTGAGCATCCTCGGCAGGTACGTGTTGCGGAGCTCGTCGGACCCGTGGTGCGAGACGGCCTCGATCGCACCCTGGGTCAGCAGAGGGCACAGCGACAGCGCCATGTTGGCGCTCGTGAGCATCTCCTGCATGGCGATCGCCGTGACCCACGGGAAGCCGCCTCCACCGAACTCGGGATCGAACGGCACCGCGCCGTAGCCGGTGCGCACGTACTGCTTGTAGGCGAGCTTGAAGCTCTCGGGCGTCGTGACGGTGAAGTCCGGGTTCCACACGCTCCCGATCCGGTCGCCGTCGCGGTTCGTCGGGGCGACGACGTCGGCCATGAACCGGCCGACCTCGTCGAGGACGCCGTGCACGGTGTCGAGGTCGACGTGACCGAAGCGGTCGGTCTCCAACAACTGCGGAAGACCGACGACCTCGTCGAGGACGAAGCGGATGTCGCGTAGCGGCGGTCGATACGAGCTCGTCATCGATCACCATCATGCCCGGCATCACGAGCGGCCGGGACCCAGAGGCCGACCGTCCAGACTCAGCCTGCTACGTTTCGGACGGCAGCGTCGCGGGATCTCGGTACGAGTGTGGGGCGCTGGGCTGGGGTGGAGCCGGCACGACAGGGGACAAACGGGGGACAACATGACGCTGACCGATGTGGCGGCAGACGCTGCCGCCCGAGGCGACGCGGTGACAACCGTTGCCTCATTGGCACGGGGTTGGGCGGAACGCAGCCCCAAGCAGGTCTCGATGCGCGAGAAGGACTTCGGCATCTGGCGCGAGTACACGTGGGAACAGACGTGGGGGCTGATCGAGGATGCCGCGCACGGGTTGCTCGCCCTCGGCGTGGAACCCGGCGATCGCGTCTCGATCCACTGCGAGGACCGTCCGGAATGGATCATCCTCGATCTGGCGACCGTCGCCGTGCGGGGCATCACGGTCGGGCTGTACCCGACCAACCCGATGGCGGAGGTGGAGTACCTGCTCGGCGACTGTGGCGCCAAGATCCACCTCGCCGAGGATCAGGAACAGACCGAGAAGGTGTTCCAGATCGACCGAGCAGCGGATCCCCGACCTGCAGCGGATCATCTTCGTCGAGCCGCGGGGCCTGGTCGGCGTCGACGACGATCGGCTCTTGTTCTGGGAGCGCTTCTTGGAGCTCGGTCGCGAGCACAAGGCGCAGCACCCCGGGGCGGTCGCCGACGTGATGGCCCAGGCCAAGGACGACGACGTGATGACGCTCGTCTACACGTCGGGCACCACCGGGCCGCCGAAGGGGGCGATGCTCACCAACAAGAACGCCGCCTTCTCGATCGATCTCATCGTCAACAACCAGGAGCGGGTGCCGGGTGGGCCGCCGAACCCGAACGACCTGATCGTCACCTACCTCCCGTTGTGCCACGTCGCCGAGCGGATCTTCTCGACATGGACGATGGTCGGCGCCGGGCCGGTGTTGAACTTCGCCGAGTCGATCGACGTCGTCAACGAGAACCTGCGTGAGGTGCAGCCGACGATCTTCTTCGCCGTTCCCCGCATCTGGGAGAAGCTGCACGCGGTCGCCCTGATCAAGGCCAGCGACGCCACCTGGTTCAAGCGCAAGGTCCTCAACTTCGGCCTCGGTCTCGGACGTCGGATCGGCAGGATCAAGGTCGCCCACGGCGGTGACCACACCGTGTCCTCGCGCATCCTGTACGCCATCGGCTGGGTGATCGTCTTCCGGGCGATGCGCGAGCGGCTCGGCCTGCGACGCTGCCGGTACGCGAGCTCCGGCGCGGCAGCCATCGCTCCCGAGGTGCTCGAGTTCTTCATCGGCATCGGCGTTCCCGTGTACGAGCTCTACGGCATGACCGAGAACTCCGCCGTCGCGACCGGTAACCGCGTCCACCGCATGAAGCTCGGCACGGTCGGCGAGCCGTGGGAGGGGATCGGGTTCCGCATCGACGAGGTCACCGGCGAGATCCAGACCAAGCACGACGGCGTGTTCGCCGGCTACTGGAACAAGCCCGACAAGACCGCCGAGACGTTCACCGACGACGGATGGTTGATGACGGGCGACGTCGGCGAGTGGGTCGACGGCACCCACGTGCGGATCATCGACCGCATCAAGCACATCATCATCACGTCGGGCGGCAAGAACATCTCGCCGTCGGAGATCGAGAACAGCCTCAAGACGTCGCCGTACATCAAAGAGGCGATGGTGGTCGGCGAGGGCAAGGCGTACATCACCGCCCTGATCGGCATCGAGCTCGACACCGTCGGCAACTGGGCGCTGCGCCGCGGCATCCCGTACACCACGTACCGCGACCTGTCCGAGAAGCCCGAGGTCATCGAGCTGATCGGCGAGGTCGTCAAGCAGACCAACGAGCGGTTCGCGCGGGTCGAGAACGTCCGCAAGTTCCGCTTGATCCCCAAGGAGCTCGACCACGAGGACGGCGAACTCACCGCCACACAGAAGCTGAAACGCAGCTCGATGATGGAGGGGTTCGGCGAGCTCGTGGAGTCGATGTACCGATGACGGCGGCGCTCCAACGGCGATTCGACGTTTCCAAGGATCTGCCACTTCTCTTCCTCGGGGCGGCCATGGTGCCGGTGACGGTCCTGCTGATCATCGAGCTGTTCCAGGATCCGACGGTCTTCTTCGAGACGCTGATGAAGGCGCTCGCCCTGGGGTCGGTGTACGCGATCATCGCCCTCGGGTTCGTGCTCGTCTTCAAGGCGACACGGACCGTCAACTTCTCGCAGGGCGCGCTGGGGATGGCCGGCGCGTTGTTCCTGTCGTTCCTGATCGTCGACGAGCACATCCCGTTCACGACGATCAAGAACCCGCTCGCCAGCATCGACCCGCAATGGCTCGCCTGGCTGCTGTGCGTGGTCGTGGCGCTGGGCGTCGCCGCCGTGCTCGGGCTCGTCATCGAGCGCCTGGCGATCCGGCCGATGGTGGGTGAGCCGTTGTTCTCGGTGGCCGTCATCACGCTCGGCCTCGAGATCGTGCTGCGCGTGTTCTCGATCGACGCCGTCAAGATCCAGTTCCGTTCGCTCGCCGTCCCGTGGGGCAACAAGTCGTTCGACATCCGCGGGGCCGACATCAACTGGTCGTACATCGCGGCGATGGTCACCGCCGCGATCGCGTTCGTCGCCGTGTACTTCTTCTACCGCTCGCGCATGGGGATCGCGATGCGGGCGGTCGCCCAGGACCAGGAAGCGGCGATGGCCCAGGGCATCAACATCGGGCGCGTCTTCGCGATCGCCTGGGCCGCCGGTGCGGCGCTCGCCACCCTCGGCAGCATCTTCGCCGTGCAGCCGCCGGTGAAGCAGACCGGCTCGGTCGACCAGGAGACCGTGTTCGTCGCCTTTCGGGCGCTGCCGGCGGTGATCCTGGGCGGCCTCGACTCGGTGCAGGGGGCGCTCGTGGGCGGGCTCATCGTCGGGCTCGCCGAGATCTTCGCCGGGCAGTACCTGTCGAGCCACAGCGACATCCTCGGCGCCGGCTACCCGGTGATCGTGCCCTACGTGGTGATGATCATCACCCTGTTGGTCAGACCGTACGGCCTGTTCGGCACGCCCGAGATCCGGAGGGTCTGAGCGATGTACCGCCGGCCCAACCTCTACACGTCGTACGAGTCCGAATCGCAGATGCTGCCGACGTTCACGAAGAAGGCCCTGGCCACGATCACGGTCGCGATCCTGTTCCTGATGCCGTTCTCGCTGCCGATCATCAACTCGATCCCGTTCGTGAGGTTCCTCGGCGACGGCGACTGGTTGCGGCCGATGTCGACGGTGTTCATCTTCGCCATCGCCGCGCTCGGCCTGAACATCCTCACCGGGATGGCCGGTCAGGTGTCGCTGGGGCACGCGTTCTTCATGGGTGTCGGCGCCTACACCGGTGCTGTGCTCGGCGGCGCATCCGGTGGGGGCGTGTGGGGATGGGATCTCCCGATCTGGATCTGGCTGCCGGGCGCCGGCGTCGGAGCCGCGCTCGTCGGGATCCTCGTGTCGCCAGTGGCGGTGCGCCTCCGCGGGCTCTACCTGGCGATCGTGACGCTCGGCCTGGTGTTCGTCGGCATCCACATGGGCAACACCGCCTGGGGCAAGAAGCTGGCCGGCGACCCCGGACTCGGCCGCGACTTCCCCACGTTCGACATCCAGCTGTGGAAGGAGGAACCGCCGCTGGTCGACGTCAGCAGCGACGGGAAGTGGCTGTGGTTCGAGGTCAGCGACACGCAGAAGCAGTACCTGTTCCTCGCTGTGCTGATGCTGGTGTTCATCCTGATCGCCAAGAACATCGCCCGCACCCGCACCGGGCGCGCCCTGCAGGCGATCCGCGACCGCGACATCGCCGCCGAGGTGATGGGGGTGCCGGAGTTCAAGTACAAGATGACCGCGTTCGCCGCCAGCTCGTTCCTCGCTGGTGTGGGTGGGGTCTTGTTCGCCTCGCTGGCCGGCAAGCTGCCCGCCACCCAATGGAACCTCACGCTGTCCGTCGAGTTCATCGCGATCCTGCTCATCGGCGGTGTCGGCACCGTGTCGGGCGTCCTGCTCGGCACGTTCTTCGTCATCCTCGGGCCCAACCTCGTCGAAGCGTTCACCGAATGGTTGTCGGACAAGACCGAACAAGGCGGCCCACTCGGTACCATCGCCGACGGGATCCTCACCGAAGGGCCAGGGGACTTCGGGCCGGTGTCGATCGCGACCCAGACTCCGGGCTACCCGCTCAACGTGTTCGACTGGAACGTCGTGATCTACGGGGTCCTGATCATCGTGTTCTTGATCTTCGAGCCGCTCGGTCTGTACGGGATCTGGGTCAAGGTTCGCAACTACTGGAAGCGATGGCCGTTCAGCTACTGATCCGCCGCAACTTCCGGTCCACAAGATGTGGGGCATCTCAGTGATGCCCCCGAAACCCACCACAGGGGGATACATGAGAAAACTCACAACGAGAAGATGGGTCAAGGTCACGGTGCCGTTCGTGACACTCGCGTTGGTCGCGGCAGCGTGTGGCGGCGACGACGACGACGACGCCGCCGTCTGACACCACGACCGCGGAGGGAACGACGGCCGCCGAAGACGACGACGGCTCCTGAAGAGACGACGGCTCCCGAGGAGACGACGGCCGCCACCGAGCCCGCCGCTCACCGAGACGACCGCCGCCGAGGGCGACCGTGCCCTCGGAGATCGCCACCGACTTCGGCGTCACCGACGACACGATCAGGATCGGCCTCAACGCCGACCTGTCGGGCATCTTCGCCCCGCTCGTCACCCAGATCGTCGACGGCCAGGAGGCGTACTGGGAGATCGTCAACGCCAACGGCGGCATCGCCGGCCGGCAGGTCGAGCTCGTCGTCCTCGACAACGCGTACGACGTGCCGACCCACCTCGAGAACTACGAGGAGATGGCGGCCGAGAGCGACGACGGTGTCGTGATGTTCAGCCAGTCGACCGGTTCGCCGCACACCGCGGCCACGGCCGCTGCGCTGCTCGAGGACGACCTGCTGGCGATCCCACTGTCGTGGTACTCGGGCTGGGCCGATCCGACGATCGGTGAGAACGTGCTCGAGCTCTACACGAGCTACTGCCTCGAGTCGATGAACGGCCTGACCTACCTCGCCGGCGCCCAGGACGCGTCGACGGTGGCGATCATCTCGTTCCCGGGCGAGTACGGCCAGGACGGCGCGTTCGGCGCCAAGGCCGCGGCCGAGGCACTCGGGCTCGAGGTCGTCTACGACGGCGAAGGTGCCGTCGTGCCGGGTTCCGACCAGACACCGGTCATCACCGAGCTGGTCAACGCCCAGCCCGACCTCGTGTGGGCGACGATCAACCCGACGACGCTCGCCGAGATCATGGGCGGCGCGTATGCCCAGGGCCTGCGGGCGCAGTGGTCGGGCAACTCGCCGACCTACAACTTCCAGTTGTTGGCGACCGACCTCGGACCGGCACTCGACGAGCTGTACACGCACTCGACGTACACCCAGCTCTGGAACTCCGACGATTCGCCGGGGCAGACGGAGATGGTCGAGGGCATGCGGGCGCAGCGGCCCGAGGCGCCGGTCTCCGACGTCTACATCGTGGCCTGGACCGAGGGATACGCGACCCAGCAGATCCTCGAGAAGGCGGCCGCCAACGGCGACATGACCCGCGCCGGCATCGTCGCCGCGGCCAAGGACCCGGATCTCGAGATCGACTTCAAGGGCCTCTCGCCCAACCAGACGTTCTCGGGCGAGCCGAACGACTTCATCGTGCGTGAGTCGTACATGTACGACGTCGACATGTCGAAGTTCACGCCTGGCGGCACGGTGTCCGATGAGGATGCCGGCACCGGCTTCACCCTGCTCGAAGGACCGTTCGTCTCCGACACGGCGGCGGACTACGACTTCCAGGGTGCCTGCTTCGTGCCTTCGGGCTGATGCCCTGACGCACGAGACGTACATCGTCTGAACCGTGGTGGGGCCGAGCGATCGGCCCCACCACCCGATCACATTCAACCAACCAGCCTTCGGGGGCCATGTGCTCGAACTCGCCAACGTCGAGGTCGTCTACAACGAGGTGATCCTCGTGCTGCGCGGCCTGTCGATCCGGGTCCCCGACGGTCAGATCGTGGCCCTGCTCGGTGCCAACGGCGCCGGCAAGACCACCACGTTGCGCGCCGTGACCGGTCTGCTCGACGTGCACGACGGCGCGATCACCAAGGGCTCGGTCACCTACGACGGCGTCACCCTCAACGGCAAGAAGCCGTCGGAGATCGTGAACACCGGTATCACCCAGGTGATGGAGGGACGCCGCGTCTTCGGCGAGCTCACCGTCGACGAGAACCTGATCTGCGGTGGTATCAGCGTCAAGGACAAGTCGGCCAGGAACGCTGCGCACGAGCGTGTGATGGAGCTGTTCCCGCGGCTCAAGGAGCGCCGCAAGCAGGTGTCCGGCTACCTGTCCGGCGGCGAGCAACAGATGCTCGCCATCGGCCGGGCGTTGATGTCGGAGCCACGCCTGCTCGTGCTCGACGAGCCATCGCTCGGACTCGCGCCGAAGCTCGTCGAGCAGATCCGCGACATCGTCGTCGACATCAACAAGCTCGGCACCAGCGTGCTGCTCATCGAGCAGAACGCGATCATGGCGCTCTCGATCGCCAACTACGGCTACATCATGGAGACCGGCAAGATCGTGATGGACGGCGACCCCAAGAAGCTCCTCGCCGACGACGACGTGAAGGAGTTCTACCTCGGCCTCCACGGCGAGGAGGGCGCCAAGAAGTCGTTCAAGGACGATCAAGCACTACAAGCGCCGCAAGCGCTGGTTGTCGTGAGCTGACTTGAGAGGCAGGATGAAAGGCGTGCGGATGACTGCGATCCTCGAGGTCGATGAGATCAACTTGCGATTCGGGGGCGTGACCGCGATCAACGACGTGTCGTTCGACGTCGCCGAGGGTGAGCTGTTCGCGATCATCGGCCCCAACGGCGCCGGCAAGACGTCGATCTTCAACACGATCAGCCAGGTGTACCACCCCCAGCAAGGCGACATCCGCTGGCACGGTGAGTCGATCATGGGGCTGCGGCCCGACAAGGTCGCCGCGCTCGGGATCGCCAGGACGTTCCAGAACATCGAGCTGTTCCCGCAGATGACGGTGATCGACAACCTCCTCACCGGTCGTCACGTGCGCATGAAGCGCTCGATCTTCGCGGGCTCGGTGTGGCTCGGACCCGCCAAGCGCGAGGAGATCGAGAACCGCCGCAAGGTCGAAGACATCATCGACTTCCTCGAGATCGAGCAGTGGCGCAAACACCCCGTCGCCCTCCTGCCGTACGGGTTCCAGAAGCGCGTCGAGCTCGGCCGGGCGCTGGCGATGGAACCGGAGCTGCTGATGCTCGACGAGCCCGTCGCCGGCATGAACCTCGAAGAGACCGAGGACATGGCGCGGTTCATCCTCGACATCCAAAGCGAGCTCGGCATCACGATCGTGCTCGTCGAGCACGACATGGGCTTGGTGATGGACATCGCCGACCGCGTGCTGGTGCTCGACTTCGGCCAGCGGATCGCGCTCGGCACACCGGACGAGGTGCAGTCCGACCCGGCCGTGATCGCCGCCTACCTCGGCAGCGAGTTCGCCTGATCGAGGCATGGAGACCGACGAAGACCTCGAATCCGGATTCGGTGCGTCGACTCCGCCGGGCGACAACCTGTGCAACGACTATGCCCAGGGTCTGGCCGAGGCATTCGGCTCGCTCGCGACGGCTCGCGGCGATCGGGTCGACCGCGACGACATGGTGGCTCTCACCGACGCCGGGTCGCCGTCGCTCTTCGGCAATGTGGCGGTGATCCGCCAGCCCATCGACGAGTCGGCGTGGCCGGCGCTGGCGGCGCGGATGTGGGACTTCTACACCGGCCGGCCCGGCGGATCGTTCCTGGTGTTCTCGGCCTGGCCGACGCCCGATCTGCGCGAGCTCGACTTCGGTCGGATCGGTCACCCACCGCTCATGTTCCGTTCGCCAGGCCCGGTGCACGACGAACCGATCGACGACTTCGAGATCCGGCCGGTGACCGACGAGGCGACGGCCCGCGACTGGGAGGACGCGCTGGTGCACGGCTACCCCGAGCCGGCATTGCAGCCGTTCGAGCCCGGCTGCTTCCTCCCCGCCCGCGCCCTCGCCGCACCACGCTGGCGGCACTGGGTGGGCTACCTGGCCGGGGAGGCGGTCGGCACCGCGTCGGCGTTCGTGGGCGACCACCACATCGACGTCGAGTTCATCTCGACCCGCGAGTCGGCACGCGGTCGTGGCATCGGACGCGCGCTCACGGCCACCGCGACCGTCGCCGAGCCGACCCTGCCGTCGATGCTCATCTCGAGCGATCCCGGCCGGGGCGTCTACGAGCGGCTCGGATACCTTCCGCTGCTGCGGTTCTCGCTCTGGGCCGGCCACCGCTGACCGCGTGCGTTCAGTGGCCGGTGAACTCCGGCCGGCGCTTCTCCAGGAACGCCGTCATGCCCTCCACGTAGTCGGGTGTGCCGGCGGCGTCGCCCTGGGCGGCAGCCTCGGCGGCGAGCACATCGGCGAACGCGAGGTGCTCGTCGACGATGCGACGCACGAGGCGCTTCGACATCACGAACGTGCCGGTCGGTCCGGCGGCGATGGACCCGGCGATGCCGCGCACGTGGTCGAGCAACTCGCCGTCGGGCACGACGCCGTTCACGAGACCCATCGCCGCCGCCTCGTTGCCGTCGATCAGGCGCCCGGTGTAGATCAGCTCGAGGGCGCGGTGCGGACCGACGCGACCGACGAGCGCGGCATGGCCGCCGGAGTCGAGCACCGCTCCGATGTTGGCGAACGGTGAGCCGATCTTCGTCTTCTCCGCGCAGTACACCAGGTCGCATGCCATGGCGATCCCGAAGCCCACGCCGAGGCACGCTCCGTGCACGGCGGCGATGGTGGGCACCGGCAGCTCGGCGAGGCGGGCGATCAGTGGGTTGAACACGTCGCCGAGGATCGCCGCCGCGTCCTCGGTGAGAGGCTCGGCGGTGGACAGGTCGCGGCCGGCGGAGAAGCCGCGGCCTTCACCGCGTATGAGCACGCATCGCGCATCCGCCGTGCCGTCGAGAACAGTGTGGAACTCGGCGACCATGCCGTCGTCGAGCGAGTTGAGGACGTCCGGTCGGTCGAGCACGACCTCCGCCACCCCTCCATTGATCTCCAGTCGCACACTCACGAGTCAATCCTCCTGTCTGACGTCACCATTCTGACGTCACCATGTCGCGTCCGGGTCGAGCATGATCACCTCGCGCATGTCGGCGTACACGGTCGCGAACGAGCCGCTGCGCACCGTGCGACGGGCCTGGGCGACAGGTTCGACGGCGGCCCAGTCGCGGCTCCCGAAGCGGCCGTCGACGGCGGCCTGCCACTCGGGGACGAGGGCCGAAAGCGGCCGTCCGACGAGGTCGCTGACCGCCGTCTCGGCACCCAACGGATCGTCGAACAGCCCGACGCCGAGCGGCAGCATCTCGGTCAGCGCGGCGGCGACGCGCGCGCCGGCGTCGGAATCGCCAGCGAGGGCGTCGAGAAGCGCGTCGGCATGACGGAGGTGATAGCGCTCCTCGCTCATCGCCCGGGCGGCGATGTCGCGCACGCGAGCGTCGGATGATGCGACCGAGCTCCCGCCATCGGAGCTCCTCGGCCGTGTCGTAGAGCCAGTGGCGCACGAGCGCGGTCGACCATTCCGCGCACGGCGCCTCGACGAGCCAGCACGATCGGTAGTCATCCGGATCGCGGCGAAACGCCAGGGCATCGACGGCCTGGGCGCTCGGCGTCTCACCGGAGAGGTCGGAGATGACGAGCTCGTAGAGCATCGCCGCGTGGCCGAGCTCGTCCTGGCCGATCGAGGCGAACGCCAGGTCCTCCTCCAGGAACGGGGCAACGCCGATCCACTCGGTGTGGCGCTGACCCATCAGGTGCTCGTCGTCGGCGAATGCGAGGAGCACGGCGCGCTCAGCGGGGCCGAGCGTCGTCACGGGCCGCCCGGATCCGTCACGTCTCGGCCCGTCCGGCGCGCCGCCGCTCGGCGACCAGCGAACCGTCGTTGTGGCGGTGCGGCTTGTCGGCATTCGGGGCGATGAACGCCTCGTCGCCGACGATGACGTGGTCGCGGTCGACGACCCACATCAGCTCGCCCTCGGCGCGCCGGACGTAGTTCTCACGGGCCAGCACGACCGCCAGCTCGTCGTTGGCCGCCTCGAGGCTCCCGACGTGGCGGAACTCGTCCTTGCCCTGCTTCTTGAGGAACACCTCGTAGATCTTCATCGCATCACCTCGACCGCTTCGCCGCAGCCGGGACAGCGATGCACGGCCCGGCACCGGGTCGGTCCGAACAGCGACCGCTCGATCGTCTCGGTACCACACCGCGGGCACACGGCGCGCCCGTCGCGCTCGACCGCCACCGTCAGGCCGTTGGCGAGCTGCTCGCGCGCCCGCTCCGAGATGCGGTCGACCGACCAGACCGGTGCCGCGAGGAACGTCACGTCGACGCTCCGCACGCCCTCGACCGACTGCGCCGCGCCGCGCACGCGCTCGCCGATCAGCGAGAGCGCCGGGCAGCCGGAGAACGTCGGGATCAACCCGATCGACACCGTGCCGTCGGCGCCGACGGAGAGCTCCTCGAGCAGGCCGAGCTCGACGATCGAGACGCCGGGCAGCTCGGGATCGTCGACCGTGGCCACCGCGGCGCGGACCGCGTCGTCGAGCGAGATCGAGTCGCGCGTGCACGGTCACGCCGCCTCCACCGCGACCGCGTCGAGCGCGTCGCGCACCCACGCCGTGTCGGACCAGTGCCGGGCGGCGTCGCCGATGCGGCGGGCGGAGTCGGGTCCGGCGTTGTCGAGGGTGGCCTTGAGATGCGACCAGTCGATCGGGCCGATCTCCCATCGTCCGCTCTCGGGGTCGTGGCGCAGGTCGGGATCGGGGATGGTGAAGCCGTACCCGGTGAGCAGCGGGGCGTACTTCTGCACCCAGCGGTCGCGCAACACCTCGTTGGGTTCGGACTTGATGCGGAAGCGCATCAGCTCGTCGTCGGGCTTGGAGTCCGGCCCGAACAGTTGCAGCGCCGGCAGCCACCACCGGTCGAGCGCCGCCTGGAACAGGTCGTGCTGGACCTTGGTGCCCTCGGCGATGGTGAGCAGCATCTCCTCGCCGTGGCGCATGTGGAAGCCCTCCTCGGCGATGATGCGGCGCAGGATCCGCCGGTACGGGCCGTACGAGCAGTTCTTGAAGACCGCCTGCTGGCTGATGAGCGCCGCCGCGTCGACGAGGTACGCGATCGCGACCTGGTCGCCCCAGGTGATCGCCGCGTAGTGGAACACGTTGTGGAACCGGCTGCGGCCGGCGAACAGGTCCTCGAGCATCTGTCGTCGGGTCTTGACACCCAGGTCGGCGGCGACCATGTAGAGCAGGTGGGCGTGGCCGATCTCGTCCTGGGTCTTGGCCAGCACTCCCATCTTGCGACGCAGACCCGGCGCGCGCGGGATCCAGTCGCGCTCGGTCAGACCACCCATCAGCTCGGAGTTGGCGTGCAGCTCGATGAACCTGAACACCTCGGCCCGGTACTCGTCGGTCATCGCGTCGTCGGCCTCGACGATGCCGCCGTCGTCGATGAACGACTGGAACTCATCGGCACTGCTCCAACGGTTCATGCGCCACCTCTCGTGTCGACGTCTGCATCGTCAGGATCACCGTCGCCGAGATCATCGTCGGCGTGTTCGGGCACCACCACCGCTCCGCCGGCGCGCACAGTCCGACCGTGGAACACGGCGACGAGCGTGCCGTCATCGAGCTCGACCCGTACGTCGTACAGGCCGGTGCGACCCTTCAGCCAGCGTTCCTCCGCCGTCGCCCGGAGCACCGAGCCGCGCGGGACCGGGCTCAGGAAGTCGATGCTCGCGGCCGCCGCGAGCGCGGTCTGGTTGTGGCTCCCCGATGCGAACGCCATCGCCGTATCGGCGAGCGTGAACGTCATGCCACCGTGACAGACGTCGTAGCCGTTGCACATGTCGGGCCGCACGAGCATCGACACCACCGCCCGCCCGGGCCCGGCGTCGACGAGCTCGATCCCGAACGTCTGCGTCGACACGTCGCGGCGGTACAACTCGGCCACAACCGTGTGCGCATCGACCGCGCCGACATGCGAGTTCGTCGGCTCCGCCGACGGTCTGGGTGGGGTCGACAGCGGCGCCGGTGACGGCTTCGGTCCCCATGATCCGAGCCTACGAGCCGTCCGCCTCGAGCGTTGCGCCGGCGGTGACCGCTTCGAGCCACGCCACCGCCTTCGGGGTCAGCTCGGCCACCTTCTTGTAGTCGGCCACATCGGCTGGCATCGCCTGCAACGCCTCGGCGAGCCGGCGCGCGTCGTCGCGTCGCGTCGCGAGGTGGGCCAGCGGCCGCACGTACGTGCGCAACGTGAACAGCACGCAGCGCGTGTCGGGGAAGCGGCGGAACGTCTCGCGCTCGACGCGTAGGAACAGCCGCTCGCCGGCCCACGCGTGCGCTCCGTCGACGTCGGGGAGCGGTTCGATCGGCGGCGCCGTGCCGTCCGTCGGTTGGTACAGCTCGCCGGTGTCGAGCACCGACCACCCGAGGCGCCAGAAGCTGCGATCGGGCCGGAGGCGTTCGAAGAAGGTCTCGACCGAGCCGCCGAGTTGGTCGTTGAGCCGCGAGACCGGCGCGTGCACGTCGACGAGGCGGAGGCCGAGCTTCGACCCCAGGTCCCAGCGGTTCGGGAAGCACACCGACCCGCCGCCGACGACCAGCCCCTCGGCGCGCTCGACGAGCAGGACCAGATCCTCCTGGACGAGCCGGCCGGCCGTGTCGAGCGGGTGCCGCGCGTCGGCCGAGGTGCGCGTTCGTATTCTGACCGTCGAGCACGAACGTCTCGCCGGTCCGGTGGTTCGTGATCGCACCGTCGGTCACGCTGAACCATTGCGGCCACCGATTCGTGAGATGCTGCACCAGCGCGCGGAGGACCTCGGAGGCCTCTTCCTGGATGCCCTGAACGAACGACAGGACGGTGCCGGGATGCCTGGCGAGGATGTCGCGCTTGGTCGCCATGTCGCGCTCGTAGGCCGGTCCGATCTGGATCCAATCGGCGAGATCGAGGGCCCGCAGACCGAGCCGCCACCGGAAGGCCCCGCCCTGGTAGGGCTGGTAATCGGGTTCGACGAGCGCCACTCCACAATCGTAGGTGCGCAGATCGCCCGGCACGGACCCGATGTTTCGAGCGTCCGATCGGCGCGATATCGTCGTTATGTGCGCAGGTTCCCACTCACGGTGGTGGCGATCGCTCTGACGTCGGGGGTGGCCGTCGCGGCGACGCTCGCCCAGGCCGCCAACGCACCGATCATGAGCGCCGCGCGCCCCGGCGAGCCGGCGGCGCGACTGCAGATCCCGAACCAGGCCACGACCCCCGACCAGCAACTGGCGAAGCAGCTCGCCGATCAGGTCAACACCCAGCGGGCCGCCAACGGTCTCGCCCCGTACCAGTTCGACGTGGCGATCGCCGCCGTCGCCGCCGCCCATTCCGCTGATCAGGCCGCCCGTCGCACGATGTCGCACACCGGCGCCGACGGAACGAACGCCGGCCAGCGCCTCACCCGCCAGGGTGTGACGTGGAGCAGCTGGGGTGAGAACGTCGGTGCCGGGTTCAACGATCCGGCGGCGCTGTTGCAGGCCTGGCTCGCCAGCCCGACGCACCGACCGATCGTGCTCAGCACCACCTACACCCGCATCGGCACCGGCGTGGCCACGGCGACCGACGGCACCCGCTACTGGACGATGGACGTCGTCGGCTGAGCCTTCGAGTGCGCCGCTGACCTTTCGCACGGGCACGCTCGCATGTCGTTCATCGGGTTGGTCGCGATCGTCGTCGAGGAGTACGACCCGGCGATCGAGTTCTTCGTCGATGTCCTCGGGTTCGAGTTGGTCGAGGACTCCCCGTCACTGACGAACGACGGCCGCCCGAAACGGTGGGTCGTGGTTCGCCCACCCGGTGCCGAGACCGGCATCCTGCTCGCGTGGGCCGACGGCGACGACCAGTCGGCGGCGATCGGGAAGCAGACGGCCGGCCGGGTCGGCTTCTTCCTCCGCGTCGACGATTTCGACGCGACGTACGAACGGATGGTGGAGGCGGATGTCGAGTTCGTCTCGTTGCCGCGCACCGAGCCGTACGGTCGAGTGGCCGTGTTCGTCGACATCGCCGGCAATCGCTGGGACCTGCTCGGTCCTGGCTGACGCCACGCCATCGGGCATCGGGCGATCGCGCACCCGGTCGGTAGCGTCGCACCCATGTCGCGGGAGCGAGCCGAGCACGTCGCCCAGGGCACGTGGCGGTCGGGGTCGCTGCACGTCTGGGGATGGAACGGCGAGAGCACCGCATCCGCGGCGTGGCTCTACGGCGGGTTCGGGCACAACCGGTGGAGCGGTGCCGAGAACGGCTGGCACGACACGCCCGCCTCGTACGGCGAGCTCTCGCGCATCGAGCTCGAACTGCCGAGTGGGCTGCGCAAGTCCGTCCCGAGTGTCCGCCTCGATCCCTACGGGGCGGCGGTCTGGTTGTCCGACACGCCCGGCGACGACGAGTTGTCGGCGTCCCTGGCGTGGTTCGCCGAGTTGAGCGCCTTCGCCGTCGCCCACGTCACGGGCGGCCGTCTCACGCCGACGGTCGTCGAGGAGGGACCGTTCGTCGTCGCCCGCTGGATCCCCGTCGTCGACGACGAGATCGAGCGGACGCTCGCCGCGCTCGACGATTCGGCGCCGCCGATCTGCCACAACGGCACCCGCGCGACCGCCGCCGACATGCTCACCGCGTTGGTCGACGGTCTGGCCCGCTCACTCCTCCACAGCGTCAGTTGGAAGCCCGAGCTCGGCCGTCAACGCTCGGCCCAGGTGCAGGTGCTGCGCGCTGTGTTCACCTCGCTCGCGCGCAACGACCCCGTGGTCCGCGGCGGCACCACCGAGTTCGAACGTG
The DNA here is from genome assembly GCA_963722415.1 of Ilumatobacteraceae bacterium. Lineage (GTDB taxonomy): Bacteria > Actinomycetota > Acidimicrobiia > Acidimicrobiales > Ilumatobacteraceae > JALOLG01. The sequence continues at coordinate 363,595 of CAVRNI010000027.1, forward strand.
AGCTCGAGTCGGTGCGCGGGCTGCTGCACCGCCACGGCGAGCGCCTCGCCGGGCGGCCCGTGTTCGCGCCGCGGCTCAGGCTGACGATCCCCGAGGATGCGGGCGATCCATGGGAGGTCACGCTCGAGATCTACGACGAGCTCGACCCTGGTCGATGGTGCACCGCCGACGACGTCTGGAACGGGTCCGGTGTCGCCCTCGACCTCGCTCGCGACGAGCGCCACCTCCCGCGGATGGAACTGCTCATCAGCGACCTCGCCGGCACCGTGGCCCAGCACATCCCCGGCCTCGCCGACCTGGCCGCCGAGCACGAGCCGAGCGGGGTCGAGCTCGACCTCGCCGCCGCCGACGACTTCCTCGACATCGCCCCCCACGAGTTGGGACGCCTCGGCATCGCGCTGATCGGCCCGGAACACCTCGTCCGGGCCAAGGTCGGCGTGCGCGGGCGGGCGACGCCGGCACCGGTCGACGACCGGCACCAGCGCTTCGGCGTCGAGGCAATCGTCGACTGGTCGGCGGTGATCGACGACACCCCGATCTCCGACGTCGAGCTCGCTCGCGTCGAGGCGGCCGGGGCGCGCTTGTTGCACACCGGGAACCGATGGGTCCGCATCGACCCGGCCGGCCTGCGCCGGGCGCGAACCGTGCTGAGCGACCACCGGCGCGAGCACGCTTCGCTCGACGCCGTCGCCCTCCTGCGGCTGGCGAGCGGCAACGAGGGAAGCACCGCGGCGACGATGACCGATGAGTCCGTCGACGAGCGCCTCGACGGAACCGACGGGTGGGTCGACGACCTCCTCGCCGGGCTCCCCGACGAGCGGCTCGAGGAGGTGCACGAGGCCGGCACCTTCAAGGGCGAACTGCGCCACTACCAGCGTCGCGGCCTGGCGTGGATGCAGTTCCTCGCCCGGCTCGGCCTCGGCGGCTGCCTGGCCGACGACATGGGGCTCGGGAAGACGGCCACCACACTCGCCCACCTCGTCGAGCGGCCGGGGCCGCACCTCGTGGTGTGCCCGCTCAGCGTGGTCCACAACTGGGAGGCGGAGTCCGCCCGGTTCACGCCGTCGCTGCGGGTCGTCGTCCACCACGGCGCCGAGCGTCAACGCAGCGGCCCGGCGCTGTTCGGGCTCGACGATGCCGACCTCGTGGTCACCACCTACGGCTTGCTCGCCCGCGACCTCGACTCGCTCACGCCCGTCGCGTGGACCACGCTCGTGCTCGACGAGGCACAGATGATCAAGAACCCGACCACCAAGGCGGCGCGTGCAGTCCGCCAGTTGCGCGCCGGGCAGAAGCTGGCGCTCACCGGCACGCCGGTCGAGAACCGGCTCTCCGAGCTGTGGGCGATCCTCGACGCCGTCAACCCGGGTCTGCTCGGCGGCCAGCAGCGGTTCCGCGAGCGCTTCGGGACCCCGATCGAGCGCTACGGCGACAAGACCGCCGCCGAGCGGCTGCGTCGCCTCACCCAACCGTTCGTGCTGCGGCGCACCAAGGCCGACCGACGGTTGTTGCCCGACCTGCCCGACAAGATCGAGCAGATCGCGTTCGCCCAACTCACCCGCGAGCAGGCCGTGCTCTACCAGCAGGTCGTCGACCAGTTGCTCCACGACGCGGCGCACGAAGAAGGCATGCGCAGGCGGGGTCGCGTGTTGGCCGCCCTGACCCGCCTGAAACAGGTGTGCAACCACCCCGCCCACGCGCTGCGCGACGGGTCGCGGCTCGCCGGTCGCTCCGGCAAGCTCAACCGCTTCGACGAGCTCGTCGCCGAACTGCTCGACGTCGACGAGCGCGCGTTGGTGTTCACCCAGTTCCGCGAGATGGGTGACCTGCTGCAACAGCACGTCCGCGACCACTTCCACATCGACGCCCCGTTCCTGCACGGTGGCGTCGGCCGCGGCCAGCGCGACCGGATGGTCGCCGAGTTCCAGGCCGGCACCGCCCCGCCGTTGCTGCTCGTGTCGCTACGGGCCGGTGGGACCGGGCTCAACCTGACCGCCGCCAGCCAGGTGATCCACTACGACCGATGGTGGAACCCGGCCGTCGAGGACCAAGCCACCGACCGGGCGTGGCGGATCGGCCAACACCGCACGGTCAACGTGCACAAGTTGGTGTGCGAGGGAACGGTCGAGGAGCGGATCGGCCAGGTGATCGACGACAAGCGGATGCTCGCCGACGCCGCGATCGGCAGCGGTGAGGCGTGGCTCACCGAGCTCGACACCGACGACCTGCGCGACCTCGTCGCGCTCGATCGGACCGAGCGATGACCAGGCCCCGCCGTCCGTTCGGCGCCGACCAGCCGGGTCGGCTGCAGGCGACGATGTTGAAGGTGCTCGCCGCCGAGATGAGCGACCCCGGCCGCCTCCTGCGCGGCAAACGCCTGCGCGCCGACGACGCCGTGGTCGATCTCGTGATCGGGCACGGCGCCGCCACGGCGGTGGTGCAGGGATCGCGGCCCGACCCCTACGTCGTGACGCTGCTCACCCGCGCCGGCAAGTCGGTGCCCACCAGGCGCGACCTCACGGTCCGCTGCACGTGTCCCGACGACGACGCACTGGGTGGCGGCGCCTGCAAACACGCCGTGGCGGCGTTGTTCGCGCTTGCCGACGAGGTCAGCCTCGACCTCGACGCGTTGGCGAGGTGGCGCCAGAGTGAGGCGTTCGCCGCCAGCGATCCGGAAGGTGGCGACCACGAAACCGAGCAACGGACACGACGAGCCGCCCGCACCGGTCGACCCGCTCATCGCCGAGCTCACCGACCTCCTCCGACCACCCCGCGGCAAACGACTCCCGGCCCTGCCGGAGCTGACGGCGCCCGACGCGGCGCGCATCCCCGACCGTCTGGTGGCCGACGTCCTCGACGACGCGCTCGCCCACTTGCGGGTGCGTTGGGACTGACGCCCGTTCGCGCCGGGCTCCCGGGGCTCAGCAGTACTTCGGACGGTGAGCCGTACACTGCCCACCGTGGTCGGGAACGTCTCCCCTGTTGTCCAGGCGCTGATCAACAACGTCGACAAGGTCGTGCGCGGCAAGCGCGAGGAGATCCGGCTGGCCGTGTGCTGCCTGCTCACCGAGGGTCACCTCCTGCTCGACGACGTGCCGGGCACCGGCAAGACGACGCTCGCCAAGGCGATCGCCGGGTCGATCTCGGGCACGTGGAAGCGCGTCCAGTTCACGCCCGATCTGCTGCCCACCGACATCACGGGCGTGATGATCTACGACCAGCGCGACATGACGTTCAACTTTCGCGAAGGACCCGTCTTCACCAACGTGCTGATCGGCGACGAGATCAACCGCGGCAGCCCGAAGACCCAGTCGGCGCTGCTCGAGGTGATGGAGGAGCGTCAGGTCACGTCGGACGGCATCACCCACCGGGTCCCGCATCCGTTCTTCGTGATCGCCACCCAGAACCCACGCGACTACCAGGGCACGTTCCCGTTGCCCGACGTCCAACTCGATCGGTTCACGATGCGCCTCACACTCGGATACGCCGACCCGGCGACCGAGGTCGGGGTGCTCGGCGAGTACCACCGTCACCGCCGCGACGTCCCCGTCCACGCCGTCACCGACACGAGCGAGCTCGACCGGTTGATCGGTGAGGTCGACCAGATCGAGGTCGTCGAGTCGATCAACGACTACATCGTCCGGCTGGCCGGACTCACCCGGGCGCATCCCGATCTGCGCCTCGGTGTCTCGACGCGTGGCACGCTGGCGTTGCTCCGCGTCGCCCGCGCGTACGCCGCCACGGAAGAGCGGTCGTACGTGACGCCCGACGACGTCAAGGCGGTCGTCGCGGTCGTGTTCGCCCACCGCATGGCACTCACCCCCGAAGCCGAGCTGCGCGGGGTGCGCATCGACAAGCTGCTCGCCGACATCGTCGACGAGATCCCCGTACCTCGCACGCGCGAGCAGTGAACCGTTGCTGACCCGATCCGGCGTCGGTGCGCTGGTCGCGGCGGTGCTGCTCGGTGGCTGCGGGTTGTGGTGGCAGTACGAGGAGTTGATCGGGCTGGCGGTCGGCATCGGCGGGCTGGTGCTGATGGCGGTGTGGGCGGCGCAGCGAACGTTCCGCGTCTCGATCCGGCGGCGGCTCACGAGCCCGCGCGTCGCGCGAGGCGATCCGATCCGGATCGTGTATCGCGTCATCAACGACGGCCGGCACCGATCCGGCCGGGCAGCCGATCCGCGACCAGTGCGGGGGCGCCGCGATCTCGGTCGCCGTCGAGCCCCTCGCCAAGCAGCAGGCGGTCGATCTGCCGGCGCAGATCCCGACCACGCGCCGCGGCATCTTCGATGTCGGTCCGTGGTCGATCGAGCGTCTCGACCCGTTCGGTCTGGCCATCGGCCATCGGGAGGGGGATTCGACGGCAACCGTCATCGTCCATCCACGCGTGTACGACCTCCTCGGCCCGCACGGCTCGATGAACACCGTGGAGGCGGAGTCGCTGGTCCGCAGAACGGCAACGGATCCGCTGTCGGGGTTCGTGTCGCTGCGCGAGTACGTCCCCGGCGACGACCCCCGCCTCATCCATTGGATGACGACCGCTCGCACCGGCACGCTGATGGTCAAGGAGCACGTCGAACTGCGGCGTCCAGAGTTCACCGTCGTGCTCGACGCCGCCGACCACGTGGCGACAGCGGACGATTTCGAGGAGGCCGTCGACGTCGCCGCCTCGATCGCCGTCCACGCCGTCCGCAGCGGCATGGACGTCGTCGTTCGAACCACGAGCCGCCAACATCCGGGACATCCGATCCCGCGGTCGTCGGAGTCGCAGGTCGTCGACTTGCTCACGCCCGTGCAGCAGGCGTCCGGTGCTGACCTGCTCTCCGTCGCGGCGTTGTTCCGAAGCGGCTTCGACCAGGCCGCGATCGTGTTCATCACCGGCCCTGACGGCCCGTCGAGCCGGCTCGCCTCGAACGATCAGATGCTGACCGTCCGCATCGGCTATGGCGCCCAGTCCGGACCTGGAGTCGCGCTGGCCGTTGCCGACGCGCGTGAGTTCACGCAGCGATGGAAGCCGTGGTCGTGAAGCACGACACGACGGAACGGTGGCGGCAGTGGGCCTGATCCGTCTACGCGTCGTCGTGCTGGCGTTGATCATGACGCTGTTGGCGCTCGCCGCCGGACGCATCTTCGACTCCGTGCAGGGCACGTTCGTGATCGCCGCGATCCTCCCGATCGTGCTGCTGTTCCCCGTCTTGGCGCGCCGTTGGTACGTGCAGCTCCCAGTGGCGCTCGTGGGCGTCGCCGCGGCAGTGATCGCGGCCGTATGGATCGACGGGGGACGCGTGCCGGCCGACGTCATCGAGGCGATCGGACGCGGTCCGCGCCGGCTTCTGTCGACCGAGTGGCCGAGCCCGATCCGTCCCGACCTGACCGGCACGGTGGCGGCCTTGCTGGCGGTCACGTCGGCGCTCGCCACCGTGCTCGCATCCAAGATCCGGTGGCACCTCCTGCCGCTCGCGCCGCCACTCGTCACGTTCGTCGTGATCTGCGGTCTGAGCGCCGCCAAGGGCTCGGGGATCGCGTGGTTGCTGCCGCTCGCGCCATTGGCCGCGCTGTTCGCCGTGCTGCGCCCCGGTGGCGCGAGTGGCGAGCGGCTCCGGATCCTCGCCGGCGAGCGACTCCTCCTCCTGACCGCGGTCGCGACCGGCCTCGCCGTCGCCGTGTCCATCCCGGTGGCGTTCGCCGACCGCGCCGACCCGCGCCAGATCGAGGCGGCGGAGACGACGGCGCCGATCATCGATCCGATCGAGGCAACGATCGCCCTCCGCCGACTCGATCCCCCGATCGTGGTCTACGACGTCCGAGCCACGGACGGCTCGACCGCGCTCCCCGCTCGGTGGCGGACGTCGACCCGCGACACGTACGACGGGCAGCGCTGGACGCCGACGCTCACCCTGCGTCCGATCGGCCGCCGCCTGGCGCCCGACCAGGCCGGCGCCATCAGCGCCGACGTCACGTTCGAATCCGACGACGTCTCCCTCGTACCGCTGCCGGGCACTCCGATCCAGATCGATGCCGACGTCCAGACCGATCCGGAACGCACGATCGTCCAACTCGTCGATCGCCCCACCGTCGGCCTCGTGGTGCCCATCACCGCGCTCGTGGCGCCTTCGGAGATCGGCAACGCGGTCGCTGGGGATCCTCCCCGTCGACGAGATCTCCGCCAGTTTCACCGAGGTCGCGAACAACATCGGCGGCGACGGAACGGTGGTCGAGCGGCTCGAAGCGATCGAGGCGACGATGCGCGACGACTTCTCGCTCGATCCCGGGAGCGCCCGGCGGCGGCATGCAGCTGGCGCTGATCCAGCGCTTCCTCACCGAGACCCGCCGTGGGAACGCGGAGCAGTTCGCGACCGCGTTCGTGTTGATGGCGCGGTCGCTCGGTGTCAACGCCCGCGTCGCGACCGGCTTCGTCGTGCCTCCGGACGAGCTCGACGACCGCGTCGAGCTGCGATCGGATCTCGCCCTCACCTGGCCGGAGGTCGAAGTGATCGGTGAGGGATGGGTCGCCTTCGATCCCGTGCCCGAGGAGGAGGCGGCCAGCAGCGAGGAGCCGCTGGAACCGCCGCAGGCGCAGACGCCCGCCGCCCAGCAGCCACCCATCGCGGCGCCCGAGAGCACGAACAACGACGACGTCGAGCCGCCGCCCGACGCCGACGCGAGCGACGCTGGTGGGTGGTCGACGGTGACACGGTGGGTCGTCCGCTCGGCGTTCGGCCTCGCCGTCGTGCTCGTGCCCGTGTTCTTCGTCACCAGCACGATCGTCGCCCGCAAGGTGCGGCGGCGGCGGCGGCGCCTGGCCATCGCCGACGAGCGCCAGCGCGTCCGCGCCATGTGGGCGGTGGCGACCGACGCGCTGGTCGACGCCGGCCTGACGATCGCACCCGCGTGGACCGACCGGCAGATCGCCACCCGGGGCGCACCGCTGGCGGAAGAGGCACAGGACGAACTGGTACGGCTCAGCGCGTTGTCGAGCGCCGCGACATACGGCCCGGCCCGCCTCCCCGATCCGATGGCAGCCGACGCGCTCGCCGCACTCGTGCACATCGAAGACGCGATCCGGTCGCCGCGGACACGCTGGCAGCGCATCCGCTGGCACCTGAGCACCCGCTCGCTGCGCCGCGCGACCCGCTCACCCGTGCTCGGCGACATCTAGACGCACCAGCGCTTCTGGGCTGCTCCGGCTCGCGGCAGTCGCAAGCGGAAGCAGCCCAGATGCGTTCAGGGGTCGGGCGGCAGCGTCGTGGTGGTCGTCGTGGTGGTGGTCGTCGTCGTGGTGGTCGTCGTCGTGGGCGGTGTACCGCTCACGTCGATCGTCACGACGGCGGTGGCCGCCAGACCGGACGGATCGGTCACCGTGTAGTCGAACATCAACGACGTGCCGGTGTGGTCGCTCGACACGGTCACGTTGAGCACGAGACCGGCGATCGTCACCACCACGCCGACCGGCAGCACACCGAGCGTGACGACGAGCGCGTCACCGTCGGGATCGCTGGCCGACAACGGAACGATCGTTTCGACGTCAGGGTCGACGTCGGCCTGGACGGCGTTGGCGAGCGGCCGGCGGTTCACCCGGACGGTCACCGTCGCCGGCGACGACACGAGCCCGCCATTGTCGACCGCCGTGTACGTGAACGTCGCGATGCCGCCGCCTGCGCCGGGGTCGATCGACAGCTGATCGGTGCCGACGGCCGTGACCGTCCCCTGGTTGCCGTTGGTGAAGTCGATGGTTGCCGGGAACGACTGCAACTGCAGCACGTCGCCGTCGGGATCGGTGTCGTTGTCGAGCGGTCGCAGCGTGACGATGCCGGAGGAGGCATCGATGGAGTCGGCGTTGGCGACGGGCGCCGCGTTGGCGAGGTCGATCCGGACGCTCACGACCACACTCAGACCGCCCGGGTCCTGGACCGTCGCCGTGAACTGGTACGCGCCCGTCGGCGCCCCGCTCGGGACGACATTGAGCGACGCGCCGCCATCGGCGATCGTCACCCAGCCCGGTTGGCCGGTGAGCGACGCGATCGTCAGCGGCTCGGCATCCGTCGCCAGATCGCTCACCAGGATCGAACGTTGCTGCGTGCGGCTCATCGAGACCTGGAACGGCTGGGCAACGGGATCCTGGTTGACGTCGATCGTGACGGTGCCCGTGTCGCGCACCCGACAGACGTTGACCACCGAGTAGTTGAACACGATGTTCCCGTTCTCTCCCGCCGCCGGCGTGATGACGCCGGAAGGGGCGAGGAGCGGAGCGCCCACGTCGACGATCGACCCGTTGCGGGCGTAGACCGCGAGGTCGACGGCGATCGACTGCATGTACGCCGTCTGGAGGAACACGTTCGGAGCCTCCGGTGGTGCCTGACCGCACGCCAGGACCGACACCCGCAGGACGGCATCGGACGTGAGCTCGCCGTCGTCGATCCGGTAGCCGATCGTGGCGGTGCCGACGGCGCCGGGCGCGGAAGCGAACCGGATCGCGCCGCCGGGTCGAACCTGCGCCGTGCCCAGCGCCGGATCCGGGGCGCCGATGATCGTGACAGCCAGCGGGTCGCCGTCGGGCTCGTCATCGTTGAACAGCACGTTGACATCGATGACATCGCCGCCGACCACTTGGGCGTCGTCGTCTCTCGCGATCGGCGCACGATTCAGCGGCTCGAGCACCGTCAGGGTCACCGTGGCCGTGGCCCGCAGGCCGTCGCCATCGGAGATCTGGTAGGTCGCGACGAGGTTGCCGACGAAGGTGGCGGCCGGTGTGAGCGTGATCACACGCGGACCGAGCGTCACCGTGCCAGTGCCGCTGAGCCTGCTCACCGACACGATCGACAGGTCAGCCGCGGGTGTGTCGGGATCGGAGTCGTTGGCCAGCACGTCGATCGTGGTGGCAACACCTGGGCCGATGATCGTCGCGAAGTCGTCGGCGGCGAACGGCGGCTGGGGGTCGGGCTCGACGACTTCGACGACCAATCGCCCCGTCGAGACTCCACCGTCCGGATCACCGACCTGGTACGTGATCACCGTCGGGCCCAGGGTCGAGTCGGCGGTGAACGTGATCACACTGCCCCGACGGTCAGCGGTCCCGAGGTTGGGCGTCGTCGACGACAGCACGGTCAAGCCCGCACGGGTCCCGTCGGGGTCGCTGTCGTTGGCGAGCACGTCGACCGTGACCGAGCGGAGCACCTCGACGGTCACCCGCTCGTCCTCGACGAGCGGCGGGGCGTTCTGCAGCGTGGGCGCGACCACGCTGATGATGATCGATGCGAACGCCCGCAGGTTCCGCTGGTTGGTCACCTCGTACGTGCACCGGAACACACCGGACGCCGCGGCCGGCGGCGTGAACGTGACGCGCTGATCGGTCGTGACCGTGGCGCGCCCGCCCGCCGGACAGCTCGGCGCGCCGACCAACGTCGGGCGTTCACCGGAGGGGTCGCCGTCGTTGCCGAGCACGTCGAGCGTGACCGCCTCGTCGACCCGGGTGGTGACCGTGTCGTCGCGTGCGTACGGCGGCGCGGCGAGTGGTTCGCGCAACACCCGGACGCTGATCTCGCCGGCGACCTCGTGACCGTTGGCATCGCTCACCGTGTAGGTGAACCGGACCATCCGCGATTCGTCGTCGTCGGCGATCGGGGACGGCGCGAACTGCACGTTGTCGCCCTGGATCGACGCCTGGCCGGAACCGTCGTCGGGTTGGGTGACACGGACGACCAGCAAGGGATCGCCGTCGGGGTCGCTGTCGTTGGACAGCACGTCGATCACCTGCAGCGTGCCCACGACGGCGGTTGCGGTGTCGGCAGTGATGAGCGGGGGACGGTTCGGCTCGATGTCGGCAACGGTGACGACCAGGACCGTGCCAGGGACGATGTTGCCGTGCAGGTCGTCGACGAAGTACGTGAACGGCACGAGCTCGGGCGCGCCGGCCCGGGCGGTGACACGCAGTGTGTCGCCGTCGACCACGGCCTCGATCCCCGCCGGCAACGGGGTCGTCACCGAGAGCTGCAACGGATCGCCGTCAGGGTCGCGGTCGTTGGCGAGCACGGGGACCGACGTCGGTGTGTTGCGCCGGAGCCGGACGGCATCGGGCTGCACGATGGGAGGACGGTTGTCGTCCTGCGGCTGGGCGATCTCGACGCGGACGGTGGCGGGTTCGCCGGTCGCCTCGAACGAGTCGACGGGACGGTACGTGAACGTCGCCCGGCCGGACGCCCCGAGCGGCGGTTGGTAGCGCAGGGCGGGCAGCCCGGTCGGACCGATGGTCTCGGTGATCGTGCCCCCGATGTCGGGTGGCGTGAACGACGCCACCCGCAACGCGTCGCGCTCCGGGTCGACGTCGTTCAGGAGCACGTCGATCACGACCCCGACATCCGGACCGGTCTCGGCCACGTCGTCACGGGCGACGGGCGCCTGGTTCGGCGCGTCGACGGGGAGCAGCTCGAGGATGACCACGGCGGATGCCTCGGTGCCGTTGCCGTCGACGATCGTGTAGTCGAAGCGGTCGAGGCCGACGTAGCCGGGCTCCGGCTGGTACACGACGGTCGAGGCATTCGCGATGTCGACGGTGCCGTGGGCGGCGGTCCCGACCTCGACCACCGCGATCGCCTCGCCGTCGGGGTCGTAGTCGTTCGCCGTGACCACGACAGGAACCGCCTTCCCGCTCCGGGACGTGACCGGGTCGTCGATCGCCACCGGAGGGTCGTCGATGCCGTTGTCGTCGGGCTGGCGCTCGTTGGTCGTCGGATCGACACCGGGTTGCACGTCGCCTGGTCCGGAAGCGCCGGTCGACGACCCGTCCTCGATCACCTCGCCGGACTCGCCGAGCAGCGGAGTGCTGGCATCGTTCTTGCGGATCGCGTTGATCCCCAACGGGTTGACCGACCACACGAGATCACCTGCCGAATCGTCGACCCAGACGAGGTCGACGTTCGTGGCGACAGTCAGCTCGGCGCTCGCCGGCACGCTCGCGACGACATCGTCGTAGATGCGCCGATCGCGCCAGTCGATCCGGACGATCGCGGGTGGCACCTGCCGGATCAAAGCCGCCGCGTCGCCGGCGATCGCGAGACGGTCGGAACCGTCGATGCCGAGACCGTCGATCGTGACGTGCTCGTCGATGCCCCGACGCCCGATGCACCACAAGTCGTCGTCGGCACCGAGCCACGCGCAGTCGGCGGCCGGGCCCTGGACCTGGACGACCAGCTCACTCGTCGGCACGTCCTGGGGCAACTCGACCCAGTCGCCGTCGTGGAACCGGGCCCGCACACCCGTGCGGTCGAGCACGAACGCCGCGTTGCCGACGAGGGTCAGGACGGGTTCGGTGGCACCGATCGTGAACTCCTCGACCCCGGTCGACGTCGTCCGCAGCAGACGCCGGCTGTCGGTCGACCAGACGGCGCCGTCCGGCGCCACGGTCGCCTGGTCCGCCGGCTCGACCTCGAACGGGATCGACTCACCGCTGAGGGCGAGCAGGGCGGCCTCCGATGTCGCAGGTGCGACGACGACCAACCCGTTGCTCCCGACTCCCGAGACGGCGTCGGACTCGGCGAGGGGGGCCACCGCGAGCCCGGGGCCGAGCCGGAGTGCCGCCGAATCGATCAGTCGGGCTTCGGCGTTCGAGCCGTCGAGGAGGTAGGCGCCGCCGGCACCTTCGGCGACGGTGATCGGCGAACCGTCCGCCGCGGCGTCGAGCCGGACCAGTGCCTGACCGCCGTAACCGTCGGCGAGAACGACGCGACCGGTCGCCTGGTGCACGAACCATCGCGTGGCTCGCGTCGCCGACGCGTCGATCGCGGGCAGCCCATCTGAACGTACGACCGCGACCACCGCCGTGAGCGCAGCGGCGGAAACCGCCACGATCGCAACCGCGCGACGCCAGGGGACCGCCTGCGCGTTCACCAGGTCATGCTACGGCCGGGTATCTCGATGCTGGCGGCCGATACCACAACTAGAGGCCAACTTGACACGCTGCGTCGTAGCCTCCTGAACATATGGACGTCGTGATCCGCACGCCACATGGCGAGGCCGAGATCACGATCGCTCGCGCCGGGGAGGCGACGGCGATCGCCGACATCGTCGAGCGCGTCACCGGAAGCGCGTCGCCGCCGATCGCCGACGTCGACGGCCGCGCGGTCCACACGACGGCGACGATCGGCAGCTCCGGGGTGGTCAGCGGGTCGGTGATCGACCTCGGCGCGACACCCAGAGCCGCTCCGCAGGACGCCGTGGCCGAGCTCGTCCAGGTCTCCGGCTGGGGAGCCGGAGCACGCCAGCCGCTCGGGCCGGGCACCTATCGGGTGGGCCCGGGCCGGCGCGTCAACGCGGCTGACCTCGATCTCGCCCACGTCGACAAGATCGCGTTCGAGCTCTCGGTCGACGCCGACGGCGAGGCGATGGTGACGGTCGACGAGAAGGGCGTTCGAATCGACGGCCTCGGCATCGAAGGCTCGACGGCGTGGTCCACAGGCATCCTCGACGTCGCCGGGCGGGCGTTCGTGCTCGACCGCGGTGTCGGGCCGCTCGATCCTCCGACGCAGGTGGCCGGCGCCGAGCCATCCGGCATCGTGGTGTTCAACCGCCCGCCGCGACCGGCCCGAGCGCCTGCTCCGCCGCCCCTCGCCGTCCCCGACGACCTGTCCGCTGCGAGCTCCGGCCGGCGTCGCGCCCACGATGGTTCGACATCCGTCGACCAGCACGCGCACGCCAAGTTCCGGGCGGACGTCAAGGCGCGTCGGGCCGCCGAACGCCACCGGCGCCGCGACCTGTTCCCACACATCGCCAACGCCGTCCAGCTGGCGGGCAGCACGTCACCCCGACTGTGGTCGACGCGCCCCGACGACGACCATGCGTTCGAGTTGGCGATCGGCCTCGGCGACATCGACTGGCAACCGGAGCTGTCCGGCGGCAGTGCTCCGATCGACATCGCCGAATCGATCGTCGCCGAGCTCGGTCCGCTCCCGATGGTTCCGGTCACCGTCGCCTTCGATGTCGAGCGCGGGATCGCGTTCGTGGGCTCGAACGAGTTCACGCGGGCAGCCGCGCGCGGCTTGCTCATCGAGGCGTGCGTCCAACACGGCCCCGCCGATCTCGAGGTGGTCGTCCTGACCGATCCCGATCGAGCGCCGGTGTGGGAGTGGGTCAAGTGGTTGCCGCACAACCGCACGTCAGGCGTCGCCCAGGTACTCGTCGCCCTCGACCAGGTGGACGCCTGGGCGGCGTCCACCAGGGAAGGCCGCCAGGTCGGACCTCGACCCGGCCACCTGACGCTGGCCGTGGTCGACTATCCGGCATGGTGGCGTGATCGGGCGGCGCCGTTGCGGCCGGTGTTGAACGACTCCTCGCGCACCGTCAGGTTCGTCGTGCTCGCCGAGAGCACCAACGACGTACCGTCCCTGTGCACCACGGTGGTCACCGAACAGCTCGCGGACCGGGCGCGGGTCGAGCGGCTGCGCGAACGGAGCGTCGTCAACGACGTGCAGCCCTACATGCTCGCCACCAGTGTCGCGGCAGCCGCCGCGCGTCGGCTGGCGCCTCTCGACGACCCTGACCTCTCCGTGCCGGTCACCAGCACGCTCCCCGTATCCGTGCCGCTCCCGCAGCTCCTCGGCGCGGCCAATCTCGGCGCGGCCACGATCGCGGCGCGGTGGCGGGCCACCAACGAGCGATCCCATGCTCGTGTTCCCACGGGCGTGAGTCACCACGGAACGGTCGAGATCGACCTCGACCGGGACGGGCCGCACGTGCTCATCGGCGGCAACGCAGGAGCCGGCAAGAGCGAACTGCTGCGAACGCTCGTGATGGGCCTCGCGGCCGACCTCCCACCCGACGCGATCACGTTCGCCCTCATCGACCTTGCCGGCGGATCGACGTTCGGAGCGTGCGCCGCGCTCCCGCATGTCGTGATGCACCACGACACCTCCGACGCGCATCTGGCCGAACGCACCCTGCGGTGCCTGCGAGCCGAGCTCCTCGCGCGCGACCAGCGGGCATGGCGTGGCTTCACCCTGCCGCGGTTCGTCATCGTCGTCGACGAACCGGCCATCGCGATCGGGCACCCACACCTCGTGTCGTCCCTCCTGGAGATCGCCGCTGACGGCGAACGCCTCGGCGTCCACCTGATCGTGGCCACCGAGCGCCCGGCGAGAGTGCTCGACAGCGCGAACGCGCTGACGATCGGCATGCGCATCGCCCTGCACCTCACCGATGAACGCGAGTCCGAGGCGATGATCGGGACACGCAACGCGACACGTGTGCCGTTGCGGATGCCCGGCCGCGGCCTGATCCGAGTGCGGCGACGCCGAGCCGATCGAGTTCCACGCGGCCATGGTGTCGGCGTCGAGCTCGGCGAGCGATGGTCACGACCTCGAACTTCGGCCATTCGTCGTCGGGCGCGAGTTGACGCCGATGGAGCTCAGAGTCACGCGCGGCACCGGCGTGGGCGCGGCCGGATCGGCTCAACAGAACGACCTGTCGCGCCTCGTCCGCGAGATCGCGGGGGCAGTCGCGATCGTCGAGCAGGTGCGATCGCGGCGGCTCTGTCCGGATCCGCTTCCCGACGTCCTCGACCGCGGGCGGCTCGGCACGGATCGGCCCGCGGGTGGCGTTCCGTTCGCGCTGGTCGACCTGCCCGATCAACTGCGCCAGAAGATCCGGTGGTGGGAGCCCGGAGTCAACGGCAGCCTGCTGATCTATGGCACCGAGGGAGCCGGCACGGCCGACGTGCTGGCCTCGCTCGCCATCGGCGGCGCCGAGCGGTACTCCGCCGACGACCTCCACCTGTACGTGATCGACGCTGGCACGCTCGCACCGCTCGCCGCGCTGCGGCACGCAGGCGCCGTCGTGCGACACGACGAGGTCGCCCAGATCACGCTGCTGGTCGACCTGGTGGGCCAGGAGATCGACCGGCGCACGAGCGCTTCGACGCGAGAGTCACTGCCCCCGCACCTCGTCCTGATGATCGACGACATGGGAGCGCTTCGGCAATGTCTCGACGACCACCGGGGGACCGACTCCTTCGACGCCGACCACGTGTGGGCCGAGATCGTGCGGATCGCGCACGATGGTCCGGCGGTCGGGGTGTGCACGGTCGCGACGGCACGGCGCGAACGTGACACGCCGGCTGACTTCGCCGCCCACTTCTCATCCAGACTGGTGATGCAGCTCGCCGATGCGTCCGGCTACACGTCATTCGGGTTCCGACCGATCGACCTGCCCCGGTTCGTGGCGGGACGCGCGCTCGACCCGGTCGACCGCGTCGAGCTCCAGATCGCCGAGGCCCCGGCGGCGTTGGCCGACGCCATCGCCGAGCTCGTCGACACGCCCGCCGGCGTCCGGCCGCCCCTGGCGTTGGAGGAACGGTCCGCGTGACGCGGCGCGGCGACGGGATCGGGCTCGAGGTGACGACCTCGGTGGTGCGTGGTGTCCGTCTCGATCAGGACGAGCCCGGCCGTGTCGTGGCCGCCGCCGAGGCCCCGATCAGCCGCTTCGACGACGAGGCCGCGGTGCTCGACGCCCTGGTGCGGGTGCACGGTCAGCTCGGGGACGTGGCCGGGATCCACGCCGCGACGACACGCGCCGCGTGGTTCCCGGTCGGGTCCACGATGCAGCGGCTCGACGCGACCGGCCACACGGGGCCCGAGCTCAACACCATGCGCCACGAGCTCGCCGAACAAGCCGGCATCACCTCGACGATGTTGATCGAGTCCCAGGCTCGGCGATGGATGCTCGTGCTGCGATGGGATCACATCGCAGCGAGTCGCCTCGAACGGTTGCTCGAGCGCGCCGGTTTCGTCGACGCGTCGGTCGAACCGGCGCCGGTCGCCTTTGGCCGCGTGGTCGGCTCGGCGACGCCGGTGTCGCGACGCGACGCATCCAACGGTCATTCCTGGGCGGCGGTCTACGACGCCGGCGTGCCGATCGCGGCCACCAGCGTGCCCCAGGCGTCACGCGAGTACCCGGGCATGGCGGTCGCCGGCGCGGCCAACGCGTTGCATCGCCTCGACGACGTGCTCGGCGCGCCGGAGTTGGCCGACCTCGTCGACGAGATCGCCGCCACCGCGATCGCGTCCACGGGGAGGTCCGGCGAGCTCCACCTGCAACTCGTGCTCGCCGATGTTCCGTATCCCCCGTTTCCCGCCCACGATCTGCGCGCTCCGCAGCGCCAAGCCGTGGCCCTCGGTGCCGCCGCTGGAGCGGCCGGCTTGGCCGGGCGGCTCAGACCGGTCGACGTCCTCGCCCCGACCGGCGCGCCGCGTACGGCCGACACCCGGCGGCCGTGGGCGATCGAGCGGATCGTCGAGCTCCCGCCGCGCGTCCGTGCCCGCCGGCAGCCGTGGTGGCGGCGATTCGGCCCTCTGGCTCAGTCGCGGTCGAGGAAGCCGGGCCGTTCGCCGAAGACGGCGACCGCTTGGCGCAGCGGCACCAAGTCACGGCGCTGACGACGTTCGGCGTCGGCGCTGGCGTTCGCCGCCAACGACCTCGCCCCCTCGAGCTCCGACCGGAGGTGGGCGTTCTCGGCCTCGAGGGCCATGACGCGCTTGATGCCTTCGAGGTTCAGGCCCTGATCGGCGAGCTCGGCGATGCGCCGCAGGATCTCGATGTCCTCGTCGCTGTAGCGCCGGTTGCCGCCCTGCGTCCGGGCCGGGAGCACGAGCCCCCGACGCTCGTAGATCCGCAGCGTCTGGGGATGCATCCCGGCCAGCTCGGCGGCAACGGAGATGACGTAGACGGCCCGCGTCCGGTGGCGCTGTTGGGAACTGTTCACAAGCTGCTCCTTGGATTCACGGACGTCGCGGCGGCCAGCTTCTCGATCGCCTCGCGCTCTCCGTCGGTCATCTGCGTCGGCACATTGACCTCGACCGTCACGATCAGGTCGCCGGTGGTAGGCCCGCCCTTCTTGGCGGCGACGATGCCCTTGCCGCGGACGCGGTGCCGAGAGCCGCTCTGCGTCCCCGGCTTGATCCGCAACGTGACCCGCTGACCGTCGAGCGTCGGCACGTCGATGTCGCTGCCGAGGGCCGCCTCGGCGAACGTGATCGGCACCTTCACCGTGAGGTCGTTGCCGGAACGGCCGAACTGCCGATGCGGTGTCACCTTGATCTCGACCAGCAGGTCACCTGCCGGACCACCGTTGCGGCCCGGCGACCCGCGGCCCTTCAACCGGATCGTCTGACCGTCGGCGACGCCGGCGGGGATGCGGGCCTGCACCTCGCGCGGCCGGCGCTCGATGCCGGACCCGCGGCATGTCGGGCAGGCGTGCTCGACCACGACACCGCGGCCCTGGCACACCCGGCATGGCGAGGAGAACGAGAACATGCCCTGGTTGTCGTCGACGACACCGCGGCCGGCGCAGTTCGAGCAGACCTTGGGGGAGGTGCCGGGCTTGGCGCCGGAGCCGTGGCACGTCGAGCACTGGGCGTCGGCGGTGAGGAACAACGTCGTCGTGAGCCCACGGACGGCGTCGGCGAAGTCGAGCGTGAGCTCGGCGCTGACGTCGGCGCCGCGCTGGGGACCGACGCCACTGGCCGCCCGTCCGCCGCGGCCGCCGCGGCCGAACATCTGCCCGAGCAGGTCGCCGATGCCGCCGCCGCCCTGCATGTCGCCGACGTTGAACGTGAAGCCACCGGGGCCTCCACCCATGCCACCGCCGCCCATCGGTCCGAGGCGGCGGACCTCGTCGTACTCCTGGCGCTTGGTCTCGTCACCGAGCACGTCGTAGGCGGCCGAGACTTCCTTGAATCGCTCCTCCGAAACCGCGTCACCGGGGTTCTTGTCGGGGTGCAGCTCGCGTGCCAGCTTGCGGTAGGCCTTGGTGATGTCCTTCGGCGCGGCATCTTCCTTGATGCCGAGCACCTTGTAGTAGTCCTTCTCGAACCACTCGCGTTGTGCGGCCACGCTCACTCACCTCCCTCGATGATCTTGGCCTCGATGATCTTGCGGCCCCTCTCAGTCGCGGGTGCGCACCATCGCTGGGCGCAGGGTGCGACCCTTCCAGCGGTAGCCGCTGCGCAACACGTCGGCCACCACGACGTCGCCGCCGTCGACCGGCTCGTGGGTGACGGCCTCGGCGACCTCCGGATCGAACGGCTGGCCCTCGAGGTCGAGCGTCTCGAGACCGTGCTTCTTGAGCTCGGTCAGCATCGCGTTGAGCAACGGTCCGACCTCGTCGGGATGCTGCAGGTAGGCCGCTTCCGCGGCATCGAGCACCGGCAGCAGCGCCTGGGCCAGTCGCCCGGTCGCCCGGTCGATGTCTTCGGCCGACTGCGCGGCCGCCCGTTTGCGGTAGTTCTCGAAGTCGGCCTGCAGGCGCAGGGCGATGTCCTTGAACTGGTCGCGCTCTTGCGTCAACGCCTCGAGCTCGGTGAGCTCCTCGGTCAACTCCTCGGCCAGATCGGCCGCGGACTCGACCTCGGAGTCACCCGTGGAGTCGCCCGTGCCATCGAGATCGGTCAGCTCGTCGTCCGACGCCTCGCTCATCGCGCGGCCGGCCGCGTCGCTCATTGCTCGTCGTCGACGATCTCGGCGTCGACGATGTCGTCGTCGTCCACCGCGCCGGCGGCATCCTGGCCGGAGGCGGACGTGCCGGTGGCGTTGGCGTCGCGGGCGGCGGCTTCGTAGAGCTTCTGGCTGAACGCCTGGCTCGCCGACATCAGCGCCTCGGTCGCCGTCTTGATGGCGTCGGCGTTGTTGCCCTCGAGCGCCTTCTTGAGCTCACCGAGCGGGCCCTCGACGGCCGCCTTCTCGTCGGGCGTCACCGTGTCGCCCTGCTCACGCAGGAGCTTCTCGGTCTGGTAGACGAGCGAGTCGGCGTTGTTCCGGGTCTCGGCCTCGGCACGGCGCTTGCGGTCGTCCTCGGCGTGCGCCTCGGCGTCCTTGACCATCTGTTCGATGTCGTTCTTGTCGAGCGTCGACTGACCGGTGATCGTCATCGACTGCTCCTTGTTCGTCGCCCGGTCCTTGGCGGACACGTGGACGATGCCGTTGGCGTCGATGTCGAACGTGACCTCGATCTGGGGGACGCCGCGCGGCGCCGGCGGCAACTCGACGAGTTGGAACTTGCCGAGCGTCTTGTTGTAGTTCGCCATCTCGCGCTCGCCCTGGAGGACGTGGATCTCGACCGACGGCTGCATGTCCTCGGCCGTGGTGAACACCTCCGTGCGCTTGGTCGGGATGGTCGTGTTGCGCTCGATGAGCTTGGTCATCACGCCACCCTTGGTCTCGATGCCGAGCGACAGCGGCGTGACGTCGAGCAGCAGCACGTCCTTCACGTCACCGCGCAACACACCGGCCTGGATCGCGGCGCCGACGGCGACGACCTCGTCGGGGTTGACGGTCTTGTTCGGCTCGTTGCCGGTGAGGCTGATGACGAGGTCCTGGACCGCCGGCATGCGCGTCGACCCGCCGACGAGGATCACGTGGTGCAGGTCGCCCTTGCTGACGCCGCCGTCCTTCAACGCCTGCTCGAACGGCACTCGGCAACGCTCGATCAGGTCGGCCGTCATCTCCTGGAACTTGGCGCGGGACAGCGATTCGTCGAGGTGCAGCGGGCCCTCCGCGGTGGCGGTGATGAACGGCAGGTTGATCTGCGTCTGCTGGACCTGGCTGAGCTCGATCTTGGCCTTCTCGGCGGCCTCCTTGAGGCGCTGGGCGGCCATCCGGTCGGCCGCCAGGTCGACGCCGTGGGCGGCCTTGAACTGCTGGACGAGCCAGTCGATGATCCGCTGGTCCCAGTCGTCGCCACCGAGGCTGGTGTCGCCGTGCGTGGACTTGACCTCGAACACGCCGTCGCCGATCTCGAGCACGGACACGTCGAACGTTCCGCCGCCGAGGTCGAAGACGAGCACGGTCTCGTCGGCGCCGCCCTTGTCGAGGCCGTACGCGAGCGCGGCCGCGGTCGGCTCGTTGATGATGCGCAGCACCTCGAGGCCGGCGATCTGACCCGCCTCCTTGGTGGCGGTGCGCTGGGCGTCGTCGAAGTACGCCGGCACGGTGATCACGGCCTGGGTGACGGTGTCGCCGAGGTACGACTCGGCGTCGCGCTTGAGCTTCATCAACACGCGAGCGCTGATCTCCTGCGGCGTGTAGGTCTTGCCGTCGACGTCGTCGGTCTTCCAGCTCTCGCCCATGTGGCGCTTGATCGAGCGGAACGTGCGGTCGGGGTTGGTGATGGCCTGACGCTTGGCGACCTCGCCAACGAGCACTTCGCCGGCCTTCGAGAAGGCCACGACCGACGGCGTGGTCCGGGCGCCCTCGGCGTTGGGGATCACGACCGGATCACCGGCTTCGAGCACGGCGACGACGGAGTTGGTGGTACCGAGGTCGATACCGACTGCCTTGGGCATGGTTGGGCTTCTCCTGTGAGTTGAGTACCCCCAGGATAGGCGGCTCGTCCGATCAGAACAACGGCCTCAACAGAAAACTTGAGTCTCAACGACTCAGGTTCTCGGGGCCGAACGAATCCGGCAGGAGCTCCTCGATCGAGTAGCTCTTCCGCACGCCTTCCGGGCCGGCGGCGTGGATGACCGTCGCCGCCGTGGCGAACTCGCGGATCTTCTGGCGGCACCCGCCGCAGCAGGTCGAGAGCATGTCGCCCTCGCACACCGTCAGCACGACCGCCAACTCGCGCTCGCCGGCCGACACCATCGCCGCGATCGCGCTCGCCTCGGCGCACCATCCCTGCGGGTAGGCCGCGTTCTCGACGTTGCACCCGACGTACACGCGGCCCGTCGCCGACCGCACGGCCGCCCCGACCGGGAAATGCGAGTACGGAACGTAGGCATTGGCCTGCACCGCGACGGCGGCGTCGAAGAGCTCCTGAACGTCGGCTCGCATGTGGTGCAGCGTAGGGATCGCGCGGATCCCGTCGCGCTACCGTCGCACGATGCGAATCGGACTCTTGTCGGCGGCCCGGATCACACCGTTGGCTGTCGTCGAGCCGGCCCGTCGGATCGACGGGGTCGACGTCGTGGCCGTCGCCGCGAGGACGCTCGAACGTGCCGAAGCCGCGGCCGACGAGTGGGGGATCGGGCAGGCGTTCGGGTCGTACGAGGAGCTCGTCGAGTCGCCCGATGTCGACGCGATCTACATCGCCACCCCCGCCGCGCTCCACCTCCGTTGGACACTGGCCGCGCTCGCCGCCGGCAAGCCGGTGCTGTGCGAGAAGCCGATCGCCGCCAACGCCGACGAGGCGCGCGAGATGGTCGCCGCCGCCGAGGCGGCCGGGCTCGTGCTCATGGAGGCGTTCCACTGGCGGTACCACCCGCACGTGGGTCAGATGCGATCGATCCTCGACTCCGGCCGGCTCGGCACGATCGAGCGGGTCGAGGCGATCGCCAATCTGACCGAGGACATCATCCCGCGCGACGACATCCGGTGGGACATCACGATCGGCGGCGGCGCGCTGATGGACATCGGCTGCTATCCGGTCTACTGGGTCCGCTGGGCCGTCGGCGCCGAGCCAACGGTCGTGTCGGCCGAGGCCGAGTGCCTGGTTCCCGAGATCGACGGACGGCTGACGGCCGAACTGCGGTGGGAGTCGGGCGTCACCGGCCGGATCGAGTGCTCGATGATCGAACCGGCGGGCTCGCCCAAGGTCCTGCGTCTCGACGTGTTCGGGAGCGACGGCCGGATGCTCGTGACCAACCCGATCGCACCGCAGCAGGGGACCAAGCTCGTCGTCGAGACGGCGGCCGGCACGGAGACCGTCGAGGTCGAGCGCTCGGCGACGTACGACCACCAGCTGGTCGCGTTCCGCGACGCCGTCGAGCGCGGCGTCGTCCCGCCGACGACCGGCGCCGAGCCGATCGCCAACATGGTCGTGATCGACGACTGCTACCGCGCCGCCGGCCTCCGGCCGCGACCGTCGATCGTCTGAGCAGCCGAGCTGCGCGATCAGAGTTGGGCGAGCACGCGCTCGCCCATCAAGTCGACGAAGTTGTCGTGGTAGAAGCGCTGGCGCACGGCGTCGCTGGCATCGCCCAACGAGCGCTCGAACCGCTCGAACGGCTTCCGACCGCCCTCCACGTGCGGGTAGTCCGACGAGAACAGGCAGATGTCGGGGCCGAGTTGGGCGGTGAGCCACCCGACGTCGTCGGTCGGGTAGGGGGTCGCCCGGATCTGGCGCTGCACGTACTCGGTCGGGCGAAGCTCGAGGGCGCGGAGCCGCTCCTCGTGACGGGCGAAGGCCTCGAACGCCGACTCCATCTGGTGGATCCAGCTCGGGATCCACACGGCTCCGAGCTCGATCGCGCCGAGTCGCAGGCGCGGGAACCGGTCGAGCACGCCGTCGAAGATCATCGTGGCCATCGTGAGCATCACCGGGTGAGGGATGCCCATGTAGTCGACGGAGCGGAAGTTCTCCTCACCGCCGTGGAAGTCGGCCGGGATCGGTAGTCCGTTCAGGAAGTAGTCGTGGTTGAAGTGGTCGCCCTCGCCACCGACGTGGAACACGACCGGGATCCCGGCGTCCTGGGCGGCGGCCCACACCGGGTCGAGCCCGAGGTGGCTGGGCGAGTGTCCCTTGGGGCACGCCGACGGCACGAGCAGGGCGGCGGCGCCCATGTCGATCGCCTCACGGGCCATTGCCGCCGAGGCGTCGAAGTCGGCGAGCGGCACGTAGAGGGTCGGCAGCAACCGGCGATCGACCGAGCAGAAGTCGATCATGCCGCGGTTGTGGGCGCGGGCGGCGTGATAGACGAGCTCCGGTTGCGTCTGCTCCCACGCCGCGAAGCGTCCGTTGTGGAACGTGTTGAACACGAGCTGGCTGGCGACACCGAGCAGGTCGAGGGCGCGCGGCCGGTCGTCGCGGATGAAGCTGCCGGTCGCGGCGAAGTTCTTGCGCGACATGATCTCGGCGTCCTCGGTGGCGCGGTAGTCATCGGACTCGTGCTTGGCCCGGACGCGCTCGATGTCGAGCGGGCTGCCGTCGCCGTCGGTCGCCTCGCGAGTCATGCGGTCGCGCCACTCGGGGTCGGCGTAGTCGGCGAGCCACGTCGGCCATTCCATGATGTGAGCGTCGGCGTCGTGGACGACGCGACCTTCGATGTAGGCCATGCCCTCCAGTTTCACACGGGACTGATGGCGGCGACGATGGCGGCGACCTGTTCGTCGATCGAGCCTGGCACGATGCGCACGTCCGGCGCCTCCGGCGCTTCATACGGGTCGTCGACGCCGGTCAACCCCTTCAGTTCACCGGCCCGGGCCCGGGCGTAGAGGCCCTTCGGATCGCGTTGCTCACACACGTCGAGCGGGGTGTCGACGAAGACCTCGACGAACGCGAGACCGGCGTCGGCGTGGATCGCCCGCACCCGGTCGCGGTCGGCGCGGTACGGCGAGATCACGGGCACGAGCACGACCAGCCCGGCGTCGGCCATCAACCGCGCCACCTCACCGATGCGGCGGATGTTCTCGGATCGATCGGCGGCCGAGAACCCGAGGTCGGCGTTGAGCCCGCGGCGGATCTCGTCGCCGTCGAGGACGGTGACGGGCCGGCCGGATGTCACCAGCTGCTCCGCGACGGCGGCAGCGATCGTCGACTTGCCGGCGCCCGAAAGCCCGGTGAACCAAACCGTCACACTCACGTCAGCCGTGCGGGTCGCGGACCATCCCGCCGGCGACCGTCTGGTTCGTCGCCTCGTCGATCAGCACGAAGCTGCCGGTCGCCCGGTTGCGCCGATAGTCGTCGACGAAGACGGGCTCGGTGGTGCGCAGCACGACGCGCCCGATCTCGTTCAGCGACAGGCTCGTCGCGTTCTGATCGCGATGCATCGTGTTGATGTCGAGGCGGTAGCGCAGGTCCGTCACCATCGCCCGGACCGTTCGTGTCGTGTGCTTCAGCGTGTAGATCTTGCGCGGGGTGAGCGCCGACGACGAGTCCATCCAGCACACCATCGCCTCGAGATCCTGCGTCGCGTGCGGCTGGTTGTTGGGACGGCAGATGAGGTTGCCGCGCGAGATGTCGACGTCGTCGGCGAGACGGATCGTGACCGCCATCGGCGGGCGGGCCTCGTCGACCGGACCGTCGGGCGTGTCGATCGACTCGATCGTCGACTGGAACCCCGAGGGCAGCACGACCACGTCGTCGCCCTGTCGCAGCACGCCGGCCGCGACCTGGCCGGCGTAGCCGCGGTAGTCGCGGTGCTCGGCGGTCTGCGGGCGGATCACGTACTGCACCGGGAAGCGCACGTCGATGAGGTTGCTGTCGCTCGCGAAGTACACCGTCTCGAGGTGGTTGAGCAGCGTCGACCCCTCGTACCACGCCATGTTGGCGGAGCGGTCGACGACGTTGTCGCCGTCGAGCGCCGAGATCGGGATGAACGTGACGTCGTGGAGATCGAGGCGGGCCGCGAACTCGGTGAACTCGGCGCGGATCTCGTGAAAGCGGTCCGGGTCGTAGTCGACGAGGTCCATCTTGTTGATGCAGATGACGAGGTGCGGTACGCCGAGCAGGGAGACGAGCAGGCTGTGGCGGCGGGTCTGCTCGGCGATGCCGTGGCGGGCGTCGACGAGCACGATCGCCAGATCGGCGGTCGACGCGCCGGTGATCATGTTGCGCGTGTACTGGATGTGGCCCGGGCAGTCGGCGATGATGAACTCGCGTTTGGGGGTCGAGAAGTAGCGGTAGGCGACATCGATCGTGATGCCCTGCTCGCGCTCGGCGCGGAGCCCGTCGGTGAGGAGGGCCAGGTCGACGTAGTCGTTGCCGCGCCGCCGGCTGACCGCCTCGACGTGTTCGAGCTGGTCTTCGAAGATCGATTTCGAGTCGTGCAGGAGTCGCCCGATCAGCGTCGACTTGCCGTCGTCGACGCTGCCGACGGTGGCGAAGCGCAGCGGCGCGATCGGATGTGTCATCAGAAGTAGCCCTGACGCTTGCGGTCTTCCATGCCCGCTTCCGAGATCCGATCGTCGGCGCGGGTGGCGCCGCGCTCGGTCACGCGGGCGACGCTCGTCTCGGCGACGACGTCGTCGATCGTGACCGCCGCCGATTCGACCGCCGCCGTGCATGTCGCGTCGCCGATCGTGCGGAAGCGCACCATCGCTTCGAACGACTCCTCGCCGTCGAGCATCTCGATGAACGGGTTGACGGCCA
Source organism: Ilumatobacteraceae bacterium (assembly GCA_963722415.1). Classification (GTDB taxonomy): domain Bacteria; phylum Actinomycetota; class Acidimicrobiia; order Acidimicrobiales; family Ilumatobacteraceae; genus JALOLG01. The sequence continues at coordinate 388,664 of CAVRNI010000027.1, forward strand.
TCAGCATCCCGTCGCGCCTGAAGACGTCCCGGTGGTGCGCGAAGTACAGGTCCGGCAGCTCGATGCCGCGCTCTCTGACGAACCGCCAGATGTCGAGCTCGGTCCAGTTCGACAACGGGAAGATGCGGAGGTGCTCGCCGCGCTTGTGACGGCTGTTGTAGAGCCCCCACAGTTCCGGCCGCTGGTTCTTCGGGTCCCACTGACCGAACTCGTCGCGATGGCTGAACACGCGCTCTTTGGCCCGTGCCCGCTCCTCGTCGCGGCGCGCTCCGCCGAAGACGGCGTCGAAGCGGTGCTCGGCGATCGCATCGAGCAGCGTGACGGTCTGCAGGGGGTTGCGGCTCGCACGCGGGCCGGTGTCTTCGACGACCCGACCGGCGTCGATCGAGTCCTGCACCGACGCCACGACGAGCTCGACTCCGAACTGCTCCACGGTGCGATCGCGGAACTCGATCAGCTCGGGGAAGTTGTGACCGGTGTCGACGTGCATGATCGGGAACGGAACGCGGGCCGGCGCGAACGCCCGGATCGCGAGGTGGAGCATGACCACCGAGTCCTTGCCGCCGGAGAACAGCAGCACCGGTCGCTCGAACTCGGCCGCGACCTCACGGATGATCGTGATCGCCTCGTGTTCGAGGTGGGCGGTCGAGGTGAGCGTGGCGGTCATCCGAGCGGACAGGTTACCGAAACCTGACCGGATCGGTCATGTTTGGCGACGATATTCGCGATGGCGCCCTCTGCAGCCCTGACGGTCCATGCCACCAGGACGCGATCGGGTGTTCCGTCGTTGCGGAGCGTGAACCGCATCGCGGCCCGACCCTCGAGTTGGCCGACCTCACGTCGCGCCGGTTTGTCGAGCACGTCGACGCCGTCGCCCGTGAGCTCGACGACGATCGGCTTGACCATGCGCTCCTTGCGGGCCCGTTTGCTGACGTCGGTCGGGAGCCACCCGGTGTTCGCTACGCCGACTTCGACGCGCCACGTGTCGCCTGCGAGCCGCGACACCGAGGTGTGCTGGATCTCGAGACGCGGCGAGCACATCGCCTGATAGACGGCGAACTCGGCGTGCGGGGCGACCTCGGACGGAAGGAGTTCCGGTGGCGGGTTGTCCCACACGCTGAGCGTGTTCCAACCACCGAGCTCGACGGAGCCGAGCTGAGGATGCTCGAACGCGTACCAGTCGACGTGACCACCCGGATGGTGCTCGTCGCACCACCGCAACACGGCCAGCGCCTCGTCGTCGGTTGGGCCGTAGTACCAGAAGTGGGTCGATTGCTTGTGGCCGGTGGCCGCCATGACGACGTCCCAGTACTCCGTGGTCCAGCCGTAGATGCCGAGGTGTTCGTAGACCCAGTCGTCGGCGGCGCCGCTCATCGTGTCCGCCGGATCCCAGGTGAAGTCTTCGAAGATCGAATGCGACGTGTACCCCGTCAGCGCGGTGCCGCGCTCGGCGAGTTGCTTCCACGCCCAGATGTCACCCGGCGGCAACGTCGAGTCGGCGAACATCGACGAGGGCCGCAGGATCCACCCTCCCGACGTGTGATAGGCGTTGTAGCCGCAGATGTTGGGACGCGCGACGATCGCCCGGACGAGGGCGTCGATCTCCGGCTCGCTGAGCGGGTGATCGCCGCTCCCCGGCACACCCGTTCCCCACCCGGCCGGGAAGTTGCGGTTGAGGTCGAGCGCCTCCGGCGGACGCGGCTTCGGGATGGTGAAGTTGTCGTAGTCGTGGACCGTTCCCTCGGCGAGCAGACGGTACCGACGCGTGCCGGGCGGCAGTCCGTCGGCCGGCACCGGGATCAGCAACCGTTCGTCGTCGGGGTGTGGCATCCACGCGCCGTCGGGATCGGCGATCCGCATGCCGAGGATCCGACCATCGCCGTCGACGTCGCCGACGTGGAGTCCCGGCAAGCGAACGCCGTCGGCCCACGGCCACGGACGGACACTCGAACGACGGAACGTCGGGTTGTCGGCGAGCACCCGCTCGGCGCCGTCGGGGTTGACGCGCGGGACGACATAGAACGTGCGGGTCTTGAGCGCTTCGACGATCGTCGCGTCGCCGGCGGCGTGACCGGCGACGAGGTAGTGGATGAGGTGGCACGCCGACACCGTCGCCGTGAGCTCGACGGCGTGGATGCTGGCGTCGACCCAGTGCGCAGGCTTCGTGTCGTGGGCGCCTGTCGCGTGGTCGGTGATCGTGACGAGCCACAGCGGCCGGCCCTCGTAGGACGAGCCGTACTGCTCGACGGCGACGAGGTCGGGATTGGCGTCGGCCATCCCCTGCAGCCAGGCCGTCAACTCGTCGTAGCGAAGGTAGCGATCGAAGGCGTACGCCTCGGTCGTCAAGGGGGTCGTCATGGGCGACGAACCTAACCCGCGTACCATCCGGGCATGACCGGCACGCTCGTCATCCTCCGCCACGGGCAATCGACGTGGAACCTCGAGAACCTGTTCACCGGTTGGCACGACGTCCCACTCACACCGACTGGGGAAGAGGAAGCGAAGGCGGCCGGACGCACGATGGGGGAAGCCGGGCTGTGGTTCGACGTCTCGCACACATCGGTGCAGACCAGGGCGGTGACGACGCATCATCTGGCGTTGTCGGAGATGGACCAGGTGTGGTTGCCGGTGCAGCGGCACTGGCGGCTCAACGAGCGCCACTACGGGGCGTTGCAGGGGCTCGACAAGAAGGCGACGACGGAGTTGCACGGCGCCGAACAGACGCATCTGTGGCGGCGCAGCTACGACGTGCCGCCGCCGCCCGTGCCGATCGACAGCCCCGAGCACCCGATCAACGATCCGCGCTATCGACTCCTCCCGCCCGACGTGCTGCCCGCCAGCGAGTGCCTGCGCGACGTCGTCGCCCGCGTCCTGCCGTACTGGCACGACGTGATCGCGCCGCAGTTGCTCTCCGGCCTGAACGTCTTGATCACCGCCCACGGCAACTCGTTGCGAGCGCTGCTCAAGCACCTCGAGCACGTGTCGGACGCGGAGATCGCCGACGTGAACATCCCGACCGGCGCCCCCCGTCAGTACACGTTCGACGACCACCTCGCCGTGACGTCGGCCGAATACCTCGGCGACCCCGCCGCCGTCGCGGCCGCCGCCGCAGCCGTCGCCCGCCAAGCCGGCACCTGACCCAAGTCCGACCGACCAAGGACGGTCGCCGCCGCGCCGACCACCGCTGATCTGGGGAGCACCACGGTCGGAGTTCCGTGCGTCCGCAGCCATCGTCGAGTCGTCCCGCCGCCGCACCCGTCGTCACCGAGTTGGCGTGCCGCCGATGCGCGCGGCGCCCGGCGCCGCAAAGTGGTGGACCCGAGCGTGGTCCACCCGCATCGAGCCCGTCACGAATCGTCTCACCGACCCCCACCACCCGCATCGAGCCCGTCACGAATCGTCTCACCGACCCCCGGCCCTCACGCCAACCTCGTCACGAATCGTCTCACCGAGGCCGACCACGCGGACCGCACCATTCACGAATCGTCTCGCGGGCGCGGCTCAGCCGGCGACGGCCTTTGCATGCCTGGCGTCACCGGCATGAGACGAATCGCGACGGCTCACGAGAAGGTGACATGCGCCGGTGAGACGATTCGTGACGGGCCGCGACCGAGAGCCGGTCCTGCGCGACGGCCCAGCCCTGCGGCCGGATACGTCCGAGCGCGGCGACTCGGCAGCGGCCGGCAACGCGGGTTCGTGATTCGACCACAGCTCGGACCGCCGCTGATCCACTCCCCCAGCTGACCTGTCACACCCCCGTCCTACGGTTCGTGTCATGGTTCGACGGCGCTCTCGACTGACACCACGGGCGTACGAGCCCGAGCGGATCGTTGGGCTGTGGTGGTGCCCCGTCTGCGGCAACGCTGCGCACCGATACGCCCGGCCGGGGCGGCCGCGGGTCTACTGCTCGAACGCTTGCCGCCAGCGCGCGTACCGCCTCCGGCGCGAGGTCGGCTACCAGTCGCACCACCACCACCACCCACGCCGATCACACACAGTCCGCGGCGCCGTTGCTGCGCGGCGTCGAGCCGCGAACGCTCGCACGCGGTCCGCGAACCTGACGCCCTCGTCGGCGGTCGAAGGGACACCTCCGGTCGCGCGATCACGCTGTGCGGCGCGTTCGCGAGGCCAGCGCGCCCGCGAGCGCGCGGGCATGTCCGCTTCGTCTCCGATGTGCCCTGGTCATGTCGTTCGTGCACGCTGCTCGGCGGCCTCAATTCGGCACCACCCTGAGCGACTATGGTGCCCCGCATGGCCAGCAAGAAGGCGTACATCGATCACCTCGCCAACGTCCCACTCTTCAGCTCGTGCTCCCGCAAGGAACTCGAGCGGATCGCCAAGGCGAGTGACGAGATCACCATGACGGCCGGGTCGGTCGTCGTCGATCAAGGTCAGACAGGACGCGAAGCTTTCGTCATCCTGTCGGGCGATGTGACGGTGAAGCGAGCGGGTCGCAAGATCACGACGCTGGGCCCCGGCGGCGTTGTCGGTGAGCTCTCGCTCCTCGACCACGGCCCACGCACGGCCACCGCGATCTGCGACACCGACTGCGACCTCCTCGTGATCGATCAACGCCATTTCCGGGCAATCCTCGAGGACGTCCCCGTCATGGCCATCAAGCTGCTGGCCGTGCTGTCGAGCCGCATCCGCGACCTCGACCGCCAGTACTACGGCTGATCGACCGCGGGTCGCCGTGACGCTCCCGGACGCATGGTCCGAGCAGCGTGACGAGCTGCATCGCATCGCCGCGCACTGCTTGCCAGAGCCCGTCACCAGGCATCAGGCAGGTTCAGTCTCGAACCGGCTCCTGGTGGTTTCGCGACGCCGACGTTCGCCACCGGTGACGCTTCATATCGTCGCCTCCGCGTCGCCGCGGCCGATCGCGCGCTGCTCGTCGATGAGCACATCGACTCCACCGGCGCGGTGAGCCACCATTTCCTCGTCGACGACATCTCACTCGCCTCGCTCGCCGACGGGATCGGCGTCGAGCTCGATCCAGACTTCTCGGTCGGCAACGATTCCCCGGCGCTCGGCGACCTGCACCGTCCGATCCGAATCGACCCCCTGGCCGTCGGGACCGTCGGCGACTGGTACGCCCTCGGCGCGATCGCGATCGACCGAGCGGTTGCCGGACTCGACCCCGGCGCGGCCGGCGTCGCCCGGTTGTGGCCCGAGCATTTCGACCTCGGCACCGACGTCGAGGTGGCGCCCGGCAGACGATGCAATCTCGGCGCCTCGGCGGGCGACGAGTGGCACCCGGAGCCGTACCTCTACGTCGGCCCGTGGGGTGATGAACGACCCGGCGACGACGGGTACTGGAACGCGCCATTCGGTGCCGCCCGCGGCTATGCCGACGTCGTCGAAAGCGACGCCCCGTCGGCCGCGGCGACGGCGTTCTTCGACGAAGGCATCCGTCGCCTGCGAGGTTGAGCGGACGTGAGCCACGACCAGCCCGTCAACTAGCGTCACGACCGCGATGAGCACGCACACCGCACCTCCCGGCACCGACCCCGGCGAAACCGACGAGGCCTCCGACACCACCCCGTCGAAGCGCTTCAGGCCGCATCACGTTGCGATCGGGCTCGGGATCGGCATCGCCGTCTTCACCGCCGCGTCCGGGATCGTCCCCCAGATCACCGACTGGCACAACGAGAACGACGTCCACCGCGTCGTGTTCGTCAACGTCCCCGGTCCGCTGCAGGTGATGTTCTACACGTTGATCCCGGTGGTGCTGGCCTGGGGCGCGTTCCGCTTCGCCGATCGGATGAAGAACTGGGAACGCGGCGGTCCGGCCCCGACACGCCGCGCAACCGCGAAGAACGCCAAGCGTCGCTTCGCTGATTTCCGCGCCGGCGTGTACATGCGCACGCTGTTGCGCGATCCGGCCGCCGGCGTGATGCACTCGATGATCTACTTCGGGTTCCTGATCCTGCTCGGGGTCACGACCGTGCTCGAGGTCGACCACCAACTCCCCGAGGACCTCAAGTTCCTCCACGGCCGCACGTACCAGGCCTACGCGTTCGTCGGCGACGCGGCCGGCGTCGTATTCGTCGGCGGCATCCTGTGGGCGATCGTGCGTCGCTACGTGCAACGGCCGTATCGGATCCGCATCAAGACCAAGGCCGAACACGCATGGATCCTCGGCACGTTCCTCGCCATCGGACTCACCGGGTTCGGTGCCGAGATGTTCCGCATCGCCCTCGAAGGAACGCCCGACTACGAGGAGTGGAGCTTCGTCGGCTATCCGCTGAGCCAACTCGTCGACGGCGCGTCGGTCGACACCCTGCAGGACTGGCATCGGGTCTGGTGGGCGGGCCACGTCGTGTCGTTCATCGCCTTCCTCGTGATCCTGCCCACGACCATGCTGCGCCACATGTTCACGTCGCCCCTCAACATGTACCTGCGCGATCACGACCGCCCGAAGGGCGCGATGAAGCCGATGCCGAACCTGATGGAGACCGAGCTCGAATCGTTCGGTGCGTCCGTCGTCGAGGACTTCACGTGGAAACAGCTGCTCGACACCGACGCCTGCACGATGTGTGGTCGCTGCACGAGTGTGTGCCCGGCGCACGCCACCGGCAAGCCGCTCGACCCCGCGAGATCGTGCTGAAGGTCGGCGAGGTGATGGCCGCCACCGGGAGCCCAGTGGTGTCCCCGCCACTCGGCACCGACCGCGACATCACGATCGGCGCCAACTCGGTGTTCGAGCGCATCACCGCCGACGAGATCTGGGCGTGCACGACGTGCAAGGCGTGTGACGAGATCTGCCCCGTCAACATCGAGATCCTCGACAAGATCCTCGACATGCGCCGGTACTTGTCGCTGATGGAGTCGAACTTCCCGGCCGAGCTCGGCAACGCCTACCGCGCGATGGAGAACCAGTCGAACCCGTGGGCGCTCAACCAGTCCGAGCGCGGCGACTGGGCGCGGGATCTCGCCAACGTCAAGGTCGTCGATCCCGGTGAGCCGCTGCAGTCCGAGTACCTCTATTGGGTGGGCTGCGCCGGCAGCTTCGACGACAAGAACAAGAAGGTCACCCGGGCGATGGCGAAGTTGCTCTCGCGAGCCGGCATCGACGTGGCGATCCTCGGCCCGAGCGAGATGTGCACCGGCGATCCGGCGCGGCGATCCGGCAACGAGTACCTGTTCCAAATGCTGGCGATGCCCAACATCGAGATGTTGAACGCGATGGGCGTGAAGAAGATCATCACGCAGTGCCCGCACTGCTTCAACACGCTCCTCAACGAGTACCCGCAGTTCGGCGGGAACTACGAGGTCATCCACCACACCCAGCTCCTCGAACAGCTCATCGCCGACGGCCGACTCGACGTCAGCCAGGCGACGCTCGAGGAACGCCTCACGTATCACGACTCGTGCTACATGGGGCGCCACAACGACGTCTACCTCGCGCCGCGCAAGGTCGTCGGCTCGATCAAGGGCATCGAGGTCGTCGAGATGCAGCGCAACGGCACCAAAGGCATGTGCTGCGGCGCCGGTGGAGCGCGGATGTGGATGGAGGAGTCGATCGGCACCAAGGTCAACGACGAACGCGCCCGCGAGGCGTTGTCGACCGGCGCGACCCGCGTCGCCACCGCGTGCCCGTTCTGCTACATCATGCTCGACGACGGCGTGAAGGCGGCGGGCGTCGACGAGGACCAGGTCAAGGTCGCCGACCTGTCGATCCATCTTCTCGACGCGATCGAAGCAGGCGAGCGTCAACTCGACGCGTCGCTGGCGTCGCTGAACGTCGAGAATCCGGTTCCCTAGCGGAAGTTCTCGAAGTAGCGGCTCGGCGTCGGGCCCTTCTGGCCCTGATACTTCGAACCGTGAGCGCCCGTGCCGTAGGGGTTGTCGGCCGCCGTCGTCATCTCCATGAAGCTCACCTGGCCGATCTTCATCCCCGGGTAGAGCGTGATCGGAAGGCTCGCCACATTCGCCAACTCGAGCGTGATGTGCCCGTCGAACCCGGCGTCGATGAAGCCCGCCGTCGAATGGATCAGCAGCCCCAATCGGCCCAGACTCGACTTGCCCTCGATCCGGGCCACGAGGTCGTCCGGGAGCGCGATCCGTTCGTGCGTCGATCCGAGCACGAATTCGCCCGGGTGCAACATGAACACGCCGTCGAGCGGGATCTCGATCAACTCGGTCAGTTCCGAGAGGTCGAGCTTGACGTCGATCACGCCGGCGGTGTGGTTGCGAAACACACGGAAGAGGTTGGCGATCCGGACATCGATCGACGACGGCTGGATCAGCGACTCGTCGAGCGGGTCGATCACGATGCGGCCCACCGCGAGCTGTTCGCGCAGGCTGCGGTCCGACAGGATCACGGCAGCGCACCCTAGTGAAACCGCTAGTCTGACGCTCCTTCGCGGATGTAGTTCAATGGTAGAACATCAGCTTCCCAAGCTGAATACGGGGGTTCGATTCCCCTCATCCGCTCTCGCGTTCGACACGGGGCACGGCCGGGGTGGTCGAGCATCTCGGCACGTCGAGGTGAACGTCGCTGGAGCAAGTTTCCGGTCAGGTCAGCCGGCTTGGGCGGCCATGTTCCCTTCGACGACGGCGAGTGTTTCGTGAAGTTCGTGGGTTGGGCTGAACTCGATCACCTCGGTGCCGGCGTAGAGATGCGGCAGATGTCCGGGGCCCACGTAGTACGCCTCGCCGGCTCCGATGATGGTGTCGCCATCGTCGCCGGTGAACTTCAGCTTGCCCTTGAGCACGACACCCCAGTGGGGGCATTGACAACGATCGTCGGGCAGTCCGCGGAAGAGTTCGGCGAGGTCTGCGTCGGCGGTGTAGGTCTCGAACCCGACGGTGTAGTCGCCGAGTTGTCCGAAGTGGCCTTCATAGCCGTCGAGCTGCATCGAGTCCGGGGCGTCGTTCTTACTGAGTTTGGGCATGGCAGGGTCATCCTTTCTTGGATGGTTGGTTCGGTATCGGCCGCGGTCGCGGCCGTTGTTCACATCTACGATCGATGTCGCGTCGTGTCTCGACCATGGAGAGTCGACAGGTATGCGACCGGCGTCGGTGCCGAGAGTGTGGTCGACGACCGGGACGCAGCACGACATGTCTGGCCGACACGCCGCGGGAGGCGGCGAGACACGCAGCGAGTCGCTCACTTGCGTGAGTTGGTCGGCGAACGCATGCAACTCGTGGATGCGTTCGAGGACCTCGGCCAACTTGGCGTCGACGAGCTGGGAGATCTGGTCGTGAGTGGCCGGGCAGTTGATCCCGTCCCAGATCGGCAGCAAGTCGCTGATCTGTTCCAGCGTGAGTCCGAGGCGCTTGGCCTGGGTGACGAACACCAGCCGGGCGGCCGCGCCGTCGTCGTAGCTGCGGTACCCACTGTCGGTGCGGGTCGCGGCTCGGGAGGAGCCCGATCCGCTCGTAGTACCGGATCGCCGACGTGGTCACTCCCGCCTGATCTGCCAGCTCCGAGATCTTCATGAGTCAACCGTAAACCTTGAACCCGAGATCAAGGTCAAGTCCATTCTCACGATCCTTCCGCGGTCCTGACGATGACATGCGAGTGCCGGTAGACCGGCAGGTTTCCGCGGCACGTGGTGCTCAGTGAGTCGTGGAATTGGAGCCGTCTGATTGTCCAGCACTCCGCGACCACCGCCGGCTGCGGCGCAGCATCACCATCGCGACGGCCCGGTAGAACGGCCGGACCACACGGCCGGGCAACGTGCCGTGGCGCTCCTCCTGCCAGACCCTCGCCCTCGGGTGGGAGTGGAGAAGTACATCGAGCACGAACGATCGGGGGCCGCCGGTCGGCGCCGCGGTGTGCACGTCGATGCGACAGAGGTGCTTCGTGCTGATGTAGCCGTACTGGGCCGGGCTGACGACCCTGAGCGGCGCGCCGTGGTCGTTGCCGAGCGGCTCGCCGTCGAGATGATCGGCGAGCAGCACGTCGTCGTCGAGGGCGTCCTCGATCGTGATGACCGAACGGAACCCGTCGAGGCCGCGGAACTCGACGTGGGTGACGACGGCGCCGGGGCGCAGCGACGGCTCGATGCGGAGGCGGTAGAACTCGGCGAACGCCACGCCCTCCCAACGCAGGCCGACCGCGGTCCAGCCCGAGACGCAGTGGAAGTCGGCGTCGAGCCGTCGGCGCGGGAGGGTCGCCAGGTCGGCGACGGGCACCGCGAACGGCTCGGTCACCGCGCCGCCGATCTCGACGACCGGGTCGGCGGGGATCGTGGGCGCCGGTTTGCCCGAGTGGGTCCCGAAGCGGGGGAACCAGTCGATGAGTCGTTGGCCGGGCGGCAGCGGCCCGTGGCGGCGAGCGTCGCCGGCGCGTCGGGGCACCTCCGCTGAGCCCGGCCGGGTCGTCGTCGTGGTCTCGATCACGGACGCTCCTTAGCCGACCGACGGTCGGTCACCGACTATCGGTCAGTCTCTAGAATGCGGGCGTGGTTGTCAAGGACACGTTGCGGGCCCGCCAGGCGGAGGGGACCCGTCAGCTCCTGATCGCAACGGCCCGCGAGCTGTTCACCGAGCGAGGCTTCGCGGCGACGTCGATCGAGGAGATCATCCAGCGCGCCGGGGTCGCCAAAGGGGCGCTCTACCACCACTTCAGCGGCAAGAACGACCTGTTCCGGGCCGTCTACGACACCGTCCAGGCCGACGCCGTCGCCGGCGTCGTCGCCGCCGCGCTGGCCGAGCCGGAGCCGTGGGCCGCGGTCCGGGCCGGGCTGTCGGCGTTCCTCGACGCCTGCCTCGAGCCGGCGTTCCGCCGGGTCGTGGTGCTCGACAGCGTCGGCGTGCTCCAACAGGACGTCTGGGACGGCGGGATCGAGCACAACGAGCTGCCGATGCTGCGCACGGTGCTGACGCCGCTGGTCGCGGCCGACCTGATTCCCGGCGTCGGCGTCGAACCCCTCGTCCACATCACGCTCGGCGGCCTGTACGGCGCCGCACTGTTCATCGCCCGATCACGCCAGCCACGGGTCGCCCGCCGCGAGGTCGACGCCGTCCTCGACGCGTTGGTCGCCGGCCTCCAGTCCCGTCTCGGGCCCACCTCGCCGTAACCGCCAGCTTCAGGGGCACGCACCCGGCGGCTGCGGTCAATAGGCATCGAGAATTGGTGTAGACAACTTTCATGAGCGAGGACGCTGTCACCATCACACCGCTGGAGAATGGGCCATACCTGGTCAAGGGTCCCGTGACCGTGCTCGATGCCGACGGGGCCGAGTACCAGGTCGAGCGGGCGACCATCGCCCTGTGCCGCTGCGGTGGGTCGACGACCAAACCGTTCTGTGACGGCACTCATTCCAAGATCGGTTTCGACGCCGCCGAGCACGCCGTCCGAGAATCCGGCGCCGAACAACAACCAGAGTAAGTCTGGTCAGGGCTTGGCGGCCTTCTTCGCTGCCGTTCTGGCTCTCGGTCGCGGGGTCCGCTCGGCAAGGATCGCTTCGACGCCGCCGAGGATGCAGGTCAGGCCGAAGGCCCGGCCGCGGTCGGACGTGTCGTCCGTCGCGGCGTCGAGGACCCGCTCGAGCGCCGGCAACTCGTCACCGTGCACGTCCGGCACCGCGTTGCCGACCCCGCTCCACGGCTGCGTGCCTGCCGTTGCCGCCGATTGTGTGTTGCGGATGTGGCCGCAGATCAGCAGCACGACAGCCATCTGTTCGGACGGCACGAGGAGCGTGTCGGCCAGGGTGTCGATCGCCCGCTCGATCCATCCGATCTCGTTGGGTCCCATCACGCGGATCGCCCATCGTCGCCAGCGGCAGCCAGGGATGGCATTCCCAGGTCTCGGCGAGCGATCTCGTCCAGGCCTCGAGCCGCGGAGAAGCCAACCCGGAACCGAATCGAGCACGGGCGGGTCGCCGACGGCGCGGTCGATCATGGCCGCGATCAGTTCGTCCTTGCTCGTGACGTAGCGGTAGAGCGACATCTTCGTGTAGGCGAACTCGGCCGCAACACGCTGCATCGACACCGCCGCGATGCCTTCGACGTCAGCGATCACGACGGCCGCGTCGGCGATGCCCTGGAGCGCGTGAGCGCCGGCTTCGGACCCATCCGTGTCGCCGCCGGTGCGCCCGTTGGCGCATCGTTCTCGCGGGACTTCTGATGCTGACGACACGGAACACCCTCGCTTTATCGGTTGGCTGAGGCAGGCACTGAGGTAGGCAGTTGGCGGGCGAGCATCGGAAGCGATCACGGCGGCGGCGACGAGGTGGGCCACGACGAGCACCACCTTGGTTCGGTGTCGTCTGGTTCCGCGATTGACGGGATCAGCGAGACGGCCGTGAGGACGGAACAGACTGCGACGAACCGGCCCCGCCGCTTGGGCCGGGACGGCCAAGCCAAAACCCAAGACGGCGCCGGCAGTGCATGGTGGCGAACCCGGCAACGGGCACGTCCTGCGTACACAGTGTCCCTACGACACAGCGTCTGTAGGACACAGTATACGCGGGACACGGATCCGTCAAAGGGAGGTACCCTCCCTCTCTCCCTCCAGGTTCGGGGGCGGTTGCCGTGTCAGACGGAACGGGTGAAGATTCGCCCGTGGACGGCCTCGTCTCGGAACCCACCCCGACCGAGGGTCGGCTGGATCGCCAACGGGGCGGCGTTGCTCGCTCGGATCGGCGCCGATGCCCGGGACGACGAGGAACTGCGCCAGAAGAAGGCGCTCCTCGTCCTGCTCGCCGTCCTGATCCTGCCCGTCTCGGTCGTGTGGGGCAGTCTCTACCTCGGCTTCGGCTCGCCGGTCGGCGTCGTTCCGTTCGTCTACTTCGCCGTCTCGCTCGGCTCGTTGGTGGTCTTCGCGCGAACCCGACGCTTCCAGCTCCTCCTGGTCACGCAACTCCTCGACATCCTGTTGACGACGACGGCCGGGCAGATGCTGGTCGGCGGGTTCCTTCCTTCCGGAGGGGTCGGGTTGTGGGGCATCCTGGCTCCGCTCGGAGCCCTCGTCTTCCTCGAGGTGCGTCAGGCTGTCCGCTGGTTCGTTGCGTTCGTCGTGGTCTTCCTGCTCACGGGCCTCGCCGGCGAGGTGTTGTTCTCGGACGCGGATCTCCCGGTTTGGTTCACGAGCACGATGCTGGCGTTGAACGTCATCGGTACCGCCTCCGTCGCCTTCACGCTCCTCGCTACCTTCGCCCACCAGCGCAACGCGGCGCTGACGGCACTCCGAGCCGAGCAGGAGAAGTCCGAAGCCCTCCTCCTGAACATCCTGCCGCGCCCGATCGCCGAGCGACTGAAGGCCGCCGCCCAGACGATCGCCGACCACTTCGCCGCGGCCTCCATCCTCTTCGCCGACGTCGTGGACTTCACCCCGCTCGCGCAGCGCCTCCCGCCGGCCGAGATGGTCGGCATCCTCGATCAGCTCTTCTCCCGTTTCGACGTGCTCGTGGAGCGGCACGGGCTCGAGAAGATCAAGACGATCGGCGATTGCTACATGGCGGCGGCGGGCGTGCCGAATCCGTGCCCGGACCACGCGCGCAAGGCTGCGCTCCTGGCGCTGGACATGCGAGACGTGCTGGCGACCTCGGCGGTGGCCGGCCAGCCCGGTCTCGAGCTGAGGATCGGCATCAACTCCGGGCCGGTCGTCGCCGGGGTGATCGGCACGAAACGCTTCCTCTACGACCTCTGGGGCGACGCCGTGAACACGGCGAGTCGGATGGAGTCCCATGGCACGCCCGGCGAGATCCAGATCACGCGCGCGACGTACGAGCTGTTGAAGGACGAGTTCGTCTGCAGGCGACGGGGAACGATCCTCGTCAAGGGCAAGGGCCAGATGGAGACCTGGTACCTCGTCGGGTCGCGGTCGGACGACTGATCGCGAGAGCTTGACGCCGCCCGCGTGATCGTCCGGCGGATTACACTGCCTTTACCAAGTAGGTAGAAGGGTTTGTGCTGATGGCACTGCGAACGTACGGGCAGTACTGCGGTTTGGCGGCGGCGATGGATCTCGTCGGGCAACGCTGGGCGATGCTGATCGTTCGCGACCTGTCGCCAGGGCCGAGACGGTTCACCGATCTCTTCGAGGGCCTGCCGGGAATCGCCACCGATGTCCTGGCCGAGCGCTTGCGAGCGCTGGAGACCGCTGGTGTGGTGCGCCAACGCACGCTGAAGCATCCCGCGCCGGCGAAGCTCTACGAGCTGACGGCAGCGGGTGAGGAGTTGGCGTCGATCGCTGCGCGATCTGGCGGGTTGGGGTGCCCGGCTGTTGCCCGCGGCGGGATCGACGGACGCCCGGATCCATCCTCGCTGGGCCCTGCAATCGATGGCCGCCGGCTACCGCGGCGGGATGCCCGACGGGGTGTACGGGGTGGTCGTCGACGACGAGGAACTGTCGGTCGTGGTGGACGGACCCGCGGCGAGAGTGGAGTACGGAACGTCGGAATCGCCATTGCTGACAGTGCGGTGCGGTGTCCGACAGTTCTTCACGATCGCCAGGGATCCGACCAAGATCCGCACGGTGCGTCGCGGTCTGTCGATCGAAGGATCGGCCGAGCAGGCCGAGGGTTTGTTCTCGTCGATGACGCTGAGGGTGGGCGCTGGCAGTTGATGCTGCCGCGGACGGCTCGGTCGGGTCAGGACAGGCACATCAAGACTGCGCCCAGCGCCGCCGCGTCGCCGGTCAGACGAAAGCACTCCGCTTCGGTGTCGAGCGGGTCGTGGTCGGGGTGCAGGATCCGGATGTAGTTGGTGCCGAGGAGCTCGACCACCGCGTCAGCCGATGTCGGCGTGCCCGTTCGTCGTCGAGTTGCAGCTTGTTGTCCTTGATCGTCGCAGTGCAGGCAGATTGGTCGGGGAACACGAAACGTACGGCGACTGTGATGTCGGTCGCGCGAGGTGCGGTCGAACCGATGCTTGAGGCCGAGGGCGAAGTTCTGCGGTGACGACAGGCTGGGTCGGTAGTCCACGTAGCGCACGCGCTTCGACCGGGTTGCGGCGGGCGACCCGTTCGGCACGCGACCCCGACGTGACGTAGACGTTCTCTTCCTTGCGCAGCAGCGGGACGACGACGTCGCGGCGCCACGCCGGCCTTGTCGGCCAGGTACGGGCCGATGACGTTGGTGCCGGCGGGGCAGACGGCCATGCAATAGGCGGACTTGTACTGGGGTCCGAAGCCGAGCGACTGCCCGCGGCGACGGTCTCCTCCCGGAGAACTTGGGTGCGGGTACTCGTCGGCGGAGTCCGCCAGCGGCGAGGGTGTCGGCCCAGTCGGCGAACCCGCCGAGGAACTCGCGGTAGTTGTGGTTGAGGCAGGCGAAGAAGTCGAAGTCGTCGTGGGGCGGATGGCGCCGACCGGGCAGGCCGCAACGCAGAGGTTGCAGCCGATCCACCGGGTTGTAGTCGAGCGGCCGGTCATAGCTGTCGAGTTCGGCGTCGCGGTCGGGACCGTGTAGAGAAGGATGAAGTTTGGACCGGGAAGGGGATGGATCACGTTGCAGTTGTCGGTGCCCATGTGGCCCATGCCCGCCTCCACGGCGACGGTCTTGTGGGAGATCTCCCACGTGCGTTGTCCGGCCTCCTGTCGCATCGGGAACCCGATCGATGTTCGCGACCGCTCCGACGCCGTCTGCGTTCAAGGCGCGCACGATCCGGTGCGTGACTTCGTCGAGCTCGACGTGGTTTGAATGCCA
>CAVRNI010000028.1:0-108257 GCA_963722415.1 Ilumatobacteraceae bacterium
TGAACTGCCATGATGCGCTAATCGTCGGTCTGCGAAGTGCCGCGACCGTTACCTGCGTTCCGACCGAAGAGGAGCAGCGCTCGGACGCAATCGCCGTCGGTGGGCTCGAGGTCGAAACCGAGGCGGCGCAGCACGCCGAGTGCGCTGGTGTTGCCGGTGGTGGTGTCGGCGCGTACTCCCTGAGCGCCCAACGCGGTTGCCTTCCGCAGCACCGCCGCCATCGCAGCTACGGCGACGCCCCGCCCACGGCTGCTGCGCGTCAGCCAGACGCCCGTCTCCAAGACGCCCTGCTCGTCGGTGCACTTCAGACGCACTGAGCCCACGACGGCGTCACCGACCACGACAGCCCACGTGGCCTCAGCGGCCGCTCCGCTCAAGCCCGCGCGGCGGTCGCGGTGGAACGTCTCGAGCCACGCGACCCTGGCAGGCGTCCATTCGGCACCAGCGCTGAGTGGTGGGGTCACCTCATCGGCAGACGCATCCGAGACCGCGGCTTGCACCAGCTGCTCGAGCACCACCTCGTCGACCGCGATCAGTCCCACTGGCGACGGGTCTTCACTCGTCACGGCTCCGAGCCTAGGCACACCGATCAATTGCGTTGACGTCAATGTCAGCCGCTCGGCGCTCGAACGATCAGCGCTCGTGCCGGTAGCGCGGCCACGCACGTGCGTCAGCTGTGGCTGGCGTCGACGATGCAGAATCGGTTGCCTTCGGTGTCGGCCAACACCACGAAGTCAGCATCGGTGGAGTAGTCCCAAGGCACGCGAGTTGCACCAAGCCCCACAAGCCTGTCGACCTCGGACGACTGCTCGGACGGGCTGTCGACCACGAGATCGAGATGGACCCGCGGCCGCTCCTGGACCGGAGTCATCGACCGATGCACAGCGACACGTGTCCCGACGCGGTCGGGCGGAACCAGGATCGTGAAGTCGTCACTGGAGCCTGGGAACGTGACGACTTCGTAGCCCAACACGTCAGCCCAGAAGGTGGCGGCGCGATCCACGTCGTCAGCACCCAAGATGATCGTCCCGAGGCGTAGCACGACGAGATTGTCGCGCAGCGGTGAGTTCGGAGCTCCGTTCTCGGCCCTCGGGCCGAGCGCAGACTGCTGTGATGCGCTAGCGATGTTCGTGCCTGTTCTCGTTGCATCATGCGCCGAGCCGGCAGGCAGAGGAACGCGGAACCGGCTCCGACGACAAGCCATCGCCACATCGGGTCGTGAAGGCCCGTTGCCAGCCAACCCAGCAGGCAGGAACACAGGTCCACGATGTCGGCCCAGCAGGGCGATCGCGGCCTTGGTCACCAAAATCGGCCACAGGTAGCGAAAGCGGTGACCAAGCGAGTCCGTCGGTGCGCAGGGGTATGCCCAGCTAGCTCTCCCGGCTCACGGGCCTTCGAATCAAGATGCGACGCGACGAGGAGCGGCTTCGAGCGCGCCCCGAACCCGACACGTGGTGCGCCGTGGAGTACGCGCAGCACGTGGTCTCAGCCATCGTCGGTATCGAATGGGCTGCCCATCTCTTCGCAGCGGGCCGCTCGCCCGACTGGAGCGAGCTGCCGGAGGACTCACTCCCCGGTGTCTTCGAGCACGACACGCACGATTGCGGGCGATTCGACGTCGCCGAAACGCTCGAGTCGCTTGGTGCCGCGGCCAGGTCGATGGCAGCGTTCGCCGAATCGCTCACAGCCGACGAGCAGGTTGCGACCGCCGTCTACGTCGATGAGCAGGTGATCAACACCACCGCCGTCATCCGACACGCACTCCACGACGCCGAGCACCACCTGCTCGACATCCGCCGCGGCATCGCCCGGCAGGATCTCCGCCGCTGACGAACAGGCCTCGCAGGCGGTGCGGGTATGCATCTGGAAGGTGTCTGGCTCTACTTGTTGCTCGAGGCCGAAGAGGCGGGGGCGTTGTGGGTTCGTCGTCGGGCGGCGAACACGAGCAGCACGCCCGCAGCGCTGAGCATGACAGCGGCGACCCCGACCGCGTTGTTGGTGCCGGTCGGCGGAAGCAAGACCGCCGCCGGGTTCTCGGTTGTCGGCACCGTGGGCGGATCCGGTGTCGTTGTGACCGCCACCGTGGTGTCGGCGGCATCCTGCGGTGTTGAGGGAACCGGCGCAGCGGCATTGGGTGAGCAGTCGGGGGTGCCGCAGTGCGCCAACCTGAGGTCGTAGGCGTACGGGATGACGTCTGGCGACAAGTCGTGTTCGATGTAGGCGACGATCGGATTTCCCGCCACGTCGAGGCGGAGCTCGGTGTCCCAGATATAGGGGGTGGAGTCGATCAGGTTGGTTGTTTCGTCGCCGCCGCGACAAGAGTCGTCGTTGCATCGCATGAGCTTCAAGATCTCCGAAGGTTGTGCCGCGTAGGTGAACGTCGGATTGCCGAAAGAGTCGAGTCGCATCGACCCACCCCCCATCACATCGCTTGTTTCGATCACGCTTGGTGTCTCGTCGCCATCCGTGCAGTCCCGGTCATTGCAGTGCACCAGCCGTAGCTCGTGCTCGTCCGACGAGACGTATCTGTCATAGAGAATGACGGGCATACCGGATGCATCGAGCTGCAAAGACGCGGCCAGCGCTGTCGGAACAGTGTCGATGACATGGACAGTCTCGTCGCCGTCCACGCATGCCGGGTCATTGCAGTGCACGATCGCGAGAGCGGGCTTTCCATAGGCGATCACCGGGTTGCCCGACGCGTCGAGTTCCATGACTGGGGCGGGGACCGACTGGGGGACCAGATCGAGCAGATCGACCACATTCGGCGTCTCGTCGCCGCCGTCGCACAGCGGATCATTGCAACGCGTGACCTGTAGTTGCCCGTTTTTCACCCAACTCCAAATCGGATAGCCCGAAGAATCCAGTCGGAGGTTCCAAAGGCCCCACGGGTAATTCGCGTTCGTGACGCTCGATGCGATGAGGTTGAGCGTCTCGTCGCCACCCGTGCAAGCCGGATCGTTGCAAGACACCAGCCACAACTCGCTGTAGTTGGTGAAGGTCTGGTCGGACAGGTTTCGCTGATACGCGACGACCGCATTCCCGGCGGCGTCGAGTTGCAATTGTGTCCGGCAGCATTCACCAATACCGGAGGTTGGCGCGACGAAGGCAGGGGTGTCATCGCCGCCAGCACAGGCCGGGTCATTGCAATGCACAACCATCAGGCCTGGGGGTTTGGGACCGAGGGTGGTGTAGCTCAGAACTGGATTACCGGACGCATCGAGCGCCATGGAGGTGCCCTGCTGTCTACCCACGCCGTCAATGACGCTAATCGTCGTGTCCGCCGCCCACGCCGTTGCCCCCACGAACGCGGTCGCGACCGCGACGGCGGCAACACCACGCCGGAGCCAAGCCGCCCGAACAACCACGTCGACCTCCCACGCCGACGGCTGATATCCGCCGTCCGTCGAGTTGTAACACACCAGCACAGGAAGGACAACAAGACCGAAGCCGGTGTTCGCCGTGCAATACCGTGCTTCCGTCAGGCTGGCGGGACGGACCACGCAATGGCCGGCGGGTCGACGCGAGCACAGCGTGGGCCGCCGCGGTCATCGGTGAGGTCGACCGTTGCGGCGAGGCGACCGGCGTGTGTCGCCGACTCGATGAGTTCCGGTTCGATTCGATCAAGCATCAGTTTGGCGCGCCGGAACATCTGGAACCCGTGAGCGGCGTCGAGATCACCCCACGTCAGATAGATGAAGCGCTCACCCCGTTTGCCTTGGACGGCTGGTCCGCGGAAGTCGAAGGAACCGTCGTTGCGGACCAACTCGACGTCGAGTTCCCAGCGGGCCCGGGTTGCGTCTGCGCGAACCAACTGCGCTGGGTCACGCCGTACCTGCACGCCGACATGCACGTTTTCCATGACAGAGCCGTCGGGACGGCAGAACACACGCCCAGGCAAGTTGATCCCGGTGATGACGACGCGGATCGGACAATCATGCCCCTTGGACGGCCAGCCTGGTCGACGTCGTCACGGGCGTCCTCTCCGCAAGGCACTCAACGAATGCGGTGGATCGTGGTGTGACGCCCCATTTATGATCGAGCGGAATCTCCCCGGCGCGAGCCCGGCCGGGCCTCGTGTTGGGGAACGGCTATGAGCGTCTTCATCAGCTACGCACGGAAGGACGCCGACGCCGTCGCCCTGCTGCGGACCGAGCTCGAGAACCTGCGGGGCGACGTGTGGGTCGATGGGCGCTTGGCTGGTGGCCAGGATTGGTGGGACACGATTCTGGAGGCCATCAGGAAATCGGACCTGTTCGTGCTCGCCGTGAGCGAGTCTGCACTGGCATCCGAGGCATGCCGATTCGAGGTGGATTACGCCCGACGCCTGAACCGCCCGGTGCTCCCCGTCCAGGTTGCTTCTGTGGACCCGGCCACCTTGCCGGAGGATCTGAAGCGGCTGCAGCTCGTGACGTACATGGGCGGTGACCCTGACCAGATCCGGGCACTGGCGAGGGCACTTCTGCTGGTGCCGCCTGTTCCAGATCTTCCCGATCCGCTGCCGGACGCGCCGCCACTACCCAGGTCGTACGGGGACGAGTTTCGTCGGTCGTTGGCCGCGGACTCGTTGACGAGAGACGAGCAGATCCAGTTGACAGCCGTGTTGAAGGCCCATTCGGATGATCCACTGCACGGAAGTGATGCCCTCGAACTTCTCCATCGACTCAGGGCGCGCCCCGATGTCATGTTCGAGATCGCAGTCGGGATCGATGCCTTTCTCGGCGAACGTTCATCCGATGGCGCGCGCATCGGTTCGGATGACGAGATGTCGGCGCCGGAGCAACCCGGTGTCCCCGTTGAACGCGTGATGACGGAGTACGGGAGACTGCTCCGTGAGAAGGATGAAACAAACGCCGAGTGGAGGCAGTGGCTCGTGTCCAAGCTGCTCGAACATGGCGCAGGATGGCCGATGTTCTATGTGGCCCCAAACGTTCCAGACAGAAAGATGCGCCACGCAAGTGCGGCGACAAGCGTCGGAAACGACGAAGAGATCCTTGCCGTGCTCGATTCCACCGGCTTGGGGAGCGCCAAGAACTGCGTCGTGTTCACACCGACCGCCGCCATCAGCAACTACGCCGGCGCGCACCGGAAGGCCCGGTATGAAGAGCTGGTTGACTCGTCGATCGATTCGTCGGGTAGGTACATCGAGAAGGACGGTTCAATGATCTTGGAGGCCGGCAACGCTGACGCCGCGAAGCGCGTCGCATGGTTGCTCAGCGACATCGCGCGAGCGGTCGGCGGGAAGCCACCTGAGTTGTAGCGACCAGCGGGCAATCTGTGCGGTCGTATCGAGTCCTGCGTCCCCGAGCTGAAGCCGATGGACGGCGACACGGTGCTCTACAAGGCGCGCTACAGCGGCTTCTACGGCACCTCGCTGGACGAGGTACTACGAGAAGGAGGCATCCAGCAGTTGATCGTGGTCGGTGCGACCACCAGCGTCTGTGTCGAGTCGACTGTGCGCGATGCGATGTTTCGGGACTACCACTGCCTCGTGGTCGCCGACGCGACGGCCGAGCCCATCGCAGCGGACGCCGTGCGGTCCAATCACGAAGCGTCGCTGCTCACCTTGGAGTTGCTGTTCGCG
The DNA here is from genome assembly GCA_963722415.1 of Ilumatobacteraceae bacterium. Lineage (GTDB taxonomy): Bacteria > Actinomycetota > Acidimicrobiia > Acidimicrobiales > Ilumatobacteraceae > JALOLG01. Next base: position 5,585 of record CAVRNI010000028.1, read on the forward strand.
AGCGTGACTGAATCCGCAGACCTCATCGCAAGCCTCCGAGCCGCCGCCGTGGTACCGACCTAACGTCGCGGACTCACTTGCGAGAGCGGTTCTCTCGCCGATTTCAACAACGTGCTGATCTGGATCGTGGAGCCGGAAGATGCGCCCTCCCCATGGTTCCAGCCTGAGTGGGTGGATCAACGGATATCTGTCGGCCAGCCGCCGGTGATCGCCCTCGATGTCATCCGACTCGAAGTACAACGCGAGGTTGTCGCGCCCCCAGTGGCTGGCGGTCTGCCGCGGCCGCCTGGGATAGATCGAGAGCAGGAGCTCGGTACCGTCATGCAGCGCGAACCCATCGTCGAAAAGAGCGAAGTACTGATGGTGCTCGATTGGTTCGCGGCGGAGTAGATCGCGGTAGAAGTCAAGCGAGTCGTCGAGGTTGGTCACGAACACGAGTGGGTTCGTGAAGGTGATCAATGCCAAATCCCGTCGGGCCGATCGGGCGATGCTGGTTCCCTCGTCGAGCGCAGATCTGGGTGCGCGTGGCGTCGGTCGCGCGCCAGTCGGCGGGCCGACTCTGGTTCGGCGCGGATCGTCACCGATCGCCGACCGGTCCGAGCGTGGGCTTGACGTCAATGATCGGCGTACCGTCGAGCGCCTCGAGATCGCTGACGGTGAGCGTCGATCCGTCGATCGAGGTGACCATGACGCGGTGAAGTCCGATGGGATTCGGACGATCGGCCGACCTCGTACTGAACACACCCTGCTGCGGACGGGTCAGATCGTCGCGAGGGTGCACGACGAGCACATCACGCGCGGCACGATCGAGCCAGGTCAACAGCACGATGGCGTCGCCGACATGGACGTCCTTGAGCCCGTCGACGAACTCGGCGGCGAAGATCAATTCCGCTTCTTGGGCGCCCTCATCGCCCTGCTTCGGGGCGTCGGCGAGATTGACGAGCGAGGAACGAACCCACCCGATCGGACGCACCTGGAACTCGCCGCTGGACACGGCGACATCCTTGCATGCGGGTTCGCGTGGGTGGACGGCCGTCAGCGTCGACGGCGCCGTCGAACCATGGGCAAACGTTGAGGCGCGTCGCTGCACAGTCACGCGTCGTTCTCGGGGTGTTGTGACTGCGACCTGCGTGGGTATGGCTCCAACCGAGTGATGGGATGCGCTGACAGGCTCGCGATGAGTTTCGGGAAGGAATGGAGTCTCAGGAACCATGAAAGCAACAAACCTTGGTAAGGCCGATGGGCTGCCCACGATCGAGTGGTCCCAAGTTGAACCGCAGCTCGCCGACCTCTTGATGCACGACGACCCGCGCTCGCCGAACCGCTCGACGTTCTGGCTGACGACCCTGAACGCCGACGGAAGCCCGCACGTGACGAGCGTGGGCGCGCTTTGGCACGCGGGCTCATGCTGGTTCCAGACCGGCGAACGCACCCGCAAGGCAAAGAACGTTGCACGCGACCCGCGCTGCACGATCAGTGTCGCCACGCAAGGCTTCGACGTGATGATCTCGGGCGAAGCCAAGCGCGTGACCGACCCGACGATCGTGGCCGAGATCGCGGCCCTGTGGGCCAAGAGCGGATGGCCCGCGCAGCCCGACGACTCGGGAACCGGCATCACCGCACCGTTCAACGCGCCGTCGCTCGGACCACCGCCGTGGTTCGTCTACGAAGTCAAGCCGCGCACCGCGACCGCAGTCGGTACCGCCGAGGAGACGCCGGGTTCAACGCGTTGGCGGTTCTGAGAGTCGGCGCGACTGACCTGGACCGGAGCGAAATCTTCACGATTCGTCGATCTCTCGATGTCGAGGAACGGATGGCGGCTTCGTCCCCTGATGTGAATACCTCCTCGATGAAAGGATCAGCATCATGAACAAGGAAGAGATCGCCGAGATTCTGGCCAAGCCGTACGCGCAGCAGCTGCTCAACGGCCCCGAGCCGGCCCGGATGGCGTACGACGGTCTCGACGGCGACCCTCGGGTCATTCCGATCGGTTTCTGGACCGAGGGCGACCGGGTCGTGATGGCCACCCTGCCGAAGTCGGCCAAGGTCGCCGCGCTACGGAAGAACCCGAAGGTCGCGCTCACCATCGACCAGGGCGCCTTCCCGCCGAAGGTGCTGCTGATCCGCGGCACCGCCGAGGTCGAACTGGTCGAGGGGATCCCGGACGGCTACCTGACCGCCGGTCGAAAGGTGATGACCGGTGACCAGTACGCGGGATGGGTGGATGGCGTTCGAGGCCTCTACGACGAGATGGTTGTCATCACGATCACCCCGACCTGGGCCAAGCTCCTCGACTTCGAAACCACCCTCCCAAAGGCAGTCGAAGACCTCATCAAGGAGAAAGATGGGTGAATGGACGATGCTCGAGCGCTGATCGAAGCTCTTGACCCGCCGGGTCGTCGCTGCATGGAGTTGGCGTGGGAGTCGTGGCGCTCAGGTTCCATCGGCGTCGGTGCCGTCGTGGTCGACGAGGGCACAGGTGCCATCGTGAGCGAGGGTCGCAATCGGGTCGGTGAACGGCAAGCGCCGGCGAACTGTCTGGCGGGCACGGCGCTGGCCCACGCCGAGATGAACGCTCTCGCGCAGCTGCCGCTCGGGCAGGTCGCCCATCTCACCCTGCACACCTCGTTGGAACCATGTTGCTTGTGCGCAGGGGCAATCGCCCTGATGCGCATCCCGCGAGTCCGCTACCTGGCGCCCGATCCCTTGTTCAACGCCGTGTGGGACCACATGTCAACGCATCCCGCGCTCGCCGCGCGGCGTCCGGAACAACTCGGCGTCGGTAGGGGGCCGGTCAGCGACCTGGCGAGGTTGCTGCCCCTGTCATTTCTGGCATTCTGGGACATCGCCACGCTGGCGGACTACCCCGCCGCCGACGTCACGTTGGCGCGAGCGGTTCTGTCCGACACACCGCTCCTCGACCTCGCGGCGGCCGGTTCACCCCTCCCTGACGCGCTTGCTGCCGTGCTCCCTCTCCTGACCTGACGCCGCCCGGCGGCCATCGAGTGTGTGCCGCTACGCGTGTCCGAGGTCCGGCGCCGGGTCGCTGACGAGGCGGCTCCACATGACGACGTCGGGCCGCTCGTCCTTGACCTGTTCCCATGCCCTCAGGACACCCTCGCGGCTGAACCCGCAGCGCTCGGCGACGCTCTGCGAGCGCTCGTTGTCGAGATGTGTGACGAGTTGAACCCGCACGATTCCATGGTCCCGAAAGGCCCACTCGGTGACGAGATCGAGCGCCTCCACCGCGATACCACGGCCTCGGACCCGACGATCAAGCCAGTAGAACGCCTCGGCCCGACGCGCCGCGAAGTCGAACTGAATACCAACCTGACCAACGCATTCGTCTGAAGGCGGCACTGTCACCGCAAAGCGAGCCACACCGCGAGGCCACCACTCGAGGCCGCGCTCGACCCACTGCCTCGCCTGACCTTCAGTCATCGCCTCCGGCATCATCGTGAACCGGGGTATGTCGGGATCCCGGCAGGACTCGGCAATAGCGGCCGCATCACTGACCCGGAACGGACGCAGCGCGGCCTGAACTCCGGCGAGGGGCGGATCGGGCGGCACGAGATCACCCATCGGGACAGTGTCGCGGACACAGGCACCGAGCAGCACGCGCACCGAACATCGCGCAGCGCATCACGCAGTTGTGGGCGCGCTGGTGCGGATCACGCCGCGGTAGCGAACGCCACTGCCAATGGTCGATCACCGCCGCCGCCGTTGGCGACACCTGCCGGGCACGCGGACACCGCCACGATGAGGTCGCGTTCGGCTCGAAAGACGATCGAGTCACCAGGGCGCGAACGTGGAGACGAGATCGACAGACGTCCATCGGCGGCTACCGACGTGCACATGAAGACATTGAACGCCACGGTCACCGTCGCGGCCGGAACGCCGAAGCCCGACAACGCGGTGGTCAGGTTCTCGTAGCAGTTCGGATGCGGCGCTGTGACCCCGTACTGGATCTCGTACATCTCCTGGCTGCATGGCGTGTAGAGGAAGTCATGTCGACCAACGTCGTCGTGAACGATGGTCGCCAGAGTTCGGCTTCGCGACGAGAACAGCCTCGCCCCGACAGTCAGCAACACAGTTCCGTTGTAGTCGAACGACCTGCCGTTGCTCAGACCGTCGGTCACGTCGACGGCATCGACGAAGAAGACGTCACCGGACTGACCGCCGTCGACGTCGGTAACGCGTACCAACCCGCCCGCAGGCACACGCCATGCACTGCCCGTCGCCGCTGCAATCTCGTGCACCTCCCACTGCGACCGGGTCTCGTTCATCCGCACAGATTGCCCTGCATGAGTGTCGCCGTCGACGACACTTTCTCAGTCAGACCCGCGCCGGACCCGGCGTTGTTGCGCAGGTGCCGACGCGCCCGATGCGCAGGCCGGGCGAAATCGGCGACGACGTCGTGCTCGTTTGCGCGAAGCCGGCCTCGTGGACCGCTTCCGCGTCGTCGTCTTTCCAGTCATCACCGGAAACACCGGTCAGGAGCGGATCTACGACGGCTACCCCGATGTTGCACTCCACATGGTCAACAGCCGTACCTTCGATGGTCGCATCCAGTTGCTCGAGTACGTGCCCACAGTGCTGGAAGGCCCACCTGGCACGAACGACTCCGACGCCTGAGATCCGGCCCGGCGCCTCGCGGTTGCCGCCGTGATGCGCTCCCTGACGAGCGGGCACACGGCGCTAGTGGTCGTGCCGGTGGTGAAGGTCAGGAACGTGAGGGTGGGCGTGAGCTAGTTCGCGGTGCTCGTGTACGTGACTGTGGCGACCGGCGGCGCCCTCGGGATGGGCGTGGTCGTGGTGTTCGTCGTCGTGGGTGTGCTCGTGCATGTGGCCGGTGGCGTGATGGTGATGTGCGTGGAGATGGTCGGATCGAAGCGACAAGCCGACACCGAGCGCGGCGATCCCCATGGCGATCACCTGGACTGCGTCGATCGAGTCGGACAGCACGACCCACGACAGCATTGCCCCGAGGAACGGGGCAGTCGCGAAGATCACTTGACCGCGTGCAGCGCCGAGTTGTTGCGCGCCGCGCACCCACAGCGTGATCGACGCTCCGTAGCCGAGCGCGCCGACGATCAACGCACCGATCACCGACCAGCCGTTCACGTTTCCCGCCCCGCTGATGACCAGCCCGAGTGCGAGGTTGATGCTGCCTGCCACGGTCCCTTTCAGGAAGACGACATGTTGCGGGCTGACCTGGTCGATCCGGGACGTGACGCTGTTGTCGAGTCCCCAGCAGGCGCACGCGCCGACGATCAACAGCGCACCGAGGCTTACCGACGCGCCCGGCTCCCACACCAGAAGTACCCCGGCCGCCGTAACGAGCAGAGCGGCCGCGATCATGTTGCGCCCGAGGTGCTCGCGGAACAGTGTCGCGGCGAGCACGACGGTGGCGACCAACTCCATGTTGAGCAACAGCGATGCCGTCGCCGCCGGCGTGTCCACGAGTCCTGCCGTGAGCAGCGCCGGTCCGACCGCCCCGCCAGCCACGATCGCGACAGCCAACCGTCGCCAGTCACGCCGCAGGGCACCACGCTCAGGACGACGAGCGATCCACCACGGTGCCACCGCCATCGCGGCGCCGAGATAGAGCAGCCCGGCGAGCACGAGCGGCTTCATGTCCTCTGCGATGACCGAGGCAGCGGGCGTCGACGCACCGAACAGCAAGGCGGCGAGTGCACAGTTCCGGACGCCAGGTCTCGTCACTGCGCCAACGGTATCTGAGCGCCTCTCTGCCGTGATGCGCTCGCTGCGGCAACGGCTCACACGTTCTCGGCGACACTCCGTTTCGGAATCCGAGACGAGGCGTCGCCGAGAAGGCGATGGAGCCACTGTCGTCGACCGGTCTGCCGCGTCCGGTGAGGTTCAGCCGATCTGGATGGAGGCCAGAATCTCCTCGAGGTCGGCTCGGTCCTGCGGCGATGTGAGTCGGGAAGGTCCACGCGGTGATCACGAGGCGGGTGCCGTCGACGTCGAGGATCCGCTGTTGGTTCTGCTGCTTGGGCCCTTGAGCCCAGAAGCCGGGCGTCGAGCGCCGTCGCTCGGCACTACCAGAGCGCCGAACATGAGTTAGTCCCTTGCATTCGCTCAGGGTGTAGTCGGGGACGGTGAACTCGATCTGCTTTCCGGCGTACCCGTCGACGGTGACGTCCACCGCTTCGGTGGCGGCGAATTCGGGCAGGCCGCCCAGCCGCCACGAAGTCGTCCACGGTCGGACCAACTGGCGGGTCGACCAGCGTGCGTTGGCATCCGTCCGCGTAGATGTTGGCCAAGTCCTCGAAGAGCACCCCGACCGCGCCGAGCCGAGGCCTTGTGTAGACCGCCCACCCCTCGTCGACGGTCCAGTCGACCGGCGCGGTCAACGTCACCGGAATGTTCGCACTCGTCACGCCGAAGCTCAGGGTCTCTGTTCTGGCTGCGACGGTCGTTGTCGGGTCGACATCGTCGTTGGGCGACGTCGTCGCGTGGCGGTAGTCGGAGTGCTCGATCGTCGTCGGTGTTGTTGTTAGGCGAGAACGATGCCGGCGACTCCGATGACGACAACGACGGCCGCGGCGACCGTCAACAGGCGCCGTCGGTTTCTCGGATTCGCCGGTGGGTGTGTTGAGGGACACGTTCATCTCCTTGATCGGATCGAGCTCGTCGGGGCCGAGAAGTTCGGTGTCGAGGTGGAGAAGCGGTCCAGCGTGGTGCTCGTCTCGCGAAACGCTCGCCATGCGTGCGTGCAGACGCTGTCGCAAAGCCTCGGCCTGCGAGTGATCGGGCGGGACGCTCATCTCGTCGTAGCGATCAGTCATGTCAGATCCTCGGTGAGGTGGCCTCGAAGCTCGTCGCGCGCACGTGCGAGCAGCGAGTAGGTCGATGAGTTGGACAACCCCAACATCTGGGCGATCTCAGCGATCGGTATGTCGTCGACGTACGCCAGCATCAGCACCACTCGGTGCGCTTCGGAGCAGACCGACGAGATGCTCGAGCACCTTGCCTGCCGACAGCTCGGCGGACTCGGTCTGGCGGGCGCCGGCCCAGACCAATCGCAGCTTGCGCTGCAGTCGCCGTTGTCGTCGCCATGAGTCGAGATAGTGCGAGCGGGCGACTGAGAGCAGGAACCCGACGGTCGCCTTGTCTGTCTGACCGTGCGCGAGTCGATCGACGACGGTGATCCAGCAGTCTTGTGTGAGATCCCACGCCTCGTCACGGTCACCGCCACACAACCGCAGCAGGTAGCCGTACACCACGGGCAGGGCGCGATCGTAGAAATCGTCGAACGGGACGCCGTCGAACGCCTTCGCCGCAAAGTTGGCGTCAGCGCTCATCACACCCCTTACAACGAACGAGCCCCCGCAAGTTTCCAAAAGAACTTCTGCCGAGGCGTTCCCGTCCTCAGTTTCGCCCGCAAGAGGTGTGTCGTGAATGTGTGGCAGGAGCATCTCGGCGACGCGCCGTTCGGAAACCGAGACGAGACGTCGCCGAGAACGTCGAGGATCGTCGCCAACGCGGACGCCGCATGATCCAGGTTTCGGCCGAGTCGCGCCGTCCGTCAAGCCAGGTCGCTGTGCGGAACGCGGTTGCGGCAGCGGCCAGCAGCGTGACGGCGACCGCGGTCAGGAACAGGGCAGCGGCCATGACGGTGCGGCCCGGGATGTCGCCGCCGTTGTTGCGTCCGGAGACGAACACGATGACGTTGCCCAACAGGAGCCACCGACGCCAGCGTTCGATGAAGCTGCCGATGATGTTCTCGAAGACGATGATGTAGGCGAATCCGGCACCGAGCGCGGCGGCCGTGTTCCGACCGAGGGTGGCGATGGCCAAGCCGATGCCCGACGCGAGAGTGGCGAGCGCGACGCCTCGACCGGCCGTGCCCGCGAGCGAAGCCAGCGTCGGATCGTTCGGTCGGAGCGGCGCGCCGTGCAGCGCGAGCGCGGGCCACATGGCCAGGGCGAGGAGCGCGAGCGCGACGAGCGCGAACAGTGCGGTGGCGGCGAGCGCGGCGATGGTCTTCGCCAGGAAGACCCGCCAGCGGCGCGTCTCCCAGGTCAGCAGGGTCGTCATGCTGCGCGACGCGAACTCGGCGCCCACCAGCGAGGCACCGAGCGCCCAGCCGATGACAGCGAGCCCACCGCTCGCCCCTTGGAGGATGCCGTTGAGGCGACTTCGACGGAATCGTGGATCGTCGACCTCGACGAACTCTTTGGCGAAACACTGGTCGATGATGTCGTCGGGGATCTCGTCGCCGCGGTTCACGCCGTTGGCGTTCAGACAGGCTTCGATCTCCTCTTGCTGAGTCTCCTGGGCCGCCTCGGCGTCGTCGAGCCGTTGTTGGTAGGTCTCCTCCGACAGGGAATCGCTCCACACGAACGCCGCAACCCCACCCAACGCGATCGCGACGAAGGAGACGGCGACGGTCAGGCGGACCAGTCGGCGCGCCGCGACCCGACGCAGTTCAGCGACCAACAACCGCGTCATCGTGTACCCCCTCGCTCGCCAGATCGGTGAGGGCGAAGAAGGCGTCCTCGAGACTCGTCTCGATCGGGCGCAGCTCCGTCGGATAGTGACCTTCCGCCACGAGGGCGCGGGTGACACTCTCGGCCTGCTCGACGATCACCTCGACGCGGATGCGGTCACCGTCCAGCTCCGCGCGCAGCCCAGCACGCTGCAGCGTGTCGGCGCCGGCCGCGATGTCGCTGACCTTGACCCACATGGCGGACGGTCGCGTTCCGGCCAGCACATCGGCCACGGAACCGTGGGCAACAGTGCGGCCGCCGGCGAGGATCGCCACCTCGTCACAGACCTGCTCCACCTCGCCGAGCAGATGGCTCGACAAGAACACGGTGCGCCCCTCTGCGCCGAGGCGGCGTACCAGCTCGCGGACCTCACGGATCCCCGCTGGGTCGAGCCCGTTGGACGGCTCGTCGAGGATGAGCAACTCAGGATCCTTCAACAGGGCGATACCGATCCCGAGACGCTGCCGCATGCCCAGCGAATAGCCGCGCACGAGGTCGTCACCCCGTTCGCCGAGTCCGACGCGTTCGAGCGTCGCGTCGACCGTATGACGTCCGATTCCTGCAGTGGTGGCCAGAACCGTCAGCGCTTGGCGGCCCGATACGCCCGGATTGACTCCAGGCCCCTCCACGAGCGCACCCACCCTCCCGATCACGTCGGACAGGTCGTCGGGCGACTCCGCACCCAACACGCGGCAATGGCCAGAGCTCGGGCGGGCGAGACCGAGAAGGCAACGAATCGTCGTCGTCTTGCCTGATCCGTTCGGTCCCAAGAACCCGAACACCCCGCCCGCACGCACGGACAACTCGAGACCGTCGAGCGCTCGCACCCGCCCGCCCCGGCGACGTCGGTAGCTCTTGTGCAGCGCGTCAACCTCGATCACCGCACTCAAACGTCGCCCCCAGCGACTCGGGTGCCGAAGCGCATGACGACCCGCTCGGGCGGCGCTGAACTCGTCGAGCGGGGTCACTCGACGAACGTACGACGAGCCGTGTGCCGGCCACATCCGGGAAGTCCCTCTTTGATCCCTGAGACCGCCAAGGGTGTTGCCCGGCCGCAGGGCTCGGCCGGTGAGGTATTTCGCTAGCGGGCGGCTGCTTCGAGGGCGGGCTTCACGTCGCTGCAGAAGACGTCCATCGTTCGCTTGGCTTCGTCGAGCGTCATGTCACCCACGGGAAGCTGCAGCACGATGTAGTCCGTGAGGCCGGGCGCGAGAATCGTGGCGAAGCGATCCTTGATCTGCTCGGCCGTACCGGCACCGAAGCGGATGGCATCTTCCATGTGCGCCACGATGCCGCGGAGCGGTCCGAGCGCGGCGTCGCACTCTTCCTCGGTCACCACCAGATGATCGTGCTTGTGCACGTTGTGGGCCCGACGCAGCAACCCGTCCATGCCGCGACGGACGATGTCGAGGGCCTCGTTCTCGGTCGGCGCGATCGCCAGGATCATGGTGCAGCCGACGCGTGGGACCGAGTTCGGTCCGTCGACGCGATGAGTGTCGCCCTTGTGGGCGTGCCACGTCTCGACATAGAGATCGTGCGAGGCCTGGTCGATGGGGCCCGGCCACATCAAGCTCATCCCGTGGCGCCCGGCGGTGACGGGACTTCCCGGGTACCAGAACGGAATCGGGTTCTGCACCGGCTTGGTCGACATCGGGATCGTCGGGAAGTCGTAGAACTTCGAGTTCTCGCTACTGATCTCGCCCGTCGCGAACGCGTCGCAGATGATGCCGAGGACATCGACGAACCGGTCCCTCGACTCCGGCCAGTTGCTCCCGAACCAGTAGTGCTCGATGGGTGCCACGCCGCGGCCGACGCCGAAGTCGAGTCGGCCGTTCGTCAAGTTGTCGACGACGATCATGTCTTCGATGATCCGCACCGGGATGATGCAACGGCAGCAGCTTCACCATCGGCCCGAGTCGGATGTTCTTGGTGATCTGCGACGCGGCGGCGATGAACACCTCCTGGTTCGGAGCCATGCACAGATCCGACCCGTGGTGCTCGGCGAGGTGGAAACCAGCGAAGCCCGCTTCGTCCGCCATCTTGATCAGATCGAGCCGGTCCTTCAGCAGTTGGGGCGTCGGGGTGCCGGGAATGTCCTCGATGTGATCGAAAATGCCGAACGACGGTTTCATTCCGCCAGCGTAATGACTGACGGTCTCCTCGCTTGGGTCACAGCGTTCCGCGTGGGACGCGGAAGGCGGTGACACAAGCGAGGAGTACGCGCTGTCAGCCGGCTTTCCACGCCTGGGGCTGGAGGAACTCGTCGAGCGGTACCCGGCCGGCGAGGTTGTCGATGGTGCCGACGAGCCCTGCGAACACGCACTCGGCGACCAGTTGCAGGAGGTCGGCGTCGGTCAGCCCGGCGTCGTGGGCCCGCTGGACCACGTCGTCGGCGACCTTGCCGCGCTGGGCTGCGACATCGCGTGCGAATGCGTAGACGGCGGCATGGATGGGGTCGTTCGGCTCGTCGCCGGCCCGCATCGCGTCGATGTCGGCCGCGTCGACCCCGAGGGCGCTGAGCACGGTGGAGTGGAACGCGACGCCGTACGCGTTGTCGACAGCGACGCCGACTGCCACGCCGGCGATCTCGCGGTGGACCGGAACGAACGTCGGGTCGGACACGGTGCGACGCAGCGCGTCGAAGGCTGCGAGCAGGGTCGGGCTGGCGGCTGTGACGGCCGCCAGGTTGGGCACGAACCCGAGGTCGGTGGCGATTCCGTCGAGGATCGGCCGCGAGGCCGCTGGTGCATTGTCGGGGGTGAGGATGTGAAGGTTCATGACCACGATCATCCGACCTGGGCGGTCCGGCATCCATTCCCCCGCAGGGAAGCGACGCAGTGTCGGACCGCGCGTAACGTCGCCGACGTGTCGAGCTCCGTGGTGACGCAACGCAGCGCCCTTGGCGATCTTGTCCGTTACTGGCGGCGGGTGCGGGCGATGAGCCAGCTCGACCTGGCCGTGGCGGCGTCGACGACACCGCGATACATGAGCTTTGTCGAGACGGGCCGAGCGCACGCCAGCCGCGAGATGGTGCTTCGACTCGCTGTCGCCTTGGACGTTCCGCTGCGCGATCGCAATGGCTTGCTGGTGGCGGCTGGGTTCGCCCCGATCTACCCCGAACACGGCATCGATCATCCGGCGGTCGAGCGGGTCATGGCCGCGTTGGACCGCGTGCTCGAACAACACGCCCCGTACCCGGCGGTCGTGATGGACCGGCGCTGGGACGTCGTGCGGGTGAACTCCGGCGCGGCCCGCCTGTTCGCCGATCTGTGCGCGCCCGAACCGGTGCCCGATCCGGCCAATGTGCTGCGGTTGATGCTCGAGCCCGGACCGGTGCGCGCATCCGTCGAGAACTGGGACGAGGTCGCACCGTCGCTGCTCGAGCGTGCCCGCCGCGAGGCGGTCGGTGGGGTGATGGACCTGACGACGGCCGAGCTCGTACAGCGGCTACGAACCGGTGATGACGCCGCGGTGTTTGCAGCCGCACCACGCTCGATCACACCACTGATCCCGGTGGTCGATGTGCAGTTCGCCCACGGCGGCACCACATTGCGGTGGTTCTCGATCATCTCGACGATCGGAACGCCCGTCGACGTCACCGCTCAAGAGCTGCGCTTGGAGGCGTTCTTCCCGTCCGACGACGAGACCGCAGCCCGGTGGGAGCTCATCAGCGCCACATCGCGATGAGTCCGTGGGTGGGCGCGAACCGATGAGTTCGCGATTCTGCAAAGGTCTCAATGTGTGAGCGGACTGCGGTCCGCGCGTTCCAGAGGAGGCAGATCATGTCAACACAAGCCGCTGACAGAGCAAGCCAACCGGCAGCCGTTCCGCCGGTCGTCGATCAGCACGTCTGGGAAGCCGAACTGGCTGAGCTGCGGGTCCGGGAGAAAGCCGCAACTCGTGAGCTCGACGCCATCGCCGCGGCCCGCCGACGTCTCCCGATGGTGGAACTGCCCGAGTACACGCTCGACGGAGCCGACGGCCCGGTTCGGCTCGTCGACGTGTTCCAGGACAAGCACCAGCTGATCGTCTATCACCACATGTGGTTCCCTGGTGAGGAGTGGCAGTGCTCCGGCTGCACCGGGTTCACCAGCCAGTTCACCCGGCTCGAGTTCCTCGACGCCTACGACGCCCGCTTCGTCATCGTGACCCCAGGCCCGATCGACGAGGCCTTCGCGTACAAGGCGCGTGTGGGCAACAAGATGACCTGGTACTCCACAGCGAACAGCCCCTTCGGCGCCGACATGGATGCCCCGCTCGGCGGCGGCTTCCAGGTGAACGTGTTCCTTCGCGTCGGCGACACGGTGTACCGGACGTACAACACCCAGGGCCGCGGTACCGAGCAGCTCAGCCACACGTTCCCCTTGATCGACCTGCTCCCGTACGGACGCCAAGAGGAATGGCAGGACTCGCCGGAGGGCTGGCCACAGTCGCCCACGTACAGCCGGTGGGCCGACTCCGAAGCGTTCGCTCGCTACGCCGAGTCAGCCTGAGGGAGCGTGCCGGGCGGCCAGATCAGTGCCAGTCGCTGATCGGGACGTCGTCCGGGGCGGGGGATCCGGTTCCGGTCTCGACGAGGGCCTTGAGGCTGAGGAGGAACACCGCCCATTTGGTGCTGCAGTGGGAGAGGAACTCGACGGGCTCGGCCCAGCCCGCGTGGGTGAAGCGCACGATCGTGAAGCCGTCGCTCCGGGAGAGGCGCCAGTCGATGGTGGTGCCGATCCACTCGGGTGGCCCGTCGATGACGCGCCACCGGACCAGCTCGCTCGGCCTGAGCTCGATCACCTCCATGTCGAATCCGCCCTGCGGGAACCGGAACTCGATCTTCCCGCCGAGGCCGGGGTCGCCGTGGGTGTCGGTCGTCCACCAGCCCGACAGGCCGTCGATGGTGGTGAGGGCGGCGTAGACGTCGTCGGTGGACGACGACTCGACGCCGATGCGGTGGTGGATGTCGGTCATGACGTCTCTCCTTGCTCGTTGTCGGGGTGACTGCTTCTGCTTCTGGTGTTCGATCTCTTCGGCGATGCGTGCGATGCGACGCAGCCGGCCGTCCCAGCTGGAGCCGACGTTGGCGAGCTGCTCGGCGGCCCTGGCGAGTTGCGCGTCGTCGACGCGGTAGCGGTGCTCGCGACCGGAGGCGGCGCCGTTGACGAGACCGGCGCGGTCGAGCACCGCCAGGTGCTTGGCCACGGCTTGGCGGGTGACCGGCAGCTGCTCGCTCAACGAGGTGGCCGTCCCGGTGCCGTCGACCAGCAGGAGGTCGAGCATCCGGCGCCGGGTCGGATCGCCCACGGCCGACCAGAGCTCGTCGTCGACGGCGGCCGTCACGACGCCACCCCGACCGTCGGTGCGTAGGACGCCAGCCGCGGCAGGTAGTAGTCCCAACCCTCGCCGTGCTCTCGGTACTGCTGCTCGAGCACCGCGACCTCCCAGCCCTTCTCGCGAAAGCCGGTCTCGGTCATCCGCAGCAGGGTTCCGTCGCCCCGGGCGGACAGCTCGAACGTGACGAGCAGTGAGTTGCCCTCACGCGCCTCCTCGTCCTCGGGGTAGACCCACCGGAACGAGAACAGCCTCGGTGGTTCGGCGTCGACGACCGTGATCTGGGGGATCTGGGCCTCGCCCGACGACCGGTCGCCGAACACGAGCTCGCCCACCGCGCCCGGGGTCGGCTCGATCACCGCCTCGTCGGGCCACCACTCCTTCAGATGCTCGGGGCTGGTGATGACCTCGAACACGGTCGCCGGCGAGGCGTCGATCTCGATCTCACGCTCGATCTTCCCGTACTCCATCGGATGTCCCTTCCACACGCGGTCTCGGCCACACGCAACTATCGGTTGCGTGTCAGTCTGCCTGACTCAGTCGAGAAACGCAACCATCAATTGCGCGTCCTCGGCGTTTGTGTCACCGAAACCGGCGAAGATCGCCGATCGCGGTGACACAAACAGGGGAAGACGAGGTCAGTAGCGGGCGATGGCGGCGGTGGCGGCGGCGACGTAGCCGCCGCCGAACTTGATCGCGTGCACGACGAGTGGCGCGATCTGGTGGAGCGGGACGCGCTCCTGCCAGCCCGGCGACAGCGGATGACGTGCTTCGTACGCCTCGAAGCAGTCCGGCGAGAAGCCGCCGAACAGCCGCATCATGGCGAGGTCGAACTCGCGGTGGCCGCCGTGCGCCGCCGGGTCGATCAGCCAGCTGCGACCCGTCGCGTCGACCAGCCGGTTGCCGGCCCACAGGTCGCCGTGGAGCCGCGCCGGCGGCTCGCCGGTGTCGAAGCGGTCCAACGAACCGGCGACGCGCTCCAAGCGATCGATCGTGGTGGCTGGCAGCGCGCGCGGCGTCCCTCGCCAGCCGGGCCAGCGGGAGCAGCCGGCATGTCGCGTAGAACGTCGGCCAGTCCGGTTGCGGGTCGTTCGGCAAGCCCCGGCTGCCGGTCGTGCGCCGGTCCTCGCGGCCGAAGCTCGGCGCGCCGGCATCGTGGAGCGCGGCCAATCCCTCACCGAGCGAGCGCTCGGTCGACTCGATCGGGCGACCCTCATCGATCCATTCGAGGATCAAGAACGCGGGTGACGCGTCGGTGCCGTCGGACACCGCGACGACCGACGGCACCGGCACGGCGTCGGCTTCCCGGAGCCACGCCAGGCTCGCCGCCTCGGTGGTGAAGAACCCCGGCGGAGCCGATGGGTGGGTCTTGGCGAACAGTCGACTCCCGTCGTCGAGCTCGACGCGGAACGACGCCGCGACGTCGCCGCCGCGGACCACCGCCATCGCTTCGACCCGTTGCCCGACAGCGTCTTCGACCGCCGTGCGCAGCGCCTCCATCGGGCCCGGGAACCCTCGTCTCAGTACGGCGACGCGGTGTCGGTGCCGCCGGCATCGGCCTTGCGCGCGAGCTTCGAGCTCGCCGACGAGACCGCTGCGCAACGCCAACAGGTCATTCGCAATCGTGATCATCCGGAAACCCTGCTCGAGCCGCTTGCCGGTGAGCGCTCCGCTGGCGTGGATGCCCGGGACCACGCCGTGGCGACCACACGCGGCGACGATCGCCGCGAGGGCATCGTCGAAGACCGCCTCACCGTCGTTGTTGCGCGGCTTGAGCCCGAGGCTCAGCGAGAGGTCGGCGGGACCGACGTAGATGGCGTCGACGCCCGGCACCGACATGATGTCGTCGAGGTTGCCGAGCGCTTCGATCGTCTCGATCATCGGGATCACGGCGACTGAGGTTCCCGCCCATGCGACGTAATCGGCGTGCCGCATGCCGACCACCGTCGGCCCGAAGCTGCGCGAGCCCTCGGGCGCGTAGCGGCAGGAGCGCACGACGGCCTCGGCCTGCTCCCGCGTGTTGACCATCGGGACGATCACACCTTGCGCTCCGGCGTCGAGCATCTTGCCGATGATGCCCTGTTCGTTCCACGGCACGCGGGTGATCGGTGTGCCGCCGCCCAGCTCGATCGCCTGGAACATGCCGACCGCAGCCTGGTACTCGGATGCTCCGTGCTGCGTGTCGACGCACACGTAGTCGAAGCCTTGGCGGGCCGCCGCCTCGGCGGTGATGGTCGACGCGACCGACAGCCACACGCCGAGCGCCGATCCATCTGCTTCCCAAATCTCACGCAGTCCTGTCACGTGGCGAGTCTCTCAGGTTGGGGGTGGCGGCTCTCAAACGGGACGCCATCTCGCCCGATTCGGGTCAGATCGATTGGGGCACGACGGTCGCCGGCTCACCGCGCAGGGCGGCGAGTGCGTTGTCGATGGCATGCTCGTACAGCCGCCGCCGCCCAGCGCCGGTGCCCGACGCGACGTGAGGCGTGACGATCACGTCCTCACGTCCGAGCAGGGAGTGCCCGGCCGGCAGCGGTTCGGGAACGGTCACGTCGAGCCCGGCGCCGGCGAGGTGGCCGCGATCGAGCGCATCGAGCAACGCGTCCTGGTCGACCAGCACGCCCCGCGCGCAGTTGACCAGGTAGGAGCCGGGCTTCATCTGCGCCAGGGTGTCGGCATTGATCAGCCGTTCGGTCGAGGGGAGCGCAGGGGCGTGCAGCGACACGACGTCAGCCAGCGGCAGCATCGCGTCGAGTGCCAAGAGCCCGACGCCGGGTACCGGCGACTCCTCGATGTACGGATCGGACGCGACCACGATCATCCCGAGACCCTGGGCGGCGATGGCGACGCGGGTGGCGATGCGGCCGAGGCCGACCAGTCCGAGCGTCGCGCCGTCGAGCTCGAGCGACTCGGTGGTCATCGCGCCCGGCAGCCCGGCGGTGGCGCGGGCCTGCAGGACCGGCATGTGCTTGGTGATGGCGAGCATCAGCGCGATCGTGTGCTCGGCGGTCGACACGGTCGGCGCCTGGGGGGCGTAGCAGGCGACGACGCCGGCGGCGGCGAAGTCGGCGAGGTTCAGGTTGTCGTACCCGACGCCGGTCCGCGACACGACGCGGAGCCGTGGGCACGACGTGAACATCGATGCGTCATACTGCGCGCTTGCCGCCGGCGATCGCGCCGTCGGCGAGGGCGAGGTCAGCATCGTCGGGGCCGACGGCGATCGCGCGGCCCTCGATCAGGTCGCGGAAGTGGTCGGGAATCCCGCCGTCGAAGAAGAGCACCGGAAGTGCCGTGTCGTCCATCGTCGGCGGACCGTAGCGCACGCCCGATCGTCAGCGTTGTTCGGGTAGCGTCGCCGGTCGCAGACCGTTTCTGTTCCCCATGAGCGACGAGCAACTCGACCGATACCGGGCCAGCATCGACAACATCGACGCGGCACTCGTGCACCTGCTCGCGGAGCGGTTCAAGATCACCAAGGCGGTCGGTGAGTACAAGGCGCAGGTGGGGCTCCCACCCGCCGATCTCGAGCGTGAGGCGGAGCAGATCGCGCGGCTTCGCGCGCTCGCCGTCGAATCCGGACTCGACCCGGTGTTCACGGAGAAGTTCCTGCGGTTCATCGTCGCCGAGGTGATCCACCATCACCAGCGCCTCAACGAACCCGACGCGGACTGAGCCGTGGCCGATGATCGACGCGTGATGGAACCGTGACGGAGCGCTTCGACATCGCCGTCATCGGCGCCGGACCGGCCGGTGCGGCCACCGCGATCCAGGCCGCCCGGGGTGGGGCGCGCGTGCTCGTGGTCGACGCCGCCGCGCACGGCCGCGACAAGGTCTGCGGCGACGGCCTGACGCCGCGTGCGGTCGCCGCGCTGCACGACCTCGCGATCCCGCTCGACGACGCCCACCGCATCGACGGCCTGCGCATGATCGCCGGGAAGAAGACGCGCGAACTGCCGTGGCCGGCGACGGGACGGTTCCCTGCGGAAGGTGCGGTGTGGCCGCGACGCCGGCTCGACAAGGCGTTGATCGACGCCGCCGCCGAGGCGGGCGCCGAGATCCGTTGGGAGACCTCGGGTGAGCCGCTGCTCGACGACACCGGTCGGGTGTTCGGGATCCTCGCCGGCGACACAAAGGTCGAGGCCGGCCTCGTCGTCGCCGCGACCGGTCCGCCCGGCAAGGTGGCGCGCATGCTGGGCGCCGAGCGCGTCGCCGACGAGCCGTTCGGACTGGCGATCCGCACCTACGTCGAGTCGCCGCGCCACGACGACCGGCACCTCGAGGCGTGCCTCACGCTGCGCGACGAGCACGGCGTCGCGGTGCCGGGGTACGGCTGGATGTTCCCCGCCGGCGACGGGACCGTGAACATCGGCGTCGGCGCGCTGTCGACGATGAAGGGCTTCAAGCGGCTCAACCTCTCGAAGCTGCTCGACAACTACCGGTCACAGGTCGACGAGTCGTGGGACGTGGGTGAGTACCTCGAGCGTCCCCGCTCGTGGCGGTTGCCGATGAGCTCGCGCCGGCGCCACGGCCCGGGATGGGTCGCCGTCGGCGACGCGGCGGGCCTGATCAACCCGATGAACGGGGAGGGGATCGACTACGGCCTCGAATCGGGCATGCTCGCCGCCGACCTGTTCCTCGCCGACCCCGACTCGGCACCGGCGAGGTACGACATCGAAGTCGGTGCCCGCTTCGACGAGTTCTTGCGGACCGGTCGCCGGTTCGCGTTCCTGATCGGTCACCCCGTGCTGTTGCGTGCCGGGTTGCGGATGGCGGTCGGCACGCAGACGATCGCCACGATCACGCTGCAGGTGATGGGCAACCTCCTCGACTCGTCGACGCCGGGCGCCGCCGGGCGGGTGATGCGGGTGGCCGACCGGGCGCTGGCGCTCGCCGACCCGTTGCTGCGCCGCACGCGGGCCACCGGCTGAGCGGCCGACCGGCGCTTGGTACCGTGGCGGACGTGACCATGACGACCGCGACTGGGGGAGCGCAGGCTTGATCAGGTTGGGCATCGACATCGGTGGCTCGGGCATGAAGGCGGCGCCGATCGATCTCGCCACCGGAGAGCTGTGCGAGGAGCGGTACCGCATCGACACTCCGCAGCCGGCGACGCCGGAGGCGATGGCGCTCGTCGTCAAGGAGCTCGTCGCCCACTTCAGCTGGACAGGGCACGTCGGGGCGGCGATGCCCACGGTGGTCCGCCACGGTGTGGTGCACAGCGCGGCGAACATCGACGAGTCGTGGATCGGCACCGACGTCGACGCGCTCTTCACGCAGGCCACCGGCTGTGACGTCGCCGTGGTCAACGACGCCGACGCGGCCGGTGTGGCCGAGATGAAGTTCGGCGCCGGGCGCGGTCGCAGCGGCGTCGTGATCGTCCTCACGTTCGGCACCGGGATCGGCTCCGGGCTGTTCGTCGACGGCCGGCTGGTGCCGAACACCGAGCTCGGCCACATCCAGATCGACGGCCTCGACGCCGAGGAGCGCGCCGCGGCGAGCGCTCGCAAGCGCGACGACCTGTCGTGGGAGCAATGGGCCGCCCGCGTCAACCGCTACCTCGTCGAGATCGTCAAGTTGTTCTCGCCGGAGTTGATCATCTTCGGTGGTGGCGCCAGCAAGCGTTCCGAGCACTGGGTGCACTTTCTCGATGTCGACGCCGAATTGGCCGTCGCCTCGTTGGAGAACGACGCCGGCATCGTGGGTGCCGCCCTCTCGGCGCACGCTGTCGATTAGTCGGCACCAAACGTAAGACCGCACAGGAGGGGAGATGCCGACGACCACGTTCGACCCGGCGATCCATGGGTTCCGCTTCGGCAACCGCTTCGTCAACGTCGTGGTCTCACTGCCCGGCGTACCGAAGATGCGCACCAAAGGGCGGTGCGGCGGCATGGCCTACGCGGCACTCGACTACTTCACATTGCTTCGCGCCGCGCCGAAGTTCGCACCCGAACCGCCGGCGAGGGTTCCACCCGATGGCCATCCGCTCGCCGATTATCTCCTGCGCCGCCAGCTCGACAGCTTTCACAACGACAGCGCGCTGCGGTTCGTGACCTGGACGGTGTTCCCGGACGAGAACCTGCCGTTCGCCAAGGGCGTGCGCCGGTGGACGGCGGAGGAGATCCCGCGGGCTGAAGGCGGCGATCGACAACGGCAAGCCGGTGGTCATCGGGCTGGTCGGAGCCCGATCGCTCGCCGATGTCGGCCGCCGCAATCATCAAGCGGTCGCGTTCGGCTACAACGTCGTTGCCGGCGGCGTCGACGTGCTCATCTACGACCCGAACACCCACGGTGTGACCGCCGTGCTGCACTGGCGCAGGGGCGAACCGCTCATCCAGGCGTCGAACCGACCCGGCCGCCCATGGCGCGGACTGTTCGTGCACGACTACGTCGCGCGAGTGCCTCCGAAGGCGGCCGGCTGAGAAGTGGCGGTCAGGCCATGGCCTCGCGTAGCGCGGCCGCAGCCAACAGCCGGGTGGAGTCGAGGGTGGGAAGCGGTGACTCCGCGGGACCGACCAGCAACGGGATCTCCGTGCAGGCCAACGCGACCGCGTCGCAGCCACGCTCGCCGAGACGCACGATCACGCGGTGGTAGTCCTGGCGCGAGGCGTCGGTGAAGATCCCGTCCACCAGCTCGGAGAAGATGATGCGGTCGACGGTGTCGAAGTCGTCCGCCTCCGGCACGACGGTCTCGATGCCCATCGCCGCGAGGGTGTCGCGATAGAGCGACCCGCCCATCGTGAAACGGGTGCCGAGCAGGCCCAGCCGCCGGTAGCCGCGCGCCCGGGCCTCCTCTGCCACCACGTGCGCGATGTGCAGCCACGGGATGGGTGTCTCGCGCTGCACGTGGTCCCAGGCCAGGTGCGCCGAGTTGTCGGGGCAGATCGCGAAGTCGGCGCCGGCGCGTGCCAGGACGTGGGCCGAGTCGAGCATGAAGCGCGCCACGCCCGCGTAGTCGCCGGCGTCGAACGAAGGCATCCAGGCGGCGAGCGGGATCGAGTCCATCGTGATGCGTGGATGATCGTTCTTGCCCACCAGTCGCAGCGCGTCGCGGCAGATGGTCTGGTAGCAGAGCGCAGCGCCCTCGGCGCTGCAGGCCACGATCCCGATGTGCTTCATACCCCGAATCTACGGGCGCCCCGCGTTCGACGAGTCAGGTGTCGAGCGGGGAGCGGAGCCACGACACCATCTGTCGAACGACCTCGTAGGCGGCGAGTCGTGCTTCGTCGGTGCCGGCCTCCTCGGCCTCGGTGAACTGCGTCCACATCCGCTCGACGACCGACGGGCCGGCGCTGAGCAACGCCTCCGACCCGGCCGAGGCCCACCGCGCGAGCACGTAGCGGACGATCGCTCCGACCGGGATGCCTGTCCCCTTGCTGAGCGCGCCGATCGTCTCGAGCGGATCGAGCATCGAGTACAGCGCCACGTCCTCCTTGAAGTTCGCGTCCGGGTCGTCGTCCGGCCAGGGACCGGACCAGCGGGTCAGCTCGATCGAGGGTTCCGTCACTCGCTCATGCTCGCATCGTCTGGCGTAGCGTCCCGACGATGGACACGCTTCGCACGCCCGACGATCGATTCGCGTCGCTGCCCGGCTACCCGTTCGCCCCGCACTACGTCGACATCGCCGACGGCGAGGGAGGTGAGCTGCGCGTCCACTACGTCGACGAGGGACCGAGCGGAGCGCCACCCGTGCTGCTCATGCACGGCGAGCCGTCGTGGAGCTTCCTCTACCGCACGATGATCCCGATCCTCGTCGAGGCCGGTCTGCGTGCCGTCGCGCCCGACCTGGTCGGGTTCGGCCGGTCCGACAAGCCATCGCGACGCACCGACTACACCTACCAACGACACGTCGACTGGATGGCGGGCTGGCTCGACGCGGTCGACCTGCAGGGCGCGACGCTCGTCGGCCAGGACTGGGGTGGGCTGATCGGCCTCCGGCTCGTCGCCGAACACCCCGAACGATTCGACCGAGTCGTCGCCGCGAACACGTTCCTCCCGACCGGCGACCGCCACCCCGGTGACGCGTTCCTCGCCTGGCAACGCTTCTCGCAGGAGACGCCCGAGTTCGCCGTCGGCAAGATCGTCAACGGCGGATGCACGACCGATCTCACGCCGGAGGTCGTGGCCGCGTACGACGCACCGTTCCCCGACGAGTCGTACAAGGAGGGTGCCCGACAGTTCCCGATGCTCGTGCCGAGCTCCCCGGATGATCCGGCCGCCGGCCCGAACCGTGACGCGTGGAAGGTTCTCCGCGAGTGGACCAAGCCGTTCCTGTGCGCGTTCAGCGACCAGGACCCCATCACCAGGGGTGCGGACAAGGTCCTCCGTGCCGAGATCCCCGGTTGCGAGGGCCAGCCACACGCCGTCATCTCGGGCGGCGGGCACTTCCTCCAAGAGGATCGCGGCGAGGAACTGGCACGCGTGATCGTCGACTTCGTCAATGCGACGTCACCGTGACGCCGTCACCATGACGACGACGGCCAGATGGTTGCCGGGCGGCGCCGTTGGGTACCGCTAGCGGATGGAGATCATCCGGCATGAAGATGGCTCGCTGACCGTACCCATTGCGCCTGAGCGCCAAACGGGTGACGACGACTCAGATGCGCCGGTCGAGGCGGCGGCCAACGGAGATGGTGATCCGGCCCGGCGAGGGCGGCTACAACGAGGCGCTCGCCGAGTGGGACCTGCAGCAGAACCCCGACCGCGGCGAGGCCGTGTCGACCGCGTCCGGTCGGGAGCAGGCGATGGCCGTCGTGCACGCCGTCGCCGAAGATCCCGACCACGTGGCCGAGGCGGTCGAGTCGCTCGACGACCCCGAAGCGGGCGCCGAGGCGCTACGGCATGTGCTCATCGGCGGCACCCCGTCGGTGCAGGCGTTCGCGTCCGAGGTGGCCGATGCCGAAGGTGGCGACGAGTTGCCACCCCACAAGGCCACCAAGATCATCGGCGAAGTCCTCGCCGAGATCGACACGCACCACACCGAGTGACGGCACGGAGACGTCGCCGAGTGACGTCACGTTGAAGCGGGCGGCCTGGCGATGTACTTCACCAGCTGCAGCGCCGGGTTCCAGGGATCCCACAGGGTGGGGAACTCTTCGAGCGGCCGGAACCCGCTCGCCAGGTAGAACTGCCTCGTCTTGGCGTAGTCCTCGTCGGGGTTCTTGTCGCTGAGCGTCTTCACCTGCAGGAACTCGACTCCGGCCGCCGCCAGCGCATCCTCGACACGACGCAACATCGATGTGCCGACCCCGTGGCGGTGATGCTCGGGCAGCACCGCCATCAGGTGCACCTCGGCGGCGTATGCGCTGTGGTGGACGACCGTGAGGATGCCGACGTCGATGCCGTCGATCGACGCGATCACGGACGGGGACGTGTCGGCGCTGTCGACGTAGCCGTCGACTGCCTCTGGGATCCCGAACCACTCCGGCAACGTGTCCAGTATTCGCCGGCACGTCGGGCCGGACCCCGTCGCCTGATCGCGTAGGTCGACCTCTGCCGCGGTCACGGAGCAAGCATTGCAGTTGTCGACGCGGCGCCGCTCTCAGAATCGTGGACTGTCGGGCCGGGTTACTCTCGTCGGTCGTGCCTGGTGCGGTCGCTCTCGCCGACGAGTACTGGGAGTACTACCGCAGCACGGCGCAGATGTGGAACATCGATCGCGGTGACGTCGACCAGGTCGAGCACTGGGAGGACTTCAGCCCACAGGGTGTCGCCTCACGAGTCGAACGACTGCACGAGTTCGCTCGACGTGCCGAGGGGATGACGGCAGGCGAGTTCGGCGACCGGGAACGCACCATGGTGGCGGCGCTGTCGTTCAGCGCCCGCGCCACGGCGTCGTCCCTGCCGTTCATGCGTGATCTGGCATTGGTCGCCGGCCCGTTCAACTTCGCCACGTTCCTGTCGGTGTTCGTGCCCGACTACGCGTTGATCACCCGACAACACGGGGCGGGGTACGTCGCCAAACTGCGGTCGTTGCCGACGTTCGTCGACGGTTGGGTGGCGGGCCTTCGCGACGGTGCGGCCGTCGGGACGGGTGGCGACCGCGAGGGGTGTCGCCGCTGCCGTCGCGGCGTTCGATGCACTGATCGCGACCGACCTGGCTGACGATCCGCTCGCATCGCAGTCACCGCCGATCGAAGCGTCCGAGGCCGAGCGCGACGCCTGGCGGGCCGATGTCCACGCGGCGATCCGCGACGCCGCACGACCCGCGATCGTCGAGTTGAGAAACGTGCTGCACGACGAGCTGCTCCCGGTTGCGCGTTCTGACGAACAGGCCGGGATCTGTCACGTTCCTGACGGTGGCGACGGCTACCGCGACCTGTTGTGGGCGTCGACGTCGACGGAGCTCACTCCCGAGGCGGTGCACGAGTCCGGCCTCGAGCAGCTCGCCCTCCTCGACGAGGAGTACCGGGTCATCGGTCCTCCCGCGCTCGGCATCGGTGATCCGGTGGAACTCCGGGAGCGGCTCCGCACCGACGCGTCACTTCGTTACGCCACCTCCGATGAGATCATCGCGGACGCGATGGCGACGCTCGCCCGTGCCGAAGCCGAAGCACCACGATGGTTCACGCGTCTTCCGCGCGCTCGTTGTGCCGCCGTCGCCGAAGATGCCGGCCCGCTCGCGTACTACACCGGACCGTCCCCAGACGGCGGACGGGGCGGCACGTTCTTCGTGAAGACCGCCGATCCGAGTGCGTGGACTCGCTATCAGCTGGAAGTCACGACGTTCCACGAGTCGATCCCCGGCCACCACCTCCAGGTGGCGTTGGCCCAAGAGCTCGATCTCCACCCGGTTGTCGGCGAGCTCGAAGTGGCGTGCTACGGCGAGGGGTGGGGTCTCTACGCCGAGCGCCTCGCTGACGAGATGGCGCTGTACAGCTCGCCGCTCCAACGACTCGGCATGCTCACGCTCGACTCACTCCGCGCCGCCCGCCTCGTCGTCGACACCGGCCTTCACGCGATGGGGTGGACTCGCGACGAGGCCATCACCTTCCTCGCCGATCACACCGCGCAGGCTCGTTCCAACGCCGAGGTGGAGGTCGACCGCTACATCGCCGACCCTGGCCAAGCGACGAGCTACATGATCGGTCGCCTCGAGATCCAACGATTCCGCCGGCGGGCCGAGGCGCGCCTCGGGGACCGATTCTCCGTGCGGGAGTTCCACGACGTCGTGCTCGGCAACGGGATGACCCCGCTCGGTGAGTTGGGTCGCTCGATCGACGTCTGGGTCGACCGGCTGCTTGCCCCCCACGCCGGTGTGTAGGACTGCCCGCGACGACAGTTGCTCGCTCTACGCTGACTCGAGGATGTCCCGGACCGTGCCGTTAGGGGCGGCGCGTCGTTCGTTTCGGCGCGCCGCCGCCTTGTCGGC
This sequence comes from Ilumatobacteraceae bacterium, assembly GCA_963722415.1. GTDB lineage: Bacteria > Actinomycetota > Acidimicrobiia > Acidimicrobiales > Ilumatobacteraceae > JALOLG01. The sequence goes on from CAVRNI010000028.1 coordinate 30,791, forward strand.
GACGCTGCTGGTCGTCGCGGCGTGCAGCGGCGACCACGACAGCGCGTCGACGACTGCTCCGACGGTGTCGCCCGCTGCCGTCGAGACCACGAGCAGCACACTCGGCCTCGCGACCACGTCGACGTCGACAGTGTCCTCGACGGCCGCGACCACGTCGACGTCGACAGCGACCTCGACGACCACGGGCTCGGCGGTGCCGACCACCGGCGATGCGTCGACGGTGTCGACGGTCGAGTTGGACAACCTGCTCGACTTCGAGCCACCGGTGACCGACGACCGCGATGTCCTCATGCTCGGCATCTACCTGAACTTCATGTCGGCCCAGGACGAGGCCTTGCTCAACCCGTCCGATCCAGACCGGCGCGCGCAACTGGCGGCGATCACGACGAGTGAGGAGTTCGCCGCGCTCGAGGTTGCCTTGGACGACCTCCTGGCGAGGGGCGGGAGCTATCGGATCATCGAGCCGGCCACGTATCACCCGTTCGTGGAGTACGGCGACGCGTATCGCGACGGCTTCCGCACAGTTGCCGACTGCTTCACGATGGCGTCGGCCCGGGTGGACAGCGCGGGGAACCCGTTCCCGGGCGAGACGCTCGCGCGCCAGAGCTCCGGCTATGTCGTGGAGTTCGTGGTGCGGGACGGCCAGTGGTTGGCGTCCGCGAGCTACTACGACCCCGCAATCTGCTTGTTGGGGTGACGACGCCGTCCGCGTTGGCCGACGGCTCCTCGCAGTCCGACGCAACCGACGCACGCGACACAGTCGACGCAGTCGATGCACGCCACGCACGCGACGCAGCGCCGGCAGCGAACACACGCGAGCGTGGCGACACACGCCCGGATCCCGATGCCCAGGAACGTGAGCAGGCTTCCGGCAACGGCGACGCTCCCCGCCGTGGCGGCGCTCCCGGCGACGGCGACGCTCCCGGATGTTGCGACGCTCCCGGCGACGGCGACGCTCCCCGCGGTCGCGACACTCCCGGCAACCGCCACGCACCCTGCCGTTGCGACACTCCCGGCGACGGCGACACTCCCACCTGTTGCCGCGCTCCCTGCGACGGCGACACTCCCGGATGTTGACGTGCTTCCCGCGACGGCAATGCTCCCGACCGGTGCCTCACTACTCCCCACGGCGACAGTCTCGCAGGCGCCGGCCCCGGCCCCGATCCGTTCTGGGCTGCTGATCCTTGCGGGTGCCGAAAAATGCAGCAGCCCAGAACGTTGGGCGGTCGGAGCTCACCGGCCTCCGACGAGCATCGGGCTCGATCAGGACTTGGTGAACTTCTGCAGGCGGGCGGCGAGCTCGGTGCGGTAGGTCTTGGCGCGTCCGAGCTTGAGGTGCTCGTAGCCACGGACCTGGTCGGGGAGACCGGCGATCGCCACCGCGTCGGGCAGGTTGGCGGCGGTGAGGCCCTTGATCAGTTCGTCGACGGCACGCTCGTACTCGGGGATCATCGCCCGCTCGATGGCACGCACCTCGCCCCAGCGGAACGGGTCGAGCATCGTGCCCCGCAGGCCCTTCCCCGACCGCAGCGCCTTCATCAGCGGGGCGCCGCTGCGCCGCAACTTCAGCTTGTTCTTCATCCCCATCGCCCGCAGCATCGGCGGGTGCAGGCGATAGGTGACCTTCGTGCGCTTCCCGCCGATCTTCTCGTAGCGCTCGCGCGACTCGTCGAGGAGCAACAGCCTTGCTACCTCGTACTCGTCCTTGTAGGCCATCAACTTGTAGAGGTTGCGGGCGACCGCGTCGGTGAGTGCGGTCGAGTCGGGATCGACGGCCTGCTCGGCGGTGCGAACGCGATCGACCGTGGCGCGGTAGCGGTCGGCGTAGCGACGCGACTGGTAGTCGACGAGGTCGCCGGCGAACCGTTCGATCATCTCGTCGAGCGTCTCGGGTGGCGGGGCGACGAGCCCGGCGGCATCCTCCACCGCGGTCGCGTCGACGGCGAGCCGTCGGCCCCACCGGAACGCCGCGATGTTGCGCTCGACGGCGACGCCGTTGAGCTCGATCGCCCGCTCGAGGAACTTCGTCCCGACCGGCACGGCGCCGACCTGGGCGGCGACGCCGAGCATGAAGATGTTGAGCGTCGTCGTGCCGCCGAACAGCCCGGTCGTGATCGCGGCGGCGTCGAACCAGCGGTTCAGCTCGCTCCGCGACACCTGGTCGAGGCGCTGGCGCAGGGAGTCGAAGGCCGGGAAGGGGGTGGTCGGGTGGGCCACCATCTCGCCGGTCGGCACGGCGTGGGTGTTGGCGATGACGACGGTGCGGTCGGGCGTGGCGCCGCGGCGGTGCGAGTCGCTGGCGGCGGCCAGCAGGTCGAACGCCAGCAGCACGTCGACACCCGACACGCTGGCGTGGTTCGACGCCACCGCCGTGTCGTCGGAGATGCGGATGTCGCTCGTCACCGGTCCGGCCTTCTGCGACAGTCCCGTCTGGTCGAGGCCGCGCACGGTGTGGCCGGCCAGCATCGCCGCCGTTCCGAGGATCTGGCTGACGGTGACGACACCCGTCCCACCGATCCCGGACAGCCGCACGGTGAACCGGGACGGGTCGACGACCGGCGTCGGCTCCGGGAGGTCGCTGACGTCGACCGCGCCCGTCGACGTGCCGGTCAGCTTCTGGCTCGCCGGGTCGGTCGACACCGTGGCGAACGCCGGGCAGTCGCCCTCCATGCACGAGAAGTCGAAGTTGCAGCTCGTCTGGTCGATGCGGGTCTTGCGACCGTACGGCGTGTCGACCGGCTGCACCGACAGGCAGTTGCTCTTGGCGCCGCAGTCGCCACAGCCCTCGCAGACCCGTTCGTTGATGACGACCCGGAAGTCGGGGGTGGCGAGCTTGCCGCGGCTACGCGCCCGCCGGTTCTCGGCCGCGCACGCCTGGTCGTGGATCAGCACCGTCGTGCCCGGGATCGCGGCGAGCACCTTCTGCGCCTCTTCGAGACGGGTGCGGTGCCACACCTCGACGCCCTCGGGGAACTGGTCGTCGTCGTAGCGGTCGAGGTCGTCGGTGGTGACGATCACCTTGCTGACACCTTCGAGCAGCACCATCTTGGCGATGTCGGGCACGCCGACGGCGCCGACGGCGTCCTGGCCGCCGGTCATCGCGACGGTGCCGTTGTGGAGCAGCTTGTACGTGATGTCGACACCGGAGGCGACGGCGGCGCGGATCGCCAGCGAGCCGGAGTGGAAGAACGTGCCGTCGCCGAGGTTCTGCACGAGGTGCTTGCGCTCGAGGAACGGCGCCATGCCGAACCACTGCGCACCCTCGTTCCCCATGCACGTGAGGCCGACGAGATCGCCGACGCGCTCGGCCTCCATCAGCCCGACCATCGCGTGGCACCCGATGCCGCCGCCGACCAGCGTGCCGGGCTCGACCCTGGTGCTCGTGTTGTGCGGGCACCCACTGCAGAAGAACGGCGCCCGCTCGACCGACAGGGCGATGAGCGACCGTCCGCCGGTGGGCGAGGGCAACGGCGCGAGACGGTCGTCGAGGCGGGCCGCGAGGCGAGCCCGCAGCGGTTCGATCAGTCGCTCGGCGTCGAGAATGCCGCCGGCGGGGATCAACGGCCGGCCCTGGTCGTCACGCCGTCCGACGACCCGCGGACGCTCGTCCCAGTCGTAGAGCGCATCGCGCACGAGCCGCTCGAGCGTCGGGTTCTTCTCCTCGACGACGATGACCTCGGTGAGACCGTGGGCGAACTCGCGCACCTGCGCCGGCTCGAGCGGGACCGGCATCAGCAGCTGGAACAGGCGGATGCCGGCGCCGCGGATCGCGTCGTCGTCGGCGAGCCCGAGCAACTGGAGGGTCTCGCGCACCTCGTAGTACGTCGTGCCGCAGGCGGCGATGCCGATCCAGTCGTCGTCGCTGCGCACCGTCACCCGGTTGAGGCGGTTGAGCACGCCGTACTCGCGGGCCAACTCGGAACGCACCTCGAAGAACTCGCGCTCCATGTCGAGCGTGTAGGGCGTCATCAACCGACCGTTGGGATGTGGCACGAACGGCTTGCCGTCGAAGATCATCGTCGGGACCTGCGGCACGACCCGGTCGGGGTGGATGTCGACGGTTCCCGTGCCGTCGGCCACCTGGCTGACGAGCTTGATGCCGGCCCAGAGTCCGCACGAGCGTGACAGGGAGACGGCGTGGCGGCTCAGGTCGAGCGCCTCCTGCACGTCGCCGGGGAAGAAGATCGGCATGTGGAGGTCGACCATCGTGGCGTCACTCGACGACGGCAACGTCGACGACTTGGCGCCGGGGTCGTCGCCGACGAGTGCCACGACCCCGCCGTGCTCGGACGTACCGGCGAACACGCCGTGGCGGATGGCGTCGCTCGCCCGATCGAGACCGGGCGCCTTGGCGTACCACATGCCGATCACACCGTCGTACGTGCAATCCGGCAGGGTGCTCGCCAACTGGCTGCCCATCACCGCGGTGGCCGCCAGCTCCTCGTTGGCGCCGGGCTGGCAGACGATCGGCAGGTCGGCGACCGTGCGCGCCGCGCGCTCGACCTCGTCGCCGAAGGCACCGACCGGTGAGCCCTGGTAGCCGGACACGAACGCGGCCGTGTTGAGGCCGCGGCGGCGGTCGCTGCGGATCTGGTCGAGCGGCAACCTGGCGATCGCCTGGAGGCCGGACAGGAACACCCGGCCGTTCTCGAGTCGGTACCGATCGGCCAGCTCATATCCCGCGAGCTGGGCCTGCTCGATCATGTCGGTCACTGACAACCTCCAGGGTGAGCCGATGCTGATCTCGTGCTGCCAGTCTGCCTGATTTCCGGCGAGATCGGTGCCGGACGGGTCATGACCTGGCACGATGACAACCGTGATCGTCGTCGCCGGGGAGGCGCTGGTCGACCTCGTGATCGGGCTCGACGGCACGGTCAGCGCGGCGCTCGGCGGGGCGCCCTTCAACACGGCGCGCACCTGCGGCCGGCTCGGGGCGACGGTCGGGTTCATGGGCGCCGTGTCGGACGACCGCTTCGGCACCCTGATCGCCGCCCAGCTCGCGGACGACCACGTGTCGACGGAACTGTTGCAGCGGGTGAGCGTTCCGACGACGCTCGCCGCGGCCGAGCTCGATGCTCAGGGCGCAGCCACCTACCGCTTCTACACGGAGGCGACATCGGCACCGGCGCTGCAGCCCGCGAGCGCTTCCGGCCGCGACCGCGACGTTGTTCACGGGCGGGCTCGGACTCGTTCTGGAACCGATGGCCGACACGGTGACGGGGCTGGTCGAGACGGCCGGCGACGACGTGATGGTGGTGGTCGACCTGAACTGCCGTCCCGACGTGATCCGCGATCGCGACACGTACCTCGCCCGCATCGACGCCGTGCTCGCGCGAGCCGATGTGGTGAAGGTCAGCGACGACGACCTCGCCTACCTGTCGCCGGGCGAGGCGCCGATCGACGCCGCGCGCCGTCTCTTGACCGGCGGGCCGCGCGTCGTGCTGCTGACCGCCGGCGGATCGCACGTCACGGTGTTCACTCCGCACGACGAGCGACTGGCCATGCCGGTGGCGCCGGTCGACGTCGTCGACACGATCGGTGCCGGCGACGCCTTCGCCGGCGGGTTCATGTCGTGGTGGGCGTTGTCGGAGCGGAGCCGGGCCGACCTCGTCGACCTCGAAGCCCTCGCCGCCGCGGCGGCGGCCGCGATCCGGGTTGCCGGCATCGTGTGCACGTGCCGTGGTGCCGATCCGCCGTGGCGCCGCGAGCTCGGCGACGACTGGGCCGTGTGAGGTGCGACGCCTGATCGGGATCACCGGGGCGCCCGGCGCCGGCAAGTCGACCTACGCGGCCCGCCTCGCCGAGCAGTTGTCACCGGCCGCGATCGTCGTGCCGATGGACGGTTTCCACCTCGCCAGTCGCGAGCTCGAACGGCTCGGTCGCGCCGATCGCAAGGGCGCTCCCGACACGTTCGACGTCGACGGGTACGTCGATCTCCTCGATCGGTTGCGGCGCGCGACGTCGACCGTGTACGCGCCCGAGTTCCGCCGCGACCTCGAGGAACCGATCGCCGGTGCGATCGCCGTCGAGTCACACCACACGACGGTGATCACCGAGGGCAACTACCTGCTGCTCGACGGCGGCGGGTGGAAGCGCGTCCGACCGTTGCTGACCGAGTGCTGGTATGTCGAGTGCGACGAGGACCAGCGCATCACGCGGCTGGTCGAACGGCACGTTGCACACGGTCGATCGCCGGACGCGGCGCGGCGCTGGGTCGAACACACCGACGAGCCGAACGCCCGCCTGATCGAGGCGACGCGGCCGCGGGCCGATCGGGTCGTGGGCGTCGATGACGTCATCGATCCGACCGACGATCTGCGCCGCCGCACCGGCCGGACGGCTCAGGTTCGCGGGACGGCACGCCGATAGAACACTCTGTGATCGATCCCGACGCCACGTCCGGGGACCCGAGCGCCTCGGCCACCGGTCCGTCCGGCGCCCCGCCGCCCCCGTTGCTCCCGCCACCGACGCACGACGCTCTGCCACCCGCGGCGGCGTCGACGACGCCGCCCGACGACCTGCCGCGACTGCCACCCGCAACCCCGTGGGTGGTGCCTGGGGCGCCGCCCATCGAGTCGTCGGCACCCGTGCAGACCGGCGTGAACTACGTCGTGCCAAGCCGCCGTGCCACAGCTCGCCGACGTGCCCGTCGCCGCCGCGTCGCGGTCGCCGCGGGCGTATTGGTCGTCGCCGGGGCCATCGCGGCCCCGATCCTCGCCGGGCGTGCGGCAGACAGCAGTACGGCCGAACCGTCGGCCGGCGGGCAGCTGACCGACCCGTCTGCGGCCACGACACCGGTCGTCACCACCGCCCCAGCGACTCGGTGCCGCCGACGCTCGCCCCGACGACGACACCGCCGAGCACGATCCCGCCGACCGTTGCGCCGACCCCGCAGACGATGATCGTCGATCTCGCCTCGAACGACGAGTACTTCGCGCTCGTCGAACGGTGCAGAACCGAGCAGCGCATCGTGTTCGCCTCACTGCAGGGGTTCATGAACGAGACCGGCGCGACCCCGTCCCATCCCGACGCCTTGGTCGGCCATCGGATGGCTCGAGCCACACCCCGAAGGATGGTCATCGCGGTGGGCGTTCCAGGGCATCGACGGCCTCATCTACGTCATGCCCGTGCCGGGCGGCCTCTGCGACGTGTAGGTCGCGACGCCGCGCGGTTGGCTGTTGTCGGTACCTGTCCTCAGTGGTGATCGGTGGCGATCGGCAGGGCACGATCGGACAGCCACTTCGCCCATCGTGGCTGGTCACGTTGTGCGGCAGCGGCGCCGTCGGCGCCGTACAGGTACGACCAGATGGAGACATTGACCTGATCACCTGTGCCCTCTGCGGCGAGGAACGCGGTGCCCGGTGCCGGTTGGTCGAGCAGGAGCGCAAGCCGCCATGAAGCGGCGTCGACCACCGTTCCCGCCAACGTTGGCGCATCGTCCGCGCTGGTCTCGATTCGGTCACCGACGACAGGAGCCCGAGGGATGCCGAGCTGGTCGGTGAGTGCAGCCCATGTCTGCTCACGCGGCCCCGCCCACACGGCTGTCGGAAGCGCCGCAGTTGCAGTCTGTCCGCGGAAGTGCTCGAGGTGCAGTTTGAGGTTGAGCAGGAACAGCTGCCAGCCCTCGGACATCCCGTCGTACTGACTGTCCCACTCGTCACCGGACCCGAAGCCGCTGTTCACGAGCCGAACAACGCATGTGCCACCGTCGCGAGCCTCGACCAGCCACTCGAAGGCGAGCCCTCCCACCCCTTCGCCACCATCGAAAACCACTCGCCGGGGTGGCTCCCACGCCGCGACCCGTCCGGGGATCTGCATCTCCGGGCCGGGACCGAACGAGGCGGTCGCCGCACCACCCTCGCGTTCCTCGACGACGTGCGGCACGTACCACGAGGAGATTCCCGGCCCGGTGGCGATTGCCTCCCACACCTCCTCGGGGGTGCCGGCGACTTCGATCTCGAGCTCGAGGGAGCGTTGGTCATCATCCATGGTCAGGTCTCCGTTGCGGTTGGGGAAGTTCGGGGAATCGGATGGGCAGCGACGACGACTCGGTGCCAGCGCCCTCGGCTGGCCTGTTCGTCGTGATACTTCGCGGCCAGCGTGGTCACGGCGTCCGTGAGCTCAGCGGTGAACGCGGCCCGGTCGGCGGCCGACGCGAACCGGATCTCACTGTCGATCGCGAGCGTGGCGAGCGGCTTGCGGGCCTCGTCGGCACGTCGGGCCAGATCGGCGACTTCGCGAACCATGCGCGCGGCAACGGCGATGAGGTAGCGGCTCGAGAGCCGGTCGGTCCGGGCCGGATCGGCCGCGTTGTCGCCGAGCGTCGACGGCGACAGGACGTAGGCCCGTGCCGTCGCGAGCATCACTCGTTCCGTCAGGCCCCGCTTGGGACGTTCCTCGACCATGCGAACCAGGTTGTGACGTTCAAGGGTGCGCAAGTGGTAGTTGACCTGTTGGCGTGGCAGACCGAGGGCGGCGGCCACGGTGGTCGATGATCCCGGCTCGGCGAGGATCGCCAGAATGTCGGCTCGCACCGGATCCAACGCCGCCATCGCCGCCGCGGGATCATCGATCACGTCGACATCCAACACGCCAACATCCTGCCATTTGACAAACTGATTTGTCAAATAGCGAGGAGCGGCGCGTCGCTCTTCGTCTCAGGCACGAAGCCTGCTGGGGGTGATCACGATGGCCTCCGAGAATGCTTCGGCAAACCGTTCGGGTGTCCCGAAGATCGCTCCGATGCGCTCGACGTACTTGGCCACGTACTCGGGGACGCGGTCAGCGGGCGGATGGTCGGCGACTCGGACGGCCGTGCCCTCGATGCGGATGACGTCGCGGCCGATGTCGGTGACATCGAGCCCCAATGCGACGTTCGGGTTGGCGTCGACGTTGCGCAGCTTGGGCTTCCCGGGCTGGCTGTAGACGAGGATGGTGTCGTCGTCGCGCAGGAGGAACCACACCGGCACCGAGTCCGGTTTCCCTGCCGGGCTCACGGTCGTGAGCCACGCCATCAGGTTGGTCTGCAGTCGCGAGTCGACGCGGGCACGGCGATCGGTGGGAAGGTCAGCAGTCAGTCCCATTGGCGGTCCTCTCGAGGTCGGGTACTCGACGGAACCTCGCCTGTCAGCGTCGTATTCCGAACTGCCGGGCCGCGGCGATCTCGACGACGTCATGCCTTGCCACCGACGTCACGCCACCGACGTCATGCCAAGGTGTCGCGGGTGTACCACGCTGCCGCACAACGTTCGAGGAAGCGGCGTTGGCGGCGGGCGCCGAGCTCACTGTCGTCGGATGCGTGCGGGCGACAGTGAGTGCCGAGGACGCGCAACAGCTCGAACGGGTCGGTCGACACCGGAACCGGCGGCCGGACGGCCGGGGGGTCCGCCGTCCGACCACCGGCCGGGTCGAGGATCGTCGGATGGAGCATCACGAACCGTCGTCCTCATGTGTTTGTGTCCGCTCCGGGCGCGTTGTTACGCCGACGTCGCGCTCGGGTCCGGATAATCACCCTCCGTAACGAGTGCTCTCGGGCGGACAATTGAAAGTGATGCGCAATGCGCCGGATCGGGTGGCGACGGGGACCAGGGACCAGGCCGCGTTCGAGGACTTCTTCCGCACGCACTACCGAGCGGTCCGCGGGTACGTCACCGGTCACTACTCGGGGCTCGACGTCGACGAGGTGGTGGCGTCGACGTTCCACGTCGCGTGGCAGCGCTTCGACGAGATCGTCGCCGACACGGCGCGGGCGTGGCTGATCGGGGTCGCCCGCAACCTGATCCGCAACGCCGACCGGTCCCGGCGGCGGCGGGCGCACTTCGTCGACGCCCTGGTCGCGGCGCGGCCGGCGGTCAGCGTCGGACTGGCGGGGAGTCGGGTGTCGCTCGAGGACCTCGACGTCCTGCAGTCGGCGTTCGGGCGTCTCCGTGCGGACGAGCAGGAGATCCTGCTGCTGGCGGCGTGGGAAGGGCTCGACCGCGGCGCATTGGGTGTGGTTCTGGGGGTGCCGGCGAGCACGGCCACGGTGCGGCTGTTCCGGGCTCGACAGCGGCTGCGCCGACTGATCGCAGAGGAGGTCGACGAATGACCGAGCGGCCAGACCCGTTCACGATCCTGCAGGCACTCCGCCCCGCCGCCGACCACCATCGGCTGGAGATCGGCGAGGTGCCCCATGCCGAAGCACTGCTCGTGCAGGTTCTCGAGCGCGTCTCGCGGCCGGTCACGGCGGTGGCGCCCGGTCGATCGCGGCGGCGGTGGGTGGTCGCAGCCAGCGTCGTGACGGGTTCGCTCGTCGTGGCGTCCGCCGCCGCCGCGGTCTTGTGGCAGAGGCGGTCCGGCGACGAGGGTGTGGTCGCGTGCTGGTCGGCGGCACCATCCCCCGACGCGCAACGCTTCGAGGTGCGCATCGATGTCGGCGACGATCCGGTCGCCGCCTGCTCCGAGCTGTGGACCGACGGTACGTTCGCAACCGCCGGTCAACCTCCGTCGCAGGCGTGCGCGACGGGCGACGGCGACACGGCGGTCATCCCCGGTGGCGCGTCGGCGTGTTCGCTGGCCGGATTCGAACCGATCGAGCCGGTGACCGGTGACGGCGTGACGCCCGACGATGCGACGCTCAACCGATTGTCGTCACGCCTGGCGCAGACGTTCCTCGAGGTGTGCCTCGACGAGCCGGCGTCGCGGGCAGTGGCCGAATCGGCGTTGGATGACGAGGAGCTCGACGAGTGGAGCGTGGTGGTGTCGGTCCCGTTCTCGACCGACCGCCCCTGCGGGACGGCGAGGGTCTCGACTGATGAGCGGAGGATCGTGATCGCGGCGGTCCCACCTGAGCCAGAGGGAGGCGACTGACTCCCGAACTCGACGGGTGTTGCCGTCGCGAGCAAGCACCCACCATCAGTTCAAGGAGCATCATCTTGTACCGCTACGTCTTCATTGCCCTGTTCGCCGCGGCCGCGGCGACGACATCCACTGCAACCGTCGCTGCGGCGCCGGCTCACGACGCCACGGTCGGCGATCCGGCCAGCGCGATCTACGGATCGGAGACACTCGACCTCGCCGACGACTGGGGAACGGCCAGCGCCTGCATCGAGCTCGGCGCCGTCACCGAGTGCTTCGACACCGAGGCCGACCTGCTCGCCGCCCACGCCGAGGCTCGCAGTGTCGACCGCTCGATCGGCGTCACCCGGGGAGTCGCCGCGGCCAGCTCGATCACCTGCTCGTCGTCGCTGCGCATGTACGACGGCAACTCGTACACGGGCGGCATCCTGTACCTGAACACGCGAGGGGTCACCCACAACCTCTCGAGCTTCGGGTTCGACAACGTCACATCGAGCTACAGGGTCGGCGGCTGCTCAGCGAGCTTCTTCTCGTCGCCGAACCTGGGCGGCTCCGTCTACCCCGGCTCCACCGGCGCCTGGGCGCAGTCGCCGTCGATGGCCGCCGGCTGGAACAACGTCGTCTCCAGCGTCTACATCTACTGAGAGCCTCCGGAGCGGGCGAGCGCTTGACGAGCTCGCCCGCTCCGTCGTCTCACGGCCCCAGCGCAATGAAGCTGACCAAGAGGGCGGGCGGGTTTGCGGGTACGGCCGATAGCCCCGTCGTTGCAGACCCTGACGTTGACGGCGCCGACCGCCGTCGACGCCGAACCGCCGGTGGCGATCCATCCGGGATTGGTGCCAGCGAGCCGCGAGTCGGCTGACGAGCACCAGGGCGCGGGTCCCGACCGGCGCTCCGCCCACCGTCACCGGGATGTCAGGGCTACACAGCGCCTTCAGCCACATTTGCGCCGAAGTCGATGGGCTCCGTCCTCGACGATGACGGCGTTCATCTCTGACAGGCCGACCGTCTGATTGATGAGCTCGCTTGTTCCGACCGAGTTCGGGCCGAGGTTGTCGACGGTCAACGAGTTGTTGACGATGTGCGTGTTGTTGATGGCGCCAGCGCCGATCGTCGGTCGATCCGACTGCGCCTGGCGCGATCTGGCCGGCAGTGACGGCGCCGGGCGCGATCTGGCCGGTGCCGACGGCGCCCGGGGCGGTGGCTGCGTTCACGATCGCCTGGAGCTCGTTGACCTGGGCCTGGAGGCTGGCGAGGCCGGCGTTCTTCGTGTAGCCGACGATGTCGATGAGGATCTCCGTCGTCGGGCCGGCGAATGCCGAAGGCGTCGTACGTGATCTCGATCCGAGCCGGCATCGTCGCCGCTCGTCGGCACCTGCACGGTGACCGAGTTCGGGATGATGTCACCGGCCTTGAAGTTGAGGTTCGACGTCGTCGGGGCTCCGGGAGCGTCGGCCGGCCGGATCGTCACGAACCCGTCGGCGCCCGGGTTCACAGCGGTCACGTTGAGCACCACGCCCGGTCGCGCCGTCGGGCACGACCACCGCGGCCGCCGACCGCGGTGGCGATGTTGCCGGTGACCCTCAGGTCCTGGGGGATCGCCGAGACGAACGGTCCGGCCAGCCCGAGGTCGGACCGGGTGTCGAGGACACGGGTCGGCGAGACCGAGACGAACGTCGACTCGTCGGCGCTGATCGAGGCTGACGCTTGCCATGACGACAGCGACCACGCTGCCGCAACGGTGACGGCGATACCCGCTCCGAAGTGCATGAGCGGTCGGGCGCGAAGTGCTTTCATGAACGAAACTCCCCAGGTCGAGGGCGCCTCGAACAGCGCCGCAACTGACTTGTTCAACCTACCGGCGGCGCTGTCAAGCCCGCGGCAAGATCGTGTCCGTGGGACCGCTCAGCGGGAGCGAGCACGGCGCGAGAGGGAGCTCGTTCGCCAAACGCTTCTGGGCTGCTATCCCGTTCGGCACCCGAAAAAATCAGCAGCCCAGAACTGCGGGGCACGTCGGCGCAGCGGAGGACCGCCGCCGGTCAGACCAGGTAGTGGCGCACGGCGAGGCGCTCGGCGGAGTCGTCGCCGGGCACCGGGAGCTGGCACACGACCCGCAGCCCTGGCCACTCGACGGGCGCGAGCTGCTGGTACTCGAACGTCAACATTCCGGCCGCCGGATGACGGAAGCGGCGCAGGCGCGTCTCGAAGCCGGCCACGTCGTGCTCGGGCCACCACTCGGCGAACGCATCACTGGAAGCCGACAGCTTCTCGACCAGCTCGACGAGCTCGACGTCGCCGCGACGGGTGGCCGTCGCGGCCCGGAACTCGGCGAGCGCCTGGCGGGCGTGGATGTCCCAGTCGACGATCAGCTCCTGCGTGTACGGATCGGCGAAGAGCACCCACAGCAGGTTCCGCTCGAGCCCGTCGAGCTCCTCGATGCGCGGGTACAGCCGCGCCTCGGCGGCGTTCCAGGCGAGGAACTCCCAGTGCGGGCCGAGCACGTACGCCGGCGCCGGATCCATCGAGGTGATCAGGCGCACCAGTGCGCTCGGCGCGGCGACCGGGGCGGGCACCGGTGACGGCATCGGGCGGGCGAGTGCGAGGAGATGGCCCTGGCCGGTCTCATCGAGCCGCAGCGCGCGGCCGATGGCCGCCAGCACGTCGGGCGAGGCGTTGATGCGGCGGCCCTGCTCGAGCCACGTGTACCAGGTGACGGACACGCCGGCGAGCATGGCGACCTCCTCGCGGCGCAGGCCGGGAGTGCGCCGGCCGCGTCCGGCGGGGAGACCGACCTGCTCGGGCCGCACGGCCTCACGTCGGGCGCGCAGGAAGTCGGCCAGCTCGGCGCGGTGGTCCAGAGCCGTCCCCATCTGACCAGTCGAGCACACCGGCGCGGTCTGATCCAGGTGCGTTCGGTACCCGCCGCCCCGCGCCGGCGCCGAGCCGTGCCGAACCACCACCGGTCGGAGCCGAACCGGAGCCGGATCGGAGCCGATGCCGCGTATCACGGCACGGCCCGAGTGCTCTAGATGCACGGAATGAAGGGGTACAGATCAATGGCAGCAGTGATCGTCGCGTCGTGCTTGTTCGCGAGCGCTGGCGCGCTCATGAAGGTGAGTGACGGCTTCACTCAGCTGTGGCCGAGCCTCGGTGTGCTCGCCCTGTTCTGCCTCGGCGCGTTCCTCGTTCGCGAGAGCGCTCCGCACCGAAGGATTGTCGACGGTGTGGATCATCGGGCTCGGGATCGAGGCGGTGGTCTCGATCGTCCTCGGCATGTTGTTGTTCAGCGAGAACTTCTCGAGCTTCCAGATCGCCGGCATCGTGCTGATCGTCGGCGGCACCGTGCTCACCGAGCTCGCGTGACGCGGCGTTCCTGAGATCGTTCCTGGCAGAGGCGTGCCTCGCCACGGGTCGGGGTGACAATGCCGGGTACGGTGACGCCGTGTCATCGGATGCCGAGCTCACCGAGTTGGCGCTGTTCGACCTGGCGCGGCTGGTGTCCGTCGAATCGCCGTCCGGCGATGTGGCTGCGATCACCCGATCGGCTGAAGCCGTCGCCGGCCTGATCGGCGAGTGGCTCGGCCGGCCGGCCGCGCTCGTCGACGGACCGGTCGGCCCCCACGTGCACTGGTCAGGCGGCGGAACGCCGCGGGTCCTCGTGCTCGGCCACCACGACACCGTGTTCCCGATCGGCACGTTGGCGGCCCGGCCGTTCAACGTCGACGACGGCCATGCCACCGGCCCTGGGGTGTTCGACATGAAGGCCGGCATCGTCCAGGCCATCCACGCCGTCGCCTCGCTCGACGACGCCTCGGGTGTCGAGTTGCTGTTCTCGTCCGACGAGGAGATCGGCTCCGACACGTCGCGGGCGTTGATCGAGGAGCGGGCGCTCGCGCTGCGGCGCGGTGCTCGTGCTCGAACCGTCGGCCGACGGCGGTGCGCTGAAGACCGGCCGCAAGGGCGTCGGCACGTTCGAGGTCGTCGTGCACGGTCGCGCCGCGCATGCCGGGCTCGAGCCCGAGAAGGGCGTCAACGCCCTCATCGAGGCCTCGCACCAGGTGCTCGCGATCGCCGGCCTCGGATCGCCGGAGCACGGCACGACGGTGACGCCGACGGTCGCGTCGGCAGGAACGGTCGAGAACGTGGTGCCGGCCGAGGCCCGCATCAAGGTCGACGTGCGTGTGCAGGAACAAGGCGAGAAGGAACGCATCGAGGCGGCGATGGCGGGACTCACCACCGTCGACCCGGACGCGACGATCGAGGTGAAGGGCGCGATCAACCGTCCCCCGATGCCGGAGTCGGCATCGGCCGCGCTGTTGCCGCTGGCGTTGCGGCTCGACTCGTCGATCGTGGGCGTCGCCGTCGGCGGGGGCAGCGACGGCAACTTCACCGCCGCCGTCGGTGTGCCGACGCTCGACGGGCTCGGCGCAGTGGGCGGTGGCGCGCACTCCGATCGCGAGTACGTCGAGGTGGCGATGATCCCCAGCCGGATCCGCCTGCTCGCCGGCCTCCTCCGCCAACTCTGCGTCGCCGACCCCCCAACCTGACGCCCGGCGCCGCTCCGCCTCACCCCATCCTGTTTGTGTCACCGCAACCGGCGATCGACGCCGATGTCGGTGACACAAACCTGAGAATCAGCCCGGTTCGTCGCCCTCGCCCTCCGGCTCGTCGCCCTCGCCTTCGCCCGGCTCGTCGCTCTCGTCGCCGGGATCCAGCTCGAGGATGCCGCCCTGGCCGAGCGTGCCGACCTGGCGGTAGAGGTCGAGCTTGGCCCGGCTGTCGTCGATGTCGAGGTTGCGCATCGTGAGCTGTCCGATGCGGTCGAGCGGGCCGAACGCGGCGTCGTCGACCTTCTCCATCGACAACCGCTCCGGCGCGTACGTGAGGTGCGGCCCGGTGGTGTCGAGGATCGAGTAGTCGTCGCCGCGCCGCAGCCGCAGCGTCACCTCGCCGGTGATCGCGGTGCCGACCCATCGCATCAACGGGTCGCGCAGCATCAGGCTCTGCGGGTCGAACCAGCGGCCCTCGTACAGCAACCGGCCGAGGCGACGGCCCATCGTGCGGTAGTTCTCGATCGTGTTCTCGTTGTGGATCGCGGTGACGAGGCGTTCGTAGGCGACGTGCAGCAGCGCCAGCGCCGGGCCCTCGTAGATGCCCCGGCTCTTGGCCTCGATGATGCGGTTCTCGATCTGGTCGCTCATCCCCAGGCCGTGGCGCCCGCCGATCGCGTTCGCCTCTTGCGACCAGCTCGATCTGGGTTTCGTACTCGTGGCCGTTGATGGCGACCGGCCAACCCTGCTCGAACCGGATGACGACGTCCTCGCTGGCGATCTCGACCGCCGGATCCCAGTGCGCGACGCCCATGATCGGCACCACGATCTCGATGCTGGTCGCCAGCTCCTCGAGTGACTTCGCCTCGTGGGTGGCGCCCCAGATGTTGGCGTCGGTCGAGTACGCCTTCTCGGTCGCGTCCCGATACGGCAGGCCACGGCGGACGAGGAACTCGCTCATCTCGGCCCGGCCGCCGAGCTCCGACACGAACTGCGCATCGAGCCACGGCTTGTAGATGCGCAGGTCGGGGTTCACGAGCAGGCCGTAACGGTAGAAACGCTCGATGTCGTTGCCCTTGTAGGTGGAACCGTCGCCCCACACGTCGACACCGTCTTCATGCATCGCCCGCACCAGCAACGTGCCCGTGACCGCCCGCCCGAGCGGCGTGGTGTTGAAGTACGTCTTGCCCGCGGTCGAGATGTGGAACGCGCCGCACTGCAGCGCGATCAGGCCCTCGCGCACGAGCTCGGTGCGGCAGTCGACCAGACGCGCCTCCTCGGCGCCGTACACCTTGGCGCGATCGGGGACACCCGGGAGGTCGGGCTCGTCGACCTGGCCGAGGTCGGCGGTGTAGGCGTAGGGGATGGCGCCCTTCTCGCGCATCCACGCGACCGCGGCGGACGTGTCGAGCCCGCCCGAGAACGCGATGCCGACGCGCTCGCCGACAGGAAGCGACGTGAGCACCTTCGCCGTTCGACGCGTCATAGCGCGCCGAAGCTACCCCGGCGCCGGCTCACTCGCAGGCAGGATGCTGCCGACGTCGTCGCTGCCACCGGCGGCGGCGCTTCCATCGGCGGTCTCATCGCCGGCAGTCCCGTCGACGCTCCCGACGTCGGTGCGGTACATCCCGCTGAACGACGCGATCGACACCAGCAGGGCAGCCCCGGCGGCGATCAGCTCGACGACGCCGATGCCGAGGACCCGCCCGAGGTCACCGATGCCGACGGCGGCCACGGCGGCCGCGCCGAGCATCCCGATCCAGGGGAGATAGCGGACACGGTTCCCCGCCGCGGTGAGCATGACCGCGGGGGCGACGAACGGGAGCACCATCACGTACAGCGGCCGCTGGTGATCCACGGGACCGAGCCACCAGGTCGACAACCCGAGCTGACGGCTGACGTTCCACGACGCGGCGAGCACGACCACGACGCCGAGCCACCCGATGCCGGTCACGATCAGCCAACCGTTCGTCAGATCGCCGGGGCGCGGGATGTGGCGCAGGCGTTCGAGCGGAGCCGGCGACGCGTCGGGTTCGGTCGAAGGTGGCGGTGGTGGTGGCGGCAGCGTCTCCACTGCCGAGGACTCTATGCGCCGCACTGTCGAACGCATCGGCGGCCGCTACCCTCCGACGGCGTGTCCGGCACCGACGAGCTCGCACCGACGCAACCGGATCGCGTGCCGACGTTCGAGAAGTTGTCGATCTTCTACCCGATGTGGAACGAGCAGGCGTACATCGAGCGCGCGCTCGGGTTCGGGCGACGGGCGTGCGAGGTTCTGATCGAGGACGGTGAGATCGGCGACTACGAGCTGATCGTCGTCAACGACGCGTCGACGGACAACACCGGCGTCATCGCCGACCGGATGGCGGCCGGCGACCCCCGGATCCGTGTGGTGCACCACCCCAAGAACCGCAAGCTCGGCGGGGCGATGAAGACCGGGTTCGCCACCGCCACCGGTGACCTCGTGCTGTACACCGACGCCGACCTTCCGTTCGACATGTCCGAGCTGTCCCGCGCCGTACGGCTGATGCGCGAGTACGACGTCGACATCGTCAGCGCCTATCGCTTCGACCGCACCGGCGAGGGCTCACTCCGGGCCGTCTACACGTTCGCCTACAACGCCCTCGTCAAGCTCCTGTTCGGCGTCCGGGTGCGCGACATCAACTTCGCGTTCAAGCTGTGCAAGCGCCACATCTTCGACCACATCGAGCTGCACAGCGAGGGCTCGTTCGTCGACGCCGAGCTCGTGATCCGCGCGACGCGGCTGGGCTTCGAGATCATCCAGTTCGGCGTCGACTACTTCCCCCGCACCCGTGGCGAGTCGACGCTCAGCTCGCCGGCGGTGATCGGCACGATCGTGCGCGAGATGCTCCAGTTGCGCAAGGAACTGGAAGGCATCGAGAAGCTGCCGCCGCCGACGTGACGTCGTGGCGCGAAACCGCTGTTCGGAGCGCCAGATCCGCGGGTCCATCCGAAACGGCGGTTGGTAGTCTGGGGCGTCGCCTGCCAGGTCGTCCCGTGAACAGCTCTGCCCGTCGTTCCCCCAACCCCCCGCACCACATGCCCCGCTGGGTGCCAGCGAGCGCGGCCGCAGCGATCCTCGGCGCGGTGATCATCGCCGGGGTCGCGGGCGGCGGCGGCGGCGGAGACGACGGCGGGGCGCCACCGGCATCGGGCCCGCCGGGGACCGGCTCGTCAGCGGCCGACGCGGTACCGGTCAGCCAGCCGCCGGCCGTCGTGACGGTCGAGACCGACGCCCCGATCGTCAAGGTACCGCTGGCCAACGGCACGATCGGGCCCGGTTACCAGGGCGACGACGTGACGAGGGTCCAGCAGCGGCTCACCGACCTCGGGTTCGCCCCCGGCCCCATCGACGGGCAGTTCGGCAGTCTCACCAAGATGGCCGTGTGGGCGTTCGAGAAGCTCGTGATGGAGACCGACCGCGAGAAGGCGAAGGGGCTCGTCACGCCCGAGATCTGGGACCGGATGCAGGACCCGATCGTGGTGCAGCCGCGGCGGCAGGTGTCCGACACGCCGCGCCACACCGAGATCTACCTGCCCGAACAGGTGCTCGCGGTGTTCGAGGGCGACACGGCGACGTTCGTCAGCCACATCTCGAGCGGCGACAACAGCGAATGGTGCGAAGAGGTCACGATCAGCCCTGGTGAGATCGGCAACGAGGACGGCACCGAGCCGCTCAAGCGCGGCGAGTGCGGCAAGTCGATCACGCCCGGCGGCGTCTACCAGTACAAGCGCCGGGTCATCGGGCGACGCGAGAGCGCGCTCGGAGGGATGCTCAACCCGGTGTACTTCAACTACGGGATCGCCGTTCACGGCGCCATCAACGTGCCGCTGCAGCCCGCCTCGCACGGCTGCATCCGGATCCCCAACGACCTGTCCGAGGGGTTCGCCGGGCTCGTCGAGATCGGCGACCTGGTCTACGTGTGGGACGGCGTGAAGGAGCCCGAGATCTACGGCCAGGTGGTGCCACCGTTCAACACCCTCGATCCCGACTACTCGACGACCACCACGACGACCACGACCACCAGCACCACGACGACGACCACGGTGGCGCCCACCACCGTGCCGTCGGCAACCACCACCGTGCCGGCTGCCACCACCACCGCGCCGGCCACGACGACGTCGACCACCACGACGACGACGACGCTCCTGCCCGTCCCCTGACACGGAGCCGACTCCGCGACGATCAGGCGACGGCGGGCATCAGTTCGACGCGGCAGTCGAGCACCTCTTCGAGCAGGTCCTTGCGCTCGTTGGCGGCGTAGAGCTCGAGGGCGATGTCGGCGGCGTTCGGCATGACGTGGACGACGACCTTGGAGGGGCGGACCTCGACCCGCACCGCGGCCACCCGATGCTCGTGGCACCGATCGAGGCCGATCGCCACGCGCAGGATCCCGGCGAGCGTGCGCACGAGGGCCTGCTCGTCGCGGCGGAGCGCGGCGAACTCCGGATGCGACGTCTTGGGCTCGCTCTTGCGGTGGTAGCGCGCGATCTGGGCGATGAGCTCGATCTCGCGATCGGTCAGTCCGGTGAGCTCGCTGTTGCGGATCACGTAGTAGGCGTGCAGGTGGTGCTTGGTGTGGGCGACGACGAGCCCGACGTTGGCCAGCAGCGCACCGGCCTCGAGGTAGTCACGCTCAGCGGGGCCGAGGCCGTGCAGCGTCTTGAGGCCGTCGAACAGGTCGACGGCGAGGCGTGCCACCTGGATCGAGTGTTCCGGATCGTCATCGCACCGTTCGAGCAGCTGGCGCACGCTGCGACGCGACACGTCGCGGTGGGACTGCGGCCGGCCGTCTCACCGGTCAGCCGCTCGACCGTGTCGAGCAGCACGCCTTCACGCAGCGCGCCCTCGCTGAACGTCATCGACGGGACGTCGAAGCGCGAGACGATCTCGTCGAGGATCAGCGCGCCGGCCGGGGCGATGTCGGCCCGGTGGGCCTCGAGCCCGGCGAGCTTGGCGCGCGCCGAGCGGGTGCGGGTCGAGCACACCTTGTTGACGATCGAGTGCAGCTCCTTCGCCGTGAACTCGAAGCAGTTGTACGTCCGCAGCGGCTCCTCGCCGCGCGCGGCGTGCACCATCCGGGCGATCGTCTCGGCCGTGCCCGACGAGCCGACCGCGACCTCGAAGCCGTGGGTCTTGACCTTGCTGTCGAAGTGGGTGAGCACCGACCGGACGTACTCCCGGCAGGCGGTCACCGAGGCACCCGACGTCGCGCCTCCCGGGAAGAAACGGTCGGTCAGCCGGACGGCACCCAGCTTGAAGCTGCGGGCGGCGAGCATCTCGCCCCGCTCGCCGATCAGGATCTCGGTCGACCCGCCGCCGATGTCGACCAACAGCGCCCGCTTCTCGAACACCGGCACCGCCTGCAGGACACCGAGGTGGATCAGCCGCGCCTCCTCGAGCCCCGAGATCACCTCGATCTCGACCTGCGCCTCCTCGCTGGCGCGGCGGATGAAGACGTCGGCGTTGGCCGCCTCGCGGGTGGCGCTGGTGGCGACCGCCCGGAGGGCGACGACCCCGTGGCTCTCGGCGATCCGCCGCATGCGCTGCAGGCAGGCGATGGCCCGATCCATCGCCTCCGGCGACATCTCCTTCATGTCGGTGCCGCCGTGGCCGAGGCGCACGACCTCCCTCTCGCGGCTGACGATCTCGAAGTCCTCGTCACCCGTCTGGCGGGCGACGACCATGTGGAAGCTGTTCGTACCCAGGTCGAGTGCGGCGAGTACGTCGTTCATCTCTCGTCATTATCCGTTGATCCGTTCGATGCACACCGGGATACCACCGAGCACACCTTCACGGAAGCTATCGATCTTCTCGAACGCGCTGCCGATCCGGTCGTCGTGGAGGCCCGGGTCACCGAGCGTGATCGCCGCCAGCACCACCTCGTCGAGGTCGCCCGGTGAGATCAGCCCGCGTGACTCGCCCTCCTCCGGGCGCAGTTCGCGACCGGGGAGCATGTCGGCCGTCCAGGCGCCGACGAGGCAGTCGTTGGTGAGCGCTCGCGGCTCGCCGGTGAGCGGGCTGCCGAGCAGGATCTGGGCTTCCTCGGCCCACCCGGTGGCGAGCATGTAACCGACGGCGAAGTCGGCGCGACCCTCGATCGGGTCGTTGTACAGATCCTCGGCGAAGGGTTCGTCGAAGTACACCTCGCCGGTCGAGAGGCACACCGCGGCGGTGTGCTCGATCGGCCCGGTGAGATCCGGACACTCGACCTCGTCGGTCGACGAGACCGGCACCAACGTGAGCTCCGGGAACTCGATCCCCGCCCCGCCCGCATCGAACGTCCAGTACAGGTTCAGGGCGGTGACGACGAGCGGGATGATCGAACCTTCGTCGAACCCGTAGGGCAGGTCGCCGTCGTTGAGGAAGTCGTCCTGGTTGACGAACGGGTTCGACAGCAACGGCAGCGGATCCTCGAGCAGTTCCGCGCATCGTTGCACGCCCTCGTTGAAGCCGACCTGGAAGGCGCCGACCCGGTCGAACGCCGAGCCGTGGGCTCCCTCGACGTCCTGGGTGGTGCCGACCGGGTCGCGGACCGTCACCATCGCGATCAGTCCGCCCCGGATGTCGGCGTCGGTCAGCTGGATCGTCGGCGACTGGCCGCTCGACGCCCAGGCCACCCACGCACCTGCGAAGCAGTCGGCCTGCTGCTCGGTGACGATCGTCGAGAACCCGGTCTCGAGATCGCCGGTGCGGAACTGGATGGCGTGGCCGAACTCATGGGCCAGCACCACGCCCATGATCGACGGCCCGAAGTTCTCGGACAGCGCGCCGAGCAGGCTGTTGTCGCCATCGTCGTAGACCATGAAGTCGCCGAGCGTGCAATAGAACGCGACGAACTGCGCAACGTCCTGGTACGGCGTGTTGGACTCGCCGCACCCCGGGATGTCGTCTCGTTCCGGATAGGCGGCGTAGATGCCGCCCGACAACTCCTCGAACTCCTCGCCGTAGACCTCCGGGTAGGCGGCACGCCAGAACGCCTGGACGTCACTCAGGGCGGCGGCGACGAACTCGTCGTAGGAACGCGGCTCCTTGTCGTCCCCGACATTGACGACGTCGGCGATGTCGTTGGAGGAGTCGATCACCTGTTCCAACGTCGTCGTCGGTTCGGTCGGATCGGTGGACGTCGGGCCGGTGTCGTCGGTCGTGTTCTCGGTGGCGTCGGTGGCGTCGGTGGTGTCGGTGGTGTCGGGTGAGGTCGGGTCCTCGGCGCTCAGGCTGTCGGCGCGCCTCGTCGACACATCGACATCGACACCGCAGGCAGCGAGCATCAACCCAACCGCCGCCGACATGGCGACGATCACCCGCTGCGGGGATCGGCGCATGCCCCGGAGTGTACGGCGGGGTCCGCCAGCCGCTCACGCGGGCAGCCCCTCAACCAGACGGGTGTGAGACATGCGGCACGCTGTGAGCCGAGCCAATACAGCGGGGTGCTCAGACGAGCCGTTCCAGCTCCTCGATCTCCTCGCGTTGGCTGGTGGCGATCGAGTTCGCGAAGGACCGCACGCTGTCGTCGGATGCGTTGGCGGCCGCGTACTCGGCCATCTCGATCCCGCCCTCGTGGTGGCGGACCATCAGATCGACGTACATGTTGTCGGCCTCGGCGCCGCTGGCTTCGCCGAGCGCGTCGAGCTCGGCGTCGGTCGCCATGCCGGGCATCTCGCCGAGCGGTACCGGATGGCCCATCCACGCCATCGACGTGTCGCCCTCGTTGACCTCCGATTCACCGAAGTCGCGCAGCAACTGGATCATGCGGCCGATCTCGATGCCTTGGCCGAAGATGATGCTCCGCGCCACGGTCCGCAGGCCAGGGTCGGTGTCGTCGAGGGACAGGTACAGGAAGCTCATCTCGACCGCCTGCTCGTGGTGCTCGCGCATGTCCTGGAGGAACCCGACGTCGACGGTCCCGGCGTCCCGGTCGGCTGCCGAGTCGCCGATCATCCACCCGACCATGCCGGCGAGGAGCGCGGCGGTCACGACGAAGACGGCGATGTTGAACGGGTGCTGCCACCAGGGCAGCACGATCGTGTCGTCCGGATCACCGACGTCTCCGTCGCCGCCGGCTGCCGCCGGCCTCGTCGAGATCGTCACCGCCACCGGAGTCGTCGATGCCGTCGATGATCGCGTCGACGTCGACGTCGTCTGGGCCGCCCACGCCGACGTGGCCGCTGTTCATCCCGTCAGTCTGCCAGCGGTCCCGGAGTCCCCAACGGCGAGCCGCCACAGCAGCGCCGTCAACGACAACCCGTCGCCGACGCGGCCGGCCCGCATCTCGTCGAGCAGGTCGGGCCAGCCGAGCCACTCGACGCGTTCTGCCTCGTCGCTGTCGGTCGGCTCCCCGACGTACACCGCGGACGTGGCGGCGAACAGGTGGAACGTCGATATCCGAAATGCCGTTGTGCGGGTAGTACGCGGTCATCAGCGTCAGCGGTCCGGGACGCCAGCCCGCTTCCTCGACGGTCTCGCGCGTGGCAGCCTCGGCGGGTGTCTCGCCCTCGTCGACGCGGCCGGCCGGGATCTCCCACCCCCAGGTGTCGGTGGTGAACCGGTGCCGCCACAGCAGCAGCACACCGCGCTCGGGGTCGTCGACGACGGTTCCGGCCGCCTCGTACGGCATCCGCACGACGTGGTGGTCGAAGCGCTTGCCGCTCGGCAGCTCGACATCGGCGAGCGCCAGGCGGATCCACTCGCTCTCGTAGATCACACGCTCGCCGTGCACCGTCCACCTCATGGTGCCGTTCAGCGTGTCACGGATCCCGGTTTCCGACCCGCATCCCCCTGTTTGTGTCACCGACATCGGCGAGGATCGCCGGATCCGGTGACACAAACCTGAGAGCGGGGCCGGCGACTCGATCACGGGCGTTGGATCGTCGGCCTGCGATGCTGGGCGGGTGGAGCTCGTCGTGAGCGAGGATCCGGCTGCGGCCGCGGCGAGCTGGCTCGCTCGCCGGCTCACCGAGGCGGTTCACCGCCGTGGTGTCGGCCGGATCGCCGTCAGCGGAGGTGCCACCGCGCCGGCGGTGCTGTCGGCGCTCGGGAACCTGCCGATTCCGTGGGCCGATGTCGTGGTGTGGCAGGTCGACGAGCGGATCGCGCCCGATGGCGACCCCAGCCGCAACTCGCTGCAATTGGCCGATCTACCGGCACGGCTGCAGCAGATGCCCGTGACGGCCAGCGACCTGGAGCGCGCCGCAGACGAGTACGGCGCGTCGCTGCCCGATCGCTTCGACGTCGTGCACCTCGGTCTCGGCGACGACGGGCACACGGCGTCGTGGCCGCCCGGCGACCTGCGGATCCTGAAGAGCGAACGCTTCGTCGAGATCACCGACGAGTTCCGTGGCTTCCGGCGGATGACGCTGACGCCTCTCGTGGTCAACGCTGCCCGCTCGCGAATGGTGATCGCTTCTGGTACGGGCAAGGCCCCTGCGGTGCGCCGCTGGCTGTTGCGCGACCGCACCATCCCGATCGACAAGGTGAGGCGCAAGGGCACCAAGGCGTTCTTCGACCCGGCGGCAGCGAGCGAGCTGCCTGGCTAGCGTCGCGGGCCGATGCCCGACAGCGACCAGCCCCGTTCTCATGCCGACATCACCTCGACACCGGAATGGCAGGCGCTCATCGGGCTGCCCGTCCCGGGTCCGCTCGTCGAGCTGTTCGACGGCGACCCGGGTCGCGCCGAGCGGTACGTGATCGAGGTCGGCGATCTGCGCATCGACTACTCGAAGAACGCCGTCGACGACGCCGTGCTCGCCGCCCTCGTCGACGTGGCCGGCGCGGCGGGCGTCGAGCGCCGCCGCGATGCGATGTTCGCCGGTGAGCCCATCAACGTCACCGAACATCGCGCCGTGCTGCACACGGCGTTACGGGCGCCGGCCGGTTCGGTGATCGAGCTCGACGGCGTCAACGTCGTCGACGAGGTGCACGCGGTGCTCGAACGCATGGCCGCGTTCGCCGACCGCATTCGCGCCGACGAGCGGATCACCGACATCGTCAACATCGGCATCGGCGGGTCCGACCTCGGCCCGGCGATGGCGGCCAGAGCGCTCGCGTCCTACGGGCATCCGCGGCTCACCTGTCACTTCGTCTCCAACGTCGACGGCGCCGACATCGCCGGCACGCTCGCCGGTCTCGACCCCGCATCGACGCTGTTCATCGTGGCATCGAAGACGTTCACGACCATCGAGACGCTCACCAATGCCCGCACCGCACGGCGGTGGCTCGTCGACGCCCTCGGCGAGGCAGCCGTCGCCGACCACTTCGTCGCCGTCTCGACGAACGCCGAGCAGGTCGCCGCGTTCGGCATCGACACCGACAACATGTTCGGCTTCTGGGACTGGGTCGGCGGCCGGTACTCGGTGGGCTCGGCGATCGGGCTCTCGGTGATGGTGCTCATCGGACCGGAGGCGTTCCACGAGTTCCTCGCCGGGTTCCGCATCGTCGACGAACACTTCCGCGACATGCCCCTCGCGGCCAACGCGCCGGTACTGCTCGGGATGATCGGGGTCTGGCACTCCAACGTGCTCGACTACGCGACGAAGGCCGTGCTGCCGTACTCCGAGGAGCTCGGCCGCTTCCCCGCCTACCTGCAGCAGCTCGACATGGAGTCGAACGGGAAATCGGTGCGGCTCGACGGCTCGCCGGTGACGACGTCGACCGGTCCGATCGTGTGGGGCGAGCCGGGCACGAACGGCCAGCACGCGTTCTACCAGTTGTTGCACCAGGGCACCCGGATCGTGCCGATCGACTTCATCGGATTCGCCAACCCACATCACCCGTATCGCGATCACCACGACCTGCTGATGGCGAACCTGTTCGCCCAGGCCGAGGCGCTCGCCTTCGGGCGGGCGAACACGGCCGAGCCGTACCGCAACTTCGCGGGGAACCGGCCGAGCACGACGATCCTCGCCGACACGCTCACGCCTTCCGTCCTCGGCCAGCTGATCGCCCTGTACGAGCACATCGTGTTCGTGCAAGGGGTCGTCTGGGGGATCAACAGCTTCGACCAGTGGGGCGTCGAGCTGGGCAAGGAGCTCGCCAACCGGATCACCCCCGAGCTCACGGGCGAACAGCACCCCGACCTGCACGACACGTCGACCAACGCGCTCATCGGCTGGTACCGAACCCGTCGTCACTGATCGCCGCTCGCCGTGGCAGGCTGACGGGATGAACCTCTCGACGGCGGACGAGCTCCGCGTGATCTACCGCAAGCCAGGCGCGGCGGCCGCCGGCAAGTCCCGCACCTCGATCGACGAGGCCTCGGCTCGATTCATCGGGCGCGCACCGCTCGTCATGCTCGCGACCGCGAGCGCGGCCGGCCATTGCGACGTCTCGCCGCGCGGTGGGCCGCCCGGCTTCGTCACCGTGCTCGACGACACCCATATCGCGATCCCCGATCTGGGTGGCAACAACCGTCTCGACTCGCTCCAGAACGTCGTCGAGAACCCGCAGGTGGGCCTGCTGTTCCTCGTCCCTGGCCTCGACGACACGTTGCGCATCAACGGCCCGGCCACCATCACCACCGCCGACGACGTGCTCGACCGCCACCACCCCGACCTGCGCCGGCCGAAATCGGCGCTCGTCGTCGAAACCAGGGAGTTGTTCGTCCATTGCGCCAAGGCGTTCCGGCGCAGTCAGGCGTGGCAACCCGAATCGTGGGCGGCGCTCACCGACGCGCCCGATCTGGTCGAGATCGTCGCCTGCCAGTTCGCGATCGACGATCGCGAAGCGCTGCGCGGCGACCTCGAGCAGGACTACGTCGCCGAGCTGTCGGCCGAGCGGGCCGAAGCATGAGCTCCACGACCGAGACGACGCCGATCGACAAGCCAGCGATCGAGCGCGTCGGCGTCGTCGGATGCGGCCTCATGGGCTCCGGGATCGCCGAGGTGTGCGCCCGTGCCGGCCTCGACGTCCTCATCCGCGAGGTCGACGAAGCGACGGCCGAGGCGGGACGCGGCCGGCTCGTGAAGTCGCTCGACCGCGGACTGAGCTCGGGCAAGCTCACCGAGCAGGAACGCGACGCCGCGGTGTCGCATCTCGCGTTCACGACCGATCTGGCCGACATGGCCGACCGCCAGCTCGTCGTCGAGGCGATCGTCGAGAACGAGAAGTTGAAGACCGAGGTGTTCGCGCAGCTCGACAAGTTCGTGACCGACGAGCGGGCGATCCTCGCCAGCAACACCAGCTCGATCCCGATCATGAAGCTCGGCATCGCCACCGCCCGCCCCGAGCAGGTGATCGGGATCCACTTCTTCAACCCGGTGCCGGTCCTGCGTCTCGTCGAGCTCGTCACGAGCTTGATGACCTCGCCCGACACGGCCTCGCAGGCCGACTCGTTCGCCACCGACGTGTTGCACAAGCGCGTCATCCGCAGCCAGGACCGCGCCGGGTTCGTGGTCAACGCGCTGCTGATCCCGTACCTGCTGTCGGCGATCCGGATGATGGAGTCGGGGTTCGCCACGGCCGACGACATCGACACCGGCATGGTCGAAGGCTGCAACCACCCGATGGGACCGCTGCACCTGACCGACCTGGTCGGCCTCGACACGACGCTCGCCGTCGCCCAGAGCCTGTACGACGAGTTCAAGGAGCCCCTGTACGCGCCGCCGCCGCTCCTGTCGCGGATGGTCGAAGCCGGTCTGCTCGGACGCAAGACCGGCCGCGGGTTCTACGAGTACGGCTCGCGTTGATGGCCGAGCGGGTCGAGCGCCTCACCAACCTGCTCGCCCTGCTGCTCGAGACGTCCGCACCGCTCACCCTCGTCGAGATCGCCGGCGAGTTGCGTGGCCAGTATCCGGAGAAAGACGCTGCTCAGCGAGGTGCGTTCGAGCGGGACAAGGCTGCGCTGCGCGAGCTCGGCGTGCCGATCGAGCAGGAGGTCGTCGTCGGTGGGCCGTACGCCGGCTCGACCAGGTACTGGATCGACCGCGCCCGCTACGAGCTCGCCGACCTGCGCCTCGAGCCCGACGAGATGCGGGCGCTGCAGGTGGCCGTCGCCGCGACGCGCACCGGCTCGGAGCTCGGTCAGGAGGCGATGTGGAAGCTCGGCTCCGGCGTGATCGACCGTGACGCAGCGGTGGTGGCGACGATGCCGTCGCTGCCCGGCCTGCCGATGCTGCGCGAGGCGATCAATCGAAGGGCGACGGTCGACTTCCTGTACCGCGAGGTCGATCGCACCGTCGAGCCGTACGGGCTGTTGCTGCGCGACGGGTTCTGGTACCTCGTCGCGTTCGACCGCACACGCGGCGAGCGCAGGACGTTCCGCGTCGACCGCATCGACGGGCGCATCACGATGGGTGGCGCAGACGAGTTCGAACGACCGGAAGGCCTCGACCTGCGCACGGTGCTCCCGGACGACCCGAAGGCGCTCGGTGCCGACGGCGCCACGGCGGAGGCGATCGTGCGCGTCGACGCCTCGCGGGCCGCGGCCGTCACGCGTGAGCTGGGCGCCGATCGCGTCGTCACCACTGTGTCGGGCGATGACGGGTATGTCGACGTCCGCGTGCCGTGCGCCAACCGCGAGGCGTTCAGGTCGTGGGTGCTGGGGCTGATGGAGCACGCCGAGGTCCGGTCGCCCGCTGACGTGCGCGCCGATGTCGTCGAGTGGCTCGAGCGTCAGGTGACCGGCTGATGGCGCGCGCCCACCGCGGTGCCGAGGATCGACTGCGCCGGCTGCTCGTGATGCTGCCGTGGCTGATGGAGCGCGGCGAGGTGCCGCTCGCCGAAGTCGCCGAGCGCTTCCGGTTGACCGAGGACGAGGTCGCGGCCGATCTCGAGCTGGTGGCGATGTGCGGACTCCCGCCGTTCGTCGACGAGTTGATCGACGTGTTCATCGACGAGGGCACCGTGTTCGTCGGTGTGCCGCGGTTGTTCACCAGACCGCTGCGCCTCAACTCGACCGAGGCGTTCGAGTTGCTCGCCGCCGGCCGCGCCGCGATGGAGCTGCCGGGGGCCGACGAGTCGGGCCCGCTCGGCCGCGGCCTGGCCAAACTCGCCGCCGCGCTCGGCGGCGACGAACGCGTCGATGTCTGGGCTCGGCGAGGGGCTCGACATCGACCTCGAACGACCCGCCGCCGCCGACCAGGTCGCCGACGCGGCACGCCGGCTCGAGCGGCTGCGCATCACGTACTGGAGCGCGTCCCGCGACGACTCGACGGAACGCGTGATCACCCCGCGTCAGGTGTTCGCCGACCGCGGCAACTGGTATGTCACGGCCACCGACCATCGCACCGAGACGCTGCGCACGTTCCGCATCGACCGCATCGAGACGCTGGAGCCGACGGGTGAGCTCGGCGAGCCGACCGACGAACCATTGCCAGAACCGGGGCGCTGGTTCCTCGACGGTGGGATGCCACGCGTGACGATTCGTCTGGCGCCGGCGGCGCGGTGGGTGATCGAGACCTATCCGGTCGACGACGTCAGTGAGCCCGATGAGGAGGGCTGGGTCACGGCGCGCCTGCCGGTGGCGAGCGACCGTTGGCTCGAGCGGGTGCTGGTGCGGCTCGGTGATCGGGCCGACGTCGTGGAACCCGCCCACTACTCGGAGCTCGGCCGGGCGGCGGCGGCCCGGATCCTGGCCCGCTACCGCGACGCGTCGTAGAGCGCGGTGAGCGACGCGTCGGAGTCGACGCCGTGTTCGGCGAGCAGATGGGGAAGCACGGACGCCGCGGCAAGGGCGTCCTGCAACGCGTCGTGCGGGCGATCGAGCGCGACGCCATAGCGGTCGCAGATGTCGCCGAGGCGGTGTGACAACGCCCGATCGGGATCGAGCTGGCGCGACAGTCGCAACGTGCAGAGCCGGGGATCGAGACGCAGCGCGACGTGTTCGCGGCGCGCCGCACGCTCGATGAACGCGGCGTCGAAGTCGGCGTTGTGGGCGGTGAACACCGCGCCGTCGAGCCGGCCGGCCAGCTCGGTCAGCGCCGAGCGCAACGTCGGCGCGTCGCGCAACTGGCCGCGGGTCAGGCCGTGCACGTTGCGCGGACCGACACGCTGCCACGGCCAACGCAACCGCACGAGCGTGCTCCACTGGTCGGCGACCTGACCGCCGACGACGGTGACCAGGCCGATCTGGAGGATGCGGTGGCGCCGGGTCGAGAGTCCCGAGGTCTCGATGTCGACGACCGCGAAGCGGGGGAGTGCGACCGGTGCGTTCGTCACACCGAACACGATAGGCAGCGGGTGTCGCAGCCCATCATCGACAACGTGGGCGCACGAGCCGGCGACCGGACGTGTCACATTCCCCACCTTCCGTGAGCCGGCTCAAAGGAGCTCGGCGGCGAGGCTCGCCACGTCGCTGCGCTCGCACGAGGTCAGCGTGACGTGGCCGAAGCAGCGCTGACCGGCGAAGGCGTTGGTGAGCACCGCCAGGGCGTTGTTCGACTCGCTGAGGTAGGGCGCGTCGATCTGGCTCGTATCGCCGGTGAACACCACCTTGGTGCCCTCGCCGATGCGGGTGAGGATCGTCCGTAGCGTCGTCGGCTCGAGGTTCTGGGCCTCGTCGATGACCACCATCTGGCGGTGCAGCGAGCGGCCACGCAGGAACGTCACCGACTCGAGCGACAACTGCCCGCGGCACGTCAGTTCGTCGATCAGCCGTCGCGCGTCGTGGCTGCTGCCGTGGTCGCTCAAGGCCACGATCGCGTCGTGGATCGCCGACATCCACGGATCGAGCTTCTCGTCGAGCCCACCGGGGAGGAAGCCGAGGTCGGCACGGCCGACGGGCACCAATGGCCGGTAGACCGCGACCCGTTCGTAGCGCGACTGCTCGACGACCTGCTCCAGCCCGGCCGCGATCGCCAACAACGTCTTGCCGGTGCCGGCACGTCCGTCGAGGGCGACAACAGCGATCGCGGGATCGAGCAACAACTCGAGCGCGAACCGCTGCTCCTTGCCACGCGGTCGCAATCCCCACGCCTCGGGGACCGCGTGCGACAACAGGACGAACTCGTCGTGGACGCGCCGTGCGAGCGCCGACTGCGAACCGGAGCGCAACACGACGAACTCGTTCTCACCGATGTTGGTGGCCACGTCGACCGCGGTGACCGTGACGGCGCCGGCGGCGTAGAGACAGTCGATCACCTCGTAGGTCGACTCGATCACCGACCACCCGATCGGCCGCACGCACGCGCGGCGGCTCGGCTGGTGCTCCATCGCCGCGACGCCGAGGTGAGCGGCCTTGATGCGCAGCGCCGCGTCGTTCGACACCACGATCGTGTGCGCCTGCGCGGCCTGTCCGAGCGCGGCGCCGATGATGCGATTGTCGGGCACGTTCGGGTCGAGCCCGTGCTCGATCAGGAGATGTTTCTGGATGCCGTTGATCTCGATCCGGATCGTGCCTTCGCCGACCGGCACCGGCTCGGCGAGCGAGCCACCGTGCCGGACCCGCAGCTCCTCGAGCGTGCGGAGCGCAGCACGTGCCGCGCGGCCGACGTCGTCGGGCCGCGTCTTCAATTCGTCGAGCTCCTCGACGACGGTCAGCGGCACCACGACGTCGTTGTCACCGAACGAGTGGACGCACGCCGGATCGGCGATCAGCACCGACGTGTCGAGCACGATTCGAGTCCGAGTGGGTGCCGCGGCGCCGTCTCCCTTGCTGCGTGCGGTGCCATTCAGCTGGGGAAGTGGGGCTTCGGTCGCCCTGCCGCCCGGGTTCATCGCACCGCGACGCGCCTGGTCAGCCCGGTCGAGATCGGTCACCGCCACTCCTCATCTGCATCCATCAGCATCCCCATCGGGATCGTGGTCCGAGGTACCCCAACGGCTCGTTGTTGTATCCCACGGCCACCGTTCGATGGTGGATGGTGGGTGACCGGTGTGGGCTGCATGCCGTCTCCGGGAGCATCATGGCGTCGTGAGCGAGACCTGTGTGTTCTGCGCAATCGCACGCGGCGAGGTCGCCGCCGACATCGTCTGGCGCGACGACGTGGCGGTGGCATTCCTCGATCGATCCCCGTTGTTCCACGGGCACACACTCGTCGTACCGCTCCGGCACGTGCTGACGCTTCCGGACCTCCTCGTCGACGAGGTGGGTCCGTTCTTCGAACGTGTCCGCATGATCGCCGCGGCGATGCCGAGTGCACTCGGCGCGCAAGGAACGTTCGTGGCGAACAACAACGTCGTGAGTCAGAGCGTCGCGCACTTGCACGTGCACGTCGTGCCGAGGACGCGCGGTGATGGCTTGCGCGGGTTCTTCTGGCCGCGTCATCGTTACGCCGACGGTGAGGCAACTCGGATCGCGGATGCTTTGCGACGTGAGTTGGAAGCGCGATCTCGCGCGTTGAGCCCTTTACCGTCTGAAATCACCTCTTCCCTATCGTTGCAGATGCAACGACAACGATGCTTGCAACAGCACCGTGTTGATAGGTGTGATGACGGCGGCTCGAGGGAGCCAACGAGCCGCATTGTCGCGACTCGTCCACTCGTGATCAGAAGGAATGTCCATGACCAAGGCAGAACTCGTCGAAGCCGTCGCTGAGTCGGCAGGCGTGTCGAAGGCCGACGCCGAGAAAACAATCGGTGCGTTCTTCGACCACGTCGTCTCGTCGACGAAGAACGGTGACAAGGTCGCCTGGCCGGGCTTCGGTTCGTTCAGCACCACCAAGCGTCCCGCTCGCGTCGGCCGCAACCCGCAGACGGGTGCGCCGGTGCAGATCTCTGCGTCGACGGCCATGAAATTCAGCGCGAGCTCGACCCTGAAGTCCACCCTCAACCCAAAGTGAGAAACTGATGGCAGTAGCAGCAAAGAAGGCCCCGGCGAAGAAGACCGCGGCCAAGAAGGCCCCAGCCAAGAAGGCACCTGCGAAGAAGGCAGCGGCCAAGAAGGCACCCGCGAAGAAGGCAGCCGCCAAGAAGGCACCTGCACGCAAGAAGGCAGTGGCCAAGAAGGCACCTGCCAAGAAGGCACCTGCCAAGAAGGCAGCCGCCAAGAAGGCACCTGCACGCAAGAAGGCAGCAGCGAAGAAGGCACCCGCACGCAAGGCACCTGCACGCAAGGCGCCTGCGCGCAAGAAGGCAGTGGCCAAGAAGGCACCGTGCCAAGAAGGCCGCCGTCAGGCGCTGATCACACGGGAACCCGAGACATCCGACGGGTCGGCCACTGGCCGCGCCCGTCGGATGTCGGGTTCGCGCGGTGAGTCTCCCGACACGCTGATCGAGATCAGCGGTGCCGGTCAGAGATCGGTCATCAACTTGAACACCTCGGCGGCCGCGACGCGATGCGGCTGCCCGAGCGCCGCGAGACGGTCGCGCACACGCTCGCGAAACGCCGTCAGCTGCTCGTCGTCGAGCGCCTTCATGGTCGACTCGAACTGGCTCTCGTGCGCCTCGAGCGCATCCAGCTTGGCCTCCACCGTCGTGCTGACGTCTTCGACGTGATCGGGCGCGTCCGCCTCGAACAGCAAGAGCGCGCGCGGCCGATGCGGTGGTAGTCCGTGCTCGGGGTAGAAGTGCGGATCCCGCGCGGCCACCACACCGTCGCACGTGAGCAGCCCGGCGTGCCGGTGGTCGGGGTGGAGGCGGTAGCGCTTCCACGGATCGTGGCCGAGCACGACATCCGGTCGTAGCTCGCGCATCACTCGTGCGACCAGTCCGCGCGCCACGAGGTCGCTGTCGAGCTCGCCGTCGACGTAGCCGAGGAAGCGCACCTCACCGGCGGCGGGACCGGCGAGCCGGCGGGCGGCGGCGCGCTGCTCGTCCTGGCGTCGGGCGGCGAGCGCGACGGGGTCGGCCAGCGCGTCCCACGTGCCCTTCGATCCGTCGGTGCACACGAGGTGATGGATCGTGCAACCGGCAGCGGCCCACTTCGCCAACGTCGCGCCGCATCCGAACTCGATGTCGTCGGGATGGGCACCGATCGCGAGCGCGGAGTGCGGCACGTCGAGGTCGCGGGTCCACGTGCCCGCCTCGGCGAGCGGTGGTTGACCGGGTTCGTTCGAGGTCATGCGAGCGCGGCGGTGACGAGGGGGTGGATCAACGGGTGGGTCATGTCGGCGACCGTGTCGAGATCGAGCGACAGCTCGGTGTCGTGGCGCACCGTCACCTGGCGCCCACTCGCGATGGCGCGTTCGAGATGGTGGCGGAACGAAGCGCGGCCGTAGGAAGCGGGGAGTGCGATCGAACACGGGCGGACGAGCACGTTGGTGCCGTCGAGACGGCGGTCGGGAACGATGACGACGGCGCCAGGGCGGGCGAGCATGGGCAGCGAACGTGGGATCGGAAGGTCGCCGTGACTGATGATCACGTCCTCGAAGCCCTTCCCCGAGATCGTCTCGACCCCCGCGTCGACGGCCCCGTTGAGACCGAGGCCCGGTCCCCACAGCACCGTCGCACCGAGCGACTCCGCCCACTGCGCGACCGCGTCGTCGTCGCACGCGACGAACGTCGGCAACGGCCGCACGGCGTCGATGACGCGCCCCGCCATCCAGCGCGCGAGTGTCGCCCGGTCGGCCGCGGTGACGGTCGGCGAGAGCCTGGCCTTGGCCGAGTGGAACGCCTTGACCGGGATCAGCACCGCGGGTTCCATGCGATCACTGTACGGAACCCCCGGTCGGTCGGCGTCGTCGGCGCACGCGATGATCGGGCGATGACCACCACAGGCGTCGCCGGCGGATCGTGGCGTGCCGACGTGACGCCATGGGGCGCCATCGTGCCGTGGGACGGATCACCGAGCCTCGACTGGTACGTGGCCGCCGACGATCGCTGGCACGTGCCGTCACGCGAGGCGGCGGTGCGCCAGGAGCGACTGTCGGGCACCGCGGTCGTCGAGACACGGGTCCGGGTTCCGACGGGCGACGCGCGTTCAACGCGTGTTCTCGATCGCCGACGCCGGCGGGTTGACCGTCGTCGAAGTCGAGAACGACTCGACGCTTCCGATCGCCGTCGCGTTCGCGGGTCGCGACGGAGTGCTCACCGACCGCCCGGTCGGCGCCGTGCCGATCGAGGGCATCGAGATCCCCGCGCCGCGGATCGTGCTCCCGGTCGGGCATCGCAGCACGGTGCGCGTCGCGATCGGTCACGACCGATCGCGCGCGCTCGGCCTGCCGGCACCACTGCCGAGCGCGATCCAGGTGACCAACGGCTGGCTGGCGCTCACCGGAACGGCGAGCCGGTTCGAGCTCCCTGATGCCGGCCACGGCGGATCTCTCGCCGAAGCCGTGACCGCGGCGCGCTGCGAGCTCATCCTCGGCGTGTGCCCGTCGGGCGCGGATGATCCGGCCGGTTTCGCGGTCGCCATCGGTGAGCTGGCCCGCATGGGTGCCCTGCCGATCGACCACGACGTGCTCGTCGATCTCGCCGACGCGGTGGCGGCGTTCGCGCCGACCGGAGGTTGGATCGGCGACGCCGCGCTGGACGCGGCACGGCGCGTGCTCGTCGCGGCAGGCGAGGCGAGGGCGGTCGACGACGTCGAGCGCATCCGCCGCGGTCGCGGGCGCACGGCACGGCCGGCCGCGCCGCCCGACGGCGTGTGGTGCATCCCGTGGCTCGAGGAGGGGTTGGCACTCGACGGCAGGCTGCTGCCATACGGTCTTCCGCCGGCGTGGCTCGGCGCCAACTTCGAGGTGTACGGACTGCCGATCGGCCCGCGCTCGCGCGTCGACTACGCGGTGCGCTGGCATGGTGATCGTCCGGCCGTGCTCTGGGAGGTCACCGGTGAACCGGTCGAACTGACCGCCCCGCTGATCGACCCCCAGTGGCGGACGACCGATCGTCAGGGCGAAGCACTCTGGCCGGCTCCCGAGGCATCGTTCAGTTGACTGCCTGCGGCCGTGTGTTCAGGGTTCGAGCACGGCGTCGTCGCCGGTGGCGATGCGTCCCGGCTCGAGCACCGTCGCATACATCCGGCTGACCGGTCCGCGATCGTGGTGCATCAGGTTGAACGCACGGCCGACGAACCATCCCGCGTTCTGTGAGCACGGGACCGCGTACGACGACACCTCACACCGGACGGTGCCGAGCCGGAGGCGCACGCCGGGTCGCACCCGGTTCCATTCGAGTCCCCGGAGTCGTCACGTTCTCGCCGGCCGATCCGTAGCCGATCGGATGCCCCTCGGAGGCGAAGCGGTCGATCACGTCGGCATCCCACAGGCACAGCGCCTGGAACGGGCGTCCGTGATGGCGGCGGTTCACCTGCACGTCGCCCACGACACCACCCCAATCGACGTCGACGACGGGCAGCGGCAACTTGGGGACTCCACCGCCTGACCGGTTGAGTTGCACGACCGTCCCCGCCGACGGGCCGCCGAACAGTCCGGCCTCCCTCAGCGCATCGGCGACACGACGCAGGCCGAGCCACGCCTCGCACAACGCGTCGGCCACCTGCGCGTCGGTCCATGCCCCACTCGAGAGGCACCGCTCGGCGATCTTGCCGGCGACGTCGAGCCGATCCACCGGTGGGGCGGGACCGATGATCTGACCCGCGGCGATCGCGATGTGATCGGCCGTCGCATCGGCCCACTCGTCGACGAACGCACCGACGGCGGCCGGCAGTTCGGTCAGCCCGACCAGGTGTTCGCGCAACAGATCGCCGAGGTCGCCAAACGTGGTGCGGGCGTCCAGCTTCGTGAACTCGTATGGTCCCACCTGGTACATCGCCCCATAGTCTGGCGCGCATGGGCGTCACCGCTGCCGCGACCGATCGCGGCGATCACCACGATCCGTTCGACGACCTACGGCTCACCGAATGGACGTCGTGTGGTGGGTGTGCTGCGAAGTGGGGCGCCGCATTGCTCAAGGACCTCGTCGCCGACTTCCCGGTGTCGAACGATCCGTCGCTGCTCGTCGGCCTCGCCCCGTTCGACGACGCCGCCGTCTACCGCGTCAGCGACGACGTCGCCATCGTGTCGACCACCGACTTCTTCCCACCGCTCGTCGACCACCCGGCCGACTTCGGTGCGATCGCGGCGGCGAACGCCTGCAGCGACGTGTTCGCGATGGGCGGGCGGGTCGTGATGGCGATCAACGTCGCCGCCTTCCCCGAGCACTTCCCGCGCGAGGCGATCGTGGCGATCTTCGAGGCGGCCGCCACGGTGGTCGTCGAGGCCGGCGGCTCCGTCGCGGGCGGGCACACGATCCGCAACCCCGAGCCGATCTTCGGGCTCGCCGTGCAGGGTGTCGTGCACCCCGATCGAGTGTTCCGCAAGGGGGGCGCCCGTGCCGGGGACGTGCTCGTGCTGTCGAAGCCGATCGGCACCGGCCTCGCGCTCGCCGCCGGCACGGCGGCCGACAAGGCGATCGCGATCGCCGGCATGCGCCGCCTCAACCGCACCGCATCGGAGACCCTGCAGTCGTTCGGCGACGCGGTTCACGCGGTCACCGACGTCACCGGGTACGGGCTCGCCGGTCACGGGTGGGAGGTGGCCGAGCGCAGCCAGGTGCGGGTGATCGTCGACACGTCGGGCATCGTCGCCTACCCGGCCGCCGCCGCGGCGGCAGCCGACGGCGTCCGCACGGGTGGTGATCCGCGCAACCGCGACTACCTGGCGGGGAACCTCGACTCGACCGCCGCCGCCGGCCCGGAGGCGCTGTGCTTCGACCCGCAGACGTCTGGCGGTCTGCTGGCCGCCGTCGCTCCCGACCTGGCGGCGGAGCTGGTCGCCGGATGGATGGTGGCGGGTCGGCGAGATCGAGAGCGGCGCTCCGCGACTGGTCCTGCGGTAGCGTCGCCGTCGATGACGGTCCGCGGACGCCCACCCACTCGAGGTCTCGAGCGGGAGCTCTGGGACGAGGGCCACGACATCGTCGTCGGCATCGACGAGGTCGGCCGCGGCGCGTGGGCCGGGCCGTTGATGGTCGGTGCGGCGGTCCTGCCCAAGGACTCACGGGTCAATGGGGTGCGCGACTCGAAACTGCTCAGCGAAGCCGAGCGCGAGAAGCTCTTCGACCGGATCGCCGGCTGGTGCATGGCCTGGGCGGTCGGGGCAGCCAGCCAGCAGGAGTGCGACGAGCTCGGGATGGCGGAGGCGCAGCGCGTGGCGACCCGCCGCGCCGTCGCCGCGCTCGGTGTCGTCCCCGACGCGGCCGTGAGCGACGGGCTGTGGGACTTCGTGTCGCCGACCGTGAAACGCGTCGAGATGCGCGTGCGCGCCGATCGCAACTGCCTGAGCGTGGCGGCGGCGAGCATCCTCGCCAAGGTCGTGCGCGATCGGGAGATGCGCGCGCTCTCCGACCACTACCCGAACTGGTCGTTCGACTCCAACAAGGGCTACCCGTGTCCGGACCACAAGGCCGCCCTCCAGGGCTACGGCCCGTCGGCGATCCACCGCCGGACGTGGATCTTCATGGATCACTACGTCCCGTGGCCAGGCGTCGCCCGCGTCTTCCGCCCCGAACAACCGACCCTGTTCTGACGAAATCCCCGTTCTGTCTGCTTCAGAACGCGCCATGGTTCATCTGAAGCAGACAGAACGGTGGGTTGGGCGGGTCAGGGCGGTCAGAGCTCGTAGTAGCGGCCGCGGCCGTCGGTCGCCTCGGCGAAGCCGGTGCGCAACGCCGAGAGCCATTCGAGCACCTGCGGTGGGCCTTCCAGGCGGTATCGCGCGGCGGTCGTGCCGGGGCCGACGCGCACCCCGAAGTCCTGCGGACCGAGGCCGGCGAACACCTCTTCGTCGGTGAGGTCGTCGCCGGCGAAGGCGACAACGGCCCGTCCGTAATGCCGCCGGAGCCGCTCGACCGCGTCGGCCTTGCTCGTCGAGCGGGTCAGCAACTCGACAACCATGTGCCCGGTCTTCACGTGGCCGCCCTCGATCTTGCACGCCGCGTCGACCAACCACTTGGTGGCCAGGCGCCCGCGTTGCTCGTCGGCCTGCCTGACGTGCAACACCACGCTCGCCGGCTTCTGCTCGATCCACGACCCGGTTCCGGCGATCACCTCCGCCTCCCGCGCCAGCTCGCGCAACGTGGCGAGCCGGGCGCGCTCGTGGCCGTCGAGCTCGACGGACGGACCTCCACGCGTCTCGAGCCCGTGGCTGCCGACGACGACCACGTCGCCGGGGAACGCGTACAGGTGCTCGAGGTCATCGACCGATCGGCCGGAAACGATCGCGATCGGGATGTAGTGGGCCAGCGCGCGCAGGACCGGCAGCACGCCGGGGAGCAGCTCGGATCGTTCGGCCCGCGACACGATGGGAGCGAGGACGCCGTCGACGTCGAGTCCGAGCATCAGGCGGCCGCGGTCGCGGGGCATGGCGGCCGTCAGCTCGGCCGGATCGATCAACTCCGGGTTCACGACGGGTCGTTCAGCCCTTCGTCGTCGGAGTCGGCGTCGTTCGACTCGGCGTCGTTCGACTCGGCGTCGTTCGACTCGCGTCGTTCGACCCCGTGGTCGTTCGAGCCGGGGTCGTTCGAGCCGGCGTCCTTCAACCTGGCGTCGTTCGAGCCGGCGTCGTTCAACCCGGCGAGGAAGGCGCGCGCCCACCCGGCGACATCGGACGACCGTACGGCAGCTCGCATCGACACCATCCGTTGACGCCGTTCGTGACGGTTCATGTCGACGGCGGTCATGATCGCGTCCTCGAACTGCCGCTCGTCATGCGGGTTGACGAGCACCGCGTCGTGCAGCTCGTCGGCGGCGCCGGTGAACTCCGACAGCACCAACACGCCGTCGTCGTCGAGGCGGGTCGCCACGAACTCCTTGGCGACGAGGTTCATGCCGTCGCGGAACGGCGTCACGAGCAACACGTCGGCGGCGCGGTACAGCGGAACGAGCTCGTCGAGCGGGAGCGTCCGGTACAGGTAGTGGATGACCGGATAGCCGAGCCGGGCGTGCCGGCCGTTGATCTCACCGACGGCGCGCTCGATGTCGTGTCGCTCGTCGATGTACTGGTCGACAGCTTCGCGGGTCGGAGTGGCCACCTGCACGAGCACGTGGCGCTCGGGATCGAGGCGGCCGCTGTCGAGCAGCGCGCCGAACGTGCGGAGACGGTTGCCGATGCCCTTGGTGTAGTCGAGGCGGTCGACACCGAGCAGGATCACCTCCGGATCGCCCACGCGGGCGCGGATCGTGCTCGCCCGCCGGCGTGTGGCGCGCCCGGCGGCGAGCGTCTCGAACTCCTCGACGTCGATCGAGATCGGGAACGTGCCGACGCGCGTGACGTTGTCGTTGCACCGCACCTCGGTACCGTCGATCTGGGCGTGGAGCAGTCGCCGGGCGGCGGCGATGAAGTTCTGCGCGCCGAGTTGGCGCTGGAACCCGAGCAGATCGGCGCCGAGCAACCCTTTGACGATCTCCT
The DNA here is from genome assembly GCA_963722415.1 of Ilumatobacteraceae bacterium. Classification (GTDB taxonomy): domain Bacteria; phylum Actinomycetota; class Acidimicrobiia; order Acidimicrobiales; family Ilumatobacteraceae; genus JALOLG01. Next base: position 71,419 of record CAVRNI010000028.1, read on the forward strand.
CGCGCCACGGGATGCGGGCGAACAGCTCGTACGGCGGGAACGGGATGTGGTTGAAGAAGCCGATCCGCACGTCCTGACGCTGCTCGCGGAGCATCTGCGGGACGAGTTGCAGGTGGTAGTCGTGGATCCAGACCATCGCGTCGGGTGGCGCAACCTCCGCCAACGTGTCGGCGAAGCGCTGGTTCACCTTCACGTAGGCCTCCCACTGCCACTCGTGGTAGCCGGACTCACGGATCGCGTCGTGGTAGAGCGGCCACAACGTGTCGTTCGAGAAGCCTTCGTAGTACGCCTCCACGTCGTCGGCCGACAGCATCACCGGATGGAGGTGGACGCCGTCGATCTCGAATGGATCGGCGTAGTCGTCGGGGACACCCGTCCACCCGATCCACGTGCCGCCGCTCTCACGCAGGAGTGGGAACAAGGCTCGCACGAGACCGCCGGGGCTGGCCTCCCAACCGTCGTCGGTGCGCGTCAGCGGAAGGCGGTTGGCGGCGATGACGAGCGCGCGCTGGTTCACAGGGTCGCCAGTGCCTGATCGAGGTCGGCGACGAGGTCGACCGAGTGCTCGATGCCCACCGACAGGCGGACGAGGTTCGGCGGCACCTCGAGCGGCGAGCCGGCCACGGACGCGTGCGTCATCGCCCCCGGGTGCTCGATGAGGCTCTCGACCGCGCCGAGCGACTCGGCGAGTGTGAACACGCGGGTCGCGGCCGCGACCTGCCGCGCCGCGGCCTCGCCGGCCGCCAAGGTGAAGCTCACCATCCCGCCGTAGTCGCGCATCTGCTTGGCGGCCGCGGCGTGGCCCGGATGATCGGGCAGCTGCGGATAGAGCACCCGCTCCACGGCCGGATGGCCGGCGAGCAGATCGACGACCGCCCGCGCGTTCTCGCAGTGCCGGTCCATCCGCACGCCGAGCGTCTTCACGCCGCGCAGCACGAGGTAGCAGTCGAACGGCGCCGGTACCGCACCGGCCGCGTTCTGCGTGAAGCGCAGGCGTTCGGCAAGGCCGTCGTCGTCGACGGCGATGAACCCGCCGACCACATCGCTGTGACCACCGAGGTACTTCGTGGCCGAGTGCACGACGACATCGGCGCCGAGCGTGATGGGCCGCTGCAGGTACGGCGTGGCGAACGTGTTGTCGACGACGACGAGGGCACCGCGGCGATGGGCGACGTCGGCGATCGCCTCGATGTCGATGCACGTGAGGAGCGGGTTGGTCGGCGTCTCCAGCCACACCATGCCGGTGTCGTCCGGCCAGTTGTCATCGAGCGCGTCGAGATCGGTGAGGTCGACCGCGGTCCACGGGAAACCGAGCGGCGACCACACCTTGTCGATCAGGCGGAACGTGCCGCCGTACGCGTCGTTGCCGAGCAGGATCCGCTGGCCCTGACGCAGGAGGCGCAGGATGTTGTCCTCGGCGGCGAGGCCACTGGCGAACGCCAGCCCGTGGCGCGCCTCTTCGAGCGAGGCGAGGCACACCTCGAGCGCGTGGCGGGTCGGGTTGCCGGACCGCGAGTACTCGAATCCCTTGTGGACGCCGACCTCTTCCTGGGCGAACGTCGTCGACAACGTGATCGGCACGACGACCGCGCCGCTGGCCTCGTCGGGCGCCTGACCGGCGTGCACCGCACGGGTCTCGAACGCCCAGCCCGACTGTTCCTCGATCTCACCCACGATCGATCACTGGCTGGCGACCGCTTCGAAGTAGGACAGGACGTCGGTGCGGGTGAGCACGCTCAACGGTCGCCCGCCCGACAGCACGAGCAGGGCCGGTGCCGTCTCGAGCATCCCGATCGCCTTGTCGAGCGCCTGGCCGTAGCCGATCGTCGGGAGCTTCGGTCCCATCACCTTCTCGACCGCCGTGTCCATCACCGATGGCTCGCGGAAGATGGCCTCCATCAGCGCCAGCTCGTCGACCGATCCCGAGATCTCGGCCGCCGCGAACGGCGGGGTGTTCTTGCAGACCGGTAGCTGGCTGACGCCGTTGGCGCGCATCCGCTCGATGGCGACCCGCACCGTCTCGTTGGGGCCGACGTAGAGCAGCGAGTCGAGCGTCGGGTTGCGCGTGTCGAGCACCGCCCCGACGCACTGCTCGCACTCACGCAGGAAGCCGTAGTTCGCCATCCACTCGTCGTCGAAGACGCGGGACAGGTAGCCGCGGCCCGAGTCGGGGTTGAACACCACGACGATGTCGTCGGGCCCGGCCCGCTTCGCCACCTTGATCGCGGCGGCCACGGCCATGCCGCCGGATCCACCGATCAGGATGCCCTCGACCTGGCTGACGCGCCGGGCGGTGAGGAAGCTCTCCTCGTCACTGATCGCGATCACGTCGTCGTAGAGGTCGGGGTCCCATGCGGCCGGGAAGAAGTCCTCGCCGACGCCTTCGACCAGGTACGGCCGGCCGGAGCCACCGGAGAACACCGAGCCTTCAGGGTCGGCGGCGATGATCTTGATCGCCGGGTTCTGCGCCTTGAGGTAGCGCGCCGTCCCGGTGAGCGAGCCGCACGTGCCGGCGCCGGCGACGAAGTGGGTGATGCGTCCGGACGTCTGGCGCCACAGCTCGGGCCCCGTCGTCTTCTCGTGGGCGGCCGGGTTGTTCGGGTTGGCGTACTGGTTGGGGCGGAACGCTTCGAGCTCGGCGGTCAGTCGCTCGGCGACCTTGTAGTAGCTCTGCGGGTCGTCGGGCGGGACGGCGACCGGGCAGACGACGACCTCGGCGCCGTACGCGCGCAGCAACGACACCTTCTCGGGCGCCGTCTTGTCGGTCATCACGAACACGCACTTGTAGCCGCGCTGGGCGGAGACGATCGCCAGACCGACACCGGTGTTGCCACTCGTCGGCTCGACGATGGTGCCGCCCGGTTGCAGCGATCCGTCGCGCTCGGCGGCGAGGATCATCTCCAGCGCCGGTCGGTCCTTCGACGAGCCGCCGGGGTTCGTGGTCTCCATCTTCATGGCGAGCACGCAGGGCAGTTGCTCGACTTCCATCATCCGGCGCAGGCGCACGATCGGCGTATTGCCGATCAGCTCGGTCACCGAGTCGGCGATCTCCGTGCCGTCCAGGCGAGGGTCAGCCATGCGGGCGAGCGTACCGCTCAGGTACGAACGATCAGATTTGCCTGGTCAGATCGAGCCGGTCAGATCCTGCCAACCAGATCGGAATGGTGGATGGCGGCGACGTCGGGATGCGAGCGGATCCGGAACTTCAGCCAGTTGTCGCCGTACGTCGCGAACACCGGATCGTCGGGGTTGTGGTTCTGGCCACCGACCGCCTTCGCCGCCAGTTCCGGCGGGAGATCGATCGGAGCGAGCGTCGATTCCATGCAGGGGTTGAAGAAGTAGGCGACCGAGATCCGCTCGACGCCGGGCGGCGGCGACACGACGCGGTGACGCGTCGCCCGCAGGTAGCCGTGCGTCGCCAGCTGGAGCATCTCGCCGAGGTTGAGCACGTATGCGCCGGGGATCTTCGGGGCGCTCACGAACGCTTCGCCGACGAGCACCTCGAGGCCGCCGACGTCGTCTTGGTGGATGAAGCTCAACAGGCCCGAGTCGTGGTGCGGCCCGACGCCCTGCCCGGTGTCGGCGGCCGCGTCCTGGGCGGGGTAGCGGATGATCTTGACGAGCACCTCGGGGTCGGGCGTGACGACCGACTCGAACAGGTCGGCCGGCTGTCCGAGACCGATCGCCAGGGCCCGCATCACGGCCTGACCGACCGCATCCATCTGCGCCATCCACTCGGTCACGACCGGTCGCAGCTCGGGCACCGCCGACGGCCACTGGTTGGGGCCGCGCAACCGCATCCACGCCGGATCGTCGGGTCCCGTCTCGACCGGCTCGTGCTCCGGACCGATGTCGATCTGGTCGCGCCAGTCGCTGATGCCGTTGGTGTGCTCCATCCCGAGGCGGGTGTAGCCGCGGAAGAAGCGGGTGTTGGTGTTGGCGATCTCGAGCCGATCGGGCTCCGGGAGCGCGAAGAACTGCCGTGACACCTCGTGGACCCGCTCCTCGAGCGCCGCGTCGACCCCGTGCCCGACGAGCTGCACGAACCCGATCTCGTGACACGCCGTGGTGAGCTCGCGCACGAACGCCAGCCCGTCATCCGACGTCTCATCGGCGAGAAACGCGGCGATGTCCACGACCGGGATCACACCCCCGAGCCTAAGTCCGCCACCCCCCGTGCACGAATCCGTACAGAACGCCCCGCCGCGCCGACGTCCGTGCCCCCACGCAGTTCAGTGGACGCGAACGGACACCGGGCGGCGAGCCGGCGGGCGGGTCGGCAGCCGGGCGCGCGCCGGCGGTGCACCTTTTCGGACAGAACGATTCAACGCGCCACCGTCGGTGCACTAAATCGGACTGTCCGAACACGAGCAGCGAGGCAGGGCCGACGGACGATGCGGAGGCGGGGTGGGGTGCGACAGGGCTGTCGTATCGTCGGTGGGGATGGGGTTGGCTGGGCGTTGGACGATCGAGCAGGTGGCGGCGGTGGCGCCGTCGCCGTCGTCGCTGGGCGCGGCCGAGTCGATCGCGGTGGCGCAGCGATGGCTCGATCTCGGTTGCGACGAGCGGTCGGTGTGGGGACGGTGCAGCGGGTCGGGAGCCGAGCCGTACGAGACGGCTGTCGATCACGTCGACGTCGCCTGGCGCTGCTCGTGCCCCAGCCGCAAGCTGCCGTGCAAGCACGCACTGGCGTTACTGGTCATGTGGGTGCGGGGCGTGGTGCCCGAAGCCGCCCCGCCGCCCGCCGTCGCCCGATGGATCCGTGCCCGCGCCGGGCGCGCCGACCGCCCGTCCGCGAAACCCGTCGCCGAAACGGACCAACCGGACCATCAAGCACCCGACACGACACCCGGCACCGAATCCGAGACCGGGGTCGGCACCGGCGACGATCCCGAACCGTCCGATCGCCCCGAGCCGGTGCCGCCGATCGACGGCGATCGTGCGCGCGACGAACGCGTCGCTCGGATGCGCGAGGGTCTCGTCGAGCTCGACCGGTGGCTCGAGGACCGCATCCGCACGGGTCTCGCCGATCCGTCACTCGCCCGCTACGCGACGTGGGACGATCTGGCGGCCCGCCTCGTCGACGCCCGCGCCGGCGCCCTCGCCAACCGCATCCGCCGGCTCGCCGGGCTCGTCGGCACCGATCCCGACTGGCACGCGCGCGTGCTCGCCGAGATCGGTGTCCTGCACCTGCTCGCCCAGGCCGGGCAGCGGCTGCCCGATCTCCCCGGTGGGTTGGCCGACTCGGTCGCGACCGCCACCGGGTGGCAGGTGCGCCAGGCCGACGTGCTCGCCGGCGTCCCCGACACCGACCGTTGGATCGTCGCCGGTCGCAGCGACACCCGCGAGGACCGCATCGAGGTGCGCAGGACCTGGCTGCGCGGCGAGTCGAGCGGTCGGTGGGCGATGGTGCTCTCGTTCGCCGCCTACCGCCAGAGCCTCGACACGTCGCTCGCCGTCGGCACATCCGTGCACGCCGACCTGCATCGCTACCCGGGCCCTGCCCTGCGCGCGCTCGTGGGCGAGCGATTCGGAGATCCGCAGCCGCTCGCCGTGCCGCCGGCCGCGTCGATCGTCGAGGCGTGCGACGCGATCGGTGGCGCGGTCGCGCTCGAACCGTGGCTCGAGCGATATCCCGCGACGGTGCTCGCGGCGCCGACCCGGCACGGCGGCCGCTGGGTGCTCACCGATGACACCGGATCGCTCCCGCTCGTCGCAACAGCACGCGCGCTGGCCACGGTGCTCGCCGCGACCGGGGGCGAACCCACGACACTCACCGTCGAATGGACACCACACGGCGTGATCCCGCTCACCGTGCACGCCGCCGATCGGGCGCTCGACGTCGGGCCAGTTGCCGATCCGTCGTTCGTCGAGGTCGCATGACGCGACGCCCGACGTCGCCCCCGCTCGACCGCTACTGGTCGGACCTGGTGACCGTGGCGCTGCTCGGCACCGATCGGCGCGACCCACCGGAGGCGCCGGCAGGCGTGCTGGCCGACCTCATCGACGACACGCTCCACGAGGCGCCGTCGCAACGAATGCTCGCCGCGGTGTCGGCCGGTGCGGCGGCGCGGCGGGCGGCCTTCGTCGCCGACCCGGCGTGTGACCGGCTCGCCCCGCCCGAACCCGATCGTCGACCGGCGTGTTCCGCGGCGGCCGCGTCGACCTGGAAGTACATCGTGGCCGAATGGCCGGTGCTCGAGGACGAGTGGGTGCTGACGGTCATCGAACGCGGCATGCGGCTGCCACCCGACGTCGTGGTGGCGCTCCTCATCCGCCACCGCACCGACGCCACACGGCTCGCCCGGGCCGCGGTCGCGGGTGGACCGGTGACCAGGTGGGTCACCGAGCACGTGCCCGAGTTGGCGCCGCGAACCACGGCCCGCGTCGATGCCGACGCCGTGATGAGCGTGCCGCCGCTCGCCGTTCCTCCTGAGCTCGCCGACCTCCTCGGTGCCGATGCCCACACGTTCGCGTCGAGGCTCGGTCCGGCGTTCGACGCCGGCCGCTTCGGCGCGTCCCACCGGGCGGTGCTCGTCAACCTGTTGGCGCGCTGCCGGCCGGAGGTGCTCGACGACGCAGCCGCGGCACTCAGCGCGGTCGATCCGATGTCGCCGTCGGCGGGCCTCGGGCTGGCGCTCGCCGACCTCGCGCGAACGCGGAGCCGGATGCTGGTCGAGATCGGCGAGGCGGGAGTGGTGAACGGTCCGACGTAACAGGATTCAGGCGAGCTCGGCCAGGAACGCTTCGACCTCGTTGATGAAGCGCGGCCACGCCGGCTCGTCACCGAGCAAGAGGTGGTTGGGGCTCTCCAGCGTGACGAACCGGCTCCCCGGGATGAGCGCAGCCAGACGGCGGGATTCCTCCACGGGGATCCTGGCATCGCGCCGGGCGTGCAGGACGAGCGTCGGGACGGACACCGCGCTGGCGACGTCGACGACGTCCACCCTCTGGAACGCCTCCATGAACCGCACCGCGTTGCTCGGCGACGTCGTCATCCGCTGGAGCTCGTCGAACGCCTCCCACTGCTCGAGCGTGCCCTCCGGCATGAACTGCATCGCGAACACCTGGCGGAAGGCCGGGCTGTCGTTCCCCCAGCCGAGGCGCACGAGCTGCACGAGGAGCCGCGCCTCGTCCTCGGCCTGCTGCGTGTGGGCGCGAGCCAGGCGACCCTGGGAGTACGTGCCGTACAGGATCAACCCGCTCACCCGTTCGGGGTGCCGCGCGGCATAGGTCATGGCGACCGGGCCGCCCTGTGAGATACCCAGCAACGGGAACCGTTCGAGGCCGGCGGCGTCGACGACCGTCTCGAGATCGCCGACCCACGTGTCGAGCGAGAACTCGTCGACATCCCGGTCGGACAACCCGCAGCCGCGCTCGTCGTACCGGACCAACCGGTGGTGGGCTGACAGGTCGCGCCACCAGTGCCGCCAGACGAGGCTCTCCCAGTCGTAGTCGAGGTGGGTGAGCCAGTTGGCGACCTTCACGAGTGGTGGCCCGTCGCCGACCGTCGCGTAGGCGAGTTGGACGCCGTCCGGCGTGGTGCAGAACTGGATGCGCTGTTCGACATGGCGCGGCCGGCCGTCGTCGGTGCCCGCGCCGGCCACCTCGAGCGCGTCGGCGACGAAGCGGTAGCCACGGCCGTGGACGGTGCGGATCACCCGCTGGGCCGTGCCGTCGTCGCCGATCGCCCGGCGGGCCGCCTTGATGCGGCTGGTGAGGGCCGACTCACTGACGAAGCGGTCGCCCCACACCTCGTCGAGCAGCTCCTCCTTGCTCACCACACGATCGCGGTGACGCACCAGGTGGACGAGCACGTCGAAGACCTGCGGCTCGACGGCAACGACGTCGCCGTCACGGCGCACCTCGTACCGGCCGAGATCCAGTTCGCAGCCCTCGAAGGTGAACCGCACGGTCCCAGTGTGCACCAACGGACGATCGTGGGATCTCGACCACGTGCGGGCCGATGACCCGGTCCGTCAGGCCGACCGGTTTCGCTCGAGCAGCGCCAGCATGTCGGGGAGGTCGAAGAAGCGGGCCGTGGCGACCGCCGACGGACTGCCGAGATCCGGGTCGGCGCCGGCCGCCACCAACAGCGCCGCGGCACCCGACCGCCGGAACACCGCCGCCGCGAGCGCGGTCTGACCCCGCTCGTTGACGTACGACGTATCGGCACCGCGCTCGAGCAGCGCCCGCACCGTCTCGGGGTGGTCGTAGTACGCGGCGAGGATCAACAACGTGTCGCCGGCGTGGTTGGTGATGTTCACCGGCAGACCGCCGTCGATGTGCTCCGCCAACCGCTCGACGTCGCCCTTGCGGGCGAGATCGAACATGCGGTGGGTGAACGCCAGCTCGCCCGGGTCGCGCTCGTCGGTCATCAGCCTTCCTCGTCCGAATCGGCCTCGCGCTCGGCGTCGAGCTCCTTGATCAGCTTCTTCGTGGCGACGTTCCGGTAGCTCTCCTCGACGAAGTCGCGGAGCACCTCGGCGTCGTCACCGCCCAGACCGGCGACCGGGATCGTCACCCACCCCGCCTTGCCGAGCCCGTATCCGGTCGGCCCTGCACCGTTGAAGCTCATCGCGTGGTCGTGCGATTCGGGGACCTTCACCGTGATCATCGAATCGTCCTCGTTGTCGCCGAGGAACACGAAGATCTTCTTCCCGACCTTGACGACCGAGTCGCCCCACGGGTTGTCGGGCCACGCACCAGGGAGTTCGAGCGCGAACGACCGCAGCGAGGCCATCAGCTCACTGCTCTTGGGCTTGCGGGCGGCCATCGAGACACCCCCTCGGTAACGTCGGGACGGATGACGACGGTGGCGATCCTACGCCCGCATGCCGAAGCGCAGCATGCTCATGAACTGGCGGCACTCGCCGCCGCCGACGACCGCGAGCGCCCGCCGAGCTGGCGCCTGTCGCCGTGGGCGGTCGTCACGTACCTGTTGGGCGGCACGCTCGCCGACGGCACGGTGATCATCCCCAAGTACGTCGGCCGGCGGCGGCTGATGGAGATCGCCGTCGCCACCCTCGCCACCGACCGGGCGTTGCTGCTGCTCGGTGTCCCCGGCACCGCCAAGACGTGGGTGAGCGAGCACCTCGCAGCGGCCATCAGTGGGGATTCGACGCTGCTCGTACAGGGCACGGCCGGCACCACCGAGGAGACGCTGCGCTACGGATGGAACTACGCGCGCCTGCTGGCCGAGGGACCGAGCGAGGCGGCGCTCGTGCCGAGCCCGGTGTACCGCGCGATGCGCGCCGGGTCGATCGTACGCGTCGAGGAACTGACCCGGATGCCGTCCGACGTCCAGGACGCGCTCGTCATGATCCTGTCGGAGAAGTCGTTGCCGGTACCCGAGCTCAACACCGAGGTGGCGGCCGTCCGTGGCTTCAACCTGATCGCCACCGCCAACGATCGCGACCGGGGCATCAACGAGCTCTCGAGCGCGCTGCGGCGGCGCTTCAACACGGTCGTGCTCCCGCTCCCCGAGAGCGTCGACGAGGAGATGGCGATCGTCAACCAACGCGTTGCCGAGCTCGGCGCGGCGCTGGCGCTGCCGCCGGTCCCCGCCGGCGCCGACGAGATCCGCCGCGTCGTCACGATCTTCCGCGAACTTCGCGGCGGCGTCACGGCCGACGGCGCCACGAGCCTCAAGGTGCCGAGCGGCACGCTGTCGACGGCCGAGGCGATCTCGGTCGTCACCAACGGTCTGTCGTTGGCCGCCCACTTCGGCGACGGCACACTGCGCGCCGACGACGTCGCGGCCGGCATCGTCGGCGCGGTCGTCCGCGATCCCGTGCACGATGCCATCGCCTGGCGCGAGTACCTCGAGGCGGTCGTGCGCGACCGCGACGGCTGGGACGACTTCTACGACGCCTGCCGCGCGCTGGACTGACGGGGCACGCGCGTGGCGGTGCACCTGCTCGGCATCCGGCACCACGGTCCCGGGTCGGCGCGGTCGGTCGTGAAGGCGTTCGACGAGCTGCAGCCCGACATCGTGCTCGTCGAGGCGCCGGCCGAGACCACAACGGCCCTGGCGTGGATCGGCGATGAACAGCTCGTCCCTCCCGTCGCGCTGCTCGGGCATGTGGTCGACCATCCGCACCGGGCGGCGTTCGCACCGCTGGCGTCGTTCAGCCCCGAATGGCAGGCCGTCGCGTGGGCCAACGCGCACGGCGTCGAGGTGCGGGCGATCGACCTCCCGCTGGCCAACACGCTGACGGGCGCGGCCGACGACGCGGGGCCCGACGAGATCGCGCTGACCGATGGCGCGCCGGTCGATCCATTGGGCGCGTTGGCGGCTGCCGCCGGCGAGCCCGACGCCGAACGATGGTGGGACGACGTGGTCGAGCATCGCGGCGACGGCCTCGTCGCGTTCGAGGCCGTCGCCGAGGCGATGGCGGCAGTGCGAGCGGGCACCGTGCCATCGCTCGGCGAGCAGCGGCGCGAGGCGCACATGCGGCGTGCCATCCGGGCCGCGGTGAACGAAGGGCACGCCACCGTCGCCGTCGTCTGCGGTGCGTGGCACGTGCCGGCGCTCGACATCGCCGCCACCTCGGCGACCGCCGACAATGCCACGTTGCGCGGCCTCCACAAGGTCAAGGTCGGGGTCAGCTGGGTTCCCTGGACACACCGGCGCCTCGCCGCGGCCACCGGGTACGGCGCCGGGGTCCGCCATCCGGGGTGGTACGACCACGTGTTCCGCCATCCCGGGCCCGATGGTGTCACCCGGTTCTTCGTCGACGCCGCCCACCTGCTGCGCGGCGCCGGCATGGCGGCCTCACCCGACCACCTCATCGCCGCGTCGCGGATGGCCGAGACGCTGTCGGTCCTGCGCGGTCGCCCGCGTCCCGGTCTCGACGAGGTGCTCGACTCCGCCGACGCGGTCATGGGCGGCCTGCCGCTCGTGCGGCGGCGCCTGATCGTCGGCGAGGCGATCGGCGAGGTCCCGCCAGGTGCGCCGCAGGTTCCGCTCGCCCGCGACCTGCTCGTCCGGCAACGCCGGGTGCGGCTGAAGCCACGTTCCGACGTCACCGTTGTCGAGCTCGACCTGCGCACCCCGAACGGGCTCGCCAGGTCGCACCTCCTGCACCAGCTCGTCGCGCTCGGCGTCGCGTGGGGTGCACTCGAGGAGGGGCGCGGCACGAGCGGGACGTTCCGTGAGACCTGGCGGGTCGCGTGGGAGCCCGAGCTGTCGGTCCGCCTCGTCGAGCTCGCCGGGCACGGCACCACCGTCGAGCAGGCGGCCACGAACCGGCTCGTCGAGCGGGCGACGAACGCCGACGGGCTCCTCGAGCTGGCGGCCGCCCTCGATCTGGCGCTGCTCGGACATCTGCCGCTCGCGGTCGGGCCGATCGTCGTCCAGCTCTCGGCGCGGGCGGCCAACGATCCCGACGTCGGGCAGCTGATGGCGGCGCTCGGTCCACTCGCCCAGGCGCAGCGCTACGGCGACGTGCGCGCCACCGACGTGTCGGCGTTGCGCACGGTGTTCGACGGCGTGGTCGTGCGTGTGCTGGCCGGCGTCGTCGTCGCGTGCACATCGCTCGACGACGCCGCGGCGCGGGTGATGGTCGAGCGCCTCAGCAGCGTGCAGGCCGCGCTCGCGCTCATCGACCATCCGGCGCGACACAGCGGGCTCGCCGACGTGCTGGGTCAGCTCGCCGACGGACGTGCGCACGGCCTCGTCCAAGGGCGGGCCACCCGGCTCCTGCACGACGCCGGCGACTGGACCGCCACGCGGGTCGAGCACCGGCTCGGTCGGGCGCTCTCGTCAGGCACGCCGCCCGCGGTCGGCGCCGCGTTCGTCGAAGGGTTCCTCGCCGGCAGTGGCACGGTGCTGCTCCACGACGCCGATCTGCGCGACCTGGTCGACCGGTGGCTGTCGTCGTTGACACCGGATGTGTTCACCGACGTGATCCCGCTGCTGCGCCGTACGTTCGGCGCATTCGAACCGGCCGAGCGCCGCCAACTCGGCCGGCTGCTCGCCGGCGAAGCCCGCGAGGCGCCAGTGGGTTTCGGCCCCGACGTCGATCCGGCGCGGGCGGCCGCCGCGCTGCGCACGGTACGACTCGCGTTCGGTCTTCCCGTCGGCCCGGGTCCCGGTGAGGAGGATCCGACGTGATGCAGGTCTCGGAGACCGAACGGTTGCGGCGCTGGCGGCTCGTACTCGGAGGCGGCGACGCCGATGGCACCGGTGCCGCGCTCGACGGCGACGACGTCCGCATCGACGCCGCGCTCGGCGCGGTCTACGACGAATCCGGTTCACCCGCCCGGACGGCCGGTGAGGCCGGCCGGCGGACCCGCGGTCGCACCACCGGGCGGGCCGGCGCGCTCGGGAGATCCTCGCCGCGGGTTGCACGCTGGCTGGGCGACATCCGCCGGTACTTCCCGTCGCCGGTGGTGCAGGTGCTGCAGCGTGATGCGATCGAACGCCTCGACCTGCGGCGGCTGCTGCTCGAACCCGAGATGCTCGAAGCCGTCGAACCCGACCTCCACCTCGTCACGTTGCTCGTCGAGCTCAACCGCCTGCTGCCCGACGAGACGCGGGCGACGGCGCGCACGGTCGTCGCCCGCGTGCTGACCGACCTCGAGCAACGACTCGCCGACCGCACCCGCCAAGCCGTCGACGGCGCGCTGGCCCGCGCCAACCGGTCACGCCGGCCGCGGCCCGGCGACATCGACTGGCCACACACGATTCACGCCAACCTGCGCCACTGGCTGCCCGAACACCGCACGCTCGTACCGGAACGGCTGATCGGCTACGGCCGTCGCCGGCGCAGCCTCGCCCGCGACGTGATCATCGCCATCGATCAGTCGGGCTCGATGGCCGACAGCGTCGTGTACGCCTCACTCTTCGGAGCCGTGCTCGCCCAGCTTCCTGCGCTGCGCACTCACCTCGTCGCGTTCGACACCTCGGTCACCGATCTCACGCCACTCCTGCACGATCCGGTCGACGTGCTGTTCGGCGTCCAGCTCGGCGGCGGCACCGACATCGCCCAGGCGCTCGCCTACTGCCGACGGCTCGTGACCAGGCCGCGCGACACCGTGCTCGTGTTGATCAGCGACCTGTTCGAGGGCGGCAACGCCGACCTGCTGCGGGCGCGCATCGCCGAGCTGGTGCGGGCCGACGTGACCGTGCTGTGCCTGCTCGCGCTCAGCGACGACGGTGCCCCGGTGCACGACCATGTCGCCGCCGCCGACCTGGTGGCCCTCGGCGCGACGGTCTTGGCGTGCACGCCCGACGAGTTCCCCGACGTGCTCGCTGCGCTCGATCGGGTGTGCGCGAGTCAGGACTGACCCGCACGAGGCGGCGACCAGACGTGTAACGCTCCGGCGTTGCGTGAGCCGACTCAATCGAGCGGTTCTTTGAGTGCCGACCTTCAGTTCGCGGAACGGTGAGGTCGAGTCGATGCCGGCGTCCTTCGGCAAGCCCAGCACGCGTTCGCCGACGATGTTGCGCATCACCTCGTCGCTGCCACCGGCGATGCGCCCGCCGGGCGTGCCGAGCAGGAGCTGACTCCACGCATACGTGCCCCACTCGCCGGTGTCGGCGATCAGCTTCGGCCCGAGCACGTGCGACACGTAGTCGCCCATGAGGCGCATGATCAGCGTCCCGCCGAGCTTGGCCATGCTCATCTCGGGACCCGGTAGCTGGCCGGCGCGGATCTTGTCGAGGGCGCGCTGGTTGTTCATGTTCTGCACCCGCGACCGGATGACGAGGTCGGCCAGCTCCTGGCGTACGAGCGGATCGTCGGCCAGCCCGAACGCCTTCGTCATGGCGATGATGCGGGTCAGCAGGTTGTTGCCGCCCCCTCCGCCGGCGCCGATCGCGGAGCGTTCGTTCATGAGCGTGGTGAGCGCGACGTGCCACCCGTTGTTGAGGTCGCCCAGGCGATCGGCGTCGGGGACCTTGACCTCGTTGAAGAAGACCTCGTTGAAGCTCGCCCCGCCCGTCATCTGACGCAACGGCCGCACCTCGACGCCGGGTGCCCGCATGTCGACGATGAACCCGGTGAGCCCCTTGTGCTTGGGGAGGTTGGGATCGGTGCGGGCGATGATCTCGCCGATGTCCGAGTAGTGGGCGCCGGTGGTCCACACCTTCTGTCCGGTGATCACCCACTCGTCGCCGTCGCGCTCGGCCTTGGTCTGCAGGCTCGCCAGGTCGCTGCCGGCGCCCGGCTCGGAGAACAGCTGGCAGGCGACGATGTCGCCGCGGTACATCGCCTGCAGGTACTGATCCTTGGCGGCCGTGCTGCCGTGGGCGACGATGGTCGGCGCGACCATGCCGAGCCCGATCGTGAAGAAGCTCTGGTTGGGGACGTCGTACTTCGACTCGAGCGCGTCGTAGGCGCGTTGATGGGCGCTCGACAGACCGCGTCCACCGAGCTCGGGCGGACCGGTGATCCAGCCCAGCCCGGCATCGAAGCGCTTGGCGCGCCACGCGCACGCGGCGGCGAGCAGGGCGCCCTCGGCATCGCGGTCGCGCTCTTCGAACATCGACACGGTGTCGGAGCCCTCGCCCCACACGAACTTCTTCTCGGCCTCCTTGCGGCGGGCGTTGGCCTCGAGGAACGACTCGACCTCGTCGTTGAACTCGTCGAGGCTCGGCGCCGCGGCAGGGTCGGATGCGGGTGCAGGTGCGGTTGCAGCATCGGGCATGGGATCACGGTACGCCATGAAGCCCACCATCACACCCGGGCCACACCCGGGCGAATCGGTGCCTCCACGATGTGAGCGCTAGCGTGACGCCCGCCATGGGTCAGCCGGTCGCTGTCGTCGAGAAGCCGAGCACGTCGCCCGGCATCGTGCGATTCGAAGCCAACCGCACGCTCACGGGGATGGGCCACGAGCGGTTCGCGTCGGCCGGCGATGCGGTCGGCCCACGACCCGCCGCCGAGCTCGCCCGCCGGTTGTTCGCCACCGGCAAGGTGGCGGGCGTGCACATCTACGCCAACATGATCACCGTCGATCTCGCCGAAGGGAAGCGACACGGGTGGGTTGGGCGACGTCGTGCGCGACCTCCACAAGTACTGGATGCCCGGGATGGAGCCGCCCGCCTTCGAGGACCCGGCGGAAGAAGCGGCGGGGGACGCCGCCGCCAGCTCGGACGCGGCCGGTTCGGACGTGGGTCCCGAGCTCTCGGAGGCCGCCAAGCGCGTCCCGGCCGACCTGCTCGAGCGCAGCCGGCTCGCCCGCGAGCGCTGGAAGGCGAAGCAGGGCTGACCCGGCGGCCGGGCGATCCCGGCCCTCATCGGTCGGGGTGGCGAAGGGAACGTCTGTTCGATAGGTTGACGGGATGGATCTCGCTCGCGTCGACGTCACGAGCTCGATCACGCTGGCCCACCATCGTCACCTGCCGGTCGACGAGGCCTTCGCCACGCTGCTCCCCGACCCGGGGTTGACCCGCGGCCGCATCGTCGGCTGCACCGGTGCCGCGGCCACATCGCTGGCGCTGGCCCTCGCCTCTCGGGCAACGACGACGGGCTCGTGGCTGGCCGTGGTGGGGATGGCGCCGATCGGGATCGAAGCGGCGCGCGAGATGGGAGTCGCCATCGATCGGCTGGTGGCGGTCGACGCCAACGGATGCCGGGCCGACGAGTGGGCCGACCGGGTGGCCGCCGCGGCGGACGGCTTCGAGCTGATCCTCGCGATGCCTCCTTCGGGGCCTCCCGCCGCCGCCGAGCGGGTGATCCGCAAGGTCCGCCAACGGGTCCGAGCGCGCGGTGTGGTGCTGCTCACCGTGAGCTCGTGTGTCGGCGCCGACGTGGTGCTCGAAGCAACGGCGGGGGAGTGGGAAGGGCTCGGCCGTGGCCACGGACACCTGCATCGCCGACGGGTCCTCGTGCGAGTCAGTGGACGCCGAGTGCCACGCCCGATCGAGCGTGAGATGTGGCTGCCCGGCATCACCGGCCGACCAGAGCTGATCGAGCCGGCGGCGAGTCGATGCGACGATGCCGACCGTGACTGCCGAACGCGTCGAGCTCGAGCGGGCCGGGTGATCGTGCCGCGCGATCGTCCCAAGAATCGTCACGGTGTGGTGCCCCGACTGGCCGGTCGTCGCCGCCGGTGTCGCACCGACGGTGCCGGCGGCCGTGCTGCGCGCCAACCGGGTGATCGCCAGATCCCCCGCGGCGGCGATGGCGGGCGTGCGGTCGGGGCAACGTCGCCGTGAGGCGCAGGGGTGTTGCCCGGAGTTGCTCGTGCTCGACCACGACCCGGCCCGCGACGCCCGCCAGTTCGAAGCCGTCATCCGGGCCGTGGCCGAGTTGTCACCGCGGCTCGACGTCATCGAGCCCGGTTGGCTGTGCCTCGCCGCCCGCGGCCCGTCGCGCTACTACGGGGGCGACGTGGCACTCGCGGCGCGGCTCACGGCGATCGTCACCGGCGTGCTCGACTCGCTCGGCCTGGCGAGCGCGCCGGTCGGCGTCGGTGTCGCCGACGGGCGTGTCGCTCGACAATTGCGGCCCGCCGGGCCGACGGCAATTGCGGCCCGCCGGGCGGGATCGAACGCGGCGCGTGGTCGCACCGGGGGAGTCGGCTTCGTACCTGGCGCCGCTCACGGTGGGTTGGCTGCGAGATGTCGGCGACGCCACGCCGGAGTTGGTCGAGCTCTTCATCCGCCTCGGGCTGCGCACCCTCGGCGACCTCGCCGCCCTCCCGGCCGGCGACGTGTACGCGCGATTCGGGGGCGCCGGGTTGCACGTGCACCGTCTCGCTGGCGGTGGTGACGATCGTCCACCGGGCACCACCGACCCGCCCGCCGAATGGCGCACCGAGCGCGCCTTCGACGAACCGGTCGCGCACCTCGAGACGGTCGTGTTCGTCGCCAAGCAGCTCGCCGACGAACTGGTCGCCACGCTCGCCGATGGAGGGCGGGTGTGCACCCGGGTCGTCGTCATCGCCGAGACCGAGCACGGTGAGCGCAGCGAGCGCGCCTGGTACCGCGCCGTCGGGCTGTCGGCGGCGGCCATCGTCGAGCGGGTGCGATGGCAACTCGAGGGATGGGTCGCCCAACCTGGCGCGGTCAGCGGGGGAATCGCATTGCTGCGGCTCGTGCCCGATCAGGTGCGTGGCGACGATGGCGACCAGCTCGGTCTGTGGGGCGGCCGGTCGCAGGCCGACCACGATGCGCTGCGCGCCGTCACCCGCTTGACCGGGCTGTTCGGCGAGCATGCGGTGTGCGTGCCGGCGTGGCGCGGCGGGCGACTCCCGGCCGAGCGGTACCAGTGGGTGCCGGCGGCGACCGCCGACCTCGAGGATCCGGGCGGCCGGCTGGCGGCGGGGGACGGACCATGGCCAGGTGGATCACCTCCGCCGTCGCCGTCGATCGTGTTCGCCGAGCCGTTCGACGCCGAGGTCGTCGACGAACAGGGCGGTGCGATCGGGGTCAGCGGACGCGGCGAGGTGAGCGCGTCACCGGCGACGCTCGTGGTGCGGGGGGCGGCGCGCCCACTGCGGTCGTGGGCCGGGCCATGGTTGATCGACCAGCGCTGGTGGGAGCCACTGCGGCACCGCCGGTTGGCGCAGTTCCAGATCGTCACCGACGACGGTGACGCCTACCTGGTGGCCGCCGAACGGCAGCGGTGGTGGATCCTCGCGGCGTACGGGTGAGTGGCCGAAGGCGACGTATCAGACGCCGACGGGCTCGACGGCGTCGAGGATGTCGTTCGCCAGACGGAAGCCGACACCGCGCACGGTGTGGATCACACGCGTGTCGGTGTTGATCTTCTCGAGCTTGCGTCGCAGGTTCGACAGGTGGACGTCGACCACATGCGTGTCGCCGACCCAGTTCGGGCCCCACACTGCATCGAGCAGCTCGGTGCGTGCGCAGACCTCGGTGGGACGGCGGCACAGGTGCTCGAGGAGTGAGAACTCGATCCGAGTGGCCATCACCTCTTGATCGTCGAGGCGGATCTCATGGCGTCCGGTGTCGACCAACAGCGGGCCGAAGGAGATCACCGACGTGGGGATGGGCTCCCAGTCGGACCGCAGCTCGCGAGGACGACGCAGCAGTGCATGGCACCGGGCGGCGATCTCGTCGGGGGTCACCGGCAACGACACGGCGTCGTCGGCACCCGATCGCAGGACCTCGACCCGGACACGATCGCGGCCGGCGGAGTCGATGCACAGCATGTAGCGGTCGGACTCCCTGCGCAGGTGCTTGTACAACGGTCGGTCATCCGAACCGTGCATCGTGGTGTCGACCACCATCACGTCGGGCGAGAACGATTCCGCCAACATCCTGACGGCGTCGGCGTCGGTCGGAGCGCTGACAGCGAATCCGGCGGCGCGGAGGCCTGCCTCGTTGGTACGTCGAAGCTTGAGGTCGTCGACTGCCAACAGCACCCTTGGTGCGAACTGGGAATTCGGTTCCATCCTCTGGTCCAACCTCTGGTTACCGCTCGTTTGCCTGGTTCACGTATCGGCACGCACATCGGCGGACTCAAGCGGTACTCGCAATGACCGGCAAAAAATGATCTGGAACCCGTGTGGGAGGGCCGTAGGACGTGGCTCTCGTGGGCATCACACCGCGCCGAGCGGTGTTATCGACCGCGTTACGTGGCATTGTTCCCGGACAAACCGGCGCTGAGTGGCGAACTTGCGTTCGTCGTACTGACGTTCGATACTCAGGAGATGGGTTTCAACAACCCGTCGTGGACATGGGCCGAGCTCGAAGCCGTGCTGTCGGGGCGCGTCGGACGCGACGGGCGCGCCGCCGGCAGCCCGTCGTGGAACGCCGGCGGTGACGGGCCGGCGTGGAGCCGGCGCCGCCAGCCGTTCGAGGCATCCCTCACACGGACGGCGGGTTCGGTTCCCTATGCCGAGCTCCACTGCCACTCCAACTTCTCGTTCCTCGACGGCGCGTCGCACCCCGAGGAGCTCGCCACCGAAGCCGCCCGGCTCGGCCTCGAGGCGGTTGCCGTCACCGACCACAACGGGTTCTACGGGGTGGTGCGCTTCGCCGAGGCGGCGCGTGAGGTCGGCATCCCCACCGTGTTCGGCACCGAGATCACGCTCACCCCGGGTCTCACCGACCACCAGCGGGTCACTCGCATCGAAGCCGACACGCTGTTCCAGGTCGCCACCGGCCAGGTCCCCGACTCGCACGCCCCCGACCCGGCCGGCCGTCACCTCGTGCTGCTCGCCGACGGACCAGCCGGGTACGGCCGCCTCGCCAGGACCCTGAGCCTCGGCCATCTGGCGGGCGAGAAGGGAGCACCGCAGTTCACGCTCGCCGATGTGGCCGACGGCGTGGCCGGCCATGCGTGGGCACTCACCGGCTGTCGCAAGGGGGCGGTGCCGTCGGCGCTCGTCGATCGCGGCCCGGCGGCCGCCCGCCGCGAGCTCGAGCGGTTGGTCGAGGCGTTCGGCCGCGACCGCGTCCTGGTCGAGCTGTGGGACCACGGCGACCCGCTCGACTCGGCCCGCAACGACGCCCTCGCCGAGGTCGCCCACCGCACGGGCGTCGAGTGCGTGGCCACCAACAACGTCCACTACGCCACGCCGTCGCAGCGCAAGCTGGCCACCGCCGTCGCGGCCGTCCGGGCCCGTCGCAGCCTCGCCGAGCTCGACCCGTGGCTGCCGGCCGCCGCCGGGGCGCACCTGCGCTCGGGTGCCGAGCAGGCCCGCCGCTTCGCCCGCTACCCGGGCGTCGTCGAGCGGGCGGCCGAGGTCGGCCGGGCGGCGGCGTTCGACCTGTCGCTCGTGGCGCCGAACCTGCCGCCGTTCCCCTGCCCGCCAGGTCCCGAGCGGCGAGCCGCTGACCGAGATGCAGTACCTGCGCCAGATCACCGAGGACGGCGGTCGCCACCGGTACGGCGAGCGCCCGGCACCCCACGAGGACCTGTCGCTGCGCGCCAGGGCGTGGCGCACGATCGACCACGAGCTCGACGTGATCGAGCACCTCGGTTTCCCGGGCTACTTCCTCGTCGTGTGGGACCTCGTCGAGTTCTGCCGGCGGTCGAACATCTTCTGCCAGGGTCGGGGCAGCGCCGCCAACTCGGCGGTGTGCTACGCGCTCGGCGTCACGGCCGCCGACGCGGTGTCGCTCGGGTTGCTGTTCGAGCGGTTCCTGTCGATGCAGCGCGACGGCCCGCCCGACATCGACATCGACATCGAGAGTGATCGCCGGGAGGAGGTGATCCAGTACGTCTACGAGCGCCACGGGCGCCACCACACCGCCCAGGTCGCCAACGTGATCACCTACCGGGCCCGCTCGGCGGTGCGCGACATGGCCAAGGCGCTCGGCCACGAGGTCGGCCAGCAAGATGCCTGGTCGAAGCAGGTCGACGGCTGGGGTGGCGTGGCAACCACCGCCGCCCAGGACGACTGCTCGATCCCTGCGTCCGTGCTCGAACTCGCGGCTGAGATCGAGGACGCGCCGCGCCACCTCGGCATCCACTCGGGCGGGATGGTGATGTGCGACCGCCCGGTGATCGAGGTCTGCCCCGTCGAATGGGGACGGATGGAGAAGCGGTCGGTGCTGCAGTGGGACAAGGACGACTGCGCCGCGGCGGGACTGGTGAAGTTCGACCTGCTCGGGCTCGGGATGCTGTCGGCGCTGCACTACGCCGTCGACCTGATCGCCGAACACCGCGGCTATCAGGTCGACCTGGCGACGATCCCGCAGGAGGACGACGTCTACGCGATGTTGTGCCGGGCCGACACGGTTGGCGTGTTCCAGATCGAGTCGCGCGCCCAGATGGCCACGTTGCCGCGCCTCAAGCCGCGCCGCTTCTACGACCTCGTGGTCGAGGTGGCGCTGATCCGGCCGGGCCCGATCCAGGGCGGCTCGGTGCATCCCTACATCCGCCGCCGCAACGGCCAGGAGCCGATCACCTACCTCCACCCGCTGCTCGAGAACGCGCTCGGCAAGACGCTCGGCGTGCCGCTGTTCCAGGAGCAGCTGATGCAGATGGCGATCGATGTGGCCGGCTTCACGCCGGCGGAATCCGACGAGCTGCGTCAGGCGATGGGCTCGAAGCGCTCGATGAAGCGGATGGAGCGCCTGCGCGAGCGGCTCTACGCCGGGATGGCCGAGCGCGGCATCACCGGCGACATCGCCGACGAGATCTACACGAAGATGAAGGCGTTCGCGAACTACGGCTTCCCCGAGAGCCACAGCGTGTCGTTCGCCTACCTCGTGTACGCCTCGTCGTGGATCAAGTACCACGAGCCGGCCGCGTTCTGCGCGGCGCTGATCAACGCCCAGCCGATGGGCTTCTGGTCGCCGCACACGCTCGTCCGCGACGCACGTCGCCATGGCGTGGTGGTACGCACCCCCGACCTCAACGCCTCCCTCGCCACCGCCACGCTCGAACCCGTCGAACCCCGGTTTGTGTCACAGCAACCGGCGAAGGTCGCCGATATCGGTGACACAAACAATGGGGAGAGGGGAGAAGTGGCGGTGCGGCTCGGGCTCGGGTCGGTGCGGGGGGTCGGGAAGGAGCTCGCCGAGCGGATCGAGCACGAGCGGGTCGAGCACGGGCCCTTCGAACGTCCCGAGGAGCTGGTTCGGCGGGTGCCGGAGCTCACGCTCGCCAACCTCGAGACGATGGCGACCGCCGGGGTGTTCGGCGAGTGCTTCGGCATGGATCGGCGCCAGGCGCTGTGGGCGATGGGCGCCGTCGCCCAGTCGCGGCCGGGCCGGCTGGAGGGGATGGTGACGGGCGACCGCCCACCGACGCTGCCCGGCATGTCGCCGATGGAGGAGGCCGTCGCCGACCTGTGGTCCACCGGTGTGTCGCCCGACGGCCACCCGACGGCGTTCCTGCGCGAGCAACTGCGCGAGCTGGGGGTGGTCACCTCGGCCGGGCTGTGGGAGTGCCAACCCACGAGCCGCGTGACCGTCGCCGGCGTGGTCACCCACCGGCAACGCCCGATGACCGCCCAGGGCGTGACGTTCCTCAACCTCGAAGACGAGACCGGGCTCATCAACGTCGTGGTGTCGAAGGGGTGTTGGGCGAGGTTCCGCACGGTCGCCCGCAGCGCGCCGGCGATGATCGTGCGCGGCCGGCTCGAGCGCAGCGAGGGCGTGATCAACATCGTGGCCGAGCACCTCGAGATGCTCGAGCTGGCGGCCACCACGGCGAGCCGCGACTTCAGGTGAGCTGGATCCCTGAGTGTGGGGTCGGGCCAGGCATGCGGGGCTGCCGGCGACGCCGCATTGCGCAGCAGCTGCTCGATGCCGTCGGTGACCATTCGTGACACGACCATCACCTGCTCCACGTCGGTCGACGCGTCGGTGAGGACGGTGAGCGCCGCCACGTTGGCGATCCGGCACACCACCACGTGACCCGACGGCGACCGCAGTGTGACCTCGCCCGCCGGCTCACGGCCGACGGCACCGACCAGGCGGTTCGACACGCCGAGGGCGGCGGCCGACATCGCGGCCAGCCCGGCGGCATCGGTGCTCGGGAGATCGACAGGGACGTTGGACGCCAGCGCGAACCCGTCGACACTGGCGACGAGCGCGCCGACGACACCGGGGATCCCCTCGACGAGCTGGTCCAGCAGGTACCGCATCGAGCCGATGATCTCGGTCGCCACACCTCGATATCGGTGGGAACTGACGAAATCTTGAGCTTCAGATGCCCGTGTCGACGGGTTCGGCCGGCGCGCCGTCGACGAGCAGCCGGGCGAGGTGTTCGCCGAGGCGCCGGGGTGCGAACAAACCCGTCGACGCGAGCACCTCGTCGAGCGTCCACCACCTGAGCTCGTGGACGTACTCGGCATTGAGGCGTTCCCATCCGATCTGGGGAGCGGGCGTGAAGGCGTCGGTGTGCACGAGGTGGATCTGGTCGGTCTGGCCGTCCCATTCGCCGTTCAACATCGGGATCACATGGAGCCGGCTCCACACGTGCGGGCCGACGTCGACGCCGACGAGACCGAGCTCCTCGGCGAGCTCGCGCCGCAGCGCGTCGACCGGGTCCTCGTCGGGTTCGATGCCGCCCCCCGGCAGCGCCCACACGACAGCCGTCGGGAAGTCGAAGCGGACGAGCAGCACGCGGTCGGCCGGATCGAGGAGAACCGCGCGCACGGCTCGCCGGATCCGCAGCTCGGGTTGCGCCGAGCCGGTTCTGGGTCCACGCGTGGTCCGTCTCCGGGTGCGACCGGGTCCAATCGACGGCTCACTCGTCGGGCGTGTCGCGCAGGCCGTCGTTGAAGCCGCGGTACATCTCGTAGATCTCCTTGCACTTCTGGCACATCGGCAACTGCTTGGGATCGCGTGACGGCACCCACACGTGCCCGCACAGCGCCTCGATCGGCGTGCCGTAGATCCGCGCCTCGAGCACCTTGGCGGCCGCCGTCTCGCCGGCATCGGTCTTGACGATGTGGGCGACGATCGGCTCTCCCGTCTCGGTGCGCTCCTCGACGAGCGTCGTGGTCTCGACGGCGGGCCGTGTGGTGAGCGGTGAGATCTGCGGCTCGGGGAACCGGGTTCGACATGAGGTCGATCACCAATCAGGTACAAGCGGTCACGTGAGGAGATGCTCGGCGATGCCGATCCAGAAGTCGGTGGACAGTCCGAGGCTCTCGACGTCGATCCGTTCGTCGTTGCCGTGGAACCGGGCACCGAACGCCTCGAAGCTCATCGCCGGCGTGAACAGCCCGGCGCCGTAGGCGATCGCACCCTGCTCGCGGAAGTACCTGGCATCGGTCCCGCCGACGATGAGCCCGGGGATCAGCTCGGCACCAGGGAACGCAACCTGCGTGCGGGCCGCGACCGCGTCCCACAACGGGTTCCCGATCGGCGATTCGGTGGCCGGCGAGTCCTGCAGGATGGTCACCTCGACGTGGGGCGCCAGATCACCGAGCGCGTCGGCGAGCATCGCCTCGACGTCTTCGCGGGTCGTGCCGGGCACGGTGCGGATGTCGACCTCGAGGTCGATGACATCGGGGATCACGTTCGTCTTCTGGCCGCCGTGGGCGACGTTCGGCGAGATCGTCGTGTGCGTCATGGCGTGGCACATCCGGGCCGCCGGCGTCGGGAGTCGCTCGAGCGTCGGCCAGAGACGATCGGGGTCGGTGAGGCCGGCACGAACCTCATCGGGCAGTGACATCGCCGCCACCTGGCCGCGCCAGATGTCGCTGATCTGGGCCGCCGGCCGGTACGTCGACAGGCGGCGCACGACCTCGGCGGCCTTGATCAGCGCGTTGTCCGATCCGAACGGCATCGAGCCGTGCCCGGGCGTGCCGGTGATGCGCAGGCGCCGCCAGGCGAGCCCCTTCTCGCCGACGTTGACGGTGAAGCGGCGGGTGCCATCGCCGCCGAGCGACGACCAGCCGCCGAGCTCGGTGAGCACGTAGTCGCTGCGCAGCGCGTCGAGGTGGTGTTCGAGCGCCCAGCCGGCGCCGTAGAGCCCACCGGCCTCCTCGTCGGCGACGCCGAAGTAGATCAGGGTGCCCTTCGGCTTGAAGCCGGTGGTCGCGAGGTGCTTGAAGGCGACGGCCATCGACGAGGTGAGGTTGAGCATGTCGATCGCGCCGCGGCCCCACACCTCGCCGTCGATCAGCTCACCGCCGAACGGGTCGCGCGTCCAGCCGTCGGGGTTGACGGGAACGACGTCGGTGTGTCCCATGAGGCACAGCGTCGGGGCGTCGGGGTCGGAGCCCTCGATGCGGGCGACGATCGAACCCCGGCCAGGGCGCGCCTCGAAACGCTCGATGTCGAGGTTGGCGCCGGCGAGGTACGACTCGAGCAGGTCGGCGTTGCGGGTCTCGCCGCCGGAGTCGGGAGTGCCGTCGTTGACGCACTCGTTGCGGATCAGTTCCTGGAGGAGCTCGACCGTCGGGCCGGTGTGGTCGGAGCCGCCATTGTGGGGGGAGGTGTCGACGGGCATGTGGTCAACGGTAGGTGGGGCCGCCCAGCGATGCCACCTCGGCCGCCAGGTTGGCCCGTGCCCTGGTCTCCCACCGCGCCCGAGCGGTCGCCGTCGCGTACAGCGCCGGCCGGTCGAGGAACGACTGCAGGACCTGGGTACGCCCGATACGCCAGTCGTCGGCGCTCACATGGGCGTACTCGGAGCGCACCCCGGCGACGTAGGCCTGGTAGCTCGCCGGTTCGCTGCCGAGCACGGCCAGGTCGGCGTCGAGCAGGACCGCGGTGCCCATTTCGATTCCTGGGTCGGTCCCGGGCGCGTCGGGCACAGCGTGCGTCGCCGTCGCCTCGACCATCGTCACGACGCGCTGGCGGCGCGGCTCGTCCCACCCGAGCGTGGCGAGCTCGCGGTCGGCCAGACGGGCGCTGGCCGACTCGTTGTCGGACGCCCGCGGGTCGTAGATGGCGTCGTGGAAGAACGCCGCGACGACGACCGCGCCGACGTCGTCGACCGGTTCCGTGGCGGCGAGCTCCTCGACGTGGCGAACCACCCACGTGACGTGCCGGACACCGTGGTAGTGGCGGTGGGGCTCACGGTGGCGGCTGAGCACCGAATCGAACAGCGCCCGCGCATCGCGCGTGTCGCCGGCGCAGCGCGACCACGCGGCGCGCAGCTCGTGCTCGTCAGCGCTCATGGACCCGATTGTGCCACCGGGCGAGTGGTGCTCGGGCAGAGCCGCCAGGTCAGCGGGTGGGGCGGCGAGGAGACATCCCCGCCAGGCGCGTGTCATCCGACGATCTCGTGTTCGAGGTCGAAGTGGAGGGCGTGCCGGACCCGGTGGCGATCGCGATGCCACGGCCGCCGTGGCGCTTCACGAAGTAGAGCGTGCGGTCGGCTTCCTCGAAGAGGTGCTCGGCGGTGGGCTCCGTCAGGTCGAGGGCCGCGACGCCGGCGCTGAACGTCAGGGAGTTCGTGCCGCTGCCCGACGGCCGGAACACGCGCTGCGCGTAGCGGGCGGCCGCTTCGAGGGGCATCTCGGGCAGCAAGAGGGCGAACTCGTCGCCGCCGATCCGTCCGACGACGTCCGAACTGCGGGACCGCTCGCGCAACGTCACGCCGGCGAACTCCAATGCCGCATCGCCGGCGGGATGACCATGGGTGTCGTTCACACGTTTGAAGTCGTCGACGTCGGCGACGACCAGGCTCAGCGGGTACCCGTGTCGCACGGCGCGGGCGATCTCGCCGATCACTCGGTCGTTGAAGGCGCGGTGGTTGAGGCATCCGGTGAGGTGATCGGTGGTCGCCAGGACCTCGAGCTCACGAGTCAGGGCAACGTAACGACGGTCCCAGCGCGCCCGGTGGGCCGACGCCAACCACGTCAGAACGCCCAGTCCGGCGATCACCGAAGCCGCCATGAGGAACCGGTCGCCTTCGGAAGTCGTCCCGTCGGCAGCGGCGAGTGACACCAGTTCGAGCAGCGAGATGACGGCGCACGCGGCCGCCGCGACGGGACGGAACACCAAGCCCGCATACACGACGGGGAACAGCATCAAGAACAGCAACGGACTCGAGAGCCCGCCGTCGAGCCACACGGTGGCGGTCAGCGCGACGCTGGCGAGGAGTGTCCACGCCAGCGAGAACTGCCCTCGCCAAGGCTGGCGGGCGATCCACGGAATGAGCAATGCGCTGACCGTCGCCACCGACACACTGGCCGCGGCGACCACCAAGAGCGCCAATCGATGCGACCCGTTCGGCCACAGCAGCACGTAGAGACCGACCGCGAAGCTCTCGCCGATGAACACACCGAACGCGACGCGGAGCATCGACTGCCAGAAGTCGACGGTCGACGCCTCGACCCGCATCGGACGCATCGCCTGCGAGGCGCCTACGTGCGGTGGGCTCTGTACCAAACGGCGAACATCAGCCATCGAGACCCGATCGCGGCCGACGTCCGCGGCGTCGTGTGCAGACGCGACAAGACCTCGGCGGTGACGGCTTCATGACCATCTATCGGCACGAATCGGCACGGCACAAGGCGAAATGGGGTGGCGTGGCTTGCCGACCGGGTTTCGGACTGTGCCACCCTGTCGGCGGTGACGGTGCTGATCGACGAGGCCAGGTGGTGGTGGCGGGGCCGCAAGTGGTGCCATCTCGTGAGCGACGAGTCGCTCGACGAGCTCTGGGCGTTCGCCGACGCGGCCGGGCTGCCGCGCCGTGGGTTCCAGGGCGATCACTACGACGTTCCCGACGAGCACCGCGCCGAGCTCATCGCGGCCGGGGCGGTGGAGGTCGAGAGTCGGGAACTGGTGAGACGTCTGCGGGCCGCTGGGCTCCGCCTGACGCCGGCCCAACGACGGGCGCGCGCGGCTCACCCGTCGTCACCCTGATCGCCAACGCGGCGGTTCGCCGAGGAGGTCGCGCGGGCAGTGGATGGCGTCGCCGATGACGAACCACTCGACCAACTCGACACCGACGGCCGACGTCAGGTCGCTCATCTCGAGCCACCGGTCGCCGTCGCCCTCGAGCGGACCACCCCCGGGGCGGACGGTTGCCACCACGAGCGCGCCGAGGCGCCCGGTGTGCGCCCCCGTGGTGGCGAGGCACTCGGCGACCTCGACCGCGTCGTCCGGGCGGGTGGTGCCGCTGACGACGGTGACGCACACGCCCCGCCGCTCGTGGTCGAGCAGGAGGACGATCGTCTCGGCGACGGGTGGACGTTCGATCGCGAGGGCGATGACCGCGAGCGCCTGTTCGGCGCGTTCGATGGGATCGATTCCCGCTCGCGGCGGGCGGTGGGCTGAGCAGAACTGCATGACGTACCCCGGACGTGTCGGCTGGACTCGGGGGACGTCGGCGTGGACGACGCTAACAAGGGGGTGTCGCGGCCATGACTCACCATGACTCTCCTTGACTCTCTTTTGGGGCGGGAGCGTGTCAGACCGGCGCTTCGACCCGCCGTCGCGGTGACCGCGCCGGCGGTTGGTGATCCCACAGGTCGGCGACCAGGTCGCTGCGCATCCCGGCGCAGGCGGGATCGTCCCAACGGTTGGTGCGCTGCAACGGGTCCGAGGTCAGGTCGTAGAGCTCGCCCTCGGTGCCGTCGTGACTGTGTCCCGGTTGATAGGTGGTGCACACCCATCCGTCGCGCGTGATCGTGCGCAGGTGGACATCGACGCCGAACAGCACGCTGTCCCACTCGGTCAGCACGCGCTCGAATCCCCGCCCGTCGGCGTCATGGTCGTCGACGGGCAGCGGACGGCCTTCCATCCACGACGGCACAGGGAGGCCGGCGATCGCGCAGAACGTCGGTGCCAGGTCGACGAGCCCGACCGGGCGCGTCACGGTCGACGCCGTCGGGCCCGACGAGCGGGCGGGTCGCCAGATCAGCGGCAGCCGCATCAGCCCGTCGACGTGGTACGGCCCCTTGAACAGCAGCCCGAAGTCACCCTGCAGCTCGCCGTGGTCGGTCGTGAACACCACGTCGACATCGTCACCCCAACCCCGAGCATCGATCGTCGCCAGCACCCGGCCGAGCGCCTCGTCGATGAGCTCGCACTCGACGGCGTTGCGGGCATTCACCTCGCGCACCTGGTCGGCGGTGAGCGTTGCCGGCACCCACCGCAGGGGTGCCTCGTAGTTCGACACCAGCCGGCCGTCGTACCACGCCCGCCAGTGTCGTGGCTTGCCGTCGAGCACCTGCTCGCGCGCCCGGCGTCGGCGATGTATCCCGCCGGCAGTGGCACGTCGCGCCAGTCCACCCGTGTGAGCTCGGCGGCCGGTGGGTCCCACGGGTGGTGCGGGTCGGGAAAGCTCATCCAGCAGAACCAGTCGTCGTCGGCGGCCAACGAGTCGAGCCAGGCCATCGTGCGGTCGGCCACCCAGTCGGTGTGGTACCACTCGCGGGGGATCGGGTTGTCGTGCACCTGTGGGGCGCCGGTGTCGCCGCCGCCGAGCGCGTTGACCTCGAGATCGGGATCGAGCACCGGGTAGAACATCCTGACCGCCTCGGGATGGGCGTCGGCGAGCCACTTCGCGTAGTGCAGCGACCCGGCGCCGGTGTGGGTCGCCGACTCGAAGTGCTCGAATCCACGGTGCGGTCCGGTGGTCGTGCCGTCGGACGATGGCTGCGTGGTGGTGACCGTGCCCGCACGGGCGAACCCGTTCTCGACGAACCTCGCGAACGGGTCGAGAAATGGTTCGAAGTGCGGCTTGCCGATGATCGCCGTGCGATAGCCCGCACGGTTGAGCACGGAGGCGACCGACGGCGCGTCGACCGGGAGCGGAACACCGTTCATCCACACGCCGTGGGTGCTCGGGTGCTGCCCGGTCAGGATGGTGGACCGCGACGGCATGCACACGACCGACTGTGGATGGGCGCGCTCGTACCGGTACCCGCCGGCCGCGAGCGAATCGGCGACAGGCGTGCGGGCGATGGTCCCACCGTTGCAGCCGAGCGTGTCGAAGCGCTGCTGATCGGTCGTGACGAGCAGGATCTTGCGACCCATCAGCGATCGCCATTCGAGTGATCGTCGGCCGGCGCGTCGATCTCCATCTGCCGCCGCAACTCCTCGAGCGCCCCCGCCGTGGCGCCGCCGATCACGAGGGCCATTGCCCGCGGGTCGGCCTCGGTCGAGTAGACGACGACGCACGTCGAGTCGTCGAGGTCGAGGACGTCGATCGTGCCGCGGTGGTGGCGGATCATGGGCGACGTGAGCCGGTACTGGAACCGGCGCTGGATCGGGTCGACGACGAGGATCTCCTCGGGCATCGGGAGCCCGGCGTCGGTCGTGATCAGCCGGCTCGTGCCGTCGACGGGCGACGACGTGATCCCGGGAAACCACTCGTACAGCCGCGCCGCGTCACCGACGAGCTGCCAGACCGCGTCGGCCGGTCGCCGGATCACGGTCTCGTGACGTATCGAGCCGAGCACCGCGCGGACCCTACCGACCGGGGTTCCGGGACTCGATATCGTGGCCCCATGGCCGCCGTCACGATGTACCACAACACGAATTGAAACTCCTCGAACAATGCCGTGGGCATTGTCGCCGAGCTCGGTGCCGACGTCGAGATCGTGAACTACACCAAGACGCCACCCGATGAGGCCACGTTGCGGGCGATCCTCGCCAAGCTCGAGGACCCGCACACCGACCTGGTCCGCCGCGACAGCCTGTTCAAGAAGCTCGGGCTCAGCGACGCCGATGTGGCAACCGACGACCAGATCGTCGACGTCCTGCTGGCGAACAAGATGCTGCTGCAACGACCGCTGCTCGTCACGGCCGACCGGGCGATCATCGGCCGCCCCAAGGAGCGGGTGCGCGAGCTGCTCGCCGAACTGATCAGACCCAAATGATCAGACACAGCTGATCGAAGCGCTTCAGCTCGGGGACGGATCGAGCAGCGCCAGCTCGGAGGCGTCGAGCACCGGCAGGGGGTCGGCGAGGGCGACCGCCTCGGCCGGCGTGCGCGCCCCGACGATCGGGAACACGTACGGGCGCGTCGTGAGCCAGGCGAGGGCGACGGCGACCATCGTGCAGCCGTGTGACGACGCAATGGTGGCGACCGCCTCGCGGGTCCTCGCCGTCAGGGCCGCGTCGGCGCCCGCCCACCTCAGTCGGTGCCGCAGATCGTCGGGGTCGAGCCCGGCGAGGTCGAAGCCGTCGGCCAGGAAGCCGGCCCCGAGCGAGCCCCACGACAGGAACGCCACGCCGTGGCGCTCGCACCACTCCAGCGTGCCGTCGGACTCCGGTGACCGGTCGACGAGCGAGAACTGGTTCTGAACAGTGGTGACCGGCGCGACCGCGAGCGCTCGGTCGAGCAGTTCGACCCGGTGGTTCGAGAGCCCGGCCGCGCCGACCAGCCCTTCGCGCACGAGGTCGTGGAGCGCGCCCCATGTCTCTTCGACCGGGACCGATGGGTCCTCGTCATGGACCTGCACGAGGTCGAGCTGCTCGACGCCGAGCCGTCGCAAGCTGGCCTCGACGTCGCCACGCACCGCGACGGGCGAGTTGTCGGTGTAGAACGAGCCGTCGCCGGCGCGCAGCGTCCCGCATTTCGTGAACACGAGTGGTCCGTCGGCGACGCCGGTGAGGGCTTCGGCGACGATCTCCTCGGCGCGTCCCCACCCGTACATCGGTGCCGTGTCGATCCACCCGACCCCGGCGTCGACGGCGGCCCGCACCGCGGCGACGGCGGTGTCGCGATCCTGCGGTCCCCACCAATGCGGCGCCGTGCGGTGCGATGAGATCGGCGCCGTCCCGAGGCCGATCCGGGTCGGCAACCCACCGGTGAGCGGCATGGGTCGAACGGTACCCTTCGAGGTCAGGAGGTCGTGTGGACGAGGGAAACGATCGACGCAGGGACGCGTGGAAGTACCTGCTCGAGGTGTTGTCCCACCAGCGCCGAGGCCTCGCGATCGGCATCGCCGCTGGCCTGGTCTGGACCGTCGGCAAGATCGCCATCCCGCAACTCACCCGTCACGCGATCGACAGCGGCATCGAACGCGGTGGCTCGGTCGTCATCTGGGCGGTGCTGATCGGTTGCGCCGGGTTGATGACCGGGATGTTCACCGCGCTGCGCCGCTACGTCGCGTTCCGCGAGAGCCGGCTGACCGAAACCCGGCTGCGCGAGCGCCTGTTCGACCACATCCTCGGGCTGCACATCGGGTACCACGACCGGGCTCAGACCGGTCAGTTGATGAGCCGCTCGTCGAGCGATCTCAACCAGGTGCAGGCGTTCGTGGTGATGATCCCGCTCACGATCTCGAACTTCGCCCTCGTGGCGGGCGTCGTGGTGATCCTGTTCCTCACCGATCCGTTGCTGGCGCTCGTGGCGCTGGCGCCGCTCCCGTTCGTCAACGTCACCGCCAAGCGGTTCTCGGCGGCGATCCACCCGGCGGTGCTGGCGGTGCAAGCCGAGCAGGCGCAGCTCGCCACCGTTGTCGAGGAGACGATCGCCGGCGTGCGGGTGATCAAGGGTTTCGGCGCCGAGCGGGTGCAGTCCGACAAGCTGCGAACCGAGGCCGACGACATCCAGCGCGTCTCGGTGCAGGCGGCACGCGTGCGGTCGCGCTATCTCCCGGCCATCGACCTGCTCCCGTCGCTCGGGCTGATCGCGGTGTTGGGCATCGGCGGCCATCGCGTGCTCAACGGCCAGATGACCGTCGGTGAGCTCGTCGCCTTCAACTTCTACGTCGCGCTGCTCGTGTGGCCGTTGCGGACGATCGGGATGACGCTCGCGTGGGGACAACGTGCGGCGGCCGCCCTCGAACGCGTCCACGAGGTGCTCCGGACGGTCCCCGACATCCGCGACCCGGCGCAACCCGTCGCCCCTGCCCGACCGCCGCACCCCTCGGCGCGGTCACGTTCCGCGACGTGACGTTCGGCTACCACGCCGGCGACGAGACCGGCCGGCCGGTGCTCGATGACTTCACCCTGGAGCTGGCACCCGGCGAGTCCGCCGCGCTCGTCGGCGAGACCGGCTCGGGGAAGTCCACGGTCGCCCGGCTGCTCCTGCGCTTCTACGACCCCCAGCAGGGCGCCGTCGAGATCGACGGCATCGACGTGCGCGACGTCGCGGTGCACGACGTGCGGCGCGCGGTCGGGGTGGTGTTCGAGGACACGTTGCTGTTCCACGACACGGTCGCCGCCAACATCGCCTTCGCCGATCCGACCGCCGACCGCCCGCGCATCGAAGCCGCGGCGCGACTGGCGGGCGCGCACGACTTCGTGGTGAAGCTGCCGGAGGGATACGACACGTTGATCGGCGAACGCGGGTACTCGCTGTCGGGCGGGCAACGCCAGCGGATCGCGATCGCCAGGGCGATCGTGGCCGACCCGCGGATCCTCGTGCTCGACGACGCCACGAGCGCCGTCGACCCGTCGAAGGAACACGAGATCCGCGACGCGATGCAAACCGTGATGCACGGTCGCACGACGATCGTGATCGCCCATCGGCCCGGCACGATCGCCATCGCCGACACGGTGGTGCTGCTCGACCGTGGTCGCGTCGCCGCCAAGGGGACACACGCCGAGTTGCTCGCCAGCAGCCAGCGGTATCGCGACGTGCTCGCCGCGATGGACCGAGTCGATCTCCACGGCGACGACGACGTCGAGGTCGCGGCGCTCGCGGGAGGCGACTGATGTTCGGCATGGGCGCCGCCATCAGCGACGAGGAACGCCTCGAACGCGACGAGGCCCGCGCCGTGTTGGGGCGTGCGGCGCGAATGGCCGCGCCGTTCCGCCGCACCGTCCTTGCCGCGTTGGCGTTCATCGCGGTGTCGACGTCGGCAACGGTCATCGGCCCGTTGCTCGTTCGGTACGGGATCGACCACGGGATCCGCGACGGCGACGCCCGGGCGCTCGACGTCTCCGTGGTGCTCTACGTCGTCGTGGCGATCGTGGCCTACCTCGGTGGGCGCCAGCAGCACGTGTTCGTCAACCGTGCCGGCGAGGGGTTCCTTCGCATCCTGCGCATCCGTGTGTTCGACCACATCCAACGCCAGTCGCTGGCCTTCTTCGACCGCAACAAGTCGGGCGTGCTCGTGTCGCGGATGACGGCCGACATCGAGTCGCTGGCCGAGCTCGTGCAATGGGGCGTCCTGCAGTTCGTCGCGGCGGCGATCCTGCTGACGTTCTCGCTGGTCGTGTTGTTCTTCCTGTCGTGGCAGCTCACGCTCGTCGCCCTGATGGTGCTGCCGATCATCATCATCGCCTCGATCAAGTTCCAGCGCGACTCCAACGCCGCCTACCTCGAGGTGCGCGAACGGGTCGGCCAGAACCTCTCGGCGCTGCAAGAGGGCATCAGCGGCGTGCGCGTCATCCAGGCCTACGCCCGCGAGCCCGAGCAGCGGCGTCGCTTCCGCACGTCGAACCGGGCGCTCTACGACTCGCACCTGCACAGCGTCCGCGTGTCGACGTGGTACTTCGGTCTGGTCGAGTTCTGCGGCGTGCTCGCCACCGCCCTGGTGATCGGCGCCGGTGGGCTGCTCGTGCACCGCGGCGACCTGTCGGTCGGCACGGTCGTGGCCGTCGTGTTGCTGCTCGCCAGCCTGTTCGAGCCGGTGCAGCAGCTCTCGCAGCTCTACAACACGGTGCAGTCGGCCACCGCGTCGCTCCACAAGCTGTTCACGATCCTCGACACCGAACCAGCCGTCGACGAACACGACGACGCGGTCCCGTTGCCGCCGCGCGGCGACCTCGTCGTCGACGGTGTCACGTTCTCCTATCCCGGAACGTCGACCGCCGCGCTCGTCGACGTGTCGCTTCACGTCGGTGCCGGTGAACGACTGGCGCTCGTGGGCCCGACCGGGGCCGGCAAGTCGACGGTGGCCAAGCTGATGTCGCGCCTGTACGACCCTGACCACGGGACGGTCACGTTCGGCGGGGTGGACCTGCGCGATGCGACGCTCGCGTCGTTGCGTGAGCGCATCGTCGTCGTGCCCCAGGAGGGCTTCTTGTTCGACGGCACGATCGCCGCCAACCTGCGGATCGCGCGTCCGGATGCGTCCGACGACGACGTGCGGGCCGCGCTCGACGCGATCGGTGTGCTCGAACGGTTCGAGGCGTTCCCGGAGGGCCTGGCGACGCCGGTGCGCGAGCGAGGCTCGCGGCTGTCGGCCGGGGAGCGCCAACTCGTGTCGCTCGCCCGCGCCGCGCTCGTCGATCCGGCGGTCCTGGTGCTCGACGAAGCGACGTCGAACCTCGATCCCGGCACCGAGGCCGTGGTCGAGGGTGCGCTCGAACGGTTGATGCGCGGCCGGTCGGTGGTGGTCGTCGCCCACCGGCTGTCGACCGTGCGGCGGGCCGATCGCATCGCCGTCGTCGACCACGCCCGGATCGCCGAGGTCGGGACCCACGACGAGTTGATGGCAACCGGCGGGCGCTACGCCCTCCTGGCGGCGGCATGGGAGCGCACGCAGGTGGCGCCAGGCTGAACACAGAGTGCTCGACGCAAGTCGCCACCAGGCCCCGAGGCGCGACATCATGGTCGCATGATCCGTCACTGCGTCCTGTTCCACTTTCAGCCCGAAACGACCCGCGATCAGATCGACGGTGCCGCCAAGCTCCTGCTGGAGTACGTCGCCACGCTCGACGGCGTCGTGAGCTACCGGCTCGGCCACGACGTGGGCGCTACCGACGGCAACTACGACTTCGGCATCGTCGGTGACTTCGAGACGCTCGACGCATACATCACGTATCGCGACTCGCCGCGCCACGTCGAGATCGCCAAGGGCATCGTTGCGCCGCTGCTCATCGAGCGGGCAACGGTGCAGTTCGAGATCCCAGACGACTGACATCACGGCGGACCTGTCGAGCGCGCAGTTGCCACCCGGCGATCGGAGTTGCCCGCGACGCAATCGCGCCTCGTGCGGTTGGTGGTGGTGCCGTGGAAGTGTCGGGTGCCGTCGGGTCGGTGGATCGTGATGACCCGGTGTTTGTCGAGGGTGATCCGCCAGCGTCCTTCGTGAACGAGATGGTGATGGCGGCCACAAAGTGGGAGCAGATTGTCCAAATCGGTGCTGCCGTTGCGGAGCCATTCGATGACGTGGTGGATGTCGCAGCGGTCGAACACCACCTCGCAGCCGGGGTAGGCGCAGGTGCGGTACATCGCCCGTAACGCCCGCCGCTGCGCCCGGTTCGCGACCCGCGGCCTCGCGGCCACAGTTCAGGGCTTCGCCGGCGCCGTTGAGCACGATCGGCACGATCGCTGCCTCGCACGCCAACCGGCGCACCGTCTCGGGTGGCAGCGGGATCCCATCGGCGGTCTCACACACCGAAGCCTCGTGGAGGCCGTTGAGCATCGTGGCGTAGTCGACGTGGACACAGATCTCCGGCACCCGCCGATCCCCACTGCGCTCACCGGAAACCGCCGACACCACGGCGTCGGCGAACAAGACTGATCGATCGGGGTGCCGGAGTTGCCATCCTGCTGTTTTAGGGTGGCGAGTTGGGCGTCGATCGCCGACCACAACTTGGCGTCCCGTTCCGGATCCAAGGTGAGGTGGGTGTGGTGCATCCCGGACGCCTTGTCGACCCAGCGTCGCACCGACACCGCCGCCTTCTGTTTGTCGAGTTCGGACTCACCCTCATCACCGGCGAGGCGTTTGCCGAGGAGCCGGCAGCGACGCTCGAACACCCCGACCGGCTCGATCCGGGCGAAGCCCAACAACGCGTCCTGCAACTCGCCGAGACGTTCCCGACCCGCATCATCCAAACCCTTGGCCGCGTTCGCAACCGCGTCGACATGGCTGGAGGACACGTCACCGGCAGCCGAGCGCGGTCTCGAAGCCGGGCATCTGCTCACACACCTCAGACCGATCCGACGCCGCTTTGGTCTCCCGCGTCGAGCGACGGCCGTATCCGGTCAGCACCTCAGCGGCTGACTCGGAGCGACCCTCCGCAGCCAGCTCGCGCGAGCGGCGGGCGATCGCCACATCGACCGCATCCACCCAACCTCGCACCTGCTGCGCCAACTTCACCGCCCCCGCAAGACCAGCCCGGTCACACCCGGCCACATCGACCGCCAACAACCCGGCGATCGCCTCGCCGACACCACGATCCTCCATGACCCAACCCCTCTCGATCCACACGATCAACCAGGGGGAAGCCGGACACCAACCACCCTAAACAAGGGGTGTCACATCGACTCTGAGCAGGGCTAAACGGCGGGGGTGTCCGTCGCGGGCAGGGGTTGGACCGTCGTCTCCTCGACGATCTTCTGGACGACGCGTTCTTCGACCGGGTCCTCCTCGGCCTTGCGCATCGCTTCCTGCTGGACGACTTCGACACGGGCGGCTTGCCATGCACTCCAGTGGCCCGACACCAACGCCCACAGTGACAGGACGGACACGTAGACGACCTCCGAGATCCAGCCCGTCACGATCGACACGGGGATCATCAGGATCCAGAAGACCGTGAGCCAGCCGTTGACCCTGCGCATGAACACCGGATCGCCCTGAACCGACGCCCACAGCGTCTTGATCACCGTCACGCCGAGACTCCCACCAGCATCACGATGGATAGA
>CAVRNI010000029.1:0-38413 GCA_963722415.1 Ilumatobacteraceae bacterium
GGCTCGAGGCTCTGATTGCTACAGGACACCGGGGAACCGACGCTCTTCGCGTAACCGACACGCATTGGAGCACCTGCGTCATGCGCACACGAAACAGGTCGAGCACGTCGGGATGGGCGATCCACCACGACCGTGCAACAACGTCACGCCAGCGGTGGGCCGCCACCGGTGGAGCGCCGCCACCAATGACGAGCTCGTCAGCTGCCGCGTCGGTAGATCGCGGCACCTCTAGCAGCATCATGGAGCGGCAGCCAGGTCACGATGAACTCTCGGTGAGGACCATATCGATGTCCGGGTGAACTGCCTGCGCCAGATGAAGCGTGGCTGCGTCTGAGCAGACAGGTTGGTCGGTGGCATGCTCGGCGGTGTGTACACCGAGTTGACGTACGAGACGCGGGGCGAAGTCGGCATCATCACGCTCAACCGGCCCGAGGCGCGCAACGCGCTGACCCACACCACCTACGACGAGCTGCGCCGGGCGGTGGAGTCGACGACGGCACGGTGCCTCGTCATCACCGGTGCCGATCCGGCGTTCTGCTCCGGTGACGACGTGAAGCAGATCATGGTGGCGGCCGGTTCGGAGACGGCGGCCCGGCTCGCCGCCGCGCCGCGGCTCACGCCGGCCGCGGGCGCGCTGCTCGAGACCGACGTGCCCGTGATCGCAGCCGTCAACGGCGCCGCCGTCGGCTGGGGGATGGAGCTGGCGCTGATGGCCGACATCCGCGTCGCGTCGGAGCGCGCCCGGTTCGGCGAGCTGTTCGTGAAGCGCGGCCTGTGCTGCGACGTCGCCGGGCTCGGCCGGCTGGCGCAGCTCGTCGGCCGCGAGGTCGCGGCCGACCTGCTCTTCACCGGGCGGCTCATCGACGCCGAGGAGGCGCTGCGCGTCCGGCTCGTGTCCGCGTCGTCCCCCACGACGAGCTGCTGCCGCAGGCGCTCGAGTTGGCCGACGCCATCGCGGCCAACCCGCCGCTCGCCGTCCAACGGTTGAAGCACGGCCTCCGACAGGCGCTCGATCCCGACTGGGACCGAGCTCGGGCGCTGGGTGAGCGCCAGCCTCGGCGAGCTGTTCCGCACCGACGACCACCGCGAAGGCGTCGCCGCGTTCCTCGAAAAGCGCGAACCGCACTACGTCGGCCGTTGAGGCGTATTTTATTGATCAATTACGGTCGTGGGATGCCCGGGATCGCCACGTTCAGCCTCGTCGCGCTCGACTGCCCCGACCACGGGGCGCTCGCCGAGTTCTACGCGGCGATCACCGGCTGGGCGGTCGGCCACGTCGATGACGAGTGGGCGCAGCTGACGAGCGACGGCGGCGCGACGATCGCCTTCCAGAAGGCACCAGGTCACGTGCCGCCGGTGTGGCCGAGCGACGAACACCCGCAGCAGCTGCACCTCGATTTCGACGTCGACGACCTCGACATCGGTGAGGAGCAGGTGCTCGCACTGGGCGCTCGAAAGGCCGACGTGCAGCCGGGCAAGACGTTCCGGGTGTACATCGACCCCGCCGGGCACCCGTTCTGCCTCGTGCTCGCCGACCGCGGCGACGCCCCCGACACCGAAGGCTGAGCCACCGTCGGCGCTCCCCCGACCACCGATCGGGGCGCCGGGCACCGAGCGGATGACACGGTCGTACGTCTCGAGACGTACGGCTCGAGGCGATCGCGCCAGCGACCATCGGCCGACGAAACGGGGGCCCGGCGCAGCGCACGATGGCCGCATGTTCGGCCTCGCGATGAGAACGCCCCACACCACCGGTCAAACGTCACACAACCGAGGTTGCCGGCGGCACGTATCAGGGTCGTCCGACGCCACTCAGATTTGGGAGACGTGTTGGGAAACCGGGCAAACGAGGCCAGTCAACGCTGAAAACGAGAAGTCAGCGCCTTGTCAGCGCCACGACAGCGGTCTCGGAGATCGTAGAACCATCAAGCGCCAGTCCAACCCGATCCGGAGCACACGATGAACCGCCACCTCGCCACCGACGAATACGAGCGTATGGACCGCTCCGATGCGTCGCGCTCGCCTCGCCTCGGCCGTCGGCTGGGCATCGAGCTGCTGATGATGGGTGGCGTGTTCGCGATCTACCGCCAGATCCGGTTCCTGACCCGCAACGACACCGACGCGGCGATGGACAACGCCCGGCGCGTCGTCGACTTCGAGAAGCAGTTCCACTTCTTCTCCGAGCGCACCGTGCAGGACCTGGTCATGCACAGCCACACATTCGTCGCCTTCTTGAACCGGTACTACGTCACGGTGCACTTCCCGTTGACCGTCGCCTTCCTCCTCTGGGTGTTCTTCCGGCATCACAGCGCCTACGGGCGGATCCGGAACACCTTCATCAGCGTCACCGTCGCCGCCCTGGCGATCCACGTCGCGTTCCCGCTGGCGCCGCCACGCATGCTCCCTGACGCCGGCTTCGTCGACACGCTGCAGCGGTTCGGTCCTCGCATCTACAGCACCGACACGTCGAAGTCGGTCGCCAACCAGTTCGCGGCGATGCCGTCGCTGCACTTCGGATGGGCATTCATCGTCGCTGGTGCGTACGTGAGCATCCGTCGCACCCGTCGCAGCCTGTGGGTGATGCTGCACCCGGCGATCACGTTGCTGGCCATCGTCGCCACGGCGAACCACTACTGGCTCGACGCCGCCGTTGCCGGTGTTCTCGTCGTCGCCGTCGCCGCCCTGCTCAGCGTCCGGCGCGAGCGTCAGCTCGAGGTGGCCGCCCTCCCGAACATCACCGTGGCCCGGCCGCTGTGGACGCCGGCCAGCCCCGGCTGGGCGAGCTCGCTCACCTCGAACGACTCGCGACGGGCCACCGTGCCGAGCGACGACTGGTTCGCCGAACTGGAAGCGGTTGGGTTCGACCTCGAGCGCTCGGAGTCGGACGACCGACGCCTACTCCTCGATCACGCCGGCTGATCGACGTCGCTCGACGTCGATCGCCGGCGTGGTCCCATCGTCGAGATCGGCCCGGGCGAAGGGGTGCCAGTAGGTGGTGAGGATCGTCAGCGCGACCCCCGTCAGCTCGACGATCGTCACGATGCGCACCCCCAGGATCGGCCGGTTGTACAACAGCGTGTCGACCTGGTGCAGCGAGATGATGCGGATCCCGGCGAAGCAGACGAGCGAGAACACCACCAGGGCCGATGGGAGGTACCGACGGCGTCGCTCCGGGACCCGCCAGACGGCGAGTACGACGGACACGAACCAGATCGCGCCAACCGAGGCGACGGCGATCGCCTGATACTCCCGGCGGATCTCGTACCAGCCCTCGTCGCGGGCGGTCCGGCGGCCGAAGTCGGACACCAGCTCACCGAGGTCGGCGGCCCGCGCCAATGCCATCACGGCGAGGAGCGCGGCGGTCAGGAACCAGAACGTCGGCCAGATGTCACGGCTCGGCCCGCTCGGTCGCCGGGACCGCTCGCGCAGCCCCGCGTGCAGGCACGCCGCCGCCGCGAGGCCATACCCGAGCACCCGCAGCCAGTTGGAGTCCACCCAGCTGCTGATCACTGGTCGAACGGTATCGGGACCGGACCCCCGAGGTCGGCTGATTGCGACGTACACGGCACGTGTCCCGCGACGTGATCACGAGCCCGCCGCGGCGAGCGACATCGATCAGCTGCGCACGCTGTCGGCGTCGAATGGTTCGCCGACGTCCCAGAGATGGTGGATCGGGTCGTGGAGCAGGTACCGAGCGAACGAGTCGACGGTGAACACCGAGCCATCGCTGCGTTCGCTCGTTCGGGACCACTCGTCGTCGCCGACACCGTCGAACCCGGCGGCGAGCGCCGCGGCCGCATCGACGAGCTGCGATGCCACCGTCGCCGGATCCTGCTCGGCGTAGCGGTCGTCGATCGCCGTCACGTCCTGGTCCCAGTTGGCGAACGTCGGATGCTCCTCGGCCAGCATCAGCGACAGGCGGCCGGCGAACACGCGGTACACGTCGCGGACGTGACATCCGTACTCGAGCGGCGACCAGACCGACGGCGACGGCCGGTCACGAACCGACGGACGCCGCAGCACCGCGTCCCACGCCGTGTTCATGGCACGAATCGTCGCGCCCACCCGTCCGAGGTCGACCGACGGCGCGTCGAAGCCGCAGTCCGGGCACTCGCGCTCGAGCACCCACGTCCAGTTCTTGTCGTCGGGAACGATCGTCACCGAGCCCACGATAAGACGCGCCGTGGCGGCACGAGCCGGTGATGGCGACAGCGGGCGGCGCATTCCTGCCACTCGACGATGGCGCGCCGGTGGAACGATCACCCGGCGCGCACGTCGACCACCATCCGACCGGTGGCCCCGCCGGCGAGGATCGTGTCGAGTGCGTCGCTCAGGCCGTCGAGCGTGACGTCGTTGGCGACGGACTCGAGCCCGTTGGGCTTCATCTCTCCACCGAGCAGCTCCCAGACGGCACGCCGGCGGTCGATCGCGGTCTGCACCGAGTCGATCCCGAGCAACGCCACGTTGCGCAGGATGAACGGCAGCACCGTCGTGTCGAGTCCGGCACCGCCCGTCAAACCACTCGCCGCCACTGCCCCGCCGTAGCGGATCCTGGCCAGCACGTTGGCGAGCGTCGGTCCGCCGACGCAGTCGACCGCCGCCGCCCACATCATCGACTCGAGCGGCTTGCCGCCCTCGCCCGAGAGCTCGGTGCGGTCGATCACGTCCGCCGCGCCAAGGCCTCGCAGGTACGTCGCCGCTTCCTGCTTGCCGGTGCTCGCGACGACCTCGTAGCCGCGTGCGGCGAGGATGCCGACGGCGATCGAGCCCACTCCCCCGGTTGCGCCGGTCACGAGGACGGGGCCAGCGCCGGGCGTCAGCCCGCGCTCCTCCAACGACAGCACCGACAGCGCGGCGGTGAAGCCGGCGGTTCCGATCGTCATCGCCTCCCGGAGGTCGAGCCCGGCCGGGCACGGCACGAGCCAGTCGGACGGCACGCGCGCCAGTTCGGCGTATCCACCATGCCGTGACACGCCGAGGTCGTACCCGTGGGCGATCACCGGGCTGCCGACGGGGAACGCATCGTCGTCGCTCTCGCGCACCGTGCCGGCG
The DNA here is from genome assembly GCA_963722415.1 of Ilumatobacteraceae bacterium. Lineage (GTDB taxonomy): Bacteria > Actinomycetota > Acidimicrobiia > Acidimicrobiales > Ilumatobacteraceae > JALOLG01. Next base: position 5,053 of record CAVRNI010000029.1, read on the forward strand.
AGGTCGATGCCGGGGACGAGCGGCGAGATCCGGGCGACCTTGCCCTTGGCCGTCGTCGCCAGGCCGTCCTTGAAGTTGACACTCGACCGCTCGACGTCGATGAGCACACCGTCGTCGGGAAGGTCGTCGACCGACATCGAGCCGACGGCTCGGGTGACCTCACCGTCGGCGGAGGTCGCCGTGAACGCCGTGAACGTGTCCGCTGTCATGGCCGCCACGTTACGAGGTCGACCGTTCCGCAACGACGGCGCAGTCGCGTCAGCCGCCGCGGCCGATCGAGTTCGCCGTCCACAGCAGATAGAGGAGATAGGGGGCGCCGATGATCGACGTGACGACGCCCACCGGCAACTCGGTCGGTGCCAGGATCCGGCGCGCGATCAGATCGCTCGCGAGCACGACGACGCTGCCCATCAGGGCCGACGGCACGAGCGCGACCTGGCCGGAACCCACGACCCGACGGGCGATCGCCGGCGCGAAGAACGCAACGAACGCAATCGGGCCGGCCGATGCCGTCGCCAGCGCGGCCAGTCCGACGGCGCACAGGATCAGCGCCAAGCGGCTGCGCTCGACCCGCACGCCGAGTCCCTTCGCCGCATCGTCGCCCATCTCCAGCACGCGCAACTGACGGCCGAGGATGAGCGCCAACGGAACGAGCACGACGAGCCCGGCGGCGACCGGCCTGACGTGTCCCCAACTGCGCCCGTTGAGGGACCCGGTCAGCCAGACCATCGCACGCGCGGCTTCGAAGAGCGTCGCCCGAGTGAGCATGTACTGAACGGACGGCAGTCATGACAGCACCGATCCCGATGCCGATCAGCACCAGGCGATAGCTGACCAGCCCACGCCGGTAGGACAGCGCGTACACGAGCAGCGCGGCCGCCAGACCTCCGAGCAGGGCGGCGATCGGCACACCGATCGACGCCACCCCGCCCAGCAGATCGCCAGAGCCGCCGAGCACGATCACCGCCACGGCGGCGAACGACGCGCCGTGGGTCACGCCGATGATGTCGGGCGAGGCCAGCGGGTTGCGGGCGAGGATTTGGAGGATCGCGCCGGACAGCCCGAACGCGGCGCCGACGAGCGCCCCGACGAGCGCGCGCGGCAGGCGCAGCTCACCCACCACGAACCGGGAGTCCTCGCTTCCTCCGCCGAGCAGCGTGACGATCACCTCGCGGATCGGGATCGGAAAGTCGCCAACCGAGATCGTCCAACAGAACAGCACGAAGACCGCGCCGGTGAGCGCTGCCGACACGGCGATCGAGCGGACGTCCAGCCGGGCTGACACCGGTCCGATCCGGACGACGTGGCGTCTCACAACTGAGTCAGCCGTGTGCGACGCGCGACGGCCACGAAGAAGGGTGCCCCGACGAGGGCCGTGACGATGCCGACCTGCACCTCGGACGGACGGGCGATCACACGGCCGATGATGTCGCTCCCGAGCAACAGGATCGGGGCGAGGATCATCGAGTACGGCAACAGCCAGCGGTGCGCCGGCCCGGTGAACTTGCGGACCATGTGCGGGATCACGAGACCGACGAACGCGATGGGTCCGCACGCCGCTGTGGCGGTACCCGCCGTGAGCACGATCGCGATCCCGCACAGCGCGCGGGCGCGACCGACCGAGGCACCGAGCGAGCGCGCCACGTCGTCGCCGAGGGCGAGTGTGTCGAGGGCTCTCCACGTGCAGAGCGACAACGCGACGGCAACGACGACGAACGGTGCCACCTGTCGGGCGATGTCGCCGTCACGGCCGGCGATCGATCCGACGGACCAGAACCGGAACTGATCGAGCGTCGCGGTATCGAGCAACAGGATCGCGGATGTGAACGAACCGAGCAGCGCCGACACTGCCGCACCCGCGAGCGCGATCTTGACCGGCGTGGCCCCCGTGCGGCCTCCCGAACCGAGCCCGTACACGATGACCGACGCGACCAGCGCGCCGGCGAACGAGAACCACACGTAGCCGAGGAGTGAACCGGCATCGAACACGTAGATGGCGATCACCACGGCGAGGGCCGCCCCGGCGTTGACGCCGAGAATGCCGGGGTCGGCGAGCGGGTTGCGCGTGAGCCCTTGCATGATCGCGCCCGACAGCCCGAGGCAGGCCCCGACCATCAGACCGATCACGGTGCGGGGCACGCGCAGAGAACGCACGATGAGTTGGTCGTTCGACCCGTCGAACTCGGTGAACGCCTTGAAGACGGTGCCGATCGGGATCGGCTTCGACCCGTAGGCGATGGACAACAGGGTGACGAACGTCAGAACGACCGCTGATACCACCAGTCCGCCGATGAGCAGCGGCCGCCGACGGACGGTCACGTCCGCGGGCCGCGCCCGAGTGGCAGGACGAGTGGAGTGCCGGTGATGGGGTCGGCGATGACACGCACCTCCAGCCCGAACACGTCGGCAATCAACGATTCGGTGACCACCGCAGTGGGTGGCCCGGTGGCGACCACCGCGCCGTGCTTGATCGCGATGAGGTGGTGGGCGTAGCGGCACGCCTGGTTCAGGTCGTGCAGCACGGCGACGATCGTGCGGCCATCGGTCGCGTTGAGGTCCTGGAGGAGATCCATCACCTCGCACTGGTGGGCGAGATCGAGGAACGTCGTCGGTTCATCGAGCAAGAGGACCGGTGTGCCCTGCGCGAGCGCCATCGCGATCCACGCCCGTTGGCGTTGACCGCCCGAGAGCTCATCGACCGGCCGCCCCGCCAACTCGGTCAGATCGGTCTGGTCGAGTGCCCACTCGACGGCGGCCTCGTCCTCGGACGACCACTGCCGGAACCAGCGCTGGTGCGGGTGGCGCCCGCGGCTGACGAGGTCGTGGACCGACAGACCGTCGGGCGCGATCGGCTGCTGGGGAAGGATGCCGAGCTTGGTCGCGACCTCGCGCGTCGACGACCGGGCGATCGGCTCGCCGTCGAGCAGCACCACCCCACCCTTCGGCTTCATCAAACGCGCCAGCCCGCGCAACAGCGTCGACTTCCCGCAGGCGTTGGCGCCCACGATGACGGTGATCCGGCCCGTCGGCACCTCCAGCGAGAGGCCATCGACGATCAATCGGTCGTCGTACGCCAACGACAGCGTGTCGGCGACGAGGCGACTCGTCGTGCTGTCGCCGTTCACCTTCGCCACGATCGCCACCGCGCGAACTCTAGTTAGGGTCGCCTAACATCAACAAGTAACAGCGGTTGTGCTCGGATCCGGGCCATACTCGACGCGGTGGACCTCCGACTCGGAGCGCGCAGCATGTCGTTCGAGCGCGTCCGGTTGATGGGCATCGTCAACGTCACGCCCGATTCGTTCTCCGACGGTGGACGATTCCTCGCCGTCGACGACGCGGTGGAACATGTCGCGCGACTCGTGGCCGAGGGTGCCGACATCGTCGATATCGGTGGCGAATCGACCCGTCCGGGTGCGCAGCCGGTCAACGTCGACGACGAGCTCAGCCGGGTCCTGCCCGTGATCGAGCGGGTCGCCGGCCTCGGCGTACCGATCAGCGTCGACACCCGCCACGCGGCGGTGGCCGAAGCGGCGATCGATGTCGGGGCGGTCATGATCAACGACATCTCCGGTTTGCGCGACCGTGCGATGCGCGCGGTTGCGGTCTGCCATCAGGTTCCGGTGGTCGTCATGCACATGCCGATCGACGATCCGGCAACGATGCAGCTCCATACCGACTACATCGACGTCGTCGGTGACGTGCGGGCCTTCCTCATCGACCAGACCGAACGAGCGCTCACCGACGGCGTGCCGCAGGTGATCATCGATCCCGGCATCGGCTTCGGCAAGACCACCGAGCAGAGCCTCGAGCTCGTTCGGCGACTCGACGAGCTCGTCGAGCTCGGGTATCCCGTGCTCGTCGGCGCATCGCGCAAGGGGTTCATCGGTCAGCTGACGTCCGTCGACGACCCGGCCGATCGCCTTGCCGGCACGCTCGCCGTGCACCTCGCCGCGGTCGCTCGTGGTGCGAGCCTCTTGAGGGTGCATGACGTGGCGGCCCACCGCCAGGCGCTCGACGTGTGGGAATCGATCGTGTCAGCGGCGACGGCGACGATGTGGGCTCGCGCCGAATCCGATTCGTGATGTCACGAGGCTCGCGCAGGGCAACTGTGCGCTGGTGATCAACTGTCAAGCCCGCTAATGTGAACTCGCATCAATCCGCGTAATGCGACTGTGGGGGTTTGCGGAACATGATCAGAGTGATTGCTCCAGCGCTTCGTCATCCGACGAACAGGGACCTCGCCGAGTTCCACCGTTACTGGGCCGAGAACCACGGTCCTCTGTACGCCCAGACCAAGTCATTGCGACGATACGTACAACACCTGACGATCAAAGAGGCGTACGACTGGGATCCGCCCCCATCGTTCGATGGCGCGTCGATGTTCTGGTTCGACGACATCGGACCGATGCTCGAATCCCGAATCCGATCCAGAGGCGGCCGCGCTGAACGCGGCAGTGATGGCCGATGACGCCCAGTTGTTCGATCGCTCGCCGGGGTGGCCGTTGCACCACAAACGGGCGAGCGTGATCGGGACCGAGCGGGTCGTGCTCGAAGGCGACACGACCCCCGACATGGTCAAGGGCATCTTCATCGTCTCGCGCAAGCCCGGTCTGTCGCTCCAGGAGTTCTCGGATCACTGGTTCGACGTGCACGGGCCGCTCGTCGCCCAGGTCCCGGGCCTGCGCCGGTACGTGCAGACCCACGCCCTGCCCGAGGCGTACGTGACCCGCGGCATGATGGGCATCACCCACGACGGGTTCTCGGAGTTGTGGTTCGACGACCCGGCGGCGCTGCGGTCGGCGATGGATTCGCCGGAGTGGGCGGCCGCGCGCGAGGACGGCACGACGTTGTTCGCCGAACCGGTGGCATTCGTCGCCGGCCGGGAACGCGTCCAAAAGGGCTGGCTCTAGCGAGACGCTTTCATTCTTGAAAGGTCGATGCAGCCGGCCTCAGTTATCTTCGATGCGTTCGGTGACACGGCCTTGAATCTCGATCCAGAGATACGGATTCTGACTCCTCGATTCAGAGATGTTCCAACCCGACCTATTCGGGATACATCCTCGACTGCAGCTCACCCGAGATGAATGTCGACGGTGAGCCGTCGTCGGGGATGTCGGTGCGACACGAGTTCTCGTCGACCGTCTTCAGCTCGGCCTGGAAGATCAGCTCGGGCGGCACATCGGCGCCCTGCATCTTCATCATCGCCGCCGTGAGCCCGATCCGGCCCTGGGTGAAGAGGGCGACGTAGTGATGGATCACGAAGTTCGGGTTGCCGACCTCCTTCCACGCACACAGCATCGGGTTGTCGTCGGACTGGACCGTCGCCACGACGTCGAGCGGGATGCCGGCCGCCTCGTAGGCGCGGATGACACCGACGAACGCATCGCCGTAGTCGTAGCTCCACCCGTCGAGGTCGGGGTACTGGCTGATGATGCCGCCGGCGGCCTCCAGCGCGCCCTGCCGCGTCCAACTGGTGTCGGCGGTGGCCACCACCTCGATGTTGTCGTTGAGCGCCTCGCGCTCGCACTCCTGCCACACCGGCGACTGGGTGTTGCCCGGCGTCCCGCCGAGGAACGCGATCTGCCCGCCGTCGGGCAGTGCCTCGTTCAGGAGCTCGGCGTACTTCGCCCCGATCGCGCAGATGTCGGAACCGCTGAACGTCAGGTAGTCGGCGCCGGGTTCGCCGATGTTGGCGTTCGACCACAGCACGACCTGCGAGCCCTCCTCCGTCGCCGCCCGGTACGCCGGCACCAGCGCCTCACCGGCGTCGGGGTAGCTCAGGATCACGTCGAAGTCCTGCGCCACGAGGCTGCGGACGTCGGAGATCGCCTTCTGCGCGTCGAGGTTGGCGTCGGTGTAGGCGATCGTCCCGATCTCCGGATACGTGAGCGCCTGGAGGATGAACTCCATCTTGAACAGCTGGCGGGCGACGTTGCCACCGAAGCCGTCGGCGAGGCCGACCTTCAGCTCGCCGCCGGTGCCGGTGTCGCAGCCGTTGTTCTCCCAGCACTCGAGCGCCAGGTCCTCGTCGACCTCGATCGACGCCCGCGCGACGCCGGCGAGGGCGATGTTGCGCTGCATGTCGTCGTCGGGCAGCGAGGCCGCGCCGCCGAGCGCCTGCTCGAGCAGCGCCGGGTCGGGCAGGTAGCTCTCGCCGAACTCGCCCTCGGCCAACGTGCCGCCGAACGGGTTCTCGCCGGCCGGCTCCGTTCCCGCCGGCTCGGTCGTGTCGGTGTCCGCCGGCTCCGTCGCTGCGACGTCCACGTCGGAAGTCGCAGGGGCCGCGGGTTCGGTGCCGGCGACGGAATCATCGGCCGCCGTGTCGTCGGCCGCGGCTGTGTCGCTGGTGTCATCGGCGGCGTCGTCGTCGTCGCCACAGGCGGCTGCGAGCAACGAGAGCGCGGCGGCGATCGCCGCGAGCGACCTGGTTGACTTCCTCATGGGGTGCTCCGTTCCGTCTACCGACATGGTCAGCCGCCGATCGGCGCGACGACGCCCGGCGGTGTTGCACGGCGAGGCAGACCAGTCACGTCGCGAGCCCCCTCGCATCCCCCGCCACTGACCCCGACGTCTTCCCCGGACGACGGAACAAGAGGCCGTCCGCTCAGAGCGAACGCGGCGCGATCATATATGATATAATCAGCGCCTGGTCAAGGCACGGCGACCGTTCGAGCCCGACCGCGTGCGCTGGCCTATAGTCGGCGCCCTTGGATCTCGGGATCGCTGGACGCGAGGCGATCGTGTGCGCGTCGAGTCAGGGTCTCGGCCGGGCGTGCGCCGAGGCGCTGTCGGCCGAGGGCGTGGACGTCGTGATCAACGGGCGCGACGCGGCGAAGCTCGAGCGCACCGCCGCTGAGATCCGAGCGGCCACGGGTGGAGTCGTCACGCCGGTCGCGGCCGACATCACCACCGACGCGGGTCGCGACGCGCTGCTCGCGGCGTGCCTCGAGCCGGACATCGTCGTGCTCAACAACCGCGGTCCCAAGCCGGGTTCGCTCGACGAGATCACCGACGACGACCTCCAGCTCGCGCTCGACCTGCACTTCTGGACCCCGATCAAGATCCTCCAACGCGTCGTGCCGGGGATGTGCGAGCGCGGGTTCGGCCGCATCGTCAGCATCACGTCGGCGATGGTCACCACTCCCCGCCCGTCGATGCTCGCCTCGACCGGCGCGCGAACCGGAGCGACGGCGATCCTCAAGGCGGTGGCCCGCGATGTCGCCAGGTACGACGTGACCGTCAACTTCCTGCTCCCCGAGCGCATCGACTCACCGCGCCAGCACGAGATGGCGAACATCGCCGTCGAGCGCGACGGCATCACCTACGAGGAGGCGCGGGCCCGGATGGCCGACTCGATCGCGGCGAAGCGCCTCGGACGAACGAGCGAGTTCGGCGCCGCCTGCGCGTTCCTGTGCAGTGTCCACGCCGGCTTCATCTCCGGTGTCAACCTGCACCTCGACGGCGGCAGCTACCCGGGCCTCATCTGATCGATCGGTCCCGTCACTGGGCGGGGTCGGTGGTGAGCGGCGCGAACTTCCGCAGCCGGAGGCTGTTCGACACGACGAACACGCTCGACAACGCCATCGCTGCGCCGGCGATCACCGGGTTCAGGTAGCCGGCGGCAGCCAACGGGATCGCGGCCACGTTGTAGGCGAACGCCCAGAACAAGTTGGTCTTGATCGTCCCGAGCGTCCGCCGGGCGAGACGGATCGCGTCCGGTGCGGAACGCAGATCACCGCGCACGAGGGTCAGGTCGCTGGCCTCGATCGCGGCGTCGGTGCCGGTGCCCATCGACAGGCCGAGGTCGGCCTGGGCGAGGGCCGCCGCGTCGTTGACACCGTCACCGACCATGGCAACGACTCGACCCTCGGCCTGGAGGCGCCGAACGACATCGACCTTGTCGGCGGGCAGCACCTCGGCGATGACTTCGTCGATGCCGACCTGGGCGGCGACCGCGCGGGCGGCCGCGTTCGTTGTCACCTGTGAGCAGCACCGGACGGAGTCCCAGATCGCGAAGCTGGCGGATCGCCTCGGCGGATGTCGGCTTCACGGTGTCGGCGACGACGAACACTGCCCTGGCCTCGCCATCCCAGCCGGCGACGACGGTCGTCTGCGCGCTCGCCTCGGCGGCGTCCTTCGCGGGCGACGAGATCGGCCGGGAGGGGCAGCGCCCGCTCGTCCAGCAGTGCCGGGCGCCCGGCGATCACGGTGTGACCCTCGACGACTCCCTCGACACCGAGTCCTTCGCGGTTCGCGAACGACTCGACGGCGGGAAGCGCACCGACCTCGGCGGCTGCGCCGGCGGCGATCGCGCGGGCGATCGGGTGCTCCGAGGCGTGTTCCAGCGCGCCGACGATCCGGAGCGCATCCGTGCGGTCGGTGCCCGCGGCAGTGAACACGTCGACGAGCGCCATCTTCCCGGTGGTGACGGTGCCCGTCTTGTCGAGGACCACGGTGTCGATCCGCCGAGTCGACTCGAGAACCTCGGGTCCCCGGATGAGGATGCCGAGCTGCGCGCCGCGTCCGGTCCCGACGAGCAGCGCCGTGGGGGTGGCGAGCCCGAGTGCGCACGGGCAGGCGATGATGAGCACCGCGACGGCCGCGGTGAACGCCGCTGCGGCGCCTTCACCGATGGCGATCCAGAAGACGAGCGTGGCGACGGCGATCGCGATGACGATCGGGACGAACACGGCCGAGATCCGGTCGGCGAGCCGTTGCACGGCGGCCTTGCCGTTCTGTGCCTCGACGACGAGCCGCCCGATCTGCGCCAGTTGCGTGTCGGCCCCGACGCGTGTCGCCCGGATGACGAGCCGCCCGCCGGCGTTGATCGTGGCACCGGTCACCGCATCGCCGGGGTGGACCTCGACCGGAACGCTCTCACCGGTGAGCAATGAGGCGTCGATCGCCGACGTTCCCTCCTCGACGACGCCGTCGGTGGCGATCTTCTCTCCTGGCCGGACGACGAACCGGTCGCCGACGGCCAGATCGTCGACCGCGATCCGCTCCTCACGGCCGCCGCGCAGCACGACGACATCCTTCGCCCCGAGTTCGAGCAGCGCCTTCAGCGCCGCCCCGGCCCGACGCTTCGCCCGGACCTCGAAGTACCTCCCGGCGAGGATGAACGTCGTGACGGCGGTGGCGACTTCCAGGTAGATCTGATCGGCGCCGGACCCGCGGTCGATGGTCAGCTCGAACGGCATCTTCATGCCCACCATGCCCGCGTCGCCGAAGAACAAGGCGTACAGCGACCACCCGAACGCGGCGAGCGTGCCGATCGAGATCAGCGTGTCCATCGTCGCCGCGCCGTGGCGCAGGTTGGCCCACGCGGCGCGGTGGAACGGGAAGCCGCCCCACACCACGACCGGGGCGGCGAGCGTGAGCGACAGCCATTGCCAGTTGTCGAACTGCAGGGCCGGGATCGTCGCCATCGCCACGACGGGCACCGTCAGCACGGCGGAGATGATCAGACGGATGCGCAGCGACGCGGTCGGGTCAGGGTCCTCCGCCGACGCGTGTGCATCGTCGGAACCGGAGCGCGCGCTGGAGCGCGGGCGGGTGGCGGTGTAGCCGGTCGCTTCGATCTCGGCGATGAGGTCGTCGACGGCGACGTCGTTCTCGAAGCTGACCGCCGCCCGCTCGGTCGCGTAGTTCACCGTGGCGGTGGTGACCCCGGCGACGTCGTTGAGCCGCTTCTCGATCCGAGCCGCACACGACGCGCAGGTCATCCCGCCGATCTCCAGCTCGACCCGGTTGGCGGGCGCCGCGATGTCCGTCATGACACCTGCAGTATACCTATACCTCCCAGGGGTATACCTCCCGATCTCATGAAGTTTCGGCGGCCCCACGGCGCCGAAACTTCACGAGATGCGAGGAAGAGAGTGGGGCTGGCGGGGGTCGGTAGCGTCGTCGGCATGGCAACGGTACGCACGGTCGAGGAGTTGGAGGCGTTGTACGGCGAGCCGGTGGCGTCGTCGATCAAGAAGGAGATCGATCACCTCACCCATCTGCACCGCGCCTACGTCGAGGCGTCGCCGTTCGTTGTCGTGGCGACGTCCGGTCCCGGCGGTATCGACTGTTCACCGCGGGGCGACCCTGCCGGATTCGTCCGCGTCGTCGACGACCGCACGCTGCTGCTCCCCGATCGGCGCGGGAACAATCGGACCGACACGCTGCACAACCTCGTCGTCGACCCGCGGATCGCCCTGTTGTTCTTCGTCCCTGGGGTCGATGTCACGCTGCGCGTCATGGGCACGGCGGAGATCTCGACCGACATCGAATTGCGCGAGAGCTTCGCGATCGGCGACAAGCTCCCGACGACGGTCATCATCGTCACCACGTCGGCGGTCTACACGCAATGCCCGAAGGCGCTGATCCGGTCACATCTCTGGGACGCGTCGCTCCACCGGGACGCATCCGAGCTGCCATCAATGGGCGAGCTCATCCACGCGATCACATCCGGCGAGATCGACGGCAAGGCGTTCGACGACGCCTATCCCGAGCGCGTCCGCCAGACGATCTACTGACGCCGCACCGACGCGCCGGGTGTGATGCCGTTCAGATCGTCCATACTGGACCCATGGCAGATGGTGACGACGTCAACGACGACCTCGACGAGACGACGACATCCGATCTCGACGAGGATCCCAATGAGTTCGACGAGGAAGACGAGGCCGTCCTGCTCGAGGCCTTTGACCTCGACCATGACGGCAAGGTCTCGTTCGTCGAGGACGCGCGTGTCCGGCTCGGCATCATCGACGCCAACCTCGAGGAACACGCCAAGGAGCCCGGCGTCAAGGGCACCATCGCCGACGTCGCGCATCGGGCGCTCGACAAGCTCGACAACGACTGACGCTCACGCGTCCGGTTGACGTTGGAGGTGGCCGAAGCGGTGCCGCGTGCGCGAGACCGCCTGCTCGCGCAGCACGGTGAGCAGCTCGCGACGACCGGTCGCCAGCACGGGTCCGGCCAGCACGGTGACATCCTCGGCGGCCAACTCGCGCAGCAGATCCGCCCCCTCGTCGCCGAGCACGCGCACCCGTCCGGTGACCGCGCCCGACCGGGCACGCGCGACGAACTCCTCAGCGCTCTCGAGTGCGTCGATGACCCGATGCAGGCGCCGCACGGCGGCGGGCGCCGACCCGTCCATCGGGGCGTCGAGGAGCCCGAGGACGGACGCCACCCCCGGGTCGAGGCTCACCCGTCGCGGGCGTGCCGACCAGTTCGGCGGCGAGCAGCAACCGCACCAGCTCGACCGGCGAGGCGCCGCGACCGGCCCGCAGCGTCACGGCCGGTAGCGGTCGGTACCGCAGGACGTTCGACTCCACCGCGAGGCCCGTGCGATCGATCTCCTGTCCCAGCTCGCCGGCCCATGCCGCGGCGTCCGACCCGGCCGCGGCGAGCAGCCATTGGCGGTCTGAGTCCGACGGGAGCAGCTCGATGTAGTCAGCGAGGGCTTGGCGCACGCGCTCGACGGGCGCCGCGAGCTCAACCGGCGGCTGCGCTGGCACCCATGAGCCGAGCTGGGCGACGTAGTTCGGTCCGCCGGCCTTGGCTCCCGGACCGACGACGGAGTCCTTCCACCCACCGAACGGCTGGCGCTGGACGATCGCCCCGGTGATGTGCCGGTTGACGTAGGCATTGCCGACCTGAACGGCGTCGAGCCACTGCTCGATCTCGTCCTCGTCGAGCGAGTGCAGGCCACCGGTCAAGCCGAACGGCGTGGCGTTCTGCAACGCCAACGCCTCGTCGAGCGTGTCCGCCCGCATGATCCCGAGCACCGGACCGAAGCACTCGGTGACGTGGAGGAACGACCCCGGAGCGACACCATCCTTCAGACCGGGCGACCACAGCCGGCCCGTGTCGTCGAGCTGACGCGGCTCGACCAGCCATGTCTCCCCCGGCTCGAGCGACGTCAGGGCGCGGGCCAGCTTGCCGGTCGGCGGCTCGATCAGCGGGCCCATCGTGGCGTCGAGCGACGTCGGCCAGCCGACGCGCACTGATTCGACGGCGTCGACGAGCTGACGAAGGAGCCGCTCCGACCGTCCGGCCGAACCGACCAGGATCACGAGCGACGCGGCCGAGCACTTCTGGCCGGCATGCCCGAACGCACTCTTCACGAGGTCGGCAACTGCCAGGTCGTAGTCGGCGGCCGACGTGATGACGAGCGCGTTCTTGCCCGACGTCTCGGCGTAGACGCGGGGGCCGCCGTCGTGCGCGGCGCGCCACGACGCGAAGAGACGCGCCGTGTCGATCGAGCCAGTGAGCAGCACGGTGTCGACGTCGCGATGCGCCACGAGCGCCCGGCCGACGTCACCCTCGTCGGCGCGAACCACTTGCAGGATGTCGGCCGGCGCACCACCGTGGGCCAGCGCCGTCCGCACCGCCGCCACCGCGACCTCGGTGCATCCGGGAACCGACGGTGCGGGCTTGACGACGACGGCCGATCCCGCGGCGAGCGCGGCGAGCACGCCACCGATCGGGATCGCCACGGGGAAGTTCCACGGCGGGGTCACCAGCGTCAGCGCGGTCGGTGTGAAGCGAGCGCCGTCGGTGCTCGCATGCCCGCCGGACGGTTCGAGCTCGATCGCCCGGTCGGCGTAGTAGCGGGCGAAGTCGATCGCCTCGGAGACCTCCGGGTCGGCCTCGGCCACCGTCTTGCCTCCTTCCGCGGCCATCACCGTCACCAGCTCCCCGCGACGCGCCTCCAGCTCGTCGGCGGCACGGCGCAGGATCGCGGCCCGCTCGACCGCCGGTCGCGCCGACCAACCGGGCTGGGCGGCGCGAGCGGCCGCGACCACACCGTCGACGTCGCCGATGGAGTCGAGCACCGGCGAGCTGAGCGCCGGCGCGACGGCGGCCACCCGCTCCGCAGCCCACTGCCGCACCTGGGGCAGGGCCGGATCCGAATCGGTGGTGTTGACGAACGTCGGTCCCGCCGGCGGACGTCGCGGAGCTCGCCTCGGGTGCTGCGACGTCGTTGCCATCGCCGCGATCGACGCCCTGAACCGAGCTTCCTGGTCGGCCATCGTGCCTGCCGCACTCGAACCCTCGCCCGACCCGTGCCGTCGTTGGCGAACAGGGCGTACAGGAAGTTCTGCGGCTGCGCGTTCTCCTCGAGCCGGCGCACGAGATACGCGACCGGCGACGTCGAAGTCCTCTGGCGCAACGACCGGCGTGTAGAGCAGGACCGTCCCGACCGCGGCCATCACGGCCCGCGCCTGCGCCGGAGACATGCCTTGGAGCATCTCGACGTCGAGCGCCGCCGACACACCGCGGCGTCCGGCCAGCAGGTGCGCGAGGGCGACGTCGTACAGGTTGTGGGAGGCGAGGCCGACACGCAGCACGCCGGCGAGCTCGGCTCGGAGCGATCGATCGACGAGGCGCAGGTAGTTCGCGTCGACCTCGGCCTTGCTGCCATACGGTGCCGCCACCCAGCCGTGGAGCTCGGCGTCGACGGCCTCCATCGACAGGTTCGCACCCTTGACGAGTCGGACCTTGATCCCGGCGCCACCCGCGGCGACCCTCGCCGCCGCGAACTCGATCAGGCGATCCAGCGCGGCCACGGAGTCCGGCAGGTACGCCTGGAGCACGATTCCCGCCTCGAGTCCGTCGAACTCGGGCTCGGCGAGCAACGCCATGAACACCTCGAGGGTCAGGTCGAGGTCGCGGTACTCCTCCATGTCGAGGTTGACGAACGCGTGCGGGCTCTTGGTCATCGCCGCCCGATACAGCGGGCGCAACCGGCCGAGCACCCGTGCGACCGTGGCCGCGGTGTCCCACGTCGAGATCTGGGAGACGAGGGCGGACACCTTGATCGAGACGTAGTCGACGTCGTCGCGCTCGAGCAGCGCGGTCGTGCGGGCGGCGCGACCAGCGGCCTCGGCCTCGCCCAGGACCGCTTCGCCGAGCAGGTTCATGTTGAGACGAAACCCGTCGCGCCGGGCGCGAGCGAGATGCTCGGCCAGGGCCGGATCGTGGACGTCGACGACGAGGTGACCGACCAGCTGTCGCAGGCGCCGACGCGCCAGCGGCACCACGATGCGCGGAGCGACCGGGGCGACCAGCGAGCCGACCCGCAACAACAAGCGGTCGGTCCAACCGAGGAAGCCGGCGGCCGCCGCACTGGAGATCGTCGCCAGCTCGCGGGCGGCCACGTGCGGATCCTCTGGCCTCGCGACGCGGTCGACGAAACGCACGGCGAGGTCGAGACCGGCCGGATCGCCGACCAGCGCGGCGAGCTGGCCGGTGACGGCGCGCTCGGCGGCGGTCTGCTCGAGCGCCGTGGCCGCGATCCATTGCTCGGCGAGTGCTACCGCGTCGTCCACCAGCGAGGCGATGTCGTCGGGACCTGCGGTCGGGTCCCGACGCGACGCATCAGCCATGGGCGCGTGCGAATCAGTTCGGAGTGAAGCGTCGTACGAAGGCGAGGGCGGTGTCAGCGACCTCGCGCCAGCCGCTGTCGATCGTGAGCGTGTGCCCGCGGTTGGGGATCTCGACGATCTCGGTGATACCCGGGTTGCGCTTCTGCTTCTTGTACGACGCGTTGGCGATCGCCCACGGGACGGTGTGATCCTTCTCACCGGAGATGATCAGCAGCGGTCCCCGATCCGGATTCTTGGACCGCACTTTCGCCTCGGTCCACGGGTTGAGGTTGGCCGTCGCCGCCTGGAACAGCGGGGCACCGGCCGCCGGGACCGCGTACGTCTCGTAGAGATCGAGCGCCTCGACCTCGGTGACCGCGTTGGCGAACCCGTACCGGAACTGCTCGTAGGTGAGCGGGACCGCGCGGCCGCGGTTGGCGGGATTGTGGAGCACGGGCGCCGCCGACTTCAGCGACGAGATCGGCAGCGGCAACACCCCACGGAACGGCGCCGGATCGATCGCCACCGACACCGTGGCCAACCCTCGGCCGGCGAGGATCTGAGTGAGCAGTCCGCCGAAGGAATGCCCGATCAGCACCGGCTTCGCCGACAACTTGCGGATCACGTCTTCGAAATGGTCAGCCACCTGACCCACTGTCTTGTGGGCGAACACCTCCGGGTGCTGGTTGGCCTCACCCACCGTGTCGGGGTCGTCGGGCCAACCCGGCGCCAGCGTCGTGTACCCGGCCTCCTCGAAGACGGAACGCCAGCGATCCCAACTACTCGACAGCAGCCAGAGCCCGTGGATGAACACCACCGGAGTGCGCGCGAAGAGGCATTCGCGGCAGCGATCTGTGAGGCATCCGCCACTGCGATCTCTTGGGTCTCGTCGTCGGTGATGTCGGCCATGCCGCTCGTTCTACTCCGCCGCGGCGGGCGCTCCAACGGCGCGCCGCCGGAACGCATTCACAATTCACAAACGCGGCCACCGAGGATGTGCTAATTCAGGGATGCCAAGGAACAGGTACCTGGGTCGGCGGCAATCGCCGGAACGAATGGGGGTGTGCGGGATGAGCCGGATGCTGAAGGTCTTCGCCTCGGGAGCAGAACAGAACGACGTGGCGGCGCGTTACCAGGTGGTGGAGACGTATCCCGCCTTTGTCGTCGTCGACGTGTCCGACGCAGACGCGAACGCGCTGGCCGCCGGTCACCTCGTCGAGGACATCACGGACCAGTACGCGATACCGCTCGCCGGCGACGCGTCGTCGACCATCAACGCGTCGCTGCCGCGAATCACGGCACGCGGTACGACGGCGGCGCATCCCGACTACAAGGGTTCGAAGCGCCTGACTCCCGGGCCGCACCACTACCTCGTGCAGTTCGCCGGACCGGTGAAGCCGGAGTGGCTCGACGCCGTGAGCGATGCCGGTGGCGAGGTGGTCGACACCTACGCCGGGTTCACGGTGGTCGTGCGCGCCGACG
Source organism: Ilumatobacteraceae bacterium (assembly GCA_963722415.1). Classification (GTDB taxonomy): domain Bacteria; phylum Actinomycetota; class Acidimicrobiia; order Acidimicrobiales; family Ilumatobacteraceae; genus JALOLG01. The sequence goes on from CAVRNI010000029.1 coordinate 20,898, forward strand.
ACACCCAGATCGCGCAGATCGCCCAACTCCCAGTGGTGCGGTGGGCCGGTCATCTCCCGCCGGACGCCCGGGTCTCGATCGCGGATCCCGATGCGCCACCGCTGCCGCGGACCAAGCTGCTCCCCGACACGGTGACCGTCGAGTTCTTCACACCGCGCGAAGCCCGCAAGGGACGCGCCGAGATCCGCAACCTCGGTCTGCGCATCACGTCGGCCGAAGTCGAAGCGGGCGTGCTGGTCGTCGAGTTGCCGGAGGGCACGGCCGCCTCGCAGCGGCGCCTGATCGAAGCGATCTCGCAGATCCACGGCGTGCGAATGGTGCGCCGCAAGGCGCTCAACCGGATCAGCAACGACATCGCCGTCGGACCCATGCGCGCCAGTGGCTCCGCGCTCGGCGGGGCGACGAACATCGACGGCGCCGGCGAGATCGTCGCGATCTGCGACACCGGTTTCGACATCGGGACGACCACGCCCGCCCATCCCGACTTCGTCGGGCGGGTGAAGTCGATCAAGAGCTACCCGATCACCTCCGACTTCGCCGAGTACATCCGCAACCCGGGGGGCGACGACGGAGCGGCCGACCTCGATTCCGGCCATGGGACGCACGTCACCGGGTCAGTGCTCGGCGACGGAACCGCGAGCGCGGCGCTGGCCGGCCAGGCTCCGATCCGCGGGATCGCCCACAAGGCGCGTCTGGTGTTCCAGGCGGTCGAGCAGGCGTTGGACTGGAGGAACCCGGCTCACCTCCAGCGCTACGGCAGGTTCCTGCTGGCCGGGATCCCCGCCGACATCTCCACGCTCTTCCACGATGCGTACCTGAAGGGCGCGCGCATCCACTCGAACTCCTGGGGCGGCGGCGAGCCGGGGGCGTACGACAGCCAGTCGCGCCAACTCGACCAGTACGTGTGGGACCACCCGACGATGTGCATCCTCGTCGCCGCCGGCAACGACGGCAGCGACTCCGACGGCAACGGCGAGATCAATCTCGGATCCGTCACATCGCCGGGGACCGCCAAGAACTGCATCACGGTCGGGGCGAGCGAGAACCTCCGCCATGCGTTCGACAACGAGTTGTACGGCACGTGGTGGCCGAACGACTACCCGTCGGCGCCGTACAAGAGCGCGCCGATGGCCGACGATCCCGATCAGGTCGTCGCGTTCTCGAGTCGCGGGCCGACCACCGACGGGCGGGCGAAGCCCGAGGTCGTCGCTCCCGGCACGTGGATCCTGTCGACCAAGTCGACGATGCTCAGCACGACGGCCAACGGATGGCGTCGCTTCCCGCAGTCGTCGAAGTACTTCTTCATGGGTGGCACGAGCATGGCGACGCCGCTCACGTCGGGGGCGGTCGCTGCCATCCGCCAGCACCTGCGCCGCGATCTTCGTGTCCTGAGCCCATCGGCCGCCCTGCTGAAAGCCGTCGTGATCGCCGGCGCGTTGCGTCTCCCGAACACCGCACCTGCGGGGACGGTGGTCGACAACCATCAGGGATTCGGGCGCGTCGACCTCGCCGCAGTCGTGAAGCCGCGGGCGGGTACCACGTTGTGGGTGCGCCAGAACACGAACGTGGCGACCGGTCAGAGCCGACGTCGGACGGTCACCGTCAAGACGGCCGGTGCGCCGTTGCGAATCGTCCTCGCCTACTCCGACTTCCCCGGCGCGAACCTCGTGAACAACCTCAACCTCGTCGTGACCGCACCGGACGGTACGACGCGTGTCGGCAACCAACGCGAAGGCGGTCCGCTCACGTTCGACACGGCGAACAACGTCGAGGTCGTGCAGGTGGCCAGCGCAGCCGCTGGCACCTGGACCATCGATGTGATCGGTTCGAACGTGCCGCAGGGACCGCAGCGCTTCGCGCTGGCGGCGCTCGGCAAGCTGGCCTGACGCCGTCGGCGCCGTCGGCGCCGTCGGCTCGCTCGGACCTGCCCCAACCCCTTTCTGGGCTGCGGTTTCGTGCGAGTGCCGAAACCAATGGCAGCCCACAACGTCGCGTGGGCCGCTGGACCGGTCCTACCAGGCGTAGGCCTCGGGCGCGGCGCCGCCGGGCCCGGGGAAGATCTTGTCGAGGGCATCCAGCGTGTCCGCCTCGAGTGTGATCTCCAGGGCGTGGAGCGCACCGGCGAGCTGGTCGGCGGTGCGGGGTCCGATGATCGGGGCGGTGACGGCCGGCTGGTGGAGCAGCCAGGCCAGCGCGACGTCGGCAGGATCCTCGCCCACCTCGGCGCACAGCCCCTCCCACGCCTCGAGCTTGTCGCGGTTGTCCTCCACCAGGGTCTGGACGCGCTCGCCCGCGCGACGGCCCTCGGTGACCTTGCGCAGCGCCCCGCCCAGCAGGCCGCCGCCGAGCGGGCTCCACGGGATGATCGCCCACCCCGTACGCCTGACACGCCGGCAACACCTCGAGCTCGACCATGCGGGCGTTGAGGTTGTAGAGGCTCTGCTCCGACACCAGCCCCAACGAGCCCCGCCGCCTGGCGGCCTCGTTGGCCTGCACCACGTGCCAGCCGGCGAAGTTCGAGCTGCCGACGTACAGCACCTTGCCCTGGGCGACCAGGAGGTCCATCGCCTGCCAGATCTCGTCCCACGGGGTGTCACGGTCGACGTGGTGCATCTGGTAGAGGTCGATGTGGTCGGTCTGCAGGCGCCGCAGGCTGTCGTCGCACGCCTGACGGATGTGCAGGGCCGACAACTTCGACGTGTTCGGCCATTGGCCGCCACCGCCGTAGACCTTCGTCGCCAGCACGGTCTTCTCCCGCCGGCCATCGCCCTGCGCGAACCACCGGCCGATGATCTGCTCGGTCTCGGTGCCGCCGTAGACGTTGGCGGTGTCGAAGAAGTTCACCCCCGACTCCAGCGCCGAGTCCATCAATTGGTGACTCGTCGTCTCGTCGGTGTGGGGGCCGAAGTTCATCGTGCCCAGGCACAGGGGGCTGACGCGGAGGCCGGTGCGGCCGAGGAGGCGGTAATCCATGCCGGCAACCTACCGAGGCCGCGACGATCGGCGGCGCCTCGTGATCGCGAGTCGATCTGTTGACCGTGCCGCGGCGAGCGGTGCCGGCGTCGCCGTCGAGCCGGGCCGTGCCTCGCCTACAACGGCTGACTCGGGTGGGTGCGGCACGGGCGCGTACGGATCGTGCACCTCGGCGGACGAGGCCAGGGTGGGCTGCTTGCCCGACGAACTGGCGATCACGGCCGGTGGCGCCATCTTCCAGCGCCTGCGCCAGCTCGGCGTCGACGTCGTGCTCGTCAACTCCGGCACCGACTTCCCACCGATCATCGAAGGACTCGCCGAAGCCGAGACGCACGGCATCGACGTCCCGCGCTCGATCGTCGTGCCGCACGAGCACGTCGCGATGGGCATCGCCCACGGGTACTTCGTCGCGTCTGGCCGGGCGCAGGCGGTGATGCTGCACACCAACGTCGGGCTCGCCAACGGCGCGATCGGGGCGATCAACATGGCGACCGATCACATCCCGGTGATCCTGATGTCGGGCCGGACACCAACGACGGAACGCGGCCGGTTCGGGGCGCGGACCGTCCCGATCGGTTGGGGCCAGGAGATGCGCGACCAGGCCGCGCTCGTGCGCGAGGCGACCAAGTGGGACTACGAGGTGCGCTTCCCGGAGCAGGTGCCCGAGCTGCTCGACCGGGCGTACGCGATCGCGATGTCGACACCCAAGGGCCCCGTCTACCTCAGCCTTCCCCGTGAGGTGCTGTGCGAGCCGTGCCCGGCCGAAGCGCTCGATGCTCCGATCACCATGCGCGCCGCGTCGATCGTGGCCGCGCCCGACCAGCTCGCCGCCGCGGCCGAACTGCTCACCGGCGCCGGCGCGGCCGCTGATCGTCGCCCAGCGGGGCGCCGGCTCCCCCGCCGGGTTCGAGGCGCTCGCTCGCATCGCCGAGCAGTGGTCGATCCCGGTGTGCCAGTACTGGGCGAACGCCACCGCGATCTCCGCCGAGCACCCGATGTACGTGGGTCAGGATCCGGCGCCGTGGGTCGCCGAGGCAGACGTGATCCTCGTGATCGACAGCCTCGCCCCATGGATGCCCGACGTGCACGAGCCGCCGGCCGGATGCAAGATCGTGCACCTCGGGCCCAATCCGTTGTACAGCCGGTTCCCGGTGCGGAACTTCCGCTCCGACCTGGCGATCACGACCGAGGTCGGCGACGGCCTCGTGGCGCTCGAACGGGCGATGCGCGAGCTCGCCCCGGACGCTGACTCGGAGTGCCGGACGCGCCGGCGGTCGCTCGTCGACGACCGGAACGCGACCCGCTTCGAGCAGTCGCGGTGCGGACGTCGCAGCGGGTGCCGGCACACCGATGACGAAGGCGTGGGTGTCGCACTGCGTGGGCGAGGCGATCCGCGGGATGGTCACGACCGTGATCTCCGAGCTCGGCTGCACGTTCGATCCGCTCCGCCTGACCGACCATGGCTCGTGGCGCCAGGAGCCGCACTCGGGCGGACTCGGGTGGGGGCTCCCGTGTGCGATGGGGGTCAAGCTCGCCGATCCCGAGCGCCTCGTCGTGGCGACGATGGGCGACGGTTCGTACATGTTCGCCAACCCGGTCGCGTGTCACCACGTCGCCGAGGCGCACGACATCCCCGTCCTCACCGTCGTGCTCAACAACGCCGGCTACGCGGCGGTGCGCCACTCGGTGCTCGACCTCTACCCGATCGGCTACGCAGCGAAGGCCGACTCGGTGCCGTTGACCGCGCTGACGCCCACTCCCGACTTCGCCCAGGTGGCCCGCGCCTGCCGTGCCCACGCCGAGTCGGTCACCGACGGGGCCGAACTGCCGGCCGCGCTCGCCCGCGCGATCCACGTCGTGACGGTCGAGCACCGCCAGGCCCTGCTCGACGTCCACGTCGCCTGAGCCGTGACGATCTGGCGAGGCTGCGCCCGCCAACGGCAACTGCCAACCCGCCGCGCGAAGCACACCATCGGATTTCGATCGGTCAGATGCGGATCTTCGACATCAGAGTCGGCGAAGCAGTGTTGGCGATCCACATGCTCGTGCCGTCGAACGCCAACGCGGTTGGGCCGCCATCGACGACCAGGGCGATGTTGACGCCGACGCCGGTGGTGGGGTCGATCCTGCTGACGTTCTCCGAGATCTTGTTGGTGACCCAGATGTCGGTCCCGTCGAACGCCACTCCGTAGGGCCCCATCGCGCCCGCTGGCAGCGGGAAGCTGCTCACCACACCGGTCGCAGGGGTCGATCCGGTTCACCGTGTGGTCGCCCCAGCCAGCGACCCAGATGCTCGTGCCGTCGAACGCGAGGCCGGCGGGTGGGGTCCCGAGCGCGAAGTTCGTGCCGGTCCGGTCGTGCCTGGCAGGCCGGAACCTGTTGGGACGAAGTAACCAACGACGTCGATCAGGAGATCGATCGTGCCCGACTCGTTGTAGACGCCCACCGCACCTTCGGCCGACACCCCCGAGGTCACCGCGTTCGCCGTCGCGGTCTTGATCGGCGATCCAGTTGATGTTGCTGGTCACAGGGCGGCTCGCGTCGGCCGGGAACACGGTGAGGAAGCTGGATGACGTCGGGTTGACGACGGTGATGTTCATCGCCGCGGCGGTCGCCGAGACCGGGATGTCGCATCCGCCGTGCACACCGCTCTCCGAGGCCGAGATGGTCTCGCCAGCACCCAGCGGCCCGGCCAGCGGTCCGACGTTGCCGGGCTGCCTGGTGTCCATCAAGCGACACGGCGTGATCGGCACGAACAGCGAGCCTGCCTCGCTCGACGCCGCCGACGTGGTCAGCACGCCTCCCGCACCCACCGTCACCGCTACGGCGGCTCCGATCGCCGCCCAACGTGAACGCCAAATCGACTGGGCAAGGAACGGACGCGTCATCGCACCTACTGTGCGGGCGGACGTCGTTCTGACCGGCAGGGCCTGCGCGTTACGGTCCGGAAATGTTCGTCCGTGTCGCGCTCGTGGTGGCGGTCGCCATCGGCACGACCGCACCGACCGTTGCCGCCCAACCCGCCAACCAGCCGAATCCGCCAGTCGAGCGGGCCCGGCTGCTGAGCCGCTGCCCGGACGTGCCGCGCGCACGGTGTGGCACGATCGAGAGGCCGCTCGACCCGCTCGATCCAAACGGTGCCACCATCACCATCGGCTTCGAGCTCCACCGCGCCACCAACCACAACAAGCCGTCGCTCGGCACCATCGGCGCCGTCGAGGGCGGGCCCGGCTACGCGTCGACCGATTCGCCGCGACTACTACCTCGATCTGTTCGCGCCACTGCTCGCCCGTCGCGACATGTTGCTCGTCGATGCTCGCGGCACGGGCACGTCGTCGGTCATCAACTCTCCGGGCTCGAGTCGTTGCAGGGCGACTACATCGAGAACGTCCGGTTGTGTGGCGAGCAACTCGGCGCCGCGTCCGACCTCTACGGCACGGCGTTGGCCGCCGACGACCTCGCCGCCGTGCTCGACGCGCTCGAGGATCGACCGCATCGACCTGTACGGCGATTCGTACGGCACGTTCTTCGGGCAGTCGTTCGCAATCCGTCATCCCGAACGGGTCCGCACGCTCACGCTCGATGCCGCCTACCCGGTCGAGGATCAGGACCCGTGGTATCGCGACCTGAACCGGGCGATGCGCGATGCGTTCCGCGCCGTGTGTGAGCGCGATCCAGGATGTTCGGCACTCGGTGGCGATGTCATCGACCGCCTCGCTGCACTTGCCGACGCGCTGCGCGCCAACCCACTCGCCGGGCAGGCCTACGACGGCGACGGCGTGCTGCGCGACGTCGAAGTCGACGCCTCGTTCCTCTCGTACCTCGCCGGTGTTGCCACGTATGGCACGACCGTGTACGAGGAGCTCGACGGTGCAGGGCGGGCCTGGATCGAACGCGGTGACCCGGCGCCACTGCTGCGCATCGCCGCCGAGCAGACCGACTGGACCGAGGTCGGCGAGCCGGAGGTGTTCTCCTACGGCCTCTACGTCGCGGTCACCTGCAACGACTACCCGCAACTCTGGGACATCGCGGCGCCGTTCGAGCGCGGCCGGCGCAGTTCGAGGCTTCGGTGGCCGAGCTTCGCGCCAACGACGCCGAGGCGTTCGCGCCCTTCACCGTCGACGACTGGCTGGCCTCGCCATGGACCGAGTTCGAGTCGTGCATCAATTGGCCCGCACCCGACCCCTGGGTGCCACCAGTCGACAGCCCGGCCACCTATCCGGCGGTGCCGACCCTCGTGCTCGTCGGCGACCTCGACTCGATCACGTCGTCGGAGGGGTCACGGATCGTCGCCGATCGGTTCCCGAACTCGACGTTCGTCCAAGTCGCCAACACCGGTCACGTCACTGCGCTCACCGACTATTCGCGGTGCGCGTCCGACATCGTCGTCGAGTTCGTTCGCACCGAATCTCCGGGCGACACGAGTTGCGCGTCGCAATACCAAGAAGTGCGCACGACCGACGAGTTCCCGCTGCGCCTCCGCGACGTCGCCCCGCCGTCCGGTGGTGACTCGGCGCGGCAACGACGTGTGCGTCGGCCGTGTCCTCGACGGTCGGCGACGTGTTTCCACGCTGGTTCGCGATGCTCGGGTCGGAAGGCGTCGGGCTGCGCGGCGGCACGTTCACCACTACGGGGCTCGATGACGTGCGATTCCGGCTCGACGATCTGCAATGGGTCGAGAACCTGGGCGTGTCGGGTCGGGTCAGGTGGAACCGGGCGACCGGTGAGGTCGCCGCCACGGTGACGTGCGCCGGAGCGGCCGATTGCCGGCTCACGATCGCCTGGAACTACAACGAGCCGCACGCCGTAGCGGCCATCACCGGACGGATCGACGGCGAGCGGGTGTCACTCACCCTGCCGGCACCCTGACCCTGTGGTGAGGCGCCGAAGAGTCGACGTGTCTTGTCGAAACTGGTGTGATCCGAGGACCGGTCCTACTCGCCCGGGATGACGACCACCCACAATCCGCGTAGGGAAGTCGCTTGCGCTTGACGGTGCCGACGATCGTGTTGAGCAGCTCGGTGATCTTCGTGATGAAGCCGTACTTGTCGTGGATCTTCTGGCGGATCTCGACCAGCTCGGACCCCGAGACCAACACCGCGGCCGCCGCGATCGGTTCGGTCACCGCCTTCACCTTGCCGCGCGCGCCACAGGGCTGCACCGTCACGTTCGACGTGTGGGCGAGCCGTTTCGCCTTCCCTGAGCCTGAACTGATCCCGATCCGGCCCGCATCGAGGGGCACCACCCAGACGGGCGAGGCGACCGGCGTACCGTCGCGGCGGTAGGTGGTGAGCAGGACGTACTTCTCGTCCCCCAGCGGCATCGGCGAACGCTACCGCGCCGTCGTCAGCCATCGTCCCTGTTCGCGGCCGGCGGCCGGGTGACGGTCAGGCGGTCTCGGGCCCGAGAACTACCCGGATCGGGTGAATCGCCATTCGGATCGCACGTGCTGACTGGTCACGTGGCCGACAGCACGATCGTGTTCGCCGTGCTCGGTGTCGTGGTGGTGCTGTTCGTCACCAACCGGGTGCCGGTCGACATCGTCGCGGTCGGCACCGCGCTCACGTTGTGGGCGACAGGGGTACTGGAGATCGATGCGGCGCTGGCGGGGTTCGGTGATCCCACCGTCGTGTACATCGCATCGCTGTTCGTCGTCAGCGAGGCCCTCGACGCGACGGGGGTCACGACGTGGGCCGGCCAGCAACTCGTCCACCACGCCGGCGCGAGTCATCGGCGGCTGCTCGTGCTGATGATGTTGGCCTGCGCCGCGCTGACGGCGTTGATCAGCGTGAACGGGGCGGTCGCCGCGCTCTTGCCGGTCGTCGTCGTCACCGCGGTGCGCACCCGCCAGCCGGCCTCGCGGCTGCTGATGCCGCTGGCCTTCGCGGCGCACGCCGGTTCGATGTTGGCGCTCACGGGATCACCGGTGAACATCATCGTGTCGGAGGCGGCGAACGACACGACGGGCGACTACTTCGAGTTCTTCGAGTTCACCCTCGTCGGGGTACCGCTCGTGCTCGGCACCGTCGTCATCGTCGTGTTGTTCGGGAGGAGGCTGCTGCCGGATCGGCAGACCCGCTACACCTCGAAGGACTTCAGTACGCACGCAACGACGCTGCTCCGTCAGTACGAGCTCGACAGCGATCCGTCATCACCGATCTACAACCGCCGTTCCGGCGTCGCCGAGGTCATCATCCCACCCCGATCCGGCCTCATCGGCGTCCAGGCCTTCCCCGGCATGGTCACCGACAGCGGCGACCTGGTGGTCCTCGCGGTCCAGCGCAAGGGCGTCGACCTCGCCGACTACAAGACCGTCCTCGCGGCCGGCGACACCCTGCTTCTCCAAGGGACGTGGAACGCCCTGTCGGAGCAACTCGAGGACCCCGACGTGCTCGTCGTCGACGCCCCCCACGAGGTGCGCCGTCAGGCCCTTCCTTTCGGTCCGGGCGCCAAGCGGGCATCGGTGGTCCTGGTCGTCATGGTGGTGTTGCTGGCGGCGGGCGCCGTTCCACCGGCCGTCGCCAGCCTCCTCGCCGCTGGGGCGCTCGTGTTGTCCCGCGTCGTCACGATCGAGCAGGCCTACCGGTCGATCTCGTGGACCACCGTCGTGCTGGTCGCGGGGATGATCCCATTGTCGACGGCGATGACCGCGAGCGGCGCCGCCGACAAGATCGCCGATCGGCTGGTGGAGATCATCGGGGATTCCGGCGCGTATCCGTTGCTGATCGGGTTGTTCGTCCTGACTGCCGTGCTCGGCCAGCTCATCAGCAACACGGCGACGATCCTGGTCGTCATCCCGATCGCCGTGTCGGCTGCCGCCGAGGTCGACGTCTCGGCGCGACCCGTGCTGATGTCGCTCAACGTCGTCGCCTCCGCCGCCCTGCTGACTCCCGTCGCCACGCCGGCGAACGTGATGATCATGGGTCCGGGCGGCTACCGCTTCGGCGACTACGCCAAGCTCGGACTTCCGCTGCTCGCCTGGTACTTCGTCATCGCCATCGGACTCGTGCCGCTCATCTGGAGGTTCTGACGATGATGCAGGCGGACGGCGTCGGGCCGTCGTTCGTGTCGACCGGCGCGCTCCCGGCTGCGGACGACGTGAGCGCGCTCGTGTCCGAGGCCTACGAGCTGTATCGGCACAACGACGACGGCGAGAACTCGCGTGTCTATCCGGCCCTCGAGCGAGTGCCGTCACAGCTGTTCGGCCTGGCCGTCGTCGGCGCCGACGGAAGCATCTGGGCGGCCGGTGACGCCGATGTCGAGTTCTCGATCATGAGCGTCTCCAAGCCGTTCGTCTTCGCGCTCGTGTGCGACGTCCTCGGTCCTGGGGCCGCACGCGAGCACGTCGGCGCCAACGCAACCGGCATGGCCTTCGATTCGATCGATGCGATCGAGCAGCGTGGCGACGGTCGGACGAACCCGATGGTCAACGCCGGGGCGATCGCCACCACGAGCCTCGTACCGGGCCGGACCATCGACGCCAGATGGCAGTTCATCGTCGACGGCCTCTCGCGTTTCGCCGGCCATCCCCTGTCGATCGACGACGAGATCTACGCCTCGGCTTCGGCGAGCAATCACCGCAACCGCGAGATCGTCGCCGCGCTGCAACGCCATGGGCGAATCTCCGGCGATCCGTCCGCGGCCCTCGACCTGTACACCCGCCAGAGCTCGCTCCGTGTCACCGCCACGGACCTGGCCATGATGGGTTCCACGCTGGCCGACGGTGGCGTTCACCCCCTGACGGCGATCCGGGTCGTCGAGGCTGCCAGCTGCCGGTGCGCACTCGCCGTCATGACGACGGCCGGCCTCTACGAGACCTCCGGCGACTGGCTCTACGACATCGGGCTTCCCGGCAAGAGCGGCATCGGCGGTGGCATCGTCACCGTCGCCCCCGGCAAGGGTGGGCTCGGCACGTTCGCCCCGCGCCTCGACGGCGCCGGCAACAGCGTCAAGGGCCAACTCGCCGCGCGTCACCTGTCCGACCGACTCGGACTCGACCTGCTCAGGTCGGCGCCGGCGTCGCGGTCAGCGGCTGACCAACGACCTGTGTGAACCCGCCGGCCTAGATCAGGTGCGCCGCACGAGCCGCGTCGACCGCGTCGGAGCGATTGCTCACCGCCAGCTTGCGGTAGATCGACTTGAGGTTCGACTTGACGGTGTTCACCGAGAGGTGCAGTTCGCGCCCGATCTGTGAATACGACAGATGGCTCGGCAACAGCACGAGGATGGTGAGCTCCCGCGCGGTCACGTGTTCGGAGGCCACGGGCCTGTGCCGCCGCGGCTTCCCGTGCGGGAGGTAGTGCTGGAACAGCGCGGGGTGGAGCCGATCGAGCGGCAGCTGGCGCAGCAGTCCGTCGACCCGTGGACCGTGGCCGAGAAACGGCGACACCCACCCCGAAGCGGCGGCGTCCTCGACGGCGGCACGCATCCGCAGGCCGGCAGCTCCGGTGGCGTCGGCGGTCGCGCACAGGACATCTCCTTCGAGACGCTCGGCCGGCAGCCACCCATCGACGTCGTCGAGGAGCGGACCCACGTCCTCGGTTCGACCGGCCTCGAGGTGCAAGCCGGCGCGGACCAGCTGCGCCGGCGCCGACTCGCCGACGTGCTCCATCAACGTCCACGCGTGGCCGAAGAGGCCGAGCCGACCGAGCGCCCGCGCCTCGGCGATGTCGAGCGCGGTGTGCATCGGGCCGGCGTCCCGGTGCAGGCTCACTCTGACGTCGCGGATGATCGCGATCGCGGCCTGCGGGCCGTGGAGCACGCCCGCCACCTGGGCGCTGACGAGTCCGGCCCGGGCCCGATTCCAGTCGTAGCCGAGGTCGGTTGCATCGACGCAGGCGAGCGCGGCGAGCTCGTGCGCGTTCCCCAGATCACCGGCCGCGAACTGCGCACGTGCAGCGACGACCACTGCATCGAACACGTCGTGGTGCGGGCGCGTTGCGGCATGCTCGGCGGCCGCGCAAGCCGCCTCGGCCAGCTCGATCGCGTGCGCGAGGCGCCCGCTCAGAAGCTCGAACCACGCTTCGAGCGCCGGCACGGTGACCGTTGCGACAATGGGTGGCGCGTCGAGCGACTTCGCCCGCACGAGCCATCGACGCGCCTCGTCGAGGTCACCACGAGCGAGAGCGACGCGCGTGGCCACCGTCGGGAACCGGCGCTCCACGGGAGTCGACAGCTCGCCATGGCGCTCGTGCTCCTCGAACTCGCGAACACAGTCGGCCGCACCATCGACGTCACCGTGATACAGCGCGAGGAAACAGCGCACCGCGTGGAGCCGCCGCCGCACGATGTCCGCCGGGCCGGTCGGCGACACGTTGTCCTCGATCAGCGACGACGCGCGGACATACCAGGTCTCGGCCTCGGCCTCACTCCCCGCGAAGAACCACGTTGTCGCCAGGTCGAGCGCCAAACCGGGCTGGTCGACGTCATCGGCGTCGTGGAACGGACCGGCCAGCATCGCCAAGCCGAACCGGTCACCGCGATCCACGTACTGCAACATCGGCTCGATGACGATGTCGTTGGCGGCGTCCCGATCGCCGGCGGCCATCAGATGGCGATAGGCGGCGTTCACATTGCCCCGCTCACGCCAGATCGTCGCCGCGGTCCGATGCGCCTCGCCGTGCAGACGTGGATCCCGCCAACGAAGCTCACTCTCGAGCAGCTCTCTGAGCAGGCGATGGAACCGCTTGCCGTCATCTGGGGAGCCCGTCGAGGCGATCACGAGTCGGCGCCGTTCGAGGTCGACCACGACATCATTGGCGTCGGGCCCCGCCAACCGGTGGCAGAGATCGGCGTCGAACGCCGTGACGACCGACAGGATCAACGCGACTTCGCGGTGGCGGGGCGGCAGCGCGTCGAGCACCTCGGCCACGACGTAGTCGGCGAGCAGGCGGTCCGATCGCACGAGCGCGAGCGCGCTGGCGCCGGGATCGGACGCCTCGGACGCGGAGACGAGCGCCAGGTGCAAACCGATCGGCCACCCTTCGACGTGGCGGTTGAGCGCCACGACGGTGTCGGGCGGAATGCGGCGTTCGAACGTCGCCGCGGCCGCCAGCGCCTCGTCATCGGTGAGGCGGAGGTCGTCCTCGCGAACGTCGACGAGCCACCCATTGGCACGCCAGCGTCCGAGCGGCAGGGGTGGGTCGGCACGGGCGCTGACGATCAGCCGCATCAGGTGCCCGACGCGCTCGACGAGCACCTTGATCCCGTCGTGGATCCGGCTGCTCGCCCACGGCGCGATGTCGTCGAGGATGAGCGTGAACGGCCGCGCGGCGCGCTCGATCTGGGCGACGAGCACGGCGAGGAACCGCTCGTTGTGGCGGTCCTCGCGCAGCACCAACTCTGCCTCCTCGTCGACCTCGGCGATGACCTCGCGGACCGCCCGAACGACGTGGAGCCAGAACGAGGTGGGGCTCTCGTCGAACAGGTCGAACGACACCCATGCAACGGGGTGCTCGGCGACGTCGACGTGCTGCCGGATCACGACGGTCTTGCCGTATCCGGGGGGTGCGGCGACGAGCACCACCCTCGACGACTGGCCGAGCAATTCGGTCAAGCGACGGCGTTCGACCACGCCGGGCGGAAGGTCGGGTGGACGGATCTTGGCGGTGATCACGACCGAGTCACGTCGCCGGACCTCACTGGCCGTGTCCACATCGTCACAGTACTCACGGGTGCGTCCGGCCCGGCGGGTGTTCACCCGGGACGGGTGTATCCCCTCACGAGGCATCGCCATACGGTCGAGCCGAGAGGTGCGGCATGAGCTTCGACGTCGAGGTCAACGGTCACGTGCAGCGGACGCTGTACGAACGGCTGTCAGAGCTGATCGGTGAGACCTCGATCCACCGGTGCGGCAGCACGGTCGTACTCAACGTCACCGACCAGTCGGCGATGGTCGCTCTCGTCGCCCGCCTCAACGACCTCGGCATCCAGATCGAGGAGATCCACCGCGTGCCTCGGCCTGATTCCGTCCATTCCTGACGAGCCCGCGGCACGCGGTGACTCGTCAGGGGATTCGCTGCAGGGTGAGCGTCGACTCGCCGTCCGACAGCGTGAGGTCGTCCGACTCGAGCGTGTACTCGAGGGGCCCGTCGAGCATTTGGACGACGGCGTTCTCGAACTCCATCACGTCGCCCTCGCACGCCATCCTCGTGAGTGCCATCGGCCCGAATGTGATCGTGTCGTCGGCGACCTCGACCTCGGCGCTGCCGCTGTTGCAACCGGTCGAGATCGAGACGCGCCCGTCGGCGTAGGCGATGTGGGCGCCGTCCGGTGCGGTGAGGCTGCCGGCCGGCCCATCGAGTGACACGATCGTCCAGACGGAGCCGTCGAGCGAGTCTGCGGGCGGTTCGCTCTGCTCGTCGAACGTGACCGTGACGTCGTCGCTGGCGACGGTCAAGGTGCCAACCGCACGGGTGAGCGTCGGCCCGCCGCGGAACAGCACGGCCACCCACTCATCCTGCGCGTGGCGCTCGGGGTCGCAGGCCATCTGCGTCTGGGCGAGCGTGTCGACGACGAGGACGTCGTCGGTGAGCACGTACCCCCCCATCATCGTGTTGCAGCCGGCGATGACTGCCAAACGGCCGTCCTCGAACGTGAGCGTCAACTCGGTCTCCGGCACGAGTTCCTGGCCCTCGACATCCGTGGCCACGAACGTGTGGCCATCGAGGGTCTCCTCGTCGACGAGATTCACGGTGCCGGCGGACTCGTTCCCATCGTCGGAATCGTCGCCGCAGCTGCTGATCACGACCACTCCAGCGATCGCAAGACATGCTCCGAGGGCCGCAGATTTCCGGTCATGCCCCCGATGCTGGTGCGATCACGGCGAGCCGGCATCACCTGATCAGGGTGAATCGAAAATGGCGGGCACACCGCCGACGTTCCATCTTCCCGACATGCGCACTGACACCGAGAACGCCGACGTCCTGCACAGATCGTCCGACTCAAATCAGTCCTGCTTGGCGAGCGAGCTCGACGGCCTCAGCGCGTGACGCGACGCCGAGCTTGCGGTAGATCGACTTGAGATTCGACTTGACCGTGTTCACCGACAGGAACGTGCGGGCGGCGATCTGCGCGTATGACAGGTGACTGGGGAGGAACTCGAGAAGTGACTGCTCTCTCGCCGTGAGCGATGTCGCAGCCAGCGGGTCGGCGGCGCCGACGGTTGTCCTCCGGAGCCCTGCCGCGGCGACGGCCAACAACGGGTGTTCGAGGGCGATCGAGGGGCCGTCGATGATCTGCTGGATACGGGTCATGTGGGCCAGGAACGGCGCCACCCATCCACCGACCGCACCGAGCTGCAGCGCGGCCAGCAGTACCTGCGGACGCGGGGAGCCGGACGTGGCCAGGAGGACTTCGGCCTCGAGCCGCAGGGGCGGCGGCCAGGTCGTCCGCGAGGTCACTGCGGCCGCGACGCTACGGTGATCGTCGACGGCCGTTGCGTGGCGTGCCTCCAACAGCGAGCGCCATGCCCCCGGCGGCAGCCGCACGATGGCCGTCCATGCCGCGTCGAGGTGGGCGGCGTCGAGATGGCCGGCGTCCACCATCGCCGCCGCTTCGGCCCGGTCGAGATGTTCCGTCACCAGACGCGTCGGAGTGTCCGCCAGCTCGGAGCGCAACCGCGTGACGACCTCCAACGATGCCTCGCTGCCGGCACCGAGCCGCTGGACCTCGGCGTCGAGTGTGCCCGCACGGACCACGTCCCACGTGTAGCCGAGCGTGGCGGCGTACGCGTGTGATCGTCGGGCGAGCTGCCCCGCAGCTTCCAAGTCGCCGGCCGCAAGCCGGCACTGGCCCAGGATCACGAGCGCCTCGAGGACCCCGTGGTGGTACCGGACGTCTTCGGCGTCGGCCCACGCGCACGCCGCATCCGCCAGCGCAAGCGCACCCGCAAGGTCGCCCCGCTCGAGATGCAGCCACGCCGTCAGCGCCGGCACCGTCACCTCGCGCACGGTCAGCGGGGCATCCATGACGCGCGCGTGGTCGAGTGCGATGGCGGCCTCGTGGAGACACCCGCTGACGAGGGCGCGCCTCGTCTCGGTGAGGCTGGTCCACTTCGTGATCGGGTCGTCGGGTGGTGCGGTGTCCATCGCCGCGAGGGTGACGTCTCGGAGATGCTCGTCGACGTCGTCCAGCGCACCGTCCATGAGGGCGAGCAGGGCACGAAAGGCATGAAGGCGCAGGAGGTTGCCACCGTCGTTCGGCTCGACGAGCTGCCCGGCCAGCGCGCACCACTCCCGGGACTCGTCGCGCTGGGCGGCGAAGAACGACAACGTCGCCATGTCGAGCGCGAGCGACGGGTCGGCGACGTCGGCGCGAGGTGGGAACGCCAGCGCCAAGCGACCGACCGCCTCTGCATCTCCCCGATCGACGAACGAGAACGCCCGCGACACGACCAGCCGCATCGCGGCACCGACGTCGGCGATGGAGACCAGATGCGCGTGTGCCGTGGCCAGATCGCCACGCTCGACGCTGATCGAGGCGACGCGCCGGACGAGCTGCTCGTGCCACGCCGGGTCGCGCGTGCGGAGCTCACGTTCGAGCACGGTCCGGACGAGCCCGTGGTACGTCATGAAGCCGGGCTGCTCGTCGTCGATGCGCAGGAAGATGCCGAGTCGGAGCAGTTCCCTGACGACGGGGACCGACTCATCTCCGAGCAGGAGCCGGCTGAGCTCGAGGTCGAACGCGGCCGGGACGGACAGCGCGTACGTGACGCTGTCGGTGGTGTTCGGGAAGGACGTCCACGACCTCCCCGACGACGTGGTCGCGGACGCGGCGGTGCAGCCCAGCGAGCACGTCGGTCGGTTCGGTCGCGGCGAGCAGCCCGAGGTGCAACCCGAGCGGCCATCCCTCGACCGTTCGGTTGAGCACCGCGACCTCGGCGTCATCGAGCGGGGAGCCCATCGAGCGGGCGAGATCGCGGGCGTCGGCATCGCTGAATGACAGGTCGGCCTCCCCACGTGGGTGACCCATCCCGCGACCGCCAACCCGCGAGCGGGAGCGCCGGCTCGCGACGTCCGCTCACGATCAAACGCACGCGGTCACCGACGTGTTCCACGAGGAGCGTCAGCCCGTCCAGGACCGTCCGGTCTTCGATGCTCGAGAGGTCGTCGAGGATCACGTCGGCGTGCACGTCCGCCCGCTCGATCCAGCTGACGAGCGCGCCGAGAGTCAGCGTCCGGCGCCGGATCCGCGAGCAGCGTGACGAGTTCGGGGTCGATGCGGGCAACCCCTCGTCCAGATGCACGAGGAAGTGCCGCCAGAACGAGTGTCCACCCGCATCGATCTCGGCCACGGGTATGAATGCGTTCGCGGCGGTGTCGTGAGCATCGTCGAGCCACTGCCGGAGGGCCGTCGTTTTTCCATAGCCGGGCGGCGCGATCACTGTCGCGATCCGGGTCGTGGCGTCGAGCCTGCGGTGGACCTCGCGGCGGACAATCGGTGCTTCGTCGACGGCACGTCTCACCTCGAACACCGATTCATGTCGGGCGCACACACACCGGCACCGCCGGTCGCTCCGACGTGCGGGGTCACAGCGACGCTGG
>CAVRNI010000030.1:0-127570 GCA_963722415.1 Ilumatobacteraceae bacterium
CGGCGACGTCCACGTGTATCTCGGCGGCAAAGAAGACTGGGTCGAGCACGGCCTACCCGTCGAGCGTTCCGACAACGGCGACTGAGCACATCTCGTTCCGTGTCCGACAACGTTCGGGTGCTGGAACAACAACCGGGCGGCGGCACCACGGCTGTCACGGCCGACAACAGCGACGCTCCAGGGACTTGACAGCACCGGCACGCACCATCGCTCCCGACCACCGATTCGTCGAAGGAGCACAGAATGAAGCCATACCAATCACCCGTACCCGCAGCGCTGGCGCGCGCTGGCCGTCATCGCCACAGCACAGTTCCTCGTGATCATGGACACGTCGATCATCGGCGTTGCCCTCCCCGAGATGCCAGGAGTCACTCGGCTTTTCGCCCTGAGTCTGTCGTGGGTGTTCAACGCCTACGTCATCGCCCTTGGCGGGCTCTTGCTGCTCGGCGGCAAACTCTCCGACCTGTTCGGCGCCCGGCGCATCTTCGCCGCCGGGTTCACGATCCTGACGGCGGCATCGCTCGCTGCCGGGCTCGCTTCGTCGGCGGGCGCGGAGATCGCCCACGCGCGGCGCAAGGCGTCGGTGCAGCGCTGATCGCACCGGCCGCGCTGACGCTGCTGATCACGAATTTCAGCCACGACCCGCGTGAACTGGGCAGGGCAATGGCGCTGTACGCAGCCGCCGCCCCGCGGCGGGACGGCCGGGGTGTTCCTCGGCGGCGTGCTGACCGAGTGGCTCGACTGGCCATGGGTGTTCTATGTCAACATACCGATCGGTCTCGCAGTGCTCTTCTACACGCCCCGGGTGCTGCCCCACGGCAACCGCACGGGTGGTCGCATCGACCTGATGTCCGCGGTCACCGTCACCGCCGCGCTGTCGCTGCTCGTGCTCGGCGTCGTGCGGGGACCGGAGATCGGCTGGACGGATGCGTCGACCGTCTGGTCGATCGGCGGCGGCGCGGCGCTGCTCGCCGTGTTCGTCGTCGTGCAAGCCACACGTCGTGACCCGCTCATGCCGCTGGGCATCTTCCGTACCAAGGACCTCGCCGCCGGGAACGCGGTGATGGCGCTGCTCGGCGCGGCGTGGGTGCCGATGTGGTTCTTCCTGAACCTGTTCCTCCAGCAGGTGCTCGGCTACGGTCCGTTCGAGGCTGGCGTGTCGCTGCTGCCGATGACGGTGCTGATGATGATCCTGATGGTCGGCGTGACCGGGCGGCTCATCGCCCGGCTGGGTAATCGGCGCGTGCTCGTCTCGGGGCTGGTCGCGCTCGCCGGCGGGCTGATGATCCTCACCGCGGTATCGCCCGACAGCAGCTTCACCGACGTCGCACTGCCCGCTTCATTGGTGGCCGCGCTCGGCATGAGCCTCGCCTACATCCCGGCGATGCTGAGCTCGATGGCGCATGCTGCGCCGTCCCAGGCGGGACTTGCGTCTGGCATCGTGAACACCACCTACCAGATTGGCTCTGCGCTCGGTCTGGCAGCGATGACGGCCGTCGCCACCAGCGCCGGTGCCACCGAGATCGGCAACCCGGTTGCCCTCACCGACGGGTACTCGGCGGCCTTCGCCGGCGCAGCCGCGATCGCGCTGTTCGCGGCGGTCGTCGCAGCCGTGTCGATCGGCAGGCGGGCGAGGCCCGAGGCGTCAACTGTGCTCGTACGCGAACCCACTCTCGTCGGCTGACCGGGCGGCGGCCGCCCGAGGAACATCACCCCAATCCGCAACACCCCCTAACCCCCAAAGGAGCATCCATGAACATCATCCAGACCTACGACGTCGTCGGCATGACGTGCGATCACTGCGCACGTTCCGTCGGCAACGAGATCCGCAAGATCGACGGTGTCGACGACGTCACGGTCGATCTCGTCTCTGGCCTGGTGACCGTCGAGAGCGTCGGTGACCTGGTGGCCGCTGAGGTCGCCTCGGCGGTCGTCGAAGCCGGCTACGAGTTGGCCGACTGACGCCACGACAAGACATCACCCACCATCCCCCAGCAAGGGTGGCGTCCGACACCCAGAGGTGGCGGCGCCACCCTTGTCGCGTCAGGCGCTCGGTGCCTGCTGAGCGGACTGCTCGGCGAGATTCTTGATGCGTTGCAGAGTGGTCTGGATCGTGTCGGCGTTGCGGGCGGCTCGATCGCTCGAACCGGTGATCCACGGCGACACGACCTGCAGCCACCGCTCGCGGTGGTCCTCGACCGATTCGACGAGCAGTGTGCGGCCACCGTCGTGCGCCGTGAGCCGGTAGCCCCACCGAGCGACCGGTCGCCGGAGATACGTCACGTCCCACACCAATTCGGCGCCCGGCCGGGCGACCCGGATCGTCGACTTCGTGGACCACCGCCGCCACCCGTTTCGACTGTCGCCGCGATACCGGGCGCCCTCAACCGGCGCGGTTGCCCCGTCGAGCCACCGGCAGCGCACGCACTCGGGGCTCCATTCGCCGGTGCGCGTCACGTCTGCCACGAGCGCATACACGGCCTCCGGAGTGGCGTCGATCTCGATCTCGCACGACACGGTCCCCACGGCTCCATCATCGCGCCTTGGCACGACGTGATGCGCCGGAAAGCTGGCGAGGCGGTGACGCGCCTCAAACACAGGCCTGCGGTCTCGTGACAGAGACCGTGAAGGGGCGTGACAGGCGACCCTGAGATGGTCGCAGACATGTGCAACTCGCTTCGCCCCCGCAGGCGCCGTCCCACCACCTCCTCACGATCCTCGCTCACGACCACCACGTCGTTCGAGCACCCCCGGACGAGGTGAGCTCATGAACGCCGCCACCAAGCTCGCCGTCTACGGTGCGACGCTCGTCGCTATCCTCGCCGCCAGTGCCGGCGTCGGCGGTGCAGTCGCGCCGATCGGACTGTCCAACGCCGGAACCACCCGAAGAGCACGGCCGGGCGATGGACACCGGCGACGGGCTCCCGGGTCTGGCCACGACCACCGACGAGCTCACGCTTGTCGTCGGCACCGACACGATCGCTGCCGGGGTGCCGTCGACCTACACGTTCACCGTTCGCGACGACGATGGGCCGGTCACCGACTTCGATCTCGAACAGACCAAAAGGATGCACCTGATCGTCGTGCGGCACGACTTCACCGGTTTCTCCCACCAGCACCCGACCATGAGCGCGGATGGGACGTGGTCAACCACGTTCACCCTCGATGCCGCCGGTGCGTACCGCATCTACGCCGACTTCATCGTCGACGGTGACAAGCACACCTTGGGCGCCGACCTGTTCGTCCCTGGCGACTTCCAGCCGCGACCGCTCCCGCCGGCGAGCGCCGTCGGCGAAGCCGGCGACGGCTACGAGGTCGAGGTGACCGGCGACGTCGTCGCGGGCGAGGAGTCGACACTCGAGTTCGTCGTCCGTCATGACGGAGAGATCGTCACCGATCTACGCGACTACCTCGGCGCCAAAGGGCACCTCGTCGCATTGCGCGACGGCGACCTCGCCTACCTCCATGTCCACCCCGAAGAAGATCGGCTCCTGTTCGACGCCGAGTTCCCGGCCGCCGGCGAGTACCGGCTGTTCCTCCAGTTCGACCATGGCGGCACCATCCGCACAGGCGAGCTCACCATCGACATCCAGGAGACCCAGTGATGAACACCACCACGATCGTGACCAGCCCCACCGACCAGTCGGCGACCGCCGGTGCCAACTCGGACACGGTCGAGCTTTCGCTCGGCGGGATGACGTGCGCCTCGTGCGCGGCACGGATCGAAAAGCGGCTCAACAAGCTCGGTGGCGTCGAGGCGTCGGTGAACTACGCCCTCGAGCGCGCCTCGGTCACGTTCGCGCCCTCGGTCTCGACGAGCGACCTCGTTCACGCCGTCGAGTCGATCGGCTACGCGGCAAGGGTTGTGGGCGAGGCTCAACCCGAGCACGCCGACGACAACGCCGAGGACCGCGAGCAGGAACGGGCGTTGCGCACGTTACGCACCCGCCTGCTCGCGTCGGTCGCCCTCACGGCGCCGGTGTTCTTCATCGCGATGATCCCGGCGCTGCAGTTCGACAGTTGGCAATGGCTGTCGTTGTCGCTCGCCGGCCCCGTGGTGTTCTGGGGCGGATGGCCCTTTCACCGCGCCGCCTGGTTGAACCTGCGCCACGCCGCGGCATCGATGGACACCCTGATCTCGCTCGGCACGCTCGCCGCCTTCGCCTGGTCGCTGTGGGCTCTCTTCATCGGCGAAGCCGGCGACCCGGCGATGCGCATGTCGTTCGACATCAGGCCATCGGCGGGTGGCGGCGCCAACGAGATCTACCTCGAGGTGGCAACGATCGTCGTGACGTTCATCCTCGCCGGCCGCTACTTCGAGAGCAGGGCCAAGCGCCGTGCCGGCGCCGCACTGCGAGCACTGCTCGAGCTCGGCGCCAAGGACGTCGCCATCCTGCGGGACGGTGTCGAGGTGCGCATCCCGGTCGAACAGCTCATCGCCGGCGATCAATTCGTTGTCCGGCCGGGCGAGAAGGTAGCGACCGACGGGATCGTCGAGTCGGGCTCCTCGGCGATCGATGCGTCGCTGCTGACGGGTGAGTCCGTGCCGGTCGAGGTCACACCAGGTGACGCAGTCACCGGCGCAACCGTCAACGCCGGCGGACGCCTCGTCGTTCGGGCGACTCGGGTGGGCGCCGACACTGCGCTGGCGCAGATGGCCCGTCTCGTCACGGAGGCCCAGAACGGTAAGGCAGCCGTGCAGCGCCTGGCCGATCGAATCTCCGCCGTGTTCGTTCCGATCGTCGTCGCCCTCGCCGTCGGCACGCTCGGCTGGTGGCTCGCCAACGGTGCCACCCGTCGAGCGCGTTCACCGCCGCCGTCGCCGTGCTGATCATCGCCTGCCCATGCGCCCTCGGCCTGGCGACCCCGACGGCGCTGCTCGTGGGCACCGGCCGCGGGGCGCAGATGGGCATCCTGATCAAAGGCCCCGAGGTACTCGAATCGACGCGCGCAGTGGACACGATCGTGCTCGACAAGACCGGCACGGTCACCACCGGCCAGATGGCGCTCGTCGACGTCATCACCGCCACCGATGTCGAGCGGGCAACGGTGTTGCGCTACGTCGGTGCGCTCGAGGACGCGTCCGAGCACCCGATCGCCAAGGCGATCGCGGCCGGCGCCCGAGCCGAGGTGGGCGACCTCCCCTCGGTCGATTCGTTCGTCAACGTGGAAGGCCTGGGAGTGCAGGGTGTCGTCGACGGGCATGCCGTGGTCGCCGGCCGAACCAGGTTCCTTGCCGACTGGGGTCTCCACCCCGACAGTGAGCTGACCATTGCCCTCGCCGATGCTGAGGCGGCCGGGCGGACGCGCGATCGTCGCCGGCTGGGACGGTGTGCTCCGCGCCGTGATCGTGGTCGCCGACACGGTCAAGCCGACGTCGGCCGAGGCCGTGCGTCGCTTCAACGCGCTCGGCCTGCGGCCCGTCCTGCTGACTGGCGACAACGAACGCGCCGCGCGAGCCGTCGCTGCAGCGGTCGGTATCGACGACGTCGTCGCCGAAGTGCTACCGCAGGACAAGGTTGCCGTCGTCCGCCGGCTACAAGCCGAAGGTGCGGTCGTTGCCATGGTCGGCGACGGCGTCAACGACGCCGCTGCGCTCGCCCAGGCCGACCTCGGTCTGGCGATGGGCACCGGTACCGACGTGGCGATCGAGGCCTCGGACATCACGCTGGTCCGCGGTGACCTCATCGCCGCCGCCGACGCGATCCGGCTCTCGCGGCGCACGCTCGGCACGATCAAGGTCAACCTGTTCTGGGCGTTCGCCTACAACGTGGCTGCGCTGCCGCTCGCCGCCACCGGGTTCCTGAATCCGGTCATCGCCGCAGCCGCGATGGCGCTGTCGAGCGTGTTCGTGGTCTCCAACAGCCTGCGACTGCGCCGCTTCCGCTCCGCCTCGAGCTCCCCGACGGCAGGGCAAGCCACCGGAGCCTGAGATGACCAGATACGTCCGCGGGCTGCGCGATGAGTGGCTCCCGTCCACCAGGTACGTCGTGAGGCGATTGCCGTAGTCACGGACGACGAGGAACGTGAACGCACCACAGCAGCCGCATGACAGCAGCTCGTACGACGCTCGCAGAGTCTGCGCACGGAAGGACAACCACGATGCTCGCAACGTGCTCGCTCCTCGCCAGCCCCCGAAGTTTCACGATGCCCGCCGTCGGCACGGCAGTCTCGATGTCGGCACTCGTCGCGTCGCACAGCTTCGTCGACCTCGTATCTGGCAGCATCGGCGCGCCTGTTGCCCACGCTCAAGGACCGATTCGCTCTCAACTCGATGCAGGCCGGCGCCCTCGTGGCATCCATCGCCGCCAGCACCGCGCTGTCGCAGCCGCTCGTCGGACGAGTGGCCGACCGTGTCGGAGCACGTCGGGTAGCGGGCGTCGGCGCCGTGCTGAGCTCGGCCATGCTCGCCATGGTCGGCGTGGCACCACACCTGTGGATCGTGTTCGTCCTGATCCTCGTCGGAGGACTCGGCTCCGCTGGATACCATCCGGCGGCGGCCGTACTGGCTCGGCGTGTCCTGCCAGGGCGCGCCCAGCTGGCGATGAGCCTGTTCGCCACCGGAGGCATGCTCGGCATGGCGGCCGGACCGATCGTCGTGCTGCTGATCGCGGCCCATGCCGGGCTCGGGTTCACGCCTCTTGTGATGATTCCCGGGGTGGTGCTCGGCGCAGTGCTGTGGCGTTTCCTGCCCGGCGAATCGGCGTTGACCCCCGCCGCGCAGGCGAGTGCGTCGTGGGAGCTGCTGCGCGGACCCGTCGGTCACCTCGCCGCCGCGTCCGGGCTCGCCGGCCTCGCTGCCACGACGTTCGTCGCCGGTCTGCCGATGTGGCTCACCGAGACCGGTGGCCTCGCCGGCGATGCCGCCACGATCGGCGTCTCGATCGGTCTCTTCCAGGCCGGCGCCGCCCTCGGAGGTCTCGCCATCGGCTGGCTCGTCAGCCGCATCGCTCCCGCTCCGCTGGCATTCGGAACCCTCCTTTCGGCGGCGCCGCTGATGCTGCTCGTGCTCGCGTTGGAGCCCGGATCCGCCGGCTTCTTCGCAGCCGCGCTCGGTGCCGGCATGCTCGTCAGCGCCTCCGGTCCCCTGATCGTGGTCGCCGCACAGGAACACGCCCCCCACGCGGTGGCCGCCGCGTCCGGGGTCGTGATGGGCCTCGCAGGAGGCGCCGCCGGCATTGCATTCATCGGGATCGGCGCAGCCGCCGACGCCCTCGGCCTGCGCGCCGGCCTCAGTCTGGGCTTCCTGGCGGCCGTGCCGGCAGCGGTGATCGCTCGCCGCGCCCTCTCCGGTCGCACCGTCGCCGAGTCGCCCCAGTTGCTGGTGGGCGCAATGTGCGGCTGCCTGTCGTGCACGTGCGTCGTCACCGCCGAGACACACCGGTGCAGCGAACGCTGCGCATGTCCGGTCCTGGCAGGAGTCGAATGAGTCCCTGCCCACGCGTCCAGATCGGTTGATGGCAATGCCTTCCCGGGGGTAGTTGAGTACATGCCTGCGACCGTCAGGTCTGCGACCGTCAGGTCGTGGGCAATCCCGTGGGCACCGTGGGCAGGAAACGCGGCTCAGCGGCCCGGAAAAAGGCCGCTGACCTGGAGCGGCCGACGGGATTCGAAGCCGCGACCCTCACCTTGGCAAAAAAGTTATGGAATTCGTCCGGATAGACGGCTGGAATCCGTTGAGCAGGCTGTTGTCCGCCGGTTCGTCCGCCCAGTCCGCAGAGTCCGCTCCTGTCCGGTCGCGATTGTTAACGCGCTAAACCGGTGTACGAACTCATCGCCCCCGGTCGAGTCGGAGCTGTCGTGTCCGCGTCGGTCTCGCCGACGAGCGGTGCGACATCAGGCGCCCGGGTCGCAGACGTCGCCGCGCGCTCCGACGTATCCGCGCACGGAAGTTCGATGTTGCGGTCAAGGGTCGGGATCGACGCGTTACCAGATCCGCGTTCGGACATCGCGTCGCGCACGTTCGGGTGTGCGAGGAACGGCAGTTATCGGACGCTCACGGCGGATCGGTTGAGCGGTAGCGGCGCGCGATCCAGGACGCTCGCCGCGATCCGCAGGAGCGTCCACGATCGGCGCTTCGAGGATGCCCGGACGGTCGGCCGGGCGCGCGAATTTGGGCCGCGCGAAGTCAGACATCGCGGCGGGACGTTCGGATGCGCCGGAAGCGCCCGCCTTGTTCATGATCAACTGCGCACACCCGACCAACTCGCTCCCAACCGGCTCGCGAGAGCGACGTGCCTGGAGCGGGTCGAAGCTGGTGCGTCGAACGCATTCGCGCTGAGCCACGCCGATCACCGTGCGATCGACTGCGCCGAGCGGGCCTTCGTTCCTGTCCGGTGCTACGTTGCGGCGGCAGTCCAATGGGCGGACGGTCGGGAGGGGAACTGCCATGGTTGTCGTTCATCGGGTACGAGTAGGTGCAGCGCTCGTTGTCGCGTTCGGGATGTCGGCCAGCTTGGTTGCAAACGTTTCGGCCAGCCCGACGACAGTGACGCGAATCGTCTACGACTCGTTCGACGGAAGCGAGTACTCGATCGCGGACTACTTCGAGAAGTGGAACAACTTCTATGGGCCAGGTGAGATGGGCGTCGAGGACACCCGATCGTTCGACGGTTCGACATTCGCGATATCTGCGTTGCCGTTCCAAACAGCCTTCGACTTCAGTGTCTATGACCACATCAAGTATCTCGCGCTCAGCAACGAGGCGTTCGCTGTCCCAACCAAGGGCTCCATCACATTCTCGGCGACGATTGATGCCGAAGTGATCGGTACGGAGCCTGCGGGTCGGATGATTCGAGGCGTGTACGGACAACCGGGATGTGCTGACACTCCAGCATGTGCCGCAAGTGCCGAACCGTGGGAGGGTCTCGCGCTTGAAGGCCAGCAAGCCGGAGCGACATTGCACATGATCGACTTCAATACGGGGCAACTGTTCGATTGGTTCGTGTCCGGAAGTACCGCGTTCGCGTTGGTCGAGCGGCTACCAGCCAGCGTCACCGGCTCACCAAACGGTGGGACCGTCGACACCATGTACACGCAGATCGTCAAGGAAGTGCCGATCGGCCCGGGTCCGCACGAAGCCTCGATCACCTTCTTCCGAGACAACGGGAAGTCGTACGCGGACTTCGTGCTCGACGGGAAACGAGTAGCTCGGGTCGAGAAAATCGGGGTGCCGCTCGATGTCCAGAGGCGGGCCTATACCGGCATCTACCCTTCGCTCGGCAAGGGCGAACAACTCGGCAACAGGATCAACAACGTCACAATCGGACATGGCCTGTTCAGCCTGCTCGACGCGTTCCCGTTCCAACACCCCGACGCACCCGAGTTGAGCGTGTCGATCCCGATCAGCGAGCGGCTGTTCGGCCAGGGAGCAGGCGCGACGTTCGACGACTTCGTCGTGACCATCGACGACCGCGGTTGACCGATCGCGACGCGGGCAGGCGGTGGCGCACGAGCGAGGTGCCCGATAAGAACGTCCGGTAATCGCGTCGCCCACTGTCCGAGATCGCCGGCTCGCGGGCACGCCGATGCTCCGGTCCGGAGCGGGTCAGACCTGAATCCACGGGCGTCGATCTGTCCGCGTGATCTGCGCCCCCCAAGGCGTTTGAGGGTAGGAGTGCGCTTTCCTCACGCGTGAAGGTTGAAGGCTTGCGCTCCCCTGCAGCAAGAAACACCTTCGACGCATCAGTCACGACCAGGGAGCGCTCTCTCCGAACGTGCGTCGGCAAGATCGAAGGTCATGGCGCGCTTCGAAGCTACTGATTGGAGCGTTGGTGGCGGCCCGTCTCGGCGGTCCGGCCGCCGGCTCGGGTCGTCGCAAATTCGGCGCATCGCGTCGAATTGTGCGGTGATCGTTGTTGCGGCGTCGGCGGTGGTGAGGTAGTTGGGGCAGGTTTAGCAGTGTGGGCTGGGGGCAGGCTTCGGCGGTGGTGTTGGCGTGCCACCGAAGCGACCGCCCTCGCTTACCATCGACCTTCGTGCCACCCGTCCCGAGTGTGGACGTCGCGTTCGAGGTGCTCGGGCCGGTCCGCGCCTTGGTCGAGGGTGTCGAAGTCGGCGTCGCCGGTCAGCGACGTAAGGCTCTCCTTGCGCTGCTGATCGTCCATCGCAACGAAGTGCTTCCGGCTGACCGTATCGCCGAGGCGATCTGGGACGGGCGTCCTCCTGGTGGCGCACTGACCACGGTGCAGTCGCACGTGTCACATCTGCGTCGCGCCCTCGGCACGGCCGCCACGGTGGTGGTCACGCATCGGCCCGGCTACGTGCTGAACGTTCCGCCGGCAGCGGTCGACGCCTGCCGCTTCGAGGAACTGGCCGCTCGCGCCCGGACCGCGGCCGGCGCCGGCGACCATCTTTCGGCTCTCGCCGATTACGACGCCGCCCTCACGTTGTGGAGGGGCGATCCTCTTGCCGACCTGGTTGGTTTGGAGTTCGCCGAGCGGGAGGCGTCGCGGCTGGAGGAGGTTCGGATCTCAGTGATCGAGGCGCATGTCGACACGATTTTCGCCCTTGGCCGCCACGATTCGGTCGTTGCCCCGCTGGAGGCCCTGGTCAAGGCTCATCCCCTGCGGGAACGGCTCATCGGCCAGCTGATGCTGGCGTTGTATCGGGCAGGACGTCAGGCTGACGCCCTCCGCGTGTTCGGGCAAGCCCGGTGTCGGCTGCGCGATGAGCTCGGGCTGGAACCCGGAGTCGCTCTCCACGAGCTCGAAGGCGCGATCTTGCGTCACGACTCCGACCTCGAAACTTCTTGCGTTGCGGGGCCAGGGTTCGCCCCGAGCCATTCGTACGAGGCGATGTCCGCGCCGGCGTTCAGTGCCTGGGCCGATCCAGCATTCAGCGGCACCGATTTGACCGGAGGCAATCTCCCCCAACCTGCCGCGGCTTGGTTCGGTCCAGAAGCGTTCTTGCATCGGTTGGCCTCCGAGCTGCCGGCCCGACGCCTGCTCACCGTCACCGGGACGGGCGGGATCGGCAAGAGCCGATTGGCGCTCGAGCTAGCCAGCCGAGCCTCGCATGCGTTTGCCGACGGCGCCTGGATCGTCGAGCTCGGGCCGATCACCGATCCCGGCGCCGTCGTGATGGAGGTGGCTTCGACCTTCTGCCTTCAGCCGCAGCCGGGGTTGACTCCGGCCGGGGCCACGGTCGACCTGCTACGCGACCGCAATCTTCTGCTGGTGCTGGACAACTGCGAGCACGTGCTCGAACCAGTCGCCAGCCTCGTACGAGACATCCTGGCCCGCTGCCCGCAAGTCACGATCCTTGCCACGAGTCGCGAGCCAATAGTCGTTGCGGGGGAGCGAGTGCTCTCGGTCCCCGTGCTCGCGACGCGCGACGGCGTCGAGCTGTTCTGCGATCGTGCCACTGCCGTCGCCGACGCGATCGAGTTTCCCGAGGCCGACCGTCACGTGATCGCTTCGATCTGTCAGCGCCTCGATGGCATCCCGCTCGCCATCGAGCTTGCCGCCTGTCGCGCCCGTTCCCTCAGTGTCGCCGAGATCCTTTCGCGTCTCGACGACCGGTTTCGTCTACTGACCGGAGGTCGCCGTGGCGAGCTCGAGCATCACCAGACGCTGCGCGCCACCCTCACGTGGTCGTATCAGCTCCTGTCCCAGCCGGAGCGGGAGCTGTTCGAACGCTTGTCGGTCTTTCCGGGAGGATTCGACCTCGCCGCGGCCGAGTCGGTGTGCGGTGACGACACCCTCGACGAATCAAGGATTATCGACCTCGCAGACTCACTGGTTGCCAAGTCAATGCTGGTGGCCGACCGCCGACAGGTCGGCACCCGTTACCGGCTGCTGGAGAGCCTGCGCGAGTACGCCCAGGAACGCAGAAACGAGCGTGGTGACGGCTCGGAGATCCGTCACCGTCACCTCGACCACTATCTCTCGGTGGGCCGAGCCGCAAACGACCTCTGTGCGAGTCCGCGCCAAATCGACGGCGACAGCACCTTCGATCGTGAGTGGGACAACTTCCGAGCTGCCCATGGCTGGGCGGTGGCGGCCGGCAACGCCGTGGCGGCGGATGAGATCGTCAAGCTCACCGGTCCTCACGCCTTTCGCCGCTACCGTCACGAGCACCGCGCCTGGGCGACACAGAACCTCACCCTCGACATCGCCGCGATCTCACCCGACGCCACCGCACACGGCTGGGCGGCGCAGTGGTCGTTCCTCGGCGCCGACTTGGGGCAAGCCCTCGATTTCGCCCGTCGCGGGATCGATCTTGCGCGTTCCTCCGACAGCCCCGACACCACTCACTGCTGGTCCATGGTCGCCTCGGTTCACCTCGCGTCAGGTCAGGGCGAGAAGGCCTCGACCCCGGCTGCGCAAGCGATGACCGCAGCCGGAAGAGGTGATCCGTTCCTCCGGGCTTCGGCCCTCTCGGCCGTGATCGAGAGTGCCCTCAGCACCAATCGTTCCAAGGTCGGCCAGTCCGTGGCCCAGCTGCGGGCGCTCGCGCGCCAGGTTGGGGCACCCTCGCTGCTCGCCTCAGCCTCCTATCATGAAGGCCAGGAGCATCTGAACGGGCGCGAGGATCCGGACCCGCGAACTGCGTGGCACCACTTCCGTCACGGACTCGCGTTGGCCACCAGCGTCGACGACGTCTTCATGGAGCAGCTGAACCTCTACGGTGTTGTTGACGCGGCCACGGCGCTCAGGGCACCCGAGGCCTCTCGGGTGGGTCTCGACGCCCTCACCCGGTTCTACGGCACGAGGAACTGGACCGGCATCTGGGCATTGCTGAACGTGTTGGCCGAATGGCTGGTGAGCGAGGAGAAGGCCGAAGCTGCCGGCGTGATCTACGGCCACCTCGAAGCTCATCAGCACCGCCCGTGGGACAACCAGGTGGTTCGCCAACGACGGCTGAACGGACTCGCCGCCATGAGTGAGTACTCGTACAGTCGACGGTGGATGGCCCGTGGCGCGGGTCTGGGCCGGGATGCTCTCGTGACGTACGTCATCGCGCAGCTGACCCACGACGCCGCGCGCACGAACGATCGTGCTCGTACGGCAACGGATCGCTAACGGCCGGATGCGCTACGGCGTCGAAGTTCGACGGTCCGGCGAGCTGGTGATCTGCGGGTGGTGGAGGCACACGGCACCGGTGAGCGGGCGGGCGGAGAGCCGGGGGTCGGGCCAACTCGTCAGGTCAGCACCGGCACACGGACTCGATCTCGGCGACCGCATCCGCCTCACCACCGTACGTCGCGACCAGGCCCGCGAGGTGGCGAGCGTTGGACCGCAAGGTCTGGTCCTCGAGGGCTGTGCGAACAACTTCGGCGATCAGCTTCGCGTCGGCGTCGACTGTGATCGTCCTGCCAGCACCGAGCGCTTCGACCCGAGCGGCGTTGAAGAACTGGTCACGGCCCATCGGCATGCATACGAGAGGAACGCCATACGCAAATGCCTTCATGATCGTGCCGAGCCCGGCGTGAGTGACGACGAGTGAAGCGTCGGGGACAACCTGCTCGTGCGGCACGAACCGCACGACCTGCGTGTTGGATGGCGCCGAGATGCTGTCCGGGCTCACCGCCGCACCAGTGGTGACCAGGACCTGCACCGGCAGCGGCCCGAGAGCGTCCACTACCCGTTGGAGTGCGTCGTGCTGGCGTTGCGCGCCCGTGCTGAAGCTGACCACAACCAGCGGTGAAGACGAACTTTGAACCTCGACGGCGTCAACACGGGTCATGAGCGGGGGCGCGTCGACGAGCGGGCCGACGAACCGAACGTTCGGCGGGAAGGAAACGGCCGGCTCGAACTCCATCAGCGACGCGACGAGGTTCAACGCGCACCGGTCGTGGACATCGGACGGTCCAGCGACTTCGGGCAGCTTGAGATCGCATCGGAGACGATTGAGGGGCGCGATCGCCGGAGAGATGGCCTCCACGAAAGGACCACCGCGAAAGATGGAGAACGCGGTGCTGAACAATGCGACTGTCGATACAGCCGCAGCTTCACCAGCAGAGAGGGCTGCGAGCAGCATGGAGTCGACGATCAAGCCGTCAACGGGGTCGCGTTCAATCTCCTCGGCGACGTCGCGAGCCACAGCTGAGCTCATCATGAGCATTTGGACCAAGAAGTCACTTTCTTCATCCTCTGTCGCGAACGCGACAGAGGAGTCGAAATCGGCCGTGTGGGTGAATGGTCGGAAGCGCCAACCATCATCACTGCAGCGCTCGTGAATCGCTCTGTGGCCCAGCAGCCGAACGTCATGGCCACGTGTCGTGAGACCCTTGGCGACGCCCAGCGCCGGCGTGAGGTTGCCTGCACCATCCCATGTAACAACCAGGAACCTGCTCATCATCTGTCTCCTCTGGATCGCGTCGTCCGCTTGTGAAGGTCAAGCTCCCGAGGTCGTCTCCCTACGCGGAGTCGTGCGGCCCACAGTGCCGCCGTTCGCTTGCGTTTGGCTGGAATTTGCCTGGCGTTGGTGGTGATCATTGACGCGACCCCACGGCGTTTAGCCGCGTGATGACCGCGACGGCCGAGCATCGCGCCCAGAGCAGGACAGCGCGATCGAGTCTCGGTAGACGTAGCGGCGATCATCGGCTGACCACTCATCGTGCGTGCCGCCAAGGAAGAAGGTGGCCACCGTCGAATCGTGGACCCCCGAGTGTCAGGCGCCTACGCTGTGACGACTGCTTCCGAGGCAATCTGTGCTCGCCACTTGACGGACAGCGGGACCGTTCTTGGAGCGTCGCTGTGTCTCGGTGACGTCGGTTTGGGACGCCGGGCGGCGAGGTTCAGCGCCGTGCCAAGGGACGCGGGCGACGAGCGCGATCTGTCGCGATCTAGGCGTGCGACTCGGGCACAGATCGACGGCTCGGCGTGCGATCTTCGATGTCGTGTGGAGCGTTCCCAGCCCAACGAGGCCGTCGTTCGGCGCGCAAGCTGAATCCGAGCGCGGGGGCCGTGCGGATCGCGTACCTCAGCGCGGACGCGGATCCCGCTAGCCGGGCTGGCCGGGCTGTACGGGGCCGATGCGGTAGGGGCGCATCATCTCGTTGTCTTCGTGTTCGACGATGTGGCAGTGCCACACGTATTGGCCCGGGTTGTTGAACTGTGCCTTCACGCGCGTGACCTGGCCCGGGTACGCGATGACGGTCTCTTTGAGGCCGGTCTCCCATGACTCCGGCGGGGTCGGCGTCGAGTCCGGCATGACCTGCACGAGCAACGGTTCGTCTTCTTCGTCGCTGACGACGATGGGCTGCCGGTTGACCACTTCGAAGGTGGTTTCGTGGATGTGCATCGGGTGGGCGTCTTCGGTGGCGTTGTAGAACTCCCACACCTCGGTGGCGCCGACCGCGGGGTTCTCGGTGATCTCCTCATGCCACATCCGCTCGGTGGCCACGCCGGGGGCGACGTTGGGGTCGCCAGAGACCACCCCGAGCAGGGCCTCGGCGGGACCGTCGTGGAACGCCGACATCTCCTCGAGCAGGGCCAGCGGCCTGGTGACCGTTGCTGCCGGGAGTGGCGTGATGGCCGGCAGTTGGAGGAATTGGGGAGGCGTCGAGTCGTCCACGGTGAGGGCGGGCACGACGCGGAACTCCATGACCTGACCGGTGGTGGCGGGGTCGGCGACTACGAAGTCGATGCCAGGAATGCCGCCGCCGAAGGGTTCGTCGGGTCCGACGTTGGCCAGCACGTAGTTGCCGACCGCAACGTTGGTGAAGTCGACGATCAGATCGGACCGTTCCGCCGGTCCAATGAGGAGCCGGTTGCTGTTCGTATCGGTCAGGTTGACGGGGGCGGCGAGAAAGCCGCCTTCGTTGCCGATCGCCCACAGCTCCACCCCGTCGATGTGGTCGAAGTCGAGGATCAAGAACCGCGAGTCGCAGCCGTTGAGCACCCGGAACCGGTAACGGCGCTGCTCGACGGTCTGGAATGGCCACGTGTTGCCGTTGACGATGATCGCGTTGCCGAAGAACTCGGGATTCCAGATCGGCGAGATGTCGGTGTCGGGGATGTACGGGCCTTCGAACTCGTCGAACAAGGCGCGGGTGTCAGGGTAGAACAGCGACCCGTCACAGTTGAACGAGCGGTCCTGGATCGCGATTGCGATCTCCCGGTAGGGCTTGTTGGGCGGGAACATGTCGTTTTGGCGCGGGGCCGGACCCGGGAACGAGGCCGGCAGACCGGTCCGGCTGTCGAGCACGGCTCCGTCGCCGCTGGGCCCGCCGCGGACAATGAAGAACCCGGCTGGACCGGCGTACACGTTGAGCCGCGTCATCCCCAGCGTGTGGTCGTGGTACCAGGTGGTCGTGGCCCGCCCCAGGTTCGGGTACTGGAAGGTCGCGAACCCCTTCCCCCACGTCGCGCCGTAGCTCGCCGCGGCCTTGGCGGCGAAGAACTCGTACCAGGTGCCCTCGCTCGCATAGCCATCGGGGATCGCGAGTCCGGCAGGTACCACGCCTCGGCGTAGCCGTCACTCTCGTCGCCGACACCAACCGCGCCGTGCGCGTGGGTGACGATCGGCACCGGACCCGTGTAGCGCTCAGGTGTCGACTCGAACGTGGTCGCGTGTCACGCCCTGCCTCGCCGCCGGGCGGGTTCGCCCAGTGCAACGTCGGGTCGACAGGCAGCAGGTGGGGCAAATGGTTACCGTCGTCGTCGACGAGGTCGTTGATCCACTTGACCCGCACCGGCCGGTTGTATTGGGCCTCGATCGTCAACGACGGGGCGTTGTGCAACAACAATCCCCGCTTGCTCTCAGCGCTGACCGCCCCATAGCCCCACACCGTCGTCGCCGGCATCCCCGCCGGCAGGATCTGCTGGGCGAACTGCCGCATCGAGACCTCGTAGTAGTCGACCCGCTTGCCGCCCCGCTGCGTGATCGTGCCCGCCCGCGGCATCACCGGCGGGACCAGCAGCGGTGTCGTGATACTTCGACACGTCGATCGGATCGAGGGGTTCGGCACGTCGTCCTGCGCCGCCGCCACCGGAACGCGGAACAGCTGGCCGCCGACCTGACCGACAAAGAACAACCCGGCGCCGGCACCCCCACTGATACGAAGAAAGTCCCGACGTGACACCACCCGCATGCCCACGACCCCTCACCTCCTGCAACCCGCTGGCTGACCGAAGGCCAGCCAAGCGGACGAGCCCGATACGAGCATCATCTCGCTCGCCGCGGACCAACTAACAGGGACCTTCGTCTCGTTGATGCGGTACGTACGGGGCGGGGCACCGCCACACGAGCCGAACCCGGCGACCGGAGCGAAACGGCGAGGACGCAGACGGTCGCAAGGTCGCGGGAGCGCCTCGGCGGCGTCCGGACATCAAAGTCGGCGCCTGGGTCAGATGAGCACGTTCGTCGAAGCGTCAGATGCTGACGAACCGGTCGGCGTTCTCGATGAGCCGAGCGACATCGGGTGGGGTGACCCACTGTCCGCCGATCGCCGTCAGGTCTTCGTCGGTCGCCTCACGGGCGACCGCACATCCCTTTCAAACGTAGATCGGCAGTTTGTGCTGTTGCGCCTTGGCGAGCAGGTCGCGCACCGGTGGCACGCCGACGCCCTCCAGGCTTTCGCGCACGGCGGTCTTGAGCAGTTCGGTGGCGTCGCCGGCAAGTACGACGCCGACATCGTGACCGACTTCCAGCGAGCCGTTGACGGCGAGGTGAAGTGGAATCGAGGCCCGGGTCGGGTCGGAGGCGCCAGCTGTGGTCATGTAGAGCGTCCGCATGAGTAGAGCGTAAGCCCTCGTCGGGCGCCGCCTTGCCACGAGCCCTCGAAGCGAGTGGCAGGCGGTGCAGAGGGCAGGACGCGCTGGCAACCGCGCCCCGTACACGCGCGAACCGGCGGTACCGGACGCGTGTGGTGGTGCACGGTCACTGTGATTATCGGATGCGGCATGGGGAGTTGATGACGAGGCCGGTGCGTTGTCGGTGGTCCGATTCGGTGGGTCGTGCCGACTGGCCGCGGCTCGACGTATCGGTCTGGAGGATGAGGCGCCGCGACGGGTTGTACGTCGATGGTCGTTTGTGAAGTCGACCGACGGCCGATGCGTCGGCAGCGCCCGTAGTCGATCGTGGGTGTCATGTTCCCCATGCATCCAGACCATGTCTTCGCCTCCTACCATCAAGGGCATCGCGACTTCATCGTGGTCGCGACTCCGCATCGCCTGGTGCGTGCGTCGGTGCCGGTGCGCCGGCGCCGTCGACCGATGCCTTCGTTCGGACGTGACCTCAGCCGCGATCCGCGACTGGTGCCGTCGTGAGCGTTGGGTTGGCGGACGCGGGGCCGCAGACCGAGCGAGGCGCGGTACGCGGAGCTACAGCCACCGACTGGATCATCGTCACCGAAGGGGTCGCGCTCGCCGTGCTGGTCGGGTTCGACGGACCGGGGCCGTGGCCGGCGATGCGTGCACTGGTCGTCATCTGTCTGGCAGCAGCGGTGTTGTGGGCGCGGCGCTCGCCGGTTCGTCGCCGAGCCAACTCGGCGGTGTTGGCCTTCGGGCTGGTTGGGCTCATCGCGGGAGTCGGGATTGGCGTACCTCACGCCGTCAAGGAAGGCGCGTCAGCCCGCAGCGTGTCGGGCATCGCCGCCCTCGCAACCGGGCTCGCCCTCGTCGGGATCGCCACCGTGGTCCGAGTGCGTGGCGTCCGCGGTTGGCGAAAGCTGCTGGCTGCGCCGATCGGCGTCGGCGTCGCCGTGCTGGTCGTGGCCCCGCTCGCCTTGGCTGTCGCCGTCACCAACGTCCCGTCCCTCGACCTCGGCGACGACACGCCTGCCGACCACGGGATGGCCTATGCGGACGTGTCGATCCGGGCGAGCGACGGCGTATCACTCGCGGCCTGGTACGTGCCGTCGACCAACGGCGCCGCGATCGTGCTGCTGGGCGGTGCGACGAACACTCGCACCGACGAGCTGGACCACGCCTCCGTGCTCGCCCGCCACGGCTACGGCGTGCTGCTCCTCGACGCTCGCGGCCACGGCGCCAGTGGCGGTGACGCGATGCTGTGGGGCTGGTACGGCGACACCGACGTGCGTGCGGCCGTCGACTACCTGGCGACGCGCAGCGACGTGACCGATGGGCGCATCGCCGCGGTCGGTATGTCGATGGGCGCCGAGGAGGCGATCGGCGCCGCCGGCGCCGACACAAGGATCTTGGGCGTGGTCGCCGAGGGCGCCACCGCTCGCGGGGCACGCGACGAAGGCGACCCGGCCAGCGGTGTCGGTGGTTGGCTCACCCGCTACATCGACTGGACCACCGCCCACGCCGCCGACCTGATGACCTCGGCCCATCCGCCGACCAAGCTGCGCGACGCCATCGCGGCCGCCGCGCCGCGACCCGTCATGATCATTGCCGCCGGCACGCAGCCAGCCGAGATCGCCGCCGCGCACGCGTTCCACGACGCGGCGCCCGGCAGCGTCGACATGTGGATCGCCCCGGGCGCCGGCCACACCACGGCCTACGAAACGCAGCCCGCCGAATGGGAGACCAGGGTGACCGACTTTCTCGACCACGCCCTCCACGTCAACTGACTGTGACGCTGGTGGTTCTCCGATGATGTGCCGGATCACTCGTACGATCGTTCTCGAAGCAGTCATTGCGGCGACAAGAACCGGTACGGCAAGGCGTGAGGAACCCGGCGATCCCGGACGCGGCGAGTCGCGATTCTCCCCGCCGTATTCGGATACGGGGTGTGTACATGACGGACGTTTGCCACTTCCTCGACCTGCCGGCGACGTCGCCGCCCCGCCCGGCGGATGGCCGCGCACCTGACGTCCGTCGTGCGTGCCGCGACCGCCATGCACCAAGTGCCCGTACAAATGGTCGATGTCAGCGGTCGTGAGCTTGCCGACCGGCACGTGGCCAAGATGCGGTTTGCGGTGATGCTCGATGATTTTGAGGTGCTCGCGTCGTGTGCTCGGCGCCCACTTCGGCGCGGCGGCGCTCACCCACCGGTCAAGCAGGTCGTTGACGGTTGCCGGCGCACTTTGCTGTACTCGGCTTGGCGAGCGAACTCGGCGAGCTGGGCGTTGGCGTAGCGCTTGGAGCCCCGCACAGTCGTCGTCGCCCACCGTTGTTTGCCGGTGTCGGCGTCGACACCGAGGTACACGCGGAGCTGCCAGGTATCGGGGCCTCGTGCACAGAGTGATCCAGTCATGGGCGAACGATAGGAGGCCACCAGAGACGCCCCATCACCGCTCATGGCCATGGACAAACCATGGTCAACTCATGGCCAACCGCCACGCGAAACGACTGGGCGCCCGGCCAGATTCGGCGTCTGATGAGGGGTTTCGTTTGGAGCGGACGACGGGATTCGAACCCGCGACCCTCACCTTGGCAAAAAAGGTTATGGAATTCGTCCGGGTAGATGGCTGGGGTCCGTTGAGCAGGCTGTCGTCCGTCGGTTCGTCCGCCCAGTCCGCAGAGTCCGCTCCTGTCCGGTCGCGATCGTTTAACGCGTTAAACGGCCGGTCTACCAACGTCGCTCATCCCCCGTGGTCGCGCCGGGGTGCCCTCGGTACGCCCACACCCGTTCACGACCCGCGGGCGATTTGACGTTGTGATGTCGTTCTCGGACGCGAGATAAGAGCCAGAGGTTGGCGCGCCGGTCTGTGCGACCACACCTCTTTCCGATTTTTTCGACAGCTATGCCGCCGACACCCTGCTGCCTCCGGTACACCGACGGCGATGGGAGTGGTGGGGGCCACCGCGCGGCGGTGCGGTGCTCTGTCTGATCACGTCACCTCGAACGGGCTCGCCTCGAGAAAGTGCACCTCGCGGCTCAGTGGTGTGAGCCGGGTCGCGCCGGCGTCGGCGTCCGCGGCTCGGCGCGCCTTCAAGGCCCCGATGTGCGCATCGAGGTCGGCGCGTGACGACCACCGTTCGGACAACACCACCCGTTCGGGGTCGAGTGGGTCCGCTGCTATGACATACTCGAGGCAGCCCGGCTCCCCTCGGCTGACGCGCTGGGTCTCCAGCGACTCGGCGAGGAACCGCTCGCGATCCACGGCGGCAGTCCGGAACACTCCCTGCACCACGATCATGCTCCGGAGTCTTGCAGGATCGTGGCTGTCGGCATCGATCTCCTGCGGTCGGCCGTGTCGCGAATGGCAGTAGGAGGGACAAAACGCGCCTCCGCCCATATCTTCACCCCGCTCCTTCGGTCTCGCGAAAGGGTCGGAGAAACACCTCCGACACGTCGGTATGTCATCGGATGACGATTCGACATCGGCCTCAACTACATGTCCCGCTCCCCGTTCTCACACCTCGATGAACGATCGCAGGAACGACGCATACCTGCGAGTTACCTTCTCGAGCCCGTCGCTGTTCTCGACAGCCTGATGGGAGGTGATATACCCCGCGTAGCCGACGGCGTGCAGTGCGGCGAAGATCTCCTCGAAGTGAATACCGCCCGGCTCGTCGAGCGGACGAAGCCGAGTCATGACCCTGCCGCGTGCCCAGGTGGTCATCTCGAAATCGCCCGCGGGGTCGGGCACCTGGTTCTGCAGATAGACGTTGAACAGGTAGGGGGCCAAAACTTCGATGGTCCGGCGGCCGTAGTCCTCGCCGCACATGGCCAGGTTGGCCGGCTCGTAGATGATCCCGAAGTTCGGCCGACCCACGCTCCGCAACGTTTCGAGCGATCCCTCCACGGTTTCGAAGAGGCTTGTGTGGTGGCTCTGATGCGCCAGCCGGATGCCCCGTTCGGCGGCCTCGTCTGCCGCCGCCCGGGCCGGCACGACGTCCGCGGTTTCCTTCATGCAGATCCTGATGAGGTCCGACCCAAGCATCTCCGTGAGATCGAGGTGGGGGGTGATATTGCGCAGGCACTCCGGGCCTTCGGCTTGATTGGCCGGAATCGCAAAATTGCCGGTCACCATCGAGACGTCAAGACCGATCCCGTCGAGGAGGTCCCGAACCTCGGCAACTTGTTCCGTCGGGCTGTGGATGCCGACGACTGACGCGCGCATACACACGGCGTCAAACCCGGACTCCTTGACGATCCGGACGAAATCTGGGAACGAGGCATCAAAGACACGCTTATCCCGATAGCTCTCCCCGACCCGGACAGATAGTGACAACTTCAAGGCGAGAACCCTTCCGGAACTTCGTACGGGAGGAAGGAGTGAGGTATTCGAGCATCCATCATGCGAATCACGGCCCGCCACTGCATGCCGGTAATGGCGGCGACTCTGAGGAGGCCTTTGCGTCGACGCGACGATATCGGCGTGGCCTCCAGAAGATAGGCGGGCACCCGTATCGGATACCGTGTTGATCGTGCCCGGCGGCCCACCAGCAACAACCCACCGCATCGCATTGCTTCCCGGAGACGGCATCGGCGGAGAGGTCATTCCTCCCGCGGTGGCGTTGGCCGAGGCCGCCGCAACCCACCACGGCGTGACGCTTACCTGGAAGGAATACGACTGGGGCTGCGAGCACTACACCCGGACGGGAACGATGATGCCCGCCGACGCCCTCGACCAGCTCAGGGACCATGACGCAATCCTCCTGGGAGCCGTCGGTGCCCCAGGGGTCCCCGACCACGTGTCGCTCTGGGGACTACTCATCCCGATTCGCCGGACGTTCAACCAGCGCATCAACCTCCGGCCGATTCGGCGGCTCCCGGGGATCGTCGGCCCGCTGCGTTCGGACGAACCGATCGATCTCGTCGTGGTGCGGGAGAACGTCGAGGGTGAATACTCGGAGATCGGGGGCCGGCTCTACCGGGGATCCGACTGACGAGATCGCCGTCCAGGAATCGGTGTTCACCCGCCGCGGCGTCGAGGCAGTCATGCGCTTCTCCTTCGAGTTGGCAACGACACGGCGTCGAGAACTGACGTCCGCAACCAAGTCGAACGGCATCATCCACACAATGCCGTTCTGGGACGAGATCTTCGAAGAGCTCGCGGGCGACCACAGCGGCGTCGCTACCCGTCGTGTGCACATCGACGCTCTGGCGGCCGAACTCGTCCTCAAGCCGCAGGTGCATGACGTGATCGTCGCCTCGAACCTGTTCGGCGACATTCTCAGCGACCTGGGTGCGGCGGTCGCCGGAAGCCTCGGGACCGCCCCGAGCGCCAACATCGACCCCAGCGGAGAGCATCCCTCGATGTTCGAGCCGATCCACGGCTCGGCGCCGGACATCGCCGGGCAGGGCATCGCCAATCCCATCGCCACCTGCTGGTCGGCGGCGATGATGCTTGATCACCTCGGGCATCCGGAGGCCGCGGCTTCCATGATCACGGCGATCGAGAGGGTCACCGAACAGGCCGACCCCCTCACACCTGACCTCGGCGGAAAAGCGACGACCCAGGCGGTGGAACAGGCGCTGCTCGACGCTCTGGATTGAACCGTTCCGATCAGACCAGATCCCTCCCCCGAGGCGGCACTGTGCGGCTCGGCACTCCAACGTCACTCGTCGTAGTGTGACCACGTGTTGCGCATGAATGAGCCGCCATCGGTCCGTCCCCCTGCCCCACTTGACGGTTACCGGATCCTCGATTTCACCGAGCGACTCCAGGGTCCCCTCGCCACGCAGACCCTCGGCGATCTCGGTGCCGACATCGTCAAGGTGGAGCGGCTCGAGGTGACCACCCCCGAAGGGAACCCGACAGAGCGCTACCGCAGGGTCGAGGACGGCAGCGGCTACGACCTCGACCTCTACACGGCCGCGTTCCTGTCGCTCAACCGCAACAAGCGGAGCATCGCATTGGACATCAAGAGTGACGTGGGGCTTGCAATCGCCCGCAGGCTGGTCGGGGTTTGCCACGTGGTCTACGAGAATTTTCGTCCTGGCGTGATGGAACGGCTCGGACTTGGCTATGAGGACTGCGCCGCGATCAACCCGTCGATCGTGTACGCCTCGGCGTCGGGCTACGGGGCCGACGGGCCGTATGCAGACCGGCGCGGTCAGGACATCTTGGCCCAGGCCATTGGCGGGCTGGCCGCCATGAACGCCCCCGCCGGCGGGCGCCCGTTGTCGATCGGAGTTCCGATCGCCGACGTGCTCGGCGGGATGAACGGCGCGATGGCGGTGATGGCGGCGCTCCTGTACTGCAATCGCACTGGTGAGGGCCAACACATCTTCGTGAACCTCCTCGATAGCGTGCTCGCCGCCCAGTCCGAAGAGGCGCTTCTCTTTCTCAACACGCTGGCGGAAGAGCCGCAGCGGAGAACCCAGGCTCAGGCGCACCCTTACATCCCTCCGCCTTATGGCCTCTATGCCACCCAGGACGGCTACATCGCCCTCCCCAGCGGCCAGCAGCTTTCGGAGCTCTCGGCCATCCTCGGCATCCCCGATCTGCGTCGTGATTCGCGCTTCGCGACCTCGCAAGGCCGCAACCAGCACCGCGAGGAATTCGATCGTGTGGTCGAGGACGCACTGGCCGCGCGCACGACGGCCGAGTGGATGGAGTTGATGCTGGAGGCGGACATCTACGCTGCCCCGGTCAACACCGCCGCGCAGGCATTCGCCGACCCCCAGGTGCGGCACAATGGGATGGTGATCGACGTCGAGGCACCCGGCGGCCCGCTCACCATGATCGCTTCCCCCTTGCGGTTCTCGAAGACCCCGCCTCAGGTGAGGAGTGCCCCCCCAATGCTGGGCGAACACACCGTCGAAGTCCTCGCACTCGCAGGATACGGAACCGACGAGATCGACAGGATGCTGGAGTCCGGTGCGGTGATCGCCTTCGGCCCCGCGTTGGCTCAGCGACAACCGGATGGTGTCTGATGACGCGACGCCTACCGCGGCCGACCGCGGATCCAAGCGCCGAAACGGCGGCCTCGGACTCGCTACTTCTCGATGTGAGGGACCTCTCCATCAGCTTCCCGACGCCCCAGGGACTCGTGCGCGCCGTGAACGGCTTTCGGCTCAGCATCGGTCATCGCGAGCGGGTCGGAATCGTGGGCGAGTCCGGTTCTGGTAAGACGGTCACCGCCCTGTCGATCCTCCGACTGCTCCCGACGGCCATCGTCGAAGGTGAGATCTGGTTCGACGGCGTGAACCTGCTCGAGGCTTCCCAGGAGCATTTGCGGGATGTGCGCGGCAACCACGTGGGCTACGTCTTCCAGGACCCGCTGTCGTCCCTGAACCCGGTGCAGACGATCGGCGCGCAGGTCATGGAGCCCCTGCGAATCAGGGGGGTGCCGAAGAAGGAGGCCTTCGAGCGGGCGGCCACCCTTCTGGATCGCGTTGGCATCAAGGACCCCCGGAGGCGGATGAGGGATCATCCCCACCAGTTTCGGGGGGGATGCGGCAGCGGGTGGTCATCGCCATGGCGCTGATCGGAGAGCCCGAAGCTGATCATCGCGGACGAGCCGACCACGGCGCTCGACGTCCGGGTGCAGGCCAAGGTTCTGGACCTTCTCGCCGACCTGGCGGAGGAGCGACACCTCGCGACCCTGCTCATCACCCACGACCTGGGTATCCTCGCCGGCTTTGTCGAAAGGGTCGTGGTGATGTACGCGGGCCGCGCGGTGGAGAAGTGCTCCATCGACGAGATGTACCACCACTCGCTGCACCCCTACACGATGGGGCTCCTCAGGTCTCTGCCCAGCCTGGAAGGCGAGCTCACATCCAAGTTGTCCACCATCGGCGGCAACCCCCCTTCCGCCCTCGATCTGCCAACCGGGTGCCCGTTTCACCCGCGCTGCCAGTTCGCCGAGGAGGTGTGCTGGACCGTTGAGCCCGTGTTGGAGACACCGCCGAGCGGACGCCACGCCGCTGCCTGTCACATGGCGGAGCGCTGGGCTCACGACCCGGCCATTCTCGCCGAGCAAATCGGCATGAAGGGGAGCGAGTCATGACGGTACCGGTGCTCCGGGTGGAGAACCTCGTCAAGGAGTTTCCGATCCGAAACCTCTTCAAGACGCACTGAGTACTTCCGTGCCGTCGACGATGTGAGTTTCCAGGTGGAGCGCGGATCGGTCGTCGGCCTGGTCGGCGAGTCCGGTTCTGGGAAGTCGACAACTGCCCGCTGCGTCATCCGCCTCACCGAGCCCGACTCCGGCCGTATCTACGTCCAGGGGGAGGACGTCATCGACGTCAAGGGCGCCGAGCTCAAAGCACTCCGCCGCAAGGTGCAGATCGTCTTCCAGGACCCCTACGCGTCGCTCAACCCCCGCATGAAGGTCGAGGACATCGTCAGCGAGGGCATCCGCATCCACAAGCTCATCAAGTCGCCCGAGGAGCGCCGTGCCCGGGTTGCCCAGCTCCTCGAATTGGTGGGCCTGGAGCGGGCCCACCTCGGCCGGCGCGCCTCAGCGTTCTCCGGCGGCCAACGGCAGCGCATCGGGATCGCCCGGGCCCTTGCCGTGGACCCCATCCTCCTCATCTGCGACGAGCCGGTCTCATCCCTGGACGTGTCCATTCAGGCGCAGATCCTCAACGTGTTCCGCGACCTGCAGCAGCAGCTGCATCTCACCATGCTCTTCATCGCGCACGACCTGGCAACGGTTCGACATCTCTGTGACTACATTGTCGTGATGCACGACGGCAGGGTGGTGGAGCAAGGGTCGAGGGAGCAGATTTTCGACGACCCCCAGGCCCTGTATACCAAGGAGCTGCTGGGGTCGGTCCCGGTCCCGAACCCCGCGCTGGAGCGGGAGCGCCGCCAACGGCGTCGTGCCGTGGACGCGGTGGCGGCGGGGCGCGAGGCGACGGACCCCTCCGGCAGCGAGGGTTGACTGGCCCTCGCTCCTCCGTATTGACACCCTCCAAGAACGTCATCCATGGCAGAGCAGCTGAGCATCGACCGATCCCACGCCGGAGCTGCCCATCTCGCCATCACGGTGGACGAGCGAGTGGCCCGGATCGAACTCCGCAGGCCGGAGGTCCTCAACGCCTTGCACTCCGATACCCACAGGGCGCTGCAGGCGGCGTTCGACCTCGTCGAAGGGCGCGACGATGTGGGCGCCGTGATCCTGGCCGGGGCAGGACGGGCCTTTTGCACCGGCTCGGATCTTCGGGAAGTCGGAGCTCTCCGAGGGGTGGATTCCCGTCGCTACGTGGAACTCGACTTTGCCACCAAGAATCGGGTGGCGGCCTCACCCCTTCCGGTTGTGGCCGCGATCCAGGGCTGGTGCGTCGGCGGTGGGGTTGAGCTCGTCCTGGCCTGCGACATCCGTATCGCCGCCGACGACGCCATCTTCTCGATGCGGGAGGTGCCTCTTGGAAGCCTGCCCGGCTCGGGCGGCCTGCAGCGGCTGCCGCTCGTCGTCGGCCTGGGCGTG
The DNA here is from genome assembly GCA_963722415.1 of Ilumatobacteraceae bacterium. Classification (GTDB taxonomy): domain Bacteria; phylum Actinomycetota; class Acidimicrobiia; order Acidimicrobiales; family Ilumatobacteraceae; genus JALOLG01. Next base: position 27,189 of record CAVRNI010000030.1, read on the forward strand.
GCCAAGGATTGGATTCTCCGCGGTGTCGACGTCCCGGCCGAGGAGGCGTACCGACGCGGGCTCGTGACCGAGCTCGTGCGCCGCAACGAACTGAACGACGCCGCCCAGCGGATCGCCGGGGCGCTGGCGTCGCAGAGCAGGACCGCGCTCAGACTGGCCAAGGTGGCAATGTCGCCCGAGCCCTTCGCCGATCACGGGCTCGTGGCCGCCTTCCAGGCGCTGGCGGTGTCCGTCTGCCACGACGACCCCTCGTATCACGAGCGGACAGAGCAGTACACCGCCAAGCGCTCCACCTGAACCACACCGCAGATCGGCCTCGTCTCAGCGGGTCGAGGCCCGCAGCCATGTGGCGATGAGGTTGATGCTCAGCGTGGTGATGAAGATGGCAAGCCCGGGCATGGCCACCAGCCACCACGCCGAGACGAGGTACTCCCGGCCCTGGGCCAGCATCAACCCCCACGAGGAGTCGGGGGGTTGAATGCCGAGGCCGAGGAACGACAGTGATGCCTCGGTGAGCAACATGATGCCCAGTTCGATGGTCGCGAGCACCAGGAGCGGCGCCATCAAGTTGGGGAGCATGTGACGGAAGATCGTCCGCCACGGCGAGGCGCCCAGGGCTTTGGAGGCCTCCACGAACGGCTCCTCCCGCAATGTGAGCATCATGCCCCGTGTCACCCGGGCGTAGACCATCCAGCGGGTGATCGCCAGCACCAACACCACGTTGAACAGGCTCGAGCCCAGGACGTAGAGCACCAGCAGGGCGATGAGCAATGAGGGCATGCTCATCTGAAAGTCGACGAAGCGCATGATCAGGGTGTCCGACTTGCCCCCGAAGTAGCCCGCGATCAGGCCCAGTGTCACGCCGACGACTCCGGAAAAGATCACGCTGGAGAATCCGACCAGCAGCGAAACCCTGCCGCCATAGATGATCCGGCTCAGCGTGTCCCGGCCCAGTGCGTCGGTGCCGAGGAGGTGCGGAAGGCCTCCGGCAGAGTCAGTGCCGGGCGGCTTGAGGCGCAGGGAGAGGTCAGTGGCGAACGGATCGTGAGGGGCGACCAAGGGGGCGAAGATGCTGGAGAGGAGAATCACACCGAACACGACCAGCGCGACAGCGGCTGCCTTGTTGTGGCGCAGGCTGCGCCAGTCGATGCGGGGCGTCTTGGTCTCGAGCGCGAGATCTGGCTCCATGCCCTCCTGCTTTCTAGATCGCGGACAATCCGCCGTCGACGAAGAGGGTCGCCCCGGTGACGAATGACGCCTCATCGCTCAGCAGGAAGGCGATGGCAGCACCCTGCTCCTCTGGCATACCCATCCGACCGAGCGGGATGCCCGGACGAAAGCCCGCCAGCGAGCCCTCGATCTTCTGGCGAATCACGTCGGGTCCCTCCTCGCGAATACCCTGCTCGATCATCGGGGTCAGCGTGGGACCGGGACAGACGACGTTCACCCGGATCCCAAGCGGCCCGAGTTCTACCGCCAGGATCCGGGTCAACTGCACCACGGCCGCCTTGGACGCCCCGTAGGCGGTCCACCCGGGACGCGCACCGAGGCCTACCGTCGACCCGATGGTCACGATCGATCCGCCGCCCCGTTCGGTCATTCGCCGCGCCGCTGCCCCGTGCCAGCACGAAGGTGCCCCGAACGTTGACCCGAAACGTCTGCTCCCAAACGTCGAGATCAGTGTCGAACGCGAGTGTCACCTTGGGACGGACTCCGGCAGCAGTTACCACTCCGTCGATGCCGCCGATCGCCGTTGCCGTTTCGTCCAGGGCTTCCTCGACGGCGGCCTCGTCGGCCACGTCGACGCATCGGCCGATCACCGTCGAGCCGAGACCTCCCAGTTGGTCGACCGCGGCAGCCACATGATCCTCACCGCGGTCGAAGAGTGCAACCGAAGCGCCCAGGCCGGCGAGCTTGCGGGCGGTCGCGATGCCGATGCCCCCAGCACCGCCGGAGATGACGATTCCCTTGCCGGTCAGATCCACTGCGGGTGTCCCTTCGGTGGCCATCGCTCTCTCGACACGGCCGAATGCGCCACGCCGGCGATCCAATCTTCGCTGGCGCGGTCGAACCGCCGTACCGCTGTCTCTTCGTACCCCCGGATTGGGGTGCCATCACGTTGCGCCGATCTGGTCAAGTCGCTACTCGCGCGGGAATCGATCATGGCGTAGGCCAGATCGACGATCAGGTTCAGGATGATGGTCATCAGCGCCACCACGAAGACACACGCCGACACCAGTGGCAGGTCGCGGCGTTCGATGGCCTGAATGAACAACTGCCCGATCCCCGGCCAGGCAAAGATGATCTCGATCACGACCGCCCCGTTGAGGAATGTGGCCGTCTCGTCCCCGACCACGGTCAGGGTCGGGATCATGGCGTTGCGTAGGGCGTGACGGCGCACCACTTGGCCCTCCGTCAGGCCCTTCGTGCGGGCCGTGAGGACATAGGGCTTCTGCATCTCCTCCACCAGCGCCGAGCGGGCGACCTGAGAGATGCGGCCGATCGGGCGAAAGGCGAGGGCCAGGGAGGGCAGGATCACGTACTTGAAACTGGTGTAGCCGTCGAACCCCGAGGTGGGTAACCACTGGAGGTGGACGGCGAAAACCAGGATCAGCATCATGCCCAGCCAGAAGTCCGCAATCGAGATCCCGGCGAGGGAGATCCCGGTGAGGATGCGGTCGACGACGGAATCGGGTCTGACGGCAGAGTACGCCCCGAGGAACAGGGCTGTCGGAACCGCGATGCTCATCGTCACCAAGGTGAGGAACAGCGTGTAGGGAACCCGGGAGAGTGCGAGCGGAAGTGCCGGGACCTGTTGCCAGAGTGAGTCCCCGAAGTCGCCCTGGACCCACCCTCCGACCTCTCGGACGAAACGCTGTGCGAGCGGGTCGTTGAATCCGAGTGACTCCCGCATCTCGAGGTAGGTCGACTCCGGAACGTCCGAGGGGAGCATGAGCTTCACCGGGTCGCCCACCATCTGCACCATGAAGAAGACGAACACGAGCACGCCGAAGATGACAACGAACGAATACAGGATGCGACGAGCCAGATACCGCCCCACTAGCCCGGCTCACCTCCAGGGCATGGATACCCACGGCGGACTTGGAGCATCGGGTTTGAGGTGGGCTCGTTCACATCGCTTCGTTACGTCGGTTGGGATCGTGGGCAGTGTCCGCAGCCGTGCGGGGCGTGGACCCCGCACGGCTGCACGCCTTCGTTTGCCTAAGAGACCGAGAACTCCTTGATCAGGACGAACCCGTCCATGCGAGGCTCCCAGTTGACCCCTTCCCGCAGTCCGAAGTAGGAGGCCGGGTAGCCGACCGGGGTGATGTAGTACAGGTCGTGCACGTAGGCGGCGATCTCCTGGAGTGCCGTGTCACGCTCGGGGCCAGACAGCGCCTGCGCCTCGGCGACCATCGTCTCGAGGGTCGGATCGCACAGGTTCGAGGGGGTGCCTGCGCAGGTGTAGTACCCCATGCTGGCGGCATAGTCCATCAGCTCGTTGCCGTGTTGGTTCATGCCGACGAAGGCACGATCCGGCGACACTTGGTCGTAGCCGCCGGGCTGCCAGAGTTCCTCGAAAGCCGCCGTCTCCAACATCTGCGCAGAAGCGCCGGTGAGGCCGATCTCGTGCAGGTTGCTGACGATGAACTCGATGATCTCGTCGGCCCGGAGGATGAAGCCCGACCGAGCAGCGAAGGTGAACTCCGCCTCGACGTCGACCCCGTCGGCGGCCGCCTCCTCGACCAGGGCTCGCGCCGGCTTCGAGATCGAACGGGTAGGGCTCGAGGTCACCGTTCCAGCCCAAGGCGGTCTCCGAGACGATCTGGTTGGCGACCTCGCCGCCGCCCTGGATGTCGTTCATGATCGCCTCTTTGTCGATCGCGAGCGCGATTGCCTGGCGGATGCGCATGTCACCCAGCAGCGGGTTCTGGATGTCGAGCCGAACGATGATCGTCTCAGTCGTCGGTGTTGACTTGCACTGCGGGGCGGCTTCGCATTGCTCCGGCGAAATGAAGCGGGCGAAATCCGCCTCATCGGTGTCGAGCAGCGCGGAACGCACCGCGCTCTCCTCGCGGACGATGTAGCGGACGTCGGTCACAACTTCGTTGGTGCCGGCAGCGTCGTCGGTGTCCCGACGGCCCCACCAGTCCTCGAACGCCGTCAGATCGATGTACTGACCCTGACTCCACTCCACCAGCTGGTACGGGCCCGTCCCAACGGGGTTGGTCTCGTACGAGCCCGGGTCAGCCTCGTATGCCGCTCGCGAAGGGATCGGCAGGAAGTACATCCGGAGGGGCAGGATCGGATCCTCAACGGGCGCCCCGTCGGCGTCCGTGGTGGTGATGTCGAGTGTCAACTCGTCCACTGCCTCGGCGTCCACCTCGGCCCCGAAGAACTGCCGAATCGGGTACGCCGTCTCGGGATCGAGCTGCATCTCGATCACAAATGCTGCGTCCTCGGCATTGAGGGTCGTGCCATCGTGGAACTGGACGCCCTCGCGCAGCGTGAACCGCCACGTGAACTCGTCGACCTGCTCGTACGCAGTCGCCAACTCGGGAATCAGTTCGTTGGTGCTCGGATCACGATTGAGGAGTGCCTCGTGCGTGTTCCGGATGATCGGATGGCCATCGTTCGAATAGCCGTTCCAGCTCGCCAGGTGGCGTGGCCACTCGGGCAGTGCGAACGTCAGCGCGGTGCCCTCGACCGGTGCATCGCTCGTCGCTGGCCCTTCGGTCGTATCGGTGCCGGGCGCGGCCGTCTCGACCGGCGCTTCGGTCGTGTCTGCGTCGGGCGCGGGCGTCTCGGACGGCGCTTCTGTCGTGTCTCCGTCAGACGCTGCATCGTCGTCGTCGTCGCTACAAGCGGCTGCCACCAGCACCAGGATGACTGACAGTGTGACCGCGGCGTACCTCTGCCGGCGAGTCTTGGTGTTTGAACCCACGAGCTTCCTCCTTCTCTTTGGGCGATTCATGCCGGTCCGCTCCGAGGATCCTTCGGGGCGCGGAATGAGTCATTTGATTCGCGTTGAAAGGGTGGTCGAAGCCTCCCCGCTGGACGGGCCGCGATTGAAACGGTTCCCTTTGTCCAGTTTCACCCCCGGTTCCCCCAGTCGTGACCCCTCTGTGCAGCAATCATGTCGTTCTTGCGTGAAATATGCAAGCTTCTTATAGATTTCTGCGCATCTCGTGATAGTACGCTCGGTCCGAGCACACGTCAAGCAGGTCAACCGGGCGGGAGCCTCGCGGTCGGGACGCAAGAAGCGGTCCCGGGGAACCTGAGCTCCCCGGGACCGCCGTTCGGTGAGGCCAAGGCTAGCGACAGGTCATGATGACGTGGGCCTGACCGTCACGGGCCGACGTAGACGTTCTCACCGGCCGCGTTCTTCTCCCAGGACTCGAACCACTCCCACAACACCGGCATCTCTTCGGGGATGATGCTGTGCCCGCGGCCCCAGGTGACGCCGTACTTCACGACATCGGTCCCGGCCGCGTCCTTCCAGGACCACACAGTTCGACGGTGCGTGTTCTCCTCGGTGGCCGGCGTTGTCGGAGTGCCGAGCGCGTCGTTTCTGTTGATCCAGTAGGTGAGCGTCCCGGCGACCTGCGACGCTGTGGGCTCCCACGGCCAGAAGTCGAACTGACCCCACAGGGTCATGAAGGGAAGCATCTCCCCGTCGAAGTTGGTTGAGGTTGCCGGGAACGACGTCACACCGATCGCGGTGTAGTTCTTCGAGTACGTCAGGTTTCGGCCGATCGCCTGTGCCATTGCGCTGCCGTTCGACTGCCCGTTGAGGTAGACGCGGTTCTCATCGACGTTGTAGTTGGACTTGAGGTCGGTGAGCACCTGGTCGATGAATCCGAAGTCGGCGCTCGTCGAGCCCGTGGACCACGACGTGGCTCGCTGGTTGTTGGTCGACGTGGGCGCGACCAGGATGAACCCTTCCTTGTCGGCCACCTCCCACCAGCGGAAGTAATCGAACTGCATGTACATCGTCATGCCAGAGCCATGTAGGGCGAAGACGAGCGGGACGTCTTCGCCACGCGCCGCAGCGCGCTTGGCCTCCTTCGGCACGTACACGAGGTACTCGCGCAGACGGTTGTCCACCACCATGGTCTGGTAGGTGACGCCGAGCTTGTCGTAGTCGGGTCGCGAGCCAACAGTGTTCCCGCCGACATTGCCGCCGTACCGGGTGTAGCCGGACAGGAAGTCGTAGATCTTGTCGTCGAGCTTCTCTGCCTGGTTCCCCGTGTCCTGCCGGACGTTGCGCTTCTCCAGGACCCCGACGGTCACACGTGAGGTGTCAGCCACGTATCCGTACAGAGTTCCGTCCTTCTGTTCGAAGAACTTGCTGCCCTTGAAGCCGCCGGTCGCCTTATTGCGTGTCTGGTTCGCCTGCTTCCAGTGATCAACGACCCCATCAGCGTTGGGCGATCCCTCAGAGTTGATGAGCCACACCGGCATGGGCACCGCGCTGCTCGGTACCTGGTTGCCGTCCCAGTCGGGTGTGGCGTAGAAGTCGGTGTCCAGCGTGTCGAGGAACTCAGAGCTGATGTCACTCGCGTCCACGAACGCTCCGGCAGCGAACAGGATCGGGTCCTTCATCACCGCCTGCTGGAGCGCGGCGCCACCGGCGTCATAGCCGACCGCATAATAGCTCTCCGACGGCTGGTAGTAGTTCCCTCGAGCGTCTGCAAAGTGGTAGACGGCGGTCTCGACATACGGCAGCTCTTCTGCGGGCGTGCCCCACTCCCCTGAGGCTCCGGGCTCGAGGACGTAGAGGACGAGCTTCTCCTCGTCCGCACGTTCGATCCACCCGCTCTCGGCCAGCCAGGTCGCGGTCTCCTGGCCCTCGGGCGTCGTGAGGAACACCACGTACGCCCCGAGGTAGGCGTCCTTGGACGCGTAGAGCTTGGCTGTTCTTCCTCCTGTGTTCGCGACGGTCCTCTCGTAGAGGCCGCTGATGCCCATCGCGATGCCCTTCATGGGGTCGTACACCGGCACCGTCTCCTCGAGGATCTTGACCTCGGGTACAGGGACCGGTCCGTTGCGTTCCGCGTGGGCTCCGCTCGGAGCCAGCACACCGGCTGCCAGTGCTCCAGCCAATGCCGCCGATAGAATCGCCCTTCTCATAACAGTCCTCCTTGCTGTGATGTTTCGGTATTCCACGCCATGACAGAACTTGTCCTTCTGTTGGGTGATTCATGCCCGTCCGCTCCGAGGACCCTTCGGGCTCGGAATGAGTCATTGATTCGCGCGAAGGGTTGGTCGAAGCCTCCCCGCTGGACGGGGCGCGATTGAGCCAGTTCCCCTTGTCCGGTTCACCCCCGGTCCCCCCGGTCGTGACCCCTCTGTGCAGCAATCATGTCGTTCTTGCGTGAAATATGCAAGCTACTGAGAGATTTCTGCGCATCTCGTGAGAGTATGCTTGGTCCGAGCCAACGTCAAGCAGGTCGACCAGGTCCAGAACCTCGCAGCACCTCGTCAGCGAACCAGGCGGCGCGCGCCGCCGAACTACCCGTGCTCGAACACCGGCCTTCGCCGCGCATCTCGGCGACGATCGACTCGACCATCGGCTGATGCACCCACTCGGGGTACCCGATGTCGAAGCTGCGGGCGCCGTCGTCGTCGACGACGGTGAAAGGGGTGGGGGCTGATACGGCGAAGGTGATCTCGCCCGCGGTGCCGATGAACTCCATCTCGTCGAGCTCGGCGCCCGACGTGTATGCCCAGGTTCCCGAGCCGACGACACCCGACTCGAAAGCGAATGAGACTGTCACCGTGTCGGGAGTCGGGTAGATATCGCGCAGATTGCAGGCGAAACCGTGGACCTCGGCCACGGGTCCCAGGTAGAAGTCGAGCAGATCGATCTGATGGCATCCGGCGTCGACCCACGGACCGCCCCCGCCGGTGGCGTCGGGCATGTAGGCCCAGAACCGTTCGGGGTACGGGTCGCCGCGCTCGATCACCGGGCGTCGGTACGTCCGGATCGAAACTGCGACGACATCGCCGATCGCCTTTCCGTCAAGGAGCTCCTTGATCTTCAAGAACCGGGGCATCGAGCGCCGATAGAACGCCACCCAGAGCGGAACGCCGGCAGCGTCGCACGCCTCGATCATCTCGCGGCACTCGTCGAGGTTGCGGGCCATCGGCTTCTCGCAGAACACCGGCTTGCCGGCGGCCGCGACCTTCAGGGTGTACTCCTTGTGCGTGTCAGGTGGGGTCGAGATGTAGACCACGTCGACGTCGGGATCGGCGATCAGTGCATCGCCGTCGTCGTACCACCTCGGCACCCCGTGACGCTCGGCGAAGTCACGGGCCTTGTCGCCATCCCGCCGCATCACGGCCACTAGCTCCGAGTGTGGGGCCTTGTAGAACGCCGGACCGCTCTTGCGCTCGGTGACGTCGCCGACGCCGATGATCCCCCAGCGGACCCGTTCCATCATCTCGCTCCTCTCCACGGTCAATCGATAGATGTCGGATCGTTACGGACCATGAACGCCGGCATGCCGGGAGGCGCCCTCAGATCATCGATTCTCCGCCGTCGACGAAGAGCACCTGCCCGGTGATGAACCGGGACAGCGGTGAGAGCAAGAACGCGATCGCAGCTGCCTGATCCTCGGGCAGCGCCATGCGGCCGAGCGGCACCCCACCGCGAAAGCTGTCGAGATCTCCCTTGACCCGCTTCTCGACAAGTTGTTCGCCCTCGTCCCGGATGGCCTGCTCGATGAGCGGGGTACGTGTGGTCCCCGGCGCAACCGCGTTTACCCGGACCTGGTACCGGGCGAACTCGAGGGCCAGCACACGGGTGACCTGGATGACTGCCGCTTTACTCGCGCCGTAAGCCACCTGGCCGATGCGGGGGATGACGGCAGCCACCGAGGCGACCGTGACGATCGAGCCCGCTCCCTGGTCGACCATCACCCGGCCCGCGGCCCGGGCGGCGACCAGCGTGCCCCGCAGGTTCACGTCGAGGACCCTCGACCACACCTCCCACGACACGTCGAGCGCCGGCGCAGAGATCTGGCGGATCCCGGCGCATGCCACGAGGCCATCGAGACGGCCGAACCGTTCGACGGCGGCGGTTACCGCCGCGTCCATCTGCGCCTCGTGAGTGGTGTCGGCGGCGAACGAGGTCACCCGATCGGATGCCGCCAACTCGTCGACAGCGGCCTCCAACATCGCCGCATCGGTATCGACGAGCACAACCCGCGCGCCTGCTCCCACAAGGTAGCCGGCAGTGACGCGGCCGATCCCGCTCGCCCCGCCGGTGACGACGACGACGACATCGTCGAGACCGAGGCTCGCCGCCGGGAGTGAGGGCTGTGTCACACCGCTCATGTTGGCCTCTCTCTGAAGACCGGAGCCCGCTCCGGATGTCGGCGTCGCGTGTTGACGCGTCCCACGCGGAGGCCTAGCTTCCGTCAGGGTGGACCCGTCGACCGCTCCCCCGCACGGCAAACTAGGCGCCGATCTCGCGTTCGTCCAATGGCGGAGGGAACGACTCTCGGGTTGCCGGTGAGGCAACCGATGCCTCCAGCATCCGAGTCCTCGCCCGACCTCGGCGAGATCCTGGCTGCCCTTCGAGCCGACATCGGCCGGGCCACACCATGGCGTCGATTCGAGGTGACCGAAGCCGACGTCGCCCGTTTCCGTGCAGCCGTCGATCCGGCTGCCCGTTGTAGCGGCCCATCTCCATCCACGGGAGAGCCGTCGCCCACGTTCTTTTCGCCCGACCCGATCATCCTCTCCCAGCGGCTCGGATTGCAGCGTCACCGGCCGTATCCGAACACGATCGACGGAGGCACCCGATGGGAGTGGCTGGCTCCGCTGCGAGTCGGCGACACGGTGCAGCTCCGCGCCGAGGTCACAGACGTGCAGGAGAAGATGGGCTCCGAGGCGACTGGGCACATGTTTCTGACCAGCCTTCTGGTGACCTGCGCTACGCCGGCCGGCGAGGTCGTCGCCCGCTGCTGGGGCACCAGCATCAGCCATCAGGGCGGCCGCACGTGAACCCGTCGACATCAGCAACCGGCGACCTCCGCCCGGGACTCCGGCTTCCTGCACGCGAGACGACCACGACGATGGAGGATCTCGTCCGATGGTCGGCGGCCGCCGACGACTACACCACGTTTCATTTCGACCCGGAGGCGGCCCATGCCCGGGGTTTCGACGGTCCGGTGGTCCACGGGACCTACCAGGCGTCGCTGATTGCCGAGATGCTGACCGACTGGCTCGGGAGCGACGGGCAGGCTGACCGAGCTCAGCTGCCGCTACCGGCGACCGGTCATCGTCGGCCATCCGCTTCTCTGTCACGCCGAGGTAACCGCAGTGAGAGCCGATGCCGGGATGCAGGTTGTTGCATTCGACATTTGGACGGAGAGTCCGGCGGGCGAGGTCGCCACCACCGGAACCGCAAAGGCTCAGCGCCCCGTCGTTGACGGAGGTCCCGCGTCGTTGGTCACCGATGAACTGCTGGCGGCGTTTCAGATCGGTGAGATCATCGGCCGGTACACGTTCGATGTGACCGAGGATCGGATCCGGCGCTTCGCTGGTGTGCTCCAGGACATCGATCTGGAAGGGGTGGCGACCCGTCGAGACGAGTCGAAGCGATGACCGTCGAGCGGCACCGACGACATTCTTCGCGACGCTCGACCCACTCGAGCTCAAGATCATGTCGCATGACCACGGACTCGATCTGATCCCGTACCGACCAACTGGCGGCGGCAACGCCTTCAACGAGATCGACTACGTACGGCCCATCCGCGCCGGCGACGTGATCACGGTCGAAGTCGCTTACACCGACGTCTATCAAAGGAGTGGAAGCAACGGTCCCCTGCTGTTCCGAGTCCGCGAGAACGTTCTGACCGACGCAACCGGAGAACGGGTCGCAGTGGCTCGCAGCGGACACGTCTACGCCTTCGACGTGTCGGGCTACGAGCGCCCCCAGCGCCCCACGAGCCAGCGCGGAGCAGCCGACGACGATGAGACCGGCGAGGAACTGCCGTCGCTGGTCAGGGTCCCGACGACTGCGACATTGGTGCGGTATGCGGCTGCGGCCGATGACTATTCCCCGCTGCACTACGACCACATCTACGCTCGCTCTCGCGGCTACGACGGCGTCATCGTGCATGGGTTCTTGAAGGCGGGGTACCTGGCGACGATGCTGGAGGACTGGGCTGGGCCGAATGCCTTCGTCGAGCGATTCCGGGCCGAGTACCGGGGGCCGGACTACCCGGATCGGAAGATCATCTGCAAGGGCCGGGTGATCCGGACCTTCGAGACGGTCGGGAAGCGGGCTGCCGACGTGGCGCTCTGGACCGAGCGGGTCGATGGCTCGGTCTCCACCCGCGGTTCGGCGACGGTCGTCTGGTCGGATCAGGGCTGAGTGTTGGCCCGCTCGGCGGCATCGCGGCCCGCCAGGCGTCCCGACGACATCACCCAGGCGATGTGATGGCCATGGCCCTTGAGCAGCATGCCGCTCTGGGCCATGCCGCCCGCGCCGTACAGGCCGTCGATGGCCTCCCCGTCCTCGCGGAGCACCCGCATGCGTTCGTCGACGCACACCCCACCCTCGGTCACCGTGAGGGTGCTGTACACAGGCCCCATCGCGTACAGCGGAGGTTGGTACTGCCGGTCGGCGACGGTGGCAGGCAAGGTTCTCCTGATCGACGCCGATCGCGAGGGCGAGCGACCGAGGGTCACCCGCCTCGTGGACGAGGTCCGGCCGTCCCCTTTGGTAGTCGTCGAACTGGGCAAAGGCGATGCCAGGTGCTGTCGATATGGCATGCGGGGCAACGTTGAAGTGCGCCGCGATGGTGGAGTCGAGCACCACGAACCCCTTGCCCTCCGGCTCGAACGCCAACGACCCTGTCCCCTTGCGCTCGTCGCAGAACCGGTTCCCATCGCGGTTCACCAGGATCGAGCCCTGCTCGAACATCTCGGGTGACGGGCGACATCCACGTGATGAGCAGCGACCTCACGACCGGCTTGAGCCAACTGGCGGGGACCCGCTGCACGAAGGCCGCCTCGAGCCTGCACAGCCACCGCCAGGTGGGGAGGCGGCTCACCACGCCCGGCTTCGGGGCCTCGGGGAATCGCAGCTGGGGACCAAAGGTCACGTCCATGCCCCTGGTTTCAGCCCCCAACGCCATGGCCAGACGCTGCCCGTCTCCAGAGGCGTGCGGATTGATGGGCGAGGCCGCGGCCGCGTCCGGCGGGAGGAACTCGCGTCTCATCTCCGCGTTCCCACTGAAGTCACCGGCGGCCAGGACCACCCCACCCTTCGCCCGGACCTCCCGCGACCTGCCACCCACGTCGACGCGAACCGCGACCACACGGCCGTCCTCGCTGATCAACTCGGTGTTGCCGGCACCGGTCAGGATTCCGACGCCCAGCTTGCGAGCCGCCTTCTCGAGCCGGGTGATGTACGCATGGGAGTTGGGAATGACGTTGTGCATCCGGGGACAGCGATGTGGCGGCTCCAGATACGGACCGACGAACGCCACACCGAGCGACTCCAGCCAATGGAGCGTCTCGGCGGATTCCCGGGCGAGCAGCAGCCGCATTTGGGGTGCGTCGCCCGTGAGGCGCTCCGGGTCGAACTTCACCATGTCCTCGGCGTACTCCTCGGCTCGATCCTGGATCCCTTCCCGCAACTGGAATCGGGTCCCCGAGGCGCTGAACGACCCCACTGACAGGATCGTCGACCCTCCGACGCGATCCTGCTTCTCCAGTAACCGAACGCTGGCACCGCGCTGGGCGGCCGACACGGCCGCCGCCAGACCGGCACCACCACCCCCGACAACCACGACATCGACAAACTCGGTTCCGTCAGGCACAGCCGTTCGTTCTCCTTCGGCCCACTCGCGTTCACGGCGACGGCGTGCTCGGTCGCACGTCGCTATCGGTTCGAATCCTCCAGCTTGCGGTCGGGGGGAAACGTCGGAAGGGCGACGGCCCCCCGCTCGACGAGCCCGTCGACCTCGTCGCCGTCGTATCCCGCCAGCTCGAGGAGCTCGCGGTAGTGCTCGCTGTGCAGCGGCGGTGCGGTGCGCACCGTCGCCGGTGTCTTGGAGAGCGTGTACGGAACTCCCAGGAGCTTCAGTGGACCGATCGGGCTCTCGACCTCGACCACCATCTCGGTGTGCTGCACCTGCGGATCTGAGAATGTCTTCTCGAAGGTGTTCACCGGCGCGCAGAAGAGGTCCTCGGCGCGCATCAGCCCCACCCACTCATCGGTTGTCTTCGCCTTGAGAGCGGACTCCAACATGCCCTCGAACTCCTCCCGGTTCTCCTCCCGGGTCCAGTAGTCGTTGAAGCGCGGATCCTGGGACAGGTCGTCGAGCCCGAGGATCCGGCAGTACTGGCGGATGTGCCGGCCGCTGGAGAGTGCGATGTGGCCGTCCTTCGTGGCGTAGAAACCGTACGGCGCCGGGATGTAGGCGAGGCCGTGACCCGGGGTCCGACGACGCATCTCACCGGCGTCGGTGTTCATGAAATGGATCGCCTGTTCACATTGGCAGGCAACGGCGCTCTCGAGCAGCGAGGTGCCGACCCGCTGGCCCTCTCCGGTCAGAGCTCGGTGGACGAGTGCCGCCAGGACGGCGATGGCCCCATTCATCCCACCCAGCACATCGGTGATCGACATTCCGACCGGGACCGGGCGTCCGGTGTGGTCGGCGTTCATGGCGCCCCAGCCGCCGATGGCCTGCGTCAGGATGTCCTGCCCCGGCAGATCGACATACGGCCCCGACTGGCCGTATCCAGACGCCGAGGCGTAGATGACCGATGGGTTGATGGCCCGGCAGTCCTCGTAGCCGAGACCGAGGCGCTCCGTCACGCCCGGTCGGAAGTTCTCGTAGACCACATCTGAGATCCCGACCAGCCGGCGGGCCACCGCAACACCTTCCGCGGATTTGAGGTCGAGACCAATGCTCCGCTTGTTGCGATTCGCGGCCAGGAACCCGGCCGTGTAGAACCGCGAGTCTTCTGGGTCCTTGCCGTAGAGAAACCGCGACCCATAGCGCTCGTCCGGCCGCCCGTCGGGCGTCAGCGCCTGCAGCCGCTCGACCTTGACGACATCGGCGCCGAGATCGGCGAGAATCTGTGTCCCGTACGGACCCTGCATCCGCTCAGTGAAATCGAGGACTCGAACTCCTGCCAGCGGGCCGCTCGGGGACTGAGGATCAGCTGTTCCACTCATGGAGCCTCGCTCTGCTCGGGGGTCCGGGGTGGGGATCTCCACGGATGTACGTCGCTTGGTCAACGGCCGACCGGTCGCCCCGGCCGGCTCAGGTTGGAGTATCGTCCTCGGAAGCGGAGCGTGGCAAGACGCCCCTCCCGGACTCGTCGACGCGCCCGCCTCGACACCAGCCGCCTCGACACCAGGAGGAGATGCCGCCCATGCGGATCGTCGATGCCCGGGAGATCACCGTTCCCATCGGCTCCAGCATGCGCAACGCCGCCATCGACTTCTCCGGAATGACCGTCAGCATCGCGGCCCTGGTGACCGACGAGACCCGAGACGGCAATCCGGTGATCGGGTACGGGTTCAACTCCAACGGGCGCTACGCCCAAGGGGGGATCCTCCGCGAGCGGCTGTTCCCACGGATCCTGTCCGCACCCCCCGATTCGCTCTGCGACCCTGACACCGGCGTGCTCGATCCCACCCGGATCTGGGACGCCGCGATGCGTAACGAGAAGCCCGGCGGTCACGGCGAACGAGCGGTCGCCATGGCGGTGATCGACATGGCCGCCTGGGATCTGGCCGCCAAGCTGGCCGGCCTGCCGCTCCACGTCCTCCTCGGAGAGCTTTTCCCGCATGCGTCGCGATCGACCGCCGCGACCGTCTACGCCGCCGGCGGGTACTACACCGAAGGCGGCATCGCCGACGTGCAGCACGAGCTGCTGGGCTACGTCGACGAGGGGTATCGGGCCGTCAAGATGAAAGTGGGGGGCGCTCCGCTCGGCGAGGACGTGCGCCGGATCGAAGCTGTCCGGAGCGTTCTTCCCGACGGGGTGACGCTGGCGGTCGACGCCAACGCCCGGCTCGACCTCGATACGGCGGTCGAGTACGCGAAAGCGCTCGAGCCGTATGATCTCGCCTGGTTCGAAGAGCCCTGCTCCCCTCTCGATTACGCGGCGTTTGCCCGGCTGGCGGTCGAATACTCGCCTCCACTCGCCACGGGCGAGAATCTCCTCTCCGCCGACGACTTCGGGAACCTGCTGCGCTACGGCGGACTGCGGCCTGACAGGGACGTGCTCCAGCCGGATCCGGGCCTGGCCTACGGTCTCACCGAGTTCGTCAGAATGCTCGACCTACTTCCAGAGCATGGGTGGCTGCCTCGCCGCGTGTCGCTCCACGGCGGTCATCAGCTGAGCCTGGCTCTGACCGCCGCCTTTGATCTCGGGCCGTGCGAGTCGTATCCGGGACTCTTCGCGCCGATTGGGGGCTTCGCCGACGGGAGCCCGATCGACGACGGCATCATCGGCCTCCCCGAGGAGCCGGGAATCGGCCTGGAGCTGAAGTCCGCTCTCCTCCCCATCCTTCGATCACTGGCCGCGCAATGACTGTCGGCACCCGCTTCGGCGATTCAGACCCGATCGACGGGTGTTGAGTGGGACTCCAACGTGTCGAACACGTGCAACTCGCGATGCCCGCTGGCGGCGAGGACGAGGCGATCGCCTTCTACGAGTCGGTGCTTCGATTGACGCACGTCCCCAAGCCGCCCCATCTGGCGGTTCGCGGGGGGTGCTGGTTCGAGGACGACGACCTCAAGGTCCATCTCGGTGTCGACGCCGACTTCCGCCCGGCCACTAAGGCACACCCAGCCTTCGTCGTCGATGACCTGTCGGCTCTGGTCGCAGATATCAGCGATGCTGGCTACCGGGTCGTTGACGACGAACCGGTCGAAGGCTTCAACCGCGTGTTCGTGTACGACCCGTTCGGCAATCGCCTCGAACTGATGGAACCTGTCCAAAGTTGAGCACCAAAACCGATCCTTCTGGTGGATGTCAGGAGCCACAGCGTCGGGCGGCAGGGACGCGCCGCTGGCAGGCATCCGGGCCTCCTCATGGTCAAGAGACTGCGCAAGATGCGCACGGCGTCAGCGCGGATTCGCTCGCTGACCGCAGAAATTGATGCGCTACAGTGCAGAAATGGCCATTCGTACCGACGAGCGACGGGCCAGCATCGTCAAACTCGTGTCAGCCCTCGGAGAACTGTCCGTGGAGGATCTAGCGCTTCGCCTCGGGGTGACCGAGTCGACCGTCCGCCGCGACCTGCAGCGGCTCGCGTCCGAAGGCAGGATCATGCGCTCCTTCGGCGCTGCCGTGGCGGCACGAAGGGGGCTGTCGGAGCCAAGTCTCGCCGAGCGAACCGCTACCTCGCGGATCGAGAAGGATGCGATCGGCGCCTGGAGCGCTGCCCAGGTCTGCGAGGGCGAGACCATCCTGCTCGACGCCGGAACGACGACCGGGCGCGTCGCCGCGCACCTCCGCGAGCGGTCGAACATCACGGTGGTGACGAACGGACTCACGGCGTTGTCCGAACTGAGCCACGCCGACCGGGTCGAGGTCTTGGTCCTCGGTGGTCGGCTGCGTCAGCTGAGCCAGGGTTTGGTCGGTCCACTCACGGACTCGTCGCTCGGCGCGCTGACGTTCGATCGCATCTTCCTGGGCGCGGACGGATTGCGGGCCGACCTCGGTATCTGCGAAGCGGAGATCGAGCAGACTCGCACCAAGGAATTGATGGCCTCGCGGGCAGATCATGTGTACGTCGTCGCCGACAGTTCCAAGCTCGGCGCGAGCCCGTTCAATGCGTGGGCGCGGCTCAAGTGGTACACCCTCGTCACTGACGACGGCGCCACCGACGAGGCCCTGGAGCCGTTCCGGAACAACCCGGACATCGAGGTCGTGTTGGCCCCGTGCAACCATCTCGACGTGCCTGGCCGCTCGACGCTCGCGACGGCCTGAGCCGGAGCCGTCTGGCCGCTCAGGCGCCGCCGCTCCGGCCCGGCGTGATGCGGAGGTGCTTGATCGCGGTGCGGTGATGGGTGAACGCCACGTGCAGTTCGCCGTTTGCCGCCTTCGCCAGCGACGGGTACGAGAGCTCGCGATTCAGGCCGTCGCGCGAGTTGTTCGTGAGACAGTATCCGTCGCCCTGCCCAAGGTCGGCCAGCCGGTTCCAGGTGCGCCCACCGTCGGCGGACGTCGCCAGGCTAAGCGGCGCTCGTGGCGCGCCCCAGAACGCTCGTCGAGCGCCAGAGGTGGTCTCGCCGTCCGACTCCGGCGGCTGCGCCGAGGTCCGGATCTCACCACCTTCGATCTCGTCGTAGAGCGACGCGCGACGCGACGTCGCGTCAGCAGCGCTGCTGTGGTTGTACACCAGCGCGATCTCGTGGTCGGACCAGTTGATGGCCTGGATCGACGAGTTGTTGTTCGGCAGGTCGATTGCCTCGGGTGCGGACCACCGCTCACCCGAAGCATCCGAACGGCTCCGATGGATGTGATCGGCGTAACGACTGCGGAACAGCGCCACGAACGGTCCGCCGGGTTCCGTGGGGACGATGCACATGTGCACCATGCCTTCGCTCGACGGCACCGCCACCTCGCGCCAGGTCCGTCCCTCGTCCGACGAGATACGCACCGCGCTGTGATCGCCATCGCCGGTCCAGGGTTCGCCGTCAACTGCACCGCACCGGAAGACGGGGAGGATCCACGCACCATCCGAGCGAACGACAGGTGGTTGCCGCACGAACACCCCGCCATCGGCGTCCGGCTCGAAGATCGTTGCTTCGTCGCCCCAGCTCGCACCGAGATCGCGCGAGACCCACGCTCGCACCTCCGCGACGTCCTGCTGACCCGCCACCTGCGCGGTCCAGAAGAGCCAGAGCTCGCCATTCGGCGCGAGGAACAGCACGGGATTCTGCTCGGAGCGAGAACGATCGCCGGACAACCTGCTCGGGGCCGACCACTCGGTTGCACCGGCCCGTAGACGGGCAAGGTAGATGTCGATGTCATGGAGGCCTTCCTGCGTGCCTCCGAACCAGGCGCACAGCACGTCGCCGTTCGGGAGTTCGAGCAGGTTGGCGGCGTGACACTGCACGGTCACCGATGGCACCATCTGTTCAACGACGGTGAACCCGCCCCACTCGCTGAGCGACGCCGCATCATCGGGCATCAGGTGCCGCCTTCCCGGCCATGGGCCCGATCGAGGTGGTCCTTGGCGGCCACCTCAAGATGTGTCAGGTCGGACGCGATTGACGCGAACGTGAAACCCTGTGCCAAGCGGTGAGCCGCCACCGCGCCGTTCGGCGTGTGGATCCCTGCCGCGATGTCGGCCTCACGGGCGGCGCGTGCGATCCGTTCCAGCGCACGTTCGAAGGACTCGTCCACGGCGGGGTCGCTGGCGGTCGTACCGCCGAGTGCGAGCCGGAGATCGGACGGTCCGACGTAGACGCCGTCGACGCCGGGCACCCGACAGATCTCCTCGACGTGCTCGAGCCCGCTCGCCGTCTCGATCATGACCAGCACGCCGACCGCCGCGTCGGTCTCGGCGGGCGTCGGCCCGATCCGAAGACCGGCACGCATCGGACCGTACGAGCGCCGCGCCTCCATAACGCGCGGCCGCCACGGCACGCGCCGCGTCGTCGATGTCGTCGACGAGCGGGACGATGACGCCGATGGCCCCGGCGTCCAGTGCCCGACCGATGGCTGCGATGGCGTTCTCTCCGACACGCACGAGTCCGACTCCACGACCCGCCGCGTCGACCGCCGTCAGGCCGGCCACGAGACCGCTGTAGCCGACCAGGCCGTGCTGCATGTCGATCACGACGTAGTCGAACCCGAGCCGCGCGATGCGTTCGGTCGCAACGGGCACGTCGAGGACGCACCAGTAGCCGACCAGGCGGTCTCGAGACCGGAGACGCCGGCAGAAATCGGCGTGTACCGAGATGCCGTTCGCTCCTTGGCTCATGGCTCAGCGATGATACGCCGGCATCGGACCGCGGAGTCTCGCTCCGACGGCATGGCAGGCTTCGATGACGTCGGCGGGGAGCGCTCCCCGTGCCATCAACTCGACATTGGTCGAGATGTGGTCGACCTTCGACGCGCCGAGCAGGACCGCGTCCACGCCGGGATGACCGGTCACCCAGCGAAGCGAGAGTTCGATGAGTGAGATCCCGGCGTCGTCGGCGATCTTCTGATACGCAGCGATCGCCTCGAAGATCGCCGGCGACCAGTAGCGGTCCTGATACGTCGCGGCGAGTCGTGAGTCACCGAACCGGCCGGTCGAGGGCCGGTGTTCGAAATCGTGGCGGCCGGTGAGCAGTCCCCCGCTGAGCGGGTTGTACACCGCCGTGCGGACACCGCTCGACGTCGCCATCTCGAGGTACTCCTCCTCGACGCGGCGGGCGAGCAGATTCAGCAGTTGCTGGCCGATGGCCGGGCCAGGCATGTCCGAAGCCGCCGCCCGATGGGCGACGTCCCGGGTCATCCACGCAGAGAAGTTCGAGAGGCCGAACTCGAGGACCTTGCCCTGCTGCTGCAGTTCACGGACGGCGCTCAGCGTCTCGTCGAGTGGCGTGCTGCGATCCGGCTGGTGCAGGTACAGCACGTCGACGCGATCGGTGTCGAGCCGCTTCAGACTCTCATGGACACAGCGCGAGATCGCGACCGCCGACAATGGAGGGTCGGTACCGGCATCCTCGTGCGGCATGCCGACCTTCGTGGCGAGCGTGACCTCGTCACGACGCCCCGCGAGCAGCTTCCCGAGCATGCGCTCCGCCTCGCCGGCGGTGTAGACGTTCGCTGTGTCGATGTGATCGATTCCCAGCTCGAGCGCCGTGACGACAATCGCACGCGCGGTGTCGAGGTCGACCGTGTCGCCGAACGTCATCGTTCCCAAGAGTGCTGGCCCCATCGAGTCCTCCTCTGCAGAATCATGTCGTTCTTGCGTGAAATAAGCAAGCAACTTGAGATTTGTGCGCATCTCGTGCAGTATTGGTCTCGCTGTGTCATCGCTGCCCATACGGTCCCCCGAGCCGACCCTGCCGCGACCTGCCACGGTCGTCTGCGACGATCTCTCCGGAGCGTGCGAGGTCGCCGGCATGCTCTACCAGACCGGCCACTCCACGACGATCGCACTCACCGCCCCGATCGCCGACGGCTCGATCAACGTCGTCGATCTGGCGCTACGCGACCAGACCGAGGACATCGCGCGACGATGCATGCGCCACGCCGTCGAGTCGTGGGACGTCCGATACGTGAAGATCGACTCGCTCGTTCGCGGACCCGTTCGGGCCATGGTGGACGGCTGCCGGAAGGATCATCGCCAACTGTTGGTCTGCCCCGCCCTGCCCTCAGCGGGACGCACTGTCGTCGACGGCGTCGTGCTGATGGACGATGCAGCCCTGGATGTCTCCGGCGCATGGCGGCTCGAGCTCGCCACGCCACCCGCGAGCCTCGGCGAACTGCTCGCCCCCGCTGCGACCGCCTGGATCGGTCCGACGTCGACGCCACCGCTTCGTCACGACACGATCCTCTGCGCCGATGCTCGCACCGACGACGACCTCGACCGTCTCGCCGACCTCGTGACGCGACACATGCTGCTCCCGATCGGCGCTGCCGGACTGTTCGGTGCACTCGCACGACGGCGCGCCATCGTCGCCGGCGCCGAGTATCACAAACCGACGGACCACGACGCGCCCGTTGACGATCACCTCGGCGACGGCCGCGACGTGCGCGGGGTGTTGGTCGTCGTCGGCACTGGCAGCACACGAGCCCACGCACAGATCGCCGGGCTCCACCGGGCCGGCGCGAGCGTGGTGGAACTCGATCCGCAGAGCGCTGCGCCTTCGATTTCAGCCACTGCACGTAGCACCATTTGTCGAGGCGGATCGGTCGTCGTCCACTGGCGACAATCGGCCCGAACCGACCCGAGGCGGTCTGCGGCGTTGAGCGAGACGTTGGCCGACATCGTCGCGGACGTCGCAGCGGCCGACCAACGCGTCTCACTCGTACTCACCGGAGGGCAAACCGCTCGATCCGTGCTCGACCGGCTCCACGTGACGACACTGCGGCCGACATCAGTCGTCCACCACGGAGCCGTAGTCGCCACCACGAATCAGGGCCGACTCGTCGGTATCCGTCCGGGCTCGTTCGGCAACGGGGACTCGCTCGTCCGCATGAGGAACGCAGTCGCATGGCAGCCATAGTGGAGAAGCCAGGATGATCTCAGACGAACATGCCCGACGCGAAGTAATCGACCACCGCCCCATCGTCGCGGTCACGATGGGCGACGGTGCCGGAGTCGGCCCGGAAGTCGTAGTCGGCGCCCTTTTGGACGATCACGAGCAGTTCGTTCGACCAGTAGTGATCGGTGACGCCGGTCGGCTGCGTGCCGCAGCGGCAGTCTTGGGTCTGGAGGCCGAGATCATCCCGATCGAGTCGATCGCCGACGCACAGTTCCGACCCGGGCGCATCAACGTCATCGACCTCGGGTTGCTCCCCGCCGATCTGCCGTGGGGTCGCCTGTCAGCTGTAGCCGGTGCCGCCGCGTACGAGTACATACGCGTTGCGAGCGAGCTGGCAATGCGCGGCGAGGTGCACGCCATCTGCACTGCCCCGTTGAACAAGGAGGCGCTCCACGCTGCCGGCCACATCTACCCGGGTCACACCGAGCTGCTCGCGCACCTGACCGGCACCGATGAGGTCTCGATGATGCTCTCGACGCCCACGGTCAAGGTCATACACGTCACTACCCACATCGGCCTCATCGACGCCGTAGCGCTGATCGAGCCCGGCCTCGTGGAGCGCACCATCAGGCGCGGCTGGGAGGCCCTCCGACGTGCGGGCATCGAAGATCCGGTCATCGGTGTCTGCGGCATCAATCCTCACGCCGGTGAGAACGGCCTGTTCGGTCACGGCGAGGAGGCAGAGAAGATCGAGCCGGCGATCGCCGCAGTGCGGCTCGCCGGCATCGACGCCCGCGGGCCATTGCCGGCCGACACAGCGTTCTTCCTAGCGGGACGCGGCGACTACGACTTGATCGTCGCCATGTATCACGACCAGGGGCATGGCCCGGTCAAGGTGCTCGGCATCGAGGCAGGCGTCAACATCACCGTCGGCCTCCCCGTGATCCGCACCTCGGTCGACCACGGGACCGCGTTCGACATCGCCGGGACGGGTCGTGTCGACGTCCGAAGCATGTCCGAGGCGCTCCGGCAGGCAGCGCTCCTCGCCGGAAGGTCCTGACTGTCGTCGTCAGCGCCCGGAAGCCACGCCGTCGGGCCGTTCCCTGAGCTCGCGCTCTCGCTGCGGCCAACCCGAACCGGTCCATGCCCCATTAGCGTACGGTCGTGCTACAATGCGCACAGCCGCGTTCCCCGGTGAGCGCGACGGTGAGTTGCGGTCACAGTCTCATCGCGATTCACGAGTCGGAGGGCAGGCGCCCTCGTGGAAGGATCGAGCTGTGCGCTACGACACGGCTCACAAGCAAGCGACAAGGCAGCGAATCATCTCAGCGGCCGGACGACGACTGAAGAGCGACGGCATCGACGGCTCCGGAGTCGCGACGCTGATGGCAGACGCCGGACTGACGAACGGAGCCTTCTACGCGCACTTCAACTCCAAGGACGATCTGGTCGCCACCGTCGTCGCCGATCAACTCCGGGTGCAGCGCGAGAGCCTCGGCGCCCTCGTCCCCGGACGCGCCGGAATCGAGCAGTTCCTCCGCTGGTACCTCTCCGTCGAGCACCGCGACAACCGCGACGACGGCTGTCCATCCGCCGCACTGCTCGATGAGATCGGCCGCTCCACCGAGGCGACAAGGAAGGCCTACACGGACGGATTGATGGGGATGGCCGACGACATCGCGTCGCGCCTCGCGCCTGATGATCCACAGTCCGCACGCGTGGCCGTGCTCGGCGTTTTCGCGATGGTGATCGGGACGCTCCAACTCTCGCGCGCGCTCACGGACCCACTGCTCGCCGACGCGATCCTCGAACAGGGCATCCAGAACGGTCTCGCCGCGTTGGCCGCCGAGCAGCGGAAGCGCAGCGCTGAACGCAAACGGCGCTAATCGCCGGTCGGGACGAGGATCGCACTCGCGGTGGCAACGAGCTTCGATCGCCCGTCGTGGACGGCGAAGAGCTCGCCGGCGGTGAAGATCTGCTTCCGACCCGCCTTCACAACCCGGCCGGACGCGTGGAACTCCTCGCCGACGGCGGGGGCGAGGCAGTTGATCGCGACGTGCGATGAGAGCACGCCGCCGCGTGCCATGGTGTTGGCGGCGAACCCGCATGCCGTGTCGAGCAACGCCGCGATCAAGCCGGCGTGCAAGAAGCCGGAGTACTGACCCATCTCATCGGCACGCCAAGGCATGCGCAGCTCACACTCGCCCTCGCCC
This sequence comes from Ilumatobacteraceae bacterium, assembly GCA_963722415.1. Lineage (GTDB taxonomy): Bacteria > Actinomycetota > Acidimicrobiia > Acidimicrobiales > Ilumatobacteraceae > JALOLG01. Next base: position 50,599 of record CAVRNI010000030.1, read on the forward strand.
ATTCGGACCACCTCCAAGCCAGCCCACTGGTTGAACGTCGCTGTCGCGCTCAGGTCACGGTAGGTGTCGAGCATCTGGTTCTCCTGTCGCGTTCGAGGTTCTCCGATCGATGATGAACGCCTTCACACCGGCTCGAGTCGAGCCGGTGTGGTCTTGTGCCATGGGGTACCGGCCCACGGGTCGCGGTCCTCGCTCGCGGTGAACTCGTTCGTTCCGACACCTGTCTTCGTCCGCGCTCCACCCTCGACGTGATCGAGGCCGAACCCGTTGGGCAGCGAGATGTGGCCGGTTTGGACGGTGTCGTCAACGGCGACCGTGACCACAGCGTGCGATCGCTTCGTGGAGAGCTTGGCAACGTCGCCGCTCGCGAGGCCGATCCGTTCTGCGTCGGCGGGCGAGACGCGCAGGGCACCGTCGAGGTCCTTCTTCCGCCACGCCGGGTCACGCAGGATCGTGTTCGCCGTGAACGAGCGGCGCTCCCCGGCCGACAGCAGAAGTGGCCACTCGGGATCATCGCCGGGTGGTGTCTCGCTGGCGAGCTCGGCGAGCTCGACGAGCAGCTCCGGGATCTCGACGTGGACCAAACCGTCGTCGGTCTTGATCCGTCGCCACGTCTCCTCCCACGTGTCATCGGTGAACACCACGCCGGACGGGCTGTCGACGATCGCGTCGAACAGCCGCTCGCCCGCGTCGGGTCCGGAGCCGAAGCCGGCTCGTGCGACGCCATCCGGGTTGACCTGCGCGCAGCGGATCGCCATCGGCCACAGCGACGCAGCTGCCGCCGCGCCGTGCGGGAGCGTCACTCCCAGTGTGCGATACAGCAGGACGGCGGCGACCGCTCCGAGGCGGGGATCGGTGGTCGTCGCCTCCGCGAACGCCGCCGCGAAGTCGTCGCGGCTGCGCTCCGCTGCCGCCCGAAGCGCCTCGACCACGACGGGATCGAGGATGCCGAGAGCCTCCACGATCCGGGCGTGGATCTCTGGCTCGGGCAGCGGACCTGCCGGCGGATCGAGCACGGGCCGGCGGAGGTGGAACACGTTCTTCGGGTACTCGAAGTTGAAGAACGTCGCCTCGAACTTCTCGAACTGGGTCGCGGCGGGCAGCACGTAGTCCGACTGTCGCGCCGTCTCGGTCATGAACACGTCGATGCACACGCTGACATCGAGCGCACGCATCGCTTCGCGCATGCGCTGGCTGTCGGCGACCGAGCTCACTGGATTGCCCGACTCCACGATCAGGGCCCGATACCGCTTGGGGTGATCGGCCAGGATCTCCTCCGGGAGCACGTTGCACGGGATCAGCCCGCCGATGACCTTCGCCTCGACGACCGGCGAGACGGGAGCGGAGGTCGAACGGAGTTCGCTGCTGCGCATCCGTAGCAGGCTGCCGATGCCGGTCATCGCGTACTGCCCACCCGGATTGGCGAGGTTCCCGGTCAACAGCCAGACCAGTTTCTCCAAGTAGCTCACCAGCGTCGAGTGACGGTTCATCTGCACGCCGAGGTCCTCGAACGTGGCCACGCTGGACGCCGCGGCGATCCGTCGGGTGGCGGCTCGCACCAGCGTCTCGTCGACACCGCTGATCTCGCAATACCGGGAGATCGGAACGTCACCAAACGCTGATACCACCGGTTCGAAACCGGCCGCGTGAGCGGCGAGCCAGGTGTGATCGACGAGGCCCTCCTCGACGAGGACCGCGACCATCGCCGCCAGCAGCCAGGCATCTCGACCGGGGCGCACTTGCAGGTGGTAGTCGGCCATCGCTGCGGTCTCGGTCACCCGCGGATCGATCACCACCATCGACCGATTCGGATCGGCTGCGATGGCCTTGAGCGTGGTGCGCGCGTGCGGGATCCCGTGGCTGATCCACGGGTTCTTCCCAGGAAAGAACGCGACCTCGCAGTGCTCGAAATCGCCGCGCAACGGCGTGCCGAACATCTTGCCCATCACCAGCATCTCACCGGTCTTCTCCTGCGCGATGGCGCTCGTCTTGAAACGAACTCCCAACGCACCCTGAGTCGCCGCCCCATAGGTTCCACCGAGATGGTTTCCCTGGCCACCGCCGCCGTAGTAGACGATCGCCTCACCACCATGGGTGTCGCGAATCGCTGCCAACCGCTGGGCGACCTCGCGAATGGCGGTGTCCCAGTCGATCTCCTCGAAGGTTCCGTCGGGGCGTCGGCGCAACGGGCTCAACAGCCGCTCACCACGACCGTTCTGGTAGTAGTCGAGACGGAGCGCCTTCTCGCAGGTGTAGCCCTTCGACGCCGGATGGGCCTTGTCGCCGCGAATCCGCTCGAAGGCCCGCCCGTTGGCTCCCAGGCGGACTTCGACGCCGCAGTTGCACTCACACAAGATGCAGGCGGTCTGATGCCACGCGGACGCGTCCAGCACCTCGGTCTCGTCGGTCATCTCGTGTCCTCTCCTCGATCGTGCAGAATCACCATGGATTCCATGATGGAACTAAAGTAACTGAGGGACGTTCCATCATGCAACCGATTCCTCTACGCTGGCAGTCATGAAGCGCGTCGACACGTCAGATTGGCCGTGCACCATCGCCCGCAGCGCGGCCGTGCTGGGCGACCACTGGAACCTGCTCCTGATCCGTGAGGCGTGTCGCGGCACTCGTCGATTCGACGACTTCCAGCAGGCGCTCGGCACAGGCCGCAACATCCTCACCCAACGCTTGAACGGTCTCGTCGAGGAGGGTCTGCTGCGTCGAGTCAAGTACCAACAACGCCCGCCCCGCCACGAATACCGGCTCACACAGAAGGGACGAGACGCCTACCCGATCCTCGCCGCGATGGCAGCGTGGGGCGACCGCTGGCTCACCGGCCCGGAAGGCACACCGCTGGTCCTGCACCACACCGCCTGCGAGCACGACATGCACGCCGTCGTCGTCTGCAGCGAATGCGCCAAGCCCATCGACGTTCGCGAGGTGCTCGCGACACCGGGACCCGGCGCTGACGCCGACGTTCAGGTGGGAGCGTCATGACCACGGCTGAATGGATCACGGCCTACGCCGCGGCGGCCGGCATCGCCGCGCCGAGCCAGGACGACATCGACATCCTGCTCCAACTCGCCGGCGTCGCCGCGCACGCCTCCGAACGCACCGCCGCACCAATCACGTGCTGGATCGCCGCCACAGCCGGCCTCGCTCCGACGCAAGCGCTTGCCCTCGCCGAATCGATGGCGTCCGACGCAAGCTGATCGTTGATGGTGATGGTCGCTGGCTCCTCGTTCGTTGTCGCTGAGCCCATCGCACCGAACGTGAGTGCGTAGCCCTCGGCGTGGCGGCGGCCCGCGGCGTCGACGACGCGCAGGGTCATCGCGACTCTTCGGCGAGCTGTTTGATCCCCTCGACGGTGCGCTGCATGTTGGCCTGCACCTCGTTGAGGCGGCGGCGCAGGACGCGGTCCTCCTTGCCCGGGTGGTTGGCGATCGCCGCCGAGGTACCCGACGGGCCGGGACCGATGGTGTAGCTGAACCGCAGCCGGGTGCGACCGGCGGCCGGTTCGAGGTCGAAGCGCCAGCGCGCTCCGGGGTTCTCGGGATCGGACGTGCGCCAGCCGAAGGCGGTCGGTTCCTCGCAGGCGTCGACGATGCACGGCAGGGCCCACTCGCCGAACGCCTTGTGATAGTTGCGACCGACGAACACCGCGCCGACCCCGCGTTCGTCGCTCTGCCATTCGGCGCCGGTGGACTCGTCGGAGAACGCGGTCGGCACCTTCGGATCGCTCACCAGCCGCCACACGGCGGCCGGGGCCGCCTCGATGTCGATCTCCACGATCGCCCCTGGACCGTCCTCGAAGCGCAAGCTCTCGCCCGGCCCGTGTTCGGACGTCGTGCCGAACCGGTCGAAGTAGGTGATCGTCCGCGCTGGATGCCGTCGGGCTCGATGGAACTCCGTGCCCTTCGTCCATGCCACGGGGAACAGCACGATCTCGGTCATGTGAGCCGGGATGCCGAGGATCTCCTTCACTCGTGCTTCGTCCTCGAGGGCAGCGGTGACCCACGTGGTGCCCAGCCCTCTCGCGCGCAGGGCCAAGCAGAAGCTCCATGCCGCCTGGATCACCGAGTCGAACAAGCCGGGGCGACCGTTGCCGTCGTGCCGGCCGATGATGGTCGGAATGACGATGGCGGGCACCTCGGCGAGATGCTGGGCGAGATACTCCGCCGACGCCATCACCTGCTCTTGCGGGTGGCCGGTGCCGCGCAGTCGCTCGGCTGCCGCGGACATGAACGGCAGCGCGGTCTGCGCGTACAGCTCGCCGAGCTGATCCTTCACGGCCTGATCGCGGACGATGAGCCACCGGCGACTGCCGAGGTTGCCACCGGTGGGTGCTTGCTCGGCGAGGTCGATGCAGTCGAGCAGCAACTGGTTGTCGACCGGACGTTCGAGATCGAGTCGCCGGCGGACGGCGCGAGTTGTCGTCAACACCTCGTCGACGTGGCGTGGATCGATGTCCATTCAGCGCTCCTTCGAGATCGGCTCGCCGGTCACGAGTCAGCGTCCCGTGAACTGTGCCGGGCGACGTTCGATGAACGACGCGATGCCTTCCTGGAAGTCCGCTGTGGCCTGCACCGTCGCCGCCATCGCGGGGATCGCCTCGATCGCGGCCGGCTCGTCGCGGTCGAGCGCGAGCCGTGCGTTGGCGATCGTATGGATGAGGGCCAGCGGCGAGCACTGCAACATCTCCCGGGCCAGTTCGACGGCCCGCTCGATCTGCTCGCCGGGGTCGACGACCTCTTGCACCAGTCCGATCCGGTAGGCCTCGGCGGCGCCGAACTCGTCCGCTCGCAGCAGGTGGTACATCGCGTTGCCCCAGCCGGCGCGCTGCACGTACCGCACCGTCGCTCCCCCGAGCGGAGCGAGACCACGCTTGGGCTCCATCTGGCAGAACCGAGTGTCGGATGCCGCGACGACGATGTCCCCTGCGAGCGCGATCTCGATCCCGATCGTGAACGTGATCCCCTGCACCGCGGTCACTCGCGGCTTGCGCAGGCGGCGTCCGAGTCCGAACGGGTCGACCGGCTCCGACGTCTCTGCTGCCTTGCGGAGCGCGGCGTCACGCCTGGCCTCCTCGCTGAAGAACAACGGCATCTCCAACCCGGCCGTCGTGTGATCGCCGGCGAAGGCCAGAACACCGACGAACAAGTCATCGTCGTCGTCGAGCCGGGTCAACGCATCGCTCAGCTCGTTCGAGATCTTCGGCGTGAACGCGTTCTTCTTCTCGACGCGGTCGACGATCATCACCAGGATGTGCTCGTCGACAACTGATGTCCGCACCGCCCCATGAGGATGCCGGTCGGTGTTCGCTGGCCTTGTCGATTCCATGATGGAACTAGACGGTAGTGCCAACGCTTGCCGTCACGCAAAGCCCATTGTCAACGGTGAAGATGTGACGCGTCGCGGCGTTCGAGAACGGCGTCGAAGCCCAGCACACGGATGAGCGCGATCGTGTCGCGGCCCATCTCCTCGACGGTGAGCGGAACCGTGCGCGTCGGCAGTCCTTCCGCCAGAGTGCTCATCCGCTGATCGCTTGTGCGTCCCACTGTGCCTGCAGAGCGGGGTAGAGCGCGGTCAGGTCGTTGGGCAATGCAGCTTTCACCATCTCACTCGTCGGATCGGCCAGCACCTCTTCGGCGCCGGCTTCGAGAGCCGCCACGATCTGGGACGCGACCAACTGCGGACTGACCTTTTCCGCGTCCACACCCGTGGCCATGTCGGTGTCGATGAACCCGGCGTGGACCGCGACGACGAGGGTTCCCTGCCGTCGCAGCTCGATGCGGAGCGCGTTCGTGAGCGACCAGGCGGCCGCCTTCGACGCACTGTAGGTCGCGCCTTGGGGCATGGAGACGAACGAGAGCACCGACAGCACGTTCACGAGCGCGCCCCCGCCGTTGTCGCGCAGGACCGGCGTGAACGCCTGCGCCATCCGCATCGGACCGAAGAAGTTCGTTTCCATCTCGGCTCGCGCGGCGTCGATCGCGCCTGGTGCCAGCGATGCGGAACTGCGGAGGATGCCCGCGTTGTTGACGACGATGGAGACGTCGCCGCATGCGCGTGCGGCGTTAGCGATGTCGTCGGCGTTCGTCACGTCGAGCTGGACGGGTATGACGTTCGGGTTCGTGATGGTCTCGGTGTCGCGGGCGGCGCCGTAGACCTTCGCTCCGGAGTCGAGGAGTGCCTGGGCGATGGCGGCGCCGAGCCCTCGGTTGGCTCCGGTCACGAGTGCGGCTGCACCTTGGATCTTCATGGATGGTGATTCCTTCGTGTCATGGCCGCATCCGGATGGTCACGGTCTGGTGTGTGGGTTGTCAGTTGGATCGGCGCTACTGCTCGAGGAACGCGAGCGCTTTGGCGACGAACTGGTCGTGGAACTGGAAGATTCCGCCGTGGCCGGCGTCCGGGTAGACAACCAGATCCGCATTCGGTAGGCGCCGAGCCAGATCGAACGAGTTCTTCGTTGGCACCATCCGGTCGCTCTCGCCGTTCGCGACGAGAACTGGCTGACGGATGGCCGAGAGATCAGCGGGCTGCTGCTTGCCCCAGCGGTGGATCGCCTTCAGCTGAGTGAGGTACGACCGGGGCGAGATGGCCTTGTCGCGGTTCTCGGTGCGCTCCTTCAAACGTGCCAAGAACTCTTTGCCGGCTCGACGCCCGGCGGGCGTCCTGGTGAAGAACAGGAACTGCTTCGGGTCCTGCAAGCTCAGCAGCCCTCGAAGCGTGTCCAAATGCGACAGCCGAGTCACCTTGGTGATGCCCTCGCCGCCCGCAGGACCCGTGCCGGCGAGAATGACCTTGCGGACCAGCCGCGGCTCGTCCGCAGCGATCACCTGGGCGATCATGCCGCCCATCGAGAAGCCGAGCAGATCCACCTGCTCGAGACCCAGCGCCCGGATGAAAGCAACAGCGTCCTTGGCCATCGCCTCGATCGTGTTGGGGGTGGAACCGCTGGAAGCACCGACGCCCCGGTTGTCAAAGGTGATGACCCGGTGCCGGGCCGCGACGCCATCGACAACTCGAGGATCCCAGTTGTCCAAGACGGCGGCCAGGTGGGTGAGGAAGACCACCGGGACGTCCGTCCTCGGGCCAAGCTCGCGATAGGCGAACTCGACGCCTCCAGCGGAGACCGTACGCGTCGGTGCGTCCTTGAAGGACCTGACCACGCTGCCGCTACCCGCCCCACCGTTCAGCGTCGCGGAAGTCCACTCTGTCGTGGTCGATGCGACCGACCGAGTTGAAGTCATGATGTGCTCCCTGTTCGACTGTTTGAATTATGATCGTACTATAAACACTTCCGCGGAAAGCTGGCAACGTGTCGTCGGACACCGCTGGCATCGGACACCGCTGGCAAGCTCGGGGCGATCCGGGCTCGTCAGTCGAGTGCAAGGACGTCGCGCGCCACCTGCCGACGGGCGGCAACCAAGAGCGCAATCGCCGGGCGGTCATCGACGACAAGCCAGAGATGAACGAGATCGCACCCTCACCAGCACGCCGGTCGCGATGCCCGAGCCGTCGTGCGAGGAGCACGCCGCCAACGCCCTGAGCGTGGCCACCTGACTGCTGCAGGCGAGCCACGCCCCCGCTCGCCGGCTGAGAGTCGGCCGTTGTCGAACGTCTCGTTGTCAGCTCGGTCATCGTCGATTAGAGTATGATCGTAATATACCCGAATCGACGGCTCAGAAGGACCTCCTCATCGCCAACACTTCCCCCGTTGGACCCAACGGTCTCGAGCGAGAAGTCGGCCGAGCTGGCCGGTGCCTGCCCAACGCGGAGCTGGTGATCTACCCCGACTCCGGGCACGGCGGCACCTTCCAGCACCACCGGCTGTTCGTGCCGAAGGCCCTGGATTTCCACGCGGGCTGACCACGAGGCCAGCGGCACATCACCTGTCGACAAAGAGAGAAGGAATGACATGCCGTCTGTACTGGTGACCGGTGCCGGCCGAGGAATCGGTCGAGAGCACTTTGCTCTTGTGATGCGGCGCCGGGTGTGCGCCACCGCCTCTGGCAAATATCGCTCGCGAATCTCTTCGAACTCGATCGGAGCGTCGCGGCTGGCGCCGGCGAGCTCGATGGCGTCGGCGGCGAGTTCGAGCAGCACCTCAGCGGGCAACGCGTCATTGCGCTCTCATCTACGTGACCCGGCACCACCGGGGACAGGCGGTGTTGTCATCTGCTGTTGAGGAGTTCTGCGATGTAGTCGGCGGCGTCGCGGTCTGCGCCGGGTACGCAGTGTCCGTAGACGTTGAGGGTGGTGGACGCTCTGGCGTGGCCGAGCCGTTGAGAGACGGTGACGATGGCGACGCCGTGGGCGAGCATTTCGGTGGCCATGAAATGCCGGAGGTCGTGCAATCGGAATTGGCCGACTCCAGCGCGGCGGCGGTGATTGATGAACATCTTGGTGACATGGTTCGGTAGCCATGGCACCGAGCCGTCCGGTTCGGCGCTGAACACGAACGCCTTGTCGGTCAACAGATGTTTGTGCTGGGTGGCTCGTTGGGTTGATCGCTGGTAGTGATCGACGAGTCGTTGGATGCTGGCGTGGTCGACGGCGACGCGGTAGGTGCGGTGGGTCTTGGTGGCGCGCAGCACTGGCCCGGCGGGCCCGTCGACGTAGGCGCGGCTGAAGCCGATCGCTGAGTGGGTGAAGTCGATGTCGGCCCATCGCAACCCGAGCATCTGGCTTCGTCGCGCTCCGGTCGAGGCGGCCAACCATAGATAGGTGGCGAAGTCGAGGTCGGTATCTTCGACCGAGGCCACGAGGCGTTGAATCTGGTCGGGTGTCGGAGGGCGGATCTCGGTAGGTGTGACGCGAGGTGGACTCGAGTTGGCTGCCGGGTTGAGCCAGATCCATTCCCAGCGGACGGCTTGGGTTAAGGCTCGATGCAACACGACGTGGACGCGGTGGACGGTGCCCGGCGACAGCGGCCGGCCGTCGCGCCCGCCACAGCGCGACAACAAGCGGTACATATCGTCGATGTCGATCGTGGTCAGCTTGTTGACCCTGATGTCGCCGAGCTGTGGTTTGAGATGGTGCTCGATGATGCTGCGGGTCTGCGCCAGTGTGGTCGACGACCACGCTGGTGATGCTTGTCCGATCCACCGATCAAGCAGATCAGCCACGGTTCCGGCGCGTAGTCGGGCATATCCGGCGTCTTCGACGAACTCGCCGAGACGTGCGGTGGCATGGCGTCGCGAGCCGTGAACGGTCTTGGTCGCCCACCGTTCACGACCGCTGTCATTATCCACACCGAGATAAACGCGAAGTTCCCACGTGTCAGGGCCGCGTTGTCGCAACGATCCAGTCATCGCCCAACGGTACGGCGACCATGGGCAAGCCATGGGCAGACCATGGGCACAGCCGCCCGACCGAAGTCCACCGAGCAGCTGTGAAAAGGGGTGCTGAGCAGGATAAACTCTTGGAGCGGACGACGGGATTCGAACCCGCGACCCTCACCTTGGCAAAGTTATGGAATTCGTCCGGGTAGATGGCTGGAATCCGTTGAGCAGGCTGTCGTCCGTCGGTTCGTCCGCCCAGTCCGCAGAGTCCGCTCCTGTCCGGTCGCGATTGTTTAACGCGTTAAACGGTTCTACCAACTCTCTCCCCCGCCCGAGTCGGAGATGGCCGCGTACTGCCATTCTCGCCGACGGGCGGATCGACATCAGACGCTTCGTCGCAGACGTCGCCGGACGTCACCTTCCGAGTACGGCACCTATCGGATGCCCCAACCGGGCTGCGGTCGTGTGGTATCGGACGGCAAGATTCGGACATCGCGATGCAACCGCTCGGACAATTCCGGATCGGCACACCGGCGGGCGAGGATCCGGCCGAACAGGACAAATCATGCACTCGATGCTGGCTATCTACAACGGTCTCACGCTGATGGGGGCGGGCACACCGAATAGGACGGACTTCACGCCCAGCGGGCTCGTTCGGCGTCGGCGCGGGTTACCGTGCACGGTGGCGCTGCGATAGCGACGACGACGGGTGTCGGCATCGCTCCCCCAAGCACATCGAGATCTTGTTCATCGCGTGCAGCGCCGCCACGGCGATCGGGGCATCAGTCGCGATGATCGTCAACCGGCGTTCCACGCCTCGAAACCCGACAGAGGTTCGCGAGCACCACGGCGACTCTCGCCGAGCCTCGCCGCCGACTGATGTGCGACAATCGGGACGTGGCCCACGATGCGGCACTCGTGGCCGCGTCGCTCGGCGAGGCCAGGTCGCTGGTGCTCGCCGAAATCCAACGTGTCGTCGCTGACCGCCGTCGCCACGGCTACGCGCCGCTGTACGACCAGCTCGCATCTATCCGTTCCGCGAGGGCAAGGGGCTGCGACCGGCGATCGTCATCTCGGCGTGCCGGAGCGTCGGGGGGCGCACCGACCAGGCGCATCATCTCGGCGACCGCCGTCGAGCTGTTCCACAACGCCTTCCTCGTCCACGACGACATCGAGGACGGGTCGGAGTTCCGGCGCGGGCGGCTGACCCTGCCGAGGAGTTCGGCGTCCCGTCGGCCGTCAACGTCGGCGACGCGACCAACGTCCTCGCGATCGGCCTGCTCCTGGAGAACGTCGGAGACCCTCGGCGTCCGCAAGGCGCTGCTCGTGATCCGCGAGATCGAACGGATGGCGCGCGAGTCGGTCGGAGGGCCAGGCGATCGAGCTCGAGTGGATCCGGCTGCGCGACGTTCGACCTCACCGACGACGACTACGTCCGCATGGCCTACAAGAAGACGTGCTGGTACACCGTGATCGCGCCACTCCGCCTGGGCGTGATCGCGGGCAGCCGACCGGGGTCGGCAGCGCCGACCGACGACGAGCTGCGTCCCCTCGTGGGGCTCGGGTTCCTCGCCGGCATCGCGTTCCAGATCCAGGACGACCTGCTCAACCTCGGGGCGATCCAGACCTCTACGGCAAGGAGATCGGGCGGCGACCTGTGGGAGGGCAAGCGCACCGTGATGCTCAACCACTTCATGCGCACCGCGGTCCGCCGGCCGAGCGGAGCGCGCGCCTGCGGCTGCTGCACGTCGAACGCCGACACAAGGACGCCGACGAGGTGGCGCTGGCTCGCCGGCGCCATGCGCGAGCGCGGTTCGATCGAGCACGGTCGGCGCCTGGCCGGCGAGTACTGCGAGCGGGCCCTCGAGGCGCACAGCGGCCATCGGCCTGTTCCACGTCGACGGCAAGGACCGCCGATTCCTGCGTGAGATGCTGCTGGTACGTCGTCGACCGGATCAAGTGACGGGGTCGGACCGACCGGTGCGCCACTGCAGACCGTCAGACGAACGAGGGACGACCGATGCAGATCAGCAACGACAGCGACCGATGGGCGACCGAGCTGCCTCCCCCTGCAGTCGGAGTACCAGGCCCGGCTCACCGAGGAGACCCTCAAGTACCTGCGCAGCCTGCAGGCGCACGTTCAGCCCGCGGGCTCCCGGCACCGGTCGTGCAGTCGAACGGTGCACCGGCTCACCGGCGCGGGCGCGCCGGGCGGCTCGGTCCGGCTCGAGCGCCGAGATCGAGAACCGCCAGCGCGTCCACACACCGGTGTCCCCCACGGTCACGCCGCTCGTCAGCGACGACGGCTCCACGTGGTACCCCGTCGCCGGGCTCGGAACCGGTCGCGCATGCTCATCGGTCCGGACGAGACGAGCGAGCTTGTCGATCACGCTGCAGCTGCCGGCCGAGCTTCCGCCGGCACGCTTCCGGGGTTCGCTCGTGCTCCAGGGCTTCCTCGCCGAGGGCGTGCCGATCGAGATCACCGTGCATCGCCCCAGCCCGAGCCAAGACCGAGCCCAGTGCCGACCCGAGACAGACTGGCGAGGACGGCAGCCATGAGCGACGCCGCCGATCCGCCTGCGTCGACGCGCCCCGGCGAGCCGGGCCGCACGACGGTCAGCCTGCTCGGCTCGCTCGCGGCACGGTTGGCGCACGCTTCTGGCCGACTCGGGCAGCGATGCCGTCGGCTCGATCACCGCCGGCTACGCCGCGCTCGGACGCGCGGCGGCCGGCACCGCCGACGGGGCGCGGATCCGCGACGCGATCGAACGCAGCCGCGCCGGTGCCAACGGCGAGGCGATCTGGCGGGCGCTCGAAGATGGACGCAGTGGGCAAGCTCGCTGCCCGCCGGCACCCGTCCTGCAGCAGTTCCACAACGACGTCGCCCTCCTGGCGGCCGAGGATCTGGACCGAGCGTCGGCTGCTGCCGATCGCCCCGGCCGAACCGTCACGGCATGGACGACGCGCCCGCTCGCCCGAGCCCGTCGAGTTCGCCGACTACCTCCTCGGGATGTGGGTGTTCGGCCGCGCCGTCGGCCCGCGCCATCGAAGGCCTCGTCGCCGACGACCTCGGAGCCGACCGAGTCGTCGGCGGCCCGGTGAGCCGGCGGCGCCGTGAAGCACGCCGGCTCCTTGCTGCGGTGATCACCGCCGACACCCTCCGGCCGCCCGGGTCGCTTCGATCCGACGTCGGCGCCTACAAGGACTGGCTGCACCTCAACGTGTACGACCACGACGCCGACGTCGTCGGCCTCGTCAACGTCTCGCATCCACGGGACGACCGGCGAGCCGCTCCACCCAGGTCGTCGCTGCGGCACTGTTCGACGTGGCCGGGACCGAGTGGGTCGGCAACGTCGTCGCCGGCGGCTGGGCCGACGCGTCGATCACGCTCACGGGCGTGTCGACCGCTCGGCATCGGTGGCCTTCGGCGACGACGGCCGGATCCTCGCCGCGCGCCACGATGGACGGGCTCCGCCTCCGTCTGCGTCGCCACGCCCGCGACCGACGCTGTACGCGGTCGAGACCCCGCACCGGTTCGGTTCGGGCTGGATCGGCTGGCGGGTCGTGCCGCGCCTGGTCATCGAGGGCGCGGTCGAGATCGAGGGCAGTGCCGGTCGGACCGGGGACGGCAGGCGGCCTACCACGACCACAACTGGGGTCGCTGGCACTGGGGCGACGACATCGGGTGGGAGTGGGGCAGCTTCCTCGGTCGCACGGGCAGCAGCATCGTCGTCGGCCGCACCAGCGACCGGGCTCACGACCGCTGCGGTCCGTTCTCGGTCGTGATCGACCACGAAGGCGTCCGGCGCTCGTTCAGCGGCGCACGGGTCACTGCCGCTGGAGCGGCGCCGCCGACCCTCCCCGCGCCGCCTCCCCGGTGCGCTGGCCGCGCTCCACGACGACCTGCGGCGGCCGCGCCTGCCGGCGGGCCTGCACATCACCGCCCAGCCGGTGCCGACCAGGTCGAGCTGGCGTTCGCGAGTCGATCGATCGTCCAGTTGATCCTCGCCGACCCCGTCGTCGCCGGCTCGTCCGCCCTCCACGAGATGAGTGGGCCCTTCGGGGCCGAGCGGTCGGCTCGCCGGCACGTCGTTCCTCGTTCGACGGGCTCGGCATGGTGGAGCGGCTGGAATGACCGACGCGGCGCTCCCGATCGGGCGGTCCCGGCGCTCGCCTGGTACGTCGCCGAGCTCATCGCCCGCCTCGGCGCCGGCGACCCTCCGGCACTCGATCGCCTCCGGACCATCGTCGGGTCGCGGCGCGCCCGGATCGGACTCGAACGCGAGGTCGTCGAGACCTGGTTCGACGAGGACGGCTCCTGGTGGTCGACGACGTCGACCGTCGACGGGCGCGGAGCTCGATCGACCGTCGACGGCGAGGGACACACGCTCGACGAGGTCGTGCTCGCCCTGTTGGCCGGTGACCTGGAGGTGACGGACGCGATCCTCGACGGCGACATCGAGGTGCGCGGGTCGGTCGAGGCGGTGGCCGCGATGTTCGCCGCGGTCGACATCCTGATCGACTGCGCCACCCGGGTGCCGGGCGTCCGTGAGCTGTCGGAGCACTACGCCGTGGGCGCTCCGCTCGCGTGCGGCCACGGTCGCCTCGCCGCGCCGGCGACGGCGTGGCCGCCGCAACTCGTCGATCCCGCCGAGGACGAGATGCTCGAGCGCCTGGGCCTGCACGGCCCGCTCGGGTGCGGTACTCCCGGAGATTCGCGGCCACACTGACCCTGTTCCGGTGGGAGAACGGGGCACAGCGACGGCGCCCAACTGGTGGCTCATACTAGGATCGTCGTGGCGATCGCCGATCCGAGGAGGATGCGCCATGGGCGTGGAGATCCCGCAACCGTTCGTCTCGCAAGATCTCGGGGCCCATCGGTCCGGTGACCATCGACGGCATTCCCGATCGGTTCCACATCGAGATCGAGGAGCTCCCGAAGATCCTGATCGGGGTCGACCCGATCACGCTCAATCCCGTCGAGGCGACGCTCACGATGAAGCCGATCGACGTCACGATGCGGATCGACCGATTGCCCGACATCCGCGCCCACCTCCCGGCGGACTTCACCGTCGGCATGAACGTGCTCGGGTTGGAGCTGCTGGCCATCCGCCTGTGCGGTGAGGCGCAGATGATCACTCGAGCCGTATGAACCGGGCCGTGCGAGCGCGTCGGCGAGCCCGAGAGCGGACCTCGAGCTGACGCCGCTCCCCGAGCGCAAGGACTGACCGGTGGCCACGACGAAACCGCCGGCGCGAGTACCCGACCGTGTCGTTCGAGGGCCCGCCCGATGCGGTCGGAGGCCTACGTCCCGATCGACCCCGCAACGGCGCCGCGAAGGTCCGGGTCAGCATCGCGAGCGACGACGGCTGGACACCTGTGCGAGCGCTGACCGCGCCCGCCGGCGAACAGACGCTCGTCCGGCTCGTCCTGCCTCCCAACACACCGGCCACCGAGACTCGACGCCGTGGTCGAGGTCGGCGACGAGCGGTTCGAGGCTGTGGTCCGGACGTGGCGTACACCCAGCTCGACTCGTCGCCCGCGGCGCTCGACCTCGCCGTCGAGGACTCGACCGCGACGGCCACGGTGCAGCGTCGTCAACGTCGGCAACGTCGCCGTCGATCTCCCCGACATCTCGGCGTTCGGACTCATGATGGAAGGCGGCGTCGAGACCGCGATCGGAGCGGGCTGATGACGGCCGACACCGGCGTCGACCGCATCGGGCGGTTCGCCGATGCACTGGCCGAGCGTCACGGCGGCCTGGCACGCGTGATGATCGAATCCGGCGCCGGGCGCCTGGAACCCGGGCGGTCGACCACCGTGACGGCGCGGATCCGCCTCGGCGACGGCGGTCGTCGGCGGCAAGCGCTACCACGGTGTCTGGCCGCTCGCCACCCTGCGGATCCCGGTGTCGCTCCGCGTCGGGGAGCGCCCGACCGGCCCGAAGAGGCCGAACCGGACGAAGAAGGGAGCCTCCACATGAGCGGGATCGACGACCTCCACGATGCTCGCCGACGTGCGTCGACTCCACCCGTGAGCTCGGCGACCGCGCGTTCGAGATCGATCACGGGGCTTCGTCGACCGGGTCGGCGCCGACGCCAAGGCGCTGGCCGAGCGCGGCGCGTCGACGGGTCGTGTGCCGTGCGCGCGACCACGCACGTGCTGGATGCCGACGAGCTACCGCCGATCACGTCCGCGGTGTGCCCGGGTGCGACGGCTCGTATCCGGTTCCTGGTCCGCAACTGCGGGCTCGCCGATCGGAAGGTCTTCGTCGCCGCGACCGGCCCCGACGCGCCATCTGGCCATCGGAGGACCGTCGACGGCGACGATCGGGGCGCTCGAGACCGGTGAGCTGGGCGCTGAGGTGACTCTCCCGGACGGCACCGCTCGCGCCGAGCTGATCCTGTGGGTCCGTGGGTGCCACGACCACACGATGCCGCTGGACCATCACCGTGTCGGACAAGGGGTGCGCGACGACGCACGAGATCTCGCTCGAGGACTGCCCGGGCACGCAGCACTACTGGCACGACCACTTCGCCCAGCCTCGACCGTGCCGGAACGACCGACGTGGCTGAAGGGCCTCGGCGACGTGTGGCAGCGCGCCCTCGACGCCAACGTCCGGTACTACGAGGCATGGGGACGTGTCGCCACCGACTACGTGCGCGAGCTGAGCACGGCGTTGAAGGGCTTCTCCCGCCGGAGTGCGACTGCCCACGATCACGCTGCCGAACATCACGCCTCCCTGTGACCAGCGCGGCGACGGGTGCGGGTTCCAGGTCCCACGCGGACCGATTCCGCATCGCCCACTCGGGGCGACCGAGCCCGGCCGTCGTACTCGAGGCGGCGCCCGGCTCGTCCGCCCAGGGAGCGGTGCTCGTCGAGAACCACCTCTCCCATCCGGTCTCGGCCGCGATCGAGGCGCATGTCGACGGCAAGATCGCAGATCGTCGTCGAGCCGGACCGCGTCGATCTGGCGCCCGGCGAGTCGGTCGTGGTCCGCGTGCGCACGACCATCCCCGAATCAGAGTCGTCGGAGGCGCTCGAGATCCGAGGCGAGCTGCGCGTCCCCGAACTCGTCGGGACCGTCGTGCCCCTGTTGATCCGCAGCCGCGGTGGCGCGGCTGGACGACCGACTCCAGAAGGCGGATGAGCGGCGCACCCGGAGGCGATGCCGCGACGGCGGCGTTGGCCGGCACGATGTGGTGGTACTCGTCATTGGTGTTGCAGCCGTCGCTGGCGCTCAAGCGATTGGGTGTCAAGGTCGTGCCGGCGCCGTCCGGCGACGCCCTGCTCCCGATGCCGACCCCCGGCCTCGGTCGGAGGTTCTGCGCGGAGTGGCCGACGCCCCGCATGCTCGACGGCGAGACGGAGCACAGCCACCTCGTCGCCGAGTTCGACCAGATGGCCCATGTCTACGACGCGTTCGTCCGTCCGTTCTCGACACCGATATTCGACGAAGCACTCGCCGTGCTGGCCGATCTCGTTCCCCGCGACGCCCGCGCACTCGACGCCGGCTGCGGCGCTGGTCGCGAGCTACTGAGTGTCGCCCGGTTTCTCGATCGCGGTGAGGTCGTCGGCGTCGATCTGGCCGCCGAGATGGTCCAGCACGCCCGCGCGGGCGCGAGCCGCAGGGCTCGACAACACCTCGTTCGCCCAGGCCGACGTCGGCGCCCTGCCGGCCGAGTTCGAGCAGGCGTTTGACCTCGTCTACTGCTGCCTCGCCCATCACCACTACCCCGACCCTCCCGCAGCAGCGCGCTCGATCCACCGGGTGCTGCGGCCCGAACGGCGTCTACGCGATCGTCGACCCCGGGCCGACGTGGTTCAACACAATCGCGGCGCCGTTCGCCAAGTGGTCTGATCCGGGCTGGATCTCGTTCCACTCCGAGCACGGCTTCCGCGACGATGTTGATCGACGCCGGGTTCGGCGAGTCCGCTGGCATGAGCTACTACCTGGATTTGCCCTAGTGCTCGCTCAACGTCTCGAGGACGCATAGGGTCCGACGGGCACGACTCCTGCGTCCCGGAATGCAGCACTCGAAGGCCGCTGCTCCAATCTGAAGCGAGCCAGCATTAGCCGATTGGTCCTACGCCGAAAAGCGCTCGGCGCCGCGCACGCTACCGCCGAAAATCGGCTGCCGCGGCGCGCGCACCCGCCGACCCCAAAGCCGTCCGCAACGAATTCCACCGCCTCATCACAACCTCAGGAATCAAAGGCCACTGGACCCCCAACCTGCTACGCCACACGTTCGCCAGCTTGATGGCCGACAAGGGCATGCCCATCGAATATGTCGCCGACCAACTCGGCCACCGCGACCTCCGCATGCTGCTAAAGCAGAAAGGCTTTGGTGACGCGGTTCGGTTTCCAAGCGCTAGTCCCGCGGTCGTCGCTGAACACGAACCCGCACTCGTGGTCGTCGGCGAGGGTCGGCGAGAGTGTGTAGGTGTCGGTGTCGAGGTCGACGCTGTGGCGTCGTTTGGTCTTGGTGGCGGCGAACACGGGACCGTCGGGGCCTTCAACCCAGCCGGCGCAGAACGAGATCCGCATCGTGTCGTGGTGGATGTTGTCCCACCGCAACGCCAACAGTTGTGCGCGTCGTGCGCCGGTGGTCGCGGCGAGCACCAACAACACGTGCAGCATCGGATCGCGGGCGGCGACGTGGGTCAGCAATAGGTTGAGCTCGGTCGGGGTTGGCGGGTGGAGTTCTCGGGTTGTGACTGTGATGCGGTGGGCTCGTTCGGCGGGGTTATCCCACACCCATCCCCATCGGACCGCTTGGGCGAGTGCGGATCGGACCACGACATGCACCCGCGCCAATGTGCCCGCCGCTAGCGGGCGGCCGTTCAGCCCGCCACGCAGGCGAAGCGTGGCGTAGGTGGCGTCGATCAGCGATGTCGTTGTTTCGCCGACGCGGTGTGGTCCGAGGTGTGGGTGCAAGTAGCGGTCCAGCACTGAGCGGGTTTGGCGGGTCGTGGTCGGCGCCCATGAGGTCGACGCGATCGCGAACCATGCCTCGAGGAGCTCCGACATCGTCGATTGCGAGCCGATCGTCTTGGTCGACCGTACGTCGGCGACCAACGCTGCGAGGGCGCGTTCGGCGTCGGCGCGGTTGCCGTGCACGGTGGCGCTGCGATAGCGACGCCGACGCGGTGTCGGCGTCAGTGCCGGCGTAGACGCGCAGTTCCCACGATGCGAGGCCTCGTTGACGTAGCGAACCCTCCATGCCAGCTGATCGGGCGACAACGGTGCCAGCTTGTCGCAAGTGATGGGCAAGTGATGGGCAAGATGATGGGCATGATGGGCAACCCACTCCCCCGTCACCTCATCGCTCGACGCGGCGAAACCCCAGCACAGCTGGGGTTTCGGATGGAGCGGACGACGGGATTCGAACCCGCGACCCTCACCTTGGCAAGGTGATGCTCTACCACTGAGCCACGTCCGCGTGGGTCGCCAGATTACCAATCATTCAGGTGGAGCGGGCACACCCGGTCGGCTCCCCACGTTGGCCCGCCGTCCGATGTCCAGCGCTCCGTGGGTGTCGAACGAAATCGAATCAACTGCGTTCGTCGGGAGGTCTGAGATCGACCCGCAACGTGAGCACGCCGTCGTCGATGCTCGCCTCGGCGTCGCCGACGAGCGCGAAGTCCTGAAAGTCGAGCTGCGCCTGCTTGAGGAACTGCTGGCGCTCCTCTCCCGCTACCGGCGGAAGCGGGCGTCGCTTGACAGCAGCGGCGCGCTCGCGGAAGCGGGCGATCATCGCGTCGACGTCGAGCGTGGCCATCGGGATCGAGAGTACCCGGCGTCAGCCTGGCTCGTCGTCGTTCGATGTCGACGGCGTGGACACGAGTTGGTTCGACGACTGCATCGGCTTCCCCGTCGACCTCGGGTTCGACGACCGCATCGGCGTCCGCCGTCGACCTCGGGTTCGACGACTGGCGTCGGCTTCCGCCTCGACCTCGGGTTCGACGACCTCATCAGCTTCCCCGTCGACGTCAGGTTCGACGACTGCATCAGCTTCCCCATCGACATCGGGTTCGATGACTGCATCGGCTTCCGGCTCGGCGTCGAGATCTGCCGGCGTGTCGATGTCCGACTCGGGTTCGTCATCCCGGTCGAGCACCGCGAGGAAGTCGTCGGTGTCCTGTTCGCCCGTGATGTCCTCGTCGTCGTCATCGTCGGCGTCCGTCGACTCGTCATCGCTCTCGACCACTCCGTCGCCTGCAAGAGCGCCTGCGTCGTCACCCGCGACGACGTCCGACACGACCTCAGCCGTGCCCTCACCCGGCGTCAGTTCGTCGGCGCGTTCGACGTCGAGCGACCCGGCAACCGCGAGGGGCGCGCCCGACGGGGCTGGGAGATCGGCCGTGGCTCCGACCGAAGGCGCGTCCGACGCGAGATCTTCGAAGCCGATCGTTTGGGGGCCGCGCTCGAAGTCGGCGTCCGTCGCCGGTGGTGCGCTCGATGGTTCCAGCGGATCGGCACCACCGGGACGCATCTCGTCGAGATGGCGACGCTGCCACACCGGGTCGGCCCGTCGCCACTTCCGCTGGCCCATCCGTTCGAGTGGCGCGAGGACCTCAGGGTCCGGTCGGGTGGTCCGCATCAACCACACGGCGAGCAAGATCATCGCGAACCCGAGCGCCACGAGGAGCACGATCGTGGCGTACACAGTGCGGTCGCGGCCGGGGTCACCGACGGCGACGAGCGCGACGCTGGATCGAGTTGGGAACGGGAGCGGAGGCATCGTCGGTGGGAAGTGTGGCAGGTCACCGTTGATGGTAGGGGCACCACACCGTCGTGCGCCCGCCAACCGTCTCCGCCCGAAGAGGCCGACCGTCGCGGGGGCAGGTGGGGCGGGTCGCACGGACCTCGGGCGACAGCACTCCGGTGTGGCTGCCTCCACGTTCGAGCATCGCCGGCAGGTGCTCGAGCATCGCCGCGTACAGGCGGCCGACCTGACGCGTGGTGACCGTGTTGGCGATCCGCCGTGGGTCGAGTCCGGAGTGCCACAACAGCTCGTCGACCAGCATGTTGCCGAGGCCGGCGATCGCGTGCTGGTCGAGCAGAACCGCCTTCAACGCCGTTCGACGCCGCCGGAGCACCGCCGCCAACTCGGCGCGTGTCACGTCGAACAGGTCCGGCCCCAGCGGTCCCACGTCGGGGTCGAGCGAGAACCGGGCCCAGCGCCTCGGATCGTTGACCCGCAGCACCCCGCCGTCGGTGAGCTCGATGCGGAGCCGATCCCAACGCGCCTCGTCGCGCCGGCTGGAGTAGTTCAGCTGCTCGATCGGCGCCGCGCCGTCCAGCACGAGCCGCCCGGTCATCCCGAAGTGCAGCCCGACCGTGGGACCGTCGGTGCTGAGCAGCAAGAGCTTGCCGATGCGGTCGGCCGCGGTGAACTCCCGTGCGGCAACGGCATCGGCGAAGTCCGGCGGCGCGAGCCAGTCGTCGACGAACACGTGCGCCACCCGCCGGCCGATCGCGCCGACCGCGGTGCGGCGGTACAACTCGACCTCCAAGCCTTCGGGCACCTTGCGAGTGTGGTCGACGGGCGCCGGTGCGGCACACTCGCGACGTCATGACCGATGCGTTGTGGATCGTCGGCTTCGTCGCCTTGCTCGGCGGGATGTACTACGCCGCGTTCCGCGTCGATCCGCATTGGGTCTCGAAGGACGGCCATCGCTTCATCTGTCACGGCCAACTCGTCGACCACCACGGCAACACGCTGCAGACCTGGCGGGAGTATCGCTTCGAGGTCATCGACGACAAACGGATCTTCGGCAGGCGACGTTCGCGGTGGACCCGCCGCGCTGAAGGCGTGTGGCGCGTCGCGGCGAAGTCCGAGAACCCCCCGAACAAGCGCGAGGTCTACCTGCTCACGTCGGCCGAGAGCGAGAACACCAACCAGATGGCGATCCGCCTCCCCGCTTCGAGCCGCGCCGTGCCGGTCCTCGAAGCGATGCGCACGCGCTGACTGCGTTGCATCGCATCTCAGCCGACTCGCCCGAGGAACTTGCCGAGCGGTTCGCTCACCTGATCGACGTTGATCAGGAACGCGTCGTGGCCGTGTGGCGAGTCGACTTCGGCGTACCAGCTCGGCGTTCCCTGCGCGGTGAGCATCTCGTGGATCTGGCGCTGCTGGTACGCCGGATAGAGCATGTCGCTCGAGATCCCGATCGCCAGGGACGGCACCGTGATGCGCGCCATCGCACTCTCGACCGAACCACGCGAGCGGGCGATGTCGTGCAGATCCATCGCCTTGCCGATCACGAGGTAGCTGTTGGCGTCGAAGCGACGAACCAGTCGTTCGCCGTGGTATTCGAGGTAGCGCTCGACCTCGAACTGCTGCCACAGGCCGAACGTGTCGCCGAACGCGGGCCGATCGGCGAGATCACGCCCGAAGCGATCGGTGAACACGTTGTCGCTGCGGAACGTGACCTGGGCGATCTGACGGGCAACGGCGAGACCCTCCGATGGGCCGTCGCCCGGCTCGGCGCCGTAGTAGTCGCCGCCCCGCCAGCGCGGGTCGAGACGAATCGCACGGCGTCCGATCGCACCCCACGCGATCTGTTGGGCGGTGGCCTGCATGCACGCCGCGATCGGCGCGATCGAGCGAACGCGACGCGGATACGTGATCGCCCACTCGAGCACCTGCATCCCGCCCATCGAGCCGCCGACGACCGCGTGCCACGACTCGACACCGAGATGCGGCATCAGGCGGGCCTGGGCGCGAACCATGTCGCGGATCGTCACGACAGGGAAGCGCGAGCCGTACGGGCGGCCGTCTGTGGGATGCGGCGACGCCGGGCCGGTCGAGCCCTGACACCCACCGAGCACGTTGGCGCACACGACGAACCACCGATCGGTGTCGAGCGCCAAGCCCCGGGCCGATGACGTCGGACCACCAGCCCGGCGCGTTGTGACCTTTCCCGGCGCGGCCGGAGGCATGGCTGTCGCCCGTCCACGCGTGACAGACGAGCACCGCGTTCGAGCGATCGTCGTTGAGCACACCCCAGGTCTCGTAGGCGATCGTCACGTCGCAGAGGGCGATCCCGCTCTCGAGCGCGAACGGATGGTCGTTGGCGAACGTGAGGAACTGACGGCACCCGATCGGGTCAGTCGGTTGCCATGCCCCGGTCACCGGGAGCGGCTCGCTGCTCACGTCGCCTCCTTGTCGCGATTCGTACGTCTCGTTCGGTTCGTCGTGGCATCGCGAGCGGCACGAACGCTGGGTTGCCGGACGAACCGGCCACATCCCACCGTTTCGTCCGGGCGAACCCGACCGAAGCGGTGGAGGCACCTTGGGGCGTTCACCCAGGTTGCCGGGCCCGTTGTGCGGGCCACTCGAAATGCTGGCGCGAGCGTATCAGCGGGAGCGCGACGGGTGGACACATGGTTTGGCGACATGGTTAACGTCTCCGCAATGCGCGTCCTCGTGGTGGGTTCAGGCGGGGTCGGCTCAGCGTTCGTGGCCATCGCGTCGAGCCGTGAGGCGTACCAACACATCACCGTCGCCGACATCGACCTCGCCAAGGCGAAGGCCACCGTCGCGACGGCGAAGAACAACGCCCGCGGTGATCGCGTCATGGCCGCCCAGATCGACGCCTCGTCGGAGGAGTCCGTCGCCGAGCTGGCGCGCTCCGTCAACGCGGACGTCATCCTCAACGCCTGCGACCCTCGCCTGAATCCGTCGATCTTCGAAGGCGCATTCAAGGCGGGATGCCACTACGTCGACATGGCGATGAACCTGTCGGAGCCGCACCCGACACGCCCCTACGAGAAATGCGGGATCCGGCTCGGTGACGGCCAGTTCGCCCAGCACCCGGTGTGGAAGAACCGGGAGTTGATGGCGCTCGTCGGGATGGGCGTGGAGCCTGGCTTCTCCGACGTCGCGGCGCGCTACGCCGCCGACGAGCTGTTCTCGTCGATCATCGAGATCGGGGTCCGCGACGGCGCCGACCTCGTCGTCGATGGCTACGACTTCGCGCCGACGTTCTCGATCTGGACGACGATCGAAGAGTGTCTCAACCCGCCGGTGATCTACGAACGCGAGCGTGGGTGGTTCACGACCGAGCCGTTCAGTGAGCCGGAGATGTTCACGTTCCCCGACGGCATCGGCCCCCTTCAGTGCGTCAACGTCGAGCACGAGGAAGTGATCCTGATGCCGCGGTGGATCGACGTCGAGCGGGTCACGTTCAAGTACGGGCTGGGCGAGGAGTTCATCGACGTCCTCAAGACGCTCCGCAAGTTGTCGCTCGACCGCACGAAACTGGTCGAGGTGCGGGGAGTCCAGGTCTCGCCGCGCGATGTCGTCGCCGCGATCCTGCCCGATCCGGCCGAGCTCGGAGCGCAGATGCACGGACGGACGTGTGCCGGTTCGTGGGTGCGCGGGATCGGACAGAACGGCGAGCCACGCGAGGTCTACGTGTACCACGTCGTCGACAACGCGTGGTCGATGCGCGAGTTCGGCCACCAGGCGGTGGTCTGGCAGACGGCCGTGATGCCCGCCGTCGCGATCGAGCTCATGGCGCACGGCATCTGGTCAGGGATCGGAATCGTGGGGCCCGAGGCGCTCCCGGCACTGCCGTTCCTCGACCTGCTCGACGACCACGGCACCGAGTGGGAGTGGGACGACTACCTCGACCGCGCCCCCACCGAACTGTCTGCGTGACATCGCGCCCTGCGCGTTGTCACGCAGACAGGTCGGTTAGGTCGCGAGTTTGCGGGCGTAGGCGAGGGCGTGCGTGAGGGATTCGGTGAAGGCGATGCCCTTCCATGCGATGTCGAAGGCGGTGCCGTGGTCGACCGAGGTGCGGATGATCGGGAGGCCGAGCGTGACGTTCACGCCGGTGTCGAACGCGAGCAGCTTCATCGGACCGTGACCCTGGTCGTGGTACATGCACACGATCGCGTCGAACCGCTTCTGGTGGACGGCCTGGTAGAAGACCGTGTCGGCGGGATGCGGTCCGCTGGCGTCGATGCCCGACGACCGCGCCCGCTCGATCGCCGGCGCGATGTGCTCGGCGTCCTCGTCGCCGAACAGCCCGTGCTCGCCGGCGTGCGGGTTGAGCCCGCAGACCGCGATCCGCGGGACGTCGAGGAACCGCCGCAACGTCGCGTCCGTCAGCTCGATCACGTCGAGAACACGCTGCGGTCGAACCCGGTCGATCGCCTCCCGCAACGAACAGTGCGTGCTCACATGGGTGACGGCGAGGTCGCCGCTCGTGAGCATCATCGTCACCTTCGACGCACCGCACAGCGACGCGATGAACTCGGTGTGGCCGACGAAGCCGGGATCGCTGAGTTGCGTCGCCTCCTTGTTCATCGGCATCGTGACGATGCCCGCCACCTGCCCGTCGAGGGCATCGACGGTGGCCCGCTCCACGTAGTCGCGTGCCGCTGCGCCGCTCGGCCGGTCGAGCTCGCCCGGCCGGTGTTGGTCGGCCGTGAGGCGCGCCAGGTCGACAACGCCGAGGCGGCCGGGTTCGACGTCGGCGGCTGATGCGATGACGTGCACGTCGACGTCGAGGCCGAGCAACTCACGACCGCGCGACAGGATCGCGGCGTCGCCGTAGACGACCGTCGATCCGTCGAGGAGCTCACCCTCGGCGGCACGTCGCAGGATGATCTCGGGTCCGACGCCCGAGGCATCACCCATCGTGATCGCCATCGGCGCCGACCGCGCGCTCATGGCGTCAGTGTGCCCCACACGAGCTCGACGAGCGCGTCGGGCCCGCCGAACCCGCCGCCGCGCGTCACGATCAACGGCCGGTCCCGGCCCGGTCGCAGCGCCCACGGCGTGCCGTCGACGACCAACCCACCCACGTCGAGGCGTTCCGGCCCGAGCACCGCATCCGTGGTGTCGCCGCCGATCACGACGATCGCGCCGAGCTGGTGAGACGCGGCGATCTCCGACACCGCCCGTGCCATCGCCGCGGCCGTCGCCACGGCCGCATCCGCCGACACCGCACCGACCGGTGTCGGCGGGGCGAGGACGATCGGCTCCCCCTTGTCCACCGCGTCGACCGCGAGCTCGTACCCGTCGCGGAGGACCTGGGCGCCGTGTTCCGCGGCTCGCTCGACCTGCTCGATGGCGTGCGGGTGGGCACTGCCGCACACGACGAGAACCGGCCCGCGAACGGACGGACGCTCGTTCCGCTCCTTGCTGTTGAAGAGCCGCGCCCCCGCTGAGCCGATGGCTGCCGACGTGCCGGCGAACAACACGCCGTCGACGCCGACCCACCGATTGGCGATCGCGGCCAGGTCGTCGTCGGTGGCCGCATCGGCGACCGCGATTCCGCCTGGCACCTCGAGCCAGTCGACGAGGTCGGTCAGGTCGTGGCACCCGACGACGTCGAGTGCTCCGGCGGCGCGGAGCATGTCGGCGGGCCGGCTGTTGTTGACGGGTGTCCTCACGTCGTGGCCCGCGGCACCCTCGTGCACCGGGACCTCGTCGACGAGCACCACTCCCCCGACACACGTCCGACCGAGCGCCGGGTATGCCGGGACCACCAGCACCGGACGACCCGTCTCGGCATGGCGCGCCATGAGCTCGCTGGCCCAGTTGCCTCGCAACGTGCTGTCGATCTTGTGGCCGTATCGCTCGGCGCCCACCGCGTCGACGCCCACGGCGCGCGTCGCTGCCATGTCCGACGCCAGGTGCCGGGTCGCGAGGTCGACCACGACGGCACGCGACGCGACGTTCGACAGCTCGTCGAGGCTGGTCAACGTCGGGACCACACCTGCGCCGTCGTGTGCCAACGAGCCAGCCGTCTCGAGGGCGCCCGTTCGATCATCGGCGGCGATCAAAAACTCCACGCCCGTATCCTCTCCCGACCGGAGGTGGCGACTACGTTCCCGCGCCATGCCCTTCACCCGCAACAACGACTGCGAACTCTACTACGAGGTGTTCGGACCGCCCACCAACCCGCCGCTGCTCCTCGTCAACGGCCTGGGCAGCCAGTCCATCAACTTTGCCGACGCGTGGTGCGACAAGTTCGTCGCCCGCGGTTTCCACGTCATCCGCTTCGACAATCGTGACGTGGGGCTGTCGACCCACTTCGCCGACGCGCCGGTCGGCGAACAGGGAGCGGCGTACTCGTTGTCCGACATGGCGGGTGACGCACTCGCCGTCCTCGACGCCAACGGCGTCGACCGGGCCCACGTGATGGGTGTGTCGATGGGCGGGATGATCGTCCAGACGCTCGCCATCGAGCATCCCGACCGGCTGCTGTCGGCGACGTCGGTGATGTCCCACACGGGCGAGCCCGACCACGAGTATTCGACGCCGGAAGCGTGGGCGCACCTGACGAGAGCGCCCGCGACGAACCGCGACGAGTACGTCAGCGGCCATGTCGCCGGGCTGCGCATCTGGGGGAGCCCGGAATTCGCCGACGAGGATCGCTGGCGGGCGGATGCCGAGCGGGCGTTCGACCGGTGCTTCGATCCGTCCGGAACACGACGTCAGTTCCTCGCGATCGCGGCGTCACCACCACGTGCCGAGCTGCTCCGCGAGGTTGATCTGCCCTTCCTCGTCATCCACGGCGACCGCGACACGTTGATCGACATCTGGGGTGGCCGCCGCACCGCCGAGCTGATCCCCGGCGCCCGGCTCGAAGTGGTCGAGGGCATGGGCCACGACTACCCGCCGCAGCTGTGGAATCGCCTGGTCGGGCTGATCGGCGAGTTCGCGCTCAACCGGGAGCAGTGAGCCGTTACGCGGCAGGGGCGCCCACCGAGTGGGCGCCCCTGCCGCTGACAGTCGTCAGGTCTGAACCGACACCAGCGTCCTGGCGAGGAGGCCGTCGGGGCCGACGTGCGCCACGTCACCGAGGTACCGCGTCGCGGCGGTGAGTCCCGTCCAGCCCACCGTCACTGTTCCCGTGGTGGCGATGACAGCCGACGTTGGGGCGCTGACGATGCTCAGGCTGCCACCCGTCGTCGCCGGAATGACCCACGACGAGAGGTTGTACGGCAACACGGGGGTGGCGGTCGGCACCGACCATCCGTGCACCACCAACGTGTAGATGCCGCCGGCCTCGGGAACCTCGAAGTCGATCAACTCGTCGGTTCCGGGCGCCGCACTGATCGCCACGATGTTCACCGGCGGGATCGAGCAGGTACAGGTCGAGGTCGGGCGCACCCGGGATGACCAGCTCCCAACGGGCGAATGCCGCGCCGGTCAGATCGAACGGGATCTTGTCGACGCCGACGCCGTCGTCGGCGCTCGGGTAGGTCTGATCGGGATCCTGGCTGATGTCGCCAGGCGGTCACGACCTCGGCGACGAGACCCTGAGGAACGGCCGTGTAGGCACCGGTGTAGCCGAACTTCACGTCGAAGCTGGCCGACCCGGTGACGCCGGTGCCCGACACCTCGGCAGGTGCATCGATCGCCGCGCCGCGGACCGCGATCGGGCTGCGAGCGTCGTAGCCACCGCCCTTCCACGTGAGGGAACCGAACGACCATTCGCCGATCGGTACCGACCCGTCACTCGTGATCGTGACCTCGTACGTGGCCGACGCACCGGGAGCGAGAGTGATCTCGCTCGGCGCGACGACGACGTCGAACCCGTCGGGCGCGTGGACCTTGACCTTCCACGTCACGGTCTTGTCGGCGACGCTGGTGATGCGTGCGGGTGACCGTCTGCGTGCCGGCGAGATCGGCGATGCCGATCGACGGATAGTTGAGGTCGCTCGGGTCGGTCGAGAACCCGGCGGTCACCAGGTTCGCACACGTCGCTGTCGGATTCGCGAAGATCTCCGGTGCGGCACCGCACAGGAAGGCGAGGTAGTCGTTGAAGCCGGCGTCGTACACGAGGCCCGGGTTGAACGCCGAGCCCTTGTCCTTCACCTTGCCCGGGTCGAGCAGACCCGAGCCCTGGCCGAACGGCGTCGCCTCGGACGACCGGTCGTTGTCGGCGACGTCGGGATCGGCGGTCGTCATGACCGCCGACTTCGCCATCGCTGCCGTCCAGTCGGGGTGGGCCTGCCGCAGCAGCGCGTAGAAACCGGCCATGTGCGGGCTCGACATGGACGTGCCGGAGATCGACTGGAACAGATCACCGTTCGGAGTGGCGCCCGAGATCGGGGGCAGATCGCCGAATGGCGAGCCGCCGGCCAGGATCTGGAGGCCCGGCGCGGTGATGTCGGGCTTGATGACGTCACCGGCACTCGGGTTCGGGCCACGCGACGAGAAGATCGTCATCGACGGGTCGTAGTTGATGTGGGTCTTCCTCGCCGTGTCCGTGATCTTCGCGGTCGGCTTGTTGGTCTTGGCGATGAACTCCTTGACCTTCACCCCGGGCGTGAAGTCGACGTGGACCGACGGCACCCAGTGCCGATCGGTGAACAGGTTGTCGGTGTTGTCGTTGTTGTAGAGGATCATCCCCGCGCCACCGGCCTGGAACACGGCGAGGCTCTTGTCGGCGCGACCGACGGCGCCGCGCCGGCACAGCACGATCTTGCCGGTGACCTTGGACGCATCGAGCGTGCCGGGAATGCACAGGTCGCCCCCGGCGAACTCGGCGTCGACGAGCGGAAGCTCGCGTGTGCCACGCGTGATCGAGGCTCCCGTCACCTTCTGACTGCGGTGATGCGAGCTGCCCCAGCCCCAACCCCAGCCCCAATGCGACGACTGGTTGTCGAGCTCGACCGTCCCCTGGAAGAAGCGATCCTGCGTGTTGGCGCCGACCGTCGTGATCCACGGGTTGTCGGCGGGACCGCCGATCGTGGCGTCGCCCGGCCCGCTGTTGCCGGCCGACGTCGCGACCCACACGTTGTCGAGCGCGGATGCGAACAGGAATGAGATCGCGTCGCCGCTGAGAAGGCTCCCGGTGGCGCTGCCGATCGAGTAGTTGATGACGTCGACCCCGTCGGCGACCGCTTGATCGATCGCCCCCGCGAGGTCGGACGTGAAGCCGCCGAGGTTGCCGAGGCCCTTGTAGGCGATGATCTGTGCCCGCGGGGCGATGCCGGAGATCGTCCCGATGTGACGGCCGAAGATCGTGGCATCGACGCCGGCGTTGCCGGCGGCGGTCGATGCGGTGTGCGTGCCGTGCCCGCTGTCGTCGCGGGCGGAGTTGAACTCGTCCGGCGCGGCGCCGATGACGCGCGCGATAGGTGGCGAGCGTCTGGCGCGCGCCGATCAGCTTGTTGTTGCACGTGAACGGAGCATCGTTCGGGTTGTGGGCGGTGTTGCCGAACTGGCACGGCAGCGCTGGATTGTGCGGTGGATAGGCAAAGCCGTCGTCGGCGAAGCTGGGATGCTCCGGCCAGATGCCGGTGTCGATGATGCCGACCACGACCCCTTCACCGGTCAGCCCGCTCTTGTACGCACCCGCCGCGTTGCGTCAGGCCGAGGTACTCGCCACTCGAGTCGGTGGTCGCTTGGCGCATCTCGTCGGGCAGGACGAACGCCACCTTCGGGCTCGCCGCCAGTTGCGTCGCCTCCGTCGTGGCTCAGCACCGCTGAGAAGCCGTTGAGCGAGTTGGTGTAGTCCTGGACCTTGTCGGTCGGCGTCGATACCGGCGTCGGCGAGCACCTCGTCGTGGCTCTCTTCGAGCACGGCGGCCTGCGCCTCGGCGGCAGGCGTATCGAGGTCTTCGGCGGCGATCGTGGCGGTGAGCGCGTCGGCAGCCATCACGACGATGTAGCTGCCCGTCTCGCTCTCGATGACGGTCTTGGAACCGGATGCGGATGCAGCGGATTCGTCCTGGGCGCCTGCGATGGTGGCAGGCGCGAACGACGAAACGGCGACCGCGAGTGCGCCGACGAGCGCGAGCTTGATCTTCAAGGTGATCCTCCTACTACTCCCGCTCATGCGGCGGGCCCGACATGAATAGGTTGTTCCAATCGCTGGTGGTTACGGCACGAGCCATCCAGCCCCCGCGGAGCAACCTAACCCTCGCCGCCAGCCGATACAAGACTTCTGCGCAGTCCGCACAACACGTTGACAGAACCGTGCGGCGTGCGGCGTGAGGCGAGCTCAGTCTCCGCTCGGTGGCTTCTGCGTGAGCGGTTGGTCGCAGAGGAACGGCGTGGTCGACCCACCGGTGTGGTACCGGTAGACGCGACCGCCGGCGCCGAGCTCGATCACCGAACCGTCGACCGGCACCTGCGCGTACTGCATTCCTGGCTGCGGGCACCCCAGGGCGCTGTCGGACCAGACGACGAGCACTCCCGACAGCGGCGTGATCTCGGCGGGATCGACATCGAGCCGGGCCGCCAGATCGTCGATCGCCATCGTGATGAACGGTTGCAGTCCAGGGTCGATGTCGCCTTGCTCGTACACGGTGTCGGTACTCCCCTGTGGTGGTCCGGTGTCGACCGGCGCGGTGCCACGTCGCGATCGGCTTCGTGGCCTCGGGCGTGATGATGGGCGCCGTTGCCTCAGCCGGATCTGTTGCGTCTGGCTCTGCCGGGGTCGTGTCACCTGCGGCGGTCGTGCTCGAGACGTCCTGGATCGTCCCGCCCGTGGTCGTGCTCGATCCGTCGTCGGCACACGCGGCAGCGGTGCACGCGATCAGACCAGCGAGCACGAGGGAGACGGCGCCGCGGTGACTGTCCATGCCTCGCGAACCCTAGGACGCGAGCGACCGCCATCCGCCGCGGCCGATCACCCGTCACCGTCGAGCGTGCCGAGGACGGGCTGGGCGAGGCGCATCCGCTGGTCGTAGCCGACCTCGTACGGCATGAACCCGTTGCGATCGGGATAGAGGAGCTGGACCAGATCGAACGCCTCGCCGCGGTACCAGGCGATGGCGGTCTCGAAGAACGCCCCGTAGACGGCGAGGTCGACGGGACCGAACGCACAACGCAGGTCGTTGTCGAGCAGGCCGACCACCTCGACACCGAGCGGGATCTCCGTGCCACCGCGGGCAGGCGTCGACGACGAGCCCGAGCAAACCGTTGCGCTCACTTGCGGACACGAGGCCGTTGATGCACGTGTGCGGAGGAGACGGTCAGAGCACCGAGATGGGTACGAGTGATGGTGTTCGTGCGAGCGGTTGACGGCGACGCTGATGGACTCGGTGAGGCTAGTGCGTAGGGATAGTCGGTGATGTGCACGGCGTTGTTGGTGTACGTGCGCGGAAGGGCGCCGGTGGCGACGGTCGCGCTGTAGGTAGAGTGTGGCCGGATCAAAGGTCGGACCGTGTAGTCGAGACAGATCGTTGCAGCGGGTGTCAGAGACTGTGCTGGGACTGCCGTGCCGAGACACGGCAGTTGCGTGTTCGCAGAGGATGTCCTCGATGCAGATCGTGGCAACCGCGGAGGGCGCAGACAGTGTTGTACTCGAAGGTCATCTCGGGTCGGAAGTCCTCGGCGGTGTTGTACACCCAGGCCTGGAACTTGCCGACAGACGGTCCAACGCTGGCATCGTTAGTGAACTCGAAGGGGTTGTCCCATTGGACGATCGCGGCACCGATCGGAGGCGATCGTGGCCAGACGCATGCCGCGGCTGTTCGCCAGCGACAGCTCGAGGTCGGACCACAACGGAGCGATCACGCCGTTCGGCAGGTCGGCGTTCGGGATGGCCTGGGGCTCCCACGGCGCGCCGCCGTAACCGCCGGCCATGGTCACGAGACCGTCCTCGGAGGACGACGAGGTTGGCGAACTCCTGGCTGTACTGCTCGAACGGACCGATGTTGCTGAAGGCATTCGCCGCGACGATGTCGCCGTCGAGGCGGGGACGAACGGAATGCCGAGCGGCGCGAGATCGAGGAATCCGGCCCATTCGGCGCACTGCGGGCTGGTGGCGGGCGTCGACGGCACGTAGGTGCCGACCTCTCCGAAGGCCGTGGGCATCGGCACCTCCCACGTGATGGTCTGACCGTTGACCACGCCACCGGCAGTGACCGAGGCGGGATCGATGGTCAGACCGTTCGGGACGGTGTCGACCACCGTGTAGACGAGGTCGGTGTCGGTGACGTTCGGTTGCACCGTGATCTCGTAGTCGATGGTGTCGCCGGCGACTGCCTCGCCGACCGACGCCGTCTTCGTCACGTCGTCCGGAGCGCGGTGGATCGTCACCGGGAACGACCCGATGTCGCCCGGGGTCGCCGGCGACGTGCCGAGGATCGCGGTGCCGTACCAGATGTCGCCGGGCGCCGACGGCGGGAGATCCCATGTCGACGCGCACGTCATAGGGCTGCCCCGGCGGGATCGGCCCGGACGGGCCCACCACGTCGCCGTTGCCGGCGTCGCCGGCCACGGCCCCGGTCGACAGGGTGTAGTCGTCGGGTTGGGCGGTGGTGCCCTCCCAGTTCTGGATGAGCACCCACCAGGTGCCCTCCTGCGGGATCCGGGATGTCGCAGTGCTCGAGGTTGCTCCCCGAGGCCGACACGCAGACCTCTGTGTCGGGGCCGGGCGTCGAGCCGGTGCCGACGAACATGTCGAGGTCGGGCATCTCCGCGGCGAGGATCTCGGCCACCAGCCGGCTGGCGCCCGCCGGGACGTCGACGAGGTGGACGGCGACCTGGCCGAGGTCGTCGTAGGGGTCGGCGTTGGTCGGGTCCTCGTTGAGCGAGCCGACCGTCTGGGTGGCCTTCACGAAGCCGTCCATCGACCCGGTGAACTCCGTGACCCCGATCGACTGGATGTCGGGTACGACCTGAGAGCCGGCGTCGCGCCGGGTCTCGAACTCGACCGCGTCTGGGAGGACTCCGGTGGAGGGTACGACGGCAACGGGCAGTGTCACCGAGGGGACCGTCGGGTCGCTGGGCGTCAGAGTGATCCGGCCGAACAGCGTCTCGCCTTCGGGCGCTCCACCGACGTTGGCGCTGACGCCGATCGCCATGGTGTCGCCGGGCGACACGGTTGCGGGGGTGAGCGTGACGTCGAGGCCGAGGCCCGGATCGGCCGTGCGAAGTCGCAGTCCAGGTGACGTTGCCGGGCACCGGCGTGCGCGGCGTTGTCCGGAACCGCTGCCTCGCGCGTCCCACGAGCAGATGACGAGGCATTGGCGAGTCGGCGAACGACGGCGACGTTCAGGGTCTTCGGATCACCGCCGTCGTCGGGATTGGCCGCGAGGTAGTCGGCGACAGACTCGTCGAACAGCAGACCCGCCTGGGTGGCGAGGCCGATATCGATGTGTCCCGATCCTTGGGCGTACGGAGTCGCCGGCGTCCCATCGTGGTTGAGGACGGTAGTGCCGGGCGGTGGTCATCAAGGCCGACTGCTGCTGCGCGGGCGACCAGTCAGGGCCGGGCCTGGCTGAGCAGCGCACCTGCGCCAGCGACGTGCGGGCTCGACATCGACGTGCCGGAGATGAAGCCGTGAACGTCGGAGGTGTACGAATCGCGCAGCCGAGGGCGGCAAGGATGTCGAGGCCGGGCGCAGTGACGGACGGAACGATCACGTCGACGGCTCCGGTTGGGCCCCGTGACGAGAAGCCGGTCATGATGTCGGCGTTGGCGTCGTCGTACGTGAACGTGTGTCCCGGCAATCCGGCCCATGTGACCGGTGCCATTGGTCGAGCCACTCCTTCAAGGCGACGCCGTCGGCGTACCCGAGGAACACGCCAGGGATGACGTACGAGTCGGACAGCAGCGAGTTGAAGTTCGGCTGCGTCGTTGACGAGCACGAAACCAACTGCGCCCTGGCCGGCGACGTTGATCGGACTTCTGGACCCGGCCCGCCGCCGCCGCGATCGCAGATGACGATGCTTCCGGTGAAGTTGGCCTCGTTGCCGGTCGTCCCGAGGCACAGCGGATCGCCGAAGTCGCCGGCATACACGATCGGCGCCGCAGTGGGAGCGCTGGTGATCGACTTGCCGACGAGGTCGGCGAGTGGGCCTTCGCTGCTGACGAGCTCGATCAGCGACGTTGCCGTTGTAGCGGCGGTGGCTCGACGCGCCGACGGAGGTGATCCACGGGGCGTCAGCCGGGAGAGCCGGTCGTTGCATCGCCGGGTCCGGCGTTGCCGTTCGAGGTGGCGACGAAGATGCCCGGCGGCACGGGCGTTCAAGAACCCGACCGTGTCGAAGTCGTCCCACGCGGCCGACGGAGCCGCTGAGCCGATCGAGTAGTTGATGACGTCGACGCCGTCGGCGATGGCCTGGTTGATCGACATCGGTCAGTCCGGCCGAGGCTGCAGCACCCGAGGTACGAGATCACGTTGGCGTGCGGGGCGACGCCGGAGATGTCGAATTCGGGCGACACGAAGCCCGATCGGGTTGTCGACGAGGACGTCGTGAACGACGTTGCCGCCCGACGTGGACGCGGTGTGGGAGCCGTGGCTGTCGTAGTCGACGAGCCGTTGGATTGATGTTCCCGAAGACGTATGCGCCGATGAGCTTGTCGTTGCACGGGAAGAGCGGGTCGTAGCTTGGCGCTCGCAGGGTTGCAGACACCGAGGTAGTTGCCGGCGCCCAGGGGGTTGGTGTGGTCGTAGCCGTCGTCGCCGACGTCAGCGAACGAGCGGTTGCCTGGGCTGATTCCGGTGTCGATCGTGCCGATGACGATGCCCTCGCCCTTGATGTCGGTCGGAAGACCGAGATCGGCGGCGGCGTTCCACAGCGCAGCGGCGCCTGCCCACTGCGGGCTGCCATCAGTGTGCAGTTCGCGTACCTGGTCGGGCGCGATCGACGCGACGGCCGGATCGGCGGCGATCGCCCGGGCTTCCTCGGGCGTGAGGACCGCCGCGAGCCCGTTGACCGCGTACTGGTAGGTGAACGGGATCTCGACGCTTCGACCGGCGGTGCGCTCGAGCCGCTCGATGAAATCGGCTTGGACGGCCTCGAGGTGGCCGCGATACGCCCGGGCCGGCTGGCTCTCGGGATCGAGCTGTTGGCCGGGTGGCGGTTCTGTCGCCGCGAGGCCTGGCTCGCCGCCTCGGTAGCTCGGCACCGCAGGTTCGACGAGGCGGATCAGGTAGGTGGCGGTCTCCGCCGCGAACTTGGCGGACGCGGGCCTGATCGGACCCCCGCTCGACGCTGGTGACCTCGGCGGCGTCTGCCGCCTCGAGGTCGTCGACGGGACGTGACGCCGGCCGCGTCGGGCGATTCGCCTGACAAGCTCGGTTCGACCGCGCCCGCGTCTGCCGCGGCGGCGAACATCGTCGCCACTGTGATGGACACGAGGATCTTTGTGCGCTTCATTGCGTCTCCCTGTTCCTCATCGACATTGCGCGCTGCCGTTTCGCTGGTGGCGCGCTGGATAGGTTGTTCCGCGCTTCGACTGGTCTGGCACGAGCCATCCAGCCCCCGGTCGTCAACCTAATTGCGCGCCACTCGCCCGGCACAAGCCCCGTCGGGGCGACGGTCAGGCGTCGCCATCGAGGGTGCCGAGGACCGGCTGGGCGAGGCGCATCCGCTGGTCGTAGCCGACCTCGTACGGCATGAACCCGTTGCGATCGGGATAGAGGAGCTGGACCAGATCGAACGCCTCGCCCCGGTACCAGGCGATGGCGGTCTCGAAGAACGCCCCGTAGACGGCGAGGTCGACGGGACCGAACGCACAACGCAGGTCGTTGTCGAGCAGGCCGACCACCTCGACACCGAGCGGGATCTCCGTCCCACCGCGGCAGGCGTCGACGACGAGCCCCAGCAAACCGTTGGCCGCGGCCGGGGTCAGCCCGAACACGGCGACCTCCGGGAAGCCGACCGCGGCCGGCACGCCGATCGTGTACGCGTACGCCGGGGTCGGCGGATCGGTGTCGGCCCGCGGTGCGATCGCCTCGAGCGCCCACCCGTTGGTCTCGATCATCCACTCGATCTTCTCGGCGTGCGGGATGTGGAAGTCGGGCAGCTCCATGGGACCCTTCCTACCAGCGGCCGCGGGCCGCGTGACCACCGCTACCGTCGCCGTCGCATGTACCGGTTCCTGCTGCGTCCGAAGTGGATCGGCTTCCATCTGCTCGTCGTCGCCGGCATCGTGCTGATGGTCAACCTCGGTTTCTGGCAGCTCCGTCGTCTCGACCAGCGCCGCGACTTCAACGCCAGGGTGGAGGCGCGCAGCGAGCTGCCACCCGAGCCGCTCGACGACGTGCTCGCCAGCGGCCCGCCCGACGAGATCGAGTGGCGCAACGTCACCGTCACGGGGCGGTACCTCGGCGACGAGCAGTTCCTGGTCGTCAACCGATCACAGGGTGGGCGCGCCGGCGAGAACGTGGCCACGCCACTGGACCTCGGCGACGGCAGGACCCTGATCGTGAACCGTGGGTTCGTTCCTCTGAGTGTCGACGTACCTCCCGCCCCCGACGGCGTCGTCGACGTCGTCGGGCGGATCCGGCAGTCGCAGACGCGACGTACCGGGCAGCTCTCCGACCCGACCGAAGGCGATCTCACCGAGGTGCAGCGCCTCGACATCCCACGCCTCGAGCAGCAGCTCCCCGGCGACGTCGTTCCTGTCTACGTCGACCTCCTCACGTCCGATCCGCCCGAAGCGCCCGGGCTGCCGGAACCCGTCGTCCGACCGCCGCTCGGCGAAGGCCCGCACCTGTCGTACGCGGTCCAGTGGTTCATCTTCTCCGTGTGCGCCGCCGTCGGTTGGGTGCTCGCGGTGAGGCGATCCGTCGCAACTCGCCGTCGTGAAAACGTGGCATAGCCAACTACGCCGCTCGAGCCGCCGACCAAACGTGCAACTCGCCGATGCAGGGTGAGGCGGCTCAATCAGACGCGTTCGAGTTCCGCCATGCGGCGGAACTGCTCGACCACGTTGGCACTCTGGTGGTCCGGATCGAGCGCGCGGTACACGGCATCGACGTTGACGGCGATGCGGCCGAACTCGCCGAGCTGGCCGAAGTCCTCACGGGCGCGGATCATGCGCCCGATGTCGCGCGCCGCGTCGAACGCGTCGACGCCGGCGGCGTGGCGCTCGGTCGCTTCCCGATCGACGAACGCGAGGTAGTCGCGCACGGTCGTGATGCCGGCCTTGTCGGTGACCGGGCCGTGACCGGGCACGACGGTGTCGACATCCATGCCGAGCATCAGATCGCAGGCGGCGATCCAGTTCGCCAGCGGCCCGGCCCAGACGATCGGCGTGCCTCCGATGAACAGGATGTCGCCGGTGTAGATCGTCGCCGCATCGGGCACGTAGGCGAGCGTGTCGCCCCGGGTGTGGGCGGGGCCGACCTCGATCAGCTCGACGACACGACCACCGACGTCGAGCTCCAGCCGCCCGTCGAACGTGCGATCAGGGAGCCGCGGCTCGATCCCATCGAACTCGAACTCGCCGAAGAAGCTCCGGAACAGGTCGCCGACGTCGCCCTGCGCGGCGTTGAGCGCGGCCAGCATCGATGGCGGCACTTCGCTCATCTCGTGGGCGGTTGCCGACGAGGCCACGATCTGCGCCTCGTCGACGAGCTGGTTGCCGTAGCAGTGGTCGCCGTTGGCGTGGGTGTTGACGACGGTTCCGATCGGCGCCGAGCGCGTGTGGTTCGCCATCGCCGCCAGCATCGCCTCCGTGAGGCGAAGGTCGAACAGCGTGTCGACGAGCAGCGACGTCCCGTCACCGACGACGAGACCGGCGTTGCTCCAGCCCCACCCGCCATTGCCCTGGACGTAGGCGAAGCACCCGTCGCCGAGCTCACCGAGCTCACCGACAGGCCGATCACGGGGCGGATTCATCACCCTCTCACTAGCACGTACCATCGGTGCATGCGGCAGCTGAGCGGCATCGATGTGACCTTCCTCAACATGGAGACGACGACCACCTACGGTCACGTCTCCTCGCTCAACATCTACGATCCCACCGGGGTGCCCGGCGGGGCGGGTGTCGAGGCGATGAAGCAGCTGATCCTCGAACGGATCGACCAGCTGGCGCCGTTCCGGCGGCGGCTCGTCGAGGTTCCGCTCGGGCTCGACCTGCCGTACTGGATCGAGGATCCCGACTTCGACATCGACTTCCACGTCCGCCACCACGCGGTCGCGCCGCCCGGCACTCCCGAGCAGCTCGGCGAGGCCATCAGCCGCATCCACGGGCGCCCGCTCGATCGTCGACGGCCGCTGTGGGAGCT
This sequence comes from Ilumatobacteraceae bacterium, assembly GCA_963722415.1. Lineage (GTDB taxonomy): Bacteria > Actinomycetota > Acidimicrobiia > Acidimicrobiales > Ilumatobacteraceae > JALOLG01. The sequence continues at coordinate 88,842 of CAVRNI010000030.1, forward strand.
GTACGTCATCGAAGGCGTCGACGGCGGCCGCCTGATCGCCCAGCTCACCAAGGTCCACCACGCCGCGATCGACGGTGCTGCCGGGGCGCTCATGCTCGCCGCGATCCTCGACACCGACCCTGGCGCGCGTCCCACCGGCGTGCCACTCCCGTGGAGTCCCGACCGGATCCCGACCGACCAGGAGCTGCTGCAACGGACGTTCGCGGAGTTCGTGCGGCGGCCCGAGAAGCTGATCCGCCTGTCGGTGCAGTCGTTGCGGGAGCTGGCGGCGTCGACGCAGGTCGGCGGGTTGCGAATCCTCGCCGATCTGATCGCCCAGCCGATGCCGGGACCGCTCGGATCTCTGATGCGCACGCGCCTCCGGAGCGGATCCGAGTCCGAGGTCGACCGGCCGCCTCACCTGCCGCCGACGGCAGCGCCGCGTACGCCGTGGAACAGGTCGATCTCACCGCACCGGAGGTTCGCCTACACCACGATCGAGCTCGACTCGGCGAAGCAGGTGCGGCGGGCGACGGGTTGCACGTTCAACGACGTCGTGATGGCGATCTGCTCCGGGACGCTGCGGCGCTACCTGTTGAAGCACGACTGCCTGCCCGACGAGTCGTTGATCGCGATGGTGCCGGTGAGCGTCCGCTCGGGTTCGGAGTCCGACAGCTACTCGAACCGCGTGTCGGCGATGCTCGGCGACCTGGCAACGGACGAGCCCGATCCCGCCAAGCGGCTGGCGCGGGTGCAGCGCAGCATGACGGCGGCGAAGGAGAACTTCAGGGCGATCCCGGCCGAGACGCTGCAGGACTTCACCCAGTTCGCACCGCCGGCGATCGCGGCGCGGGCGATGCGGATGTACAGCCGGCTGCGGATCGCCGATCGCATGAACCCGCCGTTCAACGTCGTGATCTCGAACGTGCCCGGGCCGTCGATCCCGCTGTACGCGGCCGGCGCCAAGCTCGAACACTTCTACCCGGTCTCCGCGCTCGCCGACGGCCAGGGCCTGAACATCACCGTGCAGAGCTACAACGGCAACCTCGACTTCGGCTTCCTCGCCGACCGCGAGCTGGTGCCCGACGTGTGGACGATGACCGAGCTCCTCCACGAGTCGATGGACGAGCTGCTGGCCCTCGTCTAACCCCGTGTTTGTGTCACAGAAACCGGCGACTTTCGCCGATGTCGGTGACACAAACAGAGAAAGGGGGCGGCGCGGCGGTTACAGCCGCATCGCGAGGGATCGGCCTTCGTAGAAGGCGAGGCTGGCGCGCCGCGGGGCGACGCAATCGCCGACCTGATGGAAGTCGACGCCGGCTCGATCCAGGGCGAGGCCCAGCTCGTCGTTGGCCCGTGGCGTCTCGGCGATCACGAGCCAGTCGAAGGGCTCGGACGTCACCGCGCCCGTGAGCGTCGAGCGCAGCATCGCGACATCGCCGAGCCACGCGTCGACGACGGTGTGCGGCCGCATGTCGCCACCCGCGCGGCGAATCGCTGACGCGCCGGCACGTCGGCCGCGCTGTGGAACAGGCCACCGGCGACAGCCGGCGCCGACGTCGCGAGGCATACATCGCATCCCCGCTCCTGCAGGAACATCGCGGTGCCGATCCCCCGCCAATCGCCGAGGTCGTCGAGCAGGAGGACACGGCCCTCGGGCGAGGCCCCACCTTCGAGCACGTCCTCGATCGAGGCGACGTTGCGCGCGTCGACACCGGGGAGGCGATCGCTCATCGGCGCCGCGCGTTGGAAGCCGGACCGGGCGGGCAGAGCACCGGTCGCGACGACCACGATGTCGGCTCCCGCAGTCGCGATCCACGCGTCATCGACGAGTGTGTTCAGCCGCAGATCGACATCGAGCTGAGCGAGCTGCCGTGCGTACCAGTCGATGTGGTCGAGCACCTGCTGACGGCTCGGCTGCACACCGGCCAGCCGGTACTGACCACCGATCTCGGGGCCGGCCTCGACGACGATGACCCCGTGGCCGCGCTCGGCACAGACGCGCGCGACCTCCAGCCCGGCGGGTCCGGCACCGACGACGAGCACGGACTTGGGCTGTTCTGCCGGCACCAACCGGTCGCCGCCCCAGATGTGCTCGCGGCCGGCTGACGGATTGATCAGACACGAGATCCAGTAGTCCCGCGAGCGTCGCCCCCAGCACAACTGGTTGCACGAGATGCACGGCCTGACATCGCCCGCGCGACCCTCGCGTGCCTTGCGAACGAGGTGCGCGGTCGGCGATCTGACCGCGCACGATCGAGACCATGTCGGCACTGCCGGCGGCCAGGACGGCCTCGGCCGCGGCGGGGGTCCGGATGTGGCTCTCTGCCTGGACGAGCGCGTGTGACGTCACCTGTTTGAGCGCGGCGGCGAAGGGCTCCCCGAGGCGGGCCGGATACAGCGAGGTCGGCATCAACTTGTAGAAGTCGAAGTAGCTGCCGGTGCCGCACGTGACGTAGTCCATCAACGCCCTGGCGTCGTGCCAGGCGACGATCTCCTGCATCGACTCCATCGACAGCGACGGATCGGATTCGGGATCGACGTTGACGGCCAGACCGATGATGAAGTCGTCGCCGACCTCCGTGCGAATCGCGTCGAGCAGGGTGGCCGAGAACCGCACCCGGTTCTCGAGCGAGCCTCCCCAGCGATCGGTCCGACGGTTCGACCAAGGCGTCCAGAACTGGTCGATCACCGCGTGGTACGCGGCGAACAGCTCGACACCATCGAACCCCGACGCTTTCGCTCGCCCGGCCGCGCGCACGAACGCGTCGATGAGCTCGAGGATCTCGGCCTCGGTCATCGCGTGGCTGCCGTCGGCGTCGTGATACGAGGGCAGGCCGGACGGTGACCAGTTCGGCGCGAACGAGTTGTCGGCATCGCCGTGCTGACCGACGTGGTACAGCTGGTGGATCATGACGACGTCGCCGTCGGCGGCATCCCGACAGGCATCCGTCAGTCGCCGGAACCCCGGAACGACCGAATCGTCGTCGACCCGGAAGTTGCCGCGCGTGAGCACGGCGGTCCGATGGACCGGCATCGGCTCGACGACGATCATGCCGGCACCGCCGAGCGCGCGTTCCCGGTAGTAGGCGACGTGACGATCGGAGACCAGACCGCCCTCGCCCATGTTGGCGGTGTGGGCGCCGAAGTTGATCCTGCTGCGCAGCGTGCGGTGGCGCAGTTGCAGCGGAGCGAAGACGTGGGGGAAGTCGTCAGCGCGGCCCGGGGCGTTCATGTCGCCGCGGCTCCGCCGCGCAGCCAGCGCTCGGCCATCGTCTCGGCGAGCATCACGGTGGGGATGTGGGTGTTGACGAGCGGGATGTCGAAGAAGACCGAGGCGTCGCACACGAACAACCCGCGATATCCGTTGACGCGGCAGTCATCGTCGACCACCACACCCATCCGACACGTGCACGACGCGTGCACGTAGTCACCGACGCTCGTCGGGAGCCACTCGGCGATCCGTTCAGGCGAGTCGAGGGCATCGATGGTGGTGCCCTTGTCGTCGATGTACGCCGCCGTGACGATCGCTTCGAACGCCGGGTGACGCAAGAGCGTGAGCGTCGTTTCGACGCCTCGGACCAACGCCGCGAGATCGGCGGGATCCGACAGCATCCGGAACTCGACGTACGGCGGCATGTGCGGGTCGGGGTCGACGAGCAGGACGCGGCCTGAACTGTGCACTTCCATCAACGCCGGCATCAGCAGTCCGTACCCACGCGCCCGCGGGCCGAGATGGTTCATCGGCAGCACCTGCAAGCCGTCGCGCTGGAGCATCGTCGTCGCCACGATCGACGACGGATCGGCGATCGCGTCGGCGACGAGCCGCAGCGTGATCGGCGCCGACGGGTGGTCCTTCAGCCCCTCCCCCACACCGGGGGTGTCGACGCCGCTGCGCAGGAGGATCGCCGGGCTGTGGATCGCGCCGGCGCTGATCACCACCCGATCGGCGGCGAGCTCGGCCCCTTGGTCCGTCTCCACCCCGACCGCCCTGCGATCGTCGAACACGATCCGGTCGACGTGCACGTCACTCACGATCTCGAGGTTCGGCCGGGCGCGGACCGGGTCGAGGTAGGCCTCGACCACCGTGACCCTTCGCCCATCACGGCGGGTGATCGGGACGGGGCCGGCGTCACGGTCGGCGGCGACGAGCGCGCGGTCGACCGCCCCCCACTCGTACTCCGGTACCAGCTCGGTGTCGATCAGGTGATCGGCGACGAACGGACCACCGGCCAGCGCGATCATGGCGTTGACGGCGCCCGAGCCACCCATCCCTCTCCCCGTCACGTAGCGCGTCGGCGGCTGCCCGTCGACGCGAACCGCCGTGAGATCGAGGTGCGTGCGTTCGGGGTCGGCGAGATCGTCGAAGAAGCTCCTCCCGTCGCCGGCCCGGGCACCCCCCGCCGCCCTCGACGTCGTCGTCAGTCACCGCCGCGGATCGGCGCGCCGGACCCGATTCCAGCAACGTCACCGCGTTCGACGGATCGGCGCTCAGACGAGCGGCGAGAACGCACCCAGCTGATCCGCCGCCGACGATCGTCCATCGCGTGGTTGGTTCGGTCATCGATCTCGTGTCACGACGACGGCGCCTCGAGCGCGACGAGGTGCGCGTGATCGTTGTAGCGCTCGAGCTTCCAGCGACCCGGTGCCACCAACACCATCTCGGTGATCGACGTGTTCCTCGTGTGCAGCTCGAAGATGCCGGTCGGCGGCGTGCGCAGGGCCATCCGCAGTGTGGCATCGACGACACCGCCGTGGCACACCACGACCACGGTTTGCCCAGCGTGGCGATCGAGCGCACCGCGCAGCGCAACACCGACCCGGTGATGGAACGCGGCGACGGTCTCGCCGCCCGGGAACGTCACGGCGTGGGGATCGACCTCCCAGTCAGGCCGTCCGTAGCGTTCGAGGAACACGTCGAACGTCATCCCATCGCAGTCGGGCCCGGGATCGTGCTCGCCGAATCCATCGTCGACCTTGACGTCGAGCCCGCCGAGTGCGGGGGCGATGACCTCGGCCGTCTCGATCGCCCGCGGATACGCACTCGCGTACAACGCATCGGCCGTCACCTCGCCCGTCGTGGACAGCCGGTCGCGCAGCGCTTCGGCCTGCCGACGGCCGAACGGCGATAGGCCCACGCAGGTGCGCGGTCCCCCGATCACCCGGTTCACGCTGACCATCGACTCTGCATGACGCACGAGCACCAGACGCGTCGGAACGTACTCGCTCGCACCGTCGTCACTCATCGCGGTCAGGCTACGCATGCCGTCCGGCAAACATTTCGTTCAAAGCCACGTGCGGGTGCCGCCAACTCCGTAGGGTCGGCGATGTGGCCGCCGGGCATCGACTGACCATCACGTCGATCGATCCCGACCCCCGAGCCGGGGCGATCACGGCCGCCATCGGGCAGCTCGGGTTGCCGGCGCCCGCACCCGGTGACGTGGTGGTCGCCGACCTGATCTTCGTCGACGGACCGCTCGGCGCGGACGATCTCGCCGCCCTTCACGGGTTCCTCGTCGATCCGTTGCTGCAGCGCGGCACGTGGGCCACCCCCGATGCGCCGGGGGTCGAGATCAGCTATCTCGCAGGGGTCACCGACGGTGCGGCGACCGCCCTGATGCACGCCGCCGCCCAGCTCGGCGTGCCGGTGAAGGCCGCCGCGACCGGACGCCGGGTCGAGTTCGGGCCGGCCATCGACCCGAGCGCGGCCGACGACATCGTGCGCCGCGTCGTCGCCAATCCGATCATCGAGCGGTGGACGTTCGGGCCCATCGAGCCCGACCTCACGTCCGGTGGTCGGTCAGACGGCACCGCAACCGTCGTTCCTCTCCGCGGTCTCTCGCCAGCGGCACTCGAGCAGGTGGGCGTCGATCGGGCACTCGCCCTCGATCCCGAGGAGCTGTCGGCCGTGCAGCGTCACTTCGCGGCCGAGGGCCGTGATCCGACCGATGTCGAGCTCGAGACCATCGCCCAGACGTGGAGCGAGCACTGCTCGCACAAGACGTTCCGGGCGACGCTGGTGACCGACGACGGCGACGAGCGTCCGCCGCTGCTCACCGTCCTGCGCGAGTGCACGGATGCGATCGACGCGCCGTTCGTACGGTCGGCCTTCGTCGGCAACGCGGGCATCGTCTCCTACCGGCCAGGCACGACGATCGCCCTCAAGGCCGAGACCCACAACCACCCCTCGGCTGTCGAACCGTTCGGCGGCGCCAACACCGGGGTTGGCGGGGTGATCCGCGATGTGCTCGGCGCCGCCCATCGCCCGATCGCGATCACCGACATCTTGTGCTTCGGGCCGCCCGACACGCCGCTCGCCGACGTCCCCGACGGCGCCCTCCACCCGCTGCGGATCCGCGAGGGCGTGATCGACGGTGTCGCCGACTACGGCAACAAGATCGGCCTCCCGACCGTCGCCGGCGCCGTGCTCTACGACCCCGCTTACACCACCAACCCGTTGGTGTTCGCCGGTTGCATCGGTGTGGCCGACGAACGTGCGCCGTTCGTCGGTCCGCATCCGGGCGACCGGGTCGTCGTGATCGGCGGCCGCACCGGCCGCGACGGGATCCGTGGCGCCACGTTCTCGTCGCTGACGATGGATGCCACCACCGGCTCGGTCGCCGGAGCGAGCGTCCAGATCGGCGACCCCGTCACCGAGAAGCTGCTGATCGACGTGCTGGTCGGTGCCGAGGAGCTGTACACGGCCATCACCGACTGCGGGGCCGGCGGGCTGTCGTCGGCGGTCGGCGAGATGGCCGATGGCGTCGGCGCCGACGTCGAGCTCGACCTCGTGCCGCTCAAGTACGCAGGCCTCGAGCCGTGGGAGATCTGGCTGTCGGAGGCGCAGGAACGGATGGTCGTGGCGGTCGCCCCGCACCGCATCGGCGAGCTGCGCGAGCGCTGCCGGATCCACGGGGTCGAGCTGGCCGATCTCGGCTCGTTCACCGGCGACCGTCGGCTGGTCGTGCGATCGCACGGCGACGTCGTGCTCGATCTCGACACCGCCTTCCTGCACGACGGACGGCCGCCGCGCCGGATGACGGCCACGATGCCGACGCCCGAGCGCGTCATGGTCGGGCGAGCCGTCGACGACCCGAAGTCCGTCCTGCTCGCTCTGCTCGCCCACCGGAACATCGCGTCGAAGGCGCCCACGATCCACCGCTACGACCACGAGATCCTCGGTGCGACGGCGGTACGCCCACTCGTCGGCGCGCGGTCCGACGCGCCCGCCGACGGCGTCGTCCTCGCCAGTCCCGGCGACTAGGACGGGCTGGCGATCGGCATCGGTGTCAACCCGTGGTACGGGCTCCACGACCCCGAAGCGATGGCATACGCCGTGGTCGACGAGGCGATCCGCAACATCGTCGCCGTCGGTGCCGACCCCGACCGCGTGTCGTTGCTCGACAACTTCTCGTGGGGCGATCCGCGACGGACGTCGACGCTCGGCGACCTGATCGCCGCCGTCGACGGGTGCTGCGCGGCAGCCATCGCCCACGGCGCGCCGTTCGTCTCGGGGAAGGACTCGCTGAACAACGAGTACACCGGCGCCGACGGCGAGCGTCATGCAGTGCCACCGACGCTCGTGATCACCGCCGTCGGCCACGTCCCCGACGCCGACGCGTGCGTCACCCCCGACCTCGCCGCGGCCGGCAACGCACTGTTCCTCCTCGGCTCGACGCGACCCGAGTTCGCCGGCAGTCACCTCGACCTCGTGCTCGGTCCGCCGGCACTACGCCGGGCACGGTGCCGGCGCCCGACCTCGGTGCTCCGATCCGGTACCGCAACCTCCATCGGGCGATACGAGCCGGCCTCGTGCGATCGTGCCACGACGTCAGCGAGGGCGGCTTGGCGGTCGCCATCGCCGAGATGTGCATCGGCGGTCGGTTGGGTGCGGCGGTCACGGGGTTGCCCCACGTCGATACGTCCACCGCACTGTTCGCCGAGTCGGCGAGCCGGTTGGTCGTCGAGATCGCGCCTGCCGACGTCGACCGCTTCCGCGAACTGATGGCCGAGCCGATCCTCCACCTCGGCCATGTCACCGACGACGGCCACTTGTCGTTCGTCGGCGTCGAACCGGTTCACGTCGACGAGCTCGTGGCCGCGTTCGACCGAGTGGGGATGAGCGCATGATCCCGGCCAAGGCGATCGTCATCACCGGTCCCGGGACCAACCGCGACGGTGACGCGGCAGTCGCGCTCCGTTTGGCAGGGGCCGACCCCACGATCGTGTCGGCCACGCAGCTCGTCGAGCATCGCGCCCTGCTCGACGAGGCGCGCCTCGCCGTGGTCGCCGGAGGGTTCAGCTACGGCGACGCGCTCGGCGCCGGGCGCATGCTGGCGCTCGATCTCACCGTCATGCTCGGCGACGCGCTGCGCGCCTTCGTCGCCGGTGGTCGACCTCTGATCGGGATCTGCAACGGCTTCCAGGTGCTCACCCGAACGGGGCTGTTACCGGGATCGCTCGGGCACAACGCCAACGGGCGTTTCGACTGCCGTTGGGTCGAGCTCGACCCGCAGCCAGAGTCGAGCTGCGTGTGGACCAGGGGCCTGCAGGACGCCGTCCATTGCCCGATCGCCCACGGCGAGGGGCGCTACGTGCATCCCGACGTCGACGCCCTCGCCGCCGACGGCCAGGTCGCGTTGCGGTACCACGGGTCGAACCCGAACGGTTCGGCGGCCGACATCGCAGGCGTGTGCAACGCGTCCGGCACCGTGCTCGGGCTGATGCCGCATCCCGAGAACCACGTCGTCGCCCGTCAGCACCCCCACCACCGGCGCGGCGGGGGCGGTCCTTCGCACCTCGGCCTGCGGTTGTTCGAGAACGGCGTCGCGTACGCCAGGGCGGCCTAGGAGGATCCGTGGAGACGCACACGATCGAACCGTTCACCGACATCGTGCTCCCGCTCGCCGACCGGCGCGACGGCAAGGTCCGCGCGTCCTACGCACTCGCTTCGGACCAGCGGCTGATGATCACCACCGATCGGCTGTCGGCGTTCGATCGTGTGATCGCCGCCGTGCCGTACAAGGGGCAGGTCCTCAACCAGCTGTCCGCATGGTGGTTCGAGCGCACCGCCGACGTCGTCGCCAACCATGTCGTCGGGGTGCCCGACCCCAACGTCCTCGTCGCGCACGCCGCGCGAACGCTCCCGGTCGAGGTCGTCGTGCGCGGGTACATCACCGGGGTCACCGATACCTCACTGTGGCGTCAGTACGACGAAGGGGCGCGCACGATCTACGGCCACCGGTTTCCCGACGGGTTGGCCAAGAACACCCCGCTGCCCGAACCGATCGTCACGCCCACCACGAAGGCCGAGCACGGCGGCCACGACGAGCCGATCACGTGCGACGAGGTCGTCACCCGCGGCCTGCTCGACGCCGACCTCTGGGCGCAGGTCTCGGCGGCCGCCCTCGAGGTGTTCCACCGCGGGACCACCGTGGGGCGCGAGGCTGGGCTGATCCTCGCCGACACCAAGTACGAATTCGGTCTCGCAACCGACGGTTCGCTGATGCTGATCGACGAGTTGCACACGCCCGACTCGTCGCGGTGGTGGGTCGCCGACAGCTATGAACGCCGGCTCGCCGCCGGCGAGGAGCCGGAGAGCCTCGACAAGGAGGTCGTCCGGCGGGCGTACGCCGAGATCGGCTACCGCGGCGATGGCCCGGTGCCGGAGCTGCCCGACGACGTGTGGACCGCGACGTCGGCGCGCTACATCGACGCCTACGAGCGCCTCACCGGCGCTCCGTTCGAGCCCGGCTCGTACCCGGTCGCCGAGCGCATCGTCGCCAACCTGGAAGAAGCGGGGATCCTTTGACCACACCAGTGTTCGTCACGCCACGATCGACAGTGACGCCACGATCATCGAAGCCGCGAGAAGAGTGCGGGGTACTCGGCATCTCGACGCCCCACGGCGACGGTGTCGCCGAGCTGGCGTTCTTCGGGTTGTTCGCGTTGCAGCACCGTGGGCAGGAGGGGGCCGGCATCGCCGTCAGCGACGGGCATCGGGCGCGGATGCACAAGGACGCCGGGCTCGTCACCAACGTCTTCACCCGCGAGACGATGGCGCCGCTCGCCGGGTACCACGCGATCGGCCACACCCGGTACAGCACGACCGGAGCGAACGCCCAGCGCAACCTCCAACCGTTCCTCGTCGAGACGATGCACGGTCCGCTGGCGCTCGCCCACAATGGCAACGTCGTCAACGCGACGGCGCTGCGCGACGAACTGCTCGCGAAGGGTTTCGGGCTGACCGCGACGAGCGACACCGAGGTGTTGACGTTGATGCTCGCGGCCGCCGGGGGTCGCACGTGGGAGGAGCGGGTCGAGCGCACATTGCCGGCGTGGAAGGGCGCGTTCTCGCTCGTGATGCTGGCCCGCGATCAAGTCATCGCGGTGCGCGACCCGTGGGGGTTCCGGCCGCTGTCGATCGGCCGCCTGCCACTCGGTGGGCACGCCGTCGCCAGTGAGACATGCGCGCTGTCGACACTGGGCTGCGTCGACATCGACGAGGTACGCCCGGGCGAGATGGTCACGTTGCAGGGCGCCGAGGTGCGCCGCCATCAGGCGCTCGCGCCGGCAGCCTCGTCGGCCAGGTGCACGTTCGAGTTCGTCTACTTCTCTCGTCCTGATTCGGTGTGGGACGACCGCGGCGTCCACCACGTGCGCCAGCGGCTCGGTGTCGAGCTCGCCACCGAGTCAGGCGTCGACGCCGACGTCGTGATCCCTGTGCCCGACTCATCGATCCCCGCCGCGATCGGGTACGCGCGTCAGAGCGGCCTGCCGTTCAACGACGGGTTGATCAAGAACCGCTACATCGGCCGCACGTTCATCGAGCCGACCCAGGACATCCGCGACCGCGGCGTGGCGCTGAAGTTCAACGCGCTGGCCGAGAACCTGGCCGGCAAGCGGGTCGTGATGATCGACGACTCGCTCGTGCGCGGCACCACGGCCGGGCCGCTCGTGAAGCTCGTGCGGGACGCCGGGGCTACCGAGGTGCACATGCGGATCACCTGCCCACCGATCACCCACGCCTGCCACTTCGGCGTCGACATGGGCCACGACGGTGACCTCATGGCGGCCCGCCTCACGGTGCCGGAGATGTGCGCCCAGATCGGCGCCGACAGCCTCGCCTTCCTGTCGCTCGAGGGGATGATGCGAGCGATCGACTCCGAGTCCGGTTACTGCAACGCGTGCTTCACCGGTCGGTATCCGATCGCCGTCGAGGAAGCCCAGGCCAAGCTCTCGTTCGAGGGGGCGCTGGCGTAGTGATCCGTGTCCTCGTCGTCGGCGGCGGGGGCCGCGAGCAGGCGATCGCATGGGCGTGCCGCCGCCACGGTCATGCCGTACAGATCGCCGCCGACCTCGGTGACGCTTCGCCGGCGACGGTCGACCTGGTCGTCGTCGGGCCGGAGGCCGCGCTCACCGCGGGCGTGGCCGACGAGTGCGCCCGCCGCGGTCTGCCGTGCTTCGGACCCACGGCCGACCTCGCCCGCCTCGAGTCGTCGAAGGGGTACACGCGCGAGCTGGCCGAGATGTTGCACATCCCGGGACCCGCCTACCGCCGGTTCGACTCGGCCGAGCCGGCGATCGAGTGGTTCCGGTCGATCGACCGCTCGGTGGTGGTCAAGCTCGACGGGTTGGCGGCGGGCAAGGGCGTGATCGTGCCCGCCGACGCCGACGAGACGATCGAGGCGATCCTGACGACCGCCGCGCAGGGTCCGTTCGTGGTCGAGGAACGTCTCCACGGGCCGGAGTGCTCGTTGCTCGTGCTGTGCGACGGCACGATCGGGCGCGCCCTTCCGATCGCCCAGGACCACAAGCGCATCGGCGAGGGGGACGTCGGACCGAACACCGGCGGGATGGGTGCGTACGCGCCGGCCCCGGTGCCGTTCGACAGCGACGAGCTGGTGGCGACGTTCGTGCAGCCGGTCCTCGACCACCTCGCCGCCGCTGGTACGCCGTACGTCGGGGTGCTGTACGCCGGGTTGATGCTGACCGCCGACGGCCCACGGCTGATCGAGTTCAACTGCCGGTTCGGCGACCCCGAGGCGCAGGCCGTGCTCCCCCTCGTCGAGTCCGACGTCGCCGAGCTGCTGTTGGCATGCACACGCGGCGAGCTCGCCGGGGCACCGTTGCGGGTGCGCGCCGGCGCCGCCTGCACCGTCGTCGCGGCCGCCGCGGGATACCCGGCGGCGCCGATCGCGGGCGCCGAGATCCACGGCCTGGAGCCGATCGAGGACGCGACGACGATCGTGTTCCCGGCTGGGATGGCCGAAGGGCGGGTCACCGGCGGGCGGGTGTTGGCCGTCACCGGGCTGGGTGACGATCTCGCCGCCGCACGTGCCGCGGCATACGAGCGGATGGCATCGATCCGGTTCGACGGCATGCAGGTCCGCCGCGACATCGGGTGGAGAGCGCCTGGCGCGACGCTCACGTCATACGCGGCCGCAGGGGTCGACATCGACGAGGGCAACCGCGCCGTCCGCCAGATGACCGGCGCCATCGAGCGCACGCTCGGCCCCGACGTGCTGCGCGGCGTCGGCAGCTTCGGCGGCGTCTTCTCGGCGAAGGCGATCACGGCGATGGACGACCCGGTGCTGGTGGCCTCGACCGACGGCGTGGGCACCAAGGTCGAGCTCGCGGCGCGGGCAGGGATGGTGCGCGGCGTCGGCATCGACATCGTCAACCACTGCATCGACGACGTGCTCGTGCAGTCGGCGCGGCCGTTGTTCTTCCTCGACTACATCGCGGCCAGCGAGATCGATGCCGACCTCGTCGCCGAGGTCGTCACGGGCATGGCCGAGGCGTGCGAGGCCGCCGGATGTGCGTTGCTCGGCGGTGAGACGGCCGAGATGCCCGGGGTGTACGCGCCGGGCGCGTTCGACATCGCCGGGACGCTGATCGGCGTGGCCGAACGTTCGCGGCTGCTCCCCCGCGACGACGTCGCCGCCGGCGACGTGCTGATCGGCGTCGCCTCGAGCGGGCCGCACACCAACGGCTACTCGTTCCTCCGCAAGTTGTTCCAGTGGCTGCCACTCGACTCGACGCCGGCCGGCCTCGATCGTCCGCTCGGCGCGGCGCTGCTCGAACCGCACCGTTCGTATCTCAATGTGCTCGGCCCCGTGATCGACGGCGGGATGATCAAGGCGCTCGCCCACATCACCGGCGGTGGGCTCCCCGAGAACCTGCCGCGTGTGCTGCCCGATGGCATCGATGCGCGGATCCGGCTCGGGTCGTGGCCCGTTCCGCCGCTGTTCCAGCTGGTGCGCGAGCTGGCGACGGGCGTCGACACCCACGAGCTGCACCGGATGCTCAACATGGGCATCGGGATGGTCGTGGTGTGCGACCCCGCGGCCGCTGCAGAGGTGCAGGCGTCGATCCCCGAGGAAACGTGGATCATCGGCGAGCTGATCGCGGGAACGCCCGGTGCCCGCACGGTCCACCTGATCACGCCGTAGCACCGACGCGCAGGGCGACGGTCAGGGTTGCGGCGGCGGCGATCGACGAGATCGTCCGCACGTGGTTCCATGCGGTCCACGCCGACACGTAGTAGCTCCAGTAGTTCGCGCCGTCGGTGCTGTCCGGATCCACCGCGGCGAGCGCGTCGTTCCTCGGGATGTGGTACACGATCGTGAGCACGATGGTGACGAGGTACAGCACACCTCCGACGAGGTGATACACCGCGTCGGGCTCGTCGAGACGGAACAGCGCCGAGACGGCGAGCGCAACGCAGGCCAGGCTGGTGCCGAAGAGGGCGACCATGAACCACGGTGTCGGCGCGGCGGTGTTGATCGACTGCATGGCGCTGATGGCCTTGCTCGGCGGCAGGCGGCCGATGGCCTTCATCACGAACACCGAGAAGGCGAAGAAGACACCACCGACGACGCCGGCGCCGAGCGCGGCCACTGCGGTGAGAACGGGGAGAGATCGGTCCATCTCGTTCGCTCCCTTCAGCGATCCCACACGCCGGTGGCGGCGGTGTCGCGTGCGTAGTCGGTGAAGTCGCGGGGCTCGCGCCCGAGTGCCCGTCGCACACCGTCGGTGACATGCGCGTTGCGGCCGTCGAGCACGCGGGTGAACAGCTCGGCCAGCGGCTCGACCTCCTCGGCAGGCACTCCGTAGTCAACGGCCGCGGCCACGTACTCCGCCGGCGAGACCGACACGTACTGGATGTCCCGATCGGTGGCCTTGGCGATCTCGTCGGCCGCATCGGCGAACGTGAGCAGGCGGGGTCCGGTCAACTCGTACAGCTGGCCGGCGTGGCCATCCTCGGTCAGCGCTGCGACCGCGACATCGGCGATGTCGTCGACGTCGACGAACGGTTCCGCCACATCCCCGGCGGGCAACGCGATCACTCCGCCGAGCACCGGTTCGAGCAGGAAATGCTCGCTGAAGTTCTGCGCGAACCAACTCGCCCGCAGGATCGTCCATTCGGCACCGGACTCCTGCACGGCGCGCTCGCTGACTTCGGCTTCCTCCTCACCGCGGCCCGACAGGAGAACCAGACGGCCGACGCCACTCGCCACGGCGGTCGTGGCGAAGGCGCGGATGGTCTCGGCGGCGCCGGGGAACGCCAGGTCGGGGTAATACACGACAAAGACCGCCGTGACGTCCTGCAGGGCGGGCTCCCAGGTGGTCGCGTCGTCCCAGTCGAACCGGGGTGAACCCGAGCGCGAGCCGATGCGGGTCGGCACGCCGCGGGCGATCAGGCGCTGCGCCACCCGCCGTCCGGTCTTGCCGGTGCCGCCGAGGACCAATGTCGTCTGTGTTGTTGTTGTCGTGTCGCTCATGGTGTCAGTGAACGCGAAACTGGGTGAGACGTTCCATAGTTGATTCGCTCCAATCCATCATTCATCGTCTATATTCGGGGCGATGGATGCGGTCGCCGGCCTGCTCGACGGAGCCCGGGCTCACGGAGCGTTCCTGCTGCGGTCGGTCATGGAGCCGCCATGGGCGATCCGGATCGAGGACCGCGCACCGCTGTCGCTGATGGCGATGGTGCGCGGCGACGCGTGGGTCATCCCGGCGGACGGTGATCCGGTGTTGCTCCGCCCAGGCGACATCGCCGTGATGCGCGGCCCCGATCCGTACACCGTCGCCGATGACCCGCACACCCCGGCCCAGATCGTGATCCACCCGGGTCAGCACTGCACGACGCTCGACGGCACCGATCTGTCGCAGGCGATGGATCTCGGGGTCAGGACGTGGGGGAACGACCTCGCCGGATCGACGGTGATGCTCACCGGCACCTACGAGGGCGCCTCGGCCATCGGCCAACGCCTGCTCGGAGCATTGCCGGCGTTGCTGACCCTCCCTCGCGACACGTGGGACAGTCCACTGGTCGGGTTCCTCGCCGACGAGATCGTCAAGGACGAGCCCGGCCAGGAGGTTGTCCTCGACCGGCTGCTCGACCTGCTCGTCATCGCCGCGATCCGGGCCTGGTTCTCCCGCCCCGATGCCGAGGCTCCGGCCTGGTACCGGGCTCACACCGACCCGGTCGTCGGCAAGGCGCTCCGCATGCTGCACAACAACCCGGCCCATCCGTGGACCGTGGCCGAGTTGGCGACCGAGAACGGCATCTCTCGCGCCGCCCTCGCCCGTCGGTTCACCGACCTCGTGGGCGAACCGCCGATGACGTTCCTCACCGGCTGGCGGTTGGCCCTGGCGGCAGACATGCTGCGCGAGTCAGGCGCCACGGTCGGCGCCGTCGCCCACAAGGTCGGCTACGGCAGCCCGTTCGCGCTGAGCACCGCGTTCAAGCGCGTCCACGGCATCAGCCCGCGCGAACACCAGCTCCGAGCCGCCCGCCTCTGAGGCGTTCTCATGACGTTTCGGCGCTCCGTACGGCGCCGAAACTTCATGAGATGCAGAGAGTCGAGATCCGGTCAGATCCCGAGGACGTCGGTGATGAGGTCGGCGTAGTAGTCCTGGCCGTCCGGGCGCAGATGGATGCCGTCGTCGTAGAAGCACTCCCCCGGGCAGTCGGCGGCGAGCACCTCCCAGTCGATCAGGATCTTGTTGTCACCCTCCCGATCGGCAGCCCGCAGGAGGGCGTTGTTCTCAGCGGTCCACGGCCGATCTGCCTTCACCGTCACGAGGATCACGTTCGGCACGTCGTCCATCGTCGCCAGGAACGCATCGAGCGTCGCCTGGCTGAACGACCCGTTGTTGCCGAGGTGCACGACGACGGCCGTGCCGAACAAGTGTTGATCACGGAACTGTTCGAACACCGGGATCACGTCGAACATCTGGCGACTCACGGCGGCGTCGACCACCATCCCCCGATCCGTCAGCGCCGGGGCCGCACCGAGCATCACCGAGTCGCCAACGGCGAGGAACGGGACGGGTTCGGTCGGGAGAGGCACCGTCGTCGTCGTAGTGGTTGTCGTCGTCTGTTCCACAGGCGACGAGCCGGAGACAGCGGGCGACACCGTCGTCGCCGTCCCGGCCACGGCCGTCGTCGTCGGATCCACGATCGCACCGAGGTCGGTGGTCACCTCGCTGCCGGCATCGATCGACTCGGCGATCTCCGACCCTCCGTCGGGGTCGCCGTCGACCACGAACGCGAGTGCTCCGACGAGCAGGCCCGCGACGGCACCGAGCCCGATCACCCGAGCCGCTTCCCGACGGCGACGGATGCGCCGGGCGCGCTCGGAGACGTTGGCGAGGGTGCTGAGCCCCGGCGTCGGCGGGTCGGGGTCGATGAGATCGTCGAACATGTCAGGCCTCCAGAGCCCACGACGGGCCCAGCTCGATCCGGAGCGCGGCAAGTCCACGCGACGTCGCGCTCTTCACGGTCCCGGTCGAACAGCCCATCGCCGTCGCTGTCTCACGCTCGGTGAGGTCGAGAAGGTGGCGCAACACGACCGCTTCACGCTGCCGCCGTGGCAACGCCCGCAGGGCGCGCACGAGGTCGGCGCGGCGATTCTCGAGCGGATCGCCCGAGCTGTCAGGCGGCTCCGGCGGGTGCGACCGTGATCGCTTCCTCCAGCGGTCGATCGCGGTGTTCGTGGCGACACGGGCGACCCATGGGATCGCGTGGCCCTCGATGCGGCTCCACCGGGCGAGCGCCTTTGCCAACGCGTCCTGGGCACAGTCCTCCGCCTCGCCCCGGTCGCCGAGGATCGCGAACGACGCTCGGTACGCGACCGCGAACAGTTCCTCGAACTGCTCGACGAACCCGGCCGACTCGCTCACACCTGGGGAACGTATGCCGACCCCCCGAGGTTGCCCTGATCTCGTGAAGTTTCGGCGCTGTAGGAACGCCGAAACTTCATGAGTTCGTGTTGCGGACTGACTTTTCGTTCATGGTCACCGCGATCGCTCGGGCGGGCGCCTACGGTCTCCACATGGAGCCGACGAACCGTCGCACGAACCGGATCGTGGTGCTGGTGTCCGGCGACGGGTCGAACCTCCAGGCGATCCTCGACGCGTGCAGCTCGGGCGACCTCCCGGCGGAGGTTGTCGCCGTCGTGTCCAACCGAGCCGACGTGTTCGCCCTCCAACGCGCCGACGCGGCCGGCGTGCCGGCAGTACACGTCGGTCCCCACCCCGACGAGTCGCGTGCCGACTACGACGCCCGCCTCGCCGATGTGGTCGCCGGATTCGGGCCCGATCTCGTGGTGCTCGCGGGCTGGATGCGTGTTCTCACGATGAGCTTTCTCGGCTGGTTCCCACGGCGCGTCGTCAACCTCCACCCCGCCCGCCCGGGCGAGTTGCCGGGCACCCACGCCATCGAGCGGGCGTGGCACGAAGCCCTCGCCGGCGAGCGCACCGAGACCGGCGTGATGGTGCACCTGGTTCCCGACGAAGGCGTCGACGACGGTCCGGTACTGGCAACGGAGACCGTCGCCATCCGTCCCGACGACACCCTCGAGAGCCTCACCGAGCGGGTGCACGCCACCGAACACCGCCTCCTCGTCGACACCCTCCGCAACCTGTGCCTGAAGGAGCTCACCGGCATGACCAACCCGAACAACGCCTTGTTCGACCGCTTCGAGGCACTGACGTTCGACGACGTCGTCGTCGTGCCCGGATTCTCCGACACCCTCCCCGACTCGGTCGCCACGTCGGCGACGTTCGCCGCCGACATCGAGCTCGCCGTGCCACTGGTGTCGGCTGCGATGGACAACGTGACCGAAGCCCGCATGGCGATCGGCATGGCCCGCCACGGTGGCATCGGCGTGATCCACCGCAACCTGTCGACGGCCGATCAGGCGGCCGAGGTGCAGAAGGTCAAGCGCAGCCAGAGCGGGATGATCTCCGACCCGGTCACACTCCCACCGACGGCCAAGCTGCACGAGGCCGAGGAGCTGATGAACCGGTTCCGCTTCTCGGGGATGCCGATCACCGATCCCGACGGACGCCTCGTCGGCATCCTCACCAACCGCGACATCCGGTTCTGCGAGGGCAGCGACTTCGAGCGTCCCGTCTCGGAGTTCATGACGGCCGAACGACTCATCACCGCCAAGGTCGGTACGTCGCTCGACGAGGCCAAGGCGGTGCTGCAGAAGTACCGCATCGAGAAGCTCCCCCTCGTCGACGACGACGGCCGCCTGGCCGGGCTGATCACGGTCAAGGACATCCAGAAGCGCCTCGAATACCCGAACGCATCCCGCGACACCTACGGGCGGTTGCGGTGCGCGGCCGCCGTCGGCGTCGGCGACGACGTCGAGGAACGGGTCGAGGCGCTCGTGGCGATGGGTGTCGACGCCGTCACGATCGACACCGCGCACGGCCATTCCGCCGGGGTCATCAAGACGATCGAGCGGATCAAGGGGTCGTGGCCGGACCTCGCGGTCACCGCCGGCAACGTCGTGACCGAGGATGGCGTCGACGCACTCGCCGACGCTGGTGCCGACGCGATCAAGGTCGGCGTCGGCGCCGGCTCGATCTGCACCACGCGTGTCGTCAGCGGAGCGGGCATGCCGCAGCTCTCGGCGATCTGGTTCACCACCCGGCGAGCCCGGCGGCGTGGCATCCCGGTCATCGGCGATGGCGGCATCACGTACTCGGGCGACATCGTCAAGGCGATCGCCGCCGGGGCCGAGACCGTGATGCTCGGCTCATTGCTGGCCGGCACCGAGGAGAGCCCCGGCGAGACCGAGCTGTTCGAGGGGCGCCGGTTCAAGAGCTACCGCGGCATGGGATCGCTCGGCGCGATGCAGGGGTTGGGTGCCGACCGCTACGCCACCGCCCAGTCGAACGTGGCGGCCACCAGTCGCAAGCTGGTGCCCGAGGGCATCGAGGGCCGGGTGCCGTACGCGGGGCCGCTCGGCGAGACCATCTACCAGCTCGTCGGCGGGCTGCGCAGCGGGATGGGCTACGCCGGCGCCGGCGATCTGGAAGCGCTGCGCACCAACGCTCGCTTCATGCGGGTCACCACGGCGGGCCGCGAGGAGAGCCACCCCCACGACGTGACGATCACCAAGGAAGCGCCGAACTACCAGCGCAGCTGAGCAGCTCGATCACTCGGGCGCGGTGTCGAGCCGCAGCCCGAGTGCGGAGGCGAACCCGACCGGGTCCTCGACGCTGATCGCCAACTCGCGGACGCGGATCGAAAATCCGAGCACACGCGCTCTGGCCGGCGGGTCGAGCTCGACCACGACGATCCCGTGCGACGACCCATTGACCAGCCACCGGCCGCGCCACCCGTGCACACCCCATCCCCAGACGAGGCCGGTCCACGGCCTGACGGAGCGCACGGCCGAGACGGGGAACTCGGAGCTGAACGCATAGCTCATCCTGACCATGACCCGGTCGCCGTCGATCGCCACCCGGCTCCACCGCGGGACGAGCCCGCCGATGACAGACATCCACCGGAACCACCGGTCGTAGCGGATCGCGAACACCTGCACGGCTTGACGTTACAAAAGCGATCGTTACAAAGGCGCTGGTTTACGCGAGCACTGCATACAGTCGTGATCCGATGGCCGACAGCTTCTTCACGAGCGACGACGATTGGTTCTCACCGACCGATCATTGCCGCGGACCGTGGGACCCGAACTCGTGCCACGCCGGCCCGCCGAGCGGCCTGATCGCTCGCGCGTCGGAACGCCTGGTCCCCGACCAACGGCTCGTCCGCCTGACGGTCGACCTCACCCGCCCGATCCCGTTCGCCGGGTTCCGGGTGGAGGGCGTCATCGTGCGGGCCGGTCGCACGGTGTCGACGACCGCGCTGACGCTCGTCGACCAGAAGGGCAAGCCGATCCTCACCGCACGCGCCCTCCACGTGCGCGAGCAGGCGTCGGTCGACCTGCCGACGACACCGTGGAACCCACCCGATCTCGCCCGGTCGGGCCCCGGCGTGTTCCCGGTCCGCGAGAGCCGCCACCCGATGCCCAACTTCACGGGCGACGGTGTCGCGGTCCGCTACCCACCGGGCAACGGCCCGGGCGGTGGACCGACGACGGCCTGGATGCGCACCGTGCCCTTGCTCGGTGACGAGAACCCGTCGCCGTTCCAGCGCATCTGCCCGCTCGCTGACTGCGGCAACGCGTTCTCGCGCAACGGCGAGACGACGGAGTACACGTTCGTCAACCCCGACCTCACGATCGTCCTGCACCGGGAGCCGATCGGTGATTGGCTCGGCTCGTCGACGGTGTCGAGATGGGAGCCGTCGGGGATCGGGATGGCCGACTCGCTGCTGTTCGACGAGCACGGCGCCGTCGGCCGCGCCGTCCAGACCCTCGTGATCACGCCGCACGCCCGCTGACCGTCGTCACCCTAGTCCATCTGGGCTGCCATTTCTTTCGACCCCCGCAAGGATCAGCAGCCCAGAATGGATGGGTGGTGGGCAGGGCTCCTCAGACGCCGACCAACTCGCGGTCGTCGTCGAGCTCGCTGGCGTCGTCGGGGACTGCCACCTCCAGCGTCTCGAGGACCGAGGCACCTTCGACGTCGATGTGCGGCATCGCACGGTCGAGCCAGCGTGGCAACCACCAGTTGGCGTCGCCCATCAGCGCCATCGTCGAGGGCACGAGGATCATCCGCACGATGGTTGCGTCGACGAACACGGCGACCGTCAACCCGACGGCGAACATCTTGACCTCGACGTCGGGCGACAGCAGGAATGCTGCGAACACGCTGATCATGATGAGCGCAGCCGACGTGATCACCCTCGCCGTCGCGGCGAGCCCGTCGACGACGCTCCGGTGGCTGTCGCCGGTGCGCACGAACTCCTCGCGCACCCGGCTGAGCAGGAACACCTCGTAGTCCATCGACAGCCCGAACAGGATGGCGAACATGATCATCGGCAGGAACGGGCTCACCGGCACGGTCTCCTCGACGCCGATCAGACCGTTGCCCCATCCCCACTGGAAGACGGCGACGACCACGCCGTAGGCGGCGCCGATCGACAGCAGGTTCATGATCGCCGCCTTGAACGGAACGAACACCGACCGGAAGACGAGCATGAGCAGCAGGAACGACACGCCGACGACGGCGACGATGAAGATCGGCAGTCGCGAGCTCAGCTTCTCGCTGATGTCGATGAAGCTCGCCGTCTGACCGGTGACGTAGGCGTCGACGTCGGATCCCGCCAGTGCGCCGGGCAACACGTCGTCACGGAGGGTGTGGACCAGTGCCTCCGTCTCCTCCTCCTGCGGCGACGTCGCCGGGAAGGCGGTCACCACCGCGGTGTCCGATGCGGGGTTGAACACCGGCTCGGTGACGAACACGATCCCTTCGGTCGAGGCCACCGACGACCGGACGTCGTCGGCAACCGCCGGATCGACGGTGGCGCCGTCGGCACCTTCGAGGGCGATCGTGAACGGGCCGTTGAAGCCAGGGCCGAAGCCGTCGGCCAGCAGGTCGTAGGCCTTGCGGTAGGTCTTGTCGCTCGCCGCCGTGCCGTCGTCGGCGATGCCCGTGCGCATCGACAGCACCGGGGCGGCGATCGTCGTGAGCAGGACGAAGCTGCCGATGGCGTAGCGCCACGGGTGGCGGCCGACATGGTCCGCCCACCGCCCCGCGACGGTGGTGTGGGCGGCGACGTCAGCCTCCGAACGCCGGCGACCGATGTGGAAGCGGTCGATCTTCGATCCGGCGAGCCCCAAGAACGCGGGCAGCAGGGTGACGGCGCCGATCATGGCGACGAACACGGTGGCGGCGGATGCGTAGCCCATGATGGCGATCGACGGGATCCCGGCCAGTACGAGACCGGCGAGGGCGACCACCACGGTCGTGCCGGCGAAGAGCACGGCGGTTCCCGAGGTGGCGTTGGCCAGTGCCGCCGACTCGACGGGCGAGCGACCTTCGTGCATGAAGCCGCGGTGGCGGGTGACGACGAACAGGGCGTAGTCGATGCCGACGCCGAGGCCGATCATCGTGGCGAGCATCGGCGAGATCGACGGGACGTCGGTGAACCCGGACATCACCCCGATCAGACCGAGCCCGATCATGATGCCGAACAGCGCCGAGCCGATCGGAATGCCGGCTGCGATCACCGACCCGAAGGCCACGAGGAGCACGATGATGGCGACGGCCAGGCCGACCATCTCGCCGCCCTCGACCTCCTCGGCACCGCGCACGATCGTGCGCGACAGCTCGGCCTGGAGGCCGGCGTCGCGTGCGATCTCGACGGCCGCCTCGGCCGCCTTGCCCTCTTCGGGGCCTGGCGGGTCGACGCTGTACCGGACCGTCGCGTAGGCGATCCGACCGTCGTCGCTCACGGACGCGTTGGCCGGATCGTACGGATCGGTCACGGCGAGCACGTTGGGTCCGCGCGGCGAACTCGGCGAGCGTGTCGGCGATGGCCAGCGCGAGCCGCCGGATCGGTGATGTCACCGTCCGGGTCGGCGAACACGATCTGGCCGCTCACGCCACCCTGGTTCGGGAAGCGCTCGTCGAGCAGGTCGATGCCCTGTTGGGCTTCTGTGCCGGGGATGGTGAAGTCGTCGCTGGTCTCGCCACCGACGGACGCGTTGAGACCGATGACCGCCACCGCGATCACCAGCCAGGCCCCGATCATCCGCCACGGGTGCCGCGCGGCAGCCTTCCCCAAGCGGTACAAGATCTTCGACATTGGAGGCTCCTCCGGGTCGGGCCGCTCCGATCGCGGCTCACCGGACGATCAAACGGGACCCCACTGACCCGTGCCGCACCTCCCGCTGACCTGCCGCTGACGCGTGCGTCGTGCCTGGTCAGAGCAGCGCGGCGACCGCGTCGAGCACTTCTTGGACGTCGCTGCCGGCGCCGATCGCGAACTCCACCTCGAATGCGTGATCGCCCATCGACCGCCTGGCGCGGCGCTCGGCACGGTCGACGTCGAACCGCTCGGCGGGCGGCATCGCCCCACCCGATCGGCGACGCAGCGCATCGGCGGCACCGAGCAGCCGCGCGGCCGACGCGTGGAGGTTCGGGTCGGGGGCGATCGCGAGCGCCCCGGCCATGCCCTCCATCGAGTTCGCCAGACCGCGCGGCGTCGAATGCGCCAGCGCGATCGCCAGCCCGTGACGTTGGTGGTCGACCGCCAGCTCGTGGTGTCCGAGCAGGTCGGCGGTGTACCCGCGCCCGACGAGGACCAGCGCCTGGATGATCGGCGCGTCCCGGTAGCGCGAGATCGCCCACGCCTGCTCGATCCAGCTCGTCGCCCGCTCCGGGCGCTGCGTGCGCCGAGCGATCGTCGCCAGCCCGATGTACGACATCGTGCGCAGCCACGGCAGCGCTTCGTCGGCGATCTCCG
Organism: Ilumatobacteraceae bacterium; assembly: GCA_963722415.1. Taxonomy (GTDB): domain Bacteria; phylum Actinomycetota; class Acidimicrobiia; order Acidimicrobiales; family Ilumatobacteraceae; genus JALOLG01. The sequence continues at coordinate 112,501 of CAVRNI010000030.1, forward strand.
CCAGCAGGTCGAGGTGCATCTGTTCGGCGCGCTCGACGTTGCCGCGCAGCGTCTCGACGTTCGCCAGGCGCACGCGGATCGCGAGCAGCTTGACGGAGAAACCCACCCGCTCACTGAGGTCGATCCCGCGGGCGAGCATGTCGTGCGCGGCGTCGTAGTCGCCGTACATCTCGACGATCTCGGAGGCCTCCGTCAGGGCGATCGCCAGCGAGAACTCGTCGCCAACTGCCTCGAAGCGCCGGACCGCCTCCCACAGGGACTGTTCGGTGCGCTCGGGATCGCCGTCGAACTGGGCCACGACTCCGCGGACGAGCGCCACGATCGCGGCCGACCAGCCATCGGTCGACCGGCGGCTCGCCTCCTCGGCGATCGGTAGGAGCTCCTGCAACTGATCCCTGCGACCACCGAAGAACAGCGACATGATCCGGGTGATCGTGACGAACGTCTCGGTCCACGGATCGGTGGTGCCGGCCACGAGCGCGAACGCCTCTTCGGTCGCGTCGAGGGCGATCGCCATGTTCGGTCCGTTGGCGCTCAACCAGCCGTAATGGGCGAGCACGATCGCCCGCAACTCCGGTTCGACGGGTCCCGGACAACTCAGCGCGTCCTCGAGCGCCACCGAGCCCTGGTCGACCTGGCCGACCATGTAGAAGTACCACCCGACAGGTGCGACGAGACGCAGCGCGAGGTTCGCCTCCCCGCGTGCGACCGCGACCTCGAGGGCGACGCGCAGGTTCTCCCGTTCGGTCGTGATCTGGTCGATCCACGTCCGCTGCTCGGGACCGAGCAGGCCGTGGAGCGCCGGTGCGAGCAGATCGGCGATGTAGCGGGCGTGGGCATCGCTGACGCGCTCGACCTCACCCGATTCGCGGAGGCGCTCGGCCCCGTACTCGGCAAGCGTCTCCAACATCGAGTAACGGACACGTCCCGACGAGCGGTCGACCAGGACCAGCGACTTGTCGATGAGGCGCTCCACGACCGCGCCGACCTCGTCGAGCAGCACGTCGTCGCCGTCGCTGCACACGACCTCGGCGGCGTCGAGCGTGGCTCCGCCGGCGAATGCGGTCAGGCGTCGGAACACGGCGCGTTCGCGCTCGTCGAGGAGGTCGTGGCTCCAGTCGACGACGGCCCGCAGCGTCTGCTGACGGGGATCGACCGTGCGCGGGCCGGACGCGAGGACGGTGAACCGGTCGTGGAGCCGCTCCAGCAACTCGGTCACGTGCATCGACCGGATGCGTGCCGCGGCCAATTCGATCGCCAGCGGGAGCGAGTCGACCCGCGCACAGATCTCGGCGACGACCGCTGGGTCGAGCTCGCCGGCGTCCAGGTCGGGAGCCGCAAGCTGGGCCCGCTCGACGAACAGCCGCACGGCTGCATCGGCGGCGAGTGGGGGCAGCGGCCAGACCGCCTCACCGGGGACACCCAGGGCCTCACGGCTCGTTGCCAACACCACGAGGTCGGGGCACGTCTCGAGGAGCTCGTACACGGCCTTGGCGGCAGCGTCCACGACGTGCTCGCAGTTGTCGAGCACGAGCAGATGGGGTGAGCCGGCGATCGCGTCGATCACACGATCGAGCGTCGACAGCCCGACCGCGGCTGCTGGGGTGTCACCCACCGAGATCCCGAGCTCGGATGCGATCGCCGGGATCACGGAGTCGGGATCGGTCAACGGGGCGAACTCGACGAACGTCACCGAGTGCGTGCTGGCGCGTCTGGCGAGCTCGGTCGCGATCGTCGTCTTGCCGGCCCCGCCCGGACCGAGCAACGTCACCAACCGTGCCCGGGTCAGTTCCTGTCCGAGGTCGGTGAGCACGTCGTCACGGCCGATGATCGACGTCAGACGGTTCGGGATGCGCGCGATCCGGCGCTGGTCGTGCTTGCGCGCCGGCTCCACCGACGGCGTAACGGGTCGCAGCGACGGATCCTGGGCGAGGATGCGCTGTTCCAGCTCGCGCAGCTCCGGACCAGGCTCGAGACCGAGCTCGTCGACCAGCACGCCGCGCGCCATCTGGAACGTCCGCAACGCCTCTGCCTGGCGACCCTGGCGGTACTGCGCCGTCATCAGCAGCGCCCACCAGTGCTCGTCGACCGGTTCCGTGACGACGAGTGCTTCGAGCTCGCTGCACGCCGCGTCGAGGTGCTCGTCGGACCGCACCTCGATCGCCAGCCGGCGGGCCCTCACCGACCGTGCAACACGTTCGAGGCGCACACTCTCGCCGCGGCCGAGGTCGGTGTCGGCGATGTCGTCGTACGGACGGCCGCGCACGAGCGACTCAGCGGCGCGCAGCAGGCAACGGGCTTCGGCAGGGTCAGCGTCGGCATTCGACGCACTCCGAGCGAGCAGGTCCTCGAACTGCTTCACGTCGATCGCGTCGTCGGGGACGGCGAGCGTGTATCCCCGACCGTCCATTTTGATCTTCGCCGGGGAGATGTCTCTGCGCAGTCTCGACATCTGCGCCTGGATCGCGTTCGCCGAGGGTGGACGCCCCGGCCACAAGACGTCGGCGAGCCGCTCGGCCGCCACGGGTGCGGGCGCGGTGGAGACGAGCGCCGCCAGCAGCCGCCGCTTCTGCACGCCGCGCGGGGTCACGTCGATGCCGTCGCCGTTACGGACGACAAGTGGACCGAGGACTTCGAACCGCACCGGTGGGTGACACTACGAGAGACTGCTCCCGATCGTCACCGCCAGTGACCGGTGGCACTCGGCGAACCGTTCAGCCTCGCCTCCCGCAGAGCAACTCCAGCGTGTCGTAGCCCTGCTGCACGGCGGCGAACCCGATCTGGTCGAGGTGTGGTTGCGGATCGGCGGCAAGCTCGAGCGACGCACATCGGTCGACCACGCACTCCAACCCGATCTGCAACACCAGTCGCGCCATCGGAGCGCCGACGCACGTGTGCGGGCCGTGCCCGAACGCCACGTGCCGGTTCGGCTTGCGATCGAGACGCAGCTCGTCGGCGTGCTCGAACGTGGACTCGTCCCGATTCGCGCTGGCATAGCAGATCGACACCAGCTGGCCGGCCGGGATCACACGGCCTCCGACCTCGACCTCCACCGTCGCGGTCCGGCCGAGATGGGTGATCGGTGTCATGAAGCGGAGGAACTCTTCGATCGCGACCGGGATGCGGTCGGGCTCTCCGGCGAGGAGGCGCCAGTCGTTCGGCGAGACGGCGAGATGGTGGAGTGCGTTCGTCAGCGCGTACACGACCGTCTGACGGCCCCCGGCGAAGGCGAGATTGGCGAAGCCGCGCATCTCGTCACGGGTGAGGGGCCGCTCATCGACGCTCGAGCGGGCCAGATGTCCGAAGAAGTCGTCACCGGGTGCGTCGATGGCCGCGTCGACGGCGGCGTCGATGTAGACGTTCAGATCGGTGTTGCCGCGCACGCCTGGTTGGGTCTCGGCTGCGAGCGCCTGCGTGCCCCAGGTGAGCCAGCGGGCAACCTCGCCTTCCGGACGACCGAGGAACAGCGCCAGGCTGTGCAGGAACAACGGCAGAGCGAACTCGCCGACCACCTCGAAGCGACCATTCGCCAGTCCCGCGTCGACGAGCGACTCCGCGACGCGACGGATGGCATCGCGGTGCCGACCAACCGCCGGACGCGAGAAGTAGGGGTCCATCAGGCGCCGGTACGCCGTGTGCATCGGGGGGTCGGACTCGATCGGCAGCTGGGCGGTCGGGCGGATGTCGTGCTCGGGTGGGATCGGAACGCGGAAGGGCGTATCCGACGTGAACGTGCGCGGATCGCGGCAGATCCGGCGGAGGTCTTCGTGGCGGAGGAACATCGTGAACGCGGTACCCGCGATCTCGGTATCGATGGAGCCGGTGGACTCGCGGGCGTCGCGGAACGGGTCGTAGGGATCCGTCATCCCTTCACTGCTCCAGACGTGAGGCCGCGAATGAACTGACGATTGAGCGCCACGTACAGCAACAAGATGGGGAGTGCCGCGAGCGTGAGAATGCTGAGGATCGCCGTCCAGTCGGTGGTGTACTGGCCGAACAACCGGGACACGCCGAGCATCAGCGTCTGCTGATCGGCCGAGGTGGTGAGGATCAGTGGGAACCACACGTCGTTCCAGATCGGCAGCACGGTCAACACGGCCACGGTCGCGATCGCCGGCCTGAGCAACGGCAGCACGAGCTTGCGGTAGATCGCCCATTCGCCGGCCCCGTCGATCCGCGCCGCCTCGAACAGCTCCTGGGGCAACTCGTTCACGAACGCGGTCAGCACGAACACGGCGATCGGCAGGCTCATCGCGACGTACACGGGTATCAGCCCCCACACGCTGTCGATCAACCCGACGCGGTCGACCATCCGGACGATGTCGATGGTGGCGAGACGGATCGGGATCATCAGGCCGGCGACGAAGCCGAAGTAGATCAGCGACGACGTACGCGCCCGCCATTGCGAGAGCGCGAGACCCGCCATCGAGCCCGTGATCAGCACGATCAAGATCGACAGCCCGGTGACGAGGATGCTGTTGCGGAACAGCACGGCAAAGTCGCCGCGGTCGAGGACGGACCGGTAGCCCTCGAGCGTGCCTTCTCGCGGTGGGCGCAAGGGCGACGCGAAGATCTCGCGTTGCGGTTTGAACGAGTTGATGACGAGGATCCAGATCGGACCGAGCACGACGAACGACCAGATCGTGAGGATCGCGTACGTCGCTCGCGAGTGCCGGATCACGTCCGCGCCTTCCGGTCCGCACGTGACACGTAGAGCCAGATCGACGCCCCGGCGGCGAGGATCAGGAACGTGACGGTCGCGATCGCGGCACCGAGTCCGGCGTTCGGTTGGCCGGTGGGTGGCTCACCGGAGATGCCGGTGCGGTAGAAGAGCGTGCCGAGCAGGTCGGTCGAGTAGGCCGGCTCACCACGGCTGCTGGCCATCCCGAAGATGATGTCGAACGCCGTGAAGTTCCCGACGAAGGTGAGGATCGCAACGACGCCGATCACCGGCCGCAACAGCGGCAGCTTCACCAACCAGAACGTTCGCCAACGTGTCGCGCCGTCGATCGCCGCCGCCTCGATGACTTCGTCGGGGATGTTCAGAAAGCCGGCGAGAAAGATGACGGTGGCCAGACCGACGTACTGCCAGCTCGACGCGATCGCGATCGCGGGAAGGGCGAACGTGGTGTCGCCGAGCCACGGACGCGAGATGAAATCGAGCCCGATCGCGTCGAGGCCCTTGTTGATCGTGCCCCATCGCGGGTTCAGCAAGAGCGTCCACAGGAACCCGACGACGATCACCGACATCGTGGCCGGCAGGAAGACGACGGCTCGGAACAGATTGCGCCCGCGGAACCGGTACGAGAGCAATTCGGCGAACAGCAGTGCGAGCGTGTTCTGAACGAGCATGTGGATCGCGAAGAACACGACAGTGTTGCCGAGCGCATTCATGAACGCGTCGCGTGTCCGCCCGCTGAGGAACAGGGCGCGGTAGTTGTCGAGCCCCGCGAACTCGTCCGGCGTGAGACCGGGACCGGTGTAGAAACTGACGCGAATCGAGTTCAGCAGCGGAAACGCCATGAACCCGACGTAGAAGACGAGCGCTGGTATCAGGAACAGCCACCACCGGCTGTTCCCGATACCGCGTCGGCTGACCGTTCGCCTCAGCTGGGACATCCCTGGGCGGGCTCGTACCACTCGGCGATGCCGGCCTGCAGATCGGCAGCCGCCTGCTCCGGCGTGGTGCTGCCGTTCACGACACCCACGGCGCCACTCTGGATCAAGGTGTACGCATCCGGCGTGCCGTCACTCAGCACCGGCCAGGAGAACCGGACGTCGAGATCGCTGTCGGCATTCCACGAGAGGAACTCGGCCGCCACAGGGTCGTCGACGGCCGGGGGTTCCTCCTGAACCGGGAAGAACCCGGGCAGCTCGGCGGCCATGATTCCAGCTGCCTCGTCGGTGGCGAGCCACTCGATGACCGTGCGGGCGGCCTCCTTGTTGTCGCTCGCGGCGTTGATCCCGATCCCGGCGTCGAGGTGGAACGAGACCGCCTTGGTGCCGCCGTCCGGCGTCGGCACCTGGAACACATTCCACTCGAACGCCGGCTCCTCACCTTCGTAGTACGGGATGTCCCATGATCCACCGATCCACATCGCCGCCTCACCCAACAGCCAGATCTGCTGGCTGTCGGCGTAGGTGAGGGCTTCCTGGCCGTCGGGCAGGTAGGGGGCGATGTCGGCCAGCGCCTGGAACACCGACACCATCGCCGGATCGTCGAGGCAGCGCTCGCCGGATTCGTACGCGAGCCGCCCTTCTCGCCCGCCGATGAAGCTGGGCGCGAAGTTCATGAACAGCATCTCGGCCATCGTCCATTCGTCGCCGGAGGCGTTGGCGAACGGTGTGATGCCGGCGGCGTCGAGCGTCTCAGCGGCCGCCAGCAGCTCGTCCCATGTCTCGGGCACCTCGACACCGGCCTCCGCGAACAGATCTGCGTTGTAGTAGAAGCCGTGCGATACGGCGATGAACGGGAGCCCGTAGGTCACGCCCTCATCGTTGGTCCACGGATCCAGGCCGCCCTCGCTGAACACCCCGTCGAGGCCGACGTCGGTGAGCGGCTCGATGAATCCCTCGTCGAAGAGTTGTTGACCGGTGGCGTAGGAACGCACGTAGAAGAGGTCGGGGCCGGTGCCGGCCTCCAGCGCCGTGCGCAGCGCGGCGTTGTACTCGGTCGGGATCGTGGGCTCGAAGCTCACCTCGATGTTCGGGTTGTCCTCGTGGAACGCGGCGAGCAGGGTCTCCATCTGGGCCACGTCGTCGCTGCGCCACGAGCCCATCGTCAACGACACCGAATCACCACTTGCGGTGTCATCGCCGCCGTCCCCATCCGTTGCGGCCGGAGCCTCTGATGCATCCGGAGCTTCTGACGCATCCGGTGGATCCGACGATGTGGTGTCGTCGTCGTCACCTCCACAGGCGGTAGCGAGCAACGCGGTGGCAACGGCCACAGCCAGCAGCCTCGTTCGACGGACCATGTGAACCTCCCCTGTCTGACCGGCTCGGGTGCCGGATCGATCTCGCGTCGGATCCCGCAGGGGACCCGACGAGCCACCATCGTGGCGTTGATCCATCTCGGGCACAATCACAGCATTGACCCCGATGCGTACAGAATTGCGCGCGCGCAGCAGGGTCACGCGGACCGCCGCTGCTGTCGCCGAGATGCCGCCCAACCGTGCCGCGAGGCCTCGCGGTAGGCGCTCGGCGACATCCCTTTGGTGCGCCGGAAGACGCGGTTGAAGTACGACAGGTTCTCGAACCCGGCGAGGAAAGCGATGGAAGTCACACGCTGCTGCCCGGAGGCGAGCAGCCGGCACGCCTCATCAGTTCGCAAGTCGTTGACGTACTGGGTGAAGGTGCGGTGCATCGAGCTCTTGAACAAGCGGCAGAACGCGCTGGGCGTCAGGCCCACCAGATCAGCGCATTCGCGTTGGGTGAGTTGCTCGCGGAACCGACGCTCCACGTGGGCGAGCACGCGTTCGACGCGGGCGTCATCCCCGAACGCCAGCGCCGGCCGACAGATTCGTTGACGATGGACGGATGGACCCGACAGCCGGTCGAGAACGTCGACGAGCTTGACGATCCGCTGCAGCGGCGAGGCGGAAGCGATCCCCTGGATGATCGCCGCCACCTCGGCCCTCGCCGGGTCGGCGAACTGGATGCCCGTCCGGGCGTGGCGGAGCAGCGTCGCGACAGCCGTTGCCTCCGGCCATGCGCCGAGTAACGAGGCGCCGAAGTGGACGACCACGGCGCCCGCGTGTGAACCCTCGTCGGACACCCAGGTGTGAGGCAACATCGGGCCGATCAGCGTCAGGTCACCCGGTGCGTACCGCGTCACCTGATCACCGACGAACCGCCGACCGGTCGAGCGGGTGATCAGCGTCAGTTCGTACTCCTGGTGCTGGTGCCACTCGAACTCGAACGACCGCGCCGTTCGTTCGAGGACACGGACGCTGGTGCCGAACTCGGGATCGTTGTGCTCCATCAGGGCGGACATCGCCCCCACGTCGCGGGTCACGCCGGTCACGCCGGTGGCGATCCTCACGCCGCCATCCCACCAACGAGAACCTGGGCGACTCTCAGTCCGTCGTCCAGGACGGTCACGTCGGCCGGTCCACCCACGTCGAGCCGGCCGAGGTCGGGGCGCCCGATCGCCGCCGCAGGAGCCGTCGTGACGGCGCGCACGGCGCGTTCCAGGGAGATTCCCAACGAGACGAGGTTCCGTACTGCGGTATCGAGGCCGGCAGCACTGCCGGCGAGGGTGCCGTCCTCCAGACGCACTGCGCCGCCGCTCACGATCATGTCTCGTCCCTCGGATCGGTAGGTGCCATCAGGGAGTCCCGCCTCGGCAGCGGCGTCAGTGACCACGACCGCCCGATCGGCGGCGGCAGCCATCGACAACGCCAAGGTCTCCGCCGAGAGGTGCACGAGATCGGCGATGATCCCGACGAACACGCCGGGACGCGTGCGAGCGCGACACCTGCGAGGCCCGGCTCGCGCGACGTGATCTGGCGCTGGGCGTTCCACAGATGGGTCACCATCGTCACACCGGCGTCGAACGCGGCGTGCGCCTCGGCCGCGGTCGCGTCGGAGTGGCCAGCCGAGACGACAACACCACGCCGGCGCAACAGGTCGATCAACTCGCCAGCGCCGTCGAGCTCAGGCGCCAACGTCATCAAGGCGATCGGCCCGGCATCGCAGAACGCTGATGCGAGCGCGCGAGTCCGGCGGGCGTAGCCACTCCGGACGATGCGCGCCGGGGCGTTTGGGCGACAGGAAGGGACCCTCCAAGTGAACCCCAATCGGCCGCGCCCCTGGCGGTGGCTCAGCGATCACGTCGGCCGCCGCCGCCAGTACGGACGAGTAGGTGTCGGGCGCCGTGGTCGGGATCGTCGGCAGGAACGACGTCACTCCGCAACCGGCCATCGCCATCGTCGCAGTGGCGTACTCGTCGCGCTCGCACGCCGAGAATCGCACGCCTGCGAAGCCGTTGACCTGCACGTCGACCAGACCAGGGATGGCGACGCCTCCTCGCCCGGCCGGCATCGATCCGATCGCCTGGATCACGCCGGCGTCGATGACCACATCACCACGCACGAACGTCCCATCGACGAGGGCTGCAGTCACTCCGAGGCGTTGTGGCGGCACGTCATCCTTCCCCCGATCGGCTAGTTCGTAGCATACTCCAACATATGAGTGCGCCGGCGACCTCGCTGCTGTCGACGCGAAACGTGGGTGACCTCAATCGGGCGAGCGTGCTGCGCGCCCTGATCGTGCACGGACGGCTCTCTCGATCCGAGCTCGCCCAGCGGGCCCGGGTGACGCGGGCAACGATGGGCACCATCGTGCATGGCCTGCTCGACGACGGTCTGCTCGAGGAGCTCGAAGCGCTCGATGCCGGCCGCGTCGGCAAGCCGGCGCGGCCGCTGTGGTTTCGCGCCGGTGCGGGCACGGTCCTGACCGTCGAGCTGCGCCGGCAGGTCGTGCGCGGAGCGCTGGTCGATGCTCGCGGGACCATCGAGCACCTCACCGAGTCGGCACTGACCGACGCCAACGATGCGGCAACGGTCCAAAGGGCCGTCGAGGACGTGGTGGCCCGGCTCCTCGGGCACCGACAGGCCATCGGCGTCGGCGTTTCCGTGCCGGGCGCCTGCGATCCGAGCTCGGGCGCGATCTTCGGCTCGGTGCAGGTCCCGGGTGCGGTGGGGACGCACCTGGCTGCGGTCGTTGCCGAGATGACGGGACTCGACACGTGGATCGAGAACGACACCCGCGCACTGGCGGTCGCCGAGCACTGGTTCGGGCGCGGCCGGTACATCGACACGTTCGCCGCCGTGCAGACCGGTGACGGTCTCGGCGCCGGCCTGCTGCTCGATGGCGTGATCCACCGCGGGCGCAACGGAGCCGCCGGCGAGATCGGGCACACCGCAGTCGTCATCGGAGGCGTCCGGTGCGCATGCGGGAAGCGCGGGTGTTGGGAGACGGTGGCGACGCTGCGGTGGCTGCGCCGGACCGCTCGGAGCAGGGGCGTGCGGGGCGCGCGGACACTCGACGCCGCACACCTCGTGGCCTTGGCGGCCGCCGGCGATGCGGTCGCCGGCGCCCTCGTGGAGGAGTACGCCGAACACCTCGCGATCGGGCTCGCCAACCTCGACCAGACCCTCGGCACCGAGCTCATCATCCTCCACGGTGACGCAGTCGGCGGCGGTGTTGCGCTGCGTGACCGGATTCGTGATGCCACCCATCGTCGTTCGGCGCGCCCGGTCGACGTCCAGTTCACGGACCTCGTCGATGCCAGCCTGCTCGGGGCGGCCGGCGTCGTGCTGAGCGAACTGCTCCACATTGCGAGCCCGCCGTGAGCCAGTCGCCACTGGCGTGCGTCGAGATCGGAGGAAGTGGTGTCCAGACCGTGGTGTTCTCGGGCGGGACACATCGTTTCGTGGACGGTGTCGAGGTTCCACGTGGGGCAGTCGTCGCCGTCGCCGTGCCCGGCCACATCGTCGACGGTCGCGTCGCCGCGGCGTCGACGTTGGGCTGGACCGACGTCGATCCCGCACTGGAGCTCGGCCTCGCGGTGCGGCCCGCACTCGTGTGCAACGACGCCGAGGCCGCTGGGCTCGGTGAGTGGGTACTGCGCGGTCGGTCTGATCCTCGACTGGTGTTCATCGGTGTCGGGAGCGGGATCGGCGGCGCCGTCGTCGACGAAGGCGTCGTGACGCACTGCAACCTGTTCGGCCATCAGCCGGGGTTCGGGTCGCGACGGTGCTCCTGCGGACGCAGTGGGTGCCTCGAGACGGTGGCCGCGGGCTGGGCGATGCCGCGGCCGCTGGATGGCGCCGCCATCGAAGACGCGGCACGGGCGATCGCCACCGCGCTGGAAGCGGAGCCCGCCGCCGAACGGGGCCTCGTCGTCGTGGGTGGTGGGGTGGCGGCGCACTATCCGCAACTCATCGACCGGATCGGTGCCGCGCTCCCCGGGCGCGTGATCGTCGGCAGCACCCGTCCGCTCGGGGCCAAGTCGGCTGCGGCATGGGGAATGCGCGAACTACTCGGCGACGGAGCAGGCGCTGCCGCGTCGCCGATCCCAACGAAGGGGTGAGCCAATGCCAGTTCGGACATCGGTCGTCGGCACGTCCACACCGGGCCACCGTGCGACGTGCGACGCGAGGTGGCTGATGGCGTACAGCGCCGGACTCGGGCTCGCCGACGCGGCGTACTTCGACACCACCCGCCCAGGCGGCGTGGTCGCCCATCCACTGTTCCCGGTCGCGGTCGAATGGGGTCTGCTGACTTCAATCGCATCTTCGATCGACTATGGACTCACGCGGTCCGAAGTGCTGCGCGGCGTCCACGCCGGACACGAAGTGGTGCTGCACCGGCCGGTCCGCCAGGACGACGAGGTTTCCGTCACCGCCACGGTCGCCGGTGTCGAGACCACGTCCGCAGGGGCTCGGGTCACCGTGCGGCTCGAGGGCGTCGACCTCGCTCGAGACCAAGAGCCGATCTGGAGCACGTGGTACGTCACGCTGTACCGGGGCGCTGGGGTCGACGGAGCCGACGTGCGCACCCATCCACCGCCCCCTTCCTGCTTCACCGAGATCCGAGCCCGAAGTCGTCGCCGAGCGCCGCGTCGTGCCGGTCGATGCGAATGCAGCCCACGTCTACACGGAATGCGCACGAATCTGGAATCCGATCCACACCGATCTGGCCGTGGCCAACGCGGCCGGCTTGTCAGTCACCATCCTGCACGGCACCGCGACGCTCGCGCTCGGGGTGACGTCGACGCTTGCCATGATCGGCGGCACAGCCGACGGTGTGCGGCGGATCGCGGGCTCGTTTCGCGCGATGGTGCCGATGCCGAACACGCTGGCGGTCGAACTCCTCTCGGCCGACACCACCCCCACCTCCACGGAGGCTCGTTTCCAGGTGCGCAACGACGCAGGCGATGTCGCCGTACGCGACGGCCTCGTCGAGATCGGTCGCTGACGCTGCGACAGATGTGAGCGCTACGCGAGCTTCTCGACGAAGCCTTCCAGCTGGCGCAGGTTGCGACACTCGTAGACACCGTCGGTGTGGGTGCCGTACTCGCCGACGATCGAGTCGCCGGTGTTCCAGTACGACCGCGGCTCGGGGTTGAGCCAGTACACGTGGCGCGCCTTGTGACGCATCTCCTTCACGACCCACGACTGGCTGGCGTGGTAGTTGTTGCGGGCGTCGCCGAGCAGCAGCACGGTGGTCTTCGGACCGACGTCCTTGCCGTAGCGCTCCCAGAACACCTCGAACGCGTGCCCGTAGTCGCTGTGGCCGTCGACCCACACCACGTCGGCCTCGGTGTTGACGCGATGGATCGCCTCGGTGATGTCCTCGGTGGCCTTGAAGTAGTCGGTGACCTCGTCGATGCCGTCGATGAACACGAACGAGCGGACCTTCGAGAACTGGTTCTGGATCGCGTACACCAGCATCAGCGTGAAGCGGGCGAAGGCGGCGACCGAACCGGAGATGTCGGCGACGACCATCAGCTCGGGCTTGGCCGGGCGCGGGTACTTGAACTTCGGCTCGGCCGGCACCCCGCCGTAGCTGAGCGAGTGGCGCACGGTGTTGCGGAAGTCGAGCGGACCCTTGCGGCCGTGCCGGCGCTTGCGGGTGAGGCGGGCGGCGAGCTTGCGGGTCAACGGGTACAGCGCCTTCTTCAGTGACTGCATCTCGTCGCGGGAGGCATGCATGAACTCGACGTCCTCCGGCAACGGCTTGCGCAGCGTCTTCGCCATCGCCTCGGCGCCACGGTCGGCGACCAGCCGGCGCCGGATCTCGGCTTCGACCTCGCCCTTGAACTTCTCGATGCGGTCCTGGTACTCCTCTTTCTCGAGCCGCTCCTCGAGCGACGTCAACTCGCCACCGACCTGCTCCCTGGTGGCCTCCATCAGCTTCTCGAGCATGCCGTCGAGGTCGAGGTTGCGCAGCGTGCGGTACAGGTAATAGGTGCCGCCGACGGGGCGCCCCGGCTCCATCCCGGCGAAGCGCTGCACCGCCTGGCGGGCCATCGCCCGCATCATCGCCTGGTCGCCGTTGAGCAGCGCCTGCATCAGGAGCTGGGCGATCTCCTCCGGGGTGAGGTTGTCCATCGCCCCACCGCCGTCGGCGCCGCGCCCCTCGCCCTGGCGCATCTGGTCCTGCATCTCGCGCCACATCTCGTCGAGGTCGGTCTCGTCACCGTCGAGCAGCCGGTACTCGGGCCCGCGCAGGCTGAAGTACACCTCGAACACCGTCTCGAAGGCGCGCCAGTGGGCGTTGTTCTTGACCAACGTCGCGCCGAGGGCGTACTTGAACGCCTCCCGGTCGTCGATCGGGATGTGCTGCACCGCCTCCATGGCGTCGAGGTTCTCGGTGAGGCTGACCGGGAGCCCGGCGTTGCGGAGCTCACCGACGAACCCGTTCAGCAGGTCGAGCATGGCAGCGCGCGATTCAGACGGTCGTTGGCCGACGGCACCGGGCCATCACGAGCTCTCCACGGAGAGCTCTTTGGCCGTCTTGGCGATGTCGGTCTGGTACTTGAGCAGGATGTGCAAGGTCTCCTTGGCGACCTTCTCGTCGATGGTCTCGATGTTGAGCAGCATCAGCGTGCGCGCCCAATCGAGGGTCTCCGACACACTCGGCGACTTCTTGAGGTCGAGCTGGCGGATCGACCGGACGATTCGTGCGATCTGGTCGGCGAGGTTCTCGGTGACTCCCGGCACCTTCGTGAGCACGATCTCCTTCTCGCGCTCGAGCGTCGGGTAGTCGACGTGGAGATAGAGGCAACGCCGCTTCAACGCCTCCGACAGCTCGCGCGTGTTGTTCGACGTCAGGAACACGAGCGGGATCTGCTTGGCGACGATCGTGCCCAGCTCGGGGATCGACACCTGGTAGTCGGACAGGATCTCGAGGAGGAGCGCTTCGGTCTCGACCTCCACCCGGTCGACCTCGTCGATCAGGAGCACGACCGGATCTTCGGCGCTGATCGCCTCGAGCAACGGGCGGGTCAGCAGGAACTCGTCGGAGAAGATGTCGTCGTGGACCTCACTCCACGAGTCGGAGTCCTTGTCGGCCTGGATGCGGAGCAACTGCTTCTTGTAGTTCCACTCGTACAACGCCTTGGATTCGTCGAGTCCTTCGTAGCACTGGAGGCGGATCAAACGGGCGCCGGTCATCTCCGCCGCCGACTTCGCGAGCTGCGTCTTGCCGGTGCCAGCAGGACCCTCGACGAGCACCGGCTTGCCGAGCCGGTCGGCGAGGAACACCACGCCGGCGATGCCGTCGTCGGCCAGGTAGTGCACGTCGCGGAGCCCGTCCCGGACCTGCTGCACGCTCTCGAAGCGCTCTGCTGTCATGCGTCGAACGCTACCGCCCCCCTTGACCAGGGGGTCAATTGGATACGGCCGACGCAACTCCGTGGAACTGTCTGCGTCAGACTGCCAACGGCGGCATCTGAAGCAGACAGTACGCTTCGTCTGCGATGGCAGGGCCGCTGGCGAAGTATGTCTCGGCCTTCGTCGACACCATCGACCGTGATCTGGCGGCGCTGGCCGGCGAATCGCACGCGACGACTGCCTCCGCGAGGCCTCCGATCTGGTGAGCGCCTTGCTCGACGCCGACGGGAGGCTGTCCGACGCCGAGCTGCGGGCGTGGCTCGAGGACGTCGGGTCACTGCTCACACCGCCGGTGATCGTGACGCCGCAGCGACTCCGCGAGGCGAGATGCTGACCGGCACGGCCGCCTGGCTCGAACGGCCGAGCACGCTGTTCGACCTGCTGCTGAAGGCCGACGCCCGGGACGGCGAACGCCGCGCCAACCGCTACTACGACGTCGCGCTCAAGCTCGCCCACACGACGGCCGCCATCGACCTCGTGCCGTCGCCGGACGAGATCGGCGCCATCGACCGCTTCCGCTCGACACTGCTGCAGGCGATGGACGCCACCGCGATCCCGCGACCCGGCCAGCCGGCGGCCACCGCGGCCGCCGGTTCACCTCCGACCGCCACGCCGGCTGTGCCCGAGCTCCCACCCGAACGTCCCCTCGAGGAACTGCTCGCCGA
>CAVRNI010000031.1:0-12661 GCA_963722415.1 Ilumatobacteraceae bacterium
AGGTAGCTGTAGCCGCCCCCGACGTAGCTCAACTCCGGAACCGCCTGCTTCAACGAGGCCGTGACGGCCAGGTGGCGTGCCACGCCGTACAGCGGGTTCTCCGGGTTGATGTAGTGCTCCCCCGGTCGCGGCGCGATCGGTGTCTGGTAGTGGCGCGCGGAGTACGGGCTCGAGGCGGTGATCGACACCAGCTCCACCGAAAGATCGCGGAGCATCTCGAGCAACGCGATCGGCTCACCGAGATCGATGTGGTGACCGCTGTCGTCGGTGCCGAACCAGCAACGGAGCGGCTCATCGGTGATGGGGCGACCGACGCCGTGATCGTCGGGTTCGTAGGTGATGGTGTCGAACGCGCTGAGTCGAACTGCGATGCCGATGTCGGGAGCTGCGTCGCGAATCCCGGCGATGATCTCGCGGAGAAATCGGGTTCGATTCTCGAGCGACCCGCCGAAGTCGCCGGATCGCTCGAAGGCGCCCAGCAACTCGTGGCTGAGGTAGCCGTGACACGACTTGAGGTCGACGAAGTCGAACCCCGCCTGCTGGGCGAGCTCCGCCGCCCGTACGTGATCGCCGATGATGGACCGCAGCTCGTCATCGGTGAGCAAGGGTGTGTCCGGTCCGGGTCCGATGGTCTCGTCGAAGAGCGGGTGGCGCCGCACCGCGACCGGGCGCGGCCGACCGTCGGGCTTCGAGTACCGCCCCGAATGCGTGAGCTGAACGCCGACGAGGAGGTCGTCGTCGCTGCCGTGGGCTTCGATGTGGGCGTCGACCTGCTCGCAACGGAGTGCCGTCAGGGCCTCGACCGTGTGCGCGGAGAAGAGCAACTGTTCGGCGGAACTGCGGCCGAGGGGATGCACGGCGATCGATTCGTTCCAGAGCATCTTCGCTCCGCTGCGCCCGAGCGCCTGCCAGCGGCGTCGAGTCGCCGCTGTGGGCCGACCGTCGATGTCGGAATCCCAGCCCTCCATCGGATGAACACAGAAGCGGTTCCCGACCGTGCGACCTGTGGTCGTGAGCCCGCGCGGCGAGCGGGGCATCCGGGCCCGCCACGAGCTCGGTGTCGAGATCGAGTCCGACACCCAGTTCGGCGAGGTGATCGCGAAAGCGCGCGACCGTGTCGAACGTCGAAAGCGGAACGAAGTCGGTCATCGGCACCTGCCTGGCCTGCCAGTCGACCCGATAGGTGAGGAACTCGACCTCGGTTTCGAGCTCGAGATTGATGAGCTTGGTGTGGACCGACCCGTGCCAGGCGTTGGCGACGGTCTGATCGGTGCGGAGGCGGAAGCGTGCATCGTCGCCGGTCACGACTCGGAACCGTTCATGAAGCCGCTCGACAGCAGCCTCGTCCGTGATCCGCACGCCGTAGTGCCAGATGTCGTCGTCGGCGAGGACCGACCGCAACACGTCGGGCTGCGCCGCCGCGAGCAACGCACGCGTACCGTCGGTGATGTCGAGGTGCTCGAGCCGCCCAGTGCGTACGGGATTCGGGCGGTGGATGTCGAACAGCTCGAGCTCGACCGTCACGTCGTCGAGGTGAAGCCAGATCTGCGCCATCTCCGCGAACGCGCCGACACTGCTCACGGAATGCCTCGGATGCGGTGAACCGCTTCGCGCCGACCACGTCGAGGTCGAGGCGCGGCGCCCAATGTGCGAGGCCCTCGAGGAACACGTCGAGCGGCTCGCGAACCTGGAATCCGATGTGGTTCACGAGCTCCTCGTCGACCACGGCGACGACGTCGTCGTGGACATCGGCACGATCGGCGAAGAACTCGCGGAGCAGCGCTCGCGTCGTCAAGCCGGTGAGAAGCGTTCGAGCCGCGGCCAGCGCGACGACGCGGTCGTGACCGATGGCGGCCCGGAGTGCAGCATCGTCTGCGACACCCTTGCAGTCGAGGACGTACGAGTGCCAGCGCCGCCAGAACTCGAGTCGCTCGGCCCACGTGCTCATCGGCCGTCGCGATCAGGACGGCGCCGGCGTCGAGCGTCACGGCTCAGGCATCGACGCCAGGCCCGTTGCTGCCATCGACGCGGGCAGCGGCGCCGAGGAAGAGGTGGCCGATCTCGGGGTGGTCGAGGATCTCGCGGGCGGATCCGGCCAATGCGAGCCGGCCCTGCTGCAGCACGATGCCGTGATCGCTGATCTCGAGGGCCTTCCTGGCGTTCTGCTCGATCATCAACACCGTGATGCCGCGGTCGCGAAGTTGCTGCAGGAGCCCGAACACCTGCTCGACCAGGATCGGGGAGAGTCCGATCGAGGGCTCGTCGATGAGCAAGAGCCTCGGCTCCAGCAACATGGCCCGGCCGACCTCCAGCATCTTCTGCTCACCACCCGAGAGCGTTCCCGCCTGCTGATTCGCCTTCTGGGCCAGGACCGGGAACTGTTCGAACGCGATCGACTCGATCCGGTCCCGGGTGAGCTTCAGATCGCGGAGGCTCACGCCGCCGAGCTCCAGGTTCGACCGGACGGACATCGACGGGAAGATGTTGCGCCCCTGTGGGACGAAGCTGATCCCGCGCCGCAGCAGCTCGATCTGGCTGAGCCCGATGACGTCATCGCCGTCGAACCAGACGTGGCCGGACCTGACCTTGACCATTCCGAACACGGCCTTGAGCGCAGTGGACTTGCCAGCTCCGTTCGGGCCGATGATGGTGGTGACGGCGTTCCGGTGCACGTCGAAGGTCGTCTCGTGGAGGATCGTCGTGGAGCCGTAGCCCGCGACGACGTGATCGAGCCGCAGGATCGGGTCACTCCGGAGTGGGTCGACGCCCGGATGGGCGCGTTGATCGCCGACGGCGACGTCGGCGGCGATCAAGTCGTCGTCGACGTGCTTCAACTCCTCGATCAGCATCGTCGTTGACGAGCGGGCTGGTGTGCTGCACGTCACCCACCGAGATACACCTCGATCACCTTCGGGTTGGCGCGAACGTCCTCCGGCGTCCCGGTCATCAAGACCGCGCCTTCGGCCATGACCACGATGCGATGGGCCAGACCAAAGATGAACTCCATGTTGTGCTCGACGATCACGAACGTCATGCCGTCGTTCTCGTTGAGATCACGGATGCGCGCCTCGACGTCGCCGATCATGGTCAGGTTCACGCCGCCCGCGGGCTCGTCGAGGAAGACGACCTCGGGGTCGGAGACGAACGCCATCGCCGTGTCGAGCAGCTTCTGCTGCCCGTAGCTGAGGTTGCCGGCGAGCTCGTCGGCGAGGTGCGCCAGTCGGAACCGCTCGATCAGATGGTCGACCTTCGGTCCGAGGCCCATGTCCGGGCTCTTGAACAGCCGGCTGGCGATCGTGCCGATCTGCGCCTGCGCCGCGGTCTTGAGGTTGTCGCGCACCGACATCGACTCGAAGACCTGGAGCAACTGGAACGTTCGCGCGAGGCCTTGCTTCGCCCGTCTGGGTGGTCGCCACGAGCTGACGTCGACACCACGAAGCTCGACGGTGCCCGCATCGGGCACGTACTGGCCGAGCACGCAGTTGAACAGCGTCGACTTGCCGCACCCGTTCGGGCCGATCACGCCGAGGATCTCGCCGGGGTACACGTCGAAGGAGACCCTGTCGACGGCGGTGATGCCGCCGAACCGTTTGGTGATGTCGCGAACCTGGACGAGCGGCGCCGAGGGGTTCACGACTCGCCGGACCTTCGCTGTTGCACCCAGGCGCGGAACTGGTTGTACGAACCGACGATGCCCTTGGGCGCGACCAGCACCATCACGATGATGAACAGCCCGAACCAGACGCGGTACCAATCGCCGGTGAACCGCAGCCGATCGGCCAGCACGGTGATGAACGACGTCCCGATGAACGGACCCGCCAGCGTGCCGAGCCCCCCGGCGACGGTGGCCAGCAGGAAGTCGAACGACTGGCCGATGAAGAACGCGCGCGGCTCGACGTACTCGATCAGGCGGGCGTACAGCGCGCCCGCGCCGCCGGCGAGACCCGAACCGATCGCGAACGCGAGCAGCGTGTAGGTGCGGACGTCGACACCCAGGCTCGACGCCCGCCCGGGGTTGTCGCGTATCGCCTTCAACGCCTTTCCCCACGGGCAGTACACGATCCACCACACGATGCCGGTGGCGAGGACGAGGAACGCGAGGCACAGGTAGTAGTAGTTGCGGATCGGGAACATGTCGATCCCGAGCACGGTGAAGTCGTCGCGCAACACACGGATGCCGCGCGCGCCGCCGGTGAGCGCCTCCTCGTTGTTGAGGACCTGGTACACCAGCAGGTTGAACGCCAGGGTGACGAACGCGAGCCACGGTCCGCGGACGCGCAGCGCCGGCATTCCGATCAAGACGCTCAACGCCATGCTCACGGCAACGGCGATGGGGATCGTCCAGAGGAACGGAAGATCGGGGAGATCGACCGTGAGCCCCCACACGGCGACCTCGCGACCCGTGTCGAGGAGGATTGACGTGTAGGCGCCGATCCCGAGGAAGGCGGCCTGGGCGATGGTGATCTGACCGGCGAATCCCTGCGTGAGGTTCTGCCCGATCACCACGACGGTGAACACGGCGAACAGGCCCATGTCGACGAGCGTGGAACCGGATCTTCCGAGTGGGAACACGATCATGAACGCCAGGAAGCCGGCGAGCAGGATCCAGTTCATCGCACGACCGTTCAGCGACTCCTTCGGGATCAGGGTGAGCGCCACGAGGACAGCGACGAGCACGGCGGCCCAGATCCACATCAGCCCGCTGAAGCTCGACCGATTGATCGGGAACAGCACGAGGAACGCCGTCGCCGCCGTCACCAGCGAGAGCAGTGGTGCCGACAGCCGGCCTCGGTCGCGCACCGCGACCGTCGTCGTGCGGTCGTGCTGGTCCGGCTCCGGGACCAGCGAGCTGGTCATATCCGTCGCTCCTCGGCTCGGCCGAACAGACCCTGCGGTCGCCACAGGATGACGACGATGAGCAGGATGAGGGCAACGCATCCCGATAGGCACTCGACACGTAGGTGGTCGACCAGTTCTGGAGGACCCCAACCAGGAATCCGCCGAACAACGCGCCGCGCACCTGGTTGAAGCCGCCGATGATGGCCGCCGTGAACGCGAACAGACCGAGGGTGATGCCGCCGTCCCATCGCGCATTGATGGTCGGCGTGACGAGCAGCGCGGCGATCGTGCAGAGCACGGCGCTGATGACGAAGGTGTACAGGATCATCCGCTTCACCGGGATGCCGAGGACGGTCGCCGTCTCGGCGTTCTGGGCGGCGGCCTCCATCTGACGTCCGGTGTACGTGCGGTTCAAGAACAGCTGCAGGGCGAGGATGACGACCACGGCGACGATCAGCACGCCGACGTCGTTGCGGGTGATCGCCACGCCTCCAGGGCGCCAGACCTCGTTCCCGAACGCAGAACGGAAAGTTCTGCGGCGTGGCCCCGAACGTCTTGTGCACGTACTCGCGGATGAACAGCCCGAGACCGATCGTGGCGATCACGAGCGGGATGTCGTCGCCGCCGGGCTTCAGCAACCGGTCGACGAGAGAGACCTTGAAGACCCATCCGAGCAGGAAGATCGCAATGGGGATGGTGATCGCGAAGCCGGCGACGATGCCGATCTGCGGGATCGGATGGCCGACGTTGGCGCCACCGATGATCGGAACGAAGTCGGGAATGCCCAAGGTCGGTTCCTGCAGGCCGAGGACCAGCATGATGATCGCCGGCAGCATGATGAAGTCGCCATGGGCGAAGTTGATCGCTCCGGCCGTCTGCCAGAGCAGGGAGAAGCCGACGGCGGCGATCGCGTAGATCGCCCCGGTGGCGATTCCGGAGAAGGTGACCTGGAGGAACTGTTGCACGTCCGCGATGCCGCAGGTGGGCGGCGCACCCAACGGTACGCCGCCCACGGTGGGGCTCGGTCACTGACCGGAGGAGGTCAGCAGCCTCGCTCGGCGAGGTTGTCGAGCCTCGGCGCGTCGGCGACGACCTGGCCCACGCCGTCGACGACTTCGATGATGAAGCTGTCGCGATCGATGTCGCCGTTCCCGTCGATCGCGAAGTCCATCAGCAGACCCGGCTCGTCCGCGACGCTGAGCTCGTTGCAGTGGGCGATCTCGGCCAGAGCGAGACGATCGAACTCGCCGACCTGCTCGGTGAGCTCCTTGACCATGTGAACGGAGAGGTATCCCTTGATGTTGTTGTGGTCGACGCCGGTGATGCCGGGGTGGAACGCTTCGTGGGCGGCGATCCAGTCGGCGAACACGGGCGCGCTCGCCGCCAGGCCCACGTGGGCCTGGGCACCGTCGGCGGCGCCGGGCTGGGCCAGCTCGATCACCGATCCCGGAGACGAGGACGTCGCTGCCGTACAGGGGCTTGTCGAAGGCCTGGTTCTGGACCTCGTCGAGGAACGCGGCCGTCTCCAGCTCGGTCAGGAAGACGAACACCGCCTGAGCATCGGAGCCGGCGAGCTGGGTGACCTCTCCCGACAGGTCGGTCTGGTCGGGCTGGACGAGGATCTCCTCGCCGACGGTGATGCCGGCTTCCTCGAACTCTGCCTTGTGGGCAGCGGAGCCACCTGCGCCGTACTCGTCGTTCTTGTAGACGATGTCGACGCTCTCGACGCCCTGCTCGACCATGTAGTTGACGAGCTTGGGTGCGGCGTTGTCGCTCCCGAACGAGGTGCGGAAGATGAAGTCGTTGTCGCCGTTCTCCTCACGGTTGGTGATCGAGGGCGCCTCGGCGCCGACGAACATCGGGATCTCCGCACGCTGGGCCTCGATCATGTTGACGACGGTGGAGCTGGAGAACACGGTGCCCAGGATGGCGTACGGGTCCTTCTCGACGCCTTCGGCCACGACCTGCTTCGACACGTCGGGGTCGGCCTGCGTGTCCTGGAACTCGGTCGTGATCTGACAGCCGAGGATGCCACCGGCCTCGTTGATCTCCCCGACGGCGTGCTCGATGCCCGCCCGCCAGTTCACGCCGACCGGTTGGTTCCCCTCGAACGGGACGAAGAGGAAGACGCTGTCCCCATTGGGGCACTCGGCGCGTCGCTCCCTCGCCGCCGCCTTCGGTGGACTCCGTCGCCGCCGTGGTCTCAGCGGACTCCTCCGCTTCGTCCTCGACGGTCGTCGCGATCGCCGTCGCGCGGCCTCCGCGATCGTCGTCGCGCGTCCTCGGCGGCCTCCGCGGTCTTCGTCGCGGCGTCGTCGGACGACATCGTCGTCGTCGTCGCCGCACGACGCGACAACGAGCGAGGATGCGGCGAGCACGGCGAACAGCCGAGCCTTTCGGCCGGATTTCAACATCAAGCTTCCCCCTGGAATCGGCGCCACTCGGTTGGATGGCGACAATGAATGTAGTGAATTCTAGGGAGCCGATCAGCGGAGAGTCAAGACGGCGTCTCGATGCGGACATTCGTCCTCTCGGCGACCCGCCGCCACATCGCGTCTTCGAGCTCCTGCGCCGCGTGTGGCGCGAGCCGTCGTCCCGTGAACCGCTCGAAGGCATCGAAGCCCTGACCGAGGAAGAGCTCGAAGCCGTTCAGCACAGCCATCCCGGCGGCATTCGCTCGAACCACCAGCGGGGTCTCGATCGGAGAGTAGACCACGTCGAACAGCCACCGTTGGTCGCCGATCGCCCGCGAGGTCAACGGGCGCGCCCGGGTTGAAGTACATGCCCACCGGCGTCGCATTGACGACCCCGTCGGCACCATCGACCGCGGACTCGGCCGTCTCCGCCGCGACGACCGGCAGATCCGGGAACCGTCGGGCGAGGGCGTCGGCGAGCGCACCGACGCGGTCGGGTTCGACATCGGCGATCCGAATCGCCGACGCCCCCAGTTCGCCCAGTGCGAAGGCTGTCGATCTGCCGACTCCGCCCGCTCCGATCAACGCGACCACGCCGGGGCGCTCGTCGGGCCACCGCAGTCGCCAGCGTCGAAGGAGGCCCGAAAAGTCGGTGTTCGACCCAACGGGCGGACCACCGTCGCGGAAGACGATCGTGTTCACGGCGCGTATCTGCTGCACGCTCGGATCGTCGACGACGACGCACCCGAACGCGATCTCCTTGAACGGATACGTGACGTTCAGCGCCGTATAGCCGTCGTCCCGACAACGACCGATGAGACGGGGGACGTCGGCACGCAACGACGCATCGCGATCGATGAGGTCGTAGGTCACCTCGATGCCCGACAAGGCGCCCGCCAGTTCGTGGAACGCCTTCGCCATCGACATCTTGATGCCCGAGCCGATGAGGGCCAAGCGGACCGGGCCGCTCACGACGCGGCGGTGACCGGGCTCTCGGCGGACCAGAGCCGTGACGGCCCGATGCCATCGACGGACACGAGCTGCTTGTCGCGACCGTGTGGCGACACGATCCTGACCGTCTCGCCGAACGTCCACGCCGCTTGGACATCACCGACCACCACGGCACGGAACAAGCCGGCATGCGCATCGCGACGGAGTCGCTCACGGTCCGCGCCTGGGCCGGCGTTCGGGAACTCGATCTGGATGATCAGCGCCTCTGCAGCTTCCAGCAGATTGACGTAGATGAACCGGAGGCTCGCGTTGTCGGCCAGCTCCGCGAGAAGGTGGTGGCCACGCCAGATCAGCCGCTGGTTCTCGAAGGAGTGCTCGCCCACGCTGATGGCGTCCGCCAGCTCGCCGAGCTCGCGCAGCTTGTCCGGATCACGAGACTCCGCCCTCGCCGCCGAGACACCCAACAAGCCGGTCAGCGCCTCGCGCAGCTCGATGTTCTCGACGAGCGACTCGATGTCACGCGCCCACAGCTGCTTCGAACCTTGCCGCAACACCGGGTGGGATCGCGCGACGAAGACGCCGCCGCCCGGTCCGCGCCGGATCGAGATCAAGCCGTCGTTCACCAGCAGCTGGAGTGCTTGGTCGATCGTCGGACCGGCGACTCCGAACTCTCGCTGCAGCGCGGACTTGAGCCCGAGGCGATGACCCGGCTGCAGCTTCATGTCGGCGATCCTGGACTCGAGCGCGCGCCGGATCACCTCGGGTACCGAGTCGAACACTTGCTTCTCCGTGCCGCTCATGTTCCCTCTTCCTCGGCTGCCAACAGCGCCTCCGTGTCGGGCATGAGGCCTCTACGCGTTCGATGTCCTCGTCAGGCAAGGACTACGTTCCGATGCTACACGGCGGGGCGCGACGTGGCTGACGGCCACGCCGGCTGCCGCCGGCTTGACGCCTCGTGACCCGTCAACGATCATAGACCTATATGAATAGTGGCTATCTGCGTCGATGGGTAGCGGCCCGCAAGGTTGGGTGTCCGCCCTGACGGAGACGACTCCCGACGGGATCCACATCCGAGGCTATGACCTGCTCGACCTCATCGGAACCACCTCGTTCAGCTCGGTGGTCCACCTCCTGTATGCCGGCGAACTCCCGACCCCGGCAGCTGCCGGATTGCTCGACGCCCTCATGGTTGCGTCCGTCGACCACGGCCCCGGCACACCCTCCGTGCTCGCCGCTCGAACGGTCATCACGGGCGGCGGATCGTTCCAGGCCGGCGCGGCCGCGCGGGACTGCTCGCGATGGGCCAGTTCCACGCCGCCGCAGTCGGCGACGCCATGAGCGTGATCTCCGAGGTCGCCGACCGCGCGAAGGCCGGAACCGACCGCAGCGAGCCGCCGCCGATGTCGTCGCCTCACGTCGACAGGATGGGCGACGACTCTCCGGCTTCGGACACCGCCAACACACCGAACGAGACCCACGCGTCGACCGGCTGATCACGATGCTCGCGAGCTCGGTGTCGAGGGGTCGTACATCGACGCTGCCATCGCGATCGAAGGCGCGCTCGAAGCCGCCACGGGTCGTCGGCTGCCGATCAACATCGATGGTGTCTACGCCGCGATCCTCGCCGAGATCGACTTCCCGGTCGAACTCGCCAACGCCGTCTTCATCGCGTCGCGAATGGCCGGTGTGATGGCGCACGTTGCGGAGGAGCTCGCTTCGATGCCCCCGATGCGCCGCATCGACCCGTCTGCCCACTCGTACGGCGGGCCGCCGCCACGACCCTTCCACCGCGAGGTTCCGCATGAGTCGTACAGTCGCCCAGCAACTGGTCGACTACCTGTCGCGCCGAGGGGTGACCCGGGTCTTCGGGCTCTGCGGACACACGAACATCGCAGTGCTCGCCGCCATGGCGGACAGCGCCATCGAGTTCGTGAACGTCCGCCACGAGCAGATCGCGGCGCACGCGGCCGACGGTTACGCACGCGTCACGGGCCGAGCATCGGTGCTGCTCAGCCACCTCAGTCCGGGCCTCACCAACTGTGCGACGGGTGTCGCCAACGCCGCGCTCGACTGCATCCCGATGGTGGTCATCGCCGGCGATGTCCCGACCCACTACTACGGCAAGCATCCGCACCAAGAGGTCAACCTCCATGCCGACGCCGCTCAGCACGAGATCTACCGCCCGTTCGTGAAACGGGCATGGCGGGTCGACACACCCGAACTGCTTCCGGAGATCGTCGACAAGGCGTTTGCGCTCGCCGAGTCGGGTCAGCCGGGCCCTGTCCTCGTCGACGTCCCGATGGATGTCTTCTCCGCCGAGATCGACCCAGCGCTCTTCGAGCGGCTCGACCACAACACCAGGCTGCTCGTCAAACCCTCGATCGACGACGAGATCGCCGTCCGAATCGTCGATCGGCTCGCCGAGTCCAGCTCTCCGGTGCTGTACGTGGGCGGCGGCATCCACCTGGCCGGAGCGAGCGAGGAGCTCGAACGGTTCATGGACCACATGGGCATCCCGCTCGCCCACAGCCTGATGGGCAAGGGGGCGGTCTCTGATGCGCATCCCCTCGTGCTCGGCATGACCGGGTTCTGGGGTACCGCGCTCGTGAACGACGCGTGCCTCGGAGCCGACACGGTGCTGGCGATCGGTACGCGTTTCAAGGAAGCCGACAGCAGCTCGTGGTACCGCGGCTTCACGTTCGACATACCCGACACGCAGCTCATCCACATCGACATCGAGCCCAGCGAGATCGGCCGGAACTTCCCGACCGAGATCGGCGTCGTCGCCGATGCCAGGTCCGCGCTCCGGGTGCTGAACCGGGTGGCCCGGGAACGCTTCCCGGATGGGTTCGAGAACCCAGTGATGGTTGCCAAGATCGCCGAGTTTCGCGCTTCGTTCGTCGAGCAGAACGCCGCGATGGCCACCAGCGACGCGTGGCCGATGATGCCCGAGCGGATCCTCGCCGACACCCGCACCGCGTTGCCGGATGACGCCATCATCACCACCGACGTCGGCTGGAACAAGAACGGCGTCGGCCAGCAGTTCCCGATCCTCGAACCCGGGTCGTTCCTGACGCCGGGCGGGTTCGCGACCATGGGTTTCGGCCCGTCGGCGGCCATCGGCGCCAAGCTGGCCGCTCCAGGTCGAACCGTCGTCTCCCTCGTTGGTGACGGCGGCTTCGGCCAGAACCCGGCGATGCTGATGACCGCGGTCGAGCTCGACCTGCCCATCGTGTGGGTCGTGATGAACAACAACGGATACGGGACGATCGCCGGCCTCCAGATGGCCCACTACGACCTGACGTACGGCACCACGTTCCCGGGCGAGATCGGCGATCGTGTGCCCGACTACGCCGCGATCGCAAGGGCGTACGGCGCCGACGGCGTGACCATCGAGCGTGCTGACGAGTTCTTGCCGGCGCTCGAGGCAGCCCTCGCATCCGGACGGCCGACGGTGCTCGACGTGCCGATGAAGAACAACCCGACCCCGACCACCGGGCACTGGAACATCCTCGACATCTACTCACCAGGCCGCGACATCTCCCACGTCGCCACCGACTGAAGGAGCCCCTGTGGCACGCGAGATCACCGAACACGAACGACAGGTCGCCGCCGACATGTTGGCCAGGGCCCGGACCGCCATGGCCGAGATCGCCGACTACGACCAACCGCGGGTCGACCGACTGGCGCAAGCGATCGGATGGGCGCTCGGCAACGAGGTGACCTTCACCCGTTTGGCTCATATGTCGGTCGACGAGAGTGGTGCTGGTGACCGCGACGGTCGGCCCGCCAAGCGCTTCAAGATCCACGGGATCCTGCGTGATGCGCTCCGCACCCCGAGCGTCGGGATCATCGAGACCGATGACGCACGAGGGCTCGTGAAGTACGCCAAGCCGGCCGGAGTGATCGCGTCGATCGTGCCGATGACCAACCCGGAGCTGACCCCACCCGGCACGGCGATCTACGCCATCAAAGCGAAGGACGCGGTGATCTTCTCGCCTCATCCGCGTACGAAGAAGACGACAGGCGAGGTCACCCGGATACTCCGGGACGTGATGGTACGTGAAGGCGCACCCGCCGACCTGTTCCAGTGCGTCGCGGAACCCTCGATCCCGATGTCGCAGGAGTTGATGGCGATCTGCGACATGACGCTGGCCACCGGTGGCCCCGCGATGGTCAAAGCCGCCTACAGCTCGGGCCGCCCAGCGTTCGGGGTGGGGGCGGGCAACTCGACGATGGTCATCGACGAGACCGCGGACATCGAGGATGCGGCTCGGAACACCCGCATGTCGAAGACGTCCGACTTCGGATCGGGCTGCTCGGCCGATGGCAACATCCTGCTCGACGCCGCGATCTACGACACGTTCGTCGACCAACTGGTCACCGGGCGGGTACCTCGCCGACGAGGCGCAGAAGGCCCTGCTCGAGGCGCGATGTCGGACGAGAACGGAGCCCGC
>CAVRNI010000032.1:0-42337 GCA_963722415.1 Ilumatobacteraceae bacterium
TCGTTGTGACTGCGGGCTACTGACCGGGCGAGCGACCGAGGGCGATGCGATCGTGGCCGGCGAGGTCACGCCTGATGTCGACCTCGGAGTAGCCGGCAGTGTCGAACAGCCCGCGCACCAGCGTTCCTTGATCGGCGCCGATCTCGAGCACGAGCCACCCACCGGGCACCAAATGGGTGGGTGCGCCGCTCACAAGGTGACGGATGTCGTCGAGCCCGTCGAACCCGCCGAACAGCGCCAGGTGGGGTTCCCACTCGCGCACCGAATCGTCGAGCAAACTCGAACCGTCGGCGATGTACGGCGGATTGGCCACGATCAGGTCGAAGCGAGGGTCCCCCGGCAGGGCGTCGAACCACGACCCCTGGGCGACGCGCACGTTGACGGCCGCCCGCCCGAGCCCGGCGAGGTTCGCCCGCGCGACGTCGAGCGCATCGGCGTCGACATCGGTGATCCACACCGTGGTGCCCGAGTGTGGGAGCTCGTCGGCGAGGGCGAGGCCGATCGCTCCCGAACCGGTGCCGAGATCGGCGACGGTGACGGGCGAACCGATCGCCCGTGCGAGTGCGATCGCCGTCTCCGCCACCAGCTCGGTCTCGGGTCGCGGGATCAGTACCCGCGAGTCGATGGCGAGGTCGAGCTGTCGGAAGCTCCAGCGACCGAGCACGTACTGCAGGGGCTCGCCGGTGCGGAGCCGTTCGAGCATCGAGTCCAGATGAGCAACCATCCGGTGCGTCACCGGTTCGTCGAGCGTCGCCATGAACTCCTCGCCGTCGGCCGATGTGGCGACCTCGCACAACCAGCGCGCCGCGGGGCGATCGTCGAGCAGTTGCGGCGGTCTGGTCCCACAGCTCGCGGACCGTCACTTCGCTCATGGCCGCGGCTCGTGCAGTCACTCGTGATCGCCGGCGAGGAGGCGCAGCCGCTCGTCCGCGATCAATGCGTCGACGACCTCGTCGAGATCGCCGGCCAACACATCGGACAGCCGGTAAATGGTGAAGCCGATGCGGTGATCGGTCAGTCGGTTCTCCTTGTAGTTGTACGTGCGGATCTTCTCGCTCCGTCCCCCACCGCCGACCTGCGACCGCCGCTCCGCCGACATCTCGACCTCGCGCTCCCGCTCGGCGAGCTCGTAGAGGCGGGCGCGCAGCACCTGCATCGCGCGCGTGCGGTTCTGCAGCTGGCTGCGTTCGTCCTGCATCGCAACGACGACGCCGGTCGGCACGTGGGTGATGCGCACGGCCGAGTCGGTCGTGTTCACGCTCTGGCCGCCGGGTCCGCTCGAGCGGTACACGTCGATCGACAGATCGCGTTCGTCGATCTGCACCTCGACCTCGTCGACCTCCGCGCAGCACCGTCACCGTCGCCGATGAGGTGTGGATGCGTCCCTGGCTCTCGGTGACCGGAACCCGTTGCACGCGGTGTGGGCCGCCTTCGAACTTGAGCCGCTGCCAGGCGTCGTGGCCGCGGATCACCATCGTCACCTCGTTGATCCCGCCCAGGTCGCTGTCGTCGAGCGCCAACGTCTCGACCTTCCATCCCTTGGCGGAGGCGTACGCGACGTACATGTCGTACAGCACGCGGGCGAACAGGTTGGCCTCCTCGCCGCCCTCGGCGCCCCTGATCTCGATGATCACCGGGCGCCCGGCGTGGGGGTCGGGCGCCACGAGGAGCGCTTGCAGCTCGAGGTCGATCGCGGCGAGATCCGCGGTGGCCGCGTCGAGCTCGACCTCGAGCAACTGCTGATCGGCGGGCCCGGCGTCGACGATCAGCTCGCGGGCGGCATCGCGGTCGGCGAGGCGTCGACGCTGCCGGACGAGAGCGTCGACCAACGGCTCCAAGGCCCGGTATCGGGTGGCGACGATGCGGAGCTGGGCCGGATCGCTCGCCAGCTCCGGATCCGCAAGACGGCCCTCGAGATCGCGGAACTCCTGTTCAGCGGCGGCGAGTCGGGACGCGACGTGCCGCTCGGAGGCATTCGGCTCGGCCATGCCGGATGCAGGTTAGCGGTCGGAATTCCGCAAATCTTGAGTTGTAACGACGCAGCTTTTCTGTACACTGCTGACTGTGATCACCGGATGCCGCACTACCCAGCATTCGACGCCAGATCCATCCCCATCCCCACCCCCTTCCGACGCATTCAAAGGAGCACGTCCATGATCGTTCGTCACCGTTCGCCATTCGTTTCCCGGAGCTTCCCCGTGGTCCGAGCCTTCGACAGCTCGTTCGACCGGGCCTTCGAGCAGCTCACCCAGTCGTTCTCCGAGCCCCGTCGGCGCTTCCCTGCGGTCGATGCCAGCCGCTCCGAGGGGTCGCTGGTGCTCACCGTCGACCTTCCGGGCGTCCCGTCCGAGGCGGTCAACGTCAACGTCGCCGGACGCGGCACTGACGATCGGCGTCCACACGGACGAGCTCCAGTGGGAGCGCAGCGTGCAACTCGACACCAGCGTCGACCCCGACAAGGTGGCGGCCCGCCACGTCGACGGGCGCCTGACCGTG
The DNA here is from genome assembly GCA_963722415.1 of Ilumatobacteraceae bacterium. Classification (GTDB taxonomy): domain Bacteria; phylum Actinomycetota; class Acidimicrobiia; order Acidimicrobiales; family Ilumatobacteraceae; genus JALOLG01. The sequence goes on from CAVRNI010000032.1 coordinate 2,497, forward strand.
ACCGTCGGCCGAGTCGATGCCCCCGAGACACGCGCGATCGCCATCGACACCACGCCCGTCGCGCCCGCGATCGAGTCCAGCACGACCGACGAATCAGCCGAGGGCGACGGTGCACCGGTCGAGGCGGCCGGCGAGGCCGATCAGTCGACGGGCACCAGCTCGACCGCCTGAACCAACCGCGCGGCCAGGTCGTGAGTCAACGGCACGAGGTCGCGCGACGGGAGTGCCACAAGGACGTGGAGCTCCCCCCAACCGACGCCCGGCGCGGCTGCCACTGATCTCCCCCCGGTGGCCGCCAGCCGGGCGTCGGCCGCGTACGGGATCACGTCGAGGTCGACGCCGGTCGAGCAGACGGCGAGGACCACCTGACCCGTCGGGCTGGCGCCGATCGCCGAGCATGCGCCGACGTCGTTCGCGTTGCGTCGCGGGAGCGGAGGTGCGACCGGCGCCAGGCTCACGGCACCCACCAACGCCGGCTGTTGCTCGAGACGCCAGCGCAAGAACCGCTCGCGTGCGACCCGGTTCAGCGGATGCTGCGGGACATCGACGTTGCGGTACTTGAGGACCGCTTCCACGACGCGGGCGAGCGCCTCGACCGGAGGGACGTCGCCGTGGATCAGCTGGAACGCCTCGCGGTCGGGCGGCCCGACACCCACCTCGAGGCGGATCGAACCGGTGACCGGATCGGCGACGACACGGCACACTTCGAGGCCCCTGACCTCTCCGAACACGACACCGTGCTCGACGACGGGCGTCGCCCCAGCTTCCACCATCAGGTCGTTGAACCGCAGGTGGTCGGCGTCGGCGGCCACCGGCGCGACGACCGGCTCGGCGATGGCCGGAAGCAGGAGTCGGCCCTCGGCGTGCCACACGCTGATCGGGATCGTGAACTCGGCGGCCCGTCGAGCGAGCGCTCCGGTCCCCGACTCGGCGACGACGTGGAGCTCGTCAGCGTCGTGACGGATCGCCCAGGCCAACGCTGCGCCGAGGCGCCGTTCCGGCTCGGATTCGAGAAGCACCCACGCCGACCGTCCGATCAAGAGCGCGGCGCCTGGCGGCGAACGACTGGGGCTCGACGTCGATCGTTCGACCCAGGTGATCGCCGACCAGCGCCCGCAACTTGATGCCGACCAGCCGGCCGTGCCGCTCGCTCGCCGACTCGCTCACACCGTGAAGCTAACGGTCGGGCGGCGATGCGGTTGGTTGTAGGTGACGAGATCGAGCCGACTGCGAACCGGAGGCCGAACACGCTGCTGTCGTGCCGGCGGCCCGCCGGCCCGCTCATCGCGGGCTGGCGATGAGCACCGGGATCTGGCGGTCGGTCTTGGCCTGGTACTCGGCGTAGTTGGGAAACACGGCGACCGCTCGCTCCCACCAGGCGGCGCGCTCGTCACCCTCGGCCTCACGGACCGTGGCGTCGAACGGCTCCGGCCCATCCTGCACCTGCACGGCGCCGGGATCGGCCATCAGGTTGTGATACCAGACCGGATGCTTGGGAGCGCCGCCGTACGACGCGACCAGCGCGTACTCGCCCTCGTGCTCGACGCGCATGAGAGCGATCTTGCGGACCTTGCCGCTCTTCGCGCCCTTCATCGTCACGATGATCACGGGGATCCCGGTGTCGCGAAGCGTGTTCGCCTGCGTGCCCCCGGACGCCTCGTACGCTTCGACCTGTTCGCGGACCCAATCAAGCGCGCTCGGTTCGTAATCACCCTGGATCGCCATGCGCTACTCCTAGATGAAGCGGCGACCGCTTGGCAAGTCGCGTTGCGGTGCTCGCAGTACCGTGCCGGTGAGAAGCGCGGCCCGTGGGGCAGGCTGGGTCGGTGGATGATCGCTACGAGCCGATGAACATCGACGTCGAGCGGGACAAGGGTGTGACCCTCACGTACGTCGACGGGTACGTCGTCAACTTCGACCTGGTGACGCTGCGGGGAGGGTGCCCGTGCGCGGGATGTCGGGGGCTGCGTGATCGGGGCGAGGAGGTCTGGCCGCGCCCGGACAGCCCGACGCCGCTGCGCATCGAAGATGCCCAGCTGCACGGCGCGTGGGGACTGGCGATCACCTGGAACGACGGCCACTCCACGGGCATCTTCCCGTTCGAGCTCCTGCGGCGTTGGCACGAAGGCGGGCATGCCGGCGGCGCGCAGCCCTGACCGTTGTTCACGAGCAGCCACGGGAGGTGGCGAACTCGAACAGCTCGTCGACGAGTTCGTCGAGGTCGACGGGATCGGTCGGTTCGCGGTCGAGGCGAAACTCTGCTCCGGTGAGTCTGAGTTCCATCATCCGTCCGACCTCGCCGGGATCGGTTTGGACGATCCATCGCCGGAACCGGCTCGCCAAGTCCGCGTTGTTCAGCCGTTCGAGGACGATGGCCGTGGCCGACGCGCCCCACCACCTCAGGATCGACAGGTCGGCCTCGCGTAGCCATCGCCACGGGTCGCTGAGCTCGGAGTGCGCTGATCTCGGCGGCGGCGCCTGACAATGCCAGTGCCACGAGCCGATACCAGGACACCGTGGTTTCGAACCAGCCTCTCGGTGCGTCCGGATTGACGGCGAGCGCCTCCTCGAAGCAGTCCGCCGCCAGGGCCCACTCCTGAGCGCTGAACGCGAGGTGTCCTCGGACCTCGGCGATCATCGCCAGGCCCGAACGGCTTCCTGAGCTCCTCATCAGGGTCTCGAACGCGGGGAGATGTTCGGCAGCCAGATCGGGTTGTACCACGGCGAGGTTCCGCATGACGGCGTGCTCGGCGACGCATCGTGTCGCGATCGGGGCGTCGTGCAGAGATTGCAGGCTGGCGAGGAGTTCGTCGGGGCGCCTTCCCCGCGCTGCGTGGCCCTCGACTCTGGTCTGAGGGGCGTCGGAGAAGCGGTGGGCGGGGATCTGCCCGCCCGCATCGATCATCTCCCAGGCTCTGCGGTTCACCTCGCCGACCGAGAGCCGCTCCATCTCGACGCCGAGTGTCAGTTCTCCGAGGAACTCCGGTTCGTCACCGACGGCCGCGACTGCCTCGGCAATCAGGATGTACAACTCCTTCTGCTCGCGTTCGCAGTCCGTCACCCCGAAGCAGGCAACATCGAACGCGGCGTCCCAGTCGTGGTGATCGATGAACCAGGTGCACGCGACCAGACAGTCCGGCAGCAGTTGCGCGATCCGTTGTCGCGCAACGGCCTCGCTGGGACCGATTGTGGCAAGCGACAGCGCATTGATCGTGCTCGCGATGTGGCGCGCGTGTCGTTCGCGTACCTCGTCAGCGGTGCCTTCGTGTTGGAGGTGTTCGCGTCCGTAGGCCCGCATCGTCTCGAGCAGGTGGTACCGGGACGTGCCGTCGGGTCCGGTGGTTCGCTGCACCAGCGAGCGGTCGACAAGCTGCGGCACGACGTCGATGACATCGAGATCGGATACGGGTGCCCCGCCCGCTACAACCCGCGCGGCAACGAGATCGAAGCCGGCGGGGAAGACGGAGAGCCGGTCGAAGACGGCGCGCTCGATCGCGCTGCACAGTTCGTACGACCAGTCGAGCGTGCCGCGCATCGTCTGGTGACGTTCGACTCGGTTTCGTCGACCTCCGACCAGCAAACGAAAGCGTTCGTCGAGCGCGGCGGCCAGCTCGACCGGGCTGAGCGCTCGGACCCGAGATGCGGCCAGCTCGATCGCCAGCGGGAGCCGATCGAGGCGTTCGCACAACTCGGTGATCGCCGCCGACTGCACGGCGTCGATGACCAGATGGGGGGCCTCGGCGCTGAGCCCGTTCGATGAACAACCGTTCGGCGTCGGCGAGCGGGAGCGACGGCACCGGAACCAGGCGTTCACCGGTCACCATCAGCGGCTCGCGACTGGTCGCCAGGATCGCGACTGTCGGGCAGCCCCGCACGATGGAGTCGATCGCTTCGCCGGCGGCGGTGAGCACGTGTTCGCAGTTGTCGACCACGATCAGCAGCCGTTTGTGCTTCAACGTCGAAACGATGCCGCTGACTACGTCGCCCTCGGCCACTGCCTTGAGGCCCAGGCCGGCGGCAAATGCGAGCTCCACGGCGCCGGCGATGGCCACCGTCGCCAGCTCGACATACCAGCAACCATCGGGAAAGGTTGGCGCGGCCGCGGCGGCAGCTTCGATCGACAGCCGCGTCTTGCCCGTACCGCCGACCCCGAGCAGGGTCACAACACGATGCCCGGCGAGCTCGGCGACAACGTCGGCGATCTCCGTCTCGCGTCCGACGAACTCGTTGAGCTCGGTCGGCATGTTCCCGGCCCGCGCCAGTGGTGTCCGCAGCGCCGGGAATTCTTCGGCGCCGAGTTGGAACAGTCGAATCGGTGCGGCGATTCCCTTCAAGCGATGCTCGCCGAGGTCGGTCATCTCGAGCTCATCGGCCAGCTCGGCGGTGGCCGCTGACAGCAGGATCTGGCCGCCGTGGCCGGCGTCCATCACCCGGGCGGTGCGGTTCAATGTCGGCCCGTAGTAATCGCCGTCGCGCAACTCCGCCTCGCCCGTGTGCACCCCCATCCGCACCGGCAGCGTCAACGATCGCTGGGCTTGCACCGCGGCACCCACCGCCTGGCGAGCAGACGTGAACACCGCGCACATCCCGTCGCCGGTGTGCTTGAACACCCGGCCGTCGTATGACTCGACAGCGTCGCGGATGACCTGATCATGAGCCGCCAACGCCGTCGACATCGCCGCTTCGTCGCGCTGCCACCTCTCCGTCGAGCTCTCGACATCCGTGAACAGGAACGTCACCGTGCCCGTCGGCAAGGCGCGTGGTGACTCGACCTCGACCGCGACCTTGCCATCGCGCTCGGGGTCCATCAGCCGCTGGCGGCGGCGAACATCGCCTCCAGCTCGCGGCGGGTGTCTGGTCCGCACGGCTGGAAGACCACCTCGGTGACGCCCTTGCCGCCGAGGTCGTCGATCTGGGCTTTGACTTCGTCGGCGGTGCCGGTGACCGTCGTCGATGGCAGCAGCGCGCCGCCTGTCACCGCCCACGCCGCCCGGTCAGCCTCGTTGAGGTGGATGCAGTGGCCGACGTGCACGCCGAGGTGGCGTTCGTTCTCCGACCGCTCGTCGATCACCGCCAGCCACTCCTTGCCGCCTGGGAGGCTGGGCACGGCGTCGCGGCCGTACAGCTCGTAGGTGGCGTGATAGGCGAGGGCGCCGCCCGGGCCGGCGGCGGCGAGCACGCGCTCGGAGGAAACGTCCTCACCGGGCTCGAGCACCGTGCCCCAGTAGAGGTAGGCGACCCAGTCGAAGGCGCCGGGCTCGAGACCCTCGAGCGTGGTGGTGGCGAACACACCGTCATGGTGCTCGGCCACGGCACGGCCCTTCGGCCCGAGTGCGCCGATCAGGACCGGTACCTCGACCGGGCGGGCCGGGGCGCTGCCGTCGGGGTGCAGCATCTGCATCCGGGCGCCCTCCCACTCGACGACCTCGCCGCGCAACAGCCCGCAGTAGGCGTCGATGTAGGCGGTCATGTACGACCACGGGATTGCCCGGTAACCCATTGCTCGCCGGCCGGTGAACCCGGTGCCGAACGACACGGCCACCCGCCCCGGAGCGAGGCCGGCCAGCGTCGCCGTCGCCGCCGCATTCGTCATCGGATGACGCAGACTCGGCACCAGGACACCCGGGCCGAGCCCGATGCGCGACGTCCGCCCGGCAGCCATCGCCAACGACATCCACACGTCGGGGCTCTGCTGCGGCGTGTCGTACAGCCACGCCCGCTCGTAGCCGATCTCCTCCGCGATTCTGATGTCCTCCGGTGACGACGTCGTCGTCGGGAACGCACACGAGACCTTCACCACAACCTCCCAATTCAGGATGACCAGGGTCTAGCACGCACATCACACGCGACCCGCGTGCGCACGATCAGCCACGCCGCCGTCGCGCCGAGCAAGGTGCCGGCGATCGCATCCGTTGGCCAATGAACACCAAGCACGCCACCCGCGAAGAACGCGAGAACGATCGGTAAGGAGCAAGCGACGCCGATGGCGCGGTGGCGGCGTGCCCACGTCGCGCCTGCAACAGCGCCCCACACCGTGGTCGTACTCATCGAGTGGCCGGCGGGAAAGCTCATGCTTTCGGTCTCCGCCCGGATCGTCACCACCTGCGCCGACGGACGCGGCCGGTCGACGATCTCCTTCACGACGGGCTGCACGACAAGCATCGTCACCGCCGCGATGGCGACAACGAGGGGCGCCTGCCGTACGCGTCGCGCGAGCAGCCAGGCCGCCGGCACGGCAGCCACGACCAGGGCAGCCTCCGTCCCCGTTATCGCCCAGACGAGGTCGGCGAGCGTCGGCACTGGTTCGTCGAGATCTTGCAGCCAATGGACATAGCCGAGCTCGCCCGGCAAGGGACCCGGATGGGCGATGACGACCAGTCCCAGCCCGATCGCGAAGAGCACGCGAAGGCCGGCCACCAGCGGATGAGCCCGGCCAGTGCATCGGCCTCGCGTTCCGTGTCCAACGGTACGGTCACCTCCTCGTCCGATCGTTGCGCAGTGCCGGCACGATCGCCGTTCGGCGGTACCCGTTCGCAGCGCCTCAGCCGACGGGTGGTGTGCCGCCGGTGTGGGCGTAGGTCTTGTTCGTGATCCACCAACGACCATCGATGCGCGCCACGGTGAAGAAGTCGACGAAGTCACAGCCGAAGTAGTCGGTCTCGACCAACACTGCCACGCCCGCATCGCCGACCAGGTCGATGCTTCGGATGTCGGCGCGGTAGTTCGGACCCGCGAGGCCCGGCTGCGCCTCCACGAGGGCGGTGAAGTCCGTGATCGGCTCGTAGGTGTCCATCGGGCCGATGTGTCCGAACATGTGGGCATCGGGGTGGAAGGCCTCACGCATCTTGTCGCCATCGCCGTTGGAGCCGTCGATGTACAGCTGGATCAGGGCCCGGACGTCCGATATGTCCTGGAGATTCTGAGCAGTCACGCAGGCTTCCTCTCGTGTCGTTGTGGCCGCGATTCTCCCATACGCGGCGGAGTGCGCCGGACGGCCATCCCCAATCTCCGCAACGTCTCGCGTCAGTCGTCGACGATCTCGATCGACGCGCCTTTCGGCAGGCCGCTGCGGATACTTTCAACCGCTGCGGCAACGGCGTCGAGCGCACCCTGTACAGCGAGATCGAGCTGAACCGTGTTCTCGTCGCGGTTCGACGGCGGTTCCGACGAGATCAGATCAACGCCGTCGGCGTCGGCGAGCGCGGTGGCAACGCGAACGGCGAGCGCCGCCGGCCCCAAGAACCTGACTCGGTAGGTCACGTTCCCAGAGTCGCACATCTGCCGACATGGTGCGCGCGCGTCGCAGCTGGTTCGGCGGTCCCGCGGGCTTCGGCGGCCGAGTAACTTCCGGCCGTGACGAAGGTGGCAGTGCTCGGCGGCGGCGTGGCCGGCCTGACCGCCGCCCACGAACTGGCCGAGCGCGGATTCGACGTCGTCGTGCTCGAGAGCAGGCCGATTCCAGGCGGCAAGGCACGGAGCTTGCCCGTTCCGGACTCGGGGCTGGATGGACGCTCCGACCTGCCCGCCGAGCACGGCTTTCGCTTCTTCCCGGGCTTCTATCGGCACATCCCCGACACGATGAGCCGGATCCCGACGGCCGACGGCACCGTGTTCGACCGGCTGACGGCGGCCACCAGGGTGATGATCGCCAGGGGCGGCGGTCGCAACGAGATGATCAGCGCGGCTCACCTCCCGGCGTCGCTCGATGACATCGCGGTGGTCAGCCGGTTCCTGCACCAGTGGACGACGGAGCTCGGGATCCCCGTCGGCGAGCAGGCGGTGCTCATGGAGCGGCTGTTGACGCTTCTCACGAGCTGCGACGAGCGGCGCTACGAGCAGTGGGAGCACCAGAGCTGGTGGGACTTCGTCGGTGCAGAGCGCCGCTCGGTCGCGTTCCAGAAGTTTCTCGCCGACGGGCTCACACGCACGCTCGTGGCGGCGCGCGCGAGGGAGATCAGCGCCCGCACGGGCGGCCTGATCCTCGCCCAGCTGCTGTTCGACATCACGCGCGTCGGCGGCCGAGCCGATCGCGTGCTCGACGGCCCGACCAACGAAGCGTGGATCGATCCGTGGGTCGAGTACCTGCGTTCGGTCGGCGTCGATCTGCGCCTCGACTGCCCGGTTCAGGGTCTCGTCGTGGAAGGTGAGCGCATTGCCGGCATCACGACACCCACCGGCACCGTGACTGCCGACTTCTACGTCGCCGCGCTGCCGGTGGAGATCATGCGGACGCTGGCCGGGCCGCCGTTGCGGCAGCTGGAGCCGCGGTTGGCGGCACTCGACCGTCTCGTGACCCGGTGGATGAACGGCATCCTCTTCTACCTCGACACGGACGTCCCGATCGTCCACGGTCACACGATCTACATCGACTCGGAGTGGGCGCTCACGTCGATCTCGCAAGCCCAGTTCTGGCGGGACGTCGACGTCGGGCGTTACGGCGATGGGAACGTCCGCGGGATCCTCTCCGTCGACGTGTCCGATTGGGACACGCCGGGGAAGCGCACGGGCAAGGTCGCCTCGCGGTGCAGCCGCGAGGAGATCCGCGCCGAGGTCTGGGGCCAACTCGTCGATCACCTGAACGACGGTCCGCAACCGGTCCTCGCGGAGTCGCGCGTGCGGGCCTGGTTCCTCGATCCTGCGATCGAGTTCCCGAACCCCACCGAGGCGACCAACCTCGAGCCACTGCTGATCAACACCGCCGGATCGTGGAGCGACCGGCCGGAGGTGACGACGCGGATCCCCAACCTGATGCTCGCCGCCGACTACGTGCGGACGACCACCGATCTGGCGACGATGGAAGGAGCCAACGAGGCGGCGCGCCGAGCTGTGAACGCGATCCTCGACGCGACCGGCTCGACTGCTTCACGCTGCAAGGTCTTCGATCTGACCGAGCCGAGAGTTCTGCGCCACGCACGTCGCCTCGACCGGCTGCGGTGGTTCTTGTTCCGTCGCCCCGCCCGCCCGCCCCTACGCGTCGACCCAGACGGAGCCCTCCACCCCCGTGGTGTGCTCGGGCGAGCTGCCATCGCGCTGGCCTCGCGCGGTCGCAACGGGGCGTGACCGACGAGTCGGACGCGACTCCTGACGGCGTGTCTTCTGGCACACCTCGCCTGAACATTGGCGAGCACGTGAACTTTCGACGGTCGCGAGGCCGTACCGGCGCGCACAGGATCGGCCGATCAGCGGTCGCGCGCAATGAACGGAGAAAGACATGTCCGCAAAGAAGGACAACCAAGGCCGACGGAAGGCTCGCAGCCTGCTCGTCGGTGCAGTAGCGAGCGCCGGGGCCGTGAGCGTCGCGACGCTGACAGCCGGAACAGCAGCGGTCGCCGCTGGACCGTCGGCGTTCTTCACCCTCGGCGTGCTGACGGTGGTCGGCGATGCCCAGAACAACAACCTCGTGATCAGCCGCAACGCCGCCGGGGCCATCCTGGTGAACGGCGGCGCGATCCCGGTCGCGGGCGGCACACCCACGGTCGCCAACACACGGTCGATCTCAGTGGTCGGTCAGGCCGGTAACGACACGATCACCCTCAGCGAGACGAACGGCGCGCTGCCGCGGGCGAACCTGTTCGGCGGTGCCGACAACGATGTCCTCACCGCCGGTTCGGGTGGAGACACACTGGCCGGCCAAGCCGGCAACGACACCCTGCTCGGCAAGGGAGGGTTCGACACGATGTCGGGTGGCTCGGGCAACGACACGTTGACGGGCGGCGATGCCGACGACCGGGCGTTCGGTGAGGCCGGCAACGATCGCATGATCTGGAACCCGGGCGATGACACCGACCTCAACGAGGGCGGCGCCGACGTCGACACCGTCGAGGTCAACGGCGGCAACGGGGAGGAACAGTTCACGACGACCGCCAACGGTGCGCGGGTTCGGTTCGACCGCATCAACCCGGCGCCGTTCGCCATCGACATCGGAACGTCAGAGAACCTCGTGCTCAACGCCAATGGCGGCAACGACTCGTTCTCGGCGACGGGCAACCTGGCCGCGCTGATCAAGATCACCGTCGACGGCGGCGCCGGTCAGGACAGCATCCTCGGCAGCAATGGCATCGACATTCTGCTGGGCGGCGACGGCAACGACTTCGTCGACGGCCAGCAAGGCAACGACGTCAGCCTGCTCGGCGCCGGCGAGGACGTCTTCCAGTGGGACCCGGGCGATGGCAGCGACGTCGTCGAGGGACAGGACGGCTTCGACAACATGCTGTTCAACGGCAGTGCCGCCTCGGAGATCTTCGACGCGTCGGCGAACGGGGGGCGGGTCCGCTTCCTCCGCAACGTCGGCAACATCACGATGGACCTCGACGATGTCGAGCAGATCGACCTCAACGCACTTGGAGGCGCCGACAATCTGGTCGTCAACGACCTGAGCGGTACCGATCTGAGCGAGTTCGACACCGACCTCGCCGCTCCCGCCGGCAGTGGCGTCGGCGACGCCCAGGCCGACAACGTCACCGTGGTCGGCTCGGCGGGCAGCGACATCGCAGTGGTCGCCGGGCAGGGCTCGAATCTCGAGGTCGTCGGCCTGGCCACACACGTTTCGGTCACGGGTGTCGAGCCGACGCTCGACCGGCTCACGGTGTCGGCGTGTCGACGGCGACGACGTCGTCGACGCATCGGGTATCGCGGCCGGATCCATGCTGCTCACCGTGAATGGCGGCATCGGCGACGACGTCCTGATCGGCGGCGACGGCGACGACATCATCAGCGGCAACGAGGGCGACGACGTGCTCCTCGGTGGCCCTGGGATCGACACGCTCGACGGCGGCCCCGGTGACGACACGCTCATCGACGGCGAGATCGTGACCGATGGCCTCGTCGTCGGCGAGGCGTGGCTCGACGAGCACACGCGTCTGGTCGACGAGCAGACCGTGCTCGACGTCAACGACAAGAGCTTCACGGTGCCGGAAGCCGACCTCGTCCCGGAGACCCCGGAGACGCCGGCCGACGACTCCGCCGCCTGACATCACATCGGTCAGCGGTTGGCGAGACCGGAAGCGATCTCGCCAGCCGCTGACCTTCACCCCTCGCCACTCGACACCGTCAGTCCTCGGGAGGCTCCCAGACGAGTTCGGCGATCTCGACGACCAGCTCGGTGGGCCTCACCTCGCCGGTGCCGACACAGACGACGTCGTTGAGCCAGCGATAGCGATCGTCGTCGCTGAGGTGGGTGGCGCTGAGCACGATCTGACGTGCGTCTTTGGGATAGGCCCGTCCGTATCCGTGCCAGTCGAAGAACACCACGGCCCCGTCGTCGGTTTCGATGACCCCTTGAAAGTCAGGCACGAACGTCTCGTCCGTTCGCCGCATCGGATGATTTGCACCGCGCAGCCGGCCAGCGAGGCGGCCCTCGCTCCGACCGTCGGCGAAGAAGAAGTACTGACTCTGTCGCCCGAGAGAGCCGTCGAGATCGACGTGCCACGCTGCTGGATACGTGAACCGCGCGCGATAGAGCGGAGTCAGTTTCACCGAGCGGAATCATCGCGCGACCGCCGAAGTGCCCAGGCCGGAAACCCTGTGTGCGGTGGCGTCGACGCCCGGACACGATGGGGGCGTGGCCGACGCCATCTTCGAGGACCCCCGGCTGGCGCGGGTATACGACCCGCTCGACCCGGATCGCAGCGATCTGGACGTCTACGTCGAGCTCGTCGACGAGCTCGGTGCTCGGTCGGTGCTCGACATCGGCTGCGGCACCGGAACGTTCGCGTGCCTGCTGGCACGGCGGGGTGTCGACGTCACGGCTGTCGACCCGGCACGCGCCAGCCTCGACGTCGCTCGCTCCAAGTCCGGTGCGGCCGCGGTCCGCTGGTTGCACGGCGACGCGACCTCGCTGCCCGCGCTCGATGTCGACGCCGCGTTCATGACCGGCAACGTCGCCCAGGTCTTCCTCACCGACGACGACTGGGCCCTCACCTTGCGCGGCATCCGGGCCGCCCTCCGCCCGGGCGGCGTCCTCGTGTTCGAGACGCGCGTTCCGGCCCGCCGGGCCTGGGAGCAGTGGACACCAGAGCTCACCCGGACGATCGTCGACGTGCCAGGGGTCGGCGTCGTGGAGTCCTGGGCGGAGGTCACCGACGTGTCGGGCGACCTCGTCACGTTCCGATCGATGACCACCTTCCGGCGGGACGATGTCGTGCTCGAGTCAGTCTCCACACTGCGCTTCCGCGAGCGTCTGCACATCGAAGCGTCGTTGGTGCGGGAAGGATTCGAGCTGTCGGAGGTCCGCGACGCTCCCGACCGGCCCGGCCTCGAGATGGTCTTCCTCGCCCGACGCCCCGACGTCACGCCGTAGTGACAGGGCACCCTGCGCGAGGTGACAGGGCACCCTGTCAAACCGGCCGAAAGGACCGGTCCAACCGCGCCGTTCGGACGGCTCCGGTCAGGCGGTGCGAACGAGATCGAGCTCGAGCCAGCGGGCCAAGTCGGCGATCTCGCGATTGACGTCGGCGGTCATCGTCTTCGTGAATTCGACGTCCTGGTGGACGGCGTCGACCCGCAGCACGCCGGCCGTTCGGTCGGCGGTGGCGTCGAGCTTGCCGACGAGCCGGTCGGCGTGGAGGATCGGCAGCGCGAAGTATCCCCACCGACGCTTCGCAGCCGGCTTGTACATCTCGAGCTGGTAGTCGAACTCGAACAGGTCGGTGAGGCGCTTGCGGTCGTGGATCAGCCGGTCGAACGGGGACAGCAGCGCCGCCCGGCCCTTGAACGGCTGGGCCAGTAGCGACGGCTCGACCCGCCACTCACCCTTCACGCCGTCGACGACGGCGGGCTCGCCGGCCTCGCCGACGTCCATCGGCTCGACCTGGCTTTCCGGGCCGCGGGCCCGGGCGATCCCCAGCGCACGCAGCCGGCGTCCGTCGCGAAGCCGTCGGGCCTCGTCGGCCGGGATCGCGGGGTCGTCGGGATAGACCCGAGATGCCAGGTCCCACAGCCGGTCGTTGCCCTGCCGCCCGGCGATCGCGACCTCGCCGCGCGCCACCATGAACTCCAGCATCTGGGTGACGTTGCGGTTGTTCGTCCACCCTGTCGAGCGCCACGGCTTGGCGCAGGTGTCGGGAAGCTCGCGGGACGGCAGCGGACCGGAGGCGTCGAGCCGGGCCAGGATGTCGCGGTGGCAGGCATCGTTGGCGTGCACCCAGTCGTTGACGCCCTTCTGCCAGCCCCGCTCGACATCGCCTGCCGCCCACGCCGCCATGTCAGCCCGATACAGCGCCAGGTCCTCGGCCGGACGGATCATCGCCCGCAGTTCGATCAGGCTCCGGTTCCGCAAGGCCTGTGGCAGCTCGGCCCGGGAGTAGGACGACCCGAGCCGGCTCCACGCGACCAGGTCGGCGTTGGGTGCGATGGCCGCGGTCGGGTCGACCTGCAGCAGGGTCAATCGACGCACCACGTCGAGCAGCCCGTCCGGCCGCTCGCGGTCGAGGAGCTGCGCGCTGACCGCGATCCGGCGCGCGTCCTGCCGGGACAGCTCGTGCACGGTCACGGTCCGACAGTAGGCCACCGATCCGTCGATGGCCGGGCGACGAGTCAGGCGACGACGCGGTCGCGGCCGTTGCGTTTGGCGGCGTACATGTTGCGGTCGGCGAGCGCGATCAACGCGACCCGGTCGACTTCGTCCGTGGGTGCCGCCGCGACGCCGATGCTCACCGTGACTGCGATTCCTGCGGTGACGTCGGCCCAGGCGTAGTCGGCGATCTCGCTGCGGACGCGGTCCAGCCGCTCGACTCCTTCACTTCGGTCGACTCCTGGCAGGAGCAAGAGGAACTCTTCGCCGCCCATGCGCACCGCGAGCCCGCCCTCGACGCCAGCGGCCGCGGCTTCGAGGATCCGTGCCACCCGCCGGAGCACCTCGTCGCCGACAGCGTGCGAACGGGTGTCGTTGATCCGCTTGAAGTGGTCGACGTCGACGAGGCCGACGGTCAGATGTGTCCCGTTCTGCTCGACCTCGGCCAGCAGTTCGGTGAGCCGGCTCTCCATGTGCCGGCGATTGTGGAGACCGGTCAGAGAGTCGTGCGTCGACAGCTCGCGGAAGAAGTCGCTGGTGCGGCGGGCCTCCGTCGCCTCGAAGATGGCGTGCAAGGTGCGACCCCTGCGATCCCGCTCCAACGCGCGCATCTCGCCGTCGGCGATGTGGAAGGCGCGGAATGTCTCGTAGGCCTCGCGGTACTGCCCACGCGCGGCGTGCAGTTCGGCCTGCTCGCGCAGCGCTTCGGTGCGCGAGCCCGTGAGGGCGTACTGCTCGATCAGGAGGCCGCATTGATCGAGCGCAGCTTGCGCCTCGTCAAGGCTCCCCGCCAGCCGCCGTACCTCGGTCAGCGTGAGCAACGCCAGCACCAGGCCGTCGCAGTCGTCGCCGTCGGCCTGGGCCGCGCACACCGGCTCGAGGATCGCGATCGCGTCGTCGAAGCGCCCGACTGCGGTGTAGGCGCGGGCGATCGTGTCGATGTCGTGGCTCTGCAGCGGTTGACCGTCCGCCGCGGCCTGGGCGAGCAGCCGCTCAACCGTGATGACCGCCTCGACGCCCATGCCGGCTTGGTATTGCGTGAAGGCGAGATTGTTCAACACCCGCAGCCGCATGTATCCGTCCCCGGATCGGTCGGCCAGCTTGGCGACCTCCTCGTATCGCCGGATCGCGTCCTCGTAGGCGCCGCAGGCGCCCAACGCGTCGGCCAATCCGAGCATGTGATCGGTGCGGACATTCTCGGGCGTGTCGGCGTCGAGGAGGTCGACGGCCGCGACGGCGTGTTCGAGCATCAGCGCCGGATCACCGATCCGGCCCAGGTGGGCCGAGATCCGACGGTGGCTGCGGGCGAGCAGCGCGTCCTCGCCGTGCTCCTCGGCCCAGGCCTTGACCTCCCGCATCACCCGAGCGCCGTCCTCGGTCTCACCGATCCGGTCCTGGGCAGCACCCTTGATCAGCAGAATGGACTGGTAGGCAACGGTTTCGGAATCGGTGCCGGCGGCATCGAGCAGTTCGCGGGCGCGCTGCAACGCAACGGGCGCGTCCTGGCGCAGCAGCTGGTCCAGCTGCGCCACCGTTGTCGTCTGTTGCACGTTCCTCTCCGCCTTCCGAAGTCCAGACTGTTCATCGGCCGGCGCCGGTCATTGCTTGACCCAGGGCGAGATTCGAGCTGACGTCGGGAACGAGAGTGTCAGTCGTCGAGCAGGGCCATCGCCTGGAGGCGCCGGCTCGATGCCGCCGCCCGCAACCGATCCGCCCCGCAGCTGTCGCCCATCAGCTCCGCCGTGTCGGCCAGAGCATCGAGGCGCTCGGCCGTTCGGACCAGCAATCGGACGTCCGATGCCTGGGAGCTGTCATCCACACGGATCTTCTTACCCGGTCTTGTGCCGCTCCGCACGTCGGCGAGTCTGCAACCATCTTGGGGGACAGCAGAGGAGCGCTCGGATGCGGATCGGCATATGTACCGGAGGTGGCGATGTACCCGGGCTCAACCCGTGCATCAAAGCCGTCGTCACCAGGGTCGCCGATGGCGGCCACGACGTGGTCGGCATTCGCCGTGGCTGGGCGGGCCTGCTCGAGACGAACCCCGATGACGAGGCGTCGGTCGCGGCGAACGTCATGCCGCTGACCCCATCGGCGGTGCGTGCGATCGACCGCACGGGCGGGACGATCCTGCACACCTCGCGCACCAACCCCGGGCGGGTCAAGTCGGGCTCGGTGCCCGCCTTCCTCGCCGACCAGGCGGTCGGCGACGGACCGCACGATCTCACGAAGCACGCGCTCCGCGTGATCGAACACCTCGGCCTCGACGCACTGATCCCGATCGGCGGTGACGACACGCTGTCGTACGGCTTGCGGTTGCACGACGAAGGTGTGCCGGTCATCGCCATCCCCAAGACGATGGACAACGACGTCCACGGCACGGACTACTGCATCGGTTTCTCGACCGCCGTCACGAGGGGCGTGGAGTTCATCCATGCGCTGCGCACCTCGACCGGATCGCATGAACGCATCGCCGTCGTCGAGCTGTTCGGCCGCTACAGCGGCGAGTCGTCACTCATCACCGCCTACCTCGCGGGCGCCGATCGAGCCGTGATCTCGGAGGTGCCCTTCGACGTCGAACGGCTCGCCGGCTTCCTCGTCGCCGACAAGCGGCGCAACCCGTCGAACTACTCGATGGTGACGATCTCGGAGGGGGCGACGATGTCCGGCGGCGAGATGATGCTCTCCGGTGAGGCCGACGCGTACGGGCATCGCAAGCTCGGTGGCATCGGTGCCGTCACCGGCGACATGATCGGCCGGCTCACCGGCGAGGGCATCGTGCTCCAGCAAGTGGCGTACCTGATGCGATCCGGCAGCCCGGATTCCCTCGATCTGATGGTGGCCACCAACTACGCCGTCATGGCCGCCGACCTCGTGCTCGAAGGCGCTTCCGGACGCATGGTCGCGCTGCGCGGCGGCACCTACACCAACGTGCCGATCAGCGTCACCCGTGAGGGAGTGAAGCGCGTCGACGTCGACGAGCTCTACGACGCCGACGCCTACCTGCCCAAGGTCCGCCACGTCGCCGGAAAGCCGATGTTCCTCTACTGAGGCCGGCAGCCGCGCCACCGCCGAGCGTTCCTCAGTCGACGAAGTAGCCGGTGACGTCGGCGATCAGGTGGGCCTCGCCGAAGGCGTTGGCGATGTCGACCGTGCCGCCGGCACCGAGCTTGGTGATCACGAGGTTGGCAGAGGTGCCGCCCGCGGTCATGTTGAGGTTCGACGTGTCCGACATCGGCGTGCCCGGTCGGCCAGACGGTCACGAAGCTCGTCGCCGTGACCTGCGTGGCGGTGACGTTCAGCACCACCGCGGTCGCCGTCGAGGGGACTCCCCCGCGTCCGGTCACCTGGAGCGTCACCGGGTTGCCGGAGCCGACGGGCTGCTGCGGTGCGCCGGTGCCGCTACGCGTGTCGAGCAGCCGCTCGGGTCGCACGGTGCGGACCTTCGAGCCGTCGGAACCGAAGTATCCGAACACGTCGGCGATCAGATGGACTGCGTCGCACTCGGCGCTGAAGCTCACCATCCCGCCGTCGCCGACCTTGCACACGACGAGGTTGGGGACGGTCAGACCGGCCACGAAGTTGAGGTTCGACGTCTCGGGGATCGCTTCGCCGCCCGGACCGACCGACAGGAAGCCGTCCGATGCGGGCTGGTCGACGGTGACGTTGAGCACGACCGCGCTGACGCCCGAAGACGGGACACCACCTTGGCCGGTGACCTGCAGGTCGACGCGCTGGCCGCGGCCGACCCGCCCGGCGACGTCGATGCCGACCCCGCTGCGGGTGTCGAGCAGGCGACTCGGCTCGAGCGGGTGCAGGCGGTCTCCGCCGACGGCGTCGAAGTAGCCGAACACGTCGACGATGCAGTTGGTCTCGCCGACGCTGTTGTGGACGTCGATCGTCCCGCCCGCGCCGAGTCCCATCACGACCAGGTTCGGCGTCGCGCGTCCCGGAACAGGGTTGAGGTTCGACGTGTCGGGCAGCGCCGCCCCGCCGGGACAGACGGTGAGGAACGTGGGCTCCGACACGTCGACCGCGGTGACGTTGGCGATCACCGCGATCGCTCCAGTCGACGGGACGCCCCCGCGACCGGCAATCGCGACCGTGAGCAGTTCGGCCGGTCCGACCCGGCGGACGGGGACGTCGCCGGTGCCGTCGCGCGTGTCGGCGACCCTGGCCGGGCTGAGCGGCACGAAGTACCCGGGCAACGTCGAGCCGCCACCGCCACCGACGATCGGTGTCGTCGCCGAGCCCTGCCCGGGTGGCAACGCGAACAGCCCGAGGTTCTCGTACGTTCCGCCGAGGACGGTCGACGCGCCGCCGCCGAGCCAGCTGTCCATGATGCTCGTGTAGTACGAGCGGTAGTCGACGGTGTAGGCCGACGCGGTCCCACCGGTTGAGGCCGGCCAGGTTCGGGTGCTGCCCGTACGTCCCGCCCTTGACGTTGGCGCCGAGGACGAACGCGCAGTTCGCCGTGCCGTGGTCGGTGCCGTTGCCGTCGTTCTTGAAGCGTGGTGCGGCCGAACTCGGAGAACGTCATCACCGTCACCCGGGTCGCCCACCGAGGGTCGAGCGTGAGGAAGAACTGTTCGATGGCGTCGTTGAACTCCGTCATCCGGTCGGCGTGCATCGTCGGCTGGTTGGCGTGGCTGTCGAAGTCGCCCCAGCCGGCTTCGAGCACGCGGAAGCCGAGATCGGCGTTGATCAGACTGGGCGGCGACCTCGAGCCGGCCGACGAGCCCGTCTGACGGATCGGACGGAAGGATCGGTGTCAGCGTCGCCGCCAGGTCGACCTGATCGCGGAACGCGCCCGACAGCGCGTCGTGCCACGGACCGCGGCCGGCCGGCGTAGCGACCGACCTGATCGCGTCGTACATCCGGAGGTCCTCCGGCGCGGTGCCGCCGCCGAAGCCCGGACGTCCCGGTGGGACGGCCGTCGCCCGGCGTTGCTGGCCGAGCATGTGGAGCGGCACGCCGGAGCCGATCGACGCCGCGGTGTACAGGTCGGGCCCGCCGGGCAGGTGGCCGTCGAGCCAGCGTCCGATCCACCCCGAGCTCGGGATCCCGTTGCGGATGCCGCTCATCCAGATCGCCATCGAGTTGAAGTGGCTGAGGTCGGCGTTCGGGTAGCCGACGCCCTCGACGATCGCCAGTTGGCCGGAGTCCCAGAACCGCTTCAACGCGGTGAGCCGCGGGTTGAGTCCGACTCGATCGTTGAGCTGCAGCGTCTGTGCGGCGGGGATCGCGAGCGAGCCGTGCTGCGCGTAGTAGTTGGAGTCGGTGAACGGCACGAGCGTGTTGAAGCCGTCGTTGCCGCCGTACATCCCGACGATCAGGAGGATCCCCTCGTTCGACCCGACCGGCGGTGCCGCCCAGGTCTCGCGTCCGCCGAGGGCCTCGAGCAGTGAGCCACCGGTGAGACCGGCGCCGACGCCGAGCCCGACGAGTTGCAGGAAACGGCGGCGCGAGAGGCTGAGCGGATCGTTGTCGCGCATGCGTGAGCAGGGCGAGCGCCGGTGCGGTGTCGATGTCGTGGTCGAGCACGGTCGATTCTCCTCAGGCCACGTTCATCTCAGGGGCGATCATCGTCAGCAACAGACCGTTCGACGACCGTGACCAGCGTTGGCCCCAGGGCGTCTTCTCGGTGTCGGACCAGGCGATCAGCGCGTTGCGCGTGGCTGCCGACAGCTGCAGGTCGAACGCCGCGGCGAACGTGTCGATGAACGCCGTCGAGTCCATGGCGTCGAGGTCGGCCCACGTCCACGAACCGGCGCGAAGCGTGAGCGAGACTCGACTGCGACGCGACCCGTCTGCAGCCGCCAGCGCAGGTTGCCGGCGAACGACGCACGGGCCGCCGCCGCGCTGGCGTTGACCCAGTAGCCGTTGATCTTCCATCCGCTCACGTTGGGCGGATAGAACATCGCCTGGCCCATGTCCTCGGCGTACCACTCCGGATGGGCGACCGAGGCCGCGATGCCGGTCTGGTACAGCAGGCCGGTGATGTACTCGACGGGCGTCTTGACGAGGCCCTGGCGGGCGGTCGCCGACTGGAACTCCGAGCGGTTCAGCATCGCACTGCACCCACGGCGTGATCTCGAAGTCGTTGGCCACCAGCACGTTGCCGAGGGCGTTGACGATCGTCGCCGACGGGCCCTGGTAGGCGAACGCCTCCCACAGCTTCTTGCTGAGGAAGCGAGCCGCCACGACCCTCGCCGGCGTGCCCGCGTTGGGGCCGACGGCGATCACCGCGTCCGGTCCGAGCACGACGTCGATGACGTCAGGTCCGGTCGAGACCGGCCGGCCGAGGAACGTTCGCACGGTGGAGTCGTGTTGGCTGGGGCGTGAACACGTACTGGTTGCTCGAGTTCGAGGCCATGCCCCGTCCACGCCGACGTCGCCGCTTCGACGTCGGCCTCGGTGTAGTTCCCGACGCCGAGCAGGAACAGCTCGAGCAGCTCGCGGCCGAAGTTCTGGTTCGGCGAGTTCTTGCGGTTCTCGGCGTTGTCGAGGTACCGCAGCATCGCCGGCTGGATCGCCATCGCCTGGGCGAGCGTGCGCACGTTGCCGAGGCCGCCGTCGCGGAACAGCTTGTTCTGCTGCATCATCGCCCCGGTGTCGAACACCTTGCCCCACTCGCTGCAGAAGTGCCCGTGCCAGAAGAACGCCATCTTCTCCTGGATCGGCCGCGTCGACGTCCGCGCCATCCGCTCGAACCACCACTGCACGGCCTGCGTGTACTGGTTGTAGCTGTTGCTCGTCGTCGTGGTACTCGAGCCCGGCCGGGATCGGCACACCGCCGGCCGGCACGTTCAGGACGTCGTCGACCGCCGCGGCGTACGTGCCGGGGATCAGCGCGGCGACACGCTCGGGGCGGGCGACGTACTCGGTCCGGCGCAGCAGGTGCACGATGTCGTCGGTTGCGGCCACGGAACGGGACTCCCTTGTTCAGCAATACCGTTGGCCTCATCGGCGGATCGGCAGTCGCACTTGAGCGCCCGCTCGTAACGAGTTCGTAAAGTAGTGGATCGCCGCCGGCCCGGACGCGCACGTGCCGCCCGTCCGGGCGGCACGTCCAACAGTTCTGGGTGTTCGGACCCGTCAGCGACGCCGACGCGCCGCTCGGGTTCACTTGGCGGCGCGCTTGCCGTAGCGCCGGTTGAAGCGCTCGACGCGCCCACCGGTGTCGACCAGCTTCTGCTTGCCGGTGAAGAACGGGTGGCACTCGTTGCAGAGCTCGATGTGCTGCTCGCCGTCGCGCGTCGAGCGCGTGACGAACGTGTTGCCGCACGAGCAGACGATCTTGACGTCGCCGTACGCCGGATGGATGTCGGTTCTCATCATTGACTCCTCGAAATCGACTGCTCAGTGTACCGCCGCCCCAAACCCCGCAACCTGTCTGCTTCAGATGCCGCCCTGGGCAATCTGAAGCAGACAGAACGGTGGGGTTGGGTGACATCGTCACGTCACATCGCGGCGTCTTGCCGATCTCGTTCAGGAACTCGTCGTTGGTGCGGAACGTCTTGAGGCGATCCATCAACAGCTCGAGCCCGGGGGCGGCGTTGCCGTCGGCGGCGAGGCCGGACAGGACGCGCCGCAGCTTCCACACCATCTGCAACTGCTTGCGGTCGAACAGGAGCTCCTCGTGGCGGGTGCTCGAGGCGTCGACGTCGATGGCGGGATAGATCCGGCGCTCGGCGAGACGACGGTCGAGGCGCAGCTCCATGTTGCCGGTGCCCTTGAACTCCTCGAAGATCGCCTCGTCCATGCGGCTGTTCGTCTCGACGAGGGCGGTGGCGAGGATCGTCAGCGACCCACCCTCTTCGACGTTGCGGGCGGCGCCGAAGAACTTCTTCGGCGGGTACAGCGCGCCGGCGTCGATGCCGCCCGACAGGATCCGGCCACTCGCCGGAGCGGCGAGGTTGTAGGCGCGGCTGAGACGGGTGATGCCGTCGAGGATCACGACGACGTCCTCGCCCATCTCGACCATCCGCTTGGCCTTCTCGATCGCCATCTCGGCGACCTGGGTGTGCTCTTCGCTCGGTCGGTCGAACGTCGACGAGATGACCTCACCCTTGACGAGCCGGCGGATGTCGGTGACCTCCTCGGGCCGCTCGTCGATGAGCAGCACGATCAGCCTCACGTCGGGGTTGTTCTTCTCGATCGAGCTGGCGATGGCCTTCATGACCGTCGTCTTGCCGGCCTTCGGCGGCGACACGATGATGCCGCGCTGGCCCTTGCCGATCGGCGAGATGAGGTCGATGATCCGGGCCATCATGTTGCTCGGCTCCGACGGGTCTTCGAGCACCAGCCGCTCGTCGGGGAACAGCGCGGTGAGGTCCTCGAAACGAGGCCGGGTCCTCGACGCCTCGGGGTCGAGACCGTTGACCGTGTGGATCTCGAGCAGCGCCGGGTTCTTCTCGTTGCGGCCGGCGGGCCGTCCGAGCCCGGTGATCTGATCACCCTTGCGCAAGCCGTACTGGCGGGCGAGCTTGACCGGGATGTAGGCGTCGTCGCGGCTCGGCAGGTAGCCGTTGACACGGAGGAAGCCGTAGCCCTCGTCGCGCATGTCGAGATAGCCGCCGACCTTGACCGGTTCGTTGCTGATCGGTTCCTCGACCTCGAGCAGGTCGCGGTCGTCGCCCTGCGGGCCTTCCTGGCCGCCCTTGCCCTTGCGGCGCCGGCGACGACGACGATTCCGGCTGTCGCCGTCCTCTTCGCCAACCGCGATGCCGCCTGCACCACCGGGCCCAGCCGGACGCGGTTGAGCCTGACCCTGCTGGCCGCCACCCTGCTGGCCACCGCCCTGCTGACCACCGGCCTGTCCGGCACCTGCTGGCCGGCCCCTGCTGTCCGGGCTGCTGACCGCCGCTCGGGCGCGGTGCGCCCTGGCGCGTGTCGGTGCGGCCGTTGACCGACCGCTCACCGACCGACCGGGTCGCGGACGAGGCCGCGCCGGCAGGCGACTCGTCGCCGTTGATCGATTCGCCCGGCCTCGAACCAGGTGACGGAGCTCCCGGCGGCTCGTCGTCGACGTCGCCGACCTCGAGCTCCCAGTCGGCGGGCGGATCCTCGTCGAGCTCCGGGTAGCCCGGGCCACCCGTCGTGGCGCTCGTCCGGCCGTTGAGCGGGTTGGCCGACACCGAAGGCGACGATGTTTCGGACTCACGAGCTCGAACCGTCGTCGACGCGGTCGGTGCGGGATGGGCTCGACGTGCCGGCGGGCACCGCCGTCGTCGCCCCGTCGCCCGTCTCGGAGCCGGTCGTCGTGAGGATCTGGTCGATGATCTCGGCCTTCTTGTTGCGCGCGCTGGCCTTGAGGCCGAGTGCCTTGGCGATCGCCAACAGTTGGTCCTTGTCTTTCGACTCCAGAACCGACTGTTCGAGTGCCTGTGCGGTCACGATTCCTACTTTCCCGTCCTCGTCGTCTGCTGACCGAGAGAGGTGGGGCGAGCCGCCGTGGGAGCGCCGCGATCGTCGAGCGTTGCGCATCCCCTGAACGACTGTCCGAACGCACTCGCCCTCGTGCAGATCACTACGTGCATCCCTGCGAGCAGATCCCCGTGAGTGGTGCGACCTGGGGGGTCCAGGTGCTTACAGCCTATCGACACCCAGGTCGGCGCCGCAACCATGCCGCTGCCGAGAGGAATGGGTGCTCGATTCGCAGCAGGCGGCGACGAAGGCGTCGAAGAGCCCTTGCTGCTCGGACCAGCTCGTGGGCGTCGTCCTCGGGGTGCCACTGCACGCTCACGACCCAGCCGTCGACGGACTCGGTCGCCTCGATCGTGCCGTCGTCGGCGCGTCCGGTCACGACCATGCCGTCGGCCACCCGGTCGATGGCCTGGTGGTGCACGGAGTGCCCGACCGGCCGGTCGGTGCCCATCGCCAGCGCCGCCCGGCAGCCGGGCTGCAACTCCACCGAGTGGCGCCGGAAACGGTGGTCGGTGGTGCGTTCGTCGCCGAGGTGCTGGATCAGCGTGCCGCCGAGCGCCACGTTGAGCACCTGGTGGCCGCGGCAGATGGCGAGGATCGGCATCCGCAACTCGATCGCCGCCTTGGCCAGCGCCAGGTCGAACGCGTCGTGACGCTCGTCGACGCCGTAGACCGCGGGGTGGATCTCGTCGGCGCCGTAGAGGTGGGGGTCGACGTCGGGACCACCCGGCAGGCACAGCCCGTCGAACCGCGACAGCGTCTCGGTGAGATCGCTGATCGTGCCGGCGATCGGCGCCAGCGCGACCGGTTGCCCGCCCGCCCGCACGATCGCGTCCTGGTAGGTGACCCCGATCGCGGTCACCGGCACCCGCCACGTCGCCGCGACGGCCGCGAACCGGGACGGCAGGGCGATCAGGGGACGCACGCAGCAGACCATAATCACCGGAATGGCGAACCACTCCGTTGTCGATCCGAGCACCGAAGAGGTTCTTGTCACACTCGAGCTGGCGCCGGCGGACGAGGTCGACCGCGTCGTGGCGAGTGCCGGGCGGGCGTTTCCGGGCTGGGCGGCGATGAGCACCCAGGATCGCTCGCGACTGCTCCGGCGCTTCGCCGACACGGTCGCCGCCCACACCGACGAGCTGGCCGAGCTCGAGGCCTCGAACGTCGGCAAGCCGATCGGCGGTGCGCAGTGGGAGGCCGGCGCGGTGGCCGACGTGCTGCACTACTACGCGGGAGCGGTCGACAAGCACACCGGCACCACGCTCCCGTGGGGCGACGGCCTGGCGATGACGTTGCACGAGCCGCTCGGCGTGGTCGGGCTGATCACGCCGTGGAACTTCCCGATGCTGATCGCGTCGTGGAAGCTCGGCCCGGCGTTGGCGTGCGGCAACACGGTGGTGCTCAAGCCGAGCGAGCTGACGCCCCTGACGAGCCTCCGCCTGGCCGAGCTGGCGCTCGAGGCCGGGATCCCCGAAGGCGTCTTCAACGTCGTGGTCGGCGACGGGGCGACGGCCGGGCAGCGGTTGGTCGACCATCCGGACGTCGCCAAGATCGGCTTCACCGGGTCGACGGCGGTCGGCAAGCACATCATGCGGTGCGCGGCCGACACGCTGAAGCGGGTCACGCTCGAGCTCGGCGGCAAGAGCGCCAACATCGTGTTCGCCGACGCCGACCTCGAGGCGGCGGCGGCAGGTGTGCCGGGCTCGGTGTTCGACAACGCCGGACAGGACTGCTGTGCCCGCAGCCGGATCCTCGTCGAACGCTCGGTGCACGACCGCTTCGTCGAGCTCGTCGCCGACGTCGCGGCGGGCGTCCGCGTCGGTCGGCCGCACGATCCCGACGTGTTCATGGGCCCGCTGATCTCGGCCGCCCACCGTTCGAAGGTGGCGTCGTTCGAGGGAGAAGGCACGATCGCGTTCCAAGGCGACGTGCCCGACGGGCCGGGGTTCTGGTACCCGCCGACGGTCGTCACCGGTGCGTCGGAGCAGAGCCGCGTCGCCAACGACGAGATCTTCGGACCGGTCGTGACGGTCCTCCCGTTCGACGACGAGGCCGACGCCGCCCGGCTGGCCAACGCGACGCCGTACGGCCTGTCGGGATCGATCTGGACCCGCGACGGGGCCCGCGCGCTGCGCATGGTCCGCGCCGTGCAGAGCGGCACGCTCAGCGTGAACTCCAACTCGTCGGTGCGGTACTCGACGCCGTTCGGCGGGTTCAAGCAGAGCGGCATCGGCCGCGACCTGTCGATGCAGGCGCTCGACCACTACAGCGAGACCAAGACCGTCTACACGGCCGTCCAGTAGGTTCCACCAAAGGGGAGAGATGTCGAGACTGCCGGGAGACTGGCCGGAAGATTGAATGGCAAGGTCGCGCTGATCACCGGCGGCCGCGAACGGGCTCGGACGGGTCGCGGCCGAACTGTTCGCGCAGGAGGGTGCCAAGGTCGTCGTCGCCGACGTGGCCGACGGCACGGACGCGGTCGACGTGATCCAGCGCGGCCGGCGGCTCGAGCGTCGTACGTCGCCCTCGACGTGACCGACGACGACAGCGTTCGACGCTCCGTGGAGCACACGATGTCGACCTACGGCGGGCTGCACGTGCTCTACAACAACGCCGCCATCTCCCCGGGCGACGACGACGGCCCGACCAACACCAGCGACTCCACGTGGTCGACGGTGCTCGACGTCAACGTCACCGGCCTCGCCAGGTGCTGCCGCCATGGGATCCCGGCGATGCTCACGACGGGCGGCGGCAGCATCATCAACGTCGCGTCGTTCGTCGCCCACGTCGGTGCCGCCACGCCGCAGATCGCGTACACCGCGTCGAAGGGGGCCGTGCTCTCGATGACACGGGAGATCGCGGTCATCTACGCCCGCCAGGGCATCCGTGCCAACGCGCTCTGTCCCGGTCCGGTGCTCACTCCGCTGCTGGCCAAGTTCCTGTCCGACGACGCCAAGCGTCAACGCCGTCTCGTGCACGTGCCGATGGGCCGGTTCGGCGAGCCGATCGAGATCGCCAACGGCGCGCTGTTCCTCGCCTCCGACGAGTCCTCGTTCATGACCGGCCAATCACTGCTCATCGACGGCGGCATCACCGCCGCGTACACGACTCCGGAGTGACCATGTCCAAGAACCAACACGTCGGCCCGCTCCAGCTCGAGGCGGACATCAGGGAGGACGTGATCGACACCGTGATCGTCGCCTTCTCCGATCACCAGGGCCAACTCATCGGCAAGCGCACCGACGGCGAGTTCTACCTCGACGTGGTCGCCGAGGAGGGCACCGAGAACTGCGACTACCTCATCGCCTGCGACATCGACAACGTGCCGATCCCCGGGTTCCGCTGGGCGAGCTACGACCAGGGCTACGGCGACATGCGCGGCGTCGTCGATCACGTCGACGATCCGCTACCTCCCGTGGCTCGACCGCACGGCGGTGGTGCTCGTCGACCTCGTCGACGTCGACACCGGGCGCGCCGGTCGCGGTGTCGCCGCGTCGAATCCTGCAGGACCAGGCCGACAAGGCGGCGGCGCTCGGCTACGTGCCGATGATCGGCAGCGAGGTCGAGTTCTTCTTGTTCAAGGAGACGTTCGACGACGCCAACGCCGCCGGCTACCGCGGGCTCACGCCGAACTCGCCGTACCTCGAGGACTACCACATCCTGCAGACGACGAAGGAGGAGGACGTCCTCGGCGCGATCCGGCGCGGCCTGCGCGGCGCCGGGTTCCCGGTCGAGTTCTCGAAGGGCGAGGCGGGCAAGGGTCAACACGAGGTCAACCTCACGTACCAGGGCGCGGTCGAGATGGCCGACACCAACCTGATCTTCAAGAACGCGGTGAAGGAGATCGCCGCCATCGCCGGTCGGTCGGCGACGTTCATGGCCAAGCCGCACTTCGACGACGCCGGCTCGAGCTGCCACATCCACTCGAGCCTGTGGTCGGCCGACATGTCGACCAGCCTGATGCCCGAGCAGCACGACGAGCACGGCGGACGGCGACGACGACGGCGACCCGCACCACATGAGCGAGTTGTTCCGGTGGTACCTCGGCGGCCTGATCGCGACCGCCCGCGAGTTCTCGTTGCTGTTCGCCCCGAACCCCAACAGCTACAAGCGCTTCCAACCGGGGAGCTGGGCGCCGACGGGCATCGGCTGGGCCGTCGACAACCGCACGCTCGGGTTCCGCGTCGTCGGTCACGGCAACGGGATGCGCGTCGAGAGCCGGATCCCAGGCGCCGACGCCAACTGCTACCACGCCTTCGCGGCCACGATCGCCGGTGGGCTGTACGGCATCGAGCAACAGATCGACCCGCCGCCCCCGTACTCCGGCAACGGCTACACCGCCACCGATCTCGAGCGCATCCCATGGAACTACCCCGAGGCGATCGAGCTGTGGCGCAGCGAGCACGATCGCCAAGCAGTGCTTCGGCGACGACGTCCACCACCACGTGCTGAACCACGCCGAAGCGGAGTGGTTGGCGTTCAATCAGACCGTCACCGACTGGGAACGCCGCCGCTACTTCGAGCGCATCTGAAACCCTCGATCTCGTGAAGTTTCGGCGTCGTAGGGCGCCGAAACTTCATGAGATCAGTGGTAATCGCGGATCGTTCACGGTGTGCTCACGTCGAGGTGCGCGGGGTGCGCGTGGGAGTGCTACACAATGGTCGACGTCAGCACTTTCGATGGGGACGAGCGCCGGCGACGCAACAACATCGATCACCGACGCCTGGGGGTGCACGGATGTCAGAGGTCATCGACCATGACCGCCAACAACTCAACGAGATGGGCTATGCCCAAGAGCTGAAGCGGGGGATGGGGTGGTTCAGCAACTTCGCCATCAGCTTCTCGATCATCTCGATCCTCGCCGGCGGCATGACCGCATACTGGTTGGGGATGGTCACTGGTGGCCCGAGGGTCATCACGCTCGGCTGGCTCATCGTCGGCTTCTTCGCCCTCCTCGTGGGCATGGCGATGGGCGAGATCTGCTCCGCCTATCCGACCGCCGGAGGTCTCTACTACTGGTCGGCGAAGCTGGCCCGCAAGAACGGCGCCACGGTGGTCGTGGTTCACGGGATGGTTCAACCTGCTCGGCCAGATCGGGGTGATCGCCAGCGTCGACTACGCGCTCGCCGTGTTCATCGCCTACTTCATCCGCATGTTCGACGACGGGTACCGAGCTCACGGTGCTCGGCATCTTCGGGATCTTCGTGCTGCGTGCTGATCGCCCACGGCTTGCTCAACACATTCGGGGTGCAGCGTGATCAGGATCCTCGGCGACATCAGTGTGTGGTGGCACGTCGTCGGCGTGGTGATCATCTTCTTCATCCTGATGATCGCCCCCAACAACACCCGTGGTCTCAGCTCGGTGTTCGATCAGGCGCCGCCAGGGCTCACCGGATGGACGGGTGGGGCGTTCGTCTCGGTGTACCTCTTCGGGCTCGGTCTCCTGTTGGCCCAGTACACGATCACCGGTTTCGATGCCTCGGCGCACGTCAGTGAAGAGACGGTCGGCGCCCGTACGGAGGCACCGAAGGCGATCGTGCGGGTCGATCTACGTGTCGGCGATCGCCGCCTTCTTCCTGAACCTGGCGATGACCCAAGCGATCCCGAGACGACCCTGAGGCATACGGTGCCATCGCGTTCGGCGGACGCCAACGACCCGTTCCTCGTCAACGCCGCACCACGGCTGATCTCCAGCGCCGGTCGGCCTGGGGACGGCCAAGTTCATCATCTTCATCGCGATCGTCGCCCAGTTCTTCTGCGGGATGGCCTCGGTCACCGCCAACAGCCGCATGATCTACGCGTTCAGCCGCGACGGCGCGCTGCCCGGTTCGAAGTACTGGCACAAGATCAACCCCAAGACGCGCACGCCAACGAACTCGATCTGGCTCGGCGTGGTGCTCTCGGCGATCGTCGGGTCGACGTCGCTGTACGTCCGGGGCACGGGTGCAGGGCGGTACTCGACGGCGTTCTTCGCGATGACGGGGATCTGCGTGATCGGCCTGTACATCGCCTACGCGATCCCGATCTACCTGCGGCTCACCAACCCGGACTTCCAGCCAGGCCCGTGGAACCTGAAGGGCCACCACAAGCTGGTGGGTTGGACATCGCTCGCCTGGATCGGCTTCATCACGGTGCTGTTCTTCGCCCGTTGTTCTGGCCGTTCTGGCGACCATGGGGAGACGACAACCTGTTCTTCGACGATGGTGAAGGAAACACGTTCTACAAGCAGAACAACTTCAACTTCACCGCTCCGCTCATCCTCGGCAGCGTGCTGGCGTTCTGGTTGTACTGGCACTTCTCGGGCCGCAAGTGGTTCACCGGCCCGAAGGTCCAGGGGACGCCGGAGGAGCTGCTGGCGATCGAGCGCGAGCTCGACGCCCTCGAGCACGGCACCCTCGCGAGGCTGATCTCGACGGTCTCGGATTTGGCGTTGGGTCAGGCGCGGATGCGGTGACCGGCGGGGTCGAACAGCGGCTCCGCGGTCACCACCGCACCAACCGTCTCGCCGAACACCTCGACCGACAGCTCGGTGCCGACCTCGGCGTGCGCGGCGGGCAGCCAGGCGTACGCGATCGACCGCTCGAGCGAGTAGCCCAGGCCACCGCTCGACACGCGGCCGACGACGGCTCCGTCGGCGTCCCGCACGGGCTCGTTGCCGAGCGCGACCGACCGCAGGTCGTCGAGCACGAGGCACACCAGCCGCGACGGTCCGCCTGACGCCGCGGGCAGGGCCCCCTCGCCGAGGAACTCCCTGCCCGGCGCGCACGGCGAACCCGAGTCCCGACGAGTACGGATCGGTCTCGCTCGTGATGTCCGACGCCCCAGACCCGGTAGCCCTTCTCGACCCGCAGCGAGTCGATGGCGCGGTAGCCGCCGGGCACCAGCCCGAAGCGGTCGGCCGGCCTCGAGCAGCGTGTCCCACAGCCGCACGCCGTACTCGATCGCCGGATACAGCTCCCAGCCGAGCTCGCCGACGTACGTGACGCGCAGCGCCCAGCACGGGACGTCGCCGACCGTGACGTGCGCGGGCCTGCATGTAGCGGAACGTCAGGTCGTCGGCGCACACCGCCGACAGGATGTCGCGCGCCGCCGGGCCCCACAACGCGAAGCACGCCATCGACGACGTGACGTCGCGCACCACCACCGATCCATCGGTCGGCGCGTGCTGCTCGATCCACGAGCGGTCGTGGCGACCGAAGGCGGTGCCCGTGACGATCAGGAAGCGCTCGACCGCGAGCCGGGTGACGGTGACGTCGCACTCGATGCCGCCGCGGCTGTTGAGCATCGACGTGTACGTGATCGACCCGACGGCGCCGGTCGACGTGGTTGGTGCAGATGCGCTCGAGGAACGCGGCCGCGCCGGGCCCGGTCACCTCGATCTTGGCGAAGCTCGACTCGTCGAACAGCCCGGCCGCCGAACGGCGTCGCGAGGTGCTCGGTGACGATCGCCGTCGACCAGTGCTGCCCGGCCCAGCCACGCGGCCGGAGGTGCTCGTGCGCCGGATCCTCGTTGCTGCGGTACCAGTTGACCCGCTCCCAGCCGCTCTTCTCGCCGAACTCGGCGCCGAGCTCGTGGTGGCGGCCGTAGGCGGGCGGCGTCTTCAGCGGCCGCCCGGCGCTGCCGTTCGTGGTTCGGGTACACGATGTCGTAGTAGGTGCTGTAGATCTCGTCGGTGCGGGCGAGGCAGTAGCCGCGGCTGCGGTACTGCGGCCCGAAGCGGCGGACGTCCATCTTCCACAGGTCCATCGGCGGCTCGCGACCGGCGATCCACTCGGCCATCACCTTGCCGACCCCACCGGCGCCGGCGATGCCGTGGGCGCAGAAGCCGGCGGCGACGAAGAACCCGGCGACCTCGCTCTCGCCGAGGATGAACTCGCCGTCGGGCGTGAACGCCTCCGGCCCGTTGATCAGCTGGATCACGTCGGCGTCGACGAGCGCCGGCACGACCTCCTGTCCGGCCTCGGCGATCGGCGCGAAGCGATCCCAGTCGGGATCGAGGAGCGTGTTGTTGAACGTCGGCGGGATGTCGCCGTCGAGGCACCACGGGTCCGGGTTGCGCTCGTAGCCACCGACGATCATCCCGCCGACCTCCTCGCGGAAGTACACGAGGCGGTCGGGGTCGCGCATCGTCGGCAGATCGCGTGGCACGGTCCGGCCGGCCGGGTGATCGCGTACTGGTGGGCCATCGGCACGATCGGCACGTCGACGCCGGCGAGGCGTCCGATCTCGTGGCTGTAGATCCCGCCGGCGTTGACCACGACCTCGCACTCGATGCGTCCCTTGTCGGTGTCGACGTGCTCGACGCGACGGCGACCGTGGGACTCGACGACGCCGATGCCGGTCACCCGGGTCCCCGTGGCGATCTCGACGCCGCCGGCTCGGGCGCCGGCGGCGAGCGCCATCGTGAGATCGGACGGGTTGAGCTGGCCGTCGGTCGGGAGGTGCACCGCACCGAGCACGCCGGCCGGATCGAACAGGCCGTGGAACAGCTCGACCGCGTGCTCGGTGGAGATCAGCTCGAGCGGCAGCCCGAACGTCGCCGCCCAGCCCGCCTGCCGCGTGAGCTCCTCGAGGCGCGCCGGCGACGACGCCAGGCGCAGCGACCCGACCTCGCGCCAGCCGGGGTCGTGGCCGGTCTCGGCGCCGAGGCGCCGGTAGAGGTCGGTGCCGTACATCATCATCCGGGTGAGCGTGACCGAGCTGCGCAGCTGGCCGACGAGGCCCGCCGAGTGGAACGTCGAGCCGGACGTGAGCTGGTCGCGGTCGAGCAGCACGACGTCGTCCCAGCCGAGCTGGGCGAGGTGGTAGGCGATGCTCGTGCCGGCGACGCCGCCGCCGATGATCACGACCCGGGCACGGTCACGCATCCGACGAAACGTAGACGCGGCAGTCGACGACCGGGTCAGCGGTGGCGCGCCTGTTCGAGCCACGTCGCGAACCGCTGGTCGGCGCACAGCTCGCGGCAGTGGTCGAGCCGGGTCGCCGCGTACTCGACGAAGTCGACGTGGGTGAGGGTGCTGATCGCCTGCTGCACGACGGCCCACATGCCCTCGCGCATCTCGCTCATCACCTTCATCAGCGCCAGCTGGGCCAGCCGCTGCGCCGAGACATCGCCGTCGTACGCCGTCAACAGGCGATGGTCGGCCGCCTCGTCGAAGTCGCAGTTGACCGACAGGTTGGCGAGATCGAACACCGCGTGGTTCATCCCGGCGTACTCGTAGTCGATGATCCACAGCCGGTCGGCGCCAGCAGCACGTTGGCCGGCAGCAGGTCGTTGTGGCACATCGTCGACTCCAGCGAGCGCGGATCGAAGACCGCCTCGATCGCCTGCGGCGGCTTCGTGCAGCTCGTCGTACACGGCCGGCGGGTCGACGCCGTTGGCGGCCGCGTCGCGGGCGTGCCACTCGACGACACGGAAGATCGGGAAGCTGGCGGCGATCGGCCCGGACGCGTGCAACCGCCGGATGAACTCGGTCACCCGTTCGAGGACACCGGGCGCGAGCAGCGCCTCGGTCGTGGCCGGCGTGCCGCCGACGAACTCGGTGACGAGCGTGCCGACACCCGGGAGCTCGGCCTTGACTGCCGGGCCGATGCCGAGATCGGCGGCGCGGGCGGACGCCGCGGCTTCGCCGGCCCGATCGATGCCGAGCAACTCGGTGCGCTCGCCCGGCAGCCGGACCACGAACGCGGCACCATCGATCTCGACGCGGTAGTTGCGGTTGGTGATCCCTCCGTCGAGAGGCGTGATCAGCGGATCGGCGTCGTGCCAGCCCGGCACCCTCCTGACGATGTCGACCACCGGGGTCTCGTCGATCTGCCGCGATCCGCTCATCGCCTGGCAACCGATTCGACGAACCGCTCGACGTCCGCCAGTTCGGCCGGGAGCGTGACCGTGCGCTCCGTCCGCTCGAGCAGGTCGGCGAGGTGCGGCGGCAGGGGCGGGCGCACTCCCGTCGCCCGCTCGACGGCGTCGGGGAACTTGGCGGGATGGGCCGTCGCCAGCGTGACGATCGGATGATCGCTGCCGAGCGATCGCGCCGCCGCCGTGGCCGTCGCGGTGTGCGGATCGATGAGCAGTCCGGTCTCGCGGTGGACCCGGGCGATCTCGTAGAGCGTCGCGTTGTCGTCCGAGCTGGCGGCCCGGAACGAGCCCGTCGATCCACTCCGCCCGCTGATCGGGCTCGAGCTCGAGGCTGCCCTTGGCCCGGAACCGTTGCAGCTGCTCGCCGGTCAGTCCCCCGTCGCGCCCGTTGATCTCGAACAAGCAGCCGCTCGAAGTTCGACGACACCTGGATGTCCATGCTCGGGCTGAAGGTCGGCACGACCGTCGCGCACCGACATGTCGCCGTCGTTCACGAAGCGGGTGATGATGTCGTTGGTGTTGGAGGCGACGATGAAGTCGGCGATCGGCGCGCCCATCCGGCGGGCGATCCAGCCGGACAGGACGTTGCCGAAGTTGCCGGTCGGGACGCAGAACGTGACCGGGCCGCGACAGCGCCCGCGACGCGGTCACGTAGTACACGACCTGCGCCATCACCCGCGCCCAGTTGATCGAGTTCACCGCCGACAGGCTCATCCGCTCGCGGAACGCGGCGTCGTTGAACATCGCCTTGACGAGGTCCTGGCAGTCGTCGAACGTGCCGTCGATCGCGACCGCGTGCACGTTGTCGTCGCCGACGGTCGTCATCTGGCGGCGCTGGACATCGCTCGTGCGGCCTGCCGGATAGAGGATCACGATGTCGACGTGCTTGCAGTCCCCGTACGGCGTCGATCGCGGCCGATCCGGTGTCGCCACTCGTGGCGCCGATGATCATCACGTGCTCGTCGCGCTCGGCGAGCACGTGCTCGAAGAGCCGCCCGACGAGCTGCAGCGCGATGTCCTTGAACGCGAGTGTCGGCCCGTGGAACAACTCGAGCAGCCACTGGTCTCATCGATCTGGACGAGCGGTGCGACCGCGGGGTGGCCGAACGTCGCGTACGCGTCGTGGCAGATGCGATCGAACACGACCCGGTCGATCTCGCCCTCGACGAACGGCCACATCACGGCCGCGGCGACATCGGCGTAGTCGCTGAGACCGGTCAGATCGGGCAGCGCGCGGCCACTCGGCCGGCATGTGCAGCCCACCGTCGACGGCGAGGCCGGTGAGCAGCACGTCGGCGAACCCGAGCTCGGGCGCCGCGCCGCGCGTCGACACGTACCGCACGTCAGCCGCCGATCACGCGCAGCAGCCCGCCGATGCGGCGGACCACGTCGAGCTCGCGCAGCTCGCGCACGGTCGCCTGCACATCGGCCTCGCGCGCCTCGTGGGTGATGAACACGAGGCGGGCGTCGTCGCCGATCCCCTCCTGCTCGAGGGCGCGGATGCTGACGCCGTGGCGGGCGAACACGCCGGTCACCGCGTGCAGCACACCCGGCTGGTCGGTGACCTCGAGGCCGAGCAGGTACTCGGCGCTGGTCTCGTCGATCGGGCGGATCACGGCCTTGGCGAACGAGCCGAGCGAGCCGTGGGTCCCCTTGGTCAGGTTGACGGCGGCGTCGATGACGTCGCCGAGCACCGCACTGGCCGTCGGGAGCCCCCGGCGCCACGGCCGTAGAACATCAGCGACCCGACGGCGTCGCCCTCGACGAACACCGCGTTGTAGCTCTCGCGCACGCTCGCCAGCGGATGGTGCAGTGGCACCAGCGCCGGGTGCACGCGCACTGCGATCTCGTCGGTCGCGGGGTCCTGATCGGCGATGCCGAGCAGCTTGACGACGTACCCGAACTGGCGGGCGACGGCGATGTCGGCGGCGGTGACGCCGCTGATGCCCTCGTGGTAGACGTCGCCGGCGACGACAGTGGCGCCGAATGCGATCGTGGCGATGATCGCCGCCTTGGCACCGGCGTCGAACCCCTCGACGTCGGCGGTCGGGTCGCGCTCGGCGTAGCCCAGCCGTTGCGCCTCGCCGAGCGCGACGCCGTAGTCGGCGCCCTCCTCGGTCATCTTGGTGAGGATGTAGTTGGTCGTTCCGTTGACGATGCCCATCACCCGGCGGATCGGTTCGCCCCGGAGGCTCTCGCGCAGCACCCGGACGAGCGGGATCCCGCCGGCGACAGCGGCTTCGAACAGCAGGTCGACGTTGCACTCGTCGGCCGTTGCGAACAGCTCGGTGCCGACGTTGGCGAGCAGCTCCTTGTTGGCGGTCACCACCGGCTTGCCGGCCCGCAGCGCAGACACGATCAGCCCTCGCGCCGGCTCGATCCCACCGATCACCTCGACCACGAGGTCGACGTCGGGATCGACGACCACGCCGTGCGTGTCGCGGGTGAGGACGCCATCGGCGAGCTCGACATCGCGCTCGCGCGACATGTTGCGGACCGCGACCCGCGTGATCTCGAGCCGCACACCGGTTCTCGCCTCGATCGACTCGGTCTGCCGGCCGACGAGCTGCACCAGCGCCGCTCCGACGTTGCCGCAGCCGAGCACACCGATCCGGATCGTTCTCGCCGCGGTTGCCACGGGCTCGAAGGCTACGGGATCCGCCAGCGATCGGCCCTCACGGTTCGCGGCTTCCAGGGTGAGGCGTGCTGAGCTGTCGCGATGGACACGCCGACCTTCGCCACACTTCGCATCGAGCACGAGGCCGGTGCGCCGACCGCCTCACTCGTGCTCGATCGACCGGAACGTCTGAACGCGTTGTCGCGGGTGATGCTCGCCGAGATCGCGACGGTGTGCCGGTGGATCGACGAGCAACGTGAGCTGCGAGTCGTGATCGTGCGCGGTGAGGGACGCTCGTTCTCGGCGGGTTTCGACCTCGGTGACTTCGCCGGTCAGGCGATGGAGATGTCGCCGCGTCAGACGGCCGACCTCGGACGCGTCGCCGCCGAGGCGTTGACCGACGTGCGGCCGTTGACCATCGCCGCGATCCATGGCCATTGCGTCGGTGGCGCAGTCGTGCTCGCGGCAGCGTGCGACCTGCGCCTCGCCGCCGACGACGCGCGCTTCTCGATCCCGGAGGTCGACCTCGGGATCCCGCTGGCATGGGGCGGCATCCCGCGTCTCGTCCGCGAGCTCGGTCCGGCGATCACCAAGGAGCTGGTGCTGACGTGCCGGCCGTTCACCGCCGGGGAGGCCGCGGCACTGCGGTTCGTGAACCGGGTCGTGCCGGCAGCCGACCTGATCGGCGCCGCCCAGGCCCTGGCCGACGAGCTCGCCGGCAAGCCGGAGTTCGCGCTGCGGACCACCAAGCAACAGGTCAACGCGGTGACCGAGGAGATCGCCGGCACCCGCCGCAACGCCAACGACGCCGACACCCTCGCCAGCGCCCTCGCCGACCCCGAGTCCCGCGAGACGAGCCGCCGCTACCTCGCCGCCCGCCAACGCTGATCTCTCCTGTTTGTGTCACCGCGATCGGCGAGGATCGCCGGTTTCGGTGACACAAACAGGGGGACGGCCGGCTGCTGCGGTCAGCCGAGGTCGGTGGCGAGGAGGTCGGCGTAGGTCTCGCGGCGGATGACGAGGCGGGCGGCGCCGTCGGCGACGAACACGACGGGTGGGCGCGTGATCCGGTTGTAGTTGGAGCCCATCGCCTGGCCGTAGGCGCCGGTGACCGGCGTCGCCAGCAGGTCGCCGACGCTCACGTCGTCGGGCAGCCTCGCCTCGAACAGCAAGACGTCGCCGTTCTCGCAGTGCTTGCCGACGACCCGGGCCCGGGCGTTGCGTTCGGCATCCACCGCCCGCGGGAGGAAGGCCTCGTAGCCGGAGCCGTAGAGCACCGGCCGCGGGTTGTCGCTCATCCCGCCGTCGACCGACACGTAGGTACGGACACCCGGGATGTGCTTGATCGTGCCGATCGTGTACACGGTGATCGCGGCCGCGGCGACGATCGCCCGACCGGGCTCGACGCTCACGTGCGATCGCACGCCGAGCGCCTCGCACGCGTCGAGCAGCACACTCGCCCACTGGGTGATCGTCGGCGCCTCCTCGGTGCCGACGTAGGCGACGCCGAGCCCACCGCCGAGCACGAGCTCGGGCAACCCCAGCGGCACCGCGAACCCTGCCATCACCTCGGCGGCCTTCGCGAAGCTCGACGCCGCGAACACGTTCGAGCCGATGTGGCAGTGGAGCCCGACGAGGTTGACGCTGTCGGAGGTGGTCGCCCGCTTGACGGCCCGCTCGGCATCGCCGTTGCCGAGGTTGAACCCGAACTTCGAATCGTCCTGACCGGTGGCGATGAACTCGTGGGTGTGGGCGTGGACCCCGGGCGTGATCCGCAACAGGATGTCGGGCGCCGGTCCGACCCGTTCCTTGTGGAGCACGTCGAGGCGATCGAGCTCGTCGAAGGAGTCGACGACGATGTGACGCACACCTGCCGCGATCGCTTCACGCAGCTCGTCGCCACTCTTGTTGTTGCCGTGCATCACGCACGAGGAAGCGGGCACGCCGGCGGACAGCGCCACGTGCAGCTCACCGCCGGACGCGACGTCGAGCAACATCCCCTCTTCGTACGCGAGCCGCGCCATCGCCCGGCACAGGAACGCCTTCGTCGCGTAGACGGCGCGTTCGTGGCCGAACGCCGCGACTGCCTCGCGGCAGCGTGCCCGCAGGTGCGCTTCGTCGTAGACGAACAGGGGTGTGCCGAACTCGCTCGCCATGTCCTTGACCGAGCACCCACCGACCGTCAACCACCCGTCGGCGCCGACGTCGGCGGTGTCGGGAAGCAGTCGGCGTGCGAGCGCGCTCACGAAACAAACGTACCGGTCGTCACATCTGCTCCGGCGCTTCGATGCCGAGCAACCCCAGGCCGTGAGCGAGCGTCCGGGCGACCAGGTCGCAGAGCGCCAACCGGCTCGTGCGCAGCGGCTCATCGACGCGCAGCACCGGACAGTGCTCGTAGAAGGCCGTGAAGTCCTGGCTGAGGTCGAACAGGTAGCTGCAGAGCTTGTGCGGCGAGAAGCTGGCGAGCGCGTCGTCGAGCGCGCTCGGCAGCGCCAGCACACGCTGCGCCAGCACCCGCTCCTGGGGCGTGCCGAGCACGATCGTCGCCGATCGCACGGCGCCGCGTTCGACTTCGGCGCGGCGGAAGATCGAGCAGATCCGGGCGTGCGCATATTGCAGGTATGGCGCGGTGTTGCCTTCGAACGCGAGCATCCGATCCCAGTCGAAGACGTAGTCCTTGACGCGGTCGTTCGACAGGTCGGCGTACTTGAGCGCACCGATGCCGATCGACTGCGCCACCGCGGCGCGCTCGTCGGTCGGTGAGGTCGGGGTTCTTCTCGGCGACGGCCGCGGTCGCTCGTTCAACCGCTTCGTCGAGCAGCTCGATGAGCTTCACGGAATCGCCACTGCGGCTGCGCAGACGCTTGTGATCCGTGCCGAGGACGACGCCGAACTGCACATGGACCGCGTCGGTCGCCTCGTTCAGCAATCCCGCCATGCGCGCCACCGCGAACACCATCTGGAAGTGCTGGCTCTGACCGGCGTCGACGAGGTACAGCAACAGGTCGGCGTCGAGCCGCTCGACGCGGTCGAGCACGCAGGCCAGGTCCGACGTCGCGTAGTTGAACCCGCCGGCGCTCGATCGGATGATGAGCGGCAGCGGCTCGCCCTCGCGGTTCGTGAAGCCGGGCGGGAACACGACTTCGGCGCCTTCGGATTCGACGAGCAGACCGGCCTGCTCGAGACGCTCGACGACGACCGGCATCAGCGGCTCGTAGCGGCTCTCGCCGGCGAGGTCATCGTCGGTGAGCAGCACGCCGAGCCGGCGGTACACCGTGTTGAAGTACCGCGTCGACAGGGCGACGAGTTGCGCCCAGTGTTCGAGCGTGTCGGGATCTCGGCCCTGGAGCAGCACCACCCGTTGCCGGGCCCGCGCCTGGAACTCCTCGGACGCCTCGAACTTGGCGGTGGCGGCCTTGTAGAAGCCGTCGAGGTCACCGATCGACACCGCTTCGGCCACGGCCTCCTCACCGATGTCGAGCATGTGCTCGATCAGCATCCCGAACGGCCGGCCCCAGTCGCCGATGTGGTTCTCGCGGATGAGGCGGTGCCCGGCGAACCCGAGCATCCGGACCAGCGCGTCGCCGATGATCGTCGACCGCAGATTGCCGACGTGCATCTCCTTGGCGACGTTCGGCGCCGAGTAGTCGACGACGACCGTTCGCGGGTGAGCCGTGACCGGCACGCCGAGTCGATCGTCGGGCGCGATGGCTGCGAGCTCGCGGGCGAGGAAGTCGTCGTCGAACACGAGGTTGATGAACCCCGGGCCGGCGACCTCGACCGAACTGCACACGCCGTCGAGGACGCCGGTGTCGATGATCTCCTGGGCGACCTCGCGTGGGTTGCGGCCGAGCTGCTTGGCGAGCGACAGGACGCCGTTGACCTGGGCGTCGGCGCGGTCGGACGGCCGGACGACGGGATCGACGCCCTCGCGCCCGGCCACCTCGGCGAACGCCGGGGCGAGCAACCTCGCGACGGTGTCGAGGGGATCTGCCATGGCCGACCATTCTGGCCCGACCACCGCGGATCCCACGGATCTGTACATTTCGGGCGCATGGACGCCCAGCTCGAATGGGATGAGGTCGCCACCCATCTCACGGGTCTCGCCAACGCCGCCACCGCCTCGCGCGACGGCACGCCGCACGTGTCGGTGGTCGCCGCCGTCGTCGACGGCGACTCGATCTGGATCACGACGAGGAGATCGTCGGGAAAGGCGGTCAACCTCGCCGAGAACCCGCTGATCGCGCTCGTGTTCCGTCCCGGGTCGGAGTCCTATGTGAGCGGCACGGTCGAGATCGTCGACGACGTCGACGAGAAGCGCCGCCGCTGGTCAGGTTTCTTCCCGTACGACGCGACCGCGTTCTTCGGTCCGCCCGAGAACGACGGCGTGGTGCTGCTCAAGGTTCGCCCGACCTCGG
>CAVRNI010000033.1:0-199216 GCA_963722415.1 Ilumatobacteraceae bacterium
CCGCAGCACGGTCCGCCCTGCGACGGAGCGGTCGAGCAGCAGGTGCTCTGCGCGTCGGCGGCGTCGTCGCCGGGGTCGTCAGCGAGGACCGTGTAGAACTCCCATGCGCCGAGCGGGACGTCGGGAGCGTCGACCCACACCTTGTCCTGGACGGCGTGGCAGCAGCGATCCGATTCGGTCATGTTGTGGGACAGACCGACGGCACGGAAACGATCGGCGGCGGCGACCACGTCGGCCGACGTCGGGACTTCGACGCCGAGGTGGTTGAGCGGCGACGCGGCCGTCGGGTGCTCGAACAGGACGAGCTTGAGCGGCGGGTCGGCGACCACGAAGTTGGCGTAACCGGGACGCTGCTTGGCGGGCTCGACCCCGAACAAGTCGCTGTAGAAACGGGTTGCGGCGTCGATGTCGGTGACATTGAGCGCCAGTTGGACACGGCTGGTCTGCATGACAGTTCTCCTCGGTGCTGCTCCCACCCGATGCGGGAGTCGATGCCGATGACGAACGACTTCCCCGATGGACGCACGCCCCGTCCAGTTGCGTCCTTTTCGGTCCACGTTCGTCAGCACAGTGAGGAGACACACATGCACCGCACCGCCACACCTGACCGACGCGACGGCCTCGACACTCAGTGGGCCGAGACGGTTGACCGGCTACGAGCCTTCGTCGCCGCACGGGTCGACGACCGAGAGATCGCTGCCGACATCACCCAGGACGTGATCGTGCGCAGCATCGCCTCCGGCGCGCTCGAACGCGTCGACAACCCGGTCGCCTGGCTGTACCGGTCCGCCCGCAACGCGGTGATCGACCACTACCGCACCCGACACCAGCACGACCCGCTCGACGAACCTGACCGATGGCCCGACCCGGACACACCCGACAACATCCCGAACGACGCCACCCGGGAACTGTCACGCTGCCTCCAGCCACTCCTCGACCACCTCGCGCCCGACGCGCGGGAGGCCCTCGAGCGTGTCGATGTCGACGGTGAGACCCACCAACATGCCGCCGACACATTGGGGCTGTCCGTGTCGGGGATGAAGTCGCGCGTCCAGCGCGCCCGACGCGAACTCAAGCAGCTGCTCGAGCAATGCTGCACCGTCGAGCTCGACACCCTCGGCGCCGTCGCTGACTACCGCCACAACAATGGCGGCTGTGGCTGCGCTGCCGAGCCGGTGGAGTCGACCGTGTCATGTGACCGACACGCCGACGGGTAGCGGAGCGATCCTGCCCGGTCGCAATCTGGCGGCCAAGACGAAGGCGGCGGCCGAGATGCCGGCCATCACCAACAGCACGACCTGCAGCAGCTCGTATCGACCGTCGAGCTGCCAGATCCACGCCGCAAGGAACGGCGACACGGCCTGGGCCAGGTAGACCGGCAACATGAGCGCGCCCTGCAAGGCGCCATATCCGGCGCGGCCGAGAAACTCCGGCGCGGCTGTCGCCTGCACGATCGTCTTGATGCCCATGCCGATGCCGAACGAGATCGCGAACACGATCACGAGCGGCGAGTGGGGCTGGAGGGTCATGAGGATGATCATTGCGAACACGGGGAACAGCGTGCCGATCAGGCCGGCGACGGTGATGCTGATGAACCGTTCCATCGTCAGGACGGCCACCCGGCCGGCGAGTTGCGACGGACCGATGCAGGCGTAGGCGGCAACGGCTTCGGCCGTCGTGTAGCCGCTCTCGCGCAGCATCGGCACGAGGTTGAAGATCAGCGACGTGAACAAGAAGGCGTAGCTGACGAAGCTCAGAGCGAGCAGCCAGAACACGGGATGTGCCAACGCTGGCTTGATCGACGTCACCACGATCGAAGCGCCCGGTGCGGCCGCGTCGCTGGCCGACGCCTCGCGACCGCGGAGCAGTAGGTACGGGATGCCGGCGCTGAAGGGCAGCTGGATGGCGGCGAGGCAGATCAGTGCGTCACGCCACCCGAGCGAGGTGACGAGGAATTGGGTCAGCGGCACGAAGACGGTGCTGGCCAATCCGCCGAAGAGCGTGATGACGATGATCGCTTTGCGGTAGTCGGTGCCGAGCATTCGTGCAACCACCGCGAACGCGGCGTCGTAGAGCAGCATCGCCGAGACGATGCCGATGCCGACGCTGATGGCGTAGAGGTGCCAGAGCGCGGTGAGGTGAGCCCACAAGAACAACAAGCGCCGCGCCGACGAACGCGGCACTGGTCATCATGGATCGACCGCCGTAGCGGTCGATCCACCGGCCCCGTAGGTAGGAGCACAGGCCGGTGGTGGCGAGTGCGACCGAAAGGGCGCCGGCGATTTGGGTCTTGGTCCAGCCGAACTCGTCGGCCATCGGGTCCGTCAGCGACACGAACACGTAGTAGAAGCTGCCCCACGCGACGAGCTGGGCGACTCCCAGCGCCGACACCAGGAGGTACGGGAACCGCTTCGGTGCCGCGGCATCCACGCGGAACCTACGATCCGCAACAGGCGACCGCTGCGGGCTGCAGGACCTCGACGGCCTCCGGGCTCAGTGAGCAGCTACCAGACAGGCCAGTCGGCAGCTTCGGTGTCGGCGACGCCGGGTCCGTGGCAGACGCCGGTTTCGGGCAGCACCAACTGTGTGTCGCGGGCCGCCGCCCAGTCGCCGGCCAGCGCGGCGACGACGGAGCGCACCTGTTCGTAGCCGGTGATCATGAGGAACGTCGGCGCCCGTCCGTAGCTCTTCATGCCGACGATGTAGACGCCTTGTTCGGGATGCTTGAGCTCGTCCTCGCCATGCGGTGGCACGGTGCCGCAGCTGTGTTCGTTGGGGTCGATCAGCGGGCCGAGCGCGCGCGGCGATTCGAGCCACGGGTGGAGGTCGAGCCGAAGCTCGGACAGCGCGGTGAAATCGGGGCGGAAGCCGGTGGCGACGATCACCTCGTCGACGGCGATGGTCTCGGCGCCGCGGTCGGTCTCGCCCGTCACTGCGAGCACGCTTCCCTCGAGTCGGAAGGCGTGCACACGAAACGGTGCGACGAGTTGGACGGCGCCGCCGTCAACGGCGGCCTTGGCCCGCTCGCCGAGGGCGCCGCGGCTCGCCAGCTGATCGTCGGTGAGGCCGCCGAATGTCCTCTCGGTCGGCGTCGAGCGCATGGCCCAAAGAATCTCCGTCGTCGGTTCTTCGTGCCTGAGGCGAGACAAGCCGAGGATCGAATCCATCGCGGAGTGTCCGGAGCCGATGACCATCACGCGGCGGCCGGCGAAGCGTTCCCGCTGCGTTCCGAACACGTCAGGGATGCCGTAGCTGATACGGGCCGCCGCGGCCCGCTCGCCGAGCGCGAGCACGCCGCTGGCGCCGGCCGGGTTCGGATTGCTCCAAGTTCCCGACGCATCGATGACGGCGCGTGCCAGATGCCGCTCTTCGCGGCCGTCGGATCCGACGGTGACGATCTCGAACGGCCGCTCTTCGCGTCCTTTCGACGGCACGCGATCCATCCCAGAGCGCGTCACGGAGACAACGCGAGCGTCACAGCGCAGATTCGGCGCGATCGCCGGATGCGACGCCAGCGGAAGGAGATAGTCATCGATCAGTTCACGTCCCGTGGGATCGCGATCCGGATCGGGCATCGACCAGCCGATGTCCTCGAGCAGTCGCCGCGCGGCGTCGTCGACGACGTACCGCCACGGCGAGAAGAACGTGACGTGCCCCCATTCAGCCATCGCCGTCGCAGGCGTCGGGCCGCGCTCGAACACGACGAACGGCAGGCCGCGCACGGCGAGGTGCGCGGCGGCTGCGAGACCGACGGGGCCGGCCCCGATGATCGCGACGGGAAGTGAATCGGTTCGTCCGTGGGGGCGTGATCATGGTGTTTCTCCTTGTCCGGGGTCGGTGGGTCATCGGGCTCAGGCCCGGACCCGTTGGCGAGGTGTTGCCTTGGTCGCTGCCCGAGCCGACGAGCGCGACGGCACGCCTTGGCAACAGTTCTCCTGCAGGTACTCCATCAACGCGTCCATGCATTCGAAGTTCACCGTGTAGATCAGCGACCGCC
Organism: Ilumatobacteraceae bacterium; assembly: GCA_963722415.1. Classification (GTDB taxonomy): domain Bacteria; phylum Actinomycetota; class Acidimicrobiia; order Acidimicrobiales; family Ilumatobacteraceae; genus JALOLG01. Next base: position 3,998 of record CAVRNI010000033.1, read on the forward strand.
CTTCGCGACGTTGCCGCACCATCTCGGCCGCTTGCATGTGCGCCAGATGAAACGACAGTGACGAGGCCGGCATGTTGAGGTGTTCGGCGATCGCGCCCGCGCTCAACCCGTCCTCGCCGGCCTGCACCAGTAGACGATGCACCTGCAGGCGCGAGTCGTGGGCCAACGCGCTCAGCGCCAACACGGCCCATTCCCGAAGCTCATCAGCCATGATTCGACCTTTCCGGTAATATCGAAACAACCTAGCCGCGGCGTGTCGCCGTGTCAACGACATTTCCGGAAATATCGAAATATCCATGCCCGTCGAACAGTCGAAACCAACCGGGTAGGGCGACGTCGAGCTCATCTACCGTCAAGAGGACGTGGATGAGCCGGAGTTCTCCAGTCTCGCTGAGCAGCACACGCTCGGCGACGACCCAATCCCCGACATCGTGCTCGAAATCGCCGCAGGACGCGACGCCGAACTGGTCTGGCGCAACGATCTCGGTGGTCTGACGTTCCGCATCGACGACCAGTTCGTGAAGTGGAGTCCGCGACACGCAGGAATCGATCTCGAGCGCGAGCGCGTCCGTCTCGATTGGATCTCGGCCCGGCATCGATCTCCACGTGTTGTCGCCGCGGGCTCTGACGACCAGGCGCAGTGGCTCATCACTGAGGCTCTGCCCGGAGACAGCGCGGTGGGCGATATCTGGCGGGCCCGGCGGCAGGAGGCGATCCGGGCGATCGCCACGGGTTTGCGAGCGATCCATGCGATCCCAATCGACGACTTCCCGTCGGACTGGACGGCGCAGGTGTGGGTCGGCCGTACACCCGCGTCGCTCGGGCCACGCCCACCGCTGGACGAACCCGTCGTCGTGCATGGCGACGCATGCGCTCCGAACACGCTCATCTCCTTGGCAGGTGACTGGACTGGAAACGTCGATTTCGGTGATCTCGCGGTAGGCGATCGGTGGGCGGACCTGGCCGTTGCGTCGCTGAGCCTCGACTGGAACTTTGGCGAGGGTCACCAACACGAACTGTTTGATGCCTACGGGATAGCTCCCGACGAGGAACGAATTCGCTACTACCGCGAGCTGTGGCACCTCGAGTCATGACGGCCGGTTTGCAGGTCACTGCGTCGAAGGTCTCGCGGAGCGCAAGCGTGCGATCGAGCGATGACTCGCCAGCGTCGCCCGGCCCCTGTCGCGCTGATCGCTGGCCGGTCAAGCTGCTGCGAGGAGATCTTCTGTGCGATTGCGGCTGCCTTGTGTCGAGTTTTCGAGCGTCAGTGTCGATGGGATCGATGCTTCAAGAGCCAGCCGATCATCACGCCGACAATCCCGGCGGCCACGAGCGCGATCCACACCGGCGCCTTGGCGTCCCCGAACACGTAGCCCAAACGGACGTCATCACGATTGTCGAGCGCCACGACGACGATCGCCGCGACAAGGGCGGCCACGATAAAGAGCCGCAATCCTCGTCCAACGTCTCGGGCCTGGTCGGTGCGGCTGCGTTCGTCTACATCGCTGTGTTGGTTCATATGCGGTGTCTCCTCGTCGTCGGTCTCGAAGTACCCGCGTCGGTCTCGAAGTACCCGCCGGCGCGTCGCTCAAACCCACATCCTGGGTGCACAACTTGACCCGGTCGGGTGAATCGCGGCCCGAGGGTCCTATGGTGCTTGTGCGGTGTCCTCCGGTCCTTGGGACATCGGTCGAATGGAGGCTCGTCATGTCAGCGATCTTTGAGCTGTTCCGAGACCACACGCGCCACGCCGCGGCGACCGCACTCGACGACGACACGACACGGATATCAACCTCCGAGCCGTCGGTCGGCGGTAACTGACGTGACGCTGTACATCGCCGAGCACCGGGCGGGCCCGCCACGGGGCCGACCCCGGGGGCTGGATCATCGTGAGCAGTTCGATGAGCTCGAAGAGGCGAAGCGAGCCTGTGACCGCTGGCAGAGGTCCGACTGCAAGCAAGCGATCCTGGACTTGTCGACCGGGGAGCGATGGATACGGATCGACGTGGATCGCGAGTGGAGCCGGACCGAACGGCCGCCAACCGTCTGCTGAGGGTGCGAGCCCGACAGCGGGTGAGCTCCGATCCGTGCGATCCGGCATCTCGTCGCACCGTCCGAGTCCGGGCAACATGACGTCCCCGCGATGCTGTCGAGGATGAGCGCGTCAGCTCGCCACCGGATTGCGGGACTCGTCGCCGGGGCGGCAATCATCGCCGCGGCCGTGCCGGCTCTGGCATCGGCGCAGGTTCAGCTGACGGCCCAGATCGGAACGGTCGACGCCTCCGGGCTGGTCGGCCACGTCGGGATCGACCTCGACGGCGGCACGGTGCTCGCCTACGAGATCGTTCGCTATTGGGACGCGGCGGGTCAGATCGACGACTTCGCGGTCCCGGGCTCGCCGACGTGGGCGAGGTTCGAGTTCTACCCCGACAGTCACGTCTACGACCCTTGGACCCTCGCCGTCGGCGGGGTGCACCTCCATCGCGACCAGTCGATGGGCCCGAACTGGTTGACGATGGGCGACATCACGCTGCCGAAGCTCGGCCAGGCGTTCGACGGCGCGGTCGGGTTCCGTATCGACGGCACGATCGTGTCGAGCACCGACGTCCCCGACGGACGGGTCGAGATCGACGCGTTCCAGCTCGGGATCGTCGAGTTCGATCCGTTCATCCCGCCGCTGCCTCGCAACGCGACCGGCGACGAGATCGGCTCGTTCGGCACGTCGACGAATCGGGGTCACCGCTGGACCGCGGGCGTCGGGTGGCCAGGGCGGTACGTCCTGTTCGTCCGCGACATGGCGACCAACCGTCGCATCCAGGCGATCGCCGACATCGCCCCCGGATCGGTGCCGACCATCGACCTCGACGCGGTGTGCTCGGGTTCTACACCTGCCAGTACGACCGCGGCGCGCCCGGGGACACCGGCGGGACCTTCCACCCCCTGACGCCGACGCGGGTGCTCGACACCAGGGCCCGGCTCGGGATCCGCAACGGACCTGTGAGGACAGGCGGCGGCTGGTCGCCCAGTGACAGCCGGGTCGTGAGGCACGACCAGGTCGTGAACCACGAGCTGAAGGTCACCGGGCGGTTCGGAGTACCCGCAACTGGCGTCAGTGCTGTATGCTCAACGTGACGGCGGTCGATGCCCCGGGTGCCGGCTTCGTAACGGTACGGCCGCGCCGGCCGAGCTGCTGCGACGAAGTGGCGATCCACGACGACCGAACGGCGATCGATCCGGGGGTCCCGGCGACGTCCAACCTCAACATCGGTTCGTCCGACGCCGTCGCCAACCTCGTCCTGGCACGCGTCGGTGCGGGCGGCACGATCAACCTCTTCAACTCCTTCGGACCAACGCACATCGTCGCTGACATCGCCGGATGGTTCGACACCGGCTCGGTCGATCCGCTGGCGGCCGGCTACCGGAGTGCCGCTCCCACACGCGTGCTCGACACACGCGACGGTACGGGCGGTCCGGTGGGACGCGTCGAGATCGGTGAGACCCGCTCAGTCGCGGTAGCCGGTATCGCTGGTGTGCCCGACGATGTCTCGGCGGTCGTGGTCAACATCACCGCCACGCAGGCAGAGGCCGCCGGCTACGTGCGTGCGTTCCCATCCGGCATCGCCACGCCGCAAGCCTCCAGCCTCAACTTCACACAGCACGTTGATCGCGCCAACCTTGCGGTCGTCGGGGTCGGCGCGGACGGGCGCATCGCCGTACACGTGGACGACGCGGCGACGCACCTCGTCGTCGACGTGCTGGGCGCCTTCGCCCCGGGCGGGGACCGGATCACGGCGATCGAACCCGTGCGTGTCGCCGACTCGCGAAGCGGGCTCGGCATCCCGTCACGAAAGCTCGCCGACGGCGATGTCGTCGCGGTTCAGCTAGGCGGCGTCGGCTCGATCCCCGCCGGCGCGACCGCGGTGGTGCTCAACGTGACGGTCACGCAGAGCGAGGGAGAGGGCTACGCCACCGTGTTCGCCGGCGGGACGGTCGCGCCGGGGACGTCGAACCTCAACTTCACGGGCGGCATCGATGTGCCCAACCTGGTGATCGCGACGCTCGGCACCGACGGCTCGATCACGGTGCGCAGCCGCGGAGCGCCGACCCACCTGCTCGTCGACGTGCTGGGCTTCGTCACCGGGATCGTCTCCAACTGAGCTATTGGGTCTGTCCGGCGGCGACGCGTTGGTCGTGGTCGTTGGTCGCACCCTGTTCGGCGGCACGCATCGCTGCTGCCGATTGCTCGTCGGTCAGGTCGTAGACGAGGCAGAACTCGTCGCCGAACGGGTCCTGCATGACGGCCCAGTCGATGACGGGTCGTCGGCGCCGTGTGTTCCAGGGCGTGGATAGAGGCTGGGTGACTTCTTGATGGACCCGCTGAGGCCGAGGATCTGGTGGATCGCGGTGTCGATGCCGTTGTTCGGTGTGATGTCGATGTCGACCAATTGGCGCGATGGTGGGTCGGCGCTTCGGTGTGGATCGGGGCCGGCGTCGGAGTCGATGAGGATCAGCTCCGGCTTCCATGGTTCGCGGGTTCCGAGAAAGCCGAGCGCAGCCGTGCCAGCCGTGTTCGGGCCCGAGGATCTCGAAGCCGGTGACGGCCGACCAGAACTCGTAGGCGACGGCGAAGTCGGTGACGTTGGACATCGCTGACATCGACGGCGTCGACGTCGACCGCGGTTCCTAGGCGTCGATCGACGGCTTCGTAGTCCGGCTCGAACAACGAAGGCGATCCGAATGCCGCCCGCATTGCGAGCATAGGCTTCGCTCATGAAGGTGTCGCCGGGGACATATGGGCTGTTGGGCAGGTCGGCGGTGTGGTTGTGGACCGTATGGATCCCAGCTCGACTGGGCAGATGCGTCTATTGCTGCGGTTCCGTGCGGTCCTCGTCCGACGGGCACCTCGATCCGGAGCAGAAGCGGCTTGGTCGAGCTCGCAGTTGGGCTGATGTCGAGACCGAGCCGTCCGGCGGCTGGTTGTGGAAGCGGTACACCATCATGCCCGAGGGCGAGGCGGCACTGCGGGCTGGGCCGTCGACGTCGCCGCAGGAACTCGCACTTCTGCATCGAGGGGCCCCGCGTCTGCTCTTTCGCCGACGATGGAACTATCGGCGACCTGGCTTCGTCGATGGAGGCGACGGCCACGGCAGCGCGTCCGACGTTCGAGGAGGCCTACGGGTTTCCGTCGACGAGTACCTGGCTGATTGGTGGGGGTCCGTTGCGGACGTTCGAGCAGGGGGTTGGTGGCCCGGGGGAGCGCATCGAGTTCCTGACTGCTCGGTCCCACCGACGCTCCCTCAGCGCGCCGCGCACGTCGTCTCGGCGGCTGGTTATCGACGCCACCTCACGCCTGCTGGTGGAGGTTGAGACGTTCGCTCGACCACACGGCCGGCGAGGTGTGCGTGGCCGGCGGAGCACCGTCGACTCGAGCAACACGGCAGCGACGTGCGCTCGGCCCGGAGGCGATCAGGGAGCGCCTTCGATTTGACGACCCTGACCTCCGCTCGACCGCTCGCATTGCGAGTACCAGCATCGCTCGCAATGCGAAGACGAACCTGCCTGGGAGGTCTACGACGCACGTCGCTGAAGATGAAATCCCGGTCAGGATCGACGTGCCCGGCGCCGTCGCCCGTCAGTCACCGGACTTCGGAGCGGCGGACGGCACGATCGGAGCGGAGTACTTCAGCCTGGACGTGGAGACCGACCTGGCCCCGCTGCTGGCCGGTCTCGATGGCGACATGCGCCATTCGGCGCACTGGGGCTTCGTGATCTCCGGCTATGTCACCGTCACCTACCGCGACGGAACCACCGAAGGGTGCCCGTCTGGGGACGTCTTCGATTGGCCTGCGGGACACAGCGTGCGTGTGGACCGTACCGCCGAACTGATCCTGTTCAGCCCACAACTCGAGCACGGCGCTGTGATGGACCACATCCGCCAGAAGCTCGCCGACCATGTAGGAACCCGGGAGTGCCGGCTGTTGGGCGTGGAGATGGGCCTTGATCCTGCGGCAAGTCCGGGGGGTTGCGGCGGCGGGCTCATCCTGGCCAGCATGAGCGTGATGCCCGATCCGTCTGCCTACCGCGAACGCACGTCGGCCGTCGCCGGCGTCACAGTGTGGACGCGTGTCGCCGACGGCTCGTCCTCGTGGATCCTGCCCGACGGTTGCATCGATGTCCTGTGGAACGGTCGTGAGCTGACGGTTGCCGGGCCGGACACGACCGCCCATCCGCGAGCGCACCGAAGGGCACGCCGTACGCGGCCTTGCGTTTCGCTTCCGGTGTGGCACCGACCGTCCTGGGTGTCGCCGCTGATGGGCTTCGCGACCAGCGGCCGGAGCTCGCCGACGTGATCGGGGCGGACGACACCGAGCGGCTCGCCGAGTCGCTGCTCGCGACCGACGACCCGTCGAGTGAGCTCGAGCGTTGGGCAGGGCGACGCCTTGCTCGCGCCGGCGGGCGGGATCGCACCATGTGTCACGTGGCAGCACTCATCGGCGATGGACGAACCGTGGCGGAGGTCGCGGCGCAGGTGGGCTTCAGCGAGCGTCAGCTCAATCGTCGCTCGCTTGCCTCGTTCGGCTACGGGCCGAAGGTGCTGGCGCGCGTGCTGCGCCTTCAGCGCGCCCTGGGCTCGGCCCGCGGTGGGATGTCACTGGTTCAGGCCTCGCTCGCCGCCGGCTACGGCGACCAGGCCCACTTCGCCCACGAGGTGCGCGCCCTCACCGGGCAGTCGGCATCTCAGCTCGTCGGCAGCGCGGCGAACAGGTCGACGCCGTTGCCGTCCGGGTCGCGGAACGTCGCGTAGCGCTGTCCCCAGAACGCGTCCCACGGTTCGAGGTGGCCGTCGAATCCGGCGGCGGTCATCGCCGCGTAGGTGGCGTCGACCTCGGCGGGATCAGCGCACTCGAAGGCCAGCGCCGTGCGCGGTGAGCCGGCGGGCGCCGGGGTCCACTCCGGATCGAACGACTTGATCGTCGATTCGGGGTCGAACAGGATCCGAAAGCCACCGGTCAACGTCACCTCGACATGCGGCTCGCTGTCGGCGTCAGCGGGGATGTCGAGGCCGATGGCGCGGTAGAAGGACGAGGGTTCGGGGCAGGTCGGAAGCGACCAACCCGATGGCTGAAGGAACGACGGTCATGTCCTCACCGTACGGAGCTCGTCGCCCGACGTCTTGTCGGAATCGGACATGTGGTTTCGCACGAGCACGAACCTTCGTCGTCCGAGCACTTACCCGGAGCGCACGGCTCGCCACCTCCGGCGGCGGACCTCCTCCGTCACGCGCGGCACGATGGGCGGTGTGAGCAGGCCCAGCGCTCGACGGGTCCGCGACGGCTGTCGCCACGCCGGGTCACGCACGAACTCGACGACATCGTGCCCTCGGATCCGGCTCGTGCCGGCGATGACCACGCCCTCGAGCGCCTGCAACTCGGCGATGAACACGTCCCGGTCGAACGCGGCCGGCGTCCAGGTTGCGTAGAGCTTGGAGCCGAGCGCGATGGGCACCATACCCTCTGCCACCGCCTCCCACACCGCCGCCTGCACGCCCGGAGCGTGCGCCGCGAACATGTCGTCGAAGATCGCGACACCGCCCCGACACAGGACGCGCCGAGTCTGCTCGATATCGGCGCGGACGGCCTCGAAGTTGTGCGAACCGTCGACGTGCACGATCCGGCACGAGCCGTCTCGCACGCCCGGCAGCGTGTCGGCCGACGTACCGCACAGCACTACCGGTTCCCAGGCGTGGAACCGGGCGAAGTTCCGACGAAACCCGGCCAGCGTGAACGACTCGTACATCTCCATCTCTTGTCGGTTCTCGTCCGAGTCGGCCGCGGCGCCGAACAGGTCCGCGACGATCAGGCGCTCGGGAGGCCGGGTGAGGTACCCGAGCAGGATCGCGCTCTTGGCGAGGTAGGCGCCGATCTCCAGCACGTCACCGGTCGTCTGCGCGCGCAACTGCGCGCGGTCGACCGCCACGAACGCTCGCGCATCGGTGTCGTCGAACCAGCCCTCGACCCCGCTCATCCCGTCGTCGATGTACCCAAGCGCGGCTGCATGCAGCCCCATCAGCGTCTCCTCTGTTGGTCCCGCTCCACCGGCCGCACCGACGCAACCGAGCGGGACTACTCGTACGACGCCCACTCGCGTTGACCGCCAGTTGCCCGCCGGTGCGACAAGCCGGGCGACCTCGACAGAATCATACCCAACACTGACGAAGGACAAGAGACGAGCCCGCGCTCATCCGATGATCCGATGCAATGATCCGATGGCGCTGAGACCTTCATCTCGCAACGACAACCACGTCGCGCGGCTGCGATGATCGGCTCGAATGAGGAGACCGGAGGGATAGATGAGCAACGTCGAGGTACACGGCAGACGGACCTGACGGCGCCACAGCTCTTCGTGCTCTACACGGGCGGCACGATCGGGATGGGTCCCGGACCGGATGGTGCTTTGGTACCGCTCGATTTACGAGAACTCGGTGCCCATCTGCCGTTCATCCATCGACTGCCGATCGCACTCACCGTCGCCACGCTCACCGAACCACTCGACTCGGCTGCGATCGGCACGTCCGACTGGCTGCGCATCGCCGATGCGATCGTCGATCATGCTCCGGGTCACGCAGGTGTGGTCGTGCTCCATGGAACCGACACGATGGCCTACACGGCATCGGCATTGAGCTTTCTATTGGAGGGCATCGAGATCCCGATCGTGTTGACCGGCGCGCAGCGTCCGGTCACCGAGCTGCGCTCCGACGGACGCGAGAACCTGGTGACGGCGCCTGCGATGGCCGCCGGCCACCGTGTGGGCGCTCACCTCGTACCGGAGGTCACGATCTGCTTCGACAACGTGCTGCTCCGCGGCAACCGGAGCGTGAAGGTCGGCGCGCGGACAGCTACCAAGGTTTCGCGTCGCCGAATCACCCGCCGCTGGCGACCGCCGGCGTCACGATCGACTACGCACACACGCTGACACGGCCCGCAGGCACCGGGCCGATCCGGCGCCGTGGCGGGATCTGCCGTGAGGTGAACGGACTGCGACTCCATTCCGGCATCGACGCACACGTCAAGTCGCGCAGTCCTCGACAGGGCCAGCCTGCACGGTATCATCATCGAGGCATACGGAGCGGGGAACGGACCTACCGACCCCTGGTTCGTCGAGCCGTTACGCGCAGCCGTCGAGGCGGGTGTCACCGTCGTCGTGACCACGCAGTGCCGGGCCGGCAGCGCCAGCGGTGGCCCCTACGCCACCGGATCCGCTCTCCTGGCAACCGGAGCGATCCCCGGGGGCGACGTGACCTTCGAGGCTGCGCTCACCAAGCTGATGGTCCTCGCCGACCGTCACCAACCCGACGACGTCCGCCGGCTCATGCAACAAGACCTGGCCGGCGAGCTCACCGTGTGAGGCGGTGCACTCGCGCCGACAAAGCCTTGACTCTCAAGTCCACCTGAAGGTTTACGCTTCGGTGGTGAAGTCGGACTACAAGATCAGAGACGTCGTTGCGCGCAGCGGCTTCAGCGCCGCGACGCTGCGCTACTACGAAGAGATCGGACTGCTCCCCGAGTCGGCCCGCACGCAGGCCGGCTACCGCCTCTACGACGACCACACCCTGGATCGCTTGGCGTTCATCACCGCGTGCCAAGCAACTCGGCTGCAGCCTCGACGAGATCGCCGACCTGACCACCGCGTGGGAGGGCGGTCGGTGCGGGCCTGTGCAGGATCGGCTCCGGATGCTGGTTGCGGACAAGCTCGCCGCGGCCCAAGTCCAGATCGTCGAGTTGATGACGCTCACCGCTGAACTCAGTCGGGCCGCCGCGGCGCTCGAACAGCATCGTCCCGAGGGGGCGTGCGACGACTCGTGCGGATGCGTGAGCGACACAGCTGTCGGCGGACCGCCCGATTCGACTCACGCAGTGCCGCTGATCGCCAAACCGACTGCTGTCGACGGTTCAAAGTCCGATCGCCTGCACGCTGGCTTCGGAATCCATGCCCGGCCGCGTCGAAGACTGGCGCGTGGTCCTGGACCATGTCGAACGACGCGAGTCGATCGACGGTGGCGTACGGGCATCGTTCGACCGGTCGACTCCGCTCGAAGAATTGATCCGCCTCACGGCTGCCGAACAGGACTGCTGCCGGTTCTTCGACTTCGTGATCACGGTCGATCGCCGCGGCACTGCCGGCTCCAGGTCCGCGCCCCTGACGACGCCCTGCCAATCGTTCACTCCCTGTTCGGAGTCGCGGGATGAACACCAGGCCGAGGCGCTGATGGTGTCGCCGTGGTTGGCGTCGGGGTTGCGGCGTGCGCTGCCTGCTGTGCCGGGCCGATCATCGGGGTTCTGGGTGCGATCGGGTTCGGAACTGTCGTCGGCGTCCTCCTGTTCGGTGTTGTCGGTCTCGCCATCGCCGCGATCGGACTGGCAGTCCTCGTGCACCGCCGCCGTGCGATGTCGATGGCGCGCGTTCGGACCGATGCTCCGGTCCGAGTCGAGATGCCCACCGTCCGGGCGTCGCGGTGAACGTTGAATAACTCCTCCGCATTGCCGCTGGGTCCGTTCTTAGACCCTGGTGGTGTCAACGCAGTCGACGCGATTCGGGAGACTGCCGCGTCGAACACAACATGGCACCAGCCGGAAACGCAAGATATCCACGACGGAACCGGTGATGCGCGCGTTCGTTGTTTCGGGTCCGGGTCGTTGTTCGGTCGATGAGGTCGAACCGCCCCGTGTGGATCGTGGGCAGGTGGTCGTCGACGTCGAACGGGCGGGGGTGTGCGGCACGGACGTCGAGTTCTTCACCGGTGAGATGGCGTACCTGCACCAGGGTCATGCGAGCTATCCGATGCGTCTCGGGCACGAGTGGTGCGGACGTGTGGCGTCGGTCGGGCTGGATGTCGACGTCGACGTGGATCGGTGTTCGCTTTACGGGAGACACCATGCTCGGGTGTGGACATTGTCAGCGGTGCCGGAGTGGGCGGCACCACTCGTGTGGGCCCATCGGTTCGAACTGGGGATCCGGGGCGGTTGGCCTGGCGCGCTTGCCGAACAGATGGCCGTGCCGGTAATCGGCGTTGCACGAACTCCCGGCGGCCGTCGATGCCACCGGGGGAGCCATGGTCGAACCCGGCGGGGAGCGCCGATCCCGCGCCGTCGACGGTTGCGGTCTGGCAAACCGGTGAGCGCCTGCCCATTGTCGGTCCCGGAACGATCGGTCTGCTCGCCTCGTTGTTCGCTCAGCGGGGTGGCTCGAGGTGCACGTGCTCGGCGCCGACGCCGAAACGCTCGAGTTCGCTCGCACGCTCGGCGTGGACGGAGCGTGGACGGCATCGGGATCTTCCCGACTCTCCGTTCGATGCGATCATCGACGCCACCAACGCGGCGTCGATCCCGGCCCGCGTGTTCGATCTGGTCGAACCCGCTCGCCGTCAGGTCACGTCGGGCTGGCCGGGACGCCGAGCAACATCGACACGTGGACGCTTGCTCTCAAAGACGTGACCGCGGTCGGCATCCTGGGCGGCTCCGCCGGCCTGGTCGGCGTCATTGCCGAGTACGTGTCGGGGGACGTGTCGATCCACGGCCATTGGTGGCTGCCACCGTGTCGCTCGACGAGATCGGTGGGGTACTCGCCGGAACGTCGCCACCACGTGCGGGTCACGGCCCGAAGATTCACGTCGACCCTCGCCTGTAGCACAGTGATGTCACCGGGGTCCGCGCCATTCGGCCCTCGGCGCAACCCGCTCACACCGCAAGGTCAGATCTTCCGGCCCAGAGCATCCAAATCCGGGTTCAGACCGATCGCAGCAATCGGTGGATCCAGGTGTCGACGGTGCGGGCGAGCTCGGGCAGGGGGTCATCCCGTTGCCGAGCACGGTGTTGTGGAAGCCACGGACCGAGAAGCGGCTGCCGAGGCGCGAATTGGCGTGGTCGCGGAGCCGGTCGATCTCGAGTCGACCGATCATGTAACTCGTCGCTTGACCGGGTGTCGCGATGTAGCGGTCGATCTCGGCCGCGGCGTTGCGATGCTCCTGAGCCGTGTGGTTCACGAAGAAGTCGATGGCCGCGTCGCGGGTCCAGCCGAGAGCGTGCAGGCCGGTGTCGACGACCAAGCGAGCGGCGCGGAGCGAGTCGAGAGTGACCATCCCGAGGCGTTGGAGGGGGAGCTGTACAGCGCCATCTCGTCGGCGAGTCGTTCGGCATACAGGCCCCATCCCTCGCCGTAGCTGGCGACCTCGAGCTCGCCGAGGATCGGGTGCAGGTCGAGCTCCTGGGCCAGCGCCAACTGCAGATGGTGGCCAGGCACCGCCTCGTGGAACGTCGTGGCCTCGAGTTGACAGCGCGACCACAGCGTGGGGTCGGCGGTGTTGTAGAAGAAGCTTCCGGGTCGCGCCCCGTCGGGTGAGGGCCCGGTGTAGAACGCCATCGGACCTGCCTCGACCGCGATCGCCGTACAGCCTGCCCGCGGCATCTTGGCGAACCACCGTGGTGCTTCGGCCTCGGCGCGGGCGAGCGCCGCCACGGCGTCGGCGACGATCTCGTCAGCGGTCGCGTACCGCAGCGACGCGTCCGTTCGGAGCCGGGCGCGGATCTGTTCCGGATCGTCGAGCCCGACGGTGGTCGGGCCGAGCACGCGATATTCGTCATCCAGGAGGTCGAGCTGCCGCAGGCCGATCTCGTGCACGGCGTCAGGCGTGAGCTCGGTCGACGTCGCGGCCCGCAACAGCTCCTGGTACGCGTCGAGGCCGCCAGGACTGTGGCAGATCCCTGCCATGTCATCGGTGCGCGCCGCCGGCAGCACCTCGTCGCGGAGCGCGGCGAGCACCCGGGCGATCGCCGGCCGCACTGCATCACGGATCGCGTCGATGACGTCGGCCCGCCACGCAGCAGCCTCCCTCGACGGAGACGCCTCGCTCGGTGGGGACTCGGACGCCAACGGGATCATCCTCGAGGGCGGTTTCTGGATGCGCGTCGAAGGCGGCGGCAGCCCGGGTAACCCCCTCTCGGTAGACGACCCGACCTGCTACGACTCCATCGCGGAAACACCACAATCCAGCCGTCGACGAAGGTCGGGAACGATCGCAGCTTGGCGACGTATCCGTCACCGTGGGCAGCGGGTGGTGAACGCGTAGCCGGGCACGAGCACCGCGAGGAACGTGGCCAGATTGACCGGTGCCGCGACCAGCGCCAGGTCTCGCTCGAACGGGAGTACCGCACCGGTCGAGCGAGCGCTGAACGACAGCGCTGCCAGCATGGTGCGTTTCCGATCGCTCATTTCGGTCCCCGACAGGTCGTCGGCCCGACCGACGAATCGATCGAGCCGAAGACGGCGCTCCTCCACCCCCTCGGGACTCAGATCCTCCCAGTGCTCGATCTGATCGACATCACCCCAATCGATGTTCCAGAGGTGCGCGGTCCCACGGTAGTACTCCCAGTACTCATCCACAGGCGCGCGACGACGTCAGACAGGACAGCGACGCTAACGCCCGGCGCCCCCCCGGCTGGTCCGTGCAACGCCCCGACCGCCGCAGCGGTTGGGGCTCAGGATGGTGATCCGGCCGCCGTGGCGTCGGGGACCTCGATCAGGCGTCCGGTCTTGACGTCGTAGATGTAGCCGTAGATCGGGATGCGGTCGGGACGAGCGGGTGGGCGCGGATGCGGGCCACGTCGTCGACGACGCTCTGCGCGGTCGTCGATCGTGAGCCAGTCGATGTAACTCGCCTCGCTCGAGCCCGGCCGGTGCCGACGTCGGTGAAGCCGTCGGCGCCGAGGGCCGCGGTCTCGAGGCTCTGGCCGAGCAGACCGCGCATGACCTCGTCGGTGAAGAACTCCATGCCGCAGTCGGTGTGGTGGATCACGAACCACTCGCGAGTGCCGAGCAGCTTGTAGGAGATCACGAGCGAGCGGATCGCGTCGTCGCTCGCGCGTCCGCCGGCGTTGCGGATCACGTGCGCGTCGCCCTCGCTCAGACCGGCGTACTTGGCCGGGTCGAGGCGGGCGTCCATGCACGTGAGGATCGCGAAGCCGCGCGCGGGCGGCAGCGCGAGTCGCCTTCGCGCCGAACGACGACGCGTAGTCGGCGTTGGCGGACAGAACTTCGTCGAGGATGCCCATCACTCTCAACCCCTCTTGTTGCGATTCCCGATTAACCCAGTCATGTTTATCGGAATTCGCTTGCGGGCACAAGGGCGCTGCGGGCGCCGAATTCGCCGTGACCGTCGTGTCGTCACGCCTGAGTCAGGCGGTGATCCACCATCCGGTGACGTCGAAGATGGTGTGGGTCACCGTCGGGCCCAGACGCACAGCCGTCCGCCGTCGTCGACGTGCACCGTCACGCCGCTCGCCGCCGCGCGGCCGGGCTGGGAGTTGACGTTCGATGCGTTCGGGACCGCGGCGCCGCAGGGTGAGCGGTCTGCCAACCGGCTGCCGCCGAACCGACGGCGGTGAGTGATCCGGTGGTCGCAACCGCGGCCGCCGGTGCTCCGGCGACGTCGAGCACCTGGTCGGCGCCGTGGATCGGCGACCACCCGCCGACACCGTTGCGGGTGTCGAGAATGCGTGTCGGATGGGCAGCGACAAAGGCCGCCCCGCCCGACCCGAACCGGCCCTGGAGGTCGACGATCACCCTGGCCCGCGCCGACGTGAACACGCAGATCGCACCACCGGCGGTGCCGACGTACGCCGATCCGGCCACGGCCTCGGCTGGTCCGTAGTTGACGGACGACGCTTCGGGCACCTCCTCATCGCACGGGTACACCGTGAGGAATCCCGCAGCATCGGCGGCGTCGGCCGTGACCCCCACCGCGACCGCCTCGCCAGCGCCAGGGATCGGAACCCGCCGCGTGCCCCGGCCGCAACGACCTCGTCGACGAGGCGCGTCGGGTCGACGGGCGCGAGTCCGAGCGAACCACCCGGCGCCAGGTAGCCCGCCAGGTCCACGACCACGTGCGAGGTGGCCGACGAGTACACGCACACCGATCGCCCGGTACCGACCGGGACCACCGCGCTCGCCGCGCGATCCTGGCCGGTGAGGTAGTTGACGTTGCTTGCCTCGGGCACCGCTGCACCACATGGAAAGGCGGTCAGAAAGCCGTCGGCGTCGGCCTGGGTCGCGGTCACGTTCACCACGACCGACGTCGCGTCGGCTGGCACCCACGTTTCGAGCGCGACGTTCGCCACTGCGCCGGCGTCGACGACACCGGTCAGGCGCGTGTCGATCACTCGGACCGGGTCGACGGGCGTCAGGCGGGCGGGTGCCGACGTCGCCGTGGGCAGCGGTGCGTCGCCGCCGACGCGGTGCGCCGTGGCCCACACCCCGTAGACCTCTTGGGCGATGCGCTCGGACCGGCGCGCGTGCTCGGCCGGTGATGCGAGGTGGACGCCGTCGTACACGTCGAAGCTTTCGGTGACGACCACTGATGGCCAGTCCCAGGTCGTGAAGTCGTCGCGTGCGGCATCGAACTCGGCGAGCGCCGTGTTCCAAGTGTTGGCCTCCGCCTGATGCGTGTAGAAACGCGTGATCTGCGGCCACCAGATGTGGTGCCCAGGTCCGACCGCGTCGACGACGTGCTGGATCGAGTTGCGGGCACACGCCAGGTCGGTGCGGCAGTACCCCGAGTCGATCGCGCCCACGTTGACGATCACGTGCGGCGCGTCCCATCCATCTGCTCGCCACTCCGCCAGCCAACTCGACACGGTGACGCCGGCCGGCATACCGAAGTACCCGGTCGGCACGTACCCGGTCGTCAGGCCGCTCGCAGCGCGGGCGACGATCGGTCCGAAGCCTCGGTCGGCGAGGTAGTGGGACAGCGAGCGATGCCCGCCCGCCGGGTACACGCTGGCGGCCAACACCGAGTCGCCCACGATCGTCACCGCGCCGAGCGGTCCGGCGGGAACGAGACCGGCGCCGCCGCGATGCTGTGCGGTTCGCCGACGACGGTCACCGCGATCGTGATCCCGGCGACGAGACGGGCGAACGTCCGGAGGCCCTGATCGCGCTCAGCCTACGAGTCCAAGACGTGAGTCGACGGCCGACTCGGCCTCGGGCACCGTATGGTCACGCCCCGTGAGCGGAACCGCCGCAGATCCCCGACGTCCGCATCCGACGACACTCAGACTGTCGATGCAGCGTGCTCCCTTCCCACCGTCTGATGTCGCCAACTCGTCCCCGCCGATGCCGGGTCGCCGGACGTGGCAGTCACGCCCGCGTCGGATCGCGCCGGCGAGGTGGTGGTTGCGTTCGGCGGGAAGATGGTCCGGTGACGTGTTCGCCGCTGCCGGCCCAGCGCCGCTCGTTGTCGATTCAGGTCGCCGACGACCTGTACCTCGTCGGGCCCGAGCAGGCCGAGCCGCCCGACATGGTGAACCACTCGTGCGATCCGAACTGCGGGATCCTGGGCAGCATCCTCCTCGTCGCCATCCGTCCCATCGCGGCCGGTGAAGAGGTCTGCTACGACTACGCCATGTCGGACGGCAGTCCGTACGACGAGTTCGACTGCTCGTGCGGCACCGCATCGTGTCGAGGGCCGCATCACCGGGAACGACTGGTCGCGGCCCGAGCTGATCGAACGGTATCGGGGCTGGTACTCCGCGTATCTCCAGGCCCGCATCGACCGGACCAGCGCCTCGACCCGACCTCGGTCCGCACGGCGGTGCTGAGCCTGACCGGCGACCATCAACGCCGAACACACCGCGAACGCGGATGGTGGCGGAGACCGGCGAACCAGCACGCTGCGCGGCCGGACGCCGGAACGCCCATGTCAAAGCCACCGCAGGTTCGCGAAGTTTTGGCAAAGTCACCTCAAGCCGCAATAACGCGTGCCGATTTCGGAACGTGAGGTTTGTGCGACTGGGGGCATTGTTCGGCAGTGTGATGCTGATCGTCGCCGTCGCCGTCGGCTACGTCGCCCGGCGGGCCGATCTCGCCCACTCCCGTGACGTGCAGATCGAGTCGACGGCCTCGATCGCCTCTGCAAATCTTGGGGGATTCATCAAGGCCGTCGAGCTGTCGGCTGCGGTGGCCGCCGACCCCGAGGTCGCAGCGGAGTCATTGCGCGACGCGCTCGACGGCGCCGATGTGTGCGTCATCGCACCGCTCGGCAACCGCCGAGCCCGCCTGCACCACCGACGACGCGGCGTTCGTCGCAGCGGGCGACCTCGATGTTCGGTGAGACCGACGCGCGGTCGCCGGCAGCGGCGGTCGACTCGAGATCACGGTCGTCGGCGACAGCTGCGACCGTCTACGCCGAGGTCGATCTCGCCGACCTCGGGGTGATCGGCGGCGCCGAGCTCGACTTCCTCCGGACCGCCGAGTCCCCGCCGGTCGATCGCCACAACGATCGATGGCCGGCGCGTCTCGGCGTCACCGATCGAGCACGGCGACGGGCTGTGGGTCGCGGCCTCGAGCGATGGCGCGGTGGCGCTCGCCAGCGAAGAGCAGCTGATGATCGTGATGCTGTCGTCGCTCGCCGTGCTCCTGCTCGGGCTGGCCGGGATGACGATCCGGGCCGAGCGCCACAGCCTGGTCGAGCGGGCCAGCCTCGACGCGCTGACCCGCCTTCCGAACCGCAGCGAGTTCGAGCGCAGGGCCGAGATCGTGCTCGCCGCGGCGCAGCGCTCCGAGGAAGGCGTCTGCCTGCTGCTGTTCGACCTCGACGGGTTCAAGGGGATCAACGACACGTACGGTCACCAAGCCGGTGACGAGGTGCTGCGCGTGATGGGCAAGCGTCTGCGCCGCGCCGTTCGCGAATCCGACGTCGTGGCCCGCTGGGGCGGCGACGAGTTCGTCCTGATGCTGCCGGGCATCGAGGACGCGTCGGCGGCACGGTGCCGTGCGGCGAGCCTCGCCGAGTTGATCTCACGCGAGGACATCGACGGCCTGCGGGTCGGCGCCAGCGTCGGCATCGCCTTGTTCCCGCGCCATGCCGAGACGCTCGAAGACGCTCATCCAGGCCGCCGACGGGGCGATGTACGCGGCGAAGCGCGACGGCGTCAGCCACCGTCTCGCCGGGGTCGAGTCGGCGCCGATCGACCCGATCATCGAGCCCGCCGCTGATCGACGGACCACCGCGAACGTACGCTGAGGGGCGTGACCGCCGCCGAGTCGTGCCTGACGCCGAAGCTCGAGGGCTTCGGCACCACCATCTTCGCCGAGATGTCGGCGCTCGCCGTCCAGACGGGAGCGATCAACCTCGGCCAGGGGTTCCCCGACACCGACGGGCCAGCCGTCGTGCTCGAGGCCGCGATCGACGCCATCCGGTCGGGCGTCAACCAGTACCCGCCGGGACCCGGTAACCCGGTGCTGCGATCGGCGATCGCCGAGCACCAGCGCCGCTTCTACGGACTCGAGCACGATCCCGACACCGAGGTGCTCGTGACCGCCGGCGCGACCGAGGCGCTCGCCGGGGCACTGCTCGGCATGCTCGACACCGGCGACGAGGTCGTGGTGTTCGAGCCGATGTACGACAGCTACCAGGCGTGCATCGCGCTCGCCGGTGCCATCGCACGCCCCGTGTTGCTCGCACCGAGCGACGGCGGCTACGGGTTCGACCCCGATGAGCTCCGCGGCGCGATCACGGAGCGGACGAAGCTGATCCTGCTGAACACGCCGCACAACCCGACCGGCAAGGTGTTCACGCGCGACGAGCTGACGTTCATCGCCGAGCTGGCGATCGAGCACGATCTGCTCGTGGTGACCGACGAGGTGTACGAGCACCTCGTGTTCTCCGGTTCGACGCATGTCCCGATGGCGACGTTGCCAGGGATGGCCGAGCGGACGCTGACCATCTCGTCGGGCGGCAAGACGTTCAACACGACCGGCTGGAAGGTCGGCTGGGCGTGCGGCCCGGCGCCGATGGTCGCCGCGACACGGACCGCGAAGCAGTTCCTGACCTACGTCAACGCCGCCCCGTTCCAGCCGGCGATCGCCGTCGGCCTGCGGGCTGCCCGACGAGTTCTTCGCGGGCGTCGCCGCCGACCTCGAGGCCAAGCGCGACCGCCTGTTCGACGGTCTCGTCGCGGCCGGGTTCACCGCCTACCGGCCGCAGGCGACGTACTTCACGACCGTCGACATCCGCCCGCTGCGCGCCGACGGCGACGGGATGGAGTTCTGCCGCTCGCTGCCTCACCAGTGCGGCGTCGTGGCGGTCCCGAACCAGGTGTTCTACGCCCGGACCGAGCACGGCCGGCACCTCGTGCGGTTCGCGTGCTGCAAGCGACTCGACGTGATCGACGACGCGGTCAACCGCTTGTCGAAGCTCGCCGAGGTCACGGCGTGAGCACGTTGCGAGTTGCCGCGGTCCAGCACGACATCGTCTGGAACGACCGCGATGCCAACTTCGAGCGGCTGGCGCCGAAGGTCGCCGCGGCCGCCGGAGCGGGGGCCGGGCTGGTCGTGCTGACGGAGACGTTCTCGACCGGGTTCGGGTTCGGCCAGGCCGACTTCGGCGAGGTCGAGGGTGGTCCGTCGGCGCAGTTCCTCGCCGAGATGGCCAAGGAGCACGGTGTCTGGGTCGGCGGTTCGTGCCCCGAGATCGCCGACGGCGCCCCCGACGACGACCAGCGCCCTTCGAACACGTTCGTGCTCACCGGCCCCGGCGGTGTGACGCACCGCTACCGCAAGATCCACCCGTTCTCGCACGCCGGCGAGGAACAGCACGTCCGCGCCGGCACCGAACTGGTGACCGTCGACGTCGAAGGCTTCCGGGTGAGCATGTTCGTCTGCTACGACCTCCGCTTCGCCGACGAGTTCTGGCAGCTGGCGACCGGTACCGATCTGTACCTCGTACCGGCGAACTGGCCCGAGAAGCGCCGCGCGCACTGGATGGCGTTGCTCCAGGCGCGGGCGATCGAGAACCAGGCGTACGTCGTCGGCGTCAACCGCGTGGGCGAGGGCGACAACCTCGCCTACTCGGGCGACAGCCGCATCGTCGATCCGCTCGGTGAACTGCTGGCGACGGCGAGCCACACCGAGTCGATCCTGCTCGCCGACATCTCCACCGACCACGTCGAGCGGACCCGCTCCCACTTCCGCTTCCTCCAAGACCGCCGCTGACCCCCACCGCGAACCCAAACCCACCGTTCTGTCTGCTTCAGATGAGCCCACGGGCAATCTGAAGCAGACAGTTCGTGGGGTCGGGGTGGGGTCAGGGCAGGGGTTTGGCCATCAGGCTGACGAGGGTGCCGTAGTCGGTCTCCTGCTGACCGACCTCGACGAAGCCGAGCCGGTCGTGGAACGCGAGCGAGCCGTCGTTGCGGGGGCGCAGGTTGACCTCGAGCGTGAACCACGCCGCGTCGGCGCGCCGCTCGACCTCGTCATAGAGCGCCCGGCCGAGGCCACGTCCCTGGAACTCGGGTGCGATGGCGACCCGGTCGAGGTACACGAAGTCGTCGTAGCGCTCGGAGAACCAGCGGTAGTTGACGCTGCCGTAGTCGGCGCCAGGGGCGAAGGACGAGACAGAAGCCGGCGACGGTGTCGTCGACCGTCGCGACCAACGCCATCGAGGACTCGTCGACGAGGTGCGCGAGTTGGGCGGCGTCGATCGGGCCGACGCCCGGAACGCCACTCTCGTTGATGGCGAGCACGCGGTCGAGATCGGCCGGGGCGAGCAAACGGACGGTCATCGCGCACGAACCTACCGATAGCGTCGGGCACCGCATGTCCGATCCCCTCATCTCGGCACGCAAGCTCGTCAAGCGCTTCGGAGACTTCACCGCCGTCGACGGCATCGACATCGAGGTGGCGCCCGGCGAGTCGTTCGGATTCCTCGGTCCGAACGGCGCGGGAAAGTCGTCGACGATGCGGATGATCGGCTGCGTCTCGCCGGTGACCGACGGCGAGCTGCGGATCTTCGGCCTCGATCCGGCGACCGACGGCCGCCGGATCCGGGCCCGGATGGGCGTGGTGCCCCAGAGCGACCAACTCGACGGTGAGCTCACCGTCGAGGAGAACCTCGTGCTGTACGGCCGCTACTTCGACATCCCGCGCGCCGAGAGCCGGCGTCGCACGGCCGAGCTGCTCGACTTCGTGCAGCTCACCGACCGCGCCAAGAGCCGGGTCGAACCGCTGTCGGGCGGCATGAAGCGGCGGGTCACGATCGCCCGCTCGCTGATCAACGAGCCCGAGCTGCTGTTGCTCGACGAGCCGACCACCGGGCTCGATCCGCAGGCGCGGCACATCCTGTGGGATCGCCTCTACCGGCTCAAGCAGCGCGGCGTGACGCTCGTGATCACCACCCACTACATGGACGAGGCCGAGCAGCTGTGCGATCGGCTGGTGGTGATGGACCGCGGCCAGATCGCGGCGGAGGGTTCACCGCGTCAGCTGATCGAGCGGTACTCGACGCGCGAGGTGCTCGAGCTGCGCTACCCGGCCGGCACCAACGAGGCGCGATCGACCGACGTCGCCGGCATCGGCGAACGGCTCGAGGTGCTCCCCGATCGGCTGCTCATCTACGCCGACGACGGGGAAGCCGCGCTCAACGAGGTGCACTCCCGCGGCAGCCATCCCGAGAGCGCGCTGGTTCGGCGCAGCTCGCTCGAGGACGTCTTCCTCCACCTCACCGGTCGCTCGCTGGTCGAGTGATCGAGGACCGGGCTCACGCCGTGCTGCTGAGTACTCCGGCGCCCGTGCGCGTGTGGGAGCACAGCTTCGCCATCTACCGCCGGATCTGGCGTTCGAACGTGCTCGGCGGGTTCGTGCAGCCGTTGCTCTACCTGATCGGGATGGGCCTCGGGGTCGGTGCGCTGGTCGACAGCGGGGCGAACTCGCTCGAGCTGCTCGACGGCCTCTCGTACTTCGCGTTCATCGCCCCGGCGCTGCTGGCGACGACGGCGATGATGGTGTCGTCGCAGGAGGCGATGTGGCCGGTGGTGGAAGTCCTTCATGTGGTCGTACTCGTACCGCTCGATGGCGGCGACCCCGCTCACGCCGGGGCAGATCGTCTCTGGGGTCGCGCTCTGGCAGGCGACCCGCGCCGCGATCTCGGTCGCCGGCGTCGCCGCCGTGTTGCTGTTCTTCGACGAGACGCGTTCGCCCGGGCTGCTGTTGGCGATCCCGTTCGGCGCGCTCACGGGTCTGGCGTTCTCGGTGCCGCTGACCGCGTGGTCGTCGACCCGCGATCGGGAGACGTCGTTCCCGTCCATCCAACGGTTCGTGATCATGCCCTTGTTCCTGTTCGGCGGCACGTTCTACCCGGTCGAGCAACTCCCCGGTTGGATGCAGGCGTTCGCCAAGGTCACGCCGTTGTGGCACGGCGTGCAGTTGTGCCGCGACGCCGTGCTCGAACGACTCGAGGTGCCCGACATGCTGCTCCACCTCGGCGTGCTGTGTGCGTTCGTGGCCGTCGGCCTTGCCGTGTGTCGGATCACGTACGCCCGGAGGCTGGCCGAGTGATGATCACGTTGGCCGAGCTGCCGCTGCGCATCATCCCGGTACAGGTGCTCCGTGCCCGTCGTCCGCAACGGATGCTCGAGCGGATGGTCGTCGTCAACAAGCACAACTGGAGCATCCTGTTCAGCGGGTTCTTCGAGCCGCTGTTCTACCTGTTGTCGATCCGAATCGGGTTCGGCGCGCTGGTCGGCGACGTCGAGGTCGGCGGTCAGTCGGTGCCGTACGAGGAGTTCGTGGCGCCGGCGCTGATGGCAGCATCGGCGATGAACGGAGCGGTGTACGAGTCGACGATGAACGTGTGGCACAAGCTCCACTACGCCCACCTGTACGACGCGATCCTGGCGACGCCGATGACAACTGGCCGACATCGCGCTCGGTGAGATCGGATACTCGACGTTCCGCGGTGCGGTGTACTCGGCGGCGTTCCTGGTGACGATGGCGGCGCTCGGGATGACCAGCTCGTGGTGGATCGTGATGGCGTTGCCGGTCTGCATCCTCATCGCGTTCGCGTTCTCGGCGGTCGGGATGGCGGTGACGACGTACATGCGGTCGTGGGCCGACTTCGAGTACGTGCCGTCGGTGATGCTGCCGATGTTCCTGTTCTCGGCGACGTTCTACCCGGTGTCGAGCTACGGGGACTGGGCGTGGGTCGTGCAGCTCAGCCCGCTGTACCACGGTGTCGCGCTCGTCCGCGGCCTGAACTTCGGCGAGATCTCGTGGGCGTATCTCGGCCACGTGGGCGTGCTGGTCGCGCTGGCGTTCGTGGGCTTGTCGCTCGCCGTGCGGCGCATCGACACACTGCTGTTGAAATGACCAGGTGAGGCCGGCGACCAGGGCGGCGGACGGCCGACCGCGTCTCCTGCCAGGTCATATCCTGAGCGCATGCTCTTCCGGAAGAAGTCAGAGATGGTCGCCGCGGATGCTGCGCTGCCCGGCCGAACCGATCAGAAGGTCTCCAGTGCCCGCCGCGCACTTCGTCAACGGCAACCCGTTGCAGGGTCCCTGGCCCGACGGCTTCGAGACCGCGGTGTTCGGGATGGGCTGCTTCTGGGGCGAGGAGCGCACGTTCTGGCAGACCGAGGGCGTGTACTCGACGTTCGTCGGCTACGCCGGGGGCTTCACACCGAACCCCACCTATGAAGAGGTGTGCTCCGGCCTGACCGGTCACGCCGAGGTCGTGGGTGTGGTCTACGACCCGGCGGTCGTGACCTTCGAGCGGATCCTCCAGGTGTTCTGGGAGAACCACGACCCGACCCAGGGCATGCGTCAGGGCAACGACGTCGGCACTCAATATCGCAGCGCCATCTATCTGACCGATGAGTCACAGCGCGGCGCCGTCGAGCTGAGCCGCAAGATGTACCAGGAGCGATTGCACGAGGCCGGCTACGGCGAGATCACGACCGAGATCGCCCCGCTGAGAGAGTTCTTCTACGCCGAGCCGTACCACCAGCAGTATCTCGCCAAGAATCCCAACGGCTACTGCGGGGTCGGTGGCACGGGGGTGTCGTGTCCGGTGGGGTTAGGGTCCTGAACCCGTAGTGCCCGCCTACTACAAGGAGGCTTGATGTCGTTTCTCGACAAGCTGAAGAGGACCTTCGGCAAGGCCAAGGACAAGTCCGACGAGATCGTCGACGAGAACCGCGAACGGATTCCGGACGACATCGAGCAGAAGTACGACAAGGCTTCCGACGCCGCCGAGAAGATCGCCCCCGGCGACGACGGAGGCGCGGTGGCGCCAAGCCGGCCGCCGGCAGCCCGCCCCCCGCAGCACCACCCCCGACCTGACCCGCCGCACCCCGATCTCGTGAAGTTTCGGCGTCGTAGGGCCGCCGAAACTTCATGAGATGGGTGGAGTGGTCGAGCCGTTGGTCCACCCGGTGGCGCGGATGTCGGCGCCGTCGGCGTCGAGCTGGCGTCCGGGCCAGCGCAGGATCCCTGGCGTCGCGCTGAGGCGGGCGATGAGGCCCTGCATCGGCGTGTCGCCCACGAGCGCGATCGTGCCGCGCGCCGCGATGTGCGGGTCGGCACCGATGTCGGCCATGTCCATCACCGGGCCGACCGCGGCATCGGCCGCCGCCAGCTCGGCGACCACCTCGGCCTGCGTGCGGGTCGAGCACCATGCGCTCATCAACGCCTCGAGCTCGATGCGGTGCTGCGCCCGTCCGGCGAACCCGGCGAACCGTTCCTCGTCGCCCACCCCGAGCAGCGCGAGCACGCGGGCCGCGACACTGTCGCTGCTCGTCGACACCGCCACCCACTTCCCGTCGCGACACTGGTAGGTGCCCCGCGGCACGGTGTAGGGGAGTCCACCGCCGAGGCGCGGCTGCTGCTCGCCGGTGAGCGCGTTGAGACTGATCAGCGGGCCCATCATCTGCAGCATCGATTCGAGCAGGTTGACGTCGACGACCTGACCGACGCCCGAGTGGAGCGCGACCAGCGTGGCGAACGCGGCGGCGAGCCCCGTGACCTCGTCGGTGAGTGCGATCGGCGGCGGCAACGGCGGACCGTCCGGCGCGCCGTTCAGCGCCGCGAACCCCGACATCCCCTCGGCCACGGTGGCGAAGCCGGGCCGGTTCGCGTACGGCCCGTCCTGGCCGAAACCGGTGACCCGCGTGATCACCAGCCGCGGGTTGCGTTCGAGCAACGTGGCGGGCGCGAGGCCGAGACGCTCGAGCGCGCCGGGCCGGAAGTTCTCGACGAGCACGTTCGCATCGTCGACGAGCGTCAGCAGGACGTCCCGGTCGGCGGCGACCTTGAGGTCGAGGACGATCGTGCGCTTGTTGCGGTTGACCAGCTTCCACCACAGGCCTTCGCCATCGCGCGGGTCGCGCCATGCGAGGCGGCGGAGGGTGTCGCCGTCGGGGTGTTCGACCTTGATGACGTCGGCGCCGTAGTCGGCGAGGTAGCGGGCGCAGTTCGGACCGGCGAGAACGGCCGACAGGTCGAGGACGCGAAGCGCCGCGAGCGGTGGCCGCGATGGCGTGTCCACGATGGCGCTAGACCTTCCAACCCGCCAGGAGCTCACAGGCGCGTGTGATCGCCGATCGTCCCCCCGCGTACGAGAAGCGCACGTACCGGTCGCCGCGACCGAGATCGAAGTCGATGCCCGGGGTGGTCGCCACGCCGATCTCGTCGAGCCAGCGATAGCAGAGCGTGAGCGAGTCGATGCCGATGTCGGCGGTGAGATGAGACACGTCGGCATACACGTAGAAGGCGCCGTCGGCGTTGGCGATGCGGTCGATGCCGGCGGATGCGAGACCGTCGATGAGCACGTCGCGGTTGACCCGGTAGCGCGCGACGTGACCGTCGAGCTCGGCGGTCGCGTCGAGCGCTCCGAGGGCGGCGATCTGCGACACGTGAGGAGCGCAGATGTAGAGGTTCTGCTGCAGCCGCTCGATCGACCCGGCGAGATCGTCAGGCATCACCACCCAACCGACCCGCCAGCCCGTCATCGAGAAGTACTTCGAGAAGCTGTTCACGACGATCGCCCGATCGGTCGCGGCGAGCAGTGTGGGTGCCGGTCCCCCGTACGTGATGCCGTGGTAGATCTCGTCGGCGACGAGACGCGTGCCGCGCTCGTCGCAGTGGCGCACGAGCTGCTCGAGCACGCTCGCGTCGAGCACGGTCCCGGTCGGGTTCGACGGTGACGCGACGACGAGCCCGTCGAGGGGCCCAGCCGCCTCGAGCAGCTCGGGCGTCGGCGCCCATCGGGTCTCGGGACCGACGACGATCGGCACCGGCTCCATGCCGAGCGCGATCAGGGTGTTGCGGTAGCACGGATAGCCGGGCTCGATGACGGCGACTCGCGCGCCGCGCGCGAACGCGGCAAGGAACGCGAGCGTGAAGCCGGCCGACGCGCCCGCCACGATGAGCACGCGCGCGGGATCGATCTCGACGTCGTGCAGTTCGCGGTAGCGCTCCGCGAAACGTCGTCGGAGCGGCTGCAGCCCCGGCGCATTCGTGTAGCCGAGCGGTCGATCGAGCGCGTCACGAACCGCGGCGACCGCCGACGCGGGCGCGCCCGTCGCCGGCTGACCGACCTCGAGATGGATCACGTCGAGGCCCTGGGCGGAGCGTCGCTCGGCAGCGAGGTTCATCGCCATCGCATGAAACGGCGGGACGGTCGGCGGCAGCGTTGGGCGCTTCAGCACGGGCCGACTGTAACGAGACGGTCTTGAAATCTTCAGCCGCGACGCCACGCGTGAGCCATATGGCGCGCGGATAACGCACGCGCCGAGCATACCTGACGAAGTCTTATCGAAGTTCCCCTCACCCTCGGGATTTGCTGTGCCGATAGCGACGGTGGCCAAGGAGGAACGGTGGCGGACGCGATGTCGCGAGACGAAGTTGTAAGAGGACGGACTCGCGCGGGGCGCGACCGCGGGTTCAGCCTCATCGAGGTGATCGTGACGATCACGCTGATGGCGGTGGTGCTCGTTCCGATCATGAGCGCCGTCGCCGCAAGCGTCAAATCCTCGTCGCGGGGCCGTTCCGCCGCGCAGGTCGAGACCGCACTCGTGAACGCTGCCGACCGTGTCAACCGGGCCGGCGATGGGCTGCGACTACAGCATCTACGTCCAGGCCGCCGTGATGTCGCAGGGATGGGACGACGATCGGGCGTCGGTGCACACCGTCGTACTACGTGCCGGACCCCGACACGCCGAGCGAGGACGGTACGTGGGTCGACCAGCCGTGCGAGACCGGCATGTCGAGTCCGAGGGACGGTCTGGTGCAAAGGGTGGTCATCTCGGTGACGAGCCCCGATGGAGCTATTCGACGGGAGATACAGGTGATCAAGAGTGATGTCTGAGAACAACGAGATGTCTGTCAGCCGACTGCGCCGGGACGCGGGCTTCACGCTCCCCGAGCTGCTCGTCACCATCATCGTGCTGGGTTCGATCGTCGCCGTGCTCTCGAGCGCGATCATCGTCACGTTCCAGCAGAAGGACAACACCGAAGGTCGCCTGAACGTCACGCGGGCCGAGCAGAACGTGGGCATGTGGATCCCGGCCGACCTGGCGTCGACCGGCACCGTGCCGTCGACCGACCCAAATCTGTCGCCGTGCAGCGCCACCCTCGACGACACGAGCACCTGCCCGTCGAACGTCGACCCTGACCGGCTCGAACGCGCTGTTCCTCAGCTGGACCGACCAGGAGTCGATCATCGGCGTCGGACTCGTGACGGTGACGACGAACGTCTCCTACCACTTCACGCCGCGTGCCGACGGGACCTTCGACCTGATGCGCATCGCGTGCCGCTCGATCGACGGTGGCGCGTGGACATGTGAGGTCTTCTCGGTGCTCACCAAGCTGCCCGGACCGCCGGACGGCGACTTCGATCCCCGGTGTGACGGTCCCGTCGTGGGTGCTCATCGTGAGCGTCCCGCTGGCGCCCGAGTCCATCGGACCCGAGCCCGATCCCACCTACGTCAACACCAAGAACGCGAACCGCGTCGTCGTCACGATCAACGGCGGCGGCGACGCCGACGGCGGCGGCGGCGGAATCAACCAGATCAGCCTCACGGCTGGCGGCACGACCCGCAGCACGCTCCCGAAGGACAGCACCCGCAACGCGCCGACGTTCACGTCAGACGCAGAGCCGCTGTGGCGGTCCGCTCACGCTGATCATCGACGACTCGGGCTCGATCGGGATCCGCGATGGACACGGTCAAGAACGGTGTCAGGCAGTTCATCGAGTCGCTCGCCGGCACGCCGGTTCAGATCCAGATCGTGCGCTTCGACAACACGGCGAGCGTCCTCGGCACCACCGCGTGGTCGAAGTACTTCGACATGACCGATTCCGACTGACGTCACGGCCCTGCCGGCGACGGTGCCGGAGTGGGCGGCGCCGTCGCCACGCTCACCGCCAGCGGTGCCACGAACTGGGAGGACGCGTCGTTCCGCACGTTCTACGCGCAGGACGGTACGCCGGCCGCGATCACCCCGAACACGGTCGTGTTCTTCACCGACGGCATCCCCACCCAGGACCGCATCCTCAACCGTGGGATGGGCGGCGTGCTTCCCGCCATTCCGGCACTTCCCGGTCCCGGCTGGTTCACCTCGAACGGCAGCGACTACAGCCAGGTGGCGTTCAACCGGGCGGACTACTAGGCCGACGGAGCGGCGTGCCGCCGACGACACGAGGTTGGTCGGCGTGGGCGTTGGCCCAGGCATCGGCACGCTGACAGGCACGATCCCCGCGCCGGCACCACATCAGAGTGGATGACCAGCCCCCCGCGTCGCCTACGTCAAGACCGGCGAAGAGCGGACGACGTTCACGTACCAGCAGTCCGGGTTCACGTACTTTCAGTTGACGCCGACGTACGAGGAGCGGAGCTCCTTCGACGAGCAGTCGCACACGAACCCGTGGCAACGGCGCAAGACGTCCCCGCTCGGGTCGTGGGGCAACACGACCAAGCTGCTCTTCGACGCCAACAGCCAGGTCGGCGGGCCGTACGAGTACCGGATCAACCCAGCGGCTGGGTGAGCTCGACCAAGGCCCTGTACCACGCCAGCAACACCAATCCGACAGACACTGACGGATGGAAGCGGAGCAATCCGTCGGGCAGCTGGGTGGCCATGACCGGCCTTGCTCAGTACAACGCCAACAACACGACGGCGGACGAGTCCGACGGCGTGCGTATCGGCGCCTCGGTCTGGAACCCCATCTCGAAGGCCACCTACGACGGCGGCAACACGACGAACGACGACACCGACGGATACCGGCGAGTCTCGAACGGGAGCTTCTCAGGGAGCATCTCGAAGGCGACCTACGACGCCAACAACACCACCCAGGACAGCAGCGACGGATTCCGCCGCATCAACCCATCGGGAGCCTGGGTGTCGATCACCGAGGCCGAGTACAACGCGCGCAACACGACGAGCGACGAATCCGACGGTGTGCGTCCCGGTCCCGACGTGGTGTCTCCGTCCGGACACCGTACTTCTACGGCGCAGATCACGCAGACCAAGCGCAACGCCGGGATCCTGGCCAGGCTGATCTCCGGGAACTTCAACGGTGAGCCGTGGACAGGCGCGCTTGAACACCAACGAGCGGGTGGCGAACATGTTCGTCGAGCCCAACTGGACAAATGTGCCCGCGGCGCTCAAGGCGGTCGCGCTCGGAGAGTGTGGCGGCACGTTGACGCTGCAGACCAAGGTCGGCAGCACATACGCGACCGACGCGTTCGAGTATCAGAACACGGCGATCACTGACTCGAGCGGGAATCCCGCTGACGAGCAACGAGAACACCGTGATCACGAACTCGACGGTCAAGGCGGTCACGTTCGACTTCGACATGGCGGACGGCTTGCACAGGATCATCGAGATCGAGCCGCTCAACTCGTCGGACCTGACCGAGCGGGATACACCGGAGGCTCCTGGTCGTGCAAGGCAGGCGTCACGAACCGCCCGGTCGTGACATACCCGATCCCCGGCACCGGTCTGGACCGGCGTTCGTGTTCAGGTCGGCGCCAACGAAGCCGTCTCGTGCATCCACTCGGTGACCGTGTCATGAGAGCTCGCGCTGATCGAGACGGGCGCTCCGACGAGGGGTCGGCGCTGATCCTGGTGATGGTCCTGATGGTCGTCGGGGCGCTCATCGTCCTGCCGCTCATGGAGTACGCGATGTCGGTCGGGCGTGCCAACTCGATCCTGAGCGTCAAGACGGCGCGCACCGAGGCCGTGAAGGGCGGACTCCGACTCGCGCTGGCCGACTCGACCCGGCTCTACGACACGTGTGGGCCGCCGCTCGGTGGCGCCAACACGGCGATCCACATCTCCTCCTACGGCATCGATGTCCCCGTCGAGACCAACTGCTACTTCATCGACCAGGCGCTCTCCCTCGACGCGACCGAGGTCAGGTATGGGCTCGCGGCAGTGCAGGTCGGCCAGACCGTGCCCGTCGGAATGATGAGCTCCGGATACGTGTCGCCGAACCCGACATCCACGAGCGCATGGATCGCCGATACATCGTTGACGACCGTGACCGACAAGATCTGGTTGCCCAACCTGCCGACGCACGGTCTGTCGCCCAGGACCCCGCTCGGATGGCAGATGCCGCCCGAGTTCCTGCCCGAAGGAGTGGCGGAGTGCACGGTGTACTTCCCGGGTACGTATCCGAACCCCGTCACCCTCGACGGCCCGACCTACTTCGCGTCGGGCATCTACTACTTCGAGGACACGGTCCTCATCTCGGGCGGCGCCGACGTGGTCGTCGGCTCCGGCGGCGGTGACGACGAAGGTTGTACGCAACGATCAGCACGCCGCCTTCTACGCCATCGACGCGCCCTCCACGCACAACATCAACGGCCTCGGGGCGTACGTTCGTGTTCGGCAAGTCCGGCCGTCTCGTGGTCGACAACGCCGTCGGCGGGCCGATCAAGTTGCAGTTCAACAAGCGCTACGTGGCGGCCGGCGACGCCGGCGGCGGCCCGTCGGCGGGCGTGTCCATCATGTCCGTGAACGGCAAGTTGGCCGTCGACGGGATCACGGGTGAGCCCCTGTTGATCCCGAACGTGCTCGAAGTTCCGCTGTCGAACGTCGGTGCCCCGACCCCGCCGGTGGCGGCGACGACGCAGAAGTACCTGCCGTCGGTGCTCGTCCCACCGCCCGAGTCCACCGTGCCGGATGCTCCGACAGGGGTCGTCGCGACCGGGTACGCCACTTCGATGCAGGTGTCGTGGACGGCGCCCGTGAACAACGGCGGGGCGAAGATCGACGCATACACGGTTCGCGTCGCGTCGCCGGCGGGGAACACCGCGACGTGCGGGACCGTCAGCGCGACGATGTGCGTCGTCACCGGCTTGCTGCCGCTGACGAACTACACGTTCACCGTGGAGGCGACGAACGCCCGCGGGACCTCCGCGCTCTCGGCTCCGTCAGCCGTCAAGCAGACGGGGGCTCTCCCACCGCCCGCATGGGTTCCGGGAGATCCGCTGCCGGACCTGCCCGGCCAGATCCCGATCATCGACTTCGCGCTGACCACCGCGACCCCGGTGGATGTCCAGATTCCCGGCTACGTGTCCGTCCCGCAGGGCCGGTTCCGGGTGTCGAACCCGAACGCTCACGCCGTCGTCGATCAACGGCGGAGTGCTGGCGGCCTCGTTCGACGTCGTGGACTCCCGCCCGGCGCCCGTCCCGATCGGCTTGGAGAACACGATCGCCCAGGGCACGTTC
The DNA here is from genome assembly GCA_963722415.1 of Ilumatobacteraceae bacterium. GTDB lineage: Bacteria > Actinomycetota > Acidimicrobiia > Acidimicrobiales > Ilumatobacteraceae > JALOLG01. Next base: position 35,556 of record CAVRNI010000033.1, read on the forward strand.
AAGATCGTCTCGGAGACGACGAGCGGGTCTCCGCACATGGTGTCGAGCGCGATCGTCCAGGTCAACCAGGGCGGCGGCTACGCCGTCAACACCTGGGAAGTCCAGTCCGACTAGACCGGGTACACCGCTAGGCAGGTGCGAGGAGCTCGCCGGCGCGGAGTTGGGCGGCGTAGACGCCGGCTCTCGCGGCGAGCTGTTCGTGGGTGCCGATCTCGACGATCCGTCCGCCTTCGAGCACGGCAATGCGGTCGGCTGAGCGCACGGTCGAGAGGCGGTGGGCGATCACGATCGCCGTCCGACCGTGCAGAGCGGCCTCGAGCGCGGCCTGGACGTGGGCTTCGTTGTCGTTGTCGAGGTGGCTCGTCGCCTCGTCGAGGATCATGACGGCGGGATCCTTCAACAGCAGCCGGGCGATCGCGACGCGCTGCTTCTCGCCGCCGCTCAGGCGGTACCCGCGTTCGCCGACGACGGTGTCGTAGCCGTCGGGGAGGGCGACAATGGTGTCGTGGATGCGGGCGGCACGGCACGCCGCCTCGAGCTCATCTTGCGTTGCGTCATGCTTGGCGTAGCGCAGGTTGTCACCGATCGACTCGTGGAACAGGTGCGGGTCCTGTGACACGACACCGATCGCCCGCCGCAAGGTCGCCAGGGTGAGGTCGCGGACGTCGAGCCCGTCGATCCGAACGGCACCGCTGGTGACGTCGTACAGGCGGGGCACGAGCGAGGCGAGCGTGCTCTTCCCGGCTCCCGAAGCCCCGACGAGCGCCAGTGTCTCGCCCGGCTCGACCGTCAGCGACACGCCCTGGAGGACGTCGCGATCGGGATCGGCGCCGGGGATCATCTGCTGCTCGAGCGACGCGATCGACGATTCGGACGCGGGTGGATAGCGGAACACGACGTCGTCGAACTCCACCCGCCCCTTCGGCGTCGACCAGATCGACGGCGCCGGGCCGCTCCTGGATCGCCTCCGGCGCATCGAGCACGTCGAACACCCGCTCGAAGCTCACCATCGACGTCATCAGGTCGACCCTCGCGTTGGTCAGTCCGGTGAGCGGTTGGTAGACGCGCCCGACGAGCGCGGCGAGGGCGACGAGTGTGCCCGTCGTGATGTCGCCGTCGACGACGTACATCGCACCCACGCCGTAGATCGCTGCCGCGCCGAGCGCGGCGACCAGCCCCAGCGCCACGAAGAAGACCCGGCCCAGCATGGCCGAGCGGATCCCGGCGTCGCGCACCGCGGTGGCGCGCCTGCCGAACATCGCGTTCTCGCGGTCGAGGTCGCCGAACAGCTTGACGAGCATCGCGCCCGACACGTTGAAGCGTTCGGTCATCTGGGTGTTCATCGCCGCGTTGTGCTGCATCTGCTCACGCGAGATGTCCTGGAGCCGGCGGCCCACCCGGCGCGCCGGGATGACGAACATCGGGAGCACGGCGAGCGCCATCAGGGTCAGGCGCCACTCCAGGGCGAGCATCGCGACCAGCGACGTGACCAGCACGACGACGTTGCTCACCACGCTGCCGAGCGTGCTCGTGACCGCGGTCTGGGCGCCGATCACGTCGTTGTTGAGGCGGCTCGTGATCGCACCGGTCGGGGTGCGGGTGAAGAACGCGATCGGCAGCCGCTGCACCTTGGCGAACAGGGCCCGGCGCAGGTCGGCGATCAGCCCCTCACCGACGCGGGCGCTGCACCAGCGTTGGACGATCTGGAGGCCGGCGTCACACAGCGCGGCGCCGACGGCGGCGGCGGCGAGCCAGACGATGAGTTGGCGGTTGCCATCGGGGATCGCCGTATCGAGGATCGCGCGTGTGACGAGCGGCGGGACAAGGGCGAGCAAGGCGGCGATCAGGATCGCGGCGAGGAACAGGGCGATCGTGCCTCGGTAGGGCCTGGCGAACTGCCACACGCGACGCGCCGTGCCGCGACCCAACCTGGCTCCCTTCAGGGAGTCGGGGTCACGGGGCATCAGGTGATGCGGTCCCATTCGCATGGCGTCAGGCTACGAACACAAATCGCGTCCGCCGCCTCGTACGCTGAGCGCCCATGTCGCCCGGCGGAACCAGGTTCTGGGCCCTGCGGGCGGCTCGACGCACGGCAGTGGTCCCCATGCGTCGTCGCCGTGTTCGTCGCCGCGTGCTCGTCGGGTGCCGACGTCACGCAGCGGGCGAGCAACAGCGCGAGGGCGACGACCGTGCCGTCCAACGACGCCGGTCCGACGTCCGAGCCGGGCTCGAGCGGGGGATCGACGCCGGAGGATTCCAGTCAGTTCGAGCCGGCTGCCATCGAGTGGGAGGAGTTCGACGACGGTGTCGACGTCGCGACGCTCGACGTCCCGGTCGACTACGCCGATCCCGAGGGCCCCACCGTCGAGCTGTACCTCGCCCGCCACCGCGCCGCCGAGCCCGACGAGCGCATCGGTTCTCTGCTCGTGAACCCTGGCGGACCGGGATTCGGTGGGAGCGACTTCGCCATCTTCGCCGAGCTCGTGCCCTACGACGACGAGCTGCTCGACCATTTCGACATCATCGGGTGGGATCCTCGGGGCACCGGCAAGAGCGAGCCGTTCGTCGACTGCGTCGACGACTACGACCGCTTCTTCGCCGAGCCCGACATCACACCCGACACACCGCAGGAGAAACAGGAGGCTGTCGATCTCGCAGAGGAGTTCGCCGACGACTGCCTCGCCAACAATGCCGACATCGTCGAGCACGTCGGCACGAACAACTCGGCGCGTGACATCGACGTCATCCGCCGCGCCCTCGGTGAGGAGACGATCTCGTTCTTCGGCTTCAGCTACGGAAGCGAGCTCGGTGCGACGTGGGCGACGATGTTCCCGGACACGGTGCGGGCCGCCGTGCTCGACGGCGCCCGCGACCCGAACGCCGACACCACGGAGTGGAGCTTGCAGCAGCTGACAGGTTCCGAGAACACGCTCTCGACCTTCCTTGCCCAATGCAGCGCCAATGCGGACTGCGAGTTCCACAACGACGGTGACGCGGAGGGCGCATTCGACGAGCTGATGGCCGAGCTCGACGAGAATCCGATCCCGGCCGATTCCGACCGGCCCGACGTCAACCGCGGCGTCGCCCTGCTCGCGACCTCCGAAGCGATGTACAGGCGCAGCGATCAGTACTGGCCGGCATTCGAGGCGTCGCTCGCCGCGGCAAGAGACGGTGACGGTTCGGGCCTGCGGGCGTTCGCCGACACCTACCTCCAACGCCGAGCCGACGGCACGTTCGGCAACGAGCTCGAAGCGTTCCGGGCGATCAACTGCGCTGACACGACCGAGCGGCTCACCGTCGCCGAGGAGGACGCGTTGTCGGCGCAGTACACCGCGGTCGCGCCCCGTCTCGCCCCGGCCGGCTCGTCCGGCAGCTACGCGTGCACGTTCTTCCCACCCGCGCTCGATCCGCGCATCGAGATCACCGGCGCCGGAGCGGGCCCGATCGTCGTCGTCGGCACCACGGGTGACCCTGCGACGCCGCTCACCAGTACGCAGGCGATGGCCGAGGCGCTCGAGGACGGCCGCCTCGTCGTGGTCGAGGCCGACCAACACACCGGATACAACGTGAACTCGTGCATCAACGACGTCGTCAACGACTACCTCGTCGATCTCGTCCCGCCCGACAACGGCACCGAATGTCGGTGAGGAGACGCACCCGCGATCGCACCGACTCAACTGGCGGAAGGAGTGGGATTCGAACCCACGGAGACCCAAAGGACCTCAACGGCTTTCGAGGCCGTCCCATTCGTCCGCTCTGGCATCCTTCCGTCGAGCGAGGCTAGCGGCTCCTGCCAGCGTGCCCTCTGGTGCCTCATGGCGAGAGCCGATCCCCAGCGTGTGGACCTGCTTCTCAAGTGATCGTTTCGGCACGCCGATATTCTGTGAACCCGGGCGCTGGGCTCGGGCCGGACTGCAAGGAGGGCGCATGACCGCGGGTTTGCGACTCCAGTTGCACGCGCCCGACGCGGTCGACGCCGGATTCCCCCGACCGTACCGACCGGCCGGCGGAGCTGGAACGGACCACGTCTTCAAGATCCTCGTGACCGGCCCGTTCGCGGCCGGCAAGACGTCCCTCATCCAGTCGGTGTCGCAGTCGCCCGTGGTCTCGACCGACGTGGCGACGTCCGGCGACGAGTCGACGGTCAAGATGCTGACGACGGTTGCGCTCGACTTCGGCACGTTCCGCATCGAAGGTGGCGGTGACGGTCCGGACGAACCCGCCGAGGGAGTGCAACTCCTCCTGTTCGGCACGCCCGGCCAGGAACGCTTCTGGTTCATGACCGACGTGCTCAAAGGCGACGTCGATGTCACGGTCTTCGTGGTCGACGCCGAGGCTGAGCACACGCATGTCGAGGCCGGTGCGGCGATGCGGGCGCTGCTCAAGGACTTGCGCGTGCCGCTGGTGGTGGCGGTGAACCGGTGTGATGACGCCGACCGCGCGACCGTGCTCGCCCGCTCACTCGGCGCCCTGTCGTGCGAGCCCGTCGTCCCGTGCCAGCTGATCGACCCCGAGAGTGGTCGCGACGTCGTGATCGAGGCACTGCTGACGCTTCTCGAGTCGATGGAGCGGCCGGCGGCGGGTTGGCACTTCGACGCACCGCAGCTGGTGGGTGCGCTGTGACGTTCGCCGCGCCAACGCCCGATCTCGTCCGATTCGCAGTCGCGTGGCCGCTCCCGCCGTGGACCTCGGTCGGCCCCATCGCGCGGCCGCTCCCTCCGCCGCCGCGAGACGCCGTGCCATCACCCGGCCCAGCAGTGTGGTTGCCGTTCGATCCGCCGCCTGTCGTCGACCTCATCGTCGGGCGGGAGGTCACAGATGCGTTCGAGCTCATCTGGCCGACGGGTGAGATCGACGAGCAGTTTCTCGGCGGGCCGCTCTCCGACATGCCGCAACCGGGCGCCTCTCGCACGGACAGGCAGGAGACCTGGCCCGACAATGGACAGGTGCCTGACGACGTCGTGCTCGCGATCCAGCGCACGATCGCCGCGATCGGATCTGATCCGGCCGCGATCGAAGCGCCACCACCTTCGCCACGCCTGCCCGACCGGGTGACCGATGCCGCGGCCGCGATCTCGATCTCGACCGACGACGGACTGGTCGCGGTGCCGTCGCGGGGGGAGCCGACCGACGAACGACGTTCGGCGCTCAAGCGTCTGATCAGCGGGTTGCGGCGTCGCTGAGTCAGCCCTGACGCCGGGCGGCGAAGAACTGGACCAGGAGCGAGCCGCACTCGTCCGCCCGCACGCCGGCGGTCCTCGGGACACGGTGGTTCAGCACCGCACCGTCGAGCAGGTCGAAGCAGCTTCCTGCGGCACCTGCCTTGGGATCGGTGGCCCCATAGATGAGGTGTCCGAGACGGGAGTTGACCATCGCGCCCGCGCACATCGCGCACGGCTCGAGCGTGACGACGAGGGTGCAGTCGTCGAGGCGCCAGTGACCGATCTGCGCGGCCGCGTCGCGCAGCGCCAGGATCTCGGCGTGAGCTGTTGGATCGCCGGTGAGCTCGCGCTCGTTGTGGCGCGCCGCGAGCACGTCGCCATCGCGGACGACGATCGCACCGACGGGCACGTCGCCGTGTTCGAGGGCGGCGCGCGCCTCGTCGAGCGCGAGCTGCATCCACGCCGCGTGGAGCGTGGGCGTGGTGGACACCGCGGCCGACGGCTCGGGGTTCGCCATGGCGGAGGGAGTGGGATTCGAACCCACGGTGAGTTTCCCCACACACGCTTTCCAAGCGTGCCGATTCGGCCGCTCTCGCATCCCTCCACGCGATGAGATTCAGACGATTCGTCGTCGGCCCACGCGATGAGTCATCAGGCAGAGAGCCGTCGACTCGGGTGTCCGCAGGGTAGCGGACGGGTAGTCTGGCTCAACCGCCTCGATCGGCCGGGTCGATCCCCGCCGGGTGAGGTGACGACCGGGTCCTGTGCAATGGGCGCCCGTGAACCAGGTCAGGACCGGGAGGTAGCAGCCTTCATCGGCATCGCTCGTGTGCCGCAGATCGCCTGGTCGTCACCTCAGCCGGCGGCGGACCGGCTGGCGGCGCGGGCGGCGGCCCGTTCGGCTCGGCCCGCCAGCTCGGGCGCGCCGATCCGTTCGGCGATGGCGGCGAATTGCGGGGTCGGGCCGGTCCAGCACCAGTCGTCCACGCTGCCGACCTCGACGTCGAGCTCGACAGTGGCGATCCTGCGGAACAGGAGCGCCAGCTCGATCTGGCTCCGCAGCGTGGCGGCCAACTGCACGGTGCCACGGACGCCCGGCACGTCCCAGTCGGCGACCAACGGTGGGATGTCCTCGAGGTGTCCGTACCGGGCGAGCACTCCGGCCGCGCTCTTGGCGCCCCAGCCGGGCAGGCCCGGGTACCCGTCGGCCGTGTCACCGACGAGGCCGAGGTAGTCGGGGATCGACGCCGGCCCGACGCCGAACTTCTCGATCACCCCCGCCTCGTCGATGATCTCGCGCTTGCGACGGTCGAACTCCACGACCCGCGTCCCCCGGACGCACTGACACAGGTCCTTGTCGGGCGTGACGATGAGCACCTGCTCGACCCGTGCATCGGCGTCAGCGATGGCGGCGGCCGCACCGAGCGCGTCGTCGGCTTCGTATTCGACCATCGCCCAGGTGGTGACACCCATCGCGACCAGGGCGTCCTCGAGGACCGGGATCTGGTGCAGCAACTCCGGCGGCATGCCCTCGCTGGTCTTGTAGCCGGGCCACAGGTCGTTGCGGAAGCTCTCGATGATGTGGTCGCTCGCCACGCCGATGTGGGTCGCACCGTCCTCGACCAACGCCAGCGTCGATCCGAGCACACCGATCGTCGCCGCGTACGGCCCGGGTTCGGACGCGCCGCCCCGTGGCTTGCCGGCTCCGAAGTGTTGCCGGAACAGTTCGTACGTCCCGTCGACGAGATGCACGCGCATCCCCGCAACCGTACCCACCCCAATCTCCCCGCTTGTGTCGAGGCCTTCCGCGTGCCACGCGGAGGATCTCGACACAAGCGTTGTGGGGGCAGGATCAGGGGGCCCAACCGGCGGCTCTGAGGCGTTGCGACATCGTCGCGATCACGTGATCGGGGCGGTGCGACACGTCCTCGTACGTGTACTCGAAGACCTGGCGACCAGCGTCCTGCAACTCGTTGCGGCGCTGCGCGTCGATCTGGCGCTCGGTCGGCGACGAGTGTCCCTTGCGACCCGAGACCTCGACGACGACCGAGTACGACTCGAACAGGAAGTCGACGCGTGCGTACGTCACACCGTCGCGGCGATGGATCACCTGGGTGCGGGGTCTCGGCAGGCCGCCGAGTCGCATCAGCCGCAGGAAGCCGCGTTCGAGCATCGTGTGCCCACCGGCGTCGACGAGCAGATCGTCCAGCAAGCGGCAACCCCACCGGCCAGGCCCACGCATCCGGCTCAGCCGTTCGATGAGCACCGTCGGCGACGTGAGACCGAGCCGTACCGCTGAATCGATGGCTGCCGCCAGGCGTCGCCGTGAGATCCGTTCATGCGCCAGGTCGATGATCGTCCGCGTCGCCGACGTGACTCGGAACCCGTTCACGCTCACCACGTCGAGTGGCGCGAGGACCTTGGTCGTGTGCACCACACCGTCGACGGCCAAGCCCTGCCGCCCGCGCGCCACGGTGAACTCGAGGCGACTCTGGACGAACCGGTCGAAGCCGTGGAGGCGTGCGGCGGCCTCATGACTGATGCAAGAGTCCGGACCCAAGGCGAGCAGTCCGGCACGCAGCGAGCGCTCCCACGATTCCGGAGCGCCGGCGGCGGCATACACCCCCGAACCGATCCGCACGAAGATCCCGCGGCGGACGAACTGGTCGAACTGCGCGCGCGTGACGTCGTGCTCGCCGAGCTGTCGGGTGGCGATGAGGCCGTGTTGCGACGCAGCCGTTACAAGCAATCGGTGGATTGGCCCCGGGCGCCCGGTCACCTCCGACTGTGGACACCGTCCGGCGGCGATCGGAAACCGCTTGTGTCGAGGCCTTCCGCGTGCCACGCGGATGATCTCGACACAAGCGATGGGGTGGACGGGCCGGTCAGGGGCGGTCAGGTGTGGGTGGTGTTGGCGCGTTCGCGCATCAGGGCGTGTTCGACGACGGCGATGAGGGCGCTCTTGACGTCCGACCGCTGACGGGCGTCGCAGAACACCATCGGTACCCGCTCGTCGACCTGCACGGCCTCACGAATTGCCTGGAGGGCATGCGAGCGGACGCCGTCGAAGGTGTTGACGGCCACGATGAATGGCACGTTGCGAACCTCGAAGTAGTCGATCGCGGCGAAGCAGTCGGTGAGCCGGCGGGTGTCGGCCAGCACGATCGCGCCGATCGCCCCACGCGACAGCTCGTTCCACATGAAGTGGAAGCGCTCCTGTCCCGGGGTACCGAACAGGTACAACGTGATCTCCTCGGTGAGGGTGATGCGACCGAAGTCCATCGCCACCGTGGTGGTCCGCTTCTCGCCGGTGTGCACAAGGCTGTCGACCTCGCTCGACGCCGCGGTCATGACCGCTTCGCTGCGCAGTGGTTCGATCTCGGAGATCGTGCCGACGAACGTCGACTTGCCCACGCCGAATCCTCCGGCGATGACGATCTTGACGGGGATCTTGCCCCGCGGGATATCAGAGGCTGCGGACACCATCGAGAACCTTCTCCAACAAGCTCGTAAACGAGTGTGATTTCTGTGGGACGTGGACGACGACGGCGCCGTCACGTACGAGATCGGCGACCAGAACCCTGGTGACACCGATCGGAATCTTGAGTCGTGCCGCGACCTCGACGAGGGCGGTGGGCGTCTGTACGAGCTCGATGAGCCGGGCAGCCTCCCAGCGGTAGGCGCCGAGGTGGCTCGATGCCCGCGTGTTGGCCTGGATCTGGGCCTCGAGCCCGATCACTTCGCCTTCTGTGCCGGTGCGACCACCGGTCATCGCGTAGGGGCGGATCAGCCGCCCGGTCTCGTCGGCGTCGTCGTCCTGCAGGATCGAGCCGACGTCAGGGTCTTCCGCCATGGCTCACCGCCTCGACAACATCATGGACTTCAGTTCGTCGCGGACCTCGGGGGTGAGCACGTCGCCCGCCCGATCGGCGAACACGGCGATCTCATAGCCAATGGTTCCGATGTCGGCGTCCTTGGTGGTGACGACGCACATCAACGATCCGTCGCGGATGCCGGTGACGAACATCCAGCCGTTCTCCATCTCGACGATCACGTTCGAGACCGCGCCGGCGCCGAAGCGGCCGGCCGACCCGTAGGCGAGCCCGATCATCCCGGAGGCGACGGCCGCCAGACGTTCGGTGGTCTCGCGCTCGACGTTGGCCGACACCGCGAGCGGCAGGCCGTCTGACGAGACGACGACCGCCTGCCTGACAGCTGCGACCTGCTCGACGAATCGGGCGACGAGCCAGTTCAAGTTCTCGACAGCACCCATCAACGATCACCTCCGAGATCGGTCTGATCTCCGTCGTGGCCGGTGGCACCTTCGCCGTCGCGGCCGAGTTGGAACTCTTGTCGGAACGAGCGCAGGCGCTCGCGAATCGCTTCCGGGTCGAGACGGGACTGCGATGTGCTCGTCGTGACCTCGTCGTGATCGAACGCGCTGCCCGGATCGCGCGTCGGGAGCTCGGGCGGTGGCGCGGCCTCGGGCCGGGTGCCGGAGCGACCCGCCTCGAACGCGCTCAACGCTGCCTTCAGCGAGCTCGGGTTCGCCGGTGCGGTATACCCGCTGGGCGGACCGGTGGGACCGGTGAGCTGGGGGGCGAGGCGGTCCGGGCCGTCGGGTCCGGTGCCCCGTGAGCGGGTCGGCAAGAACGGTGTCGCGTGGGCGGTCGAGGCATGCTGCTCGGACTCGGTGCGGCGGGCCGGAATCGGGCGCGCCGTCGGATCGGTGAACGGGCGAGAGGTGGGCTCGAACCCGAACGACGGTGGTGCCGGCGGCCGATCGAACTCACCGCTCAGGCGATCGTGCGACTGGGGAGGCATGAGACCCGGCGCGACCAGCTCGGTGGTCGGGTCGCTCATCGGGCTCGGCGTCGACCACCGGATCCGGCTCGACCGCCCGCTCGGGCGTCTGTGCCCATTCCGGCTCGATCGACCACTCGGGCTCGAACGTCGGCTCGGCGACGGGCGGCGCCGCGTCCGCGATCGCGAAGTCGTCGAACACCGTGGCCTGGAACTCGGACGCCGTGGCGTCGTGGAACACGGTGTCGGAACGCGATGTCAGGTCGACATCGAACGTCGCGACCGGTTCGAGGATCGGATCGGGTGATGTGGAGGGCTCGACGGACACGACGTCCGGAACGAATGTGTCGGTGGGGGCGGGAACCTCTGCCCAATCCATCGAGCGTGTCGGGCGCCACTGTGACGTGGCCGTTCGTCGCCGGTTCGGTCCCGAGCATCCCGGTCGCGTCGATTGGTCCGTACAGGGTCGCCGGCAGGACGACCTCGACCAGGAGACCTGGCGACGACGGCACGAGCCGGACCTGCACGCCGTGCTTGTGGGCGAGCAACGACACGACGGACATGCCGAGGGTCGGCTCGACCGACAGACCGACGATCGGAGGGTGCTCGAGGAGATCGTTGAGTTGCTCGAGGCGGTCGGTGCCGATTCCGACACCTTCGTCGGAGATCGTGATCAGATAGTGCTCGCCGGCATATCGGCCGGAGATGGTGACCCGGCTCTCGGGCGGTGAGAACGACGACGCGTTGTCGAGGAGCTCGGCGAGGAGGTGGGAGATGTCGGCGACGACGGCGCCCCGCACCTGCAGATGGTCGAGGTTGAGGACGTCGATGCGCCGGTAGTCCTCGACCTCGCCGATCGCGGCGCGTACGACGTCGTCGACGTCGGTGGCCTTCGTGCGACGGCGCCTCGACTCGGCACTGGCGAGCACCAGCAGACTCTCGGAGTTGCGGCGCATGCGGGTTGCGAGGTGGTCGAGCTGGTAGTAGTTCGCCAGCACGGCGGGGTCGTCGACGTCGGATTCGAGCTCGTCGAGCAACGCCAGCTGGCGGTCGATCAGGCTGCGGGTGCGGCGGGCCATCGTGACGAAGATGTCCGACACACCGCGGCGCAGGACCTCGATCTGCTCGTGGGCGACGTCGACGAGCGTCGACTGCACCACGTTGAAGGCGCCGGCGAGCTCGCCGAGCTCGTCGGTCCCGGCGTCCTCGATCGGGGCGACCTCGGGGATCACGGCTTGACCGCGCGGGTCGCGCAGTGCGCTGACGAGTGCGGGCAGCTGGATGGTCGCCACCTCGTGGGCCTTGTCCGACACCGCACGCACCCGGCGGGTGATGGATCGGGTGAGGAGCAACGCCATCAGCGTGGCGAGAAGGAGGGCGACGAGCGTGATCCCGATGCGGAGGAACGTGATCTGCTGCAGCGCGTCGGCTTCGGCCTCGGCGTCGGTCACGATGCGCTGCGCGAGCTGATCGCGGATCCCGGCGATGCCCGCAACGGTCTCGTTGAACTCGGTCGCGTCGAACGTGACGAAGGCGCCCCGGTCGGCGGCGACGACGATGCCGTCGAGTCGGTTCATGGAGTCGTTCAAGCGTCGCGACCACCGGCCCTCGCGGAACTCCGCCAGCCAGGAATCGGGAGCGACGTTCTCGAACTCGTCGACGAAGGCAACCATGCCGTCGCCGAGCAAGGCCGCTTGGACGACCCCAGCCGGGTCGCCCGAGGCCGGCCAGTCGCCGATCGACTGCACGACATCATTGGCGGTCTGCTCGGTCGCGGCGAGGGAGGCGATGGCCAGCAGGGTGCGGCCGAGCTCGGGGTCGCCGGCTTCTGCCGGCAGCAGGCGGCCGAGGCCGATCAGCTCACGCTCGGCCGTGTCGTACGCCCGGACGGCGGCGATGACCTGGAAGTCGTCACCGGAGTCGATCGCGACGCGGCCCGTGCTGAGGTTGCTGGTGACGGTGCCGATCTTGACGACCATGGCGTTGCTGTCGCCGACGTTGCGCACGACCTGACGTAGGTCGCTCATCGAGCTGTCGGTGGCGCGCCGTGCGTCGACGATGGCGGCGGCATCATCGGTGTCCGACGTCCGCTGCTCGGCCTCGATCGCCTGGATCGACGCGATGAGCGGCTCCCACGTGGAGCCCAGCTGGGCGCCACGTCGGGCCGTGGCCACATCTTCCAGGTCGCCACGGATCGAAAGCGCGAGAAGCGCGCTGACGGCCACCAGCAGTGGCAGTGCGGCGACGAACAATTTTGATGACAAAGACAGGCGACGCATGTCGAGCGGACCTCCGGCTGAGTTGCGACAGGAGGTGTATCGGGAGCCCGAACGAGTATCTTGAGCAAATGCGGACAGTTCGGCCTGACCGAGGATGACGGGGGTATAGCGCCTATCCGCCCGATCACGGGTGGTTTCGTCTGCGCATTCTCAAGCCAGGCGGTCCGCTGACCGATATGTACGACATGGCTTGTGTGGATCCCGTCATGCTGATCCGCTGCGAGCCCTGACTTCGGAAGGGATCGAGAGGATGACAGCCGAACTGGACGACATGCGAGCAACTCTCATCGCGGCCGTCCAAGCTGAGCTCGACCGCTACGGAGCGTCGATGATGGCGGAGATCGAGCGTCTCCGGTCGTCCAGCGCGGCCGATCGCGAGGTCATGCGCCAAGCTTTTGGTGAGCAACTCCAATCGCTGGCGGCCACCGTCGAGCAGGCGCATTCCCGCAACGAGCAGTTCCAGCACGCGATGCGCCAATCCATCGACACCCGGCTTGGTGAAGCGGAGTCACGCACGACGCGCCGCTTCGACGACATGGACACCAACCTCGCCGGCATGGTGCAAGACGTCGCACGTCCGGCCCTGCAGGAGATCCGCGACGACCAGACCGCGCTCGTCCGCAGGATCGAAGCCCTCGACTCCAACCTGCGCCGCTTCGACGAGCAGGCGGCCCGGATGGTCACCTACTTCAACGAGATGACCCAGGCGATGGAGCAGCGGACCGCCGAGTTGAGCGAGCAGCTGCAAACCAACGTCGAGGGACGCCTGACCGCCCTCACGGCGAGATTCGACGAGTCGGAGAGCAACACCCGACGGATGCAGACCGAGACCTCGCAGATGGTCGGGACCCGCCTGTCCGACATCGAGGACCGTCTCAACGAACGGGTGCTGGCCGCCGAGGTGCGGATCAAGGAGGACTCGGGCACGCGGATCGCCGAGATCGACGCCCACGTCGGCCGCGTCACCGCCGGCCTCGACACCACGCTCATCGCGCTGAACGACCGGATGTCCGGCCTCGACTCGCGTTTCGAGTCGATCGACGACCGGATGGAGGCGGTGCGCCAGGAGATGAACCAGATCAACTCCGAGGAGCTCGACGAGCTCAAGGAGAAGATGTCGACCGCGATCGGCGAGGCGGTTCTGGTCCGCATCGAGATGGAACGTCTGGACAAGTCGTTGGCAGAGAGGTTCGACAACGTCGCGCTCCGCGTGACCGACGTCGAGACGCAGATCGCCGACGCCACCGCCGACGTCAGCACCGCGGTCCAGCTGGAGCGGTTGGAGGAGCTCGAGCGGGCGGTCATCGAGATCGACCCGACCAACTTCGTCACCCGTTCCGAGTTTCAACGAACAGGACCGGTGCGTTCGGGCGCACCGCTCGACCCGCCGACGCTGGTCGACTGAGAATCAGGACACGGAAGGAACGAAACGATGGCGCTACGCAAGCCGAAGGCAGACGAGGGCCGCTCGCTGCCATCTCCGAGCGCCCCGGCGGAGAAACCACAGGGCACGAGCGTCGAGGAATGTGTCGCGCTCGGTCAGAGCCTTGTGCAGTCAGGCCACCTCGACGGTGAGCGTCTGGCGGCGACGCTCTCGGAGACCAATGGCGACCTGGCCGAGTTCGGACAGTTGCTGCTCACCAGGCATGGTGTCGGTCGCGCCGAGTACGCGCGAGCGCTGGCGACGGCGTGCGGGATCCCGCTCGGCGACACTCGCACCACCGAGATCAACCCGGAGCTCGCGCAACGGATCGACGAGCGCCTGGCCCGCAACTTCTTCCTGGTCCCGATCGGCGAGAAGGACGGCAAGCTCGTCGTGTTCTCGGCCGATCCGGCCAAGGCCCGTCGCGACGCCGCCGAGGCCGCCGCCGGCCAGAAGTTCGAGTGGTTGGCCACCGACCCCAAGACGGTCCAGTCGTTCATCGAGCAGATCTGGCGCTCGGATGCCGACATCGGACGCCTGGTCGCCGCGTTCCAGGCGACCGACAGTCAGATCGAACGCGCCGACGAGGCCAACGAGGTCAACCTCGACGACCAGGCGCCCGTCGTCCAGCTCGTCAACCGCATCGTGAGCCAGGCCCTGCGCGACCGGGCCAGCGACATCCATGTCGAGCCACTCGACAAGGACGTGCGTGTCAGGTTCCGCATCGACGGCCAACTCGTCGAAGCCGTCAAGCTCCCCATGAGCGCCCACAACCCCCTCGTCAGCCGCCTCAAGATCATGAGTGGCATGAACATCGTCGAGAAGCGGGCCCCGCAGGACGGCCAGTTCTCGACCACCGTCGACGGACGCCCGCTCGACGTCCGCGTCGCCAGCGTGGCCACCGTGTTCGGCGAGAAGGTCGTCATGCGACTGCTCGACAAGAGCAAGTCGATGGTCGGCCTCAACGAGCTGGGCATGCCCCGCGAGACCTACAACACGTACTCCAAGATCGTGCACGCCCCGTTCGGCATGGTGATCTGCGCCGGCCCCACGGGTGCCGGCAAGACCACCACGTTGTACGCCACGTTGCAGGAGATCAACTCGACCGGCAAGAACGTGACCACCATCGAGGACCCGGTGGAGTACGTGTTCCCGGGCATCAACCAGGTGCAGACCAACGAACGCGCCGGGCTCACGTTCGCCTCGGGCCTCAAAGCTCTCTTGCGCCAGGACCCCGATGTCATCCTCGTTGGCGAGATCCGAGATGCCGACACCGCCCGCATCGCGGTGCAGTCGGCACTCACGGGCCACTTCGTGCTCTCGTCATTGCACGGCAACGACTCCGTGGCCGCCGTTCACCGCCTGCTCGACATGGGCATCGAGGCCTTCCTCATCGCCTCGGCCGTGGTCGCCGTGGTGTCGCAGCGCCTGCTCAGGCGCATCTGCGACAACTGCAAGGAGCAGTATTCGCCCACCGCCGACGAGCTCGCCGTGTTCCAGCAACACAGCGGCGGAGCGGTGAAAAGCACCTTCTACCACGGGGTCGGATGCAACTTCTGCGCCGGCACCGGGTACCGCGAGCGAATTGGTGTCTACGAATTGTTAAAGGTCACCCCTGAGTTGCGCCGATTGATAGTCGGGTGGGCAACCACCGAAGAGCTCCGTCGTCTCGCCGTCGCCCAGGGCATGCGCACCATGCTGCGTGAAGCCATGCAACTCGTCGAGGACGACGTCACCACCATTCCCGAAGTCGTCAAGACCCTCTTCGCTAACTGAACGCAAGCTCCAAAGGAGCATTCATGGCAAAGTTCGCTTACTCCGCGATCGACCCGTCCGGCATCGAGATCGCCGGCGTCACCAAGGCAGACACCGTCGGTTCGGCGCGCGCGTTCCTGGTCGAGCAGAACCTGTTCCCGATCAAGATCGAAGAGAGCCGTGGCCTGCTCGACTTCGAGTTGAGCAAGGAGAAGGTCAAGAAGAAGAACCTCATGAACTTCACCCGCCAGCTGGCGGTGTTCGTGAAGGCCGGTATCCCGATCACCGAGGCGTTGATCACGATCGCCGACGAGGCGTCCGATGTCGCCCTGCGCCGGGCGCTCACGCAGATGGTCGAGGATCTGCGTAACGGCGGCCTGCTGTCGCAGGCGGCGGCACAACACACCGGGGTGTTCCCCAACTACTACATCGGCATCCTGCAGTCGGCCGAGCTGACCGGTCGCCTCGACGAGTCGCTCGAGAGCCTCGCTCACTACCTCGAGCGCGAGATCGACACCCGTTCCAAGGTCGTCGGCGCCCTCGCCTACCCCGGCGTCGTCATGCTGATGTCGTTCTTCACGGTCCTCGTGCTCGCCGGCTACGTCCTGCCGCAGTTCAAGCCGTTGTTCGAGGAGCTCGGCGCCGAGTTGCCGCTCCCGACGCGCATGATGCTGTTCTTCGCCCGCTTCTTCGGCGATCTCTGGTTCATCACCGCCGCCTTCTTCCTCGTGATGATCGCGATCAACGCGTTCCTGTTCATCCATCCGACGGGCAGGGAGCTCAAGGATCGCTTGATGCTCAAGATCCCGGTCATCAAGGGCATCGTCGAGTACGCGCTCCTCGAACGCTTCTGCCGGATCCTCGGCACGATGCTGCGCTCCGGTGTGGCGATCCCGTCGGCGATGGAGACCACCACCGAAGCGACGGCGAACATCGTCTACCGCGAGCAGCTCGAGATCGCCCGGCAGCAGATGCTCGAGGGCAGCGGATTCACCCAGCCGCTGATCGACACCGAGCTGTTCCCAGGCGCCGCACGTCAGATGTTCCGAGTCGGTGAGGAGACCGGAACGCTCGACCAGCAGCTGACGGTCGCCAGCGAGTACTTCGACCGTGAGCTCGAAGCGCGGATCAAGACGTTCACGACGATGTTCGAACCCATCATGATCGTGTTCGTCGGTGTGATCGTGGGCTTCGTCGCCGTCGCTCTCGTGTCGGCGATGTACGGCGTGCTCGACGGCGTGCAGAACGACGCCGGAGTCTGAGCGGACTCGATGAGCGGGCGGAGCGGGATCTGATCATCGATGCCACAACATGTCGACGAACCACTGGCCGGTGAAGACGGCGAACACGGCGCCGGCCGCGAGGAACGGCCCGAACGGCAGCGCGGTTCGCTTGCCGGCCTTCCCGGCGGCCATCATCCCGACCCCGACGACGGCTCCGAACAGGAAGCCGTAGAACAGGCCGACAGGCACGATTCCCGGGTTCAGCCAGCCGAGGTACAGCCCGAGCAGCGGCGCCAGGCGGACGTCACCTTCGCCGAGACCACCGCGACTGCCGAGGTAGATCCCGCCCATGATCGCCAGCGCCAGTCCGGCGCCGAACACCATCGTCCAGATTCGTCGTGGCTCGTCGTCGACGAGCGCGGCAACAGTGAGCGCGATCGAGCCGAGCACGATCGTCGTGTACGTGATCTCACGCGGGAGGCGCCGCTCGTGAAGATCGATCCAGGTCAGCGCCACGAGCGCCGCGCCGAAGATGCAGAACGCCGGCAGTACCGCGACAGCGCCGAAATGAAGGCCGAACAGCACGAAGATCGCGGCGGTCGCGAGCTCGATGACGATCGGCCCGATACCGATCGGTGCCCTGCACTGCCGGCACTTGCCGCGCAGCACCAGCCAGCTCAGCACCGGCACCAGGTCGCGTGCGCCGAGCTCCAGCCCGCACGATCCGCATGCGCTCGGCGGGGCCACGATCGACGCCCCACGTGGCACGCGATCGACGACGACCGTCAGAAACGACCCGATCACCACCCCCATCACGGCGCAGCCGACAACCACGAGGGTCGTTTCCATCACATCCACCACACGAACATCTGTAACCCGAGGCCACAGATGGCCCGGGCGGGAGGTTAGCCCCATGTCCATTCAGCCCGACGCGACCCTGGTGACGCTGCTCCAAGCGACCGTCAACTCCGGTGCGTCCGACCTCCACCTCACGGTTGGCCGCCCGGCGACGGCGCGGCGTGACGGCACGCTGGTGTCGTTCGAGAACGTCAAGGTGCTCGAGAACGCCGATGTCGAGACGATGGTGTATTCGCTGCTCGACGAGGACAGGCGCGCCGAGCTCGAAGCCCACAAGCAGGTCGACTTCTCGTTCGGAATCCCCGGCCTCGGCCGCTTCCGCGCCAACGCGTTCAACCAGCGCAGCTCACTGGCCCTGGCGCTCCGCGTCGTGCCGTTCCGTGTGCGCTCGCTCGAGGAGCTCGGGGCGCCGGCCGCGTGCAACACGCTGCTGAACCGGCCGTACGGCATCGTGTTGTCGGTGGGCCCGACCGGTTCCGGCAAGTCGACGACCCTGGCGGCGATGATCGACCGCATCAACGAGACCAAGCCGGTGCACATCCTCACCATCGAGGACCCGGTCGAGTACCTCCACAACCACAAGCGGGCGATGGTGAACCAACGCGAGGTCGGCACCGACGTCGAGTCGTTCACCGCCGGTCTGCGGAGTGCCCTGCGTGAAGACCCCGACGTCGTTCTCCTCGGTGAGATGCGCGACCTCGACTCGATCCAGATCGCGTTGAGCCTGGCCGAGACCGGACACCTCGTGTTCGCAACCCTCCACACGAACGACGCGCCACAGGCACTCGACCGCATCGTCGACGTCTTCCCTGGCGATCGTCGCGACCAGATCCAGACGATGCTCGCCGGGTCGCTGCAGGGCGTGGTCAGCCAGCGCCTCCTGCCGGCGATCAACGGCGGCCGGGTCGCCGCGTTCGAGGTGCTGATGGGCAACGATGCCGTCCGCAACCTGGTGCGGGAAGGCAAGTCCCGACAGCTTCGCAACGTGGTCGCCACCGGCGGCCCGGACGGCATGCAGACGATCGAGATGGACCTTGCCCGCCTCGTGTCAGCCGGTCTCGTCTCGATGGAGGTCGCCCAGTCGATCTCGGCGTTCCCCGGCGAGATCCAGGCCCAGGTCGCCACGCTGCGTTCCCAAGCGCAGGCGCAGGCGACGGTCGCCGCCGCTCAGGGCGCGACGTCGGGCTCGGCGCAACCGAGCAACGGATCAGCGCCGCCGCAAACGCCTGTCGGCGCCGGCTGATCCGCGTAACGTCGGTCCGCGATGGTGGCGAAGCCGCTCCCGTACAAGTCCATCGCGGGCGTGACGCCGTGTCCGGGCGGTTGGCTCGTGCTGCCTGCCCGCGTCGCCGGCGTCACCGTGACTGCCGAAGAGGCGTTCGTGCTCCCCAATTTGATGGAGGTGCTCGACTTCCGTCCGAAGTTCGAGTTCGCCGGCATCAACGCGCCCACCGGGTTGAGTGACGAGCCCGGTTCGCCGTACCGCCCGTGCGACGTCGAGGCACGCGAGATGCTCGGTTGGCCACGTGTGGTCGGTATCTATCCGATCCCGTCACGGCGGGCGATGCAGGCGGCGACCCGTGAGGAGGTCCTGGAGCTCGAACCGTGGATGAAGCGCGACGACTTCCGGCGCATGCGCTGGCTGCGGGAGGCCGCGCGCGAGATCCAGCCCTTTCATCAGCGGTCCTTCTATTCGGCGAACCCCGACCTGTCATTCCACCAGATGAACGGTGACGAGCCGTTGAAGACGTCGCCGTTTCACGAGGACGGCCGTCTGGAGCGGCTCGAGCTGATTCGCGACAAGCTCCCTGGCATCGACGAGGTGATCACGCGCGCGCCGCCACGAGGCGCCGGCCCGACCCACATGGTGCAGGCGGCGGCGATGCTGTGGACCGCGCGCCGGGCGTCGGGACGCGCCGTGAGCCGGCTCCCGGCCGATCCGACGTGGGACATGACCGGCATGCGTGTCGAGCTCGTCCGCTGAGATCGCCCCGGCCGGGGCGTCAGGTGAACGCGAGCCCGCTGATCGGCGCCCCGTTGGACGCCGGGGCCGAGACGATGTCGAGCACGGCCGCGACGGTCTCCGCCAACTCGCGTTGGCGATCGAAGCACTGCATGATCGCCTGTTCGAGCTCGCCGAGACGCGCCGCGAGGGCAGGGCTCGGCGCGGTGACGATCGGTGGGGCGAGCGGCCCTGGCGGACCGCCTGGCACGCGGGTCCTCGGAGCAGCACCTGCTTCGTCGCGGACCTGCTCGACGAGCCCGATGAGCGTCTGGCGTGTGCGGTCGAGATCGGCCCGGGCCTCGTTGCGTGTGAACTCGACCTGTTCTTGGGCGATCGAGGCGTACGCGGCCACCGAGGTGTACTGCGATCGCATCTGCTCCTCGAGCGCGGCGACCTTGAGGTGGAGCTGGGCCAGCGACGCCTGCACGGCGGCGGCTGATTCATCACCGAAAATGCCGGTGATCGCGCTCTCTGCGTTCATGGCGTGGGACTGTTCGCTGCGGCGGAACATGCTGGTCAGGCTCCTCGTGATCCGGGATCGAGTCCGTGGGCGGGACGATCTGCCGGGATCCATCGGGTAAGACCCGTTCGACCTTTAGAAAACTTGACGATCCGGGGTACCGCTTGACCGTCTTTTTTCCTAAAGTTGGCTTGCGCTAGTGCCGAAGCTAGGTTTGCGCAACGGGAGGTCGATTCTCACGATGCGCATCCAAGTGAGAAATCGGCTTGCCCACCAGAGGCGGAAGGAACCTACAAACATGATCATCGAAGAGACCACAGAAGTAGAAGAGAAGGACCAGGGCTTCACCCTCGTCGAACTTCTCATCGTCATCGTGATCCTCGGCATCTTGGCCACCATCGTGGTCTTCGCTGTCCGTGGCATCACCGACCAGGGCCAGGAGTCGGCTTGCAAGGCGACTGGCAAGACCTACGAAGTCGCCATCGAGGCGTACTACGCCCAGAACGGCAACTCGGTCAACCCGACCGGCGCCGACCTCGTGACCGAAGGGCTGCTCCGCAGCTACACGGCGGGCGACGTGGCGATCAACGCCGCACGACCCCGTTCCAGTGTGACCTTCTCGGGCAAGTGCTCGAGCGTCACGCTCTGACGCACTAATACCCCTTGAGAGGCCTCGCCCGTTCCACGGGCGAGGCCTCTCGCATTCCACGACGGTTGTCGCCGTCCGTCCCGCACACCTCGTCCCCAAAGGTGGTTGCCGTGCCTACCCTGATGGTGGCGGATGGCCTCGCCCCTCCGCCATCGTTCGACGCGGCGGATATGAATCCGATCCACGATGCGTCCCGCCGCCGCCCGGAGCCGGGCGAGCTGGCGATCATCGCGTTTGCCGCCCTCCTCGTCGTCGCCTTCGGGCCGTTCTTCTGGGAGACCCGCTGGACCCCCCGGGCCCTGCTGTACGTGATGGTTCTCCCCTTCGGCTGCTGGGAGCTGGTCCGGCTCATCCGCCAGCGCGATCGCGCCGCGGTGCTCGCCGGCATCCTTCTCGTCTGGGCACTCATCGTCGGGTTGACGGCGTCCGCGTGGCGGATGTCGATCCTTCCGTCGTTCAACCGCCAAGAAGGGGTGTGGACGCTCGGGGCGGCGTTGGGTTGCTGGGCGCTGGGGCGCCGGCTGTCGCCGATCGCCCGGCAGTGGCTCGGCTACACGTTCGTCGCCGCATGTGGGCTGAGCGGCCTCGTCGGCATCCTCCAGACCGCGCTGAAGATCGACACCGGCCCGCTGGAGATGCTCGGCGACCGGGCGACCGGCTTCAGTGAGAACCCGGTGTACTTCGGCGCCACGATCGCCGGCGCGGTCGGATGGCTGGCGTGGAGCTATGCGCACGCCGATCGAGCTCGCCTGCGTCTCGTGCTGCTCGCCGGCGTCGCCGTCGGTTCATTCCTGATCTCCCTCTCAGGGTCGCGTGCCGCATTCGCCACGCAACTGGTCGTCGTCGGCCTCGCGGTCCTCAAGTTTCGACGAGCACACATGGCGCTGCTTCCGCTGGGTCTCGTGATCGGCACCGTCGGCGGGACACTGTTCGAGCGCTCCGTGGCCGACTCACACGGATCAGTCACCGATCGGCTCTCGGCTTCGGGCAGCGGGCTCGACACACGCCTCACGATGTGGCGATACGGACTCGACGCGTTCCTCGATCGGCCGCTCATCGGGCATGGTCTCGGCAGGTTCCGTCCGGCCGTGCAGCAGTACTTCGAACCGTCCTTCGTCCGCACGAACGTGCAGGACGATCTCGTCCAGGGCTGGTTCGACTCCCACAACATCCTGTTGCAGATCGCCGTCGGCCTCGGCATCGTCGGTCTGCTGCTCACCCTCGCCTTCGTCGTGGTTGCCGGCCGACGCTCGAGCGGACCACTTGCGTTCGCCACGATCGGGATCGCGGTGACCTGGCTTCTCCAGCCGTCGGGGCTGCCGACGTTCGCGCTGGCCGCGCTCCTGTTCGGCGCCAGTCAGCCAGCCCTCGCCATGACCCGCGACGCGGCGGTCGGAATTGCCCGACGGGCGCGCGTCGGGCTCGGCGTGGCTGCACTCGCGTCCGTGCTCCTCGGGGCGTGGATCGTGGTGGCCGACGCCCGGATGGATGCGGCGACGTCCTCGATGGGATCGGAGGCGGCCGCTTCGGCGGCGGCGAACTGGTTCCCACACGACGCGGCCGTTGCCAACGAGGCGGCGACGAACCTGTTCACTCCGACAGCCGACGCCGGCGTGCAGCGGCAGGTGCTCGAATGGAACCGGCGCGCCACCGAGCTCGAGCCGGACTTCCCGTACTGGTGGGTCCGACTCGGGATCCGACAGATGGTGTACGGCGACCTCGTCGGAGCGCGCGAGTCGTTGGACGAGGCGATCCGCCTTCAGCCGTACCACCCGGTCGCCCTGCAGATGTTGCAGATCCTGTCGGAACAGACCGGCGACGACGCCTTGCGGGAGTTCGTCGATCAGCGCCTCGCTGAGATCGCGGCGGTTGACGCCCCCGCCCCGGACGCGGCGGGCGCCTGATGCCTCGATTGGGACGTCGATCTCTTGTCGAACACTTGACCGGACGGTGCTTGTAGCCGGCAGCGCCGATGCCGATGATGAGAGCAACTCCGACGTCTCATCGTCGGGTGCGGAAGGAAACGCACGATGACCCCCCAGGACAACCCAGCCGAACACGGCCCCGATGCCGGTTTCTCCCTCGTGGAGTTGCTGGTCGTCATCGTCGTTCTCGGAATCCTGGCGACGGTGGTCGTCTTCTCCGTGCGCGGACTCGTCCACGACTCCGATGCGACGGCGTGTGATTCCGAGCGACATATCGTCGCCACCGCGGTCGAGTCGTGGTTCTCGATGAACCCGGGCAGCAACGTGCCGCCCACCGGCGTCGGTCCCGATCGCTACGAGCGGACGCTGGTCGAAGCCGGCTTCATCCGGTCCGCTTCGACGATGCTCGACCTGTCGGACGATGGCTCCTTGAACCCGGCCGCCGACTCGCCCTGCTGAGCCCCGCTCGCATTCTCGGGAGTCGCAAGGCGGCGCTCAGTCGGCTGCCGTGCCGGCGACCGTCGAGGTGTCGGGCGTGCCGGCCCGGATGGCGTCGTCGATCGTGACCCACGTGCCGTCGGTCTCGTAGCCGAGCGCCCACAGCGCCACGCCGCCGAGGCCGGCATCGCGCGCCAGATCGATCCGGGCGCGTGCGCCGTCGGCATCGACGTAGTGGACCTCGCGGGTCTGTGTGCACGTCGCCGCCCCGTCGGTGACCTCGAGCTCATAGGTGAACGTCCACTCGCCCGACGCCACGTCGCGGACCGGTGTGGCGCCGCGGCGGGCGATGAGGTCGTCGACCGAACGGGCGGTCACGCCGGTGCGCCCCTCGGCGGTCGGCGGACACGTCCCCTCCGTGGCAATCACCCAGTTGTATCCGTACATCGGGACCCCGAGCACCAGCTTGCTGTCGTCGGCGACCGCCTTCTTGGTGCCCTCGATCGCCTGCTCGACCCAGGCCAGGGGAGCGATCGGCCCTGGCTCGCCCGTCGAGTAGTCGTACGCCATGATCCGGATCCGGTCGACCACCTCGGCCATCGCGCCGTGGTCGTAGACCCAGAATCCGGTGTCGGCCGTCTCGTCGGCGTCGTAGAGGGGCGGAACGCTCACCGTCAGGGTCCGACCATCGGCGTGCAGACGTTCGGCGAGCTCGGTCACGAACGCCACCCAGTGCGGGCGCGTCGCCTCCCACGTCTCGCGGCCGTCGGCGAACGCGAACTGCTCGTAGTCGAGATCGATCCCGTCGAAGTCACCGTCGTCGGCGAAGGCGACGATCGCGTCGACGTGCGCCGCTCGGGTCGTCGGGTCGGCCAGCACGGACGCCATGCCGCCCGCTTCCATCAGGTCGCGGATCGACGGGATGATGGCCACGTTCGAGTCCCTGGCGATCTCGAGGAACTCGTCGGTCTGCTCGACCGAGGCCTCCGGATCCATCGTGATCGTGGTGGCTCCGGTCGTCACGTACCAGAACGGCGAAACCTCGCGCATCGACGTGATCCGCGTCGACAGCTGCGGCAGGGTCGTCTCGAGGGTCCAGTACGGCGCCCAGGCGTCGAGCGGCGCGGGCGGAGGAGGTGGACCGTCGTCGGCCGCGTAGCGATCGAGCGCGAAACCAGCCGCCACGACGCCGAGCGCCACCAACGCCAACCCGCCGAGCAACCGCTGACCGCGGCGTTTGCGGGTCACCGCCCCGGTGTCGTCGCTGGGCGGCTGCGAGGTCGCGCCTTCGATCGCCGCCGGATCGGCGGGCAACACCGCCGAACGCGTCTGCATGATCGCCGACAACGCATCGAGGTCGAGCTCGTCGAGCGTCTCGACGAACGTCGCTCCGTCGAGTTGGTGGAGGGAGGTCACGTTCGGCACCCCGATCACGTGGCAGCCGGCGCCGATGGCCGAGCGCATGCCGGTGTCGGAGTCCTCGATCGCCACGCAGTCGGTGGCGTCGACGCCGAGCCGGGCCGCGGCGAGCAGGTAGGGCTCAGGATGGGGCTTGCCGCGGGTCACCTCCTCACCGGTGACGATGGTCTGGAACGAGCCCGGTGGCAGCTGGGCGAGGATCGGATCGACGAACCGGCGCCACGACATCGTCACGAGCGCGCACGGCACACCCGCCGCGTTGAGCTCGGCCAGCAGGCGGCGAGCTCCGTGACGCCAGGGAACACGTTCCTCGACTTGGGCGACGACGCCGTCGAGCAGGCGGTCGACGATCTCCTGCGGTTCCAACGGGACCTTGCCGTGCTCGGCGATGTAGGCGCCGCTGACGAGGAGATCGTTGCCGACGAGCGCGTGGGCGTGCTCGTCCGACCACGCGTTGCCGTACGACTCGACCAGCGCGTACTCGGTGTTGATCCAGTACGGCTCGGTGTCGACGAGCGTGCCGTCCATGTCCCACAGGACGGCCGCGGGGCGGGGGTTCACGGTTGCTGACTACTCCTGCACGAGCTCGATCAGGGTGCCGAAGCTCCCCTTCGGGTGCACGAACGCCACCGTCGTGCCGCGGCTTCCCGGGCGCGGCTGCTCGTCGATCGGGCGCGCGCCGGCATCGATCATCGCCTGCAACGCGACGGCGACGTCGTCGACCCGGTACCCGACGTGGTGCAGGCCCTCGCCACGCTTCTCGAGGAACTTGGCGATCGGAGAGTCGTCACGTGTCGCCGCCGTCAACTGGATGTAGCTGTCGGCGACCTTGAGCAGTGCCTCTTCGACCCCGTCGCTGTCGACGATCTCGCGGTGATGGACCGTCGCGCCGAACGCCTGCTCGTAGTACTGGATCGCGGCGTCGAGGTCGCGAACGGCGATGGCGACATGATCGATCTCGGTCAACAACATGGCCCTCATTGTGCCCGGCGGAGCGCTGTCGCGGGCGGTCACCGACCGACTCACCCGCCTTGGTCACCAGAAACGGCCATCACACCAGGGTCCCTCGCCGACCAAGGCACGTTCTGACCCGGCGGCGGTCGAGGCGCTCGCGCATCGACTCCGTCACGTATGCGGCACGCCGTGTGACGTCTTCCCAGGTGTACTCGAAGACGCGAACACCCATGTCCTGCAACTCGTTGCGTCGTTGTGCGTCGCGGGCGCGCTCACTCGGCGAGGAGTGACCACGACGACCGGACACTTCGATGACGATCGCCAGCTCTCGATAGAGGAAATCGACACGAGCAACGGTGCGCTGGTCCGACCTGAACACCACTTGCGTCAACGGACGCGGAAGCCCGGATGCCCGCATCAGTTCCAGGAACCGTCGCTCGAGCATGGTGTGTCCGCCGGCGTCGAGCAGCACACGGTCGAGCAAGCGGCATCCCCAGCGTCCCGGACCGCGCAGCTCCGACAAGCGCCGCTCGACGACCAGTGGCGCCGATGCCCCTGTGCGTACTGCCGACTCGATCGCCGCTTGCAACCTCGACTCCGGAGCTCGCGCACGCGCGAGATCGATGATGGTGCGAGTGGCGCTGGTCGCCCGGAACCTGCCGATTGTGACGCGATCCGTTCGCGGCCAGTACTTCGTCGTGTGCACGGTCTCCTCGAGGCGAACCTGACGCCGAGGTCGAGCGACGGTGAACTCGACGCAGTCAGCGGGCGTCCGATCGAAGCCGTGCAGCTGGGCGGCGGATTCGTGGCTGACGCAGGCGTCGCTACCGAGACTGAGCAGTCCTGCCAGCAGTCGTTGGTGCCATGTGACCGGCGCACCCGCGACGCGCCACACCCGCGGCGCCACCTTCACGAGTCTGCCGTCTCGAACCCACCGACGAACCTGCGGCTTCGTCGCCCGGACCTCGCCGTCGACGGCGCACAGTTGGTCGAGCGACAGCACGGCGAATTGCGTCTCCGCAGTCGCCACCACACGAGACCATGGCCGGCTCACACCCGCCTGTGGGCCGCAAGCCGATGAATCCGGAATTCGCCGGTGCCTTGGTCGGCTCACAGCCAGGCATATCTGGCCGATTTTGGTGACCAAGCCGGGAAATCAGGTTCGGGACTGTCCGGAAGCGCGTGATCTTGTCCTCGCCGATCCGGGCGCGCTTCTCGGGATCGTCGATGCCGAGCCCTTCGCTCGGGGCGAGGCACAGCACCCCGATCTTGCCTTCTGCCTCGTTGCGGTGCACCAACCTGGCGGCCGCGCCGACCTGGGTGAGCGGGAAGACGTTCGACAGCAGCGGCTGGATCCGGCCCTGATCGAGCAGGCGGTTCGCCGCCCACGCCTCGGAGTAGTTGGCGAAGTGCGACGCGATCAACCGCTTCAACTTCATCCAGAAATGACGGTTGTCGAACTCGACCATGTAGCCCGATGTCGCCGCGCACGTCACGACGGTGCCGCCGCGCTTGACGGCGAAGATCGACGCACCCATCGTCGACCGGCCGGGATGCTCGAACACGATGTCGGGGTCCTCACCGACCAGCGCGCGGATCTGCTTGCCGAAGCGACGCCACTCCGACTCGTCTTGCGTGTGGTCGTCGGACCAGAAGCGATAGTTCTCCGCGGCGCGGTCGATGACGGCCTCGCAGCCCATCTCGTTCAACAGCGCGGCCCGCTCCGGTGACGAGACGACACCGATCGGTGTGCCGCCGCCGTTCAGCACGTACTGGATCGCGTACCCGCCGATGCCACCGGTCGCGCCCCACACCAGCACCGTGTCGCCCTGCTTCATCCGCGCGCCGTTGCGCGACACCAGCATCCGGTAGGACGTCGAGTTGCACAGCGCGTTGACGGCCGCCTCCTCCCACGTCAGGTGGGCCGGCTTGGGCATCAGTTGGTTGGCCTTGACCACCGAGAGGTCGGCGAGCCCGCCGAAGTTGGTCTCGAACCCCCAGATCCGCTGGTTGGCGGCGAGCATCGAGTCGTCGTGCGCCGACGGATCCTGGTCGTCGACGTAGTTGCAGTGCACCGTCACCTTGTCGCCGGGCTTCCAGTTGCGAACGGCAGATCCGACCCGGAGCACGACACCGGACGCGTCGGAGCCGATCACGTGGTAGGGCAGCGCGTGGCGGGCTGCCCATTCGGACTCGCGGCCGAGCCGATCGAGGAACCCGAACGTCGGGAGCGGCTCGAAGATCGACGTCCAGACCGTGTTGAAGTTGATGCTCGACGCCATCACCGCGAGGTACACCTCGTCGGGTGCCAGCGCCGGCGTGGCGACGTCGTCGACGTGAAGGCTCTTGGTCGGCTCCTTGTCGGCCGACGCCACACCTTCGAACATGCCGACGTCGTCGCGGAGCACGAACGCCGCCCGGTACGACTCGGGGATCGGCAGGTTTGCCAGCTCGTCGCCGGACGCGCCGGCCTGGATGGCGTCGAGCACGTGTTGCATGCCGCCAGCCTACTGATCGAAGTTACCCGCTGGTAAGTGGGGTCACCGATAGGCGGCGGCCTGGATGCCGTACAGCTCGGCGTAGTGGCCGCGGCGCCTCATCAGCTCGTCGTGTGACCCGATCTCGATGACCCGCGACCCCTCGATGACGACGATCAGGTCGGCCATCCGCACCGTCGAGAAGCGGTGCGAGACGAGGATCGTGATCCCGCCGTTGCCGTCGCCGTCGTCGCCGGGATCTCGGCGCGCCGACGTGGCGTAGCGCTCGAACAGCGCATGTTCGGTTTCGGCGTCGAGCGCCGATGTCGGCTCGTCGAGCACCAGAACGAGCGGGTCGGTCCGCATGAACCCCCGGGCGAGCGCCAGCTTCTGCCACTGCCCGTACGAGACCTCGACCCCCGCGTCCCATGTCGGTCCGAGCTGCGTGTCGAGCCCGTGGGCGAGCCGGTCGATCACGTCGTCGGCGCCCGCCCGGGCGACCGCATCGGACACCGCCGGCCGCTCGTCCATCCGCGGCTCGTCGCCCAACCCGACCGTCGTCATGGCCTGGAACTCGAAGCGGAAGAAGTCCTGGAACGCTCCGGCCACCCGCTCGCGCCACTGCTGCGACGAGATCTGGGCGAGATCGACGTCGTCGACGAAGATCGCCCCCGATGTCGGTGCGTACATCCGGCACAACAGCTTGACCAGTGTCGTCTTGCCGGCTCCGTTCTCGCCGACGATCGCGACGACCACGCCGGCCGGGAGCTCGATCGACACGTCGTCGAGAACGAGCCGATCGGTGCCGGGGTACTTGAACGACACGTGGTCGAACCGCACGCTCCGCTCGATGCGATCGGGAGCCGGAAGCTGGGCGTCCTCGTCGATCGCCGCCGCGTAGTCCTCGAGCCACGCCAGCCGCCGCGACGCATCGAGCCAGATCCCGCGCAGGAAACCGATCTCGCCCACGGCCGCCGCGACGTACTGCGACAGCTGGCTGCCGGCCGCGACGACGAGCAGCACCGAGCCGGCCGACGCGTCGAGCACGCTCGCCACGTACACGATCGCCGCCACGTAGGCGACACCGAACACGGACCACGCCGCGGCGTGGACGAGTGCGGTGGTCGTGCGCGCCGCGGCCACCGGCGTGTACCAGTCGCGCCAGGCCTCCCCGCGCTGCTCGATCAACTTCGGACCGAGCCCTGCGAGGCGGACCTCCTTCGAGGCCGGCGCGGTCGTGCCGAGGACGAAGTAGTGACGCGCCAGTCGGTCGCGAGCGGCGACGCTCTCCTCGACGCTCCGCTCGACCGCCGGCCGCCACGTTGCGGTGAGGACCGTCGGGGCCGCGAACACGATGAGTAGCCCGAGCACCGGGTCGATGGTCATCAGCAGCACGAGCGTCACCACCAGGCGGACCAGCCATCCGACTGTCGTGAACAGCGACAGGAACATGTGGTCGAGCGCGAACACGTGGTCGCGCAGCATCGCGAGCCGGTCGAGGTATTCCGGACGCTCGTGGTGCTCGATCGTGGCGACCGACGCCTGGAGCCTCGCGACGTGCGATTCGAGAGCGATGCTGACGCGGTCGCGGAAGCGCCGTTGCACGCGCCCGAACACGACACCCAAGTACCACGTGAGAACGGTCGACACGGCGAGTCCGCCAGCAGCCCACCACACAACTGACTGGTCGCCGTCGATCACACCGTCGGCGAGGAGCATCAGCCACAGCGCGATCAAGGCGGCGGGGAGGGCGGTGAACAACATCATCGCCAACGACGCCGCCAGGAGGCGCGGTTCGGCCCGGTGGCCCAGCCGGATCGTGCGCCACATCGACTGCAGCGCGGGCGGCATGTCGTCAGGCGAGCGTTTCATACGCCACCTCCTCGCCGCGTTCGTCGAGCTCGACGAACCTGGATGCCTGCAGCTCGAACATCGTCCTGTACCGGCCGTCGAGCGCCATCAGCTCGTCGTGCGTGCCGAGCTCGATCACCCGGCCGTGCTCGAGGACGCAGATCCGATCAGCGTGGCGGACCGTCGAGAAACGGTGGGAGATCAGGATCGTCGTGCAGTGACGGGTGGCGGCGAGCAGCCGCTCGAAGATCTCGGCTTCGCCACGCACGTCGAGCTGCGCGGTGGGCTCGTCGAGCAGCACCACACCAGCGCCGAGCCGCACGCCGCACAACGCCCTGGCCAGCGCGACGCGCTGCCACTGACCTCCCGACAGGTCGGTGCCGCCCTCGTACCGGCGGGCCAGGATCGTGTCGAGGTGGGCGAGCTCGTCCGCGCCGGCGTCGACGAGCGCGGCCAGAACGTCACCGTCGTCGGCGTCGCCACGCGGCGCGACGTTCTTGCGCAACGTCGTCTCGTAACGGACGAAATCCTGGAACACGGCCGTGACCCGCGACCGCCACGCGTCGAGATCGAAGTCGCGCAGGTCGATGCCGTCGATCTCGATCGTCCCCTCGACCGGGTCGTACAGCCGGCACAGCAGCTTCGCCAAGGTCGTCTTGCCGGCTCCGTTCTGGCCGACGATCGCCAGCGAGCCGCCGGCGGGGATGGTGAGGTCGAACCGCTCGAGCACGTTGGCACTCGTGTCGGGATAGGCGAACGTGACGTCTCGGAAGTGGACGTGGGCAGCCGGGAGCCCGGCGGCGGATCGTGTGCCGTTCGTCAGCGCGCCGACAGGGGCCATCGCGCCCCGGAGCCGGGCCACCGCGGCGGCGGGTGCGGCCGCCCCGTCGAGCGCCCAGCTGAGACCGCCGAACGCGATCGCGCTCGTGCCGATCGCGGTCTGCACGTAGACGACGACTGCCTCCAGGTCGAGGCGGCCGTCGACCGCGCCGTCGGCGAGTTGCCAGAAGACCAGCGCGTTGGCGGCCATCACGATCGCGAGACAACCGAGTACTGGACGCTCGCGCAGCCGCGTGGCCCGCCATTGGAGCTCGTACAGTCGTCGCCGCCGGTCGACGAACCGGTCGACGACCCAGTCGGCGAGCCCGAACAGCCGTACCTCCTTGGCGGCCGGCGCATCGACGGCGAGGCGGTAGGCGTAGTCGGCATGGCGTTGCGCGTCGCGGACCTCGTTCGTGTTGCGGTCGCGCCAGACCGCGCTCTCGCGCAACATCCAATGGGTCGAACCCCACCCGACGACGAGGACGATCGGCGCCCACCACGCGAACCCGAACAGCACGAGCGCCGCGGCGAGTCCGCTGACGAGCTGGACGAGGCCGCTGGCGATGAAGTCCATCGAGATGCTGAGCGGCGGTCCCGTGATGCCGAGATCGAAGTCGCGCGCCATCGTGAGGTCGTTGATCAGGTCCGTCCGTTCGAGGTGGGCGACGCCCGGCGGCTCGATACAGGCGACCATCAACTGCTCGTTCAACCAGTTCGACGTGCGGCTCCCCAGGTTCATGCCGAGCGCGAAGTGCACAGGGGTGAGGACCTGGAAAGCGATGAACACCACGCCGACGAACACGAGCGGGATCGTCAGCGAGTCGTCGCGATTGACGGCGCCGACGAGCGAGCCGGTCGCGAGGGCGAGCAGCGGCAGCATCACACCGCGCAGCACGAGCACCAGCCACCACGTCACCGACAGCGCTGGCGCGGCCCGGTGCGCGGCGCTGAAGAACGCCCACTCCTGTCGAGCCTTCAGTCGTGTGATCAACGTGCGGATCCGTCGTCGGAATCAAAGAGTCACCCCGAGTACATCCTGAGGAATCATCGTCGCAGACGACCGGACTCCGACGGGCGGTGGGTTGGGTCTCTACCGAGGGCTAGCGTTCGCGTATGGCAGGTTCGATCATCGTTTCCGGCGCCCGCACTCCCATCGGGAAGATGAGCGGCGCCCTCGCTTCACTCTCCGCGGCTGATCTCGGCGGAATCGCGATCGCCGAGGCGCTCGCCAGGGCCGGGGTCGCGCCCGATGAGGTCGATCACGTGATCATCGGGCAGGTGTTGATGGCCGGCCAGGGCCAGGTGCCGTCGCGGCAGGCAGCCGTGAAGGCCGGGATCCCGATGAGCGTTCCGTCGGTCAACGTCAACAAGGTGTGCCTGTCGGGGATGAACGCCATCTACCTCGCCGATCAGATGATCGCGTCCGGCGAGGCCGACATCGTCGTCGCCGGCGGGATGGAGTCGATGACGAACGCGCCCTACCTCGCCGAAGGTGCGCGGGGCGGCTTTCGCTACGGCAACGTCGAGCTCGCCGACGCGATCATCAAGGACGGGCTGTGGTGCGCGTTCGACGCCTGCCTGATGGGGCTCGGCACCGATCGCTACACGGGTGACTCGATCACCCGCGACGAGCAGGACGAGTTCGCCGCTCGATCCCACGAGCGTGCCGCCAACGCCATCAAGGACGGGCGCTTCGCGGCCGAGATCGTCACCGTGCCGGTTCCGCAGCGCAAGGGCGACCCGATCCTCGTCGAGCACGACGAAGGTGTACGGCCCGGAACGACGGTCGAGAGCCTCGGTGCCCTGCGGCCGGCGTTCGACAAGAACGGGACGGTCACGGCCGGGAACGCGTCGCAGCTGAGCGACGGCGCGAGCGCGGTCGTGGTGATGTCGCGTGCCGCGGCGGACGCCCGCGGTGTGGCACCGCTCGGCGAGTTCGTCGGCTACGGCATGGTCGCCGGCCCGGACAGTGCGTCGCTGTTGCACCAGCCGAGCGGAGCGATCAACCGCGCGCTCGATCGGGCCGGGCTGGCACTCGCCGATGTCGACCTCTTCGAGATCAACGAGGCGTTTGCCGCGGTCGGAATCGCCTCGGCGCGCGAGCTCGGCCTCGGTGACGACGTCGTCAACGTCAACGGTGGGGCGATCGCCCTCGGCCATCCGATCGGGATGAGCGGGAACCGCCTGGCACTGACGCTCTTGCACGAGCTGAAGCGCCGTGGTGGCGGGCTCGGCGCGGCGGCGCTGTGCGGCGGGGGTGGGCAAGGAGACGCCCTCCTGCTTCGCGCATTCTGAGGTTTGTCCAGCACAAACCGTGTTATATCGTTGTTTTTCGCTCTGTAGGTTGCGAACGCTTGACAGCGATCCGTATCATTCGTAATCTAATCGCAACAACTGAAATCTGCTGGTGTTCCCCTCCGAAACCCCCTGAGGACACCGGCAAACAGTCTGGGGCACCATCAAATCGAGTTGGCCCGTCCGCCCGCTACCAACTCGCCGAGATGGTGCCCCAGCCGCGTCCCGGCACAGATTCACACGCCGTGTGAATCGGGAGCGAGGCTTCACGCCCCGGTTCAGAGTCCCGAATGGCTCAGCCTTCGAGGATCCGGCGACCTTCGATGGCACGGCCCAGCGTCAGCTCGTCGGCGTATTCGAGATCGCCACCGACGGGCAGTCCGCTGGCGATCCGCGTGACCCGCACGCCGATCGGCTTGAGCAGCCGGGCGAGGTACATCGCCGTCACCTCACCCTCCGTGTTGGGGTTGGTGCACACGATGACCTCCTCGATCTGCTCCGGGCCGAGGCGCGTCAGCAGCTCGCGGATCTTCAACTGATCGGGGCCGATGCCCTCGAGCGGGCTCATCGCGCCGAGCAGCACGTGGTAGCGCCCACGGAACTCGCCCGTCTTCTCGATGGCGACGATGTCGCGGGACTCCTCGACGACGCACAGCACCGTGCCGTCGCGCCGGTCGTCGGCACAGATCGGACACAACGCGTCCTCGGCGACGTTGAAGCAACGGTCGCAGAAGCGCACCCTCTCCTTCGCGTCGCGAATCACGTGGGCCAACCGGTTGGCATCGTCGGCGGGCAGCTTCAACAGATGGAACGCGATCCGCTGGGCGGACTTCGGGCCGATGCCGGGCAGCTTGCCGAGCTCGTCGATCAGCGCCTGGACGGGCTGCGTGTACGTCGTCGATGCCATGGTGATGCTCCGTCGATCAGTGGCTGTCGATCAGTGGCCGTCGTCGGCGACGAGCTCGGATCCCGGGAACGCCTGTGCGAGCCGATCGATCGGCGTCAGCACTGCTTCGGGCGGTGCGTCGGTCAGCTCGTCGGGATCGACCGGCTCGTCGTCGGTCGCAGCCGGCGCGACCGGCGCGGGGCGCGGGCGGACTCGTCGCGAGTCGGTTGTGACGCGTTCGACGCCAGCCGTCGACCCGGTCGATTTCGGGGAGGCGGCAGGCCTCGGTGACCCGGCGGCCGGCGTGGGAGCTGGGTGGTCGGGGTCGTCGACGGCGCCTTCGCCGATGACGATGGTGATCGGCGTTCCGACCGCTGCCGACAGCGCCGCCTCGACGTCGGCGCGGTGCTCGTCGCACTTCCTGCCGTGCGCCGCGTTGGGGACATTGAAATGCCACGTCGTGCCGTCGTGACCGCTGAACGACCCGGCCGAGTACAACGCCCGCACGATCGGCTTCATCCCGGCCTTGACGGTGGACTCCCACGCTTCGGGAACCGAGATGCCGCTCGTGGCCGGGGTGTCGGAGCGCGCGGGAGCGGCCGTGTCGGCGGCCGTCGATCCGGCGGTGCTCGCCGAGGCCGGCGCTGCCGGCGCGGGCGTCGAAGGGGCCGTCGTGGCGGGTGCGGTCGTGGGACCCTTCGCCCGCCCGCCGAGCACCGCCCGTCCGGTGCCGGGATCGACGGGCGCCGGGCTTGCCGGAGCCTGGCCGCCGGCGGTCGCTCCACCGCCCGCCTTCACCGCCTGTTCGAGGCGTTCGAGCCGCGCCGTGAGCGCGCCGAGATCGCCGCCGGCGTCGGCGTGTGTGAGCTGTACCAGGGCGACTTCGACGAGGATGCGCGGGTCAGGCGCATGCCGCATGTCGACCAACGCCGAGCCCAACGTCTCGATCGCCCGCACCAGCGCCGCCGCGCCGAGCTGCTGCGACTGAGCCGCGACCTCGTCGACGCGATGCTGGGGGAGCTGCACCAACTCGGGCGCCATCAGCGAGAGGAACCCGTTGCGGAGATGACGGATCAACTCCTCGGTGAGCGTGCGGGGATCGCGGCCGAGGCCGATCGCGTGCGCCATGGCGGTGAGCACGCGTCCCGGATCGTGGTCGATCATCGCCTGCACGAACTCGTCGAGGTCGATCACGTCGGAGACGTCGCCGCCCGTGGACACCATCAGTTCGAGCGCCGACAACGTGTCGCGCGCTGAACCGCCGCCCTGCGTGAGCACGGCGTCGATGGCGGCGTCGGTCAACTCGAGCCCGGCGTCGGCGGCGACCCACCGGACGTGCTCGGCGAGCGTGTCGGCCGAGAGGAGGTGGAACTGCAGGTGTTGGGTGCGGCTCCGGATCGTGTCGCTGATCCGCTGCGGGTCGGTCGTGGCGAGCACGAACACGACGTGTGGCGGCGGCTCCTCGAGCGTCTTCAGCAGCGCCGCTTCGGCGGCCCGCGACAGCATGTGGACCTCGTCGAGGATGTACACGCGATGCCGCCCGGGAGTGCCGAGCGCCGACTTCTCGACGAGGTCACGGATCGCATCGACCCCGCTGTTGCTGGCGGCGTCGAGCTCGTGCACGTCGTAGCTGATGCCGCGCTCGACGGCCAGACACGACTCGCACTCGCAGCACGGCTCACCGTCGACCGGTCGCTCGCAGTTGAGCACCTTGGCGAGGATGCGCGCCGACGAGGTCTTGCCCGTGCCACGCGGCCCGGAGAACAGGTACGCCTGGCCTTCGCGGCCGCTCGCGACCGCGTCGCGAAGGGCGCGCACGACATGGTCCTGCCCCTTGAGCTCGCTGAAGCGACGTGGCCGGTAGCGGCGGTACAGCGACTGGGTGGCCATCGTGGCCGAGCCTACCCAGGGGGTGTGTCAGCGTTGGGCCCCGCGCCGGCCGACCCGTCGGGAGCGCTGGTGGCAAACTCGTGGACCCGCCCCTGGCTACCGTGGTCGGCGGTGAAGGTTCGAACCGGTGTTCCGTCGCGGTTTCTGCTCGCCTCGGCGGCGGCGATCGGAATCGTGCTCCTCGCGGCGCCGGTCGTCGGCGCGCAGGACGAAACCGAGAACTCGTTGAGCTCGGTGTCGCCCGCTGACGGCGACACGCTCAGCGCATCGCCGGCGGAGCTGGTGTTCACGTTCACGCGCGAGCTCGGTGCTGACCACAAGCTCACGGCGCCCGTCTCGTGCGACACACAGCCGCAGAACACCGGCGTCCCGCAGATCGGCGACAACGACGAGCGCATCGTCACGGTCGAGATCCTCACGCCGCTCCCGCGCGGCGGGTGCAGCGTGGCGTGGGTCCTTCGTGACGAACTGGACCAGACGATCACCGAGGGGCGCTTCGCGTTCTCCGTCCAGAACGACCCTCCGGTGACGGAGGCCGAAGCAGCTGCCGAGACACCGACCGAGACGACCGTGCCGGTGGCCGCGGGGGTCACGGACGACGACAACCAGGGCAGCACCGGCGGCGCCGAGTGGCTCGGCCGAGTGTTGTCGACGCTCGGCATCATGATCATCTTCGGCGCGCTCGTGCTGATCGGCGTCGCCTGGCCCGAGGGGCCCGAGTACGTGATCACCGTGCGGTTCTTGCGCTCGATGTGGGCGTTGGCGCTGATCGGGACCGTGCTGTTCCTCGTGGCGTTCACCGCCGACGCGACCGGCCGATCCCTCGGCGCCTCGCTCAGCCCATCGGCCTGGTTCGACCTCGCCGATGCCGGCTGGCCAGGGCGGGCGGCGATCGCCCGCCTCGTCCTCGTCATCGCCACTGGCTGGGTGGTGATGCGACCCGAGCGGGTCATCGACCCGACCACGCAGTTGCCCGCGTTCGGCATCCCGTTGCTCGCCATCGTGGCCGTCGGGCTGAGTCGGACGGGCGGCGACTTCCCCGCGATCGGTGTGCTGGCCGGCATCGGTCATGCCCTGGCGGCGGCGGTGTGGGTGGGTGGCGTGACGCTCGTCGCCCGTGTCGTGTTGGCCGGGCCAGGTGACGACGACCTGGTGCAGGCAGTGCGCGGCTTCAGCCGCATCTCGCTGCCGGCGATCCTCGGCACCATCATCACCGGCGTCATCCAGCTCATCCGTCTCGACGGCGGTTCGCTGTTCAGCAGCGGCCACGGACGGCTCCTGCTGTTCAAGGCCGTTGTCGTCGCGGTCATGGTGTTCGTCGCCGTCACGACTCGCCAGATGGTGTCGGCGCGCCTCGCCCGCGCGCAGGAGATGACGGTCCCCCTCGCCGATCGCTTCCGGCGCGCCTTCAGCGCGGAGGCGGCGATCGGGCTCGTCGTCGTGATGCTCAGCGGTTGGCTGCTCGCGCTCACGCCACCGCGGATCGTCGAGACCGACAACGCGAACTATCCGGTGACCGTGCCGTTCGTCGACGACGCCACCGGGATCGACATCAACGTCAAGGTGACTCCCGCGGAAGTCGGCCGCAACGGGATCCGCGTCGAGGTCATGGCTCCCGAACAGATCTCGAACCTCGTGCTGCTGTTCGTGCCACCGGCCGGTTCGACCGCCCACCCGGTCGAGCAGTCGATCCCCAACCTGACCGAGGTCGGCGCGGCCGTGCTCAAGGCATCCGACGGGATCCCGCTCGAGGACGCCGGCACCTGGACGATCCAGCTCAGCGTCGTCACGGCCACCGGCGCCCTCACCGGGGCGACGAGCAGCTTCGACGTCGCGGCCGCCGAGGACGGAGTGGGTACGACGGTCACACCGCCGATCGTGACCAACGTGATCGACCCCGCCACCTCCACGACGACGACGGTCGCCACGGCGCCGCCCGGCACGACCGGCGACACGACCGCCGGCACCGCCGCCCCCTGATCGACTATCGCGGCATCGATCTGCGAGTCAGGTGGCCAAGAGGTCCTCGAAGCGCACCGGCGTGGCGACGTCGAGCTGCTCGTAGCCGCAACTCTCCGGTGTGCGGTCGGGACGCCAGCGCACGAAGCGCACGCCGTGGCGGAAGCGACCCGCCTCGAGTTGACCGAACGTGACCTCGGCGACCCGCTCGACGCGGAGGGGCACCCACGACAGGTCCTTGCCCGCGTTCCAGCGGCTGCCCCCGCCGGGCATCCGGTTGTCGGCGTGCGCCTCCATCTCGGCCCAGTCCCGCCACGGGTGGCCGACGAGCGCATCGTGGGTGAGCGGCTCGAGCTCGTCGAGGAGTTGCGCCCGAAAGGCGACGGTGAACCCGGCCGCGACACCGACGTGGTGCAGGCGACCATCGGTGTCGTTCAAGCCGAGGAGGAGCGATCCGACACCCTTGCCGTCCTTGTGGACGCGGTAGCCGGCCACCGCGCAATCGGCCGTGCGCTCGTGCTTGACCTTGATCATCGTGCGCTTGTCGGGCGTGTACACGTCGTCGAGGCGCTTCGCGACGACGCCGTCG
Source organism: Ilumatobacteraceae bacterium (assembly GCA_963722415.1). GTDB lineage: Bacteria > Actinomycetota > Acidimicrobiia > Acidimicrobiales > Ilumatobacteraceae > JALOLG01. Next base: position 73,678 of record CAVRNI010000033.1, read on the forward strand.
AGCCCGGCACCTTCGAACGTCGAGAACCACGACTCGGCGACGGCTCGGTCGGTGCTCGACGGCGTGAGGAACACGGGTGCGCTGTAGCGCAGCTCCGTCTCGAGGAGCGCCCGCCGCTCACGCAACGTCGAGTCGAGCAACGCCCGGTCGCCGAGTGCCAGCAGGTCGAACGCGACGAACGACGACGGTGTCTCGCCGGCCAGCATCCGGACGCGCGAGGCGGCGGGATGGATCCGCTGCAGCAACGCGTCGAAGTTCAGGCCGCGACCATCGCGGTCGGGCACGACGATCTCGCCGTCGACGATGCACCGGTCGGGGAGCCGCTCGCCAAGGGGTTCGAGGAGCTCGGGGAAGTAGCGGTTGAACGGCTTCTCGTTGCGGCTCGCGAGCTGGATGTCGTCGCCGTCGCGGAACACGATGCAGCGAAAGCCGTCCCACTTCGGCTCGAACAGCCAGCCGTCGCCCGGAGGAATCTCGCGCGCGAGCTTCGCCAACATCGGCTTGATCGGCGGGGCCAGCGGCAACGTCATGTCGAGCTCACCGCGCCCAGTGTGCCCCACCCCCACCGTTCTGTCTGCTTCAGATTGCCCGTGGGGTCATCTGACGCAGACAGAACGGAGGGTCAGGTGTCGATGTCGAAGTGGACGCCTTGGGCGAGGGGGAGGGCGCTCGAGTAGTTCACCGTGTTGGTGGCCCGGCGCATGTACGCCTTCCAGGCGTCGGAGCCGGATTCGCGGCCGCCTCCGGTCTCCTTCTCCCCGCCGAAGGCGCCGCCGATCTCGGCGCCGGAGGGGCCGATGTTGACGTTGGCGATGCCACAGTCGCTGCCGGCCGCGCCGATGAACCGCTCGGCCTCGCGCAGATCGGTGGTGAAGATGCTCGACGCCAAACCTTGCGGCACGCCGTTGTGGAGGGCGACGGCCTCGTCGAGGTCGTCGTAGGCGAGCGCGTACAGGATCGGCGCGAACGTCTCGGTGCGGACGATCTCGGTCTGCGACGGCATCGCCACCACCGCGGGCCGGGCGTAGATACGCGTCTTCGGCCTCGTCGGCGAGCGCACGCTCGCCACCGGCCACGATCTTGCCGCCGTCGTCGCCGGCGGTCGCCAGCGCCGCCTGCATGCGGTCGTACGACCCGGCGTCGATCAGCGGGCCGACGAGTGTGCCCTCGGCGAGCGGGTCGCCGATCGGCAGCGTCGCGTAGGCGCGGCCGATGCGCTCGACGAGTTGGTCGTGGACCGAACGATGGACGATGAGACGGCGCAACGACGTGCACCGCTGGCCGGCCGTGCCCGCCGCCGAGAAGACGATGCCCCGCAGCGCCAGGTCGAGGTCGGCCGACGGTGCGACGATCGCCGCGTTGTTCCCACCCAGCTCGAGGATCGAACGGGCGAATCGGCCCGCCACGACGGGCGCGACGCGGCGCCCCATCGCCGTCGAACCGGTTGCCGAGACGATCGGCACTGCATCGTGGGCGACGAGCGCCGCACCCACGTCCGCGCCACCGAGCAGCACCTGGTTGAGATGGTCCGGCGCGTCGGTCTCGGCAGCCGCCCGCTCGAACAACGCACTGCAGGCGAGCGCCGTGAGTGGCGTCTTGTCGCTCGGCTTCCAGATCACCGGGTCGCCGCACACGAGCGCCAGCGCGGCGTTCCACGACCACACCGCGACGGGGAAGTTGAAGGCGGTGATGACGGCGACCGGCCCCATCGGGTGCCACGACTCCATCAGCCGGTGGCCTGGCCGCTCGCTGGCGATCGTGAGACCGTGCAGTTGTCGTGAGAGACCGACCGCGAAGTCGCAGATGTCGATCATCTCCTGGACCTCGCCGAGGCCCTCCGAGCGGATCTTGCCGGTCTCGATCGACACCAGCTCACCGAGCTCGTTCTTGTGCTCGCGGAGCAGCTCGCCGAGCCGCCGCACGGTCGCCCCGCGCACCGGACCGGGTGTCTCGCGCCACGTCTCGAACGCGGTCATCGCCTTGGCGACGGCGTCGGCGACGTCACCGGCCGCACCGACCGGGCCGAGCGACCCGCCGGTGATCGGCGTGCGGGCCGACTGGTCGCCGTCGGTGGTCTTCGCCCCGCACACGCCGAGGATGCGGTCGACGTGGGCGCTCAACGCTTGGGTCGTGGGAACGCTCATGACAAAGATTCGCACGCGTCGGCGAGGATCGCGACGGCCGCGTCGGCCTGCTCGATCGTCACCACGAGCGGTGGCGCCATCCGGATCGCCCGCTCGCCACACGTCAGCACCAGCAACCCGCGCTCGAAGCACGCTCGCTGGAGCGCCTCGGCGGTGTCGTGGTCGGGTGTGTCGATGCCGATCATCAACCCGCGACCACGCACGTCGGTGATCACCGGGTGCTTCGCCTGCATGGCACGGAGTGCGGCGAGGAGGTGGTCGCCCACGGTCGCCGCGTTGGCGGCCAGCCCGCCTTCGACGAGATCGAGCGTGGCGACAGCGGCGGCGCAGGCGACCGGGTTGCCCCCGAACGTCGAGCCGTGGCGCCCCGGAGGCCAGTCCATGATGTCGGCCCTGGCGATCAGTGCCGACAGTGGCAGCCCGCTGGCGAGGCCCTTGCCGGCGCAGATCACGTCCGGCACGACACCGTCGTGCTCGCACGCCCACATCGTTCCCGTGCGCCCGATGCCGCTCTGCACCTCGTCCATCACGAGCAGGATCCCGTGGCGGTCGCAGAGGTCACGCAGGTCGGCGAGCCAGCCGGCGGGCGGCACGATGTAGCCACCCTCGCCCTGGATCGGCTCGACGAAGATCGCCGCCACGTCGTTCGGCTCCGTGAGGCGCTTGAACAGGACCTGCTCGATGTAGGCGGCGCCGTCGAGCTCGGCCTGCCCGGCGAACGGGGCATGGAAGGCGCCCCCCATCAAGCTGCCGAACCCGCCGCGCTGGCGGGCCTTCGACGCGGTCAGCGAGAGGCTGCCGAGCGAGCGACCGTGGAAGGCGCCGAAGAAGGCGATCACGTTCGGCCGCCCGGTGAAGTGGCGAGCCAGCTTGATCGCGCCTTCGACGGCCTCCGTTCCCGAGTTGGCCAGGAACACCTTCGCCGGCCGCATCGGCACGCTGGCGGCCAGGCGTTCGCAGATCTCGGCGTAGACGGGCAGGTAGAAGTCGCTCGAGCAGTAGTGCAGGACTTCGTCGACCTGAACGTGGATCGCGGCGTTCACCTTCGGGTGCGCGTGGCCGGCGGCCGTGACCGCGATGCCGGCATTGAAGTCGAGGAAGCGGTTGCCGTCGACGTCCTCGATGATGCAACCGGCACCGCGCCGCACGACGAGGGGGTACACGCGTGTCAGTGACGGGCTGGTCACCCGCTCGTCGCGTTCGATGACCCGGCGGGCGTTCGGTCCGGGCAACTCGGTGAGGATCTGCGGCTGCACGAGGCTGGCCAGGTCGTCGCTGGTGATCAGGGTCATCATGGCTCCGTGTCGTCGAGTGAGGATGATCGGCGTGGGACGCGCCGGTGCGTCGGTGCCGCCGCCCCGCCCATTCTGGCATGACTGTTCCACTCTGTCACTTGGGCGGAGCGCTTCAACCAAGGGTATCCGTGGCGATCGCGCGAAACTGCGGCCCCATGGCCGCCTTCCGTGTCACATACGCGACGCTTTCCGCCGACGACGACGAGTTGCAGGCGTCGTACGACACCGCCGTCGAGACGGCCAGGTTGGGACTCGGGGCGTTCCATCCGCTCCGCGTCGGGACGCACGAGACGGTGTCCGCCGACTCGTTCGCCACCCGCTCCCCGATCGACAACGACGTGGTGGTGGGGGTGTTCGCCGAGGCCGCGGCGGCCGACGTCGACGACGCCGTCACGTGCGCCGCCGAGGCGTTCGAGGAATGGTCGTCGACACCGTGGCGGGAACGGGTCGCGATCCTCGATCGTGTCGCCGACCTGATCTCCGACCGCAGTGTCGAGCACGCCGCGCACATGGCGTGGGAGAACGGCAAGAACCGCCTGGAGGCACTCGGCGAGGTCGAGGAAGCGGCCGATCTGATCCGCTACTACACGCACGCGATGGTCGAACACGAAGGCTTCGACGTTCCGATGGAGCGGTTCAGCGAGGCGGAGGCGACGCGCGACGTGATGCGGCCGTATGGCGTGTGGGGCGTCATCGCCCCGTTCAACTACCCGGCTGCGCTCGTCGCCGGCCCGGCGGGCGCCGCACTCGTCGCCGGCAACACGGTCGTCATCAAGCCGTCCGAGATCGGCTCGTTGTGCGGACACCTGACGTACGACGCGTTCGTCGATGGAGGTGTGCCGCCCGGCGTCATCAACCTCGTGACCGGAGCGGGCGACCAGGCGGGCGCCGCGCTCGTCGGCGACAACCGACTCGGCGGTCTCACGTTCACCGGTTCGAGCGGCGTCGGGATGTCGATCATCCACGCCTTCTCGTCGTCGCACCCCCGTCCGGCGATCTGCGAGATGGGTGGCAAGAACCCGGTGATCGTCGCCGCGTCGGCCGATCTCGCGCTGGCGGTCGAGGGCACGGCCCGCTCGGCGTTCGGGTTCGGCGGCCAGAAGTGCTCGGCCGCGTCGCGGGTGTTCGTGCACGAGTCACTGGTCGACGAGTTCTGCGACCGCCTGGTGACCCGCGCCGACGCCATCCCCCGGGTCGGCCCGCTCGAGCGCGACGGGTTCTTGTCGCCTGTCGTCGACGCCGCGGCGATCGAGCGTTACGACCAGGTCGTCGCCGACGCCAGGCTCACCGGCGAGGTGCTGTGCGGCGGGACCCGCCTCACCGACGGCGATCTCGGTCGCGGCAACTTCCTCGCGCCCACCGTCGTGCGCGTGCCCGACGACTCGATGATCTGGGACACCGAGCTGTTCGTGCCGCTCATCGCGGTCCGTTCCGTCGCCTCGCTCGACGAGGCGCTCGAGCGGGCCAACGCGGTGCCGTTCGGGTTGACGGCCGGCCTGTTCGCCACCGACCGATCAGAGATCGACCGCTTCCTCGACCGCATCGAGGCCGGCGTCGTGTACGTCAACCGGTCGGCGGGCGCCACGACCGGCGCCTGGCCCGGCGTGCAGCCGTTCGGCGGTTGGAAGCGCTCGGGCACCGCCGGCAAGGCCGGCGGCGGCCCCTACTACCTGCAGCAGTACCTCCGCGAGCAGTCCCGCACGATCGTGTCCTAGACGCCCTCCCAGCCCGGTCACCGCCGGACCTCCTGTGATGGCCGATTTTGGTGACCGAGGCGAGGGTGGCGGGTGGGGTGGTGTCACGGCGAGCAGAGGACGCGGTCGACGGGGAGGCCGGGTGCGGTGTGGCCGTCGACGCCCGTGACCGTGTCGGCGACGAACAGGGCGTTGGCGACGGACTCCTCGGAGGCGTCGACGACGGCGGTGAAGATGTCGTTCAGGGAGGCATCACCGACGATCTCGATCGAGACACGACCCGCCGCATGACGCGGCAGGCGGTTGGTGGTCGAGACGGCGCAGAAGATGTCGCCGCTGCCGTTGTGGGCGACCGAACCGACACGCGCCAGCCCGAGCCCGACGCGGCGGGCGACGCGCGTGAGTTGACGGGCGTCGAGAGGGATGTCGGTGACCACGACGCCGATGCAGCTGCCGCCGGTGTCGAGCGTGGGCGCGGCGACGCGCTCGGCGGCGAGCGTCTCGCCGATGGGTTGCCCACCGAGACGGAGGAGTCGCATCCCGCCGAAGTTGCAGAGCAGCATCACGCCGACCGTGCCGAGGCCGTCGAGCACGCGCGAGGCGGTGCCGATGCCGCCCTTGTGACCCATCGTCACCATCCCCGTCCCCGCACCGACGACTCCTTCGGACATCGGTCCTTCGGTCGCGATCGCGATCGCCTCGCGGACGCGCTCGACGGTCACCCACCGCCGGCGGATGTCGTCGAGCCACGTGTCGTCGCATTCGCCGGCGACCGGGATCACGACCTCGTCGGCGCCGGCTTCGATCATCAGGTCGACGATCGCGTCGTAGGCCCGACCGACCGACGGTGTGCCGGTCAGCACGATCGGTGTCTCGAGGATGCCGCGTTCGACGATCTCGATCGAGCCGGTCAACTCGCCGGCGCCGTTCAGCACCGCCGTGCCGGCCGCCATCGGCCGGCGGTGCATCTCGCCCGGGTCGTCGGGGACGATCGCGGTGACGCCGGTGCGGGCGATGCCGTCGGGCTCGTCGTGCCAGATCGTCACCTGCCCGACGCGCACGCCCGGCACGTCGGTGATCGCGTCGAGGGGACCGGACGGCAACGATCCGAATGTCAGTCCGAGGTCGCGGGCTCGCTGACGTGGGGACGGCGGTGGCATGCGGCGCAGGTTATGACGACCACGCGCGCCGCTCCGTCGATGACTAGTTTCCGGCCGATGGCGTTGCGCATGCCCGCTGTCTGGACGCCGCGCCACCGCGGACACGCCCCGAACGGCGGCTACTGGCTCGGCGTTCGGGAGGTCGGCGACGAGGAGCCGGTGCGCGGCGACACGCTCCACGAGCAGCTCCGTGACGCGGGCGTGACGATCGTCGACGCGCCCGACGTCGGGCTCGATCCGATCACGGCCGTGCACGACGCCGAGTTCGTCGACTTCATGTCGCGCGCGTATGCGGCCTGGGTGGCCGAAGGTCACCTCGACGATCCGGGTCAGCCGCAGGTGGTGCCGTACCTGTTCGCGACCGCCGGTTACGCGGCGAGGTACACCGCCGGGTGGCGCCCGGCGACGATCCGGGCCGAGGTCGGGCTGTACGCGATGGACACGATGTCGCTCATCAGCGAGGGGACGTTCGACGCCGCGTGCTCCGCGGTCCATGCCGCCGTCCACGCCAGCGATCTCGTGCTCGAGGGCAGGCGAGCGGCGTACGCGGCGGTGCGCCCTCCCGGTCACCACGCCGGGCCCGCGTTCTACGGCGGGTCGTGCTATTTCAACAACGCCGCGGCGGCCGCCCAGCGACTGCGCGACGGCGGCGTCGCACGGGTTGCGATCATCGACATCGACGCCCACCAGGGCAACGGCACGCAGGAGATCTTCTGGGAGCGCGGCGACGTCCTCTACGCGAGCGTCCATGTGGATCCGGCGGCCGGATGGTTCCCACACCTCGTCGGACACGCCCACGAGCGCGGTGGCGGCGACGGTCTGGGCGCGACCGTCAACGAGCCGATCGCGCCGGGATCGGGAGACGAACCGTGGCTCGCCGCGCTCGGGCGACTGTGCGATGCCGCACGGCAGTACGGACCCGACGCCGTCGTCGTGTCGCTGGGCGTCGACGCCGCGGTCGACGATCCGGCGGCGCCGCTGATGGTCACGGCCGCCGGCTTCGCGGCGGCCGGCAACGCGCTCGCCACGCTCGGCGTCCCGACCGTGTTCGTGCAGGAGGGTGGCTACGACCTCCCCCGTCTCGGGCCGCTCGTGCTGGCGGTGCTCGAGGGTTTCGAGGACACCGCCTGATGCATCGAAAGCGACCGTCTGCGTCGCCGGAACGACCGTGCCCGTCGCGAACGGTGATAGGAAGGGAGCTGCCACGACGGATTCCGGCGCTGCGGCGCCCGCCCACCCCTGGGGGAGACACATGACGAGGCGCCTCATCGGTGCCGGCCTGCTGGTCGGTATCGCCTCGACGATGGTGATCGTGCCGAACGCGGCGGCGCAGGATGAATCACGGATCACGCTCACGGTCGGGCTGATCCAGGACCTCGACAGCCCGAATGTCACGGCTGGGTACCTCGTGTCGTCGTTCGAGCTGTGGAACCTCCAGTACGCGACGCTCACCGACAAGGCCGCCGAGGACTTCGCCACGATCCCTGGCCTCGCCGAGTCGTGGGAAGCGTCCGAGGACGGGTTGACGTACACGTACACGTTGCGTGAGGGGCTGTTGTGGTCAGATGGCGAGCCGCTCACCGCCGAGGACATCGCGTGGACGATCAACACGTCGCGGGACCAGGAGTGGATCAACCACTGGGCCACGACCGTCAACCTCGACGCGACGGCGATCGACGACCGGACCGTCCAGATCGTGACCTCGATCCCCGACCCGAAGCTCCCGACGATGGACGTCTACATCCTGCCCAAGCACATCTGGGAGCCCGTCTCGGAGGGCGAGATCGACACCTACGACGCGCTCGACGGTGTCGGATCCGGGCCGTTCACACTGACGGAGTGGAGGGCCGGCCAGTCGTGGTCGATGGTGGCCAACCCCAACTACTGGGGGGGTGCGCCGGTCATCGACCAGGTCGTGTTCCGCATCTTCACCAACCCCGATGCGATGGTGGCCGCGCTGCAGGAGGGTGAGATCGACGCCGCCCACCTGGTCCCCTCCGGGAGCTTCGAGGAGTTGGACGCGGATCCCGACATCGTGGCGGTGGACGGCCGCCAGGGTGGGTTCACCGAACTGGCGATGAACGGGATGGCCGGCGGCATCGGCGACGGGCACCCGGCGCTCCAGGATCTCAACGTCCGCCACGCGATCGCCCACGCCATCGACCGCGAAGTGATGTTCGACCGGATCGTGCTCGGCCTCGGCGAGCGGGGCGTCGGGCTGTCGGTATCGGCCGATCCGGTGTGGAAGCCCGACATCCCAACCGACGAGCAGTACAACTACGACCCCGCCGAGGCGACGCGATTGCTCGACGAGGGTGGCTACGTCGACACCAACGGCGACGGCACCCGCGAGATGCCGGGTGGAGGACAGGAGCTCGTGTTCCGATACGCCGAGCGTTCCGAGTCCGAGCAGGGTCCGGCGATCCGCGACTTCGTCACCGGCTTCCTCACCGAGGTCGGGATCGGCACGGAGGTGTCGGTGTTCGACGACACGCAGCTGACCGACGTGATCGCGTCCGGTGAGTACGACCTGTTCTCGTGGGGATGGACCCCGTTCGTCGATCCCGACCCGATGCTGTCGTACTTCACGTGCGGCCAGGTCACCACCGACATCGAGTCGGTCGGGTACAACGACGCCAACTGGTGCGACGAGCGCTACGACGCGCTCTACGAGGAGCAGAAGGTCGAGCTCGACCGCGACGAGCGGATCGACATCGTGCACGAGATGCTGCGGCTGTTCTACGACGAGTCGACGTACATCGTGTTGTACGAGGACGCCGACACCCAGGCCTACCGCACCGACCGGTTCGAGGGCTGGGTGCAGCAGCCCTCCGACATCGGTCCGGTCCTGTTCACCAACTCGTCGCCCTCGTACATCAACCTGACCCCCATCGAAGGCGGAGGGGGCGATGGAGGCGGGCTCAGCACGGGCGTGCTGATCGCACTCATCGCCGCCGGCATCATCGTGATCGGTGGTGGCGTACTTCTGGTCGTGCGCAATCGCACGTCGCGTGACGATCGCGAGTAGTCCTCCGTGCGACCGCGATACGTCGTCGGCAAGATCGCCGGTGCCATCGGCACGCTCGCGTTCGTGCTGGTGTTCAACTTCTTCTTGTTCCGGATCGTCAACGACGACCCCACCGCGAGCATGTTCCGCGGCCGCAACTTGTCGCCGTCGCAGATCCAGGCACTACGCGAGAACTTCAACCTCGACGGATCGAAGTTCGAGCAGTTCGGCGCCTACGTGCGGGAGACGGCGCAGGGCAACTTCGGTCTCTCGCTGCTGAGCCGGCGTCCCGTCACCACCGAGATCCGCGAGGCGATCTGGCCGACGATCCTGCTCGTCGGCACGGCGACGACGGCAGCGATGGTGATCGGCATCCTGCTCGGGATCCACGCCGGCTGGCGGCGCCGGAGCAAGTTCGACGTCGGGTCGACGACGTTCGCGATGTTCACCTACTCGGTGCCCGACTTCTGGCTCGGGATGCTGTTCCTCGCCGCGTTCGCCGTCAGCTTCGACGTGTTCCCGACCGGCGGCCTGGAAGATCCGGGTTCGACCGCGAGCGGGCTCGCCCTGCTGATCGACCAGGCCCACCACATGGCGCTCCCGGCGATCACGCTCACGCTCGCGTATCTCGGCGAGTACGCGATCGTGATGCGGTCGTCGATGCTCGACACGGTGCGCGAGGACTACCTCCAGCTCGCGCGCGAAGGGTCTCCGCGACGCCGACGTGCGGGGCCGCCACGCGGTGCCCAACGCCCTGTTGCCGGTCGTCAGCCTGTCGGCGCTCAACTTCGGGTTCGTGCTGTCGGGCGCGATCGCGGTCGAGTCGATCTTCTCGTGGCCGGGTCTCGGCCAGGCGACCCTGGAGGCGATCCGCGGTCCCGACTTCCCGGTGCTGCAGGGTCTGTTCCTGATGTTCAGCGCCGCGCTCATCGTCGCCAACCTCGCCGTCGACCTCTTCATCGGCTACCTCGATCCGCGGGTGGCGGGCCGATGAACGACATTCCCCGTGAGCCCGCCGATGACGAGTTCGATGCTGGTGTCGCAGGCCGTCGCGGTCGCGGATGTCTCGCCCGGCAGCATCGTGTGGGCGCGCCGCCGGCGGGCCCTCGCCGACCTGGGCCGCCGGTTCCGTCGCGATCGGCTGGCGGTGGCCGGGCTCGTCCTGTTGCTGCTGTTCGTCGCGATGGCGTTGCTCGCCCCACTGATCAGCGACAAGGCCGGACTGAGCGCCGTTGCCTCGGTCGACAACCCGACGTGGGAGCCTCCGAGCCGTGACTTCCCGATGGGGACCGACAACCTCGGGCGCAGTGTTGCCGCCCAGTTCGTCTGGGGCTCGCGCATCAGCCTGTTCGTCGGTCTGATGGCGACGCTGCTCACGATCGCCATCGGATCGGTCGTCGGGATCGTGGCGGGGTTCTTCGGTGGTTGGACCGAATCCGTGCTGATGCGCATCACCGACTGGTTCCTCGTCATCCCGTTCCTGCCGCTGGCGATCGTGCTCGCGGCGGTGCTCGGGCGCTCGGTGTGGAACATCATCTTCGTGATCGGGATCACGTCGTGGCCGTCGACGGCGCGTGTCGTGCGGTCCCAGGTGCTGACGGTCAAGCAGCGGTTGTACGTCGACCGGGCGCGCGCCCTCGGTGCCGGACAGATGCATGTCATCCGCAAGCACGTGCTCCCCAACGTCGCGCCGCTGATCCTGGCCAACACCACGCTTGCGGTACCGATCTCGATCCTCACCGAGAGCACGCTTGCGTTCCTCGGGCTCGGCGATCCGACCGCGGCATCGTGGGGCAAGACGCTCGAGGAGGCGTTCCATGCCGGCGCGATCAACCGTGAGGCCTGGTGGTACTACCTCCCCGCCGGCCTCGGCATCGTCGCCGTCGTGCTGGCCTTCACGATGTTCGGGCGGGCGCTCGAAGAGATCCTCGACCCGCGGCTGCGTGAACGATGAGCGAACCCGGCGAACCTCCCGTCGCCAGCGGCCCCGTGCTCGAGCTTCGCGACCTGAGCGTCACGTACCGGACAGAAGGGGGTCCGGTACCCGCGGTGCGCGGCGTGAACCTCTCGATCGAAACCGGCGACACGGTGGGCCTTGCTGGTGAGTCGGGATGTGGCAAGTCGACCATCGCCAGCGCCGTGCTGCGGTTGTTGCCGAAGGGCACGCAGGTCGACGGCGAGGTGCTCCTCGACGGCGAGGACGTCTACAAGATGAGGCCGGGACGCCTGCGGGCGGTGCGCTGGACGAGCGCCGCGATCGTGTTCCAGGGCGCGTTGCACTCGCTCAATCCGGTGCAGCGGGTCGGGAGCCAGATCGAAGAGGCGATCCTGGTGCATGCGGCGTCGGGACGCTCAGGAGCCAAGGCACGGGTCGGCGAACTCCTCGAGCGCGTCGGCATCCCGCCCCGGCGGGCCAGCGAGTATCCGCACCAGTTGTCGGGTGGGCAACGCCAACGCGTGCTGATCGCGCTGGCGCTGGCCTGCGAGCCCAAGCTCCTCATCGCCGACGAGCCGACGACCGCGCTCGACGTGATGGTGCAGGCGCAGGTCCTGGCCCTGCTCGCCGAGCTCCAGCGCGACCAGGGCCTGGCGATGCTGTTCATCACCCACGACCTGTCGGTGCTGACGTACGCCTGCCGGCGGCTGGCGGTGATGTACGCCGGGCGGATCGTCGAGGAAGGCCTCAGCTCGGAGGTGTTCGTCGATCCCCAGCACCCCTACAGCCGGGCGCTGGCCCAGGCGTTCCCGACGATCGGCGATGACGCGTCGCGGATGAACCCGAGCGGACTCGCCGGCGATCCACCAGATCCGACCGAACTGCCGTCGGGCTGCCCGTTCCATCCACGCTGCGACCGGGCGATCGACATCTGCCCGATCGAGGACGTCCGGTTGATGCCGGCCGGCGCGGGGCGGAGTGCCGCGTGCGTGCACGTGAGGGCACTCCATGGTTGAGACCGAGTCCGACGGCCCGTCGGCAAGCTCGCTTCGCGGTGGCAGGTCGTCCGGCGACCCGCTGCTCGAGGTCCGCAATGCCCAGGTCACGTTTACGTCCAGCCGCGGGCTCGTGCACGCCGTCGACGGTGTCGAGCTCGACATCCATCGCGGCGAGGTGCTCGCGCTCGTCGGCGAGTCGGGGTGCGGGAAGACGACGCTGATCCGCTCGATCCTCGGCCTCGAGCGGATGTCGGCCGGCACCGTCGTGTTCGACGGTTCGCCGGTCACGCAGCGTGCGTCGTCGTTGCGGGCGCTCCGGCGCCGCGTGCAGATGATCTTCCAGGACCCCTCAGGTGCGTTGAACCCGCGTCACACGATCTACGAGGCGGTCGCCGAGGGAATCCGCATCCACAAGGTGCCTGGCGACGAGCCGACGCTCGTGGCCGAGGCGCTGGCGCGCGCCGGCCTCCGCCCGCCGGCGCGGTACCTGCGGCGGTATCCGCACGAGGTCTCCGGCGGGCAGCGTCAGCGGGTGCTCATCGCGGGGGCGATGGCGCTCGGGCCGCAGCTGCTGCTGGCCGACGAACCGGTCGCGTCGCTCGACGCCTCGATCCGCGGTGAGATCCTGGCGTTGATGCGATCGCTCGTCGACGAGCAAGGCATCTCGATCATCGCCGTCACCCACGACCTCGGTCTGGCGTGGAACATCGCCGATCGGGTCGCCGTCATGTACCTCGGTCGGATCGTCGAGATCGGCGCCGCCGAGCAGGTGTTGTCGGACCCGCAGCACCCGTACACGCGGGCACTGCTGTCGGTCGTTCCCGAGAAGGAACGGATGGAGCAGCAGATCCTCACCGGCGAGACACCCGACCCCAGCCGGATCCCGTCCGGGTGTCGTTTCCACCCGCGCTGCCCACTCGTCGCCAGTGGTCAGGCCGCCCGACTCGGCATCGAGCAGGCCTGCCGCGGCGTCGACGTCGACCTCGTCGAGCTCGACCCCGGCCACCTCGCGGCGTGCCACGCCTGCGGCTGACGCCCGCCGTCATCCCTCCGGTTCTGTCTGCCTCAGATGGCCACCGCCGCGTTTTGAAGCAGACAGTTCGGTGGGGTGTGGGGTGGGGGTCAGAACGTGCGGGGGAAGGACTCGCGCCACTCCCGGGTGGCGAACGGCTCGCCGTCATGGGTGGCGACGACCTCGATCGGCGACGTGGATCGTGTCGGCGTCCGACTCGACGTCGACGGTGCCGACGGTCGAGCAGGTTGCCTCCGGCCAGCGGATCGTGAACGCGGCGCGGCCCTTCGCCCAGGCCCGACCCGGATCGACGGTCGACACGCCGAGCTCGCCCTCGTACACGTCGTCGATCGACGAGCCGTGCAGACCGTCGTAGTGCCCGCCGTACCGGGTCTGCACCCGTGTCTCGCGACCGAGCACGTCGTGGGAGATGTTCCACACCACGCCGTCGGCCTCGTCGCTCGGCGGTCCTTCGCCCGGCACGAACGCGTGCGTCGATTCGGCGAGCCCGTCGACGACGGGGACGCGGAGCGCGATCGACGCACGATCCACGCTGAGGGTGAGCGGACCGGGCGGCGGCCAACAGTTCGGCCAGTCGCTCCCGGCGATGGCGAGCCGCAGCGTGTGACCGGGCGTCAATGTCCACGTCGTCGCTTCGAGCTCGAGCGTGGCGTCGATCCATGCGTCGGGCGTCACGGGTGACGGTGCACGGCCGACGTCGCCATCGGGGTCGACCGGCCAGCAGCCGACGTGGCTCAGGTTGAGGATCCCACGCGTGATCAGCGCCGACGTGCCGTCGGGGAACACGTCACACAACCGCACCGCGAGGTGCGCGACCGGAGCCGACGACCGGATCCGCAGCGACACCGATGCGTTGCCGAGCACCTCGGCCCGCTCGTCGATCGGCCAGTCGTACGTCAACGACCGGGTGTCGTCGGCGCGCTGGTCGAGCGGCTGGCCCCACGGCAGGCCGCCGGCGCACGAGATCCACGCCGCCACGCCGACGTCGCCGCGGACCGCGAGGTCGTCGGTGAGGTCGTCGGTGGGATCGTCGGTTGCGTCGGGTGCGAACTCCACCCAGCGCAGGCCGGGCGGCGGCCATTCGGAGAGGTCGCGCCACACGCCCTCGTGCAGCGCGAGGTCGGGCTCGGGTCGCATGGATCCGCGCACGAACACCTGCGCCGGCGCGTCGACCGACGGCTGCCCCGCACGGAGGTGTTCGTCGAAGAAGGCGATGATCTCGCGGTCGGCGTCGATGTTCGGGCCGGGGCGCGCCCGGGCCGGATCCTTGTGGCTCCAGGGTCCGGCCAGCAGACGCCACGGCACGCTGCAGCCGCTCGATCGTGCGGAACGTGTTGTTGCGATAGCCGTCGGCCCAGCCGGCGATGAGCATCGTCGGGCACGTGAGCCGCTCGTACCCCTGGTCGCCGGGTCCGAGGCGGATCGAACCGCGCCGCCACATCGGCGAGTCGGCCTGCTCACGCAGCCAGTCGAGCATCCACGCCGGTGACTCGTCGATGCGCCGGCGCCACTCGGCCTCCCACCCGTCGCCCCAGAGCGCCGGCACCGGCGGGAGGGCGTTCATCGGCACCATGTACAGCACGTAGTCGATGATGTCGATCGCCCGCAGCACGCCGCCGTGGTAGTGGACGTCGTCGGTGTACCTGTCGTCCGTGGCGTACATCGCGACGATCGCCCCGAGCTCCGGCACACCCTCGGCCGCCATGTGGAGCGAGTTGAACCCGGAGTACGACGTGCCGAACATCCCGACCCGTCCACTCGACCACGACTGCGACGCCAGCCACCCGATCACGGCCCGCAGGTCGGCGCGTTCGGCGTCGGGGTACTCGTCGGTCGCCGTCCCGCCCGACGATCCGGTGCCGCGCAGGTCGAGACGGCAGACCGCGAAACCGGCCTCGTCGGCGAACCGGACGTAGGAGTCGCGGTACGACGCCGTGAGGTCGTCCTTGCGGTATGGCAACGCCTCCAGGAGCGCCGCGAACGGACCGTCGCCATCGGGCAGGTACAGCGTCCCCGCCAGCCGGACGCCGTCGGTCATCGTGATCCACACGTCGGTCACGTTCATTCGCCGGCTCGTTCACTCTCGCGCATGGTGCGCCGGACAGTAGCGTTGGATCGTGACTCCCACGTCGCCCGCGAACCCGTTCACCACGACCGTGCGCGGTGGACGTCCGACGGCCGTCGGTGAGCGGTGAGCGGCACGCTCGTCCCGACCCTTCCCCGCTCCGCCTACGTCGACGAGGGGGCCTGGCAGGCCGAACGCGAGCGCATCTTCGCTCGACAGTGGGTGCCCGTCGGCCGGGAATCCGACGTCGCCGCGACCGGCGACTTCCTGCGCGCCGACGTCGTCGGTGAGTCGGTGCTCGTGGTCCGGGGTGAGGACGGCGAGCTCGGCGCGTTCTACAACGTGTGCCGCCACCGCGGGGCGGAGCTCGTCGACACGTGCGCAGGCGCGGCGAGCGGCTCGTTCGGCGCACTCATCCGCTGCCCGTACCACTCGTGGACCTACGGGCTCGACGGCGCGTTGCGCCGCGCCCCGTTCATGGAGATCCCGTCCACCGACAATGAGGTGCCGATCGCCCTCCACCCCGTGGGTGTCGACACATGGGGCGGGTTCGTGTTCGTCCACCTCACGCCGTCCGAGGCAGGCCCGCTGGTCGACCAGCTCGGCGCGATGGTCGACCGCGTCCGCCGCTATCCGCTCGCCGAGCTCCGGTCCGGCGCGACGTTCACGTACGACGTGGCGTGCAACTGGAAGGTCATCGCCGAGAACTACAACGAGTGCTACCACTGCGGCCCCGTGCACCCCGAGCTGTGCGACCTCGTTCCCGCGTTCCGACGCGGCGGCGCCGAGCTCGGATGGGCCGACGGCATCCCGCTCCGTGACGGCGCGTGGACGTTCACGTCGACGGGGACGTCGCCGCGGGCGCCGTTCGCCGGCCTCGACGCTGCCGAGCGCGAACGCCACAAGGGCGAGTTGGTCTACCCCAATCTGCTGTTGAGCCTGTCCGCCGAGCACGTCGCGGCGTACTCCCTGCAGCCGCGCGGCCCGGCGAACACGCGCGTGGTGTGCGACCTGCTGTTCCACCCCGACGAGATCGCCCGGCCGACGTTCGATCCGTCCGACGCCGGCGACCTGTGGGATCTCGTCAATCGCCAGGACTGGTCGATCTGCGAGAGCGTGCAGCGCGGCATGTCGTCGCGCGCCTGGACCGGTGGCACGTATGCGCCGATGGAGGACGAGTCGGCCGACATCTCGCGGTGGTACGTCGCGGCGATGGCCGCCGGATCCGGGATCGGATGCCGCTGATCCGCGTGCCGCGTCCGACGGTGGTGTTCGTGACGGGCTCGACGATGGCTGACCGCGCTCGTCACGCGGTCGGGGTGATCGGGCTCGGTGGCCTCGGCTCCTCGGCGGCCTACTGGCTCGCACGCCGCGGTGTCGACGTCGTCGGGTTCGAGCAGTTCGAGCTCGGACACGTCCGCGGCGCCTCGCACGACCACTCGCGCATCATCCGCCGCTCGTACCACACCCCCGGGTACGTCGAGCTGAGCGCAGGTGCGTACGACGCCTGGTCGGTGGTCGAGCGCGAGAGCGGTGAGTCGATCATCACCCGGACCGGCGGCATCGACCTCTTCCCGGAGGGAGGCACGATCGACCCGTCGTCGTACACGTCGAGCCTCGACGCGGCCGGCGCGCCGTACGAATGGATCGACGGCATCGAGGTGCGCCGTCGGTGGCCGGCGTTCGCGGCCGGCGATCTCATCGACGAGTCCGTGCAGGCGATCTACTCACCGGACACCGGCATCGTGCCGGCCGGTCGGGGCACCGCCATCCTCCAGCGACTGGCACAAGAACGAGGTGCCGACCTACGCCCGAACACAGCCGGTGAGGTCGATCCTGCCGGTCGGTGGCGAGGTCGACGTCGTCACCGACTCCGGCACCGTGCGGTGCGGCAGCGTGATCGTCACCGCCGACGCCTGGACCAACGGCCTCCTCGCACCGCTCGGCCATGCGCTCCCGCTCGTGGTGCTCCGCGAGCAGGTCTCGTACTTCCCGACCGCCGATCTGGCGTCGTTCGCGCCTGATCGGTTCCCCGTGTGGATCTGGATGGACGATCCGTGCTTCTACGGCTTCCCCGTGTACGGCGACACGACCGCCGTCAAGGCCGCCGAGGACTGCGGAGGACCCGAGGTCGACGCCGACACGCGCACGTTCGATCCCGATTCCGACATGGAAGCGCGCCTTGGCGAGTTCATGCGCGGCCTCGTCGGCGACCGGTTGCACCGACCGCGCTCGACGACCTGCCTCTACACGATGACCTCCGATCGCGATTTCGTCGTCGACCGCCTCCCCGACATCCCGCAGGTGTTCGTCGGACTGGGCGCCGCCCACGGCTTCAAGTTCGCCGCCTGGTTCGGTCGCACGCTCGCCGGGCTGGCATGCGGCGAGCCGAGCGGCCCCGAGCTGGCACCGTTCGCGTTCACCCGACCGTCGTTGCACGTGCCGATCTCACGCGAAGCGTGGCTGGTGTGAACGACGGAACGAGCGGTGCCGTGCGCGATGGTGCGAGGGGCGCGGTGACGCCCGACGATCCTCCGATCGAGGATCTGGACCGACTCGAGCAGGCGTTGCTCGACAACATCGCCGCGCTCGAACCAGCGGCCACGCTCGGCGATCGTGAACAGCCGATCCGGCGCGGGTCGGCGCTGACCGGAGCCTGGCGCTCGAGCTGTTCGAGGCGCAGCTGCTCAGCCGCCACGTCGATCACACGGCGCGCTGGCTGCGCAAGCAGGGCGCCGGCTTCTACACGATCGGATCGGCGGGGCACGAGGGCAACGCCGCCGTCGCCGCCGCGCTGCGCCCCACGGACCCGGCGTTGCTCCACTATCGCTCGGGTGGGTTCTACCTCGCACGTGCCCGACAGGTTCCCGGCCACGACGGCGTCCGCGACATGCTCGCCGGGATGCTGGCGCTGGCCGACGAGCCGATCGCGGGCGGACGCCACAAGGTGTTCGGCCACCCCGACCTCGCCGTCATCCCCCAGACCTCGACGATCGCCTCGCACCTGCCCCGAGCGGTCGGTGTGGCCTTCGCCATCGGACGCGCCAAGCGGCTCGGCGTGCCGACGGCGTGGCCCGTCGATGCGCTCGCGATCTGCTCGTTCGGGGATGCCAGCGCCAATCACTCGACGTCGCAGGGCGCGATCAACGCCGCGCGGTACACCGCCCATCAAGGTCTTCCTCTCCCGCTCCTGTTCGTGTGCGAGGACAACGGCTGGGGCATCAGCGTGCCAACACCATCGCGATGGATCGAGACCGCGTTCGGCGACATCGGCGAGCTCCGCTACGAATGGGCCGACGGCAGCAACCTCGCCGACACCTACGACGTCGCCCGCGATCTCGCCGGCTGGGTACGCACCAACCGCCGGCCGGCATTCCTGCACCTGCGCACGGTGCGCTTCATGGGTCACGCCGGCACCGACGTCGAATCGGGTTACCGCTCGGCGGCCTCGATCCGTGACGACGAGCTGCGCGATCCGATCCTGGGTACGGCCCGCCTGATCGTCGACGCAGGATTGCGGACACCAGCCGAGCTGCGCGCGCAGGTGCTCTCGACTCGCACCGCGGTTCGCGAGCAGGCCCGATCGATGGTCGGGGGAGCGACGTTGACGACCGCCGATGCGGTGATGGCCCCGTTGTCGCCGCGCCGTCCGGACGCCGTGCTCGAACGCGTCGCAGCGGTGGCGGACGGGGACTCGCGGGCCGAGTTCTTCGGAGGCAAGTTGCCCGAGTCCGAGGGACCGCTCACGCTCGCCGAGACGATCAACCGCACCCTCGGCGACCTGCTCGCGTCGCGGTCCGACGTGCTCGTGTTCGGTGAGGACGTCGGCGCCAAGGGCGGGGTGTACGGCGTCACCCGTGGCCTGCAGAAGCGGGCCGGTGCGGCGCGGGTGTTCGACAGCCTGCTCGACGAGCAGTCGATCCTCGGGATCGCACTCGGTTCGGCGGTCTCGGGTCTGCTTCCGATCCCGGAGATCCAATACCTCGCCTACCTCCACAACGCCGAGGACCAACTGCGCGGCGAGGCCGCCAGCCTCTCGTTCTTCTCGCAGGGGCGCTACCGCAACCCGATGGTGGTGCGCGTGGCCGGGCTCGCCTACCAGAAGGGCTTCGGCGGCCACTTCCACAACGACAACGCCGTCGGCGTGTTGCGCGACATCCCCGGGCTGGTGATCGCCTGCCCCGGCCATCCGGCCGACGCGGCGCCGATGCTCCGCGCGTGCGCAGCGGCGGCGGTCGCCGACGGCACGGTGTCGGTGTTCCTCGAGCCGATCGCGCTCTACCACACCCGAGATCTGCACGCGGCAGGCGACGATGGGTGGGTGGCGCCGTATGTCGCGCCCGAAGGTTGGACCGCGGCCCACGTACCCATCGGCCAGGGGCGGGTCGCGCGAGACGGCGGAGACGTTCTGATCGTGACGTGGGCGAACGGCCTCTATCTCTCGCTGCGCGCCGCCGAGCGCCTCGCCGCGGAAGGGATCTCGTGCCGGGTGCTCGACATGCGCTGGCTGGCGCCCCTGCCCATCGACCAGATCGTCGAACACGCCCGCGAGGTCGGACGTGTCGTGGTGGTCGACGAGACCCGCCGCAGCGGAGGTGTCGGCGAGGCGGTACTCGCCGGTCTCGTCGATCATCGGGTGGATGTGACCGCCACCCGGCGCGTCACCGCCCGCGACACGTTCATCCCCCTCGGGGACGCCGCGTTGTGTGTGCTCGTCAGCGAGGACGACATCATCGACGCCGTCCGCGACGTCGCCGCGCGTCCGTGACCCCGCCGATCTGTCTGCTTCAGATGACGCCACGGGCAGTCTGAAGCAGACAGGTCGAAGTTTGGTCATACTTCCGGGCATGAAGCGAACGATCACGGTTGTCGGTACCGGCTCGGTGACGGCGGCGCCCGACATCGCGACCGTGAACGTCGGCGTGCAGGTGCAAGCCGCGAACGCACAGGACGCGTTGCGTCGTGCCAACGAGCTCGCGACCGCGGTGCTCGATGCCGTCCGGGCGGTCGGCGTGACCGACTCCGATCTGCGCACGAACGGGCCGCACCTGTGGCCGAACGACCGCGGCTACCAGTGCGGCAACGACATCACCGTGGTGGTGCGCGATGTGTCGACCACCGGCTCGGTCATCGACGTCGCGGCCGGCGCCGGGGGTGCGGGGTTCACGATGAGCGGTGTGTCGTTCGGTGTCGCCGAGCCGATCGCGCTGCAGACCCTGGCGAGGCAGGCGGCGATGGCGAACGCTCACGTTGTCGCGACCGAGTTGGCGTCGGCCGCCGGCGCGACGGTCGGCGAAGTGCTGACCATCGTCGAAGGCGCTGCCAGTGGGGCGCCACGGCCGATGATGGCCGAGATGCGCGCGGCCAGGGTGTCGACGCCGGTCGCGGCGGGTGAACAGACGGTCACGGTCGACGTCTCGGTCACCTACCGGCTCGTCGACGCGTCATAGGTGGGGCGCGACGTGGTTCCATCCACAGGCCCACCGATCGAGCGCGAGGACGACCGCGATGTCGCGCCGAGGCTCGAAGCCGATGCCGCGGCGGACACGGCGACGACGTCGACGTTCGGTCGCCGGCTCGGGATCGTCGCCGCGGTCGGGTTCGTCTGGCGCCTCGCCCTCCTCGTCGTCGACAAGTGGGACCAGGAACTGTTGTTCAACGACTCGATCTACTACTCGGAGTGGGCGAAGCAGCTGACCGAGGGTCGCTTCTTCCGCGAGGTCTTCAACGACCTGCCCACCGCGGAGCACGGACCGTTGACATCGGTCCTGATGGTTCCGTTCAGTTGGATGGACGACCCTGTCGCGTACCAGCGGTTGGTGACGGTGATCTGCGGAACGGCCACGATCGTCGTGATCGGGCTGTTGGGCCGGGCGGTTCGAGGTGACCGCGTCGGCATCGTCGCCGCGGTCATCGCCGCGGTGTACGCCAACTTGTGGATCAACGACGGTCTGGTGATGTCGGAGAGCGTGAGCGTGCTCGCCGTGAGCGCCGTGCTGCTGAGCGCTCATCGCGTGGTCGTCGTCGGCCGCACTGATGCGCGATCACTCGTCGTCCTCGGTGTGTTGTGCGGCCTCGCGGCACTCGCACGCAGCGAGCTGGTCCTGTTCGTCCCAATGCTCGCGTTGACGGTGATCGTGCTCCGCCCGCCTGGTGATGCCGCGCCGGGGATGGGTCAACGTTTGGCGGGCGCTGGCATCCTCGTCGCCACGGCCGTCGCCGTCCTGCTGCCCTGGGTCGTCCCCAACCTCGTCCGCTTCGAGCGGCCGGCGCTGCTGTCGACCAACGACGGCACGACTCTGCTCGGCTCCTACTGCGATGCCTCGTTCTTCGGACCGAACAAGGGCGGATGGACGCTCGAGTGCGTGTTCGAGCATCCGACGTACGACATCGACGTCGACGCGACGGTGCGCGGCCCCCACCAGCGCGACGCGGCGTTCGACTACGCGAGGGATCATCTCGGTGACGTCCCGAAGGTCGTCGCCGCGCGCATCTTGCGCACGGTCGACCTGTACGGCATCGACACGCTCCTGGAGTCCGACGTCGGGGACGAGCGCCCGCGCTGGGCGGCCTGGACCGGCATCGTGAGCTGGTGGATCCTCGCCCCGCTGGCGATCGCCGGCTGGTTCCTGCTCCCCGGACGATCGAGGTGGCTGTTCGCGATGCCGGCCATCACGGTGTTTGCCGTCGCCGCAGTGTTCTACGGCGGCCATCGGATCCGCTCGACGCTCGAGCCTTCCGTCGTTCTGTGTGCGGCCGTCGCCTTGGTCGCGGCCTGGGAATCGGCGAGACGCACGGGCCGCAGCAGACGTCCGACGCTGGATGCACCACAACAGCCGGCGCAGTAGCGTCGCGTCAGTGACCTCATCGATGGACGACAAGCTCGCCGATCTCCGGGCGCGTCGCGAGGCAGCACTCACCGCCGGGTCGCCACGATCGATCGAACGCCAGCACGCGAAGGGCAAGATGCTCGCCCGCGAGCGGATCGACTATCTGCTCGACCCCGGCAGCTTCCACGAGCTCGACCAGCTGGCGCGGCACCGAGCGCACGCCTCAGGGCTCGAGGACAGGCCGTACACCGACGGCGTCATCACCGGATGGGGCACGGTCGCCGGGCGCAAGGTGTTCCTCTTCTCGCAGGACTTCACGGTGTTCGGTGGCGCGCTCGGCGAGGTCTTCGCCGAGAAGATCCACAAGATGATGGACCTCGCGCTGAAGGTCGGCGCGCCCGTCGTCGGTCTCAACGACGGCGCCGGCGCCCGCATCCAGGAGGGCGTCGTCAGCCTGGCGAGCTACGGCGGCATCTTCCACCGCAACGTGAAGTCGTCGGGTGTGGTGCCACAGATCTCGGTGATCCTCGGGCCGTGCGCCGGTGGAGCGGTGTACTCGCCGGCGATGACCGACTTCATCTTCATGGTGCGCGAGTCGTCGCACATGTTCATCACCGGACCCGACGTCGTGAAGACGGTGACGGGGGAGGACGTGACGCTCGAAGAGCTCGGCGGAGCGATGAGCCACGCGTCGAAGTCCGGGGTCGCGACGTTCGTCGCCGCCGACGAGAAGGCGTGCCTCGACGACGTCCGCTACCTGCTGTCGTTCCTGCCGTCGAACAACATGGAGGAGCCGCCGGTCGACGACACCGGCGACGATCCCGAGCGGCTGTGCCCGGAGCTGCGCGACCTGCTCCCGGCGAGCCCCAACCTGCCGTACGACATGCACAAGGTGATCAACGCCGTGGTCGACGACGGCGAGTTCTTCGAGTACTTCCCGCACTGGGCGAAGTCGATCCTGTGTGGCTTCGCCCGCGTCGACGGCCACACGGTCGGCGTCGTCGCCAACCAGCCGATGGTGCTCGCCGGTGTGCTCGACATCGAGTCGTCGGAGAAGGCGGCCCGGTTCGTCCGCACGTGCGACGCGTTCAACATCCCGCTCATCACGTTCGTCGACGTGCCTGGCTTCCTCCCCGGCGTCGACCAGGAGTACGGCGGGATCATCCGCCACGGCGCCAAGCTCCTGTACGCCTACTGCGAGTCGACCGTGCCGCGCATCCAGATCATCACCCGCAAGGCGTACGGCGGGGCGTACGTCGTGATGAACTCGAAGTCGATCGGCGCCGACCTCGCGTTCGCCTGGCCGTCAGCCGAGCTGGCAGTGATGGGCCCCCAGGGCGCGGTCGAGATCGTGTACCGCCGCGAGCTCCAACAGGCCGCCGATCCCGGTGCGCGACGGGCCGAGCTCGTCGCCGAGTACAGCGAGAAGTACGCCAATCCCTACGCCGCCGCCGAGCGCGGCTACATCGACGATGTGATCGATCCGGCCGACACCCGTCTCAAGATCGCCGCCGGCCTGGCCATGCTGCGCTCGAAGCGCGAGGAGTTGCCCCGCCGCAAGCACGGCAACGTCCCGCTCTGACGAGCGCGCCCGGTCGAGGTCAGCGGGGGATGCCGTTTTCCAGCAGGATCAGCTCGTAGCGGTACTGCGCGGCCAGGCACTCCGGGTGAGGGTGTGCGACCCGGCTGCCGTCGGGTCCGGTGCAGCGGCGCCACTCGCGCCATCCCTCACACGCGGCGAGGAGGGCCGTCCGGGCACGTTCCCTGATCGCCGCCGTCGGCTCGTCGACATCCTCGACCACCACGGCATCGTCGACGTCGACGTTCGATTCGTGGTGGGCGTCACGATTGGTCGCGTCGCGGCGGTCACATGGGGCCGAGTCGGGAGCCACTACATCGGAGATGTCCGCTGATCGCCGACGATTACGGGCGCGGCCGGACATCGGCCGAGTCCTCCGGCCAAATCCCGTCGCTATGCGGCTCCCCACATCCATACCCATACGCATACCCATATTGACGCCCGCGGTTACCGAAACGTTCCCGAATTCTTTGGGAAGACCGTCACGACGCGACTGTCGGGCCGTCGCCGGCACCCCGTAGCCTGCTCAG
The DNA here is from genome assembly GCA_963722415.1 of Ilumatobacteraceae bacterium. Classification (GTDB taxonomy): domain Bacteria; phylum Actinomycetota; class Acidimicrobiia; order Acidimicrobiales; family Ilumatobacteraceae; genus JALOLG01. Next base: position 97,949 of record CAVRNI010000033.1, read on the forward strand.
CGTGCCCGAGGCCCTGTCCGTGCCCGTGATCCGGCCGACACCGACGGCCGACGAGGCGGCCGCGATCGTTGCCGCGGTCGACGCACTGTGGCCGCGCCCGGTGCAGGCGGCACCGACGGACCGCGAGCGGCGTACATCCTGGCGATTCAGCGGGCGATGGTGGTCGGCGCCGACGCCTGTACGTCGCAACCGCCCGTACCTCTGACCGAAACGCATGGACGTCACGACCGTCGCCGACGACCTGGTGGTGATCCACGACGGTGCGCGTGCGATCCGCTTCGACGGGCTCGAACCGGACACCGAGCACGAGCTCGCGGGCATCACGGTGCGTACGTTGCCGCGGCCGCCCGGCGAGCTGTTGTGTCGGGTGGCGACCGTGAACGACCTGCACTTCGGCGAGATCGAGGCGGGGCGCATCGACGAGCGCACGGACGGCCCGGTCCAGCGGGTCGACGTCGACGAAGACCCGTACCCGGAGACGATGAACCACGGCGCGGTGGCCGAGATCGCGGCGGTGGCACCGGCCGCGGTCATCGTCAAAGGCGACCTGTCGACGGACGGCACAGATGAGGAGTTCGCCGCCTTCGAGACGTGCTACCGCGACGCGTTCGGCGACCGTCTCCACGTGGTGCGTGGGAACCACGACGCGTACCGAGGCCAGTCCCGGTATGTCGGCGACACGTGGATCGACCTGCCGGGCGTGAGCATCGCCTTGCTCGACACGACCGTTCCCGGGAGTGCGACCGGCTCCCTCGCTCCCGCCGCAGCTGGACTGGCTCGACGAGCGCGGTGCGGCTGCCGATCGGCCCGTCATCGTCATGGGGCACCACCAGCAGTGGATCGACGCCCACGCCCCGGTCGGCGTACCAGGCGATCCCCGCGCCGAGCACCGCAGCGACGACTACTTCGGCATCCACCCCGACCCCAGCGACGCCCTCGACGACGTCGCGGCGCGGCGCCGGCGGATCGTCTGCTACACGGCCGGGCACACCCACCGCCACCGCGTGCGGCGGATGACGGTCAGCAGGATCCCGTCGATCGAGATCGGGTGCGTCAAGGACTTCCCCGGGACGTGGGCCGAATACCGCGTCTACGAGGGCGGCATCACCCAGGTCGTGCATCGGATCTCGTCGCCGGAGGCCCTCGCCTGGAGCGAGCGCTGTCGCCACCTCTACCAGGATTTCGGCGTCGACTACGAGGCCTACGCCCTCGGCACCCTCTCCGACCGCTGCCTCGACCTCCCGTTCCGCTGAAACCCCCGTTCTGTCTGCTTCAGATTGCCCGTGAGTGCATCTGAAGCAGACAGGTCGGGGGTGGGGTCCGCGGTCGGTGTCACACCCCCCGGTCATCATGGGGGTCATGGACAGCTCGTCGGTTGTGCTCTTGATGGTGGCGGTCGGTGCCATCTCGGCCGCGGTCGCGGTCGAGGTCACCCGACGGCGGGCCATGGCTGCCGACACGCCTGTCGATCCGGCCGAGGCCGTGCAGACGGCGGTCGATGCGGCGCTGGCCGAGATGCGGGCGCACGCCGGCGTGGAGCGCGACGCGTCGGTGCGGGCCGCGCTCGAACAGGCGGTCATCCTCCAGCGCGAACAGCTCGGGTCCACCGCCGTCCAGGTCCGCGAGCACGCGTCGGCCGAGTTGTCGTCGAAGAAGGACGTCATCGATGCCCGGCTCGACCAGGTCCACCAGGAGATGCGCTCGGAGCTCGGCCGTCTCGGCACGATGGTGGCGGCGCTGAGCGAGGCCAGCGCCCAGAAGTTCGGTCAGGTCGACCAGTCCCTGCGCACCCACGCCGAGATCACCGAGCACCTGAGCGAGTCGGCGCGCTCGCTCCGCGAGGCGCTCGTCAGCCCGACCGCACGCGGCCAGTGGGGCGAGCGGATGGCCGAGGACGTGCTGCGCCTCGCCGGCTTCGTCGAGAACGTCAACTACGTCAAACAGACCCAGGTCGAAGGCGGCACCGGGCGACCGGACTTCACGTTCCCGCTGCCCAAGGGCCACGAGCTCTACATGGACGTCAAGTTCCCGATGGCGGGCTACCTCCGCTACCTCGAAGCGCCCACCGAGGCCGAACGCCAGGCGCACCGCACGGCGTTCCTGCGCGATGTCCGGCTGCGGGTGAAGGAGCTGGCCAAGCGCGACTACGCCCGTACCAGCGCCCGCGCCACGGTCGACTACGTCCTGTTGTTCCTCCCCAACGAGCAGCTCACCGGGTTCATCCACGAACACGACCCGGCGTTGCTCGACGATGCCCTCGGACAGCGCGTCGTGATGTGCTCGCCGCTGACCTTGTTCGCCTTCCTGGGTGTCATCCGCCAGGCCTTCGACAACTTCATGGTCGAGCAGACGAGCGACCAGATCCTCGGCCTGATCAGCAAGTTCGGCCAGCAATGGCAGAAGTACAACGAGGCGCTCGACAAGGTGAAGAACCGCTTCGACCAGCTCGACCGGTCGTTCGACGAGCTGGTGGGCACCCGTCGTAGGCAGCTGGAGAAGCCGCTGCAGCAGCTCGACGCCGTCCGCCGCGAACGCAATCTGCCGATCGACGGCCAGCTGTTCGCCGAGATCGGCGAACCCGACGAACAGGACGACGAGCGCGGCGACGGGCCCGACAACCTGCACGTGCTCGGGGCCTGAGAGCGACGCGTCGTCACACCCACCGGGCAGAATCGTCGCATGAGCCAGCCCGCGTTCGACTTCGGCGACGAGCCGCTCGACGATCCGGCCAACCCGACGTACACGGTGGCGGAGTTGGCCGACGCGCTCGAACGCGTCACTCCGACGCGGGTTCAGCGACGGCGTGTGGGTGCGGGGCGAGATCCAGGGTTGGAGCGAACGGAATCAACACGCCTACTTCCGGCTCGCCGACGACACCGCCGGCAAGAAGGCGGTGCTCAACGTGCAGTTGTTCGCCAACGCCCGGATGAAGTTGCGTCCGATGCTGCAGAAGCATCGCCTCCGCCTCGCCGACGGGATGAAGGTGCGCGTGTTCGGCTATCTCGACTTCTATGCCCCCGCCGGCCAGCTCGGGCTGAAGATGAGCGATCTCGACCCGCGCTTCACGCTCGGCGATCTCGCCGCCCAACGCGACGACATCATTCGCCGGCTGGTCGCCGAAGGCCTGCTCGATGCCAACAAGCGCACGCTCCCGTCGCCGATCCCGATCCACGTCGGTGTCGTGAGCAGCGTCAACACGGCGGCCTGGCACGACTTCCACGACGAGCTCGTCCGCAGCCGCTTCGGGTTCCATCTGCGCGTCTGCGACGTCCGGGTCCAGGGCCCGACCGCGGCGCGTGGGATCAGCCGCGCCATCGCCGCGCTCGCGGCGCGCAGCGACCTCGATGCAATCGTCGTCATCCGCGGCGGTGGCGCACGCAACGAGCTCGCCACGTTCGATGCCGAACCAATCGCCCGAGCGATCGCCGCGTCGCGCGTTCCCGTGTTCACCGGCCTCGGTCACGAGGTCGACCGCAGCGTGGCTGACGAGGTGGCCCACACGGCGTTCAAGACGCCGACGGCGTGCGCGGCGGCGCTGGTCGATGCAGTCCGCGCCTACCTGGAGGCGAGCGAACGTTCCTGGAGCGCGATCAGCGCGCTGTCCCACCGCCAGCTCGGCAGCGCAACCGAGCAGGTCACCGGTCGGGCGCACCGGATCGCCCGCCGCACCCACGACGCCGTCGAGCGGGCCGAGGAGCGGCTCGCGACGCGCGTCGACACCATCCGCACACGGGCGCCCCGGGCGCTCGTGGCCGCGCGGTCGCGTGTCGACGACATCGCCGCCCGCGTCGTCAGGCGCCCGCACCAGCTCCTCGCCGCCGAAGACCGTCACCTCGCCTCGTTGCAGGCGCGGCTCGGGCTGCTCGATCCGGCCAACCTGCTGGCCCGCGGCTGGTCGATCACCCGGACCGACGACGGCCGTGTCGTTCGCAGTGTGAGTGGAGCCGCGCCCGGTGCCATCATCCACACTGAGCTGGTGGATGGCACGATGACGAGCCGAGTGGAGGATCCGAACCGATGAGCGCCGACGAGCAACCCGGCTATGCGGCGGCGCTCCACGAGCTCGACGGCATCCTGCGCGAGCTCGAAGGCTCCGACGTCGACGTCGACCGGCTCGCCGATCGTGTGGCGCGGGCCGCCCAGCTGATCGCGCTGTGCCGTGACCGGATCGGCGCCGCGCGCCTGCAGATCGACGAGGTGATCGCCGACCTCGGCGGTGATCCCGAACCCGCCGATCCTCCGCCGCCTGACCGGGCCTAGCCTCGATCACGTGCCCGCCAGCGCACCTCCGCAGCTCGCCGCGATCGCGGCGCGGGTCGAAGCGCGGCTGGCGACCGTGCTCGACGCCGAGCACGCGCGGTGGTCGGCGTTCGACCCCGACCTCGGCGGGCCGGTCGACGAGATCCGTCGCCTCGTGCTGTCGGGCGGCAAGCGGCTCCGTCCGGCGTTCTGCCATTGGGGCTACGTCGGGGCGGGGGGTGACGGCGGCGACGAGCGCATCGTCGACGCCGGCGCCGCCCTCGAGCTGATGCACGCCTTCGCGCTGTTCCACGACGACGTGATGGACGACGCCGCCAGCCGGCGCGGCGTTCCCACCACGCACGCCGTCTACGCGGCCGAGCACGCGGCGGCGGGCTGGGCGGCGGAGTCGCGACGGTTCGGCGAAGGCGTCGCGATCCTCGTCGGCGACCTCGCGTTCGTCTACGCCGACCAGCTGATGCTCGGCGCTCCGGTCGAGGCGTGGACGATCTGGAACGACCTGCGGGCCGAGCTCAACGCCGGGCAGCTCCTCGACATCCTCGGTTCGGTCCGGCGGGTGCGCGATCTCGCCACCGCCGAGCGGATCTGTCGATACAAGAGCGGCAAGTACACCATCGAGCGGCCACTCCACCTCGGCGCCGTCCTCGCCTCACCCGTTCGTGGCTGCGCGATGCTTCCCGGTCTCAGCGCCTACGGCCTGCCGCTCGGCGATGCGTTCCAGATGCGCGACGACGTGATGGGCGCGTTCGGCGACGAGGCCGTCACCGGCAAACCGGTCGGCGGCGACCTCCGTGAGGGCAAGCCGACACCGTTGCTCGCCCGCGCCGTGGCCGCCGCCACGCCGTCCCAGCTGGCGGTCCTCGATCGCGTCGGTGCCCCGGACCTCGACGACGGCGAGGTCGCCGACATCCAACAGGCCATCGTCGACTCCGGCGCGCTCGAGGCGCTCGAGAAGCACATCGCCGCGCTCACCGCCGAGGCGGTCGCTGCCCTCGACGCGATCGAGCTCGAAGGCGACGCGTCCGCTGAGTTGATCGCGCTCGCCGACTACCTCGTCGGGCGCGTGATCTGACATGCGCATCGTCGTCGTCGGTGCCGGACTCGGTGGGCTCTCGGCCGCCGCCCACCTGAGCAACCGTGGGCATCAGGTCACCGTGCTCGAGCGCGACTCGGTCCCCGGCGGTCGCGCCGGCGTGCTCTCCGAGGCCGGCTTCCGGCTCGATACCGGGCCGACCGTGGTGACGATGCCCGATGTGCTCAGCGCCACGTTCGCCGCCGCCGGTTCCGAGCTCGCCGACTTCGTGCGCCTCCACCCGGTCGACCCGATGTACCGCGCGATCTTCGACGACGGTTCGACGCTGTACATCCGGCGCGGCCGCGACGAGATGACCGAGGAGATCCGGGCGTTCAGCGGATCTCACGACGCAGAGGGGTTCGGCCGCTTCTCCGACTGGCTCGAGTCGCTCCACCGGATCGAGATGTCGCACTTCGTCGACGTCAACTTCGATTCGCCGTTCGACGTCCTGCGTTCGTGGCGCGCCGTCGCCGCGCTCGTTCGCCGGGGCGGCTTCGGCCGTCTCGGCCCGCGGATCGGCTCGTACTTCGACGACCCGCGGCTGCAGCAGGTCTTCGGTTCCCAAGCCTTGTACGCCGGTCTCGCACCGCATCATGCGCTGGGAATCCAGACCGTCGTCACCCACACCGACACGAGCGGCGTGTTCGTGCCGGAGGGCGGGATGCACTCGATCGCCACGAGCCTCGCACGTGCGATCGAACGGGCCGGCGTGAAGATCCGCTACCGATCACCCGTCACGCGGTTGCTACGTGGTGCGGCGGGCTCGATCAACGGGGTCGAGGTCGCCGGTTCCGACCGCGTCGCGGCCGACGCGGTGGTGTGCAACGCCGACCTCCCGGTTGCGTATCGAACGCTGCTCGGTGGGGTCGATGCGCCGCGGGTCGCGCGGCGCGGCCGCTACGCCCCGTCGTGCCTGCTGTGGATCGCCGGTGTGCGCGGTGAGCGACCAGCGGGAGCCGCCCATCACAACCTGCACTTCGGCGGCCGGTGGGACGAGTCGGTCAAGGCCGTGATCACGACCGGACGTCGGATGCGGGATCCTTCGGTCCGCGTGACGATCCCGGCGGCCGAGTCGACGGTCGCGCCCGATGGATGTTCGTCGCTGTACGTGCTCGAGCCGATGCCGAACCTCGACGGGCACATCGACTGGTCGAAGGAGCGTGATCGGATCGCGGGCGACCTGCGCCGGCGCGTGGCGGCGTTCGGCTACCCCGACGATGTCGTCGTCGAGCGCGTCTACGACCCCCTCGATTGGGAGGCGATGGGTCTCGAACGCGGCACACCGTTCGCGCTCGCCCACACGTTGCGCCAGAGCGGCCCGTTCCGCCCGAACAATGTCGACGCGCGTGTGCCCGGGCTGGTGTTCGTCGGTTCGTCGACACGGCCGGGGTTGGGCGTGCCGATGGTGCTCATCTCCGGGAGGCTCGCCGCCGATCGGGTCGATCAGTACGCACGCGAGACGTCCGTCGTGCGGTGGTGACGTCAGATTCAGGCTGAACGCGAGTAGATCGCCAGTGCCTCGGTGATCGACGCCGTCCTCACGCCGGGCTCGGTGGCCACCGCGTGGAGCCACGCGGGACGATTGACGGCGGCCACGGTGATCGGCTCGTCGAGCGGTGAACCTTGGACGGCGAGATGGACGAAGCCGCTCGCGTAGTCCGGTGGCCGGAGATCACGGCCGAGCTCGAGCAGCGCGTACGGATCGGGCGTGGCGCCGTTCGACGACAGGACGAACACGCCCTGCGAGGTCGGTTCGGTGGGCCCGCCGGCGAGACCTGGGCCGTCGACGAGCACCGACCCGACCACGTCGCCCGCCCGCGCGCCGGCGAGCAGCAGCGCGACGTAGGCGCCGAGGCCACGTCCCACGACCGTCGCCTGGCCGAGGTGCTGGAGCGCCGTGTCGGCGTCGGCGAGCAGCAACTCGGCGGTGTACCCGCCGCCACGCGGGACCGTCGACGTGCCGTGGCCGGTGAAGTCGAGCGCCGTGACCGGCCCCGGCCAACCATCGGTCCAGCCGGGTGGCGCAGCGGGAGACTGCTCACCGAGCCCGTGCAGCAGCAGCAGGGCGCGTCCGTCACCGTCGCGCAGGTGGTGCAACGCCAGCGTCACCCGGTTGTGCGTCAGCCTCGTCACCGTGGTCATGCCGGAGCGCCGATGACCGAGGTGACGATCTCGACCATCAGGTCGGGCTGCTCGACGTGCGCGAAGTGGCCGATGCCGTCGAGCATCTCGAGCCGTCCGCCCGTCGGGAGGAACGGCTCGACATGGTGCGGCAAGGTGCCCCAGCCCATGTCCTCCTGCTCGCCGACGAGCACGCCGAGGAACGGCACGGCCAAGCCGGGCAGACGTAGCAGCGCCCACTCCGGCCGCCACGGACCGAAGCCACCCATGCGCATCGTCGGGTCGAGCTTCCATCGCCACCCGTCGTCGGACTCGGCGGCCCCGACGCTCACGAGGTACCGCAGCCACTCGTGCGAGAGTCGCGGGTTCATGCGCCCCCGCCGGCGGGCGAGGTCGTCGAGCGTCCCCGGCTTGCGGCGGGCGGTCGCCGTCGACCGGCGGTGGTCGAGCCAACCGGTGAGCTCGCTCGTCAGCATCTTGGTGCGATCGTGCTCGGCGAGGTCGGGGATCGGCCGGCGGTGCGGGATGCCATCGATGTTCACGAACGAGGCGAAACGGAACGGGTGGGCGTCGGCGAGCTGCGTCATCAGCGCCCCACCCTTCGAGTGGCCGATCACCGGAACGGCTGCCGCACCCGCGACGTGTTCGAACACGGCGACGGCATCGCGGAGGTCGGCGTCCCACGAGTAGAGCTCGCCGTGCTCGCTGTCGCCATGACCGCGCTGATCCCAGCTCACGACCCGCCACCCGAGGTTCGCCAACTTGGGGGCGAACACATCGAACGTGCGGGCGAAGTCGAAGCCCCCGTGCACCAGGATCAGTGGAGGCGCGCCGCCGGCGCCCCATTCGTGGACGGCGATGCGGATGCCGTTGGAGTCGACGTCGTAGCGGCGATCGGGAGCGACCGCGCCGGGAAACGTCACCTGCTCGGCCATGGTGGGAGGTTATGACGGACGGCGCCGTCGGGGCATAGTCTCGCGGTCGAGGCCCACATCGTGAACCGTGCCATCCTCCTGCCGGCGACTGCGCTGGCGTTCGTGATCGTCGTGGCCGCGTGCGGCGAGGGCGACGATGACGCGGCCGACGAGATCCTCCCGCCGATCCGCACCACCACGACGTCCAGCACGACGTCGACGACACTCAACACGAACCGGATCTTCTACACGGTCAAGCAAGGCGATTTCCTCTCGAACATCGCCGAGAGCTTCGACGTCCCGGTCCAGGCGATCGTCGAGCTCAACGGGCTCGCCGATCCCAACGACATCCAGGCCGGTCAGACGATCGAGATCCCGACCGGCGTGGTGCTCGTCGCCAACCTGCCGACCACCACGACGCCGACACCCACCACCTGAGTCGCCCGCGGCGGGTTCGGTGCCACCCCGCGTTGGGGTCGGCCTTCCTACACTTGGCGCGATGAGCTTCTGGCCCACACACGACCACTGGAGCGTGCAGATCCCGCTGGACACGCCGCACGTCCGGATTCCGGTGCTCGGACCGACCGGCGTGGTCGAGCTGTCACCGATGCCGGTCGACGTGCCGGTGGCCGAGTGGGAGTCGCTCGAGTACATGGACTGGAAGAGCGGCGGCGACACCAACTTCGCGCCGATCGCCTCGGCCGACGGCGAGCTCGACTGTCGCGGCTTCTGGGACAAGGGCAAGACCGACAAGGACGCCCAGTGGACGAGCAACGCGGAGAAGGCGCCGACGGTGCGGGCGTATGTCGATGCGGTCGGTGCGAACTTCGGGCGGGTGCGCATCATCAAGCTCGAACCACAGGACCGTGAGACCGCGATCCGGTCGCTGCACCGCGACGACAACAACCGCTTCAACCCCGACGACGAGGGTTGGGTGGTGCGGTCGTGGGTCGAGCTGACCGACAATCCCGACAGCTACATGCTGCTGATGGACAGCGGGGCCGACGGCCTGCCCGATCCGAGCAGCGAGATCCGGGTGCCGCTGCGCAAGGGCGCCCGTTTCGTCGTCGACACCCAGCGGCTGTGGCACGTGGTGGTGCACAACGGCACCGCGCCGCGGTACGCGCTGATCACCAGCTTCGAGTCCGGTCCCGCGCTCGAGGACTGGATCGGCTCGCAACTCCCGGCCAAGGTCTGACGAACCGGTGACAGGGCTGTACCACATCGCCCTGCCGGCCGATTGGGACGACGCTCGAGGGTCTGGCACGTACACGACGAGCACCCGCGACGTCACCCTTGCCGACGAGGGATTCATCCACTGCTCGCGGCGCGACCAGGTCGAAGCGACCGCCAACCGGTTCTACGGCGACGTCGCCGAGCTCGTGCTGTTGACGATCGACGAGGCGGCACTCGACGCACCGGTGGTCGACGAAGACCTCTACGACACCGGTGAGAGCTTCCCGCACGTGTACGGACCGATCCCCGTCAGCGCCGTCGTCGACGTGGCCACCTGGACGCCTGTCGACGGCGCGTTCCGACTGCCCATCTCATGAAGTTTCGGCGTTCCTACGGCGCCGAAACTTCACGAGATCGAGGGTGGGTCAGCCGCGGCCGCCGCCGGGTGCGATCGAGCTGACGCCGTCGGTGCGGAACGCCGGGTCGTACTTGCGCAGCTCGGCGCGGGCGATCGTCATCTTGTGCACCTCGTCGGGACCGTCGGCGAGGCGCAGCGTGCGGATCCCGGCGTACATCGCGGCGAGCGGGAAGTCCTGACAGACCCCGCCCCCGCCGTGGGCCTGGATCGCCCGGTCGATGATCTTCAACGCCACGTTCGGCGCCGCCACCTTGATCGCCGCGATCTCGGTGCGGGCGCCCTTGCTGCCGACGGTGTCCATCAGCCACGCCGTCTTCAACGTGAGGAGACGGATCATCTCGATCTCGATGCGGGCCTCGGCGATCCAGTCCTGGATGTTCGACCGCTCGGCGATCCGCTTGCCGAACGTCGTGCGGTCGAGCACCCGCTGGCACATCAACTCCAGCGCCCGTTCGGTCGCCCCGATCGTGCGCATGCAGTGGTGGATGCGGCCCGGTCCGAGACGGGCCTGGCTGATCATGAACCCGTCGCCCTCCTGGGCGATGAGGTTCGAGGCGGGCACGCGGACGTTGTCGAAGATCGTCTCGGCGTGGCCCACGTTCTCGACGTAGCCGAAGACCTTGAGGTTGCGCTTGAACGACAGCCCCGGCGTGCCGACCGGCACCAGGATCTGGCTCTGCTGGCGGTGCGGCGACGCGTCCGGATCGGTCTTGCCCATCACGATCAGGATCTGGCAGTGCTTGTGGAACGCGTTCGACGTCCACCACTTGCGGCCGTTGAGCACGTAGTGGTCGCCGTCGCGCTCGATGCGCAACGAGATGTTCGTCGCGTCGCTCGATGCGACGTCGGGCTCCGTCATGCCGAACGCCGACCGGATCTCGCCCTCGAGCAACGGGCGCAGCCACACGTCCTGCTGCTCGGGCGTGCCGAACATCGTCAGCACCTCCATGTTGCCGGTGTCGGGCGCCGAGCAGTTGCACGCCTCCGAGGCGATCGGCGAGCGCCCCATGATCTCGGCCAGCGGCGCGTAGTCGAGGTTGCTGAAGCCGTCGCCCCAGAACCCGGCGTGCGGTTGGAAGAGGTTCCACAGGCCACGCGTGCGGGCTTCGGCCTTCAGGGTGTCCATGATCGGTGGGTAGAAGTGCGGATCGCCCGACTCCTCGATCTGCTCCTCGTGCACGTGCTCGTTGGGGTAGATCCACTCGTCCATGAAAGCGAGCAACTTCTCGCGGTACTCGAGGCAGCGGTCGGAGAAGGCGAAGTCCATGGATCGAACGTAATCGCGTGCGTCAGCGCTTGCGGTAGCCGCGGCGGTCGGCGAGCTTCTCCTGGCGGTGTTGCTCGTCCTCCAGGGCGGCCTCCTCGGCGACGAGGCGCTCGAGGCTCGCGAACCGAGCGGGGTCGAGCGTGCCCGACTTGATCGCGGCGAGCACCGCGCAGCCCGGTTCCTGGTCGTGCTTGCAGTCGCGGAAGCGGCAGTGGTCCATCAGGTCGAACACGTCGGCGAACGCACGCTCGATCCCGCGCCCCGACAACCAGAGGCTCACCGCCCGCACGCCCGGCGTGTCGATCATCCAGCCCTCGCCCGGGAGGCGCAGCAGCTGCGCGGCCACGGTGGTGTGGCGGCCGCGGTTGTCGCCCTCGCGCACCGCCGATGTCGCCTGCACCTGCCCGCCGAGGAGGAAGTTGATCAGCGTCGACTTGCCGACCCCGCTGGCGCCGAGGAAGGCAAGCGTGCGGTTGCCGGTCGCGTACGCCGAGATCGCGTCGAGCCCCGCACCGGTGCGACCGCTGGTGAGCAGCACGGGCACGCCGAGCGCGACCTCGACGAGCTCGGCGCGTGCCGCGGCCGGGTCGTCGACGAGGTCGGTCTTGGTCAACACCACCACCGGTTCGGCTCCCGAGTCGAACGCGAGCACGAGCTCGCGCTCGAGCCGCCGCTGGTTGGACGGCGTGTCGAGGGCGTGCACGAGGAACACGACGTCGATGTTGGCGGCGATCGTCTGCGCCTCGAAGCGGGCGCCCTCGAACGACGCCCGGCGCACGAACGCCGAATGGCGGTCGACGACGTGCTCGACACGTTCGCCGTCGGACGACGGCACGACCCAATCGCCAACTGCGACGTCGGCGCCGATGTTGCGGATCCGCAACGGTTCGAGCGTCGCTGCTGAATGAACAACGGTGCTCCAACCCCGGTCGAGCCGTGACACCCTCCCCGGCTCCCCGGGCGACCCGATCCGCTGCCAGGACGCTTCGAGCTCGGGATTCCAGCCGAGCGCCGGGTCGGGTACCACGTGGCGAAACGTAGCGCTGTGACGAAAGCACGTGGAATGTGCGTTCGACCATCCGTAACGTTGTCGACATGCTTGCCCGTCTCGCGCGGACATGCGTGCGCCATCGCTGGATCGTCATCGGAACCTGGCTCGCCCTGCTCATTGGCATCAACGCCATCGCCGGCGCGGTCGGACCCGACTATCGCACCGACTTCACGCTGCCCGACAGTGAGTCCAAGGTCGTCCAGGACCTCCTCGAAGCGAACGACCCGAACCGGGCCGGCTTCATCTCGCAGATCGTCGCCAAGGCCGAGCAGGGTGTCGACGATCCCGAGGTCCAGGCGACGCTGGAGCAGATCTACGACTACAGCGCGTCGCAGGACGGGATCACCGTCACCAGCCCGTACGACAACCCGCCAGCAGGTGAGCGCCGACGGCACCATCAACTTCGCTCAACTCGACGTTGCCGATCGCGGCTTCGAAGAGGTGGTCGCGCTCGGCGAGGACATCGTCGAGTACGCCGACACCCTGCCGCCCGTCGAAGGGCTTGCAGATCGAGTACGGCGGCGACATCTTCTCCGAGTTCGAGCTCCCCGAGAGCGAGATCTACGGCTTGCTCGCGGCCGTCATCATCCTCATCCTCGCCTTCGGTTCGGTGCTCGCCATGGGCCTCCCCATCGGCACCGCCCTGTTCGGACTCGGCATCGGTTCGGCACTGGTGTCGCTCGGCAGCAACGTGATCTCGATGCCGGACTTCACCACCGCGATGGTGGCGATGATCGGCATCGGCGTGGGCATCGACTACGCGCTGTTCATCGTGACGAGATACCGAGAGGGATTGCAGCTCGGCCTCGATGTCGAGGAGTCGGTGGCCGAGGCGATGGACACCAGCGGACGCGCCGTGCTGTTCGCGGGCGCCACGGTGATCATCTCGCTGCTGGGCCTGTGCCTCATGGGTCTCGACTTCGTGCAGGGCGTCGCGATCGCCTCGTCACTTGGTGTGCTCATGATGGTGCTCGGGTCGCTCACCCTGCTGCCCGCGCTCCTCGGCTGGGTCGGCAGGCGGATCGACAACACGACTCGCGCGGCGTTGATCGCCGTGTCCGTCGTGGTCGTCGCCACGTTCGTCGGTGTGGCCACCGGTCAGGCGCCGATCTTCTTCGCCGGCCTCTTCGGATCGATCATCTTCTTCGCCCTCAGCTTCGCGATCAAGCCGCTGCGCAAGCTCGTCCCGCACCGCGCCGAGCGACCCCGGCAGGAGCGGTTCTGGTACCGCTGGAGCCGGTTCATCCAGCGCCGGCCGTGGCCGAGCGCGCTCGGTGCGGCGGGCCTGCTCGTGCTGCTCGCGCTGCCGCTGTTCGGGATCCGGCTCGGGTTCGGTGACTACGGCAACTATCCCGAGGACAAGACCGTGCGCCGGGCGTACGACCTGCTGGCGGAAGGGTTCGGGCCCGGCACCAACGGCCCGCTCATCATCGCCGTCGAGGGCGACGCGGTCGCCGATCAGGCGCAGCTCCAAGGATTCGTCCAGACGATCCAGGAGACCGAGAACGTCAACATCGTCGTTCCGACGCCGATCAACGACCAGCTGGCGTTGCTCATCGTGTATCCCGACAGCGCACCACAGGACGCCGAGACCGGGGACTTGGTAACGACGCTGCGCGACGACGTGATCCCGGCGACGGGTGTCGACGCCAACGTCGGTGGCCTGACCGCGGCGTCGACCGACTTCTCGAACTATCTCGCCGGCCGTATGCCATTGCTCATCGGTGTCGTGCTCCTGCTCAGCTTCCTGTTGCTGATGGCGGTGTTCCGCAGTGTGCTCGTGCCGCTCAAGGCGGTCGTGATGAACCTGCTGTCGATCGGTGCCGCGTACGGCATCCTCGTCGCCATCTTCCAGTGGGGATGGGGCATGGAGCTGATCGGGGTCGATCGGGCCGGGCCGATCGAGGCGTGGGTGCCGATGTTCCTGTTCGCCATCGTGTTCGGGCTGTCGATGGACTACGAGGTGTTCCTGCTGTCGCGGATCAAGGAGGAGTACGACCGCACGAAGGACAACGCCACCGCCGTCGCCGACGGTTTGGCGGTCACGGCCCGGGTGATCACCGCCGCCGCCCTGATCATGTTCTGCGTGTTCGCCGCCTTCGCCCTCGGCGACGACCGCCAGCTCAAGCTGTTCGGGCTCGGTCTGGCGATCGCCGTGCTCCTCGACGCGACGATCGTCCGCATGGTGCTCGTCCCGGCGACGATGGAGCTCCTCGGCGACCGCAACTGGTGGATCCCGAAGTGGCTCGATCGCATCCTGCCGAACATCGACGTCGAAGGCCATGCGCATCACGAGCCGGTCGCGGTGGGCGCGACGGCATCGGCGGATGGTGTGGTCGCCGCCTCGAACGGCGACGGCGTCCGCGACGACGAGTCCGAGTTCGTCTAGAAGCACCGAACTGTCTGCCCCAGATGCAGCTATCCGCGATCTGGGGCAGACAGAACCGGTGGGGTTACGTGAGATAGGTCAGGGTCGACTTCTGGGTGGTCGTATCCGACGCGACGAGGACCACTCCACCGTCGACGAGGAAGACGCCTTGTTGATCGCGGGCGAGATCGAACCGCCACCGCTGGTCGCCGTCGTACCCGTAGCCCTCGACGGCCTGGCGTACGCCCTGGTCATCGGTGATCTCCACCACGAAGCCGTCCCGGCCGAGGCGCACCCAGCTCCCGCCCGAGGGCTCGGCCACAGCGTCGCCGGTCGCCGTGTCGACGACGCGGACCGGACCACCATTCGGACCGGCCGCGACGACCGTCTGCACGACGGCGTACGTGTTCTCGCCGACATCGGTGATCTCGTTCACCTGCACGGGTCCCGTTCGCCACACCTGGGCGATCCGGTCGCCGGCCAACGAATACCCGACGATCTGCTGGTCGGCCATCACCAGCAACATCGGGTCCGCGCTGTTGGTGACGTCGAACTGTTCGGGCCGGTCGACGGTGATCTGCAGCGACGACAGCTCATCGCCGGTCGAGCCGTACAGACGGATCATGGCGTCCCGCCCGAGACCCACGACGCGATCGCCGAACGCGGATGCCGCCACCACGTCGCCGATGGCGATCGGGCCGCCGACGCGTTCGAGGGTCTGCAGGTCGAAGACCTCGACGAAGTCGTCGCGGACCGTTGCCGCATGCGACCAGCCGACACTCGACAGCTCCGACGCGAGCGCGTTCAGACCCTCGCCGGTTCGCGGGTCGAGGCGCTGGATCGCGACGTCGGTCACACCGCCCGGGAGCCGGTAGATGCTGCCCTGGAAGGCAACGAAGGCCGACCGGTCGAGCCCGTCCTCACGCCACATGCGTTCGCCCGATTCGAGGTCGTACGCCGCGATCGAACGATCGCCGGTGCTCTCCTCGACGAGCACGATCGCGGCCCCGTCGACCTCCTGGAGCTGGGCGATGCTGTGCGACGGAGCGGCATGCACGCGCCATCGTTCCTTTCCCGAGTCGGCGGACAGGCCGACGAGATCGTTGGTGACCAACTCGAGCACGGCGATCGTCGATCGCGTCCCGATGACTCCGGTGATGTGGCCGGTGTCGAGCTCAGCGATCCACGTCGGCACCCCGCGCTCGGGGATCGAGGCGAGGACATGCGGGCCCGGGGCGGACTGGTCGTGCCCGATCTGCCAGAGGACGCCACCGACCGCGACGACGGCCAAGGCCAGGGTGGCGACGAGCAGCCGGCGAACGGTGCGATCACGCGGGGTCGTCGGGTCGCCGGCGGGCTCCTCCACGCCGTCAATGGCGAGCAACGGCGCCGGTTCCGGCGCCGGAGGCGAGGCTCTCGCTGGTGGCGGCCGCAGCCTCGTTCCGGCCGTAGTTGGCGAACCATTCCCGCGGTTCGCCGTCCCCTGCCGGGTCGTCGGGTTCGCCCTGGCCGGCGGGCGCGGAGTAGCCCGCCTTCCACATCGCGTCAGGATCGGCGACCGGCTCGTCCCCCATGTCCCCTCGATCCTACGAGTGGTGGTCGCGTTGAATCCCGGCAGTGTGACGGCACACTCCACACCCTCGGACAAGATCGGTGCGTCTTGACAAGGCCGCCGGCCATCACGTAGCGAGTGACAACCATGGCCAGACCCCTCGTGATCGTCGAGTCGCCGGCAAAGGCGAAGACGATCTCCAAGTTCCTGGGCGATGCGTTCGACGTGCGCGCCTCGGTCGGGCACGTCGCCGACCTGCCGTCGAAGGGTCTTGCGGTCGACGTGGACAACGGGTTCAAGCCGACCTACGAGCTCACCGAGCGCGGCAAGCAGGTGGTGAAGGACCTCAAGCTGGCGCTGAAGGATGCCAGCGAGCTCTATCTGGCCACCGACGAGGACCGCGAGGGTGAGGCGATCAGCTGGCACCTGCTCGAGTACCTGAAGCCGAAGGTGCCGGTGAAGCGGATGGTGTTCCACGAGATCACCAAGGCCGCCATCGACCACGCCGTGAACAACCCCCGCGGCATCGACTACGGGCTCGTCGACGCCGCCGAGACCCGCCGCATCCTCGACCGGCTGTACGGCTACGAGGTCTCACCGGTGCTGTGGCGGCGCGTCAACCGGGGCTTGTCGGCGGGTCGGGTCCAGAGCCCCTCGATCCGCCTCATCGTCCAACGCGAGCGCGAGCGCATCGCGTTCGTGTCCGCCGGCTACTGGGACATCGAGCTCGTCACCGCGACGTCGCCGTCGTTCACCGCCACGCTCGTCGCCGTCGACGACTCGAGGGTCGCCACAGGGAAGGACTTCGACTCCACCGGTGTGCTGCGAGACGCCGCCAGCGCCAAGACGGTCGCCCTCGACGAGGTGCGGGCCCGAGCGCTCGCCGACGGGCTCGCCGACGCGCCGTTCACGGTGCGCAGCGTCGAGGAGCGGCCGTTCCGGTCGTCGCCCAAGGCGCCGTTCATGACCTCGACCCTGCAGCAGGAGGGTGGGCGCCGGCTGCGGCTGTCGGCGTCGCAGGTGATGCGTCTCGCGCAGGGTCTGTACGAACGCGGGTTCATCACCTACATGCGTACCGACAACGTCACGCTGTCTTCCGAGGCCGTCACCGAGGTGCGCGACACGATCACGAAGGAGTACGGGCAACAGTTCCTGTCGCCGACACCGAGGCAGTACGCATCGAAGGTCAAGAACGCGCAGGAGGCCCACGAGGCGATCCGCCCGACCACCCCGTTCCGCAGCCCCAAGCAGGTCGAGCGGGAGCTCAATGCGCAGGAGCTGGCGCTGTATCGGTTGGTCTGGCAGCGGACGTTGGCGTCGCAGATGGCCGACGCGACGGGCACGACCGTCAGCGTGCGCCTCGGGGCGGTGTCGACGTTCGAATCGACCGACTGCGTGTTCGCCGCGTCGGGCACCACCATCACGTTCCCCGGCCACCGCGCCGTGTACGTCGAGGCGAGGGCCGACGACGACGGCGACAGCGGCGACGACGAAGCGCTGCTTCCCGCGTTGACGAAGGACGATCCGGTGCCGGTCGAGTCGCTGACGCCGAACGGCCACGCCACCACGCCGCCGGCCCGCTACACCGAGGCATCACTCGTCAAGCGCCTCGAGGAGCTCGGCATCGGTCGACCGTCGACGTGGGCCTCGATCATCCAGACCGTCCAGGACCGCGGCTACGTGTGGAAGAAGGGCCAGGCGCTGATCCCGACCTGGACCGCGTTCGCCGTCGTCAGCCTGATGGAACAGCACTTCGACAACCTCGTCGACTACGAGTTCACGGCCAAGATCGAGGAGGACCTCGACGCCATCGCGGCGGGTCAGAGCCAGAAGGACCAGTGGCTCACGACGTTCTACTTCGGCGACGACGACACGCTGCCGGGGCTCAAGCGCCTCGTCGAGGAGAACCTCGACGAGATCGATGCGGCGACGATCAACACGTTCCCGCTCGGCAACGATCCCGAGGGCAACCTCGTCGTGGTGAAACCCGGCAAGTACGGCCCGTACGTCAAGCGCGGCGACGACACGGCCGGCGTGCCCGACGACCTCCCGCCCGACGAGCTCACCATGGACAAGGCGCTCGAGTTGCTGGCTGCGCCGAAGAGCGACGAGCCGATCGGCGAGCTCGACGGCTTCCCGGTGTACGCCAAGAACGGCCGGTTCGGGCCCTACGTGCAGTGGGGGTCGCCCGATCAGTTGCCGCCCGGTCTCGACAAGCCGAAGATGTCGAGCCTGTTCAAGACGATGGTGCTCGAACGGATCACGGTCGACGAAGCGGAGGCGCTGTTGCAGCTGCCGCGCACGGTCGGCGTCGACCCGTCCGACTCCCAGGAGATCGTCGCCAGCAACGGCCGCTACGGCCCCTACGTGGTCAAGGGCAAGGACTTCCGTTCGCTCGACAACGAGGAGCAGTTGCTGACGATCACGCTCGACCAGGCGGCGGCGATCTTCCAGCAGCCCAAGGTCTACAAGCGCGGCGGACGCAACATGGCGGCGTCCGGCCCGCTGCGAGAGTTCGGAAACGATCCGGTCAGCCAACGCGCGGTCACGGCGAAGGATGGCCGCTTCGGCGTCTACGTGACCGACGGCGAGACGAACGCGTCGATCGGCAAGGGCGATCGGATCGAGGAGATGCTGCCGGAACGGGCGTACGAGCTGCTGGCGATCCGCCGCGAGGCGGTCGCAGCCAAGGGCGGTACGACCGGCAAGCCGGCGCCTCGCAAGAAGGCGTCGCCGAAACGGAAGCCGAAGAAGGCGGCGGCCAAGAAGCCGTCGCCGCGCGACGGTGAGCCCGCCTCCACCTGACCGGTTAGCGTTGATCACGAGCGGGGACGATTGGGGGTTTCGATGATGCGACGCACGCGTCTGATCGGTGGCATCGCGTTGCTGATCGGGATCGGACTGCTGGCGGGCACGAACGCCAGCGCCCAGGACGACGGTGACGGCGACGAGTCACTCGACGAGGTGCGGGCGTTGATCCCCGAGAGCGAGCCGGGCGAGCTCGACCTCACCGAGGCCGACGCCATGTACGGACAGCTCGCCGCGGCCTACGTCGCATCGACCGCCGTCAACGAGTTCGGTGACGGCAGCAAGCTCACTGGTGTGTGTGGCGGCTTCGCCTACTCGTACGACGAGGACGGCCAACTGATCGATGCGGCTGCCGATTGGGGCGATGACAATCCTCCGGTCGACCTGCTGGACGGCGGCCAGGCCTTCACCAGCGGCAATCGCTTCAAGGTCGACACCCGCGGCGTCGTGGTCTACTACGGCTTCATGCCGCACGAGGGTGACGGCCCGATCGATCACGAATGGGAGGTCAAGACGTCCGGGCATCAGCCTCGATTCCGGCGGCGACCCCAACCCCGACGCCGAGAACCGCAACTCCGGCCTCGTCGACCTGAACGACGACCTCCCCGTGAAGTTCTCCGCCAACGCCAAGGTGACGGGCAAGCTCACGTCGGCCAACATCGGCGACTGCGTGGGTGAGGGACACGTCGAGTTCCTCGGCAACGGTCTCGCCGACCCGGTCGGGATCGCGGCGATCGCGCTGTTCGCCGGCGGCTTGCTCGGCCTGCTCTTCAACGCCCGTCCGGCGATGACCTGGAAGGAGGGCTGATCGGCATGCAGCCTGTGACGCCCACCACGACCACCACCACCGTGAGGACTGCGGAAGCGTTCCGCAAGCCACATCCGATCCGCGGGATCCTGTGGGGACTCATCATGGGGATCGGCGCGGCGGCCATCGCGATCCTTCTGAAGATCATCCCGTTCGAGCTGGTGTGGGCCCTGATCGTGCTCGGCGGGGGGATCCTCCTCGGGCTCCTGTGGAGCACGCTCGGTCCGGCGAAGAAGCCGAAGGGTGAACCGCCGTGGCGCCCGGCCGAACAGGTCACAGACCGGCCCGACTGGGATGCCGGCGCGGTGCCGCCGTCACCACCACTCCCGCCCGACGTCGAACCCCTCCTCATCCAACCCCTCGACGTCGAACCGCTCGACATCGACTCGATCGAGTCGGACGTCCCGCCCGAGACGTTGCCCGACCCGGTGGTGCCCGATCCGGTGGTGCCGGACCCGGTGGTGCCGGACCCGGTGGTGCCCGACCCGGTGGTGCCCGATCCGGTGGTGCCGGACCCGGTGGTGCCGGACCCGGATCCGGTCCTCGAGCCACCCCGCACGATGAACCCGCCACCGCCGTCGACTCCGCCACCTCCTCCGCCACCGCCTCGAGCCTGACGACGGGAACGGTCCTGGAGCAGACCGGCCGGGCACCGGTCGGCCTATCGTGACCATCCGATGTCGCCGCCTGTCTACATCGCCCTCGAGGGGCCGGAGGGTTGCGGCAAGAGCACCCAGGCCAAGCGTCTGGCCGACGCGATCGGCGCGGTGCTGACCCGCGAGACGGGCGGGACGGCGATCGGTGAACGCCTGCGGACGATCCTGCACGATGTCACGGTGACCGAGTTCGACGCCCGAGCCGAGTCGCTGATCGTGGCCGCCGATCGGGCCCAACACGTTGCCGAAGTGGTGCGCCCGGCGCTCGATGCGGGTCGCCACGTCGTGAGCGACCGCAGTGTGTACTCGTCGCTCGCGTACCAGGGGTACGGACGCGAGCTGCCGATCGAGGAGCTGCGGTCGATCAACGACTGGGCGATCCGTGGCACGTGGCCCGATCTCGTGGTGCTGCTCGACGTTCCCGGCAAGGTGATCGCCAAGCGGATGAAGGCTCGCCAGCTCGATCGCTTCGAGCGCGCCGGCGACGACTTCCACGCCAGGGTCCTCGGCGGCTTCGCGGCGATGGCCGCTGCCGATCCGGACCACTGGGCGGTCGTCGATGCCAGCCGTTCGGTCGCCGCCGTCGCGACCGAGATCCGGGCCATCGTCAGGGAACGGTGCGGGGTCTGATGGCCAGCATCTGGGACGCCGTCGTGGGGCAACCGCGTGCGGTCGAACGCCTCACCCGCGCCGCTGACCAGCCTGTGCACGCGTACCTGTTCGTCGGCCCCGCCGGGTCGACGAAGACGCAGGCGGCGCGGGCGTTCGCCGCGCTCCTGATCGGCGGGGTCGACGACCCGGAGGCCCGCGACGCCAGGCTCGCGCTGGCCGGGATGCATCCCGACATCAGGGAGATCGAACGGTCAGGGCCGGCGATCTCGGCCGAGCAGGCGCGCGAGATCGTCCGGCTCTCGTCGCTGGCCCCGATCGAGAGCGATCGCAAGGTGCTGATCCTCGCCGAGTTCCATCTCCTTCGTCCGGAGGGCGCGGCACTGTTGCTGAAGACGATCGAGGAACCGCCGCCGTCGACGATCTTCCTGATCCTCGCCGACTTCGTGCCGACCGACCTGGTGACGATCTCGTCGCGCTGCGCGCGGATCGAGTTCCGCTCGATCGACGACGACGTCATCACCGAACGACTCGTGCTCGAGGGCGTCACCGAGGAGGCGGCCGCCGACGCTGCGCGCTCGGCCACCGGCGACCTGCAGCGGGCGCGGCTCCTCGCCGCCGATCCCGACCTGGTGGAACGCCGGCGGGCGTTCGCGTCCGTTCCGTCGCGACTCGATGGCAACGGCGCCACCGTGATGCGGCTCGTCGACGAGCTGCTCGGGCTGATCGACAGCGCCGCCGGCCCGCTGTCCGATCGTCACGCCGCCGAGGTGGCCGAGGTCGACGCCCGGATCGAGCGGTTCGGTGAGCGCGGCAGCGGCAAGAAGACACTCGACGAGCGGCACAAGCGCGAGCTGCGCCGGCACCGCACCGACGAGCTCCGCCACGGACTGTCGGTGCTCGCCGGTTCCTACCGCGACGCGCTCGTCGCCGGCACGATCGACCGCCCCGGTGGGGTCGCCGCCGCCGTCATGCACATCCACGAGGCGATCGAGGCCCTCGAGCGCAACCCCAACGAGCAGCTCCTCCTCCAGTCCCTCCTCTGGTCCCTCCCCGTTCTGTCTGCCTGAGATGCAGCGATGCGCGATCTGAGGCAGACAGATCCAAGGGCCCTGTCGAACTGTCTGCCTGAGATGCAGCGATGCGCGATCTGACGCAGACAGAACGGGGGAGGAGTGGGGTGAGGTGGCGCCGGTAGGATCTGGCGGTCCCGCCCAGATAGCTCAGTCGGTAGAGCAACGCACTCGTAATGCGTAGGTCGTGGGTTCAATTCCCACTCTGGGCTCCGTAAAGCAGCTGGTCAGAGGCGCATTTCTGGGCTGAACCACTCAGACGATCGAGCGTCATCCAAGATCCATCCAAGATTTCGGTGTAGCGTTCGTCGACAGTGAAGGGTTCGATGCGCGAGCGCCGGCCAGGCGTCTGGGAGCTGATCGTGCAGCTCCCGCGCGACCCGGCGAGCGGTCGCGCGAGTCAGCTCAGCCGCACCGTCCGCGGCACCAAGCGAGAAGGCCAGCGCGCACTGGCGGCGCTCGTCGCCGAGGTCTCTGCCGGCAAGGTCTTGTCGTCGTCGATGACGCTCGGTGAGTTGCTCGCCCGATGGCTCGATCATGTCGACGAACAGCTATCGCCGACGACCGTGCGCGAGTACCGACGCCTCGTGAAGAGGATGATCAACCCCGACCTCGGCAAGCTCACGCTTCGACGTGTGACGACACAGCGACTCGACGCCTACTACTCGAGCCTGACGCGAGAGCGAGGGCTCTCGCCGACTTCGGTCCGCCACGTCCACGCCGTGCTCCGCGGTGCGCTCGGCCAGGCCGTGCGGTGGGGATGGATCCCGGCCAACGCGGCCGCAACTGCGTCGCCGCCGAAGATCCGACGGACGCGAGATCAACCCACCCGCGATCGACGACACTCGAGCGCTGCTGCACGCGGCCGATGAGCACGTCCCGGAGTTCGGAGCGCTGTTGAGGGTGCTCGCCGCCACCGGCGCTCGTCGTGGCGAGGTGTGCGGACTGCGGTGGTCCGACATCGACCGCTCCGAACGAACCCTGTCGATCAAACGGTCGGTCGCGTCGGTCGCTGGCGGCACGGTCGTGAAAGACACCAAGACCCACTCTGCCCGACGTATCGCGGTCGATGCCGACACCCTCGCGGTTCTCGATCAACAGCGCTGTCGCATGGAGGAACGAGCCGCGGCATGTCGAATCGCATTCGATCCTGACGGGTTCGTTTTCACCGGCGAGGCCGACGGCTCCAGGCCACTCCACCCCGACACGATCACCGGGACATTCCGACGCATCTGCGACAGGGCCGGCCTGAGCGGCGTGCGACTCCACGATCTCCGGCACCTACACGCGACCCAGCTGCTCGCCGCAGGCGTGCCGGTCCGCACCGTCAGCGGTCGCCTCGGCCACGCGAACGCCGCCACCACGCTCAACGTGTACGCCCACTTCCTCGCGGCCAGCGACCGCGAAGCAGCCGACGTGATCGGCGGACTCCTTCAGCCACCGACGTGACTCGGACGCGCCGATTCTGGCGACGAGCATCGGAACGGAGCGGCTAACGCGTCGCCTCGAGCGAAATCGATGTGACGATTTTCGGGCACCGACGCAAGCGGATCTGCGCGTCCGAGTACGGCACATTGATGACGCGCCAAGGCTGGTCGAGCTGAGCATTGACGGCGTGGTTTCTCGGACACCGTTGCAAACGGCGATCCGCGTCCGACTCCGGCACGTATCGATGCCGACGGACGCGTCGTCGTGACGGTTATCAGGGTGACGTTTCCAGACAACACGGTTAAGAGGAGGTCGGCGCGATCGACCGGCACCTACCGGCCGACGGCCGTCGAGTGGCGCATTCTCGGATGTGTGGTATCGGGACCGCCGCGTCGGTGTCGGTTCGTCGACGAGCGAGCACGAACGCGTTGAAGTTGTGGATCACCTCACGGACCCGGACCGGCACACTCCGCGGACTGATCGGACAGGTAATCAACGGCAGCGAGGATACGGGCTCGTTGACCCGGCAGTTGAGGTTGAGTCAGTCAGCGTGTGGGTGGGTGGTCTGCCGGGTCTGACCCCAACCTTGCCCGCTGACGTCTTCGGACTGTCCTGATAACGATCCGTGGACCCGGTTCGACACCCACCCGACACTCACCGGTCGGCGATGCCGCCGCTCACCGGCCTGCACGTTCGCGGACTCGAAGCTCTCGCCGTCGAGGCCGTCGATCGCGGCGGCGAGCGCGCTGATGAGCAAAGCGTTCAAGCGCTTTAACATCGGAACTCAAGTCCGTGACGACGACTCAGTTCGCGGAGGTCGCTACCCCGACGGCGGGTGCCGCGCAGCATCCGCTAGGCCATACCCGAAGGCGGAACTCGTGCCCTTGCTCTCGATCGCGCCGAGGCCCGTCACCGTGGGCATTCGCCGTCCGTGGTCAGGCCCCCTCCATCACTGTGACGAGTAGTCGGACGTGCTCGTCCGTCGACGGGCGCTCGCGCCGACCGCGGCGGTGCCGTCTCCTCGCCCTCGGCGCGGCTGCAGTGAGGAGTCCGGGACCCTTCCTGTCTGCCTGAGTGCCTGAGAACCGACAGTTCAGGCAGCAGTTCGGTGATGATCAGAAGTCGCAGGTCTGGTGGCCCGGCGTTCCCGGATAGATCGGGTTGGTGTTGTTCTTGACGTCCGGCTTGTAGACCATCGCCACCTCATTGCCGCCCGACGACGTCTTCACGGCGGGGGTCAGCGCGCCGTCCGTCGCCGCCTGCTCGAGGAGGTAGTCGATCAAGGCCGGGTTCTGGTCCCGGATGGTGACGTACGCCCCGTACGTCGCCGGGCACAGGTAGGTGATGTTGTACACGCCGACCCAGTCGAACATCCTGTCGCCGTCGACCGGGCCGTTGTCGGCCACGTTGCCCTGCAGAGCGTCCTGGTCGTAGCCGCCGTAGGCGATGTCGATGTCGTGGTAGCTCTCGACATCGGCCTCCGCCCACGCCTCCCACGTCGCCGGGTAAAGCCCGTCCGGCCGCACGTCGAGCATGTCGTCGCCGTTGCCGCCGTAGCTGTGGTCGTTGCCACGACCACCCCAGATGGCGTCACCACTACCGCCGAGGACCGGGTCGGGCAGGCCGCCGGTGCCGTTGGAGTCGCCACCGAAGATGCGGTCGACGTCGGCGCTCGCCGGGTTCGGGTCGGTGACGACTGAGACGTCGGGCAGCGTCGGGTGCGGCTTCTCCAGCCCACCGTCGCCGTCGCCCTGGATGAAGTCCTGGCCGGCGCCGCCGTGCATCCAGTCGTCGCCGTCGCCACCGAGCATCACGTCGTTGCCGTTCACCACGGTCGCCGCGTTGGTGTCGTCGAAGGCGTACAGCTGGACGAGCCGGAACAACGTCCCGTCCTGGCACACCAGGGCGGAGACGAACGGTTCTTTCGGCTGGATCGTCCGTGCCGGCTCGCAGAGCGTGTCGGCGCCGGACCCGAGGAGGTCGGTGGTGACCTTGGCGAGGTCGCCGATGACGGCGTCCGAGCCATAGCCGCCCTCGACTGCGTCGTTACCGGCCTGACCGTAGACCTCGTCGTGGCCGCCGTTGCCCAGGACATGGTCGTTGCCGAACGTGCCGTTGGCGGTGCTGGCCTGGACCATCTGGACGTCACGTCCGACGATGTCGGCGGGGAGGCCGTCGGGGCCGGTGCCCGCCTGGCTCGTGCCGAGCCGCTTGACCCAGCCGTTGTCACCGATCGCCGCGTCGTGATCGCCGGCCGTGTCGTCAGCCGAGTCACCGTGGATGGTGTCGTGGCCGTCGAGCAGGTTGGCGCCGAGGTTGAGGCGCTGATCGTTCCGGATCTTGCCGTCGTCGGCCGAGCCGCCGCCGGCGATGTCGTCCTGGTCCGGACCCGCAGCGAGCGTCCCGTTGCCGAAGATCAGGTCGTTGCCATGGTTGCCCTCGATCTCGTCATAGGCGGGACCGCCAAGGATGATGTCACCGGACCAGCCGAGACCATCCTCGTCGATGCCGTTGGCGTCCAGGGTCTGCCGGTCGAAGTCGGCCGTCCCGGAGCTGAACCGACGAAGTCGTTGTTGCGGCCGTCTGCGAGGTTGCCCAACCCATCGAGACCATCCACGGGGTCGGTCTGCGTCGCCGGCTGGGCGCCGTTGCCCTGGCCGAAGATGCGGTCCTCGTCCGTCGTCGCCGTGCAGCAGGTCGCCGCCGCTGACGGTCGTGGCGATCGCCGGGCCGCCGGCGGTCTGCACGTCGAACAGCTCGATCGGTGCCCGCCCGAACGATGGGTCGACCGGACGGTTGCGGTTCACCAGCGAGTTGTCGCCGGTGATCCAGTCCTGGCCGGTGCCACCGGTGACCAGCGTCTCGCCGACGTCGAGCAGCGTGTTGCCCACTCGATCGCCGTCGATGAAGCCGTCGTTGGCCGAGCCGCCACCCACGAGGTCGTCGTTCTCGCCGTCACCGGCGATGGTGTCGTCGCCGTTGTTGCCCTCGATGTAGTCGGTGCCGGCGTCGCCGTGCATCGTGTCGTCGCCGGTCTGGCCGAACATCCAGTCGGGGCCGTCGCCGCCGGTCATCAACACCTCGCCGCCGCCGGTGCCCGGCAGCGCGTTCGTCGTCGTGGTCTCCACGTCGAACAGCCTGATCGGTGCCGGAGCGCCGATCGGGACGTTGCGATCGATCAGCGCGTTGTCGCCGGTCATCCAGTCCTCGCCGGCGTCGCCGGAGATGAGCGTCTCACCGACGTCGAGCAGCGTGTCGCCGACACGGTTGGCGTCGATCACACCGTCGTTGGCCGAGCCGCCGCCGACGAGGTCGTCGTCGCCGCCGTCACCGTGGATGGTGTCGTCGCCGTCGTTGCCCTCGACGTAGTCGTTGTGCTCGTTGCCGTTGATCGTGTCGCCACCGCCCTGGCCGAAGATCTGGTCGGCGCCGTCGCCGCCGTTGATCGTGTCCGGATCGCTGGCGTTTGCGTCCGGCGTGCTCGACGTGGTGCCCACGTCGAACAGCTCGACCGAGGCCCGGTTCGCCGCCGCCACGTTGCGGCTGACGATCGCGTTGTCACCGGCGATGAAGTCGATCGCCGCGCCACCGTTGATCGTGTCATTGGCGTCCGGCCGTCCTGTGCCGACGCGGTTGGCGTCGATCACGCCGTCGGCCGCGCGAGCTGCCACCGATGAGATCGTCGGCGCCGTCACCACCGTTGATGGTGTCGCCGGCTTCGTTGCCTTCGACGTAGTCGGCCTGCAGGCCGCCGTCGATCGTGTCGACACCGACCTGACCGAAGATGCGGTCGTCGGCGCCGTCGCCGGCGAGCGTGTCGCCGGTGCCCTCATCGTCGAGCAGCAGCGACACGAGCATGGCGTCGGGATCGGGATCGTCGGCGATCGTGGCGTTGTCGCCGGCGATCACGTCGCCGCCCACACCACCGGAGACTGTGTCCGAGCCATCGCACACGTCTGCGGTGTTGCTACCGCCGACGACGCGATCGTTGCCACCCTCGCCGAAGAGCTGGTCGCCGTCGCTGTTGCCGAAGAGGTAGTCGTCCGACGGTCCGCCGGCGATGAAGTCGATGCCATCGTCGGCGCAGACCTCGGCGTCGGCGTCGCCGTAGACGAGGTCCTCACCGTCGTCACCGAACAGCTT
The DNA here is from genome assembly GCA_963722415.1 of Ilumatobacteraceae bacterium. Taxonomy (GTDB): domain Bacteria; phylum Actinomycetota; class Acidimicrobiia; order Acidimicrobiales; family Ilumatobacteraceae; genus JALOLG01. The sequence goes on from CAVRNI010000033.1 coordinate 125,676, forward strand.
GTCGCCCTTGGCGTTGCCGGAGATCGTGTCGTCGGCCGCGCCGCCCCGCATCGTGTCGATGCCGTCGAGCGATCCGTCGGCGGTCGAGCGCGTCGCCGAACATCGTGTCGTTGTCGGCGTCGCCGTACATCTCGTCGGCGCCGGCGTTGCCCGACATCGTGTCCAGCCCGGCGTTGCCGCGCATCACGTCGTCGCCCGCACCGCCGGTCATCGTGTCGTTGGCTTCCTGACCCCACATCAGGTCAGGATCGTCGCCACCGTTCAGCGTGTCGCCGCCGGCGGGCGGAACTGCCGTGGTGGTGAGCTCGACGAGCAGGTCAGTGGACGGTGTGAACGTGCTCGAGGCTGGATCGGGGTTGCGGTTCACGACGCCGCGGTCGCCGAGGATGACGTCCCAGCCGCCCTCGCCGTTGATGGTGTCGACGCCCTCCTCACCGACGAGGTCGTCGTCGTCGACGCCACCGTTGATGGTGTCGTCGCCGACGCTGCCGTAGGCGTCGTCGTCGCCGGCGTTGCCGCTCATGGTGTCGTTGCCCTGGTTGCCGAACATGTTGTCGGCGTCGTCGCCGCCGCTCATCGTGTCGTCGCCGAGGCCGCCGACCATCGTGTCGAGGCCGGCGTTGCCGTTCATGGTGTCGCGACCGTGATCGCCCTCCATGGTGTCGTTGCCGCCGCCACCGGTCATCGAGTCGTTGGCGGCGTTGCCGCACAGGTCACGGTCATCGCCCGGGCAGGGGTCTTCCTCGGGGCCGCCGAGCATGTTGTCGTCGCCCTCGTTGCCCGAGAGGTCGTCCTGGCCGATGCCGCCGATGATCTCGTCGGCACCGTCGCCGCCCTGGATGAAGTCGTCGTTGCCCGAGTCGCCGTTGAGGCTGTCGTCGCCGTCATTGCCGCGGATGGTGTCGACACCGCCCTGACCGGCGATCTTGTCGGTGTCGTCGCTGCCGTCGCCCGCGGCGCCGAGTGTGCAGTCGGTCGCACCGTCGGCGAGGTTGCCGTCACCGACCAGGCGGTCGTCGCCCGTGCCGCCACCGAGCTTGTCGTCGTCGTCGCCGCCGCAGAACGACACCGGCAGCACGAACGGAACTGCCTTCGTGATCGTGTCACCGGCCTGGGTGGCGCCATTGCACGTCATGCCCGGCACCGGTGGCGCGATGGTCCCGTCGGCCTGGCAGACGCCCGAGATGCCACCCTCCTCGGTGATGAACGTGTCCTTGCCGCCGGCACCCTCGCCGACCACCTTGGTCACACCCGGGAACTCCTGGGTGAGGCCGAACGCGGTCACGGTGACGGTCGCCGGCGAGCCCTCGGTGATCTGGCGCACGACGAACTTCTCGTCCGGCTCGTCGACCGCGTAGTTGCGGGCTCCGGCGAAGTCGCCTGAGTTCAATCGCAGCACGGTCGAGCCGTCGCTTGTCGGTTGCGCGAGCACCGGCGGCGGCGGCTGGCAGAGCTCCGCGGTGATGTTGTCGAGCTCGAGCAGGACGATGTTGACGATCGTCTGCTTGAACGTGGCGGAGAAGAGGAAGAAGTCGATCGTCACGAAGACGCGGATGAACGCCTCGAGCCGCCCGCTGACGTCGAACAGGCACAGCGGGTTGTTGATGAACGTGATGATCTCGTCGATCCGCAGCTTGCCGTCGAGGTTCTCCGGCGGGATCGGGTCGAGGAAGCCGCCGTCGTGCAGGTTCATGTCGAGCGTGGCGCGCAGGCCCGCCTCGATCCCGACCTTGACGACCACGAGGTCCACCGCCGCGCCGACCGCACCTTCGAGGGTGAGCCGGATCTCGGGAACGTCGTTGCCCTGCGCGTCGAGATCGGAGAGGTAGACGCCCGCGAACAGGATCCCCACGCTCTCGAAGAAGCCGTCGTTGTCCGGCGAGTCGTCGGTGAGGTTCTTCACCAGCAGGCGGATGCCCTTGGTGTCGTAGCCGATGACGAAGCGGCCTTCGACCGCAGCGCTGATCGACACGACGATCGACACCGGGACCGGGCCGATCGTGATCGGGCCGAAGCTCTGGCTCCAACCCACCTCGGCGCGCAGCTTGCCGGCGTCGAACTCGACGAGGGAGACGTCCTTGCCGACGAGCAGCTGGAACAGCTGCGACGGGTCCTTGAAGGCGGGGAACGAGAAGCCGCCGTCGGACGACGTCGCCTTGGTCATCTGGCTGTTGAACGCCGCGCCCCCACTTCCGAGATCACCGCTCTTGCTGCTGAGCGCACCCAGCACGCCGTTGGCTCCCGAGACTCCGGTGTCGAGCAGCTCGCTGCCGGCCTGGATCAGCTTGTCCTTGGTGTTCGCCGGGAGCTCCGGCTTCGTCAGCGCGACCGGGTCGAGCAGGAACTCGCCGAGCGGGATGATCAGGCTGGCGTTGCCTGGCGAGACGGTCGGGATCGAGTTGGCGAAGGTGATCACGTCGAGCAGCCGGCGGATCAGGGTGAGATCCGAGCCGCTGATCGCCTCCATCAGGTCGAGCAGCGTGATCGGGTCGGCGCCGACCAGCTCGGCCAGCTGCGACACGCCGGGGATCGGTGCCTGCAGCGTGTCGATGATCGGCTGCAGCGGCTTGGTGTACTTCTGCACCTCCGACAGCACCGGATCGAGGAACTCGCTGATGAACGAGCCGAGGTCGAGTTGGATGTTGTCGAAGCCGGCCTCGAGGTCACCGAGCGCCAGGCCGTCCTGGAGGTTTCCGGTGAACGACCACACCAGGCTGAGGTCGGCGAGCAGCCGTGGGATGGTGCCCTCTTCGGCGCCGCCCTCCACGGCGGCCGTCGTGGCGAGCGTGGCATAGAGGTCGACGCCGCCTTCCAGGGTGACGTCCCACTCGGTCACGTCGAGCGCGTTGGGAAGCTCGGCAAGCCCGATGCGGTTGTCGCTGGCGCCCGGATCCGGGATGTCGACGCCGAGCTGCAGATGCACCTCGTGGGCGTCGCGGTTGTCGGTGTCACCGGCCTCGCCGGAGTCGATCCGGTCGTCTTTGGCGTTCCACAGCGCGGCGCTGAGGAACGCCAGGTCGCCGGTCAGCGCCGCCGGGTCCTGCAGCGTCGCCGGAGCGGTGCCGAAGTCGACGTCGGCGATGACGGCGATGTCGTCGCCGCCGATCGCGGCGCTCATCTCCGTCGAGCTCATCAGGTAGAACCCGTCGTCGAGACTGACGCCGAAACCGAGGTTCACCTGCCACGACACCGTCGCGGACAGCGTGCTCTCACCCGCCAGGCGGAGACCGGGCACGCCGAAGTCGAACGCGGGGGTCGTCGCCGCCGCGGCCTGGCCGATGGCGACTTGGACCTGCACGTCTTCGAGGGTGAGGAAATCGTCGACGCCGTCGACGCAGTCGTGCCGGTCGGCACCGCACAGCGTCTTGACGATGACGTCCTCGGACTGCACCGGCATCGCGGTCGGGTCGTCGAAGTTGAGGATGAAGCGCTGGGCGGGATCGCTGTTGGCGCCGCCGAGGTTCGTCCAGAAGAAGTTCGAGATCGAGCTCTCGATCGTGGTGAAGTCGCCGGCGCTGTTCAGCGAGCCGATCAGGCCCGCGAGCGGGTCGGTGACCTTGGTATTGAACGCGTTGCTCACGTCGGCGCCGGCGTCGAGCAGGTCGCCGATCACCGGGATCTCCACGTCGTAGGCGGCCGCGCTCACCGCCTCGTCGACGGCATCGCCGAACGCCTCGATGCCCTGGGCGATGAGATCCCACACGAACGCCTCGGCGACAGCCTTGAGGTTGTCGAAGATCGTGTCCGCACCGGTGAGCGTCGTGCCGGAGAAGTCGAAGTTGGGGACCGTCAAGTCGAGGTTGCCGAGGAACGTGAGATCGCTGCCGGTGCCGAAGTAGACCGGCAGGTGGGCGCAGGCGAAGTCCGCGACGCCGGGCGTGGCGTCGCCCGTGCAGTCGACCGCATCGACCTTGGTGATCGCGGGCGTGAGCCCGGTGAAGAAGGCGGCGAGATCGGGCTCGCCGGGACCCGGGTTGAGGTACCGCGCGTCCGGGGTCCGGAAGGTCGTTGGTCAGCGAGAACGCCGCCCCGGCGCGGGCGACCAGCGGGTTGTCGACGGCGACACAGCCGTCGTTGACGGTGCCGTCGGTGTCGTCGTCCGCGGTGTCGGCCCCGCACGCGGATTCCGCGGCGTCGCCGACCTGCGGGCAGCCGTCGTTGACGGCGCCGTCGCCGTCGTCGTCGGTGCTGTTCGCGCAATCGGCGTCGGCCTCGGGCACTGGCGTCGAGCTTCCGACCTGGACCTCGAATGGGCCGATGCTCGCGCCGAACTGGGCGACGACCTCGCCGTCGATGCTGGCGCTGATGCCGCTCGTGTCGGCGAGGAAGATCTTCGGTGCGCCGGACACCTGGGGCAGCGGGTCGGCGTCGCCGTCGTCGGGCGTCACGGTCGGCAGCTCCACACCCAGATGCACATTGGCGACGACGCTGTAGTCCAGGTCCAGCTGGCCCTCGCCGCTGGCGGCCACGATCCCGCCCAGGTCGGCGCCGAGCTCGGCCAGGTCGAGGTTGAAGTCCTTCTCGAGGGGATACTCGAAGGTGCATCCCGGATAGTCGGCCTTCGATGAGCACACGCCGATGTCGAGCTTGAACATCAGCGCGCCCGGGCTGTTGCCCGGCAGGTAGTCCATCGTGACGAAGTTGCCGCCGTGCTGGGTGATGAAGTCGGCCAGGTCCTGGATGAACGCCGCGGCCGCGGCCTGGTACAGCGCGAGGTCGAACTCGCCGCCCGGACTGAAGGCCGGGTCGGCGGGATCTGGCAGGGAGGGGATCTGGAAGTCGTCGACGCCGTCGAGCTGGTCGAGCGCGTCGGCGATCGCCGCCTCCACCGACAGCTCGAGCAGCTGGAGCGTCGCCGACGGATCGCTGGCGAGGGCGTTGACCGCATCCTGCACCGAATCGACGAAGTCGAGCAGGTCGGACAGGCTCGTGTCGATGATCGGCAGCGACTGGTCGACCTCGGTGCCGGTCAGGTCTTCGAACACGCCGAGCGAGGCGTCGATCCCGGTGAGGATCGTCGAGAACAGTGCCAGCGGGTCGCTGGGGTCCACGTTGAACGACAGCAGGTTGTCGTTGAACGATCCATCGGTCGTGATGTCAGGTGTGCCCGACGTCAGGTCCGGCCACGAGAAGGTCACGGTCCCGCCGGCGAGCGGCGTGCTGCCGACCGATGCCGACGCGTTCAGGGTGGTCGACGGCACCGACAGGTTGAGCGTGCCGGCGATCGAGAAGCCCGACGCGGTCACGGTCAGGGTGTCACCGGCGGTCGTGACGCCCACGGTCGACAGCGAGTCGAAGATCTCCTTGATCGTGATCCGGCCGTCGGTGCCGCCGCCGGACAGGTCGACGGCCAGCATCGGGTCGGTCGCGTGCGCCGAGCGCGGCGCGAGCAGCGGCACGTTGCCGCCTGCGTTCTGGTCGGCGAGGTTCACCTCGAGCAGGCCGATCTGGCCGGTCAGGTCGACGTTGGCGGTGACCGGCGCACTGAAGCTCAACTCCGATCCGGACTCCGGTTGCAGGAACACACGCTCGGTGATCGGGTGGGCTGCGGGGTCCGACAACGCGTCGGACAGGTCGAGCCCGACCGTGAGGTGGACGCTGTACGTCGGGCTGATCGTGATGCTCGCCCCGCCACCGATCTGCAGTGACGTGATGCCGGCCTTGGCCAGTTCCTCGGCGGCGTTGAAGTCCGCCGACGGAGACTCCTGGAAGAAGTTGGCGTCGGTGATGTCGATCGTGAACGTGACGGTGTGGTCGGTCGGGTGGTACTCGAGCCCGAGGTCGTCGGCGCCGCCAGTCAATGCCTGGCCGAGCTCGTCGATGATGCCCTTGATCGTCGCCAGTCCCTTGGCCTCGAGGTCGCTCGGCTGGCCGGGGCAGCCGTCGTCGACGGTGCCGTCGCCGTCGTTGTCGAGGCTGTCACCGCACTGGGCGCCCTCTTCGGGCGCGATCTGGAGGTCGATCGGGTTCTCGGCGAGCGACAGCCCGTTGTCGGTGAACAGCTTGGTGATCTTGTCGCTCCAGTCGCCCAGCTCGGCGAGGTTCTGGTCGAGGAACGGCAGGTCCGGGTTGCCGAGCACGGTCTGCAGCGAGCGCAGGTTGACCGCCACCTGGGCGATCGCCGCGAGCACATCCTGGGGCGTCATGTTGGTGAAGTCGCCGAGACCGCCGAGGCTGACGGTCGGCGTGTCGAGCCCGTTCGTGAGGTCGGTGTCGTTCAGCGAGATCGTGCCGTTGACGCCGGCCAGGCCGTTCAGAGTGGACGACAGCGTCAGGTTCATCAACGCGTTGGACGGCCCGAACGAGACGTCGAACAGATCTGACGCCGCCGAGTTGGTCAGTTCGAACAGCGTGATCCGGCCGTTGGCGTCGGGATCGCGCCAGGCGAGGTCGACGACGACCGACGAGGACACCGTGCCGGTCGCGGTGACGTCGACGACGCCAAGGCGAGTGGCGATGCTCGCGCCGCTGAGTGCGATCGACCGCGGTGAACCGAGCCGGCGGCGGGTTGCCACTGCCGACGGGGATCGACAGCTGCCCACCGTCGAGCTCGAGGTTCAGCTCTCCGGCGCCGTCGTCCGTCGGCGATCGTCAATGCGAGGTTCACGTCGAGCGTGCCACCCTCGAGGCTGAACGTGGCCGGATCTTGGGCATCGCCCGAGAGGAACCCGAGGGGCGTGGACGTCGCCCGGGTGAGGGAGAGCTCGTTGAACGACACGCTCGTCGGATCGACGTCGACGTCGATGTGCAGGATCACGCCACCGCCGAGGTCGTCGCCATCGAGCGCGTCGAGCGCGTTCTCCACGTTGTCGGCGGTCTTGTCCGGCACGTCTTCGACGGCGTCCTTCACCGCGTTCCATGCGTCGGCAACGTCGAGGCCGGACGGCCCCGTCGGGAGCATGTCGGTGAACGGCAGCGCCTCACCCAGCTCGTCCAGACCGTCGACGCCGGTGAGCGTCGTCAGCAACTGGTCGAGACCGACGCGACCGCCTGTTCGTCCGGGGAGGCCGCGCGGGCCACCTCCGGAGTGATCACCGCGACCGACACCATCACAACCGATGCGACCGCGAACAGCGCGACGATGCTCAACCGTCCGCTACGCGAGCGCGCCGAAGCAGCCCTCGTGCCCATTCCACACCCCTATGTTCCGCACCCGCTAGCTCTCAACCGTGGACGCTGACGCATCTTCGGATCAGGAGCCCATCGCCGCTCCGACAATTACTCTATGTGGTCGGGTGGCGTCAATGGGGAGTTTTCGAAATGTCGCCTGTAGGAGACTCATCGCACTCGAACACGCCGCTCGCGCTCGAAGTGGACAACTCATGAGGACGCCGTTTGCCCAATCAGTCCGGACGCGGTCACCAGGACAGTCAAGCTTGGAGGGACGCTCGGCACGGTCACGCCGGCGTGCTAGGCGCACAGCCAGGCGCGCAACCGCGGGCCCAACGCAACCGGCACTCACCCGCTCCCGGTGCGCATCGATGAAGGCGATCAACTCCTCGATTGGCGGTCGAGCTCCGCCCCGAAGAAAGCCGACGCCTCCTTCAAGATGTCATTCGCCCGGCGCAGCTCGGCGTTCTCACGACGCAACCGCTTCAACTCCTCGAGCTGCTCCGACGTCGCCCCCGGCCGCTTGCCGCCATTGATCTCGGCACGACGAACCCACTGCCGCAACGTCTCGTGATTGACGTTCAGCATCTCCGAGATCGACTCGATCGCCTTCCACTGCGACGGGTACTCGTGCTGATGCTCGAACAGCATCCGCACCGCCCGCTCACGCATCTCGTCGGGATACCTCCCGACCCCTGACGAGCGGGCACGGCGCGCGTGTTAGGCAAACAGACCGCGAGCACGTCCATCACGTGAGTGCGATCGGTGATCCCGAGCGCACGGCTTGGGTAGCTACCGAGTGGTCCATCGACGGCCGTTCGACGGGATACTGGCGTCGACGGTCGTAGTCGGTGTGGGTGGGCTTACCGACACCGGGGGACACGACCGACGGATGCAGATCGATCGCCGGATATGGAGCGATGGGGCCGTGATTCGGTAGTGCTTCCAGGTGTCATTCGGTGCGCCGTCGTGCTTGCGGAGTGACAATGCGGGCGAGCCCGCTGACGCACGCATACCTCGCCTCCGGGAGAGGGCACACCCCTACAACCGTTGCGACGTCGGCGGGGGGGTGCAAGAGTGAGCAAGGTAGGGCCTACGGGGAGGTGGGGGATGCGTCGATCGCTTGGTATTTCTCTGGTCGCGGCGGTGATCGCCGCAGGCTGCTTGGGGCTCACGGCTGCGTCTGCCGCATCAGGCGCGGGGACCGATCCGGATCCGCTGGACGTCTACACCGCTGTCGTGCAGGCCGCCGAGCTACCCATGATCGCCGAGCAGGGCATCGACGTGAGCGGCCAGCGACCGGTCGCGAACGGCATCGAGCTCGACGTGGTCCTCGACCAGGCCCAAGCCGACCGGCTACGGGGCAAAGGAATCGACTTGAAGCTGACCCGGGTCAAGGGGGGCAAGACCGTCCGGGAGTTCGCGGCGGAACAGGCCGCCAACGGCTTCAACGTTTGGCGCTCGTATGACGAGCCCGGCGGCATCCGCGACCAGCTCTACGCCGCGGCCCGTGACAACCCTCAGCTCGTGAAGCTCGAGGTCCTCGGGCACACCGGCCAGGGTCGCGAGATCATCGCGGTCAAGCTGACCCAGGGCGCTCGGGGCACACCGGACGGTACGCGTCCGGCGGTCCTCTACAGCTCCACCCAGCACGCGCGTGAATGGATCTCCACCGAGGTCAACCGGCGGCTGATGAACCACTACATCGACGGGTGGCGGGCCAACGACCGTGAAGTCCGCAAGCTGCTGCAGACGACCGAGCTCTGGTTCATCCTCGTCGCCAACCCCGACGGCTACCAGTACACGTTCGACCACGAGCGGCTGTGGCGGAAGAACCTCCGCGACAACAACGGGGACGGACAGACCCAGGTCGGCGACGGCGTCGACCCCAACCGCAACTTCCCCAACCACTGGGGCTACGACGAGGAGGGGTCGTCGTCCATCCAGTCCAGCGACACGTACCGGGGCCCGGCGCCGATGTCGGAGCCGGAGACCCAGGCGATGGTCGGCCTGCTCGACCGGATCGGCTTCGCGTTCCAGGTCAACTGGCACTCCGCCGGACAGTGGCTGCTCTACGCCGAGGGCTGGCAGACCGGCACTCCCACCGCGGACGACCCGATCTATTACGCCATGTCCGGCAACCTGGACGACCCGGCGATCGCCGACTTCCACCCGGGCCTGAGCTCGGACGTCCTCTACGTCACGAACGGTGAGACCACCGACTACGCGCACGCGGTGACAGGTGCACTGGCATGGACGCCGGAGCTGTCCGAGGGCTGTGACGGATTGCGGATTCGTGTTCCCGGACGACGATGCGCTGGTGCAGGCGGAGTTCGAGCGCAACCTGCCGTTCGCCAGATCGGTGGCCGACTCGGCGGTCGACCCGGATGACCCGAAGACGGTCACGGGGATCGAGACCAAACCGTTCTACGTCGACAGCGAGGACCCGTACAAGCGCGGCAACCCGGGCGTCCAGCTGAGCTTCGCCAGGTCGTACGGCGACCCGCAGCCGGTCGCCGTGATCGCCAAGCGCAGCCTCGGCGCCGTGACTGTGAAGTACAGCATCAACGGCGGCGCGGCGCAGTCGGCACCCACGTCCGAGTGGGAGGGCGGGTCGACGTACAACCCGGCGTCGGTCTACTACCACCAGATGCGAGGCATGGTGACCGGCACCGACCCCGGCGACTCGGTCGAGGTCTGGTTCGAAGGTGGCGGCCAGCAGAGTGAGTCATTCACGTACCAGGCCGTCTCCGAGAGCGGTAACCGTGTGCTCGTCGTGGCGGCCGAGGACTACACCGGCGCCTCGCCGGTGCAGGCGCCGGGCCCGCACTTCGTCGCTCAGTACATCGACGCGTTGGCCGCCAACGGCCAGGCTGCGGACGTCTACGACATCGACGCAGCCGGCCGCGTGGCACCCGACGCGCTCGGCGTGTTGAGCCACTACGACGCCGTCATCGTGGAGACCGGAAACGACCTGGTCACCCGCACCGCCGGCCGCGCCGGCGGCAATGTCGACCGGCTGGCGATGGACGAGCTGCTGGAGGCCCGCGCCTACATCAACGAGGGCGGCAAGGTGCTCCTCGCAGGCGACTCCGCCGGCCAGCAGTACACCAGCGCCGCCGTGGGCAACCAGTTGTACGACCCCAAGGGTGAGATCGCCTGCAACCCGCTGCCCGCGGGCACGGACCCGCGGCGCTGCCTGCCCTCGTTCGGCTCGTTCTTCGGTGGTGACGCCACCAGCGACGTGCTGCAGTACTACCTGGGTGGCTACGTTGCCGTGGCCAACGACGGTCACGTCGGAGGCGTCGCGTTCGACTCGGTGGGCGTCGCCGACCCGTTCACGGGCCTCACGTGGGGTCTCGACGATCCCATCTTCGCGGGTAACACGTTCCGGAGGTCGTCGTTCCTCGCGACGAGCGGCATCCTGCCGCCCGACCAGTACGAGCAGTTCGAGAGCTGGGCCGCGGCGCGGTACGACAAGCCCGGCGGCCCGTTCGACCCGCACACCGGAACCCAGTACGTGTACTCGCAGATCGCCGACGTCTCCTACAAGAGGCTCACCCGCGAGATCGCCGTCCCGGCCGCCGGCGGGTCGATGACGTTCTGGACGTCGTACGACACCGAAACAGCGTGGGACCACCTGTTCGTGGAGGCGCGTACTCCTGGCGGTGACGACTGGACGACGCTGCCGGACGCGAACGCGCACACGACGACGTCGACCGGCCAGAGCTGCCCAGCGGGCTGGGTCGAGCTGCACCCGCAGCTGGCGCACTACCAGACATGGGACGGCGTCAACGCGTGCACAGCGACCGGCACCACCGGCGCCTGGAACGCGGCGAGCGGCAACTCGGCCGGTTGGCAGCAGTGGAGCATCGACCTCGGGGCGTACGCCGGCGAGAGCGTCGAGATCTCCATCGCCTACGCCAGCGACTGGGCGTCGCAGGGCATCGGCGTCTTCATCGACGACATCGCGCTCCCCGACGGCACCAGCACGTCGTTCGAGACCGGCCTGGACGGCTGGGCGATCACCGGACCGCCCGCGGGCAGCGCACCCAACGTCAACAACTTCACCCGAACCGACGCATCGGGCTTCCCCGTCGGCAACGCCATCTCCACGCCGCACTCGCTGCTGCTGGGGTTCGGACTGGAGGGCGTCTCGACCGAGGCCGAACGCAACGCCGTGATGGGCCGGGCGCTCGACCACCTGCTGGACTAGAAAGGGATTGCACCCTCGTGACCGCTGACGCCAGGGTGAAGGAACGGTTCACCCCGCGTCGTGGGCTGGGACCGCACCGCGGGCCTCCTCGCCGCTTTCCTCACACTCGGGTGGTCGGTCAGTCCAGCTAGCCCGTCGTCGATTCTCCTCGCGTGCGGACATCGTCGCTCGGGGCGATCCGAACGTGACATTCCCTGAACCGCGGCCTGGAAGCGCCAACACCAGACAGCCGGGTCCATGCCACGCGCCGAATGCCGGAACCGAATGACACCGGCGAGCCTGCACCGAGCGCGCCAGACGGATCATGTACGCCTGCCCGCCTGTGCCCACCCTGGGTCGCGCCGTCACGGCTCGGAAAGCGCCGCCATCAGCGTCCGCCCGACACACCGTCCAGCGCCGAACACCCGCTCGGAAGCGGCGACAACCGCGACCGGATGCGACACCCAACGCTCGGAGCGGCACCGTCCAATATTCGCGGGTCAGTCGACTCGCGACTATCCGGTAACGCCGGATCGCCGGCGGGAAGCCGTTCATGCTCGGACCGATGATGGAGCGTGATCGATGCGGCAGGTGAAGCAGCCGGCCGTCGCACGGTGTACGTGGAGGTACGCGGCGTGGTCGTCTCCGAGCAGGCGGTCGAACGTTGCCTCGAGGTCCGTTCCGGCGACGACGTCGGCGTCGATCAGGTCGTGGTGGTCGTCGTAGGAGCGGACTGCCCGAAGCCCGGTGCGCAGCAGCGCTGGAATTTCGTCGCGGTTGTGGATACGGGTCGCAGTGTTCGACGTGTAGGAAGTCGGACTCGCTGGTTGCATATGGCCGTGGCAAGTGAACGGCTGATAGGTGAACAGCAGCACGTCCTGGCTTCGCCCGGTGGCAGCCCAGTGTCGGCATGGTGCGCCGGGGTCGTTGAGGGTACGCGTGTCAGGGCCGTGTGCCGTTCGCGATCTCGTCGCGGCAGATCTGAGCGGTGGAGGAGTCGATGGCTGTGACGCTGAAGTGCATGCCATGTGAACGTTTCGACCGATGAGATGTGAGGCCATGGGCGCGAAGGAGCAATCCGAATGACCCGACACCGACGTAACCATTCGAGCGTCTCCTATCGTCGGTCCTCGGCCGTCTCAGGTTGACTGGGTTGGGTGGATCGAAGCGCCGAGTTCGCCGAGGACGTGTGGGTTCATCCGGGCGTCGAGGTCCGTCGCTCAACAGTCGGCGGCGACGGCCTGTTCTCGACCACCCGGCTGGACGCCGACGTCGTCGTCCCTCGCGACCGACGTGGCGTGCGGTGACCACGGTTCGGTCGCGAGGTGCGATTATCGCTCCCTTCGGCCGCACTGATACGGAGTGTCGAGCGCGGCGCTTCGACAATCAGACGAACTCTTGACAAGCGGGGTTCTCAACCTTCGGGTGACCGGGGCCGATCGGTATGGGTGCCGCTCGGTCGTACCAGATCAACTCCCACTCACGCGGTGACTGCCGTAGGCGTCTCCGCACACCGCGACCGGGGTGGATCGCTGATCGAGATCCTGATCGCGATCGTTCTGCTCGGTGGTGTCGTGGGAGGGACGCTCGCGTCGTTCCGCGCCACGATCCTGAGCGGAGCCGTGCATCGTGATCACGCCAAGGCACACGCGTGGCTGCAATCGTCGTCCGACATCCTGTACGCGTCGCCGAAGGAGTACTGCAACACGATCGAGGCCGACGGCGGGGAGAACACGGTGCGAACTGCGTACGAGAAGATCATCAGCGACGTCGAGACCCCCGAGGGCTGGGACGGGTGGCAGATCAGCGTCGTCTCTCCGGTGCGGTTTTGGAATGCTGGCGAAGTCGACGCCGATCCGGACATCGACTTGTTCTTCGGTTCGGCCTGTGACTCCAACCTCGAGCTGCAGCTCATCGAGTTGCAGGTGCGGGGCCCGAGCGGTCGCATCATCGAGTCGGTGGAGATCGTCAAATGAGCCGACGCCGCGCTCGACTCCAGCGCGATCGAGGCACGAGATGCCGGGTTCACGCTCCCCGAGATGCTGATCGTCGTGATGATGACGGGGGTCGTCGCGGTCGTCATCGCGGCGACCGTGATCGTCAGCTTTCGGACATTTCCTGACGTCGAGGATCGCGCCGACACAGCGATCACCCTTCAGGGCTTGACGACCTGGCTCCCACCCGACGTCGACTCGGCCAACCCCGGCCAGTTCGACACATCGGCGAGCGCCCCCTCGGGATGCACTGGCGCCGATCCAGGCGTCAACCTGTTGCGTCTCAACTGGGAGGAGACCGCCTTCGGCAAGACCACCAGCTACGTCGCCAGCTACCGGTTCGTCGTGTCTGGCCTCAACTACCGGATCAAGCGTGTCTCGTGCTCGGGGACCTCGGCGCTCGGCGTGGCGCAGTTGCGCGACGTCACAGGCGCGCTGCCCGCTACCGCTCCGACAGTGACACCACGCGACACCGATGCGGACGGCTTGGACGACACCGTGACGTTCTCGATCGTCACGCTCGCAGGCACCACCGTGGACATCGATGCCGCCTCGAAGAATCCCCACGAGACCATCCCGCCGGCGCCCCCGACGACGATAGCCACACCGGTCAACTCGGCACCGACAGCCGAGAACGCGTCGACGAGCACCACCGAGCTCACCCCGGTCGACGTGACGCTCCCGGCGGGCGACCCGGATGGCGATCTGATCTTCGCCACTGTCCAAGGCGTCCCGGCGGAGCTGACGGTTGCGATCAGCGGTCTCGTCCTGACAATCACACCAGCCGCCGGCACGCTGGGGTCGTCGTTCTCGTTCCAGTACACGCTGACCGACCCCGACGGTGCGTCGGCAACGGCCGATATGACGGTCGACGTGACCGATGGTTCGGCACCGACGACGACGAGCCCGGCGACCACCACGACGCAGCCGCCGTGCGTGCTGGGTTCGATGGAGCTGTCCGACGACTCGGTGCCCCTCAAGAAGACCCCAATCGGCAAGCTCGCAAAGGACGTTGTCGTCACGATCACGATCGCCAGCGGCTATTGCGTCGGCCTCACGCTCCAGTACGAGACCGACGGGTCGAACGAGGAGTACGTCCAGAACTTCGGCCAGAGCGCTCCGTACACGGTCACGCTCGAAGGGCACCCCAAGGGCACCGAGCTGTGGGGGCTCGGCACGCACGAGCTGTCCGTGTACGACGGAGCGGCCAACCTGCTTGGCTCCCGCACGCTCACGACCACGACCTGAGGAACGGAAATCATGACGACGCCAACGACGCCACGACGCAACGACCGGCGCGATACGGGCGCGATCCTGCCGCTCGTACTCGTCATGTCGATCGTGATCACGATGATCGTCGCCGCGCTGGCGACATACGTCGCGAGCGGGCTGCGCTTCGGCCACGTCGCCGAGGCACGTGCCGACCGGCTCGCAGCGGCCGACGGCGGGCTGCGCTACGGAATCGAACGGCTGGGAAACTCCCAGTACCCAGCGTGCCTGTCGAACCTCGGCAACGTCGGCCACACCATCGAGTTCCCAGCCCAGGTGAACGGCGCCCAGGTCAGCGTGACCTGCCAGAAGGCCTCCGGAGGCATCTCTGACATCAAGGCTTGGGCGATCGTCGTCACCGGCGCCGGCGTGCCGACCGGATTGCCGATGCTCACGAGCCAGTCGGGAGGCGGCGGTCCACAGAAGCTGCTCGGCGGGCCGGTCTGGGTGACCGATCCCGATCAGTCACGCACGGACCTGCAGGCACCGGTCACGGTGGAGAACGGTGACATCTGGTACTACCGCGAGGACTGCCCCAACGCAACGCTCGATCTCGACGAGAACCTCAGCTTCACGCCCACGTTTCGCGGCACACAGTGCATCGACAAGCCATGGGATGAGATCTACGACGTTCCGTGTCCAAAGACCGCAGCCGACCCCACGGTCTGTCTCTGGACCCCGGCGACCGTCCCGCTCACCGCGGCCGCACCCCCCGACAGCACCAGCCTGCCCGGATGCACGATCTTCTCACCGGGGATGTACACGACACCACCTGTGCTCTCTAAGTACAACTACTTCCAATCCGGGGAATACCACTTCGTCGACTTCACGTGGGACATCACTGACGCCACGGTCGTCGCCGGGTGGGCCAACACGGACCTCCAGTACGGCGACCAGCAGTTCCTCGCCAACGCGCCGTGCGAAGACGCAACCTCCGCCGACGCTGCCAGTGGGAGCAAGCCGGGCGCGACGTTCTACCTCGCCGGGTCCACCCGGATCGAGATCGGCAACAAAGGCGGCTTGGAGATCCTCCGGCGAGCCCAAGGCGAAGACTTCGTCAGCATCCAGGCGCTGCGCGACATGCCCGCGCCTTACGCCGACAGCACCCTCGACTACAAGACCGACATCTTGTGGACCCAGTCCGGCAACAACAGCGACCTCGCCCTGCACGGACAGGCCTGGGCGCCTTACGCCAGCATGACGTTCGGCAACGTCACCAACAGCGCCAACGGCCAGATCCTCGGCGGCGCCGCATTCGCCACGATCCACCTGCAAGCATCGGCATCAGCATCGGCCTTCGTCATCCGTGTCGAAACCAGCCCGACCGTGTACAGCCTGTTGCTCAAATCGGTTGCCACGCTCGACGGTAAATCAACAACCATGCACGCAGTCGTCCAAGTCGACGATCAGGGCAACCCTGTCGCCGTGAGCTCGCTGCGTGTCGTCGACTGACGATCGCACATCCTGAAGGGGCCCCGTTCGAGTTCATCATCGGTGTTGGTCGGGGCGGCAGGCGTGCTGTGATCGCCACCCGCCGTGAAGGACGCGTACCGAACGACGTCGGCGTATCCGATACCGACGTCCGAATAACCCCGGTCTGCGTGTCCGGGAAGGCCGGTATCGAGTCACCGGACATCGCGTCGCCCGACGACGAGTGTTGGGTATCGCCCGGACCGGGCGTTTCGGGGCAGTACCGATCGGATGATCTGTGCGCGCCCTGCGGCTTGCGAGCCGCGCCCCTACCGGGCAATCGGGGCGGGCTCGCTGTCTCGGTCACGCGACATTGCCATGGCAATCACAGAAACTGTCGTACGCTTCGCTCTCGACTTCGGGGTAGGGGGAATCGTCCATGCAAGACATCATGATCAGGATCGAAACCGATGACTTCGAGGCGTGGAAGACGCAGCACTACCTTCATGCCGACAACCGGGCCGCGTTTGGCATCAGTGACGGACCCGCCTATCAGGACATCGACAATCCCAACGCCGCGTTGTTCCACATCATGACCGACGATATGGACCGGGCCATGCAGTGGTTCACGAGCGATGTCTTCAAGGAAGCTTCACGGTTGGCCAAAGTTACCGGCCACGTCTTCTACCTCGCCCAGGCGCAGGCCTGACCCACGTTCGAGGAGATCGGGAAGGGTCGGAGAAAGGACAACAAGGCGCGCCAGGTCTGCCGATCGGCGCCGGGCAGCACCCGCCCGCCCTCCTGTCAGTGAGGGCGGGCGGTTGTGCGGTGTCCTAGGTCTGACTGGAGCCTCCACGATTCCGGCAGCGGGGCCGAGGAGTCGGGTAAGACTGCACGGTAGGAGAACTCCCCTTCGGTCCGAACGCAACTAATTCCCGATCGGGTCCGATCTCAAACATTTTTCTCGAAACGACATCGTCTTCCAATAGGCTTCTTATCTCAAAGGCGGAAGGCGGGACGGGGTATGTATGGCGACGGTGTGGGCACGCCCGGGCGCGCGGTGGCGATCGCGGCGGACAAGTACGCCAAGGCGGTGACGGAAGCGGCCGAGATCCACCGCGGCGCGGTCGCTCGTCTGCTCGCCGACTTGATGAACGCTGAGTCGATGGCCGAGGCGGCGCGGATCAAGGTCGAATTGACAACCGTCCAAAGCCGGTACGAAACCGTGCTGATGTCGGAAACGATCGCAATGCAGGCCCGCAACGATCAGGTTGCCGCCGAGCTGAGGGAACTCGAGAAACGACGACTGCCCACCTAGCCGCCGTCAGCGGTTGCTCGACCGCTGGCTGATCACGATGGCGTCGAGGTAGATCACCGATACACCGAGTCGAGCGGGCGATGCTGCCACTCGCGTAGCTCTTCCAACACGGCGTCGGTGATCGTCGAGATCAGATCCGGCGACACCTCGACTTGGTAGATCTCGCGCAGGTGAGCCTGCACGTCACGCACCGACATCCCTCTCGCGTAGAGGGCGATGACTCGTTCGTTGAACCCGGCCAGGCGGGTCTGACCCTTGGGGATCAGCTTGGGTTCGAAGCTTCCGTTGCGGTCCCGGGGAACATCCAAATCGACCGCGCCGAGCTCACCGCCGAGTTGGGTTACGTCCGGCCACGCCACTTACACAGTCCGGCGGATACCCCCGACGACGCCCGAGCGTTGCAAACGCCGTGGAAGTTCGACCTCGCCGAGGTGACGGTACCGGTGTGGCTCGCGCACGGCGTCGACGACGAGTTCGCTCCAGTGCACAACGCTCAGCGGCTCGGGCCCAAACTCCCCAATGCAGTGATGTCGGTCCGCAGTGGCGTTGGACACATGGACCTCATCGCCGACGCTTTCGCCGACCCTGTCGACTGAATGATCGCCCAACGCTGACACCGCCTGCTCCGAGCGACCGACGACGCGACCGGGTTGTTCGACGCGGACAGGCGTTTCGACTCGAAGGCACCCCAACCCGAGGGTATGAATGCGCGGCGATCCGGCGAACTCGGATAGGGCGGGGCCAGCTTATTCCTGGGCGATTCCTCGTTCGATGAAGGGCCTCGCTCGGCGTGTCGATGGATGCGTCGTCGAGCAGCCGATCGATGCCCGCACAACGATGCGGACACAACCAAGCCCCCGACGCGGGAGAGGGACTCGTCGGCGACAACAGCCACCCGGTCGCCTGCGACTCGTGACCTGCGCCCCGCCCGCCGCGGCGCCGCGGCGAGGCGCTCGCGCGATGCTGTCGAGGATGGGCGTGTCGGCTCGCCACCGTGTTGCGGGGCTCGTCGCCGGGGTGGCATTGATCGCCGCGGCCGTGTCGGCTCCGGCATCGGCGCAGGCTCAGGTGAGCGCCCAGATCGGACGGATCGACGCCGCCGGGCTCGTGGGGCACGTCGGCGTCGACCTCGACGGTGGCTCAGCGCTCGCCTACGAAATCGTTCGCTACTGGGACGCGGCGGGACAGATCGACGACTTCGCGGTTCCCGGATCGCCGGCCTGGGCGAGGTTCGAGTTCTATCCCGACAGCCACGCCTACGACCCCTGGACGCTGTCCGTCGGCGGGGCACACGTCCACCGCGACGTGTCAATGGGCCCGAACTGGCTGACGATGGGTGACATCACCTTGCCGAAGCTCGGTCAAGCCTTCGACGGTGCAGTCGGGTTCCGCATCGACGGCACGATCGTGTCGAGCACTGACGTTCCCGACGGACGGGTCGAGATCGACGCGTTCCAGCTCGGGATCGTCGAGTTCGATCCGTTCATCCCGCCGCTGCCTCGAAACGCGACCGGTGACGAGTTCGGCGCGTTCGCCACATCGACGAATCGGGGTCACCAATGGACAGCGGGCGTCGGATGGCCAGGGCGGTACGTCCTGTTCGTGCGCGACATGGCGACCAACCGTCGCATCCAGGCGATCGCCGACATCGCCCCCGGATCGGTTCCCACCATCGACCTGGACGCCGTGTGCTTCGGCTTCTACACGTGCCAGTACGACCGCGGCGGGCCCGGAGCCGCTGCCGGGACCTTCCACCCGCTGACACCGACGCGGGTGCTCGACACCAGGGCTCGGCTCGGGATCGGTAACGGTCCGGTGAGGACTGGTGGTGGTTGGTCGCCGAGTGACAACCGAGTCGTGCGAAACGACGAGGTCGTGAACCACGAGCTGAGGGTCACCGGAAGGTTCGGAGTGCCCGCGACCGGCGTCAGTGCGGTGCTGCTGAATGTGACGGCGGTCGAAGCGCCGGGTGCCGGCTTCGTCGCGGTGCGGCCACGCCGACCGAGCTGTTGTGACGACCTCGCGATCCACGACGACCGGGCAGCGATCGATCCAGAGGTCCCCGCGACGTCCAACCTCAACGTCGGTCCGTCCGACGCTGTCGCCAACCTCGTCCTGGCACGTGTGGGCGCGGGTGGCACGATCACCCTGTTCAACTCCTTCGGGCCGACGCACATCATCGCTGACGTCGCCGGATGGTTCGACACCGGCTCGGCCGATCCGCAGGCGCTCGGCTACGTGGGGGTCGCCCCGACACGCGTGCTCGACACCCGCAACGGCACGGGCGGTCCCGCCAAGCGCTTCGAGATCGGTGAGACCCGCACGGTCGCGGTGGCCGGCGTCGCCGGTGTGCCGGACGATGCGTCGGCGGTCGTCGTCAACATCACCGCCACGCATGCACAGGCGGCCGGCTATGTGCGTGCGTTCCCGTCCGGTATCGCGACGCCGCAAGCCTCCAGCCTCAACTTCACGGAGCGCGCGGATCGCGCCAACCTGGCGGTCCTTCCGGTGGGCGCGGACGGCCGCATCGCGATGCGCGTCGACGACGCGGCGACGCACCTCGTCGTCGACGTGATGGGCGCCTTCGCCCCGGGCGGACACAGAATCACGGCGATCGAGCCGGTCCGTGTCGCCGACTCGCGAAGCGGTCTCGGCCTCCCGCCACGGAAGCTCGCCGATGGCGAGATCGTCGCGGTGCAGCTACGCGGCGTCGGCCCGATTCCCGCCGGCGCGACCGCGGCGGTGCTCAACGTGACGGTGACGCAGAGCGAGGGTGGCGGCTACGCCACGGTGTTCTCCGGCGGGTCGCCTTCGCCGGAGACGTCGAACGTCAACTTCACGGCCGGTAACGACGTGTCCAACATGGTGATCATCCCACTCGGCGCCGACGGCTCGATCGCGTTGCTCAACCGCGGAGCACCGGCCCACGTGATCGTCGACACGCTGGGTTTCGTGACGGCGAACGCAGCCGGGACCGGACAGTCATGAGTCCCAGATCGAACCGAAGGCCGGGATGCATCGTTGTTCGAGTCCGCGGACCACGTGCCTCGTGATCGTCTTGTTGGACACGCAGATCATGGCTTCGGCATCGGAGTCGACAGAGGCGTGGTACGCGAGGCGCAAGACGTCCGGCTTGCCCAACGCACGCTGAACACGCCACGAGATGGCATGACTGCCCCACCTGCCGAGACGCGCGCGCCATCAACGTGATGACGGACGGCGCGGAACCGCGGTCGGTGTCAGCTGTCGTTCTGCGGCGACCGAGTTGTCGTCGTCGGAGGTCTCTCCAGCGTCGGAAGCGACGATGGTCGGCGGGCCGACGATGAGCGGGTCCGGCGAGCCGACAAGGTCCGTGTTCCTGTCCGGATAGTCCAGGCCGTGCAGCACGAAGCGGATCGCCTCGATGCGCCCGCGCTTCTTGTCGTTGCTTCGCACCACGGTCCACGGTGCGTGCGCGGTGTGGGTGCTCCGGAACATCGCCTCCTTGGCGGCGGTGTAGTCGTCCCAGCGATCCAACGACGCCAGGTCCATCGGGCTCAACTTCCACTGACGTACCGGATCGATCCGCCGGATCGTGAATCGTGCGATCTGCTCGCGGCGCGACACCGAGAACCACAACTTGACGAGCGTTGTCCCGGACCGCGTGAGCATCGCTTCGAACTCGGGGACCTCTCGGAGGAACTCGTCGTACTCGTCGTCGGTGCAAAATCCCATCACCCGCTCGACCCCGGCGCGGTTGTACCAGGATCGATCGAACAGGACGATCTCGCCCTGCGTCGGCAGGTGCTGCACGTACCGCTGGAAGTACCACTCGCCCCGCTCGCGCTCGCTCGGCACCGACAAGGCAACCACATTGGTGCCACGCGGATTGAGGTGTTCCACGAACCGCTTGATCGTGCCACCCTTGCCCGCCGCGTCACGTCCCTCGAACAGGACAACCAGCTTCTGACCCGTCTCGCGGATCCACGCCTGCGCCTTGAGCAGCTCGATCTGCAGAAGACGCTTCGTGATCTCGTAGTCGTTGCGCTCCATGCGCTCGTCGTAGGGGTATCCCTCGCGCCAGGTCTCGATCGGCAAACCATCAGGACCGATCAGGACGGGGTCGTCGATCTCATCCCACGTGTTCGTCGCCGACAAGCCGTGTGCCACGAGCTCCTCGGTCGACAGGTCCTGGAGGGCGTCGATGATGTCGGAGAGATCGACGACCGTCTCCAGGTCGACAAGCCGCTCGTTCATGGTTCTCCTTGCACGGTTGGGTCGACTCGCGCGGCCACCGTGGCGGAGGCTACGCGATCGCGACGCGGACCTCGTGCGCTGTGCGGCAACGACCAGTTGGACAGGACGATCGCTGAGCGGCACGCTGTGCTCGTGGCCGACTCAGCACATACGCAGTCGCACCCCGTACCCTCGGCGCCCGAGCAGCGCCGATGACCGTGCGCGTCGTCAAGCGCAAGTGGGACGGGACCATCTCGGCGGTGGACACCGCGAATCCGCTCGCGGTCCCAGGCGACAACTCGGCCTGGTTCGTGCTCGCCGGCAGCCGCAGGGAGCGCCCTTCGTCAGGCGCGATCGAGGTCGTAGGTACCGACGAGCTGTGGGTCGCGGTGCCCGGCGAGTGGTGGGTGCTGTGCGGTTACGCGGACGCGGCCCGGTCGCTCAACGGCTACAAGGTCCACGCCGCGGCTCCCTTCGAAGTGCCGCCCAGTGACGACGAGATCGTGTGGGTCGACCTCGACTTGGACTTCGAGGTCACCGGCGACGAGGTGGCGCTCCAGGACGAGGCCCAGTTCCACGACCACGCCCGCACGATGGGCTACCCCGACCAGGTCGTGCGGGGTGCCTGGTCGGGCATCTCCACGATCGCCGCGCGGTACACCAACGGCGACTGGCCGTTCGACGGGACGATGCAGGAGTGGGTGGACAGCGCATCGTGAGACACGAACCTTGGCGCGAACACGAAACGACAGCCGGTGCGTCCGGGGAGCACGTCTCGTTGCGTTGTTGAATCGGGAGTGGAGCCCGTCGTCAGTCTGGCTGGGGGGCGGTCTGATCGAAGATGTGGATGATGTTGCCGGCCGGGTCGCTCAACGATGCCGAGTGACCGCCCGGCACGTCGATCGACTCACCGACCCACGACAGTTGAGGGTGCTCGCCGACGAACCGTTCGACATCGTCGACCTCGTAGAACGGCCCTGATGACCAGCGCGCGTGATCGTCCGGCGGGACGTCGAGCATGAGTTGGACCGGTGTCCCTGGCAGCTCGAAGGCCACGGTGCCTTCGCCCTCGCGCCACGCCTCGTCGAGCCCGAGGTCGTCTCGATAGAAGGCGAGCGCTGGTTGCAGTTCCGGCACGGACACGTAGAAATACGACAGCTTCATCGGCCGCTACCGTAATGACACTACGTTCAGATGGCAAGGCGTTACGCTGGCATCGTGCGTGACGGCTTCCCCATGCCCGGATCGGCCAAGGCCAGGCTGATCGCCGCCGCGCAACACCAGTTCGAGCACGTCGGGTTCGACGCCACCACCGTCACCGACCTGGCGGCGAAGGCAGACGTGACGACCGGTGCGCTCTACCACCACTTCGGTTCCAAGCTCGGGCTCTACACCACCGTCCGCGATGATCTGGAACAGCGGATCACCGATCGCATGGAAGGGGCCGCAGCCGCCATCGACCGTCCCGGCCGGACCGCCGTCCGGGCAGCCCTGCTCATTGCGTTCGACGCCGCTGTTCGCTTCGGCGCCTGCCGGCTGCTCGGTGAGCCCGCACCAGCCGAACGACCGGACCCGATCCGCAATTCCCTCGAAGGCCTGCTCCCAGCCCGAGCGCGTCCCGCCGCCATCGTGCTCGCCTCAGCCTGGCGCGCCGCGCTCCTCGAGGTCGCATACGGCACCCCGTCAGCCACCATGCGTCACGCCCTCGCGTTCGTCACCGAAGAGTGACAAGCCGAGGGCGGGCGGCGTCTGCACGTGGGTTCGACTCAGCGCGTGTCACGCTGGTTCAGAAACCTGCCATCGGTCTGACGCGTGCATCTCGAATCCACGACGCTGCCACTCGGTCGGGTCCATCGAGCTCAGCGACACTCGGCACGCGGAACGCCCGTCGGACGAACACTGAGCCCTCGCCCAGGCGGCGACACCTCGTCGAGGCATCGTTTCGGTAGTCGGCGAAGGCGGCGATGAATCCGTCGGCCACGCAGGCGAGCGGTCATCGCGGCGCGTGTTCGACGCCCGATCGGGCCAGCATCTCGGCCCGGTGGCGGTGACCGACGACCTCGTAGCCGACGACCGTCACCGCCGGCGCCAACGTCAGCACGAGGAGGCAGGCCGCGATGGGAGCGTCGGCGGCGGCCATGATGATCGCCGCAACGATGACCACCGCCGTGCCGATGACCAGCCAGACGTGAAACGGGTCGACCTCACGGGAGAGCACGCTGTAGAGGGCGTAGAGGCAGAGCACGTAGATGGCGAGTGGAACGGCGGTCGTGAGGACCACCGCGAGCTGGCTGATGTGCGCCTCGTGTTCGATGTAGAGCGCGGCCACGTGGAGCCCCGCGCCCGTCGCAGCGAGGGCCGCGAACAACGGGAGGTGCCCATATCCCCAGCCGAAGGAGCGGTTGCGGAAGCGGGCCAGCAACTCGGCACTCGGGATCACGAAGTACATCCACCACATGCCGAACGTGAGTCCGACGCCGGCGAGCCCGACGAGCGCCGTTTCGACGGTCCATCCGTCAGAGCGAAGGACGGCGTTGATCGCAGCGACGGTGCCGAGGATCACTTCGCCGAGCGTGATGATGGTCAGCAGTCCGTATCGCTCGGAAATGTGGTGCGGGTGCCACGGGGTGACGCCGAAGCGGCGCTCGGCGACGACCGGACCGGTCAGCTCGATGATCACGAGCACTGCAGCGATCGAGAACATGGCGGCGATCGACACGTCGGCCACCAGCAACCCGATCCAACCGATCTGGGCGGCAAAGAGTGTGATGGCGTAGGTGGCCGCGCACCGTCGCCGGACGACGTCGTGTCGGGCGACTCGAAGCCACAGCGCGATGAGTCCTGTGCGCATGATCACGTACCCGAGCACCATCACTCCGTTGTCGACGTGGTCGCCTTGCTCGATCGACTCGAACATCGGGGGGAGCCCGAGCGCCAACACGAGCACCCCGACCATCTGCACCATCGTGAGAAGGCGGTAGATCCAGTCGTCGGTGTCGTAGGCCGACGCAAACCAGGTGTTCTGGATCCACGCCCAGATCACCGCGAACATCGCGAACCCGAACCCGATCAACCCCGTCCGCCAATGGCCCTCGGCGAAGGAGTGCGCGGCTTCGTTGCTCGCGGCGCCGAATGCCACCACGAACGTCAGGTCGTAGAGGAGCTCGAGCGGGGTCGCCGCACGATGGAGCTCATGCGGGTCGCGCCCGGTCATCGGCAATCTGCGGTGTGCAATTGTCGTCGGCACCCGCAGATCATGTCAGCCCGATGAGCGATGACCGCCGACCGACGCGAGCCTCGCGCCGCCCCGGCGAGGTGATGCCGTTGCAGATCGGCGTGAAGTTCTCAGTGCAGGTGTCAGGTGCCGATCGTTGCGTCCGTCGGCGTGCCGGATCGCGACCGTTGCCGAGCGCGGCCGTCCTTGGAAGTCCGGCCAGTTCGACTGTGAGGCGGGATTGGCCGGGTCGGTGGCGGCCTCGCCGGGATGTTGGATGTTGACGAACAGCGTCCGCTGGTCGTCGGTCATCGCCCAGCCCGTGATCTCGCATCCCTTGGGCCCGACGAGGAAGCGGCGGATGTCGCCGGTCACGCGGGTCGGCGGCGAGCATCTGGTTGTTGCACGGCGATCGGCTGCGTTCCGTCGGTCTCGATCCAGAGCCGTCCGTCGGGGTCGAAGGCGAGTCCGTCCGGTGAGCCGAAGGCGTCGGCGGGAGCGATGGTCGAGCCGTCGCCGGTGCCGAGGCCGGCGCCGGCGAGGGCGAAGGCCGACCAGATGAACGTCGTCGGCGCCGTGGTCGCCGCCGGTGTTCTGCCAGCGCAGGATGTGGCCGAACGTGTTGTTCGGGCGCGGGTTGGCGGCGTCGGTCGTCGTGCGGTTGGTGTTGTTGGTGAAGGTTCCGTAGGCCACGCCCGGCTGCAGCGGGTGGACGGCGACCCACTCCGGGCGGTCCATCGGCGTGGCCCCGACGGCGGCGGCCGCGCCGCGGGCGTCGATGAGGATCTCGGCCAGCGAGCCGTAGCCGGGCACCGCTCCTGCGACCAAGCGGGAGCCACGTGCCGCTGCCGTCGGCGTCGAAGCGGGCGACGTACAGGGTGCCCTCGTCGAGCGGGCTGCGGCTGGCGGCGCGATCGCCACGGCCGAGCCGAGACGAACTTGTAGAGGAACTGGAATCGCTCGTCGTCACCGGTGTAGATGACGGCCCGGCCATCGTCGGCCTCGGCGAAGCCGGCGTTCTCGTGCTTGAGCGCGCCCGAGCGCCGTCCGCTTCTTCGGCGTCGATCCGGGGTCGCTCGGGTCGATCTCGACGACCCAGCCGAACCGGTTCGGCTCGTTCGGGTTGGCGGCGAGATCGAAGCGGGGATCGCGCCAGCCACCACGGGTTGTCGCCCCGCGCCGACGCCGTAGCGGCCCATCAACGGCGTCGGCGTGAACGGCGTCTCCGTGCCGAAGTAGCCGTTGAAGTTCTCCTCGCACGTCAGATACGTGCCCCACGGCGTCTTCCCGTTGGCGCAGTTGTTGACCGTCCCCAGCACGCGTGTGCCGGTGGATCGGCGGAGTCTGCAGCGACGGATGACCGGCGGCCGGGCCCGGTCAACTCCATCTCGGTGTTCGCCGTGATGCGCCGGGCGTAGCGGAGCGCACGAGGCGCCATGAGCCGTCGCGACCAACTCGAGCTCGCACACGCTGACGCCGTGGGCGTTCTGCGCCTTGCAGCACCGTCTCCGGGGTCGCGTGTAGTCGGCGACGGTCGGGAACAGCGACAACCGCTGAGTCGAAGGCCTCGTGATTCATCGACGAGCAGGCCGCGCTTGCGCTGACCGCGGGAAGAACGCCATCCCGTCGTGGCCCGTTCCGAACTGCTGCTCCTGGTCGGCGGCGGTATTCGTGCCATCGAACAGGAACGCCGGCCCGTCGGGCTGGATCGGGTCGCCCCACGGGATCAGCACCTGGGCGACGTAGCCGTCGGGGACGGTCACGGCGTCGTCCACGTTCGGTGCCACTGCGGCAAAGCCGAGCGCCGAGCGGCCGGCGCCGCCGCGCCGATCGCCCCTGTCGTCTCGATTCGACGTTGCGGCACCGACGGCGGTGCCGCCGAACGCCAGTGGGGTGCTGACGGCGGCGAGGGCAGCCGCGCCACCACCGAGCAACAGTCGGCGCGACAGGCCTCGCTCGGCGGCGACATCCTCCGTGTCGCTCTGCGGCGATGCTTCATCAACGGACATGGGTACCTCCCTGACTGAGTTCGTGGTTCAAGTTGGCAGGCGCACTTGTACCGTCGGCGACCGCACGCCGACAGCTCGGTGAACGGCCGGCAACCGGCGTGTGAATCGTCCCCAAGCGGCACGGTGCTCCGGACCTCGGGGTGCTGTTCACGTCGACTGTGAACCACCGAAGATTGGCTCGCCGGTCAGCCGCTTCGTCAGGAATGCGACGGACCGGGCGGAACGTCGAGCTCGAACGCGACCGCGTCCGGATAGCACCAGAACCACTCTTCGTACGGTTCGAACGAGCGGATCAGCGGATGACCGGTTGCCGCGTTGTGCGCGGTGGCGTGCTTCCCGGGCGAGTTGTCGCAACAGCCGATGTGGCCGCACTGCTGGCACATCCGCAGATGCACCCAGTGGCCGCCCGTCACGAGGCATTCGTGACAACCGTCGTCGCTGGGCTCGACCTCGGCGATCGTGTTCAAGTGTGAGCACGTGGTCATGGATGTGTCGATGGTATTACCGAAGCGGGCCGTTAGAGGTTCGGCGAGCGCACGCGCTACGGTCATCGCCAGGACACTCGTCGCCCGACTCCCGTCAGCCGGGGCGGACGACACGTGAGTGCCCCGGCGTGAGCTGCGACTGGATTCGAGTCGCAGTCGGCGTCTCAGTTCGGGTGTCGCGGGGCACGTCAGAGGCGGAGAGCGAAAGGGGTTGCATGAACATTCAAGCCCACGACGGTCCGCCGACGTCCCTCGCAACGACGGAGGATGACCGCGACGGGTCGGGGATCGCGACGATGACCGCCGTCGGTCTCAGCCCGCGCATCGCCCCGATTGCCGAGGCGTTGATCGCCCGGTCCAACGGGAGGTACGACCCAGAATTCGTACGACGTCTCGTCGGCGACGTTGCAGCCATGTACGACGGCGCCCCGGTGCAGGACTTTGTCGTGGTGCTCGTGACGAAGGAAGCCACTGACGCGCTGCGCAAGCTCGACGCGCTGCACCTCGTGAGTTGAGGGCCGCCGTCGCCGGTGGCAACCCGGAGACCCGAAACGGAGGTCGGGATGTCAGACCACTCCGCGATCATCGACGCTCATGCCGGTGACGACCTGTCTTCACTCGGCGGTGAATGGGAGGTCGACCCGACACATTCAACGCTCGAGTTCGTCGTGCGATACGCGATGTTCACGCTGGTGCGCGGCCGCTTCACGTCGTTCTCCGGTGCGGTCGCGATCGATCCGTCGAATCTGGAGATGACGCAGATCGCCGTCGACATCGACGCCTCGTCCGTGGACAGTGCGATGGCGGTCCGCGACGAGCACCTGCGCGGCGAGGAGTTCTTCGACGTCGAGCGTCATCCGAACATCACGTTTCGATCTCGCGGTGCCACGGTGCTCGGCGCCGGGCGGTACGCGGTCTCGGGTGACCTGACGATCCGCGGTGTCACCCAGCCCGTGCGGCTCGGCGTCGATCTGTTCGGTCGAGCGCCCGATGTGATGGGTAACCCCCGGCTCGGGTTTCGTGCGACAGCGAGGCTTCAACGCGCGCGGTGGGACATCACGTGGAACGCGCCGGTCCTGGGCGGTGGCGTCGCCTTGGACGACGACGTCGATCTGGAGCTCGACGTGTCGCTGGTACCTGCCGGCACGATCGCCAGGATCATGGCGGCCAGGGACGATTCGGCCGACGACGGAGACTGATTCAGAGCACGAGTGGTGGGACATACCCGCCAGTCGAGCACGGACGCGTGCGATTCGTCGAGCTCGAGGAGGTCACATCGTGGCCTCACTCCGGGAGCCACTCAATCTTGCCCTTTCGTCAAGGTTGTGCCGTATGCGTCGTGGTAGTTCCACCACTGGTACGGCGGCGTCTGCGGGTAGCCCTGCGGTGGGTCCTCCCATTCCTCCTCATGCGCTGGGTTATTGACCTTCAAGTGGACATGAAGGTCTATCGTGGGCCGCGATGACCGCCAGAATGAAGATCAAAGAGGTCGCCGATGCCAGCGGCTTCACGACGGCGACGTTGCGCTACTACGAGCAGATCGGGTTGCTGCCTGAGTCGATGCGCACTCCGGCCGGTTACCGGATCTACGACCAGCGCACGTTGGACCGGCTCGCGTTCATCGCTCGCGCCAAGCAACTGGGCTGCAGCCTGGACGAGATCGCCGGCCTGGCCACGGCTTGGGACGGCGGCCGGTGCGGCCCCATCCAAGATCAGCTACGCGGACTCGTGGCGGGCAAGATCGCTGCCGCTCAAAATCAGATCGCAGACCTGGCGACGTTCACGGCAGAGCTGCAACACGCTGCCGCCGCGCTCGAGCGTCACCGACCCGACGGTGCGTGTGACGCGGCGTGCGGCTGCGTCAGCGATGCCGACGACACCGAGCCAGTCGCCGCGACGATCCACGCCGTCAGCCTTTCCGCTGAACCGGCAGCGGCCGGCGAGCCCGCGATCGCGTGCACCCTGTCGACGGGGTCGATGAACGGTCGCATGGCGGACTGGCAGGCGCTGCTCGCTCACGTCGAGCGCCGAGAGGCGATCAACGGTGGTGTCCGATCGGTGTTCGCGCCGTCGGTCCCTCTCGATGAATTGATGCGGCTTGTCGCAGCCGAGCAGGACTGCTGCCAGTTCTTCCGGTTCGCCATCACTGTCGATCGCCGCGGCGTCGCGTCGAGGTGCGTGCTCCCGAGGACGCACTCGTGATCGTCGAGTCGATGTTCGGCGTTCCGTCGGATGGGCCCTAACGGAGGTGCCTGCCCGCTGTTCCCTGGCAAACGCTGCCAAGACTGGCCTCTCGATGAGTGGAGTAGTTGATGGCACCGCTCGGCATCACGCCGGCCTACTCGGAGAGGTGATCAGCAGTCAGCTCACGGTTCGCTGGTTTGGTCGCCTGCACGATCGCGCTGTGGACGTGACGTCGTCGCCATCGACCACTACCGCGCTCATCTGCTGGGCTGATCTATGGTTCGGACGTGGGCCGTGAGGTGCAGTTCGCGGACGTTCGCCGTCGCGTCGCGGAGTTCGGTGACCGTGCCACGTTGATCACGGTCAACGCGTCGAACTCGCCGCATGTCGTGTCGACGATCGTGGAGGTGGTCGACGGTCAGTTGACTCACCAACGTCGGCCAGCGCACCGCGGCCAACCTGGCCGAGCGTTCTGCGTTGTCCTTGGTATGGCAGCCGCCCAACGGCGGGGAGTACCAGCTCATCGTCGACGGGATCGCCGACCACGTCGATGTGGTCGAAGGTGGCGGGGGCGTGGCCGCGATCTCGATCGTGGTCACGCGTGGGATCCTGCACCGACTGGCGGGCCTTCCGGATGACGGCCCGTCGTGCGTCGCGTTGGACGATTAGCCGACGCGCGTTGACGTGTTGCCCATCCGGGTGGGCGACCTTGACGCAGGCCGTTCGTCGAGCGCGTGCATTGGTCAGCCGATGACGTGCTCATAGTTATCTCATGACTAATGTGCTCGGCATGCGTAGGACATCTCGCCTCCTGGTCTCAGCGGTGGTGGTGTTGGGTTTCCTCGGCGTCGTGCGGGGACGACGACGCCGCCGACTCCGCTGACACGACGACGGCCACAGTTGGGGCAACTGAGCCGGCGGTGTCGGGGGACGTCACGGTGTTCGCGGCGGCGTCGCTGACCGACGCGTTCACCGAGATCGGCGAGGCGTTCATGACCGAGACATCCGGACTCGACGGTGACGTTCAACTTCGCCGCGTCGTCAGAGCTCGTGACCCAGATCAACGAGGGGGCACCCGCCGACGTCTACGCCTCAGCTGACCAGAACAACATGACCAAGCTGACCGACGCCGGCAACAACGGAGCTGAGCCGGAGGTGTTCGCGACGAACTCGTTGGAGATCATCGTCGGTCCTGGCAACCCGAAGGGGATCACCGGGGTCGCCGACCTGGCGAACCCAGACATCATCTTCGTGACATGTGCGCCCGAGGTGCCGATCGGGGCGTACACGCAGGAGGTGTTCACCAAGGCGGGCGTCACGGTGACACCGGCCTCCTTCGAGGAGAACGTGCGAGGGATCGTCACCAAGGTGACCCTCGGTGAGGCCGACGCGGGAATCGTCTACAAGACCGACGTCACCGCGGCAGGGGACCAGGCCGAAGGTGTTGAGATCCCCCCCGATCTCAACCTGGTGGCCGAGTACCCGCTGGTGATCACCAAGGAAGCGCCCAATGCCGAGGCGGGTCAGGCGTTCGTCGACTTCGTGGTCGGTGAGCAGGGCCAGACCATCCTGGCCAGCTACGGCTTCACCGCTCCGTGAGCTTGGAGGCGCCGCCGCATCGTGTGCGTCGCGGGGTCGGGAAGGAACGCCTTCCCGGCCCTGCGCTGTTTCTCGCCGTCGTCGCGATCGTGTTCTTCGCGCTCCCGTTCCTCGGGCTGGTGTGGCGTGCGCCATGGAGCACGGCGTGGAGCGTGCTCACCGAGGACGCGGTGCGCACAGCGTTGTGGCTGTCGATCCGGTGCTCACTGGCAGCGACCGCGTTGGCGTTGGTGTTCGGAGTTCCGCTGGCGTGGCTGCTCGCCCGTGTGAACTTCCCGGGCCGCGGCGTCGTGCGAGCCCTGTGCATGCTGTCGATGGTGGTGCCACCGGTGGTCGGAGGCGTCGCGCTGTTCTTCTCGTTCGGACGGCGCGGCCTGTTCGGCCAGTACTTGGATCGCTGGTTCGACTTCCGGCTGCCGTTCACGACGTGGGGTGTCGTCATGGCGCAGACGTTCGTGTCGATGCCGTTCCTGGTGCTCACCGTGGAGGCCGCGCTGCGACAGATCGACAGACGCTACGAGGACGCAGCGCGCACGTTGGGTGGGTCGCGGTGGTACGTGTTCCGTCGGGTCACACTTCCGACGGTGCGTCCCGCGTTGATCGCGGGGGCGGTGCTCGCCTGGGCTCGTGCCCTCGGTGAGTTCGGCGCGACGATCACGTTCGCCGGGAACTTTCCCGGCACGACCCAGACGATGCCGTTGGCGACATATCTGGCGTTGGAAACGAACCCGGAGGAAGCCTTGATCCTGAGCCTGGTGCTGGTCGCGGTGTCGTTCGCGGTGCTGATCGGTCTCCGTGACCGATGGCTCGGCGGCACCCCGGCCCCCGGAGCGGGATGAGCCTCGACGCGAGCATCGGCCTGCAACTCGGAAGTCTCGATCTCGACGTCGAGCTCTCGGTCGAACCCGGTGAGGTGGTCGCGATCCTCGGCCCGAACGGATCAGGCAAGTCGACCGTGCTGCGGGCCCTGGCGGGTCTCGTGCCCATCGAACAGGGCCGTATCAGCATCGACGACTTCGTGCTCGACGACCCCGCCGCCGACGTGTTCGTGCCAGTCGAACAACGGCCGATCGGCTTCGTGTTCCAGGACTACTTGCTGTTCGCCCACCTGAGCGCCGTGGAGAACGTCGCGTTCGGTCTGCGTGCCCGAGGTGTACCGAAGGTGGACGCGCGGCGGCGCGCCAACGAGTGGCTGGCTCGGGTCGGACTGTCGGACCACGCGTCACACCGGCCACGGGCGTTGTCGGGTGGTCAGGCGCAAAGGGTCGCACTGGCGCGAGCACTGGCGACCGACCCACAGATGTTGCTCCTCGACGAGCCGCTCGCGGCGCTGGATGCCGGAACCCGAGTCGGTGTTCGCCACGACCTGCGACGACATCTCGAGTCGTTCGACGGGATGCGGCTGCTGGTCACCCACGATCCCGTCGACGCCTACGCGCTCGCCGATCGAGTAGCGATCCTCGACGCCGGCAAGGTCGTCCAGATCGGAACGATTGCCGAGGTCACCGCTCATCCACGATCGCGCTACGTCGCCGACCTGGTCGGCACCAACCTCGTCGACCGGCACTGTCACCAACGGCGTGCTGACCACCGAAGCCGGCGCTCGTGTCGTGATCGCCGACGCTGTACCAGGACCTTCGTTCGCGGTCATCCGGCCGCAAGCCATCGCCCTGTACCGCGATGCGCCCGTGGGTTCGAGCGCGCGCAACACATGGCGCGGAACGATCAGCAACATCGACAGACTCGGCGACCGGGTCCGGATGGGCATCGACGGAGAGCTCCCGTTGACCGCGGAGATCACCGCCGCCGCGCTCGACGCAATGCAGCTCCGGCCCGGCGACGAGGTCCACGCGTCGGTCAAGGCCACTGACATCGAGGCCTACGTCGTCTGAACGACGACCTGGCAGCGGACGGGTGCGACGATGGCGACGGTGATCAGAACGACCGAAGAACAACTGCTGCTCGGGGAATGGGCGTGCCTGGGCATCCTCTACCCGGCACCGACGCACGGGTTCGCGATCGCGGCGCGGCTCAAGCCCGGCGGCGACGTCGGCAGGGTGTGGTCGTTGTCCCGACCGCTCACCTACCGGTCACTGGATCAACTCACGAGCCGCGGCTACATCCACGCGGTAGGCGAGGAACCGGGCATCGCCGGTGGCAACCGGACGATCCTCGCCGCCACCCGCAGCGGGCGCGCGCAGCTGCGCAAGTGGTTGAACACGCCAGTCGCCCACCTCCGCGACCTGCGCAGCGAACTGCTCCTCAAGTTGATCATCGCCGACCTGTGCGACATCGACGTCACCCGCATGCTCGACGAGCAGTACGACCACATCGAGCAGTTGGCCACAGCCCTCGGCGGCCAGATCGAGGACGACACCACCGTCGATGTCGTCGTCTTGTGGCGCCGCGAGCTCTCCCAAGCCGCACTTCGCTTCCTCGACCAGCTCCGCCTATCTTGAGACCATGACGACGTTCGACAAGCTCTACATCGATGGCGCCTGGGTCGCCCCTGGATCTACCGAGACCATCGACGTGATCGATTCGGTCACCGAGGACGTGATGGCGACCATCCCCGCCGGGACGGCCGGCGACGTCGATGCGGCAGTTGCGGCCGCGAAGGCGGCCTTCGGTGCCTGGTCGATGACGCCGGTGGAAGAGCGCGCGAAGTACCTGACCCGCATCGGCGACGCGCTCGGCGCCCGGATGGACGAGCTCGCGACCGCGATCTCGAAGGAGACCGGGATGGCGATGTGGCTGTCGAAGCTGGTGCAGGTCGGCCTGCCGATCAACAGCTTCAACCAGGCGGCTGCCGTGGCCGAGTCGTACAGCTTCGAGACGACGAACGCCAACTCGTTGATCGTGCGCGAGCCGATCGGTGTCGTCGGTTGCATCACCCCGTGGAACTACCCGCTGCATCAGATCGCCGCCAAGGTCGCCTACGCGATGGCTGCCGGGTGCACCGTCGTGCTCAAGCCCAGCGAGGTCGCCCCGGTCGACGCGTTCGTGCTCGCCGAGGTCATCGACGAGGTCGGGCTCCCGGCCGGTGTGTTCAACCTCGTCTCCGGTTTCGGACCGGTGGTGGGTGAGGCGATCGCCGCTCACCCCGACGTCGACATGGTGTCGTTCACCGGCTCCACCCGCGCTGGTCGTCGGGTCGCCCAACTCGGCGCCGAGACGATCAAGAAGGTCGCCCTCGAGCTGGGCGGCAAGTCGGCGAACGTGCTGCTCGACGATCTCGACGAGGCCGGCTTCGCCAAGGCTGTCGGCGACGGCGTCGGCAAGGCGTTCCTCAACTCGGGACAGACCTGCTCGGCGCTGACCCGGATGCTCGTACCTCGCGACCGCCTCGCCGAGGCCGAGGAGGTCGCGGCGGCGGCCGTCGCCAAGATGGTCGTCGGCGATCCCTTCGTCAAAGGTGTCCAGCTCGGCCCGCTGGCGTCGGCGGCCCAGCGCGACCGGGTCCAGAGCTACATCCAGAAGGGCATCGACGAGGGGGCCACGCTCGTGGCCGGCGGTCTCGGTGCGCCCGAAGGCGTCGATGCCGGCTACTACGTGCGCCCGACCGTGTTCTCCAACGTCACGCCCGACATGACCATCGCCCAGGAGGAGATCTTCGGGCCGGTGCTGTCGATCCTGCCCCACGACGGCGAGGACGACGCGGTCGAGATCGCCAACGGCGTCGTCTACGGGCTCGCCGGCGGCGTGTGGTCGGCCGACCAGGACCACGCCCGGGCGGTCGCCCGCCGGCTGCGCACCGGCCAGGTCGAGATCAACGGCGGCGCGTTCAACCCGAACGCGCCGTTCGGCGGTTACAAGCAGTCCGGTGTCGGGCGCGAGTACGGCGAGCACGGCCTCGAGGAGTTCCTCGAGATCAAGAGCATCCAGCAGTAGCCCGCAACAGAGCTCCGTCGGCAGGCCGACGTCACACGGCCAGTCGTAGCGGAGGGTTGCTCATCTCGGGACGCGAGAGGATGTAGATCAGCGCGCCGAGCAACGGCAGCACGACGATCACCAGCGCCCACCCGGCCTTGGCCGCGCCGCCGTGGTCCGAGCGCCGAAAGTTGTCGATGAACGTGTAGATGACGACGAACCCGACGATCACGAACATGAACAGCATCATGAGCGACCAGAAGACGCCCAGCAGTGGATAGTCGTAAGCGAGCATGGCAGTCTCCCTGGAATCGGCGAACGGGTCGAACGCCCTGAGTTTGCTACCAATCCCAGTCCGGGTGGGGGACCTGTCGCCGGGTGAGAGCATCGGCGCATGACGTCGCGGAGTGCCCGCCGCGCCCGCCAAAGGGGTCAGTTGACGAGTGTCGCGATGGCGCCGCCGAGGACCAGTCCGGCGCCGAGTCCGGCGGTGACGTCGAGCGGGTTGTGGGCGCCGACGTACACCCGACCGACCATCACCAGCACGGTGAGGATGAGGGGAACCGGCCACCACGTGGACGGCAGGTTCGCGGCCACGACGCATCCGACGCCGGCGACGAGGATGACGTGCCCGGACGGGAAGCTTGGTCCCGAGGAGGGGACGTCACCGCCGCGGAGTACTGCGTTGACCTGGCTGGTCCCCGGTCGCTGACGGACCACGAGGTAGTCGGCCATCTCCTTGCGGACGACTCGCTCGACGACGAGTTTGAGCACCATGGTGAGCAACACACCGATGGCGACGACGAGGTCACCGTCGACGAGCGCGACCACGAGGCCGGCGAGCGTGCCGACCACGAGGTTGCCGAGTTGCATCGGCAACCAGAGGAACGGATACAGCGGACCGGGCAGGCCGTTGACGGCGTGGAACACGCGTGACTCGGCAGGGCTGATCGACGTCTGGCGGGCAGCGGCGACCGACAACGAGGCGATCACGAGCCCGACGCCGGCGACGATCAGCCACCACAGGTTCATGGCGCGGTGGCGCCGATCGCATCGGTCAGCCGGTTGCGGAGATCGTCGAGGAGGCCCGGGCGGGCCTTGAGGGCCGTCCGCGTCGCCCCGCTGAGGGCCCACGGGCGGAGCCGGTCGCGGGCGTCGGCCAGTGTCGCGCGGTCGACGGAGGCCGCAGCGTTGGCAACCGCCCGTTCCGCCCCGACGTAGACGCTCGACGACGCCATCAGCTCGGCGACGTCGTTGGCGAGCAACAGATCGGAGGCGGCGACCTCGCTGAAGCCGAAATCGATGAGCCAGGCGTGGCCATCGTCGTCGAGGAAGGTGTTCGCCAGGCGCAGGTCGCGATGGGCGACGCGGTGGGTGCGAAGTTGACCGACGAGATCCCAGATGGCCGCCAAGACGGCGTCGGACACCTCGCTCGGATCGAGGCGATCGAGGGACCTGCCCTCGATCGCTTCGTAGGCCAGGACGTAGCCGTTGGGGTCGGCCGTCGCGAACGCGCGCAACGCCGGCGTGCGCACCCCCAGCGCGGACGCAGTCAGGGCGACGAACGCCTCGTGCTCGACGCTGCGTCGGAGCGAACTGAACGGCTTCTCGTCTCCGAAGTTGTGGGGCAGGAGGCCGCGATACACGCGGAACAACCTGTCGGCACTGCGCTCGTCGGTGCCGAGCGCCTTGACGAACAGCTTCGTGCCGTCGGCGCCGACACCGAAGTACGGCGTCGATCCGCGAGCGTCGACCGCGGCTCGGTCGAGTCGCTGCACGGGCAACCCGACCGCGCCGAGCCCGTCGATCACCGCTTGCACGGTCGGTCGACGAGAGGGTGCGCCGCCGACGACGAGGACCGCGGCGCCACAGAGCCATCCGACGACCCACGCGAGGATCGACTCGAACGACACCGGCGCCTGGATGAACGCCGTGATCACGAGACCGACGATCAGGGTCCAGCCGGCCCGACGCCACCGACGGCCGAGCCATGGTGCGGCGGCCGTGAGAATCGCGGCGACCGCGGCGATGCCCGCCATCGACACGTATCCCTCGGTCGTCAGCAGACCCAGATCCGCGTCCACGTCGACGAGATCGAGCCCCCGATCGGTCTCGACCAACGGGTCGAGCAAACCGAGGATCACCACGGCCACGAGTCCGGCAACTGCGATGGTGGCCAGCATTCGCCACCGACGCCGAACGAGGATCCACAGCAGCCCGCCTCCCAGCACGACCACTCCCAGGATGCGCGTACCGATCACGATGACGCCGATGATCCATTGCGGAACGGCGTCGAGCCCTCGCATCAGATCCGACGCGAAGGTGACGAGCGTGTCGCCGAACAGCCATTCGACAACGAGCACGAACAGCAGCAGCACGGCGGCGACGACGAGGCGAAGGATGTCCGCCGGCGAGCGCTGAATCGGCAGACCCGAGTCATCACCGCCGGATCTGCCGGACGTCTCGAGGTGAGTCTCCACCAGGCTCCTTACGCTGAATGAAGAGGCAACGGTGGGCCGGATGAGTGGACCGTTCCCGGGAACGGTGTCACATCCGGGGACGGCTCGGCGAGCATTGAGGGCGATGATGGATGATGATCTCCTCCATGTCGAGCAGGCCGTTGGGTGTTCTCCCCATCGAGGGCGCAGTCGTCCGACGCGCATCCCAGGTCGACGCGCCCGAGCTGTTGGTGCTGCAGCGGTGCTGTTGGGTCGATGAGGCCATCGCCAACGACACGCTCGATATTCCAGCCCTCCACGAAACCCTCGAGGACGTACGAGCGTGGCTCGACGACTGGACGACGTGGTGCGTGCGCGCCGCCGGCCGACTCGTCGGCGCGGTGCGCGCCCGACAAGAGGGCCCGTTGTGGGACATCGGCCGGCTGATGGTTGCACCGGACCTCGCCGGCCGGGGCCTCGGTGGATGGCTGCTGCGGCTCGCCGAGTCGCAGGCGCCTGCCGACATCGAGTCCGTCACGCTGTTCACCGGATCACGCAGCACCCGCAACATCGCGATGTACGAACGCGCGGGCTTTCGCCGCACCCACGACTTGGCGGCGCCGGGTGTCGTCCGCCTCGTGAAGGAGCTGGACCAAGACAACCAATAGCCGCTGAACCTTATACCGGGCTGTACTTATATAAGCGTAGTCCGGTATGATCGGCCCATGGACCCCATCACAGCGATCGCGGCCGTGAAACGCGAGATCCAGGACACGACCCATGACGGCGCCCCAGCGCGCATGATCGTCGCCGAGCGCGCCTACCCGGCGCCGGCTGACGACGTCTGGGCTGCTCTGACCGACCGCGAGCGCATTCCCCGCTGGTTCCTGCCGATCTCGGGCGAGCTGCGTCTCGGCGGGCACTATCAGTTGGAGGGCAACGCCGGCGGCACGATCGTCGCGTGTGACCCGCCCCGACATCTGGCGGTGACGTGGGAGTACGACGGACACGTCACCTGGGTCGACGTGCACCTGACGGCAGACGGCGACGGCACCACCCTGCGCCTGGAGCACGTCGCTCTGGTCGACGACGTCGACAAGTGGGACGAGTTCGGTCCGGGCGCCGTCGGTGTCGGTTGGGACCTCACGCTGCTCGGCCTGGCGGAGCACCTGGCGACCGGCGAGGACGTGCAACCCGACCTGACGGGCGCGACCGGGATCGACTTCATGCGCCGCAGCAGCGACGCGTGGGGCCAGGCTGCGATCGCGTACGGTACGCCGACCGAGGAGGCCGAGGCGGCCGCCGCTCGGACCGCGGCGGCGTACACCGGCGGCTGATGCACGCGTTCGACGTCCTCGGCGATCCGGTGCGCCGGCGCGTCCTGGAGCTGCTCGTCGACGGCGAGCTGACATCGGGCGCGATCACCACGACGGTGCAACAGGAGTTCGGGATCTCCCAGCCGGCGGTGTCCCAGCACCTACGCGTGCTACGCGATTCCGGGTTCGTGCGAGTACGCGCCGAGGGCGCGCGCCGCCTCTACGCGCTGGAGGCGGCTCCCCTGCGCAGCGTCGACACCTGGCTGATCCCGTTCCGCGGGCTCTGGGAGCAGCGCCTCGACGCCCTCGGCACCGAGATCGCGAGGGGACGGCGAGCCCGCCGGACGAACGCCGGCGCGTGACCGGTCAGGTCAAGTGCTGCGTTTGGCGAGGAAGCGCAGGCGAGCCGCACGCGCGTCCCATGCGTAGACAACGGCGGTGCCGGCGATCAGATCGTGCAGCGCTCGCCGTCGACGGTCGATCAGGATCATCAGTGCGCCGATCCCGAGCAGGATCAGGCTGAGAGGAATGCAGATCGTGCGGAGCAGGGCGCGGCCGGCACCGACGTGCTGTCCGTCGGTGGTGACGACCACCAGTCCCGCCAGTGCCATTCCCAGCGTTCTGCCGCTCGCCGCGACGGGATAGGCGAAGTAGACGAGCAGCCAGACCGCCAACGCGACCACGGAGACGACCGGCGCGTCCTGCAACGAGACGTCGTCGCCGAGCAGCGACGACAACAGATACTCGGCCACGTTGCCGCCGAGCGTGAACAGCGTCGCTGCCACGAGCACGTCGACGCCGAATGCGGCCAAGCGGGTCACGATGCCCGCGTAGTTGCCTTGCAGGCTGACATCGCGGTCGGGTTCGACATGGATCGCTCATGACGCGTCCGGTTGGAGCCCGTCGACCAGGAGCGGAGGGCCGCTCGGTCGGGACGAAGCTTGACGGCGGAGAATGCGGTCGACCCATCGCTGCACGAACGAGTCGAGGCCGACACCGGCGCTGCGTGCGGAGTCGATCACATCACTCGCCACGCCAGCACCAGCGCGGGTGACGATCGACCCGAGCTCGGTCCGCTCGACGAGTTGATCGATATCGACGCGTTCGATGATCGCATTGACGTCGATGCGTTCCACGATCTTGTCGAAGTCCAGGCCAGCGACGACCGGGTTGATGTCGAGCTGGGGGAGCAGCATGTTGAGCAGCACGACGACGACGCCGGGGTCGAGGCGCAACATGATCTTGTTGATGTCGACACGTTCGATCAGCCGGTCGAGATCGACCCGCTCGAGCAGCACGTTCAAGTCGACGCTCTCGAGGACCTTGCCGATGTCGACGTGATCGATGATCGCTTGGATGTCGAGACCCTCGGCCAGCGCCTGGATGTCGACGCGGTCGAGGATCGCTTGGATGTCGACCTTGTCGACGATCTCTTGGATGTCGATCTGTTGGACGACATCGTCGACGTCGATCGCATTGACGACGACCGGTGCGACCTCGTTGGCGACCGACTGCAGGATCGCGTTCGCATCGTCCAGCAGTGAGCCCAGGATCCCCGAGCGCGGCGGTGTCGAGCCAGTGCGGCGTGTGTTACGAGCCATGCGCGGCACCGAACCTTTGGAACGCCTCGACCATGCACTCGACCAGCACGTCCGGCTCGGCGATCGCGGCGGGGTCGAGGCCGAGCCCGATGTCGAGGCGATCGTCGACACCGAACCCGGTGATGTTCATCAGCGAACCGAGCCGCGGACCGAACGGGAAGCTGTCCTCGATGGTCGCCCCACAGATGTGGCCGACACCACGAATGCCCGGCAACGACGTGGCAACGAAGTCGACCGAACTGGCTTGGGCCCGCATCGCCGACGCCAGCACACGGGTCGGCAGACGGCTGATCGCCGACGCCAGCACCTCCGCCACGTGCAGTGCCGGCTCCCGACGGGCTCTGGCCAGTCGCTCGGCAACGACTCCGAACAGCGGACCGGGATGCCCGTTCGCAACCGGAATCTCCACCCGGGTCGGCACGACCGAACCTCCGCCGCCGGCACCGTGGCGCCAGCGGGCAGGCGACGCGAGCCGAAACTCTGCGCACGTGATCCCGAGGCGCTCGTGATACAGCCCGAGACCGGTCGCCGCTCCGGCCACGAGCAGATCGTTGCGGCTGCCACCGAGCGCGAGCGCCGTGGCCCGTGCGCCGGGAACGGAGAACGCCTCGAATCGGCTGCTCATCGACTGCGAAGGCGACAACGGCGACAAGCGTCCACCGGTCACCACGACCTGCCGGGAGACCGAGTTGGCCACATCCAAGCTGCGTTGGACACGACGTACGACAGCGTCCACGGGATCGATGCGCATCGCCGCTGCCACCCCGCTCGCGACCCCGCTCGCGATCGGATGCACGGCTCCGGCGAGATCGATGGTGACGCTCACCGTGCCCGGCCTTCGCCGAGAGCTCACTCCCGACGACGAGTCGATGTCGTCTGTGACAACGGCTGCCTCGGTCGTGTCGGCCGGTTGCGTCGGTTGATGTTCGTCAGCGGTGGCGGTGCCGGCGACCGCTTCATCGAGCATCGAACGGACGAGCGAAACGCCGTGCGATCCGTCCATCAGGGAATGGTGGGCTCGCAGATACAGCGCCGCCCGACCGCCTTCCAAACCCTCGATCACAGTGACGTCCCACGGCGACATGAAGGGGTCGAACGGCGATGGCTCGAGCAGCGCGACGAGATCGAGCACCTGGCGCTGATGGCCGGGCGACGCGACCGCCGTGGTGCGGACGTGGTTCGCAGCTTCGAAGGCCGCGACGTCGACCCACGCCGGCCGCGTCCGAAGGCTTCCCGGGCCATCAGGGCGCTGGCGCAGCCGCCCGACGTGCTGAGCAGCGTTGTCCAGTCGTTCGGCCAACGCCGACGCGAGTCGGAGCACGATCGAGCACGATGACGTTCCCAACGATCATCCGGAGCGTTGCGTCCTGCCCGACACCCCACATGATCGAGCCGACCGGACTCATTCGATCTGCCATATGGCCTCCTCCGAAACTGGTGGCTCGACAGCCACACTAGAGAACCACGGGTGGCGGGTGAATTCCGCCGAAACCGGGAGCTTCATGCAGCGCTCGAACCCCGGGTCCGGCGTTCGGAACTAGAAGCGGCGGCGCCGGCCTGGTGTCACCGCGGCGCCCACGACGGCGGCCTTGGCGACCGGCGACCGGCCTGGTGACACTGCGGCGCCCACGACGGCGGCCTTGGCGACCGGCGATCGGCCTGGTGACACTGCGGCGCCCACGACGGCGGCCTTGGCGACCGGCGCACCGATCACCCCGACTCGTCCGACTCGTCCTCGTCCTACTGGCATGTCAGTCTCCTTCGGTGATGTTTGCTTCGTCGGCTTCGTCGGCTTCGACGGCGGCGATGATCGCCTGAATCGGAATCCGACCGTTGGCGATCAGTTGCCCACCTGCACGGCGGGCTGCTGATGCGAATGGAGCTGCCCACAGGTTCTCCCAGATCAGTACCCCGGCGACGCTCCCGGGGTCCATGGCAGCGGCCAGGTACTCGACGTCTTCCTCGGCGAGCATCTGGGCCAGCTCGGCTTCGAGGGTTTGCAGTTCGCCGAGGTCGTCGAGATCGGAGAGCTCCATCGCGTCGACCGAGCCGTCGTCGTTCTTGGTGAGGATCAACACATCGATCACACGGATCGTGCCGGCCTTGACCAGGGCGAGCAGCTCCTCCGTCATCTCGCCCGTGAAGTTGCTCGCCCCAGCGGGGAACTCCACGATGAGATAGTCGACGGGTCCGAGCTCGTTGATGGATACATCTGTCATCGTCATCCCGTTTCGTTCGGTCCGAGTAGTTGGTTCGATTCAACTCCCGGGAAGGGTGAGCGGGCACCACCCGGGAGGGGGTGATCGGCGAAGCGTCGGAGCGCGATCACCCGCGAGGTGGTGATGCGGATCCATCCAGCGGTGGTGTTGAGTTGCAGCATCAAGTCCTGCACACGGCGTGTGTGGTGGCGAACGCGGAAGGAACTGACGCGATGCACTTCGAAGAGTCGATGGAGCACGTCGTGCAGGCGTTCGAGGTGGTGGGGGTCGTGATCCTCGCGATCGGCTCGATCATCGCCATTCTCGGCGCTGCGGTGGCCGTGATCAGGGGCGAACGCCTGGCTGCGTACGAGCGGGCTCGACGCGACATCGGCCGAGCGATCCTCCTCGGCCTCGAGGTGCTGATCATCGCCGACATCGTGCAGACGATCACGATCGATCCGACGCTCGAGAGTGCGTTGGCGCTCGCATTGATCGTGTTGGTGCGAACGTTTCTCAGCTTCTCGATCGAGGTCGAGCTCGATGGTGTCGTCCCGTGGCGCAAGCGTCGGGTCGTCGGCGAGCGCTGCTGAGGCTGTTGTACCGCAGTGATGGCGTACGAGGCCTCGGTGCGCGGCGAGATGAGCGACGTGCTCGCGGCTGCGTTCGCCGATTGCGTGATCGCTGCCGGTCGAGGGCACGACAACTGTCCGATTCCACCCGGAAGCGCTACGCGACGTGCTCGACCGCTTCCAGGATTTCGGGCTCGATCTCATCGACCTTCGGCTGTGCGACGCTCCGAGCGGGGAGCCGCCCGCCGGACCGATCTGACCGGGCTGATCAGACGCGGCTGATCAGACGAGGTGGAGCTCGCGCCCGACCTCGACGGCTTCTCGCCGGGAGGCGACGCCCAACTTGCGGTAGACGCTCTTCACGTGTGACTTGAGGGTGTTGAGCGAGACGTACAGCGCAGACGCGATCTCCTGATACGTGAGCCGGCTGCAGAGGTAACGCAGAACCGTCACCTCGCGTTCGCTGAGCTGTTCGACGAGCGACGTCACGGCACGCGGGCGAAGCGCCGCGGGGACCGTCGTGGCGGCGTTGATCAACTCGTCGACGTACGACTCCAGATCCGCGTGTCGGAGTCACGGACATCAGCAGCCGCAGGACGTCGGGGGCGATGTCGATCACGGTGCGCCTGAGGCCCTCGGACTGTGCTTCCAGCAGCGCCGCCGTGAACGCCGCGGTGGCGCTTTCGACATCACGATCGATCGACGTCAGCGCAATCAGAATGTTGCGCACCACGCGGTCACGAAGGACGATCGCCGGTGGCAGGCGATCGAGCAAGCCGGCTGCGGTTCCGGGGTCTCCGTGG
The DNA here is from genome assembly GCA_963722415.1 of Ilumatobacteraceae bacterium. Taxonomy (GTDB): domain Bacteria; phylum Actinomycetota; class Acidimicrobiia; order Acidimicrobiales; family Ilumatobacteraceae; genus JALOLG01. The sequence continues at coordinate 169,476 of CAVRNI010000033.1, forward strand.
GCGAGGGCGAGCCGGATGCGGAGCAGTGGTGCTCTGGCGTCGTCGCCGAGGGCGTCGATCAACTCGGGCGCCGCCAACGGTCGGAACTGGATCGCCTGGTAGGCGGCTTCGACGTCGAACATCGTTCGAACTGCCGGCGATGCGGCCGGGAGGAAATGGCGGGCAAGGTGCAAACCGGCGGCGGCGGACTCCTCATCACCGGTGACCCGGGCAACGATCGATTGGTGGAGCGCGACCAGGCTCTGGAGCGGTGGGCGACCGCCCAACTCGGCACCGTGACCCGTCCGGACGAGCTGTTCGTGAGCGGTCTCGTCGTCGAGACGTTCGAGTGCGATACCGGCCAGCGTGATGCCGGCGAAGATGCGCCCGGCATCGCTCGGTGCGAGCCCCATCTGGTCGGCTGACGCGATCGATGCCCTCGCCCGCTGCTCGGCCCGGCGAATGTCGCCGTTCTGCAGGGCGATCAAGCCTTGCAGGCTCGGCACACGAACGTTGTCCGTCACGGGGTGACCGGTCGGCTGGCGCTCGGTTGCGGCGAGCACCTCTGCCGCCGCGGCAGTGTCGCCGAGCAACAGCTGGACCCGGGCGAGCAACGTCGGCAGTCCCGACAGAATGCCCACGAGGGGCAGGCCGACGCTGGCGTTCAGCGCCGCCCGGACCCGCACCAGCGCCTCCTCCGCCTGTCCGCGCGCGAAGTAGTGTTCTGCCCACACGCCTTGCAACCTCATCACGACCGTCGGCCGGCGGGTCGGTGTGAGTCTGGTCGATGTGGTTGAGCCACCACACCGAATCGTCAGGGTTCACCGTCGCTGCCGCGGCGAGGATGAAGTCGAGCACCTGATCGGGGTCGGTGACGACGAACTCTCGGCCGTGCTGATCGAGCCACCAACGAACCACCGAGCTGGAAGTCTCCGGATCGACGACGTTCATCCATCGGTCCAGTGTCCGCCTGACGATCGCAGCCGATTGCTCCGCGTTGCCACCGGCGGTGGCCTGCTGAAGCGCTGCGACGGCGTTACCGCGGGCTTCCAACGCGGTCGCCGCTCGTTCGTGCGCGTCACGCCAGCGCGACCCGCCGAGCGAGCGCAGACGCGCTCGGAGGAACGCTCCGAACAGGTGGTGGTACCGGTACCAGCCGTTGCCGACATCGAGGCGGACGACGAACAGGTTGTGCGCCACCAATCGGTCGAGCAACTGTGCCGCGTCGGCGTTGCCCGTGACCTCCTCGCACAGCGTGGCGTCGAACTCCTCGAGCACCGAGGTGGGGTAGAGGAACTCGACGAGGTCGCTGTCGAGGGAGTTCAGGACCTCGTCGACGAGGAACTCTGCGACGGCTCGATCGGTTGACGCGAACGCGTCGAGGAACTGCCCGTGGTCTGTCGCCTGCCGCATCGCCATCGTCGCCAGCTGCACACCGGCCGGCCAACCCTCGGTGAGGTCGTGCAACCGGCTCACCTGCTTCGGGTCCGTCGCGACTCCGTTGAGCTCGAGCGCGGCGGCGGTCTCCGCGGGAGAGAAGCACAGGTCATCGGAGTGCAACTCCAGTAACGAACCGGCGACGCGGAGGCGACCGAGGGGCAGCGGTGGGTCGACGCGGGTACCGATCACCACTCGCACGTTGCTGGGCAACATCGACACGAGCGAGCCGAACACGGCCGGTGTCCGTGGTGCCCGGTGGAAGTCGTCGATCACGATCGAGATCGGTACGTCGGCCTCGCCCATGTCGTTGGCCAAGGCCGCCGCCAGGTCCTCGCTGGAGGAGTTGCGCTGGAGGAGAACCGCTGCGTCGTCGCCGACCCCGGGCCAGCGAGCGTCCACCGCCGACAAGAGACCGCCCCAGAATCGCGCCGGCTCGGCATCGGCGGGGTTGCACGACAGCCACGCCGTCGATTCCTCGTTGGCTCGGGCCCAGGTCGACAAGAGCGACGTCTTGCCGAACCCGGCGGGCGCCGACACCACGCCGACTTGGTAGTTGCCGCCGTCGAGCCGTTCATGCAGGTGCGGACGGGCCACCGTCGGCCGGACTGACATCGGGATCGTCAGCTTGGTCGCGGCGTGACGCACGCGGTCCTCCGGGTTCCTTGTGAGCTGAATGACGATGGTGTGGTCCCTCGACCTTGCGCGTCTCGCGACGGTAGCAAACGGCCCCCTCGAGCGCCTCGCCCGATCACGTGAGGTGACCGTCCCTGCGGCCGATCACCCGCTGACGGGTGACGACATTCCGGGGGTTGTTCCGTACCGTGCTGTCCAGTCGACCGACGAGGAAGACAAGCGCCCTGCGGGCACAGAACGGAGCGATCGTGCATCGACAATTCGTCGAGATCTCGGTCAAGGGCGAAGTCGACCCGGCGTCGATGGCGGACGTCGACGGTGTCAGGGTGATCACCGACCGCGGGGTGACCCGTCTGCGCCTCATGGTTCGTGACGATTCCGTGTTGTACGGGCTGCTCGATCGCCTCCAGTCGACCGGGCTGGAGGTATTGGCGGTCTCGTCGGGCGACGAGTTCGGCGACGAGTCGCTGCACCCGAACACCATCCCACCCCTGAACGAAAGTGTCTCCGATGACGAACTCACCTGACCGACACGCCCGCACGATGTTGCCGATCCCGGATCGCCCGGCGCGCGGGTTGACGACCTATGACGCCAAGGACCCGGCCACGGCCTATCCGCCGATCGAGCCGTTGTTGCCGCCCGCCGGTGCTCCCAACGTGTTGATCGTTCTCGTGGACGATGTCGGGTTTGGCGCGTCGAGCGCGTTCGGCGGTCCGTGTCTGACGCCGACTGCCGAGCGGCTGGCGGCGGGTGGTTTGAAGTTCAACCGGTTCCATACGACGGCCTTGTGCGCACCGACGCGTCAGGCGATGTTGACCGGACGCAACCACCACTCGGTTGGGATGGGCAGCATCACCGAGACGGCCACGTCGGCACCCGGCAACAGCTCGCTGCGTTCGAACACCAAGGCGCCGTTGGCGATGACGTTGAAGTTGAACGGGTACTCGACCGCCCAGTTCGGCAAGTGCCACGAGGTGCCGGTGTGGCAGACGTCCCCGATGGGTCCGTTCGATGCGTGGCCGTCGGGTGGTGGCGGGTTCGAGACGTTCTACGGCTTCATCGGTGGCGAGAACAACCAGTGGGAGCCTGCGCTGTACGACGGCACGACGCCAGTCGAACCGCCGGCCACAGAGGAGCAGGGCTACCACCTGACCGAGGACCTCACTGATCGTGCCGTGGGGTGGATCCGTCAGCAGAAGGCGTTGATGCCCGACAAGCCGTTCTTCGTGTACTTCGCGCCGGGGGCGACACACGCCCCACACCACGTCCCCAAGGAGTGGGCCGACAAGTACGCGGGGCAGTTCGACGACGGTTGGGACGTCCAGCGCGAGCGCACGTTCGCCCGCCAGAAGGAGCTGGGCGTCATCCCGGCCGACACCGAGCTCACCGCTCGTCACGCCGAGATCACGGCGTGGGACGACATGCCCGACGAGCTCAAGCCGGTTCTGTCACGTCAGATGGAGGTGTACGCCGGGTTTCCTCGAGCACACCGACCACCACGTCGGCCGGTTGATCGACGCCATCGACGACCTCGGCGCGCTCGACAACACGCTCATCTACTACATCATCGGCGACAACGGAGCGTCCGCCGAGGGCACGATGAACGGCGCCTTCAACGAGATGGCGAACTTCAACGGGATGGCGGCGCTCGAGACCCCGGAGTTCATGCTGAGCAAGATGGACGCGCTCGGCTCGCCCGAGTCGTACAACCACTATTCGGTCGGCTGGGCGTGGGCGATGAACACACCGTTGCAGTGGACCAAGCAGGTGGCGTCGCACTGGGGTGGCACTCGCAACGGCACGGTCGTCCACTGGCCGGCCGGGATCACCGAGAAGGGTGGCCTGCGTCACGCAGTTCACGCACGTGATCGACATCGCCCCCACGATCCTGGAGGCCGCCGGGCTGCCGGAGCCGACGATGGTCAACGGCGTTCTGCAGTCGCCGATGGAGGGCACCAGCATGCTCTATGCGTTCAACGAGCCCGACACGCCGGAACGTCACGAGTTGCAGTACTTCGAGATGTTCGGCAACCGTGGGATCTACCACAAGGGTTGGAGCGCGGTCACCAAGCACAAGACTCCGTGGGTGATGGTCGGCGGTGTTCTCCCGGCGTTCGACGACGATGTGTGGGAGCTCTACGACGGCAACAATGACTACAGCCAGGCTCGCAACCTGGCGGCGGACGATCCGGCGATGCTCGCCGCGCTGCAACGCCTGTGGTTGATCGAAGCGACGAAGTACGACGTGCTGCCACTCGACGACCGAACTGGCGAGCGCTTGAACGCCGAACTCGCCGGCCGGCCGACCTTGATCCGCGGCAACACCCAGCTGTTCTTCGCCGGGATGGGACGACTCTCCGAGAACAGCGTGGTCAGCATCAAGAACAAGTCGTTCTCGGTGACCGCCGAGATCGACGTGCCAGAGGCCGGAGCGGAGGGCGTGATCATCGCCCAAGGCGGCCGCTTCGGCGGATGGTGCGTCTATGCCAAGGATGGCAAGGCCAAGTTCGTGTACAACGTGCTCGGCATCCACGAGTTCGCCACCGAAGCGGAGACGTCGATTCCGTCGGGCACGCACCAGGTACGGATGGAGTTCGCGTACGACGGTGGAGGACTCGCCAAAGGCGGCGACGTCACCCTGTACTACGACGGCACCGCAGTCGGAACGGGCCGGGTCGGCGCCACCCAGCCGATGATCTTCTCCGCCGACGAGACCACCGACATCGGCTACGAGTCGGGCACCACCGTCACCTCCGACTACACCGCCCATACCAGCCGTTTCACCGGCAAGATCCATTGGGTGCAACTCGACGTCGGCGTCGACGACAACGACCACTTCATCGATCCCGAAGAACGCTTCCGGATCGCCATGGCCCGCCAGTAGAGCATCTCGTGGCTGACGGTTCAGTCGAGGTGCGCGCCGACTCGTCCGCACGACAGGCGCTGCGGACTCCGCGCGCGGCGGCGGTTGCGGGCATCGCCTTCTCGTTGCTGTTCACGGCTGCGATGGTGCTCGTTCGTCTCGCTGTCCCGAATGATCCCGAGGACGCCGGTTCGTGGCTCACCAGCGAGGGCAAACGCGATGCTGTAATTCTCGCCCTGAACCTGCTGCCGTTCGCCGGTATTGCGTTCCTCTGGTTCATCGGCGTCGTTCGTGACCGGATCGGCCAGGGTGAGGATCGGTTGTTCGCGACGGTGTTCTTGGGCAGCGGACTGCTGTTCATCGCCATGTTGTTCGTCACCGGCGCGATAGCCGGCGGTCTCGTGCTCACGGCGAGATGAACGGCCGGCTCCCGGTGTTTGGTCGTTCGGTCGCCGCGTGAGTTTCACACTGCTCACGGTGTATGCGATGAGGATGGCTGCCGTCTTCACCATCTCCACGACCACCATCGCCACCCGCCTCGGACTCGCGCCGAAATGGTTGACCGTGCTCGGCATGGCAACCGGCGTCGTCCTCCTGTTGAGCGCTGGTTCCATCCCGTGGATCGAAATCGTCTTCCCGGGATGGGTCTTTGTGTTCAGCGTGCACATCCTGGTGGCCTCGTTCCGCTCGAACACGACCCGATCCGCGGCACCCCAGTCATAGCCATCGAACTCGCAGCGCCTCAGTCGTGGGCGAGCGCGTCGACGGCGACAGTGACGGCGAGCACCAGCACAGTGTCCGCGTCGTCGCGAACCTCCACCCCATAGGTGTCGCGGGCGCGCAGCCACTTCTTGGACACCTCGCCGATCTTCTTCCCGTCGCGTTCGATCTCGTAGTCGTGATCGACGATGTTCCCCTTCACGGTCAGGTCCTCGCCGTGCTCGACCTCGACATGAAAGCGGTCTCGGAAGCCGATCATCGCCTTCTTGACGGTCGCCTCGTGGCCGCCGAACTCGATCTTGATCGCGTCGCGGATGCTCAGCTTGCGCTCGCGGATCGAGGCGACCTCGTTGCCGCGAACATCCTCGAGCACCCAGCTGTCTCGGATGCGTGCGGCCTTGCCATTGACCCTGAACGCCCGTTCACCGGATTCGTCCTCGATCCAATAATCGTCCCCGATCGAGATCATCTTCTCCTTCATCTTGAAGCGTCGTCCGACTGCGTCGTCCTGCTTTCGACCTCGCAACATGCTCGATCCCCGTTCTCGTAGGCGCCGACACAGCCGGCGACGTCGACCTCCCGAATACTCTCATCGAATCGCCGGCTCGGTGATCAACGCACCGGGCGCTCCGCGTCGCACGTCCTACGCGACACTGTGGTGTGGGCATCGTCGGCGACACCAAGGACCGCCTCGACCGCGTGCAGCGGCGATATCGGGTACTCGGCTTTCCGTTCGGCGTCTACAAACGCTATGGCGAGGATCACGGTGGCTGGCTGGGAGCGATCATCACGTACTACGGCTTCTTCGCATTGACGCCGCTGCTGTTGGTGTTCGTGACCGTGATGACGATCGTCTTCGACGACAACCCCACCTTGCTCAACCGCATTCTTGATGCAGTGTGGTCACAGCTCCCGTTCGTGGGCGAGGACATGAAGAAGAGTGTGAAGCCGATCGCGGGCGACCCGTTGGTTGTCGCGGTGGCGATGGCCGTGACGCTGTGGGGGGCGACGAACGTGATGAAGGCGTGCCAGGACACCCTGAACAGGATGTGGGGCGTGCCGCGGTACCGCCGGCCGGGATTTGTCGCCAAGTTGTGGCGCAGCATTGCCGTGTTCGCGCTTGCTCGGGCTCGGCGTGATCGGCACCGCCGTGATCACCGGTCTCACGTTGGGACTCAAACTCCCCCTGCTCAGCGCGGTCGCGACCGGGATCGGAACGTTCGTCGCCAACACGGTGATCACGCTCGGGCTGTTCCGTCTGCTCATCGCGCGGCAGCTGACGTTGCGCCAAGTGCTACCCGGCGCCCTCATCGTCGGCGCCGGCACCTATCTATTGACGTTGGCGGGCGCGCTCTACGTCCAACGTGTCGTGTCCGAGGCGAGCAGCCTCTACGGGTCGTTCGGGGCGATGGTCGGGCTCTTCGCCTGGATCGCGCTGCTCGTGCAGGTCTTCGTGTACGCGACCCTTGTCGACGTCGTGCGCGCGGAACGGCTCTGGCCGCGCAGCCTCACCGGTCGGAACCTCGGTGACGGCGACATGCGAACGATCGAGTTCACGGCGCGTCGCAGTGTGCTGGTGGATCCCGAACGACAACCGGCGTCGGACCCGGCGATTCCCGTGACACGGTCGACTGGAATCGCAACCGTGCGGTCTCGGATCTAGAACGGCGGAGCCGACGCGTCTGGATAGGTCGGTCGCGCAGTCGGCTGAACGCCCGGAGCCTGGGGGTAGGCCGTCGCGGTCGGCGGCATGCCAGGTGCTTGCGCCGCGGCAGCCAGTCGATCTTGCTCCTGGCGATACTCGGCGTCGGCTTCGGCCGCCTCGAGATACCGCAGTCGACCGGTCAGCCAGGTGATCAGCCCGCTCATGACGATCGCGATGATGCCGTAGACGATCATCGCAAACAGCACCGCCGTGTCGAACACCGCCTGGACGTCGGCGCTCGTCGTGCCGAGCTCGATCGGAGCGAAGATGCCCCTGAACGGCTCCATCACACGGTCGAGGTTGCGGTAGGCCCACTGGGTGAAACTCGCCGACGAGTTGGCGCCGAACAACAGGAGGAAGAAGCCGAGGAGCAGAATGATCTCGACCGCGATCAGATAGAAGTAGACGAGGTAGGTGACCGCTCGGGCGAGCTGGACCATGATCTTTCTCGGCCCGATCGCTTGGACTTCATGCGTCGTCATTGTCTTGGATTCTCCCCTTCGTTTGGATGCATTGCGGATGACTGGTTGCGGCGGACCGCGGCGGATCAGAGCAGTTCGACCTGGCGGGCGCGCAACAATGCGTCCCGCCGCCGCTCGACTCCGAGCTTGCGGTAGATCGACTTGAGGTGGGTCTTCACGGTGTTCACGGACACGAGCATCTCGGCCGCGATCTCGGTGTTCGACATCAGCGTCGGGAGGTAGTGCAACACCACACGCTCGCGATCGGTGAGGCCGGCAACTGGCCCCGCATGATCTGCTCGCAGGTTGTCCAGCATCGCGACTGCCGCCGAATTCGACGCACCGAGCTCCCAACTGTGGCGGTCGAGCAGCACCCGCAGTTCGCGCTCCCGTGCCAGCACTGGCCCCCAGAGCGCGGCAGGAGCGGCGAGGGCGATCGCCCGGTCGATCCATTCGAGGGCGGAGGCCTCGCGTTCGTGGCGCAGCTCGGCGATCGCGAGCAGCACATGGAGCTCGACGACGCTGCGAGGATGCTCGTGCGACAGCGTCGTCACGTGCCGCCACGGCGCGAGGCAGCTGTCGAGCCGGCGCAACGAAGTGTCAGCCAGCGCCCGGCGCGCGACGGCGATGGTGTGTTCGAGCGTGCCGCCGATCGCGCAGCGCTCGCCCCTGCCGATCGATCGTCTCCACGACGCCGAGGGCCACCGCCACCGAACTGGGGAGGCCGGGCGGAGGAGGCGCGATGCTGGGGGCGATGCTCGGCGGCCGCCACGTTGCGATCCCGATGAGCATCCGCGTGCACTGCTCCAGTAGCCACGAACGAGGAGAGTCGGTCGAGGTGAGCGCCTCGGTGCGATGGCGCAGGCCGGCCATCTCACCGCGGAGGCCGTGCGCGATCGCAGCTGCCAGGTGCTCCCAGACGTGGGCGTCCGACGTTCCGCTCGAGTGAGAGCGCCGGCTCATCGACGTGGCGCGGTCCGGATCGCCGGCGGCGGCATCCATCACAGCGAGGATCGCGTCCGCCTCGCGGCGTGCCCACTCGGACGCCCCGGACAAGACTTGCGACCTCCTCGAAGCAGCGTCGCGCGGCTTTCTCACGACCTCCGGCGAGCAAGGCTTCGCCCTCGCGCACCAGGACGTAGGAGCTGAGCGCGTCCCGCGCGACGGGGTCATCGACGTGCTGCGTGATCCGGGGCATCGGCGAGCGTCGCGCCGGGCCACTCGGTGTCGGCATCCATCGAGATCGCTCGACCAGGAGCAGCTCACGAAGCAGCTTCACGGACGGCGGTGATTCGGACACGTCGATCGCTTCGGATCCCTTCGCCAATGCCCGCTCCGTCTTCCGACGGTCCCGCTGCCGCATCGCTTCGACGATCGCGAGCAGCTGCATCGCCGGTTCCGCGGACGCGGGACCTGACGTCGGGCTTCCGGGGATCACAGGAAGAGCGCCGGTCCGGATCAGGTGGTCCCCGCATCGCCTGGCTCGAAGTTGCCCGACGAGATGCCAGTCGCCGATCCGAGCAGCGTGCCGCTCGGCTTCGTCCAGATAGCCATTTTCGCCGTACCAGCGGGCAGCGGTGCTGACGAGGTTCCGTGCCTCGGTCGGCATCCGGTCGTTGAGGCGTGCCCGGAGGAGTGTCGCCATGATGCCGTGGTACCGATAGCTGGTGCCGCTCGAATCGACCTGCAGCAGGAACGTGCCAGATCGCGCGAGACGGTGGAGGCGCTGCCCGGCCATGGTGTTCCCGGTGAGCAGCGTGGCGAGCTCGGGGGTGAGCAGGTCGGCCGCGCTGGTGCGCAGGAGAAAGCGTCGATCGGCCGGTGTGAGGCGGTCCAGAACCTCCTCGATCAAGAAGTCGAGGACGAGCGCTTCGCTCGCGCCCAAACGCTCCCAAGGACGCGTCTCGACACCTTCCGACAGCATCGTGCGTGCCGCCAGGCACAGCGCGGCCACCCAGCCCTCGGACCACCGGACCAATGTCCGCACGGCGTCCGCCGGGATGTCCAGCCCGAACCAGGCCATGAACGTCGTCGCTTCGTCCACATCGAACGCAAGATCGCGTCACCCGGATCTGGGCCAGCCGTCCCTGGAGCTGCAGCCGCTGAATGCCCAACGGCGGATCGGCGCGGGTCACGATGATCCAATGCAGCCACGGGGGCGATGCGGCGGCGAGTCGACTGAGGTCGTGCCACACCGATCGATCGGTGATCTCGTGAGCGTCGTCGAGCACGACGACGATGTCGGCACCTCCCGAGCGGGATCTGCTCAGTCTGTCGGCGAGGGAGACGCTGCCGGCGCGCGCCGCCCGGTGCGCACCGGCGAGTTGTCCCAGCCGTTCCGAGATGCTCCGTGAGCTCGTCGTACAGGGGATCGAGATCGTTCCCCCGCACTTCCATGTCGAACCAGACCACCGAGAGGTCCGGCCGGCCGGCCGCCCAGTCCGCAGCGAGCGTTGTCTTTCCGGTGCCCGGCGGAGCACAGATGAGGGTGATGGTGCGTTCGCACGCGGCGTCCAACTGCGTCGTGAGTCGCGGTCGGCGGAAGGCCCGCGACGAGAGCGTCGGTGCGGCGGAGGTACTGATGACATCGGCCATCGCTGACATCTCCGATCCGATCGCGGGGGACTTGACGATCAAACACCTGTGGGGGTGAGGTCGCGAACCACCCTAATACGGGTGAAACCGAGGTGACGCGGGCCGTGCCCGCGTGATCACCCCTCGTGGGTGAGGCATCAGCGTTGTCGTCCGAGCTGAATGGGGACCAACCTGGGAGGTTCCAATGGCCATCGACACGTTCATCTCAATCGTCGGGGTATACGAGAGCGTTGACGACGCCCTCGCCGACTACGAAGCGATCAAGGTGCTCCACCGCGAGGCGGACCTCATGGACGCCTACGACGCAGCCGTCATCGAGCGGCGTGCGGACGGCAAGGTCAAGATCGCCAAGAAGCACGAGACCCCCACGCGGGTGGGTGGTGTGCTCGGTGCGGGGGTCGGCCTGGCGACGGGTCTCGTCGTCGTGCTGTTCCCGTTCGCCGCCATCGGGAGTGGGGTCATCGCCGCGACGACAGCGGGCGGCAGCGTGCTCGGTGCCGTCGCCGGGCACGCCGCGGCGGGGATGAGCCGCCACGATCTGAAGGAGCTCGGCGAGCACCTCGACAAGGGAAATGCAGGGCTCATCGTGGTCGGTGTCGCCGACATGGGTGCCCGGATCGAGGAAGCGATGAAGCAGGCGTCGAAGGTCGAACAGAAGGAGTTGAAGGCCGACAACGACGCCATCGAGGCCGACGCGTCGACGTCTGAGCACTGACGTCGCCTGAACTGGGCAGGAGTTAAGCCACCACCGCCGCCGCTGGTTGTGCAGGCGCCGCGGGTTGGTCGGGCAGGTACCTCCGGGCCAAGAGGAACGAGATGATCGCCAGCCCCATCCCCACCATCAGCGAGACGATGCTGATGCCGAGCACGGCGATGACGACAACGCCGAGCAGTATCGCGCCCACCAGGACGAGGTCGCCGCGGCGCCAGCGGCGACGGAGCAGCGCCAACGCCACGGCCGCCGCAGCAACGATCAGCAGCACGCCGGCCAGCCGCAGCAGTCCGGTCGTTGCCCCCTCGAGGATGGCCGAGATCGCCGCGCGACCACCAGGCTTGGCCGCGAGCTCTGGGGCGTCGTCGGCCACGCGTCGGACGGCCGAGCGGATGAAGACCATTGCGGCGATGACACTGAGCCCGAGCACCAGGACCGCTCGCCAGCGGTCGCGGGCAACGACAATGGTGGCCGCGAGCAGCACGACCGTGAGCGCGATCAGCACCCAGACGGCTCGCTTGGCGAAGGCGAAGATGCTCTGGGCGCTCTGCAACGACGCTTGGCGGTCGGCGAGGGTGTCGCTCTGGTAGACGACGAGCTGGCCGAAGTCGTCTGGCAGGTCACGACCGGTCGCATCGCTGAGCGCGGCGATCTGGTCGGCGGGAGCGCCGTCGGCCGTCATCTCGGGCACCTCCAGATCGCTGAACAACCCGAGGCCTTGGAGTTGGGTCAGACCGCGGCCGATCAACGGCAGCAGGTTCACGCTCACCTCGCCGTCGACGACCGTGATGCCGTCGACCAAGCCGTCACCCTCGAGCAGCTGCATGGCGCGCCGATGCGCTCGTTCGACGACCTCGGTGATCACGGCTTGGACATCGTCATCCGCCATCACAGCCGTCAACCTTCGATCCACGGCAGATCGGGCGCCGTCCGCGATCACGGGCGCCAACCGGGCGAGCTGGTCAGGCAACAGGTCGTTCATCAGGGCCTCGATGTCGACGGCCGCGAAGACCTGCTCGGTCACATGGTCGGCGAGCGCCGCCGAGACCTCCGGTTCGGCCAACGCGTCACCGACGATGCTCGCCACCTTCTCGCTGTCGAACACCGTCGCTTGCGCCCAGACTGCGATCGTGGTCGGGATCAGCATCACGATCGTGAGCACGCCGAGCCCGATGGCGACGGCGCCGCGGATGCGACCCCTGCTCGTCGTGGTCGCTCCGGCTGGCTGCTCGGGGTCGGCAGCCGGTCGGGTGGCGGCAGGCTCGAGGGATCTGCACCGCTGTCCGTGTTCGAGGTCATTCCCTATTCTTGCCAAATCGAGGATTCGTGCGAATCACCCTCTGGAGGGTGGTGTCTCGGAACTGCGGTTCGCTCATCGTTGGCTCGATGTCATGTTGGCTGTTCGTGTGGGGCGACGCTTGAGTCCCAGCCCGGCGTCGACGTTGGTGCGTCTCGCCGGCGGCAGCTTCCGGATGGGGTCGGCCGGACGCGAGGCGTATCCGGCCGACGGCGAGGCGCCCGTGCACAACGTGGATCTGAGCCCGTTCAGCATCGATTCCGTCGCCGTGTCGAACGACCGATTCGACACGTTCGTCTCGCAGACAGGCTTCGTCACCGAGGCCGAACGATTCGGTTGGTCGTTCGTGTTCGCCGGCTTCCTGCCCGATGACTTTCCGGACACCCGCGGCGTCGTCGACGCGCCGTGGTGGCGACAGGTGCACGGGGCGGACTGGCGCCACCCCGACGGCCCGGATTCCGGGCTCGCCGGCCGGGAGCAACATCCGGTCATCCACGTCTCGTGGAACGACGCGCAGGCGTACTGCCGGTGGGCCGGCGTGCGGCTGCCCACGGAGGCCGAGTGGGAGTACGCCGCGCGCGGCGGTCGCGCGTCGTCGGTGTATCCGTGGGGCGACGACCTCGAACCCGACGGTGAGCACCTGATGAACGTCTTTCAGGGCACGTTCCCGAGCGAGAACACGTCGGCCGACGGGTACGCGGGGACGGCGCCGGTCGACTCGTTCCCACCGAACGGATTCGGCTTGCACAACATGACCGGCAACGTGTGGGAGTGGTGCGCCGACTGGTTCGATCCCACCTACTACCGAACCAGCGCCCGCCACGACCCGACCGGACCGGAATCGGGAACGCATCGGGTCATGCGCGGCGGCTCGTACCTGTGTCACGCCTCGTACTGCCGTCGCTACCGCGTCGCCGCCCGGAGTGCCAACACCCCGGACAGCTCCACCGGCAACCTCGGCTTCCGGGTCGTCGGACTCGACGTCTGACGGCGGCGCGAGTATCCGTCTCCGATCGTGTCCGGGCAGTCACCCGGCGTCGGGTGCGCCGACTCGGCGCACCTCCATCAGTTCGAGGCCCAAACCCTCCAGTTGCCGCAGCATCCCGTACAGCGCCGACTGATCCTCGAACGCGCCGCCGAGCATCGTTTCGACCGGCAACTCGCACACGGACAGGTCGAGTCGTTCGAACTCGGAGGCAAGCGAACGTGTCAGACGCCCCCGCACTCGTATCTCGAATCTCGAGTTCATCTCTCAGCCTCGGATCTCGGGGGACCGACCGCCAGCCTCGTCGACGCATCGTGATCGTGCGTCACCCTCCTCGGGTGACGTGGGGGTCGACCATCGAGTGAAAGGATCGCGTCGACCATGCTGCCCAGCCCACGTGCCCGTGTGCTCGCCAAGCTGCGGATCTCGCCGCACTCGTCGGATCGTCATGCCTGAGACACCACGCACGGACGACGCCGGTGATCGGGCCGATCACGAGTCCGAGTCGTCTGCTGATCCGATCGTGGACAGGTCGGACTCGAGCCGGCGGAGTCTGGGCGCGTGGAGCAAGGCGCAGATGAGCTCGGGGCAGAGTCAACTGAGCCTGCATTTCGCGAAGCACCGAGATCGACCACTCGTCGACCTCGGACTGCGGATCTACCAACGCGACCGCGAGTCGGCGGGCACGGTCGTCGGCAGCGCCATCGCCTTCCGGCTGTTTCTGTTCTTCGTGCCGCTTCTGCTCTTCGTCGTGGGCCTGGCCGGGTTCGTCGCGAGCGTGGGTCGACGCCGACACGGTCAACGACAACGCCGGCCTCACAGGAAGCCTGGCGGTGCAGATCAACTCCGCCCTGTCGCAATCCAACAGCACGCGTTGGGTTGCCGTGCTGCTCGGGTTGTTCGGTATGGCGAGCACAGGGCGCACGTTGAGCAAGGTACTCGTCACGACGAGTTGCCTCGCCTGGCGACTGCCCATGAAGTCGAAGGCATCGATGCGGGTCGTCGGAGCGATCGTCGGGCTGATCGCGGGCATCGGTCTGGTCGCCACGATCGTCAATCGGATCCGCACCGAGCTCGGCGTCGGGCGTGGCGACCATCTCGTTCGTGGGCGCCGTTGGTGGTGTACACGCTGGCATGGGTGGTGCTGTCGATGATGCTGCCGAGGGCGTCGACCGACCCGGGAGTGGTGCTTCCCGGGGCTGTGCTCGTCGGCATCACGCTGGCGGGCATGCAGGCGGTGAGCCAGCTCTACCTGCCGGGCCGGCTCAGCCGCGCATCAGAGCTGTACGGCGCGATCGGCACGACGATCGTGACACTGGGATGGTTCTTCATCCTCGGTCGGGCGATGGTGCTGGCGATGGTGCTCAACGCGGTCATTCACGAGCGCTTCGGGAGCATCTCGCAGGTCGCGTTCTCACTGCCGGTGATGCGCATCCTGCCCCGCAAGTCAGCATGGGTCAGGCGGTTCTTCGACCTGGATGATGGCGCCGCTCCAGGGTGACGGGCATCGATCATTGGCCCGTGGCCGTGTGACACCATCGTCGCGTGGCGGTGCGCTCGCGAGCTCGGCTTCTCGTGTTGCTCGGGCTTCCCGTCATGGCGGTGGCGACGTTCCCCGCCACGGCGTTGGCTGCTCCTGCTCCTACTGCTGACGCCGCGGCGCAGGAGCTCGCTGATCGCTACGCGCCGATCGTGATGCTCAAGGATCAGGAGGAGGAGTGCGATACGTCCGGCGAGCCGTTCGCGCCGATGGCTGTCGATGTGCTGCTCGACAATCCTCAGATCGCGTTGCGGCAGGTCGGCAACGGCGATCCGACGGTGATGCGCGCGCCAGCGGCGAGTGACCTGTACGGGTTGGGGGAGGGCTTCTATCTCGATTTTCCCGGCGACTCGTTGCAGCCCGGGTGCCTGTACGAGCGGGACTTCCAGCGGTATGCCGCAGTGCAGCCCGCCGCGGTGTACGCCCACGTCGTGCAGCAGGCCGACGAGCCCGACCTGCTCGCCGTCCAGTACTGGCTCTACTGGTACTACAACGACTGGAACAACAAGCACGAGAGCGATTGGGAGTTCATCCAGATCCTGTTCCCCGCCTCGTCGGTCGACGAGGCGTTGGAGGTCGAACCGATCAGCGTCGGCTACGCGCAGCACACCGGCGGAGAGGGGGCTGACTGGGACTCCGACAAGCTCGAGCGCGAGGGCACGCACCCGATCGTGTACTCCTCGGCACGATCACACGCCAGCTACTTCGGCGCCGCGCTGTACATGGGACGTAGCGGCGCCGAAGGCTTCGGCTGCGACATCACCGATGGACCGTCGACCCGCGTGGAGCCCGACGTCGTGTTGCTGCCCGACACGGTCGACGATCCGACCGACCCGTTCGCGTGGCTGGCGTACGACGGCCGTTGGGGTGAGCGTCATTCGGACCCGAACAACGGTCCGACCGGACCAGCCGGCAAGGCTCGCTGGACCGCGCCGGTCGACTGGCAGGAGGATCTGCGCGACAGTGCGTTCGTCGTCCCCACCGGAGATTCGCAGGCGACGGAGGTGATCGACGCGTTCTGCGGCGTGGTCGAGTGGGGCTCGGTCAAGTTCATCGAGTTCCAATCGTCGCCGGGCCGCATCCTGTTCGGCATCCTGATCGTCGCCCTGCTCGCGCGGTTCCTCATCCGACGAACCTCGTGGAAGCGTGTCGAGCCCGTGCCGGTGGTGCGCCGGCGGCGGGGCGGTGAGATCGTCCGTGCCTCGCTGGTGCTGTACGGGCGCCATCCCGTGACGTTCGCCGCGATCGGTGTGCTCAACGTCCCACTCGTCATCGTGGCGGGGCTGATCGCCGGCCTGATACGACACGCGCCGCTGATCGGCAACGACATCCTGACGGGGTCGGAGTCCGGTGACGGTGCAACCCGGCTGTTGATGTCGCTCCTGATCAGCGGGCTCACCAGCGCGACCGCGTTCGTCGTCGCCGCGGCCGCTGTGACATGGATCGTCGACCAGTCGGCGACGGGCAGGCGCGTCACCGCGACCGACGCGATCAGAGCAATTTGGAGCCGCGCTCGCGACCTTGCAGGAGGGTTCGCGAGGGCCGCCGTGATCTTCTTGGTGCTGAGCATCACGGTGATCGGCATCCCGTTCGCGATCCGTCAGTTGGTGCGCTATCAGTTCATGCCGCCCGTCGTGATGCTCGAAGGTCTCGATGGTCGACGATCGCTGGCTCGGAGCTCGGAGCTCGTCCGCAAGCGGTGGTGGCACACGGCGCTCTTCGTCGGCACCGTGTACACCATCCTCGCCGGGATCGGCTTGGTGTTGGGGCTTGCCCTGCTCGTCGTCTTCACCGGGCTACCGCTGTGGACGTTGTCGCTGATCGTCACCATCGTGCAACGTGTTGGTCATGCCACTGGGCGCGATCGCGGTGACGATGCTCTACGGCGACGCCGTCGCCGAGCAGGCCGATCGGGCCGACGAGCGACCGCGTCGCCGAGTTGGCCGCAAGCGACGCGTAGAGATTCGGGGTCCCCGACGTACTCACCCGATCGGGCTACTGTCCGAAGCGACTACGCATTCCCGAAGGAGCGTCCGAAATGTTCAAGGCCTTGTTGGTGTTCGCCGTCGTGTTCCTCGTCGCGACGTTCCCGTCCACCTGGCTCCTGATGCTGTTCCTCGGCAACCTCGGGCTCGGTCTCAGCTACTGGGGGACCCTGCCGCTCGGGATCCTGGTCTCGGCGTCGATCGGCGGGGTCTCGTATCGACTCCCGTAGCAACCGATCACTCGTCTCACCTTCGTCTCCGCCTCGGCGCGGCGCGTCGGCGCGCACGAGTTCGGCGTTCGGCGCGTAGGAGGCCACGACTCCACCATCGCTGTTCGCTGAGTGTCCACACCGAGCCCTTCGAGGCCCACTTCTTCCCCGAGATCGCGCGCGGTCGAATACGCGCGAAGGATGGGAAGGACGTTCTCCCCGTGCGTGCAGATGAGAACGTCGAGATCGTCGGCCAACAGTGCGGCGACGAGATCCTTCGCGAGCTGGGTGTCACCGATCGCCAACTCGCTGCGAGCGAGCACCGGCAAGTCGTGGGCGGCGGCGACACCAGCGACCGTGTCGAGGCATCGACGAGTTGGGCTGGACATGATGGAGCTCAACTCGATTCCCATCGACCATCTCGCGACAACCTGTCGATTGGGCCAACCCTCGCTTGGTGAGTGGCCGATCGACATCGTCGCCCGTCCACTCCTTGCGGGGCACGGCAAGTGCGTGGCGAACGATGTAGACGGTCATCACTTGCTCCAGGAAGTCCGTCGGTGGCCTCGTCGACTACCGGCGGTGTCCTGGTCAGGTCTCGGGTGGGGTCAGCACGGCGTCGATCGCGATCACGGTGCCGTTGCCTGGCCGGTAGCTCGGGCGCGATGCCGGCCGCGTCGTTGAAGCGGACGGTCTGCGCCGTCGAAGGTGATCGTGATCGGTGCGCCGTAGGACGGTTTGGACGCTCGGAGACCGTGGCGAGCTCGGCGAGCGTCCACTCGCTGTCGAGGATGTGGTAGCTGAGCACGGTGGCGGCCAGGGCGGGATCCTCGCGGAGTGCGTCGAGGTCGGCGGGGTCCATCGCCGCGAACGCGTCGTTGGTGGGCGCCAGGACGCTGAACCGGCCGAGCGCGCTCAGGTCGGGCGCGAAGCCGCTCTGCTCGATGAGCTCGACGAGCGTGGTGAACCGAGGGTCGCCGCGGAGCACCTCCATGATCGTGGGTTCGGGCTCAGGTCGGGGGCCGGCGCCGCCGTGGTCGTTGGCGCCGGTGGTTCCGTCGTCGGTGGCTCGGTCGCCGGCGGCTCCGGTGTCGGGGGCTCGGTCGTCGGTGGCTCCGTCGTCGGGGGCTCCGGTGGAGGCGTACTGCCGGTCGTGAGCCCACGCTCGTAGGCCGCCCGCAACGTTGCCGCGTCGAGTATTCCGGTCTCCGGCACGCCGAGCTCGCGCTGCAGGGCGCGGATCGCCTCGACGGTTTCGGCCGAGTACACACCGTCGATCGGGCCGGTGTAGAAGCCGAGATCGGTGAGCAGCTGTTGGATGCCGGCCACCGAGTCGCCGAGCAGGGCGGTGATGTCGCCGTGTCGGGCACGCAACGCGGCATCGGTGGCCTCGTCGTAGATACCCGTCACCGGGACGCCGAGGTCGGTCTGGAGCGCCCCGACCGCGGCCGTGACGGCTTCGCTGTAGATCCCGTCGATCGGTCCTTCGTAGTAGCCGAGGACGGTGAGGACCTGCTGCAACCGGGTGACGAAGATGGCCTCGGCGAAGGCTTCCGCCTGGAGCACCTCGTCGAGATCGACATCGGTCGACGAGACTTCCTCGAGCGTTGCGTCGGTGAAGCGTCCGACCGTGAACCGGGCTTCCATGACGTCACCGGACTCGTTGAAACGGATGCCGCCGCTGACGCCCTCATAGTCGATGTCGTCGCCGGCCACGAGATTGGCGAGACAGTCCTCGTACGTCGAACAGCGAACGACCCTCCGAGGTGACGGTGACGAGCATCGGCCCGTAGACCGCCGGATCGGTCGAACCGGCGGCCTGCGCGGCGAGCGCCATCACGATCGCGCAGTCGTACATCTGGGCGCCGTAGATCACCTGTTGTGTGTCAGGAATCGCGACCAGGCGATCGATGAACGCCCGGCTCCCCGTGGTGCCGATCACCTCGAGCCCATCGACCGCGGTTGGATCGCTGGGGACCGAAGCCTCGGCGAGCCGTGGATCGAACGAACCGTCGAGACCGATCAGAGACGGTCGCCGGGACACCAGCGCTCAGCAGATCACTGATCAAACGCGTCGACTCGGAGTACGACACCATGACGACGGCGTTGGGATTCGACGCCGCCACGTCTGCCGCCTCCTCGGTGAAGATGACACGGCGAGAGGGGTACGACACGACGCTGGCGTTGATGCCGCGCGCCAACAACGCGGCAGCCAAACCGTTACCGGCCTGAATGCCGTAATCGTCGTCACGGGCGACGATCGCGACCTGATAGACCTCGCCCTCGGCAAGACCCGCTGCGTCACGTCCGAGCAGTCAGCTGGTCAGCCACGAACTGCACCGTGACCGAGTCAGAGATCGCGGTACGGAAGAAGTGGCCCGTCGCGTCAGCGGTCAGGTCCGGAGCCGTCGCCGACGCCGAGCAAGCAACGCTCCCACGCTCGGTGAGCGGTGCGCAGTGCGGCGCGAGCCGACGTCGAACCCACCGGACCCAGGATGCCGTTCACCCCCTGGTCGAGCAGCTCGTTGACCGACGCCGCGACATCGCCGTCGGCCGGCTCATCGACCGTCACGACTTCGAGCGACCCACCGGCCGCCTCGATGTCCTCGGCCGCCAGCTGGAGCGCGGCCTGCTGCGCTCCCGACAGATCGCGGAGCAGACCAGCTGCCGGGCGCAGATAGCCGAGCACCAGTTCCGCCGGCGCCGCCGGGGGAGCGGTATCGGTCGTCGGCGGCTCCGTCGAGGAAACGGCCTCGGTCGTCTCGGGCGCCGCGTCGGTGCTCGAAGTCGGCTGGGTCGAGCTACTCGAGTCGTCGTCGTCGTCGCCCGAGCAGGCCGCGACCACTGCCGCCATCACGACCACGACAACAACGGCTCGATGAAACATCCTGGTTGGACGGATGGCACGCATGTCGTGGCCTTTCTTGCGTTCACGGGAAGTCGGAAATCAGTTGCGGTTATGGACGGCCGATCAGTTCGACCTCGGCATCAGTCGGCCCCCAGGGTCCGGCGATGGCGCACTGCCCCATCTCCGTAAGTAGCGACCTCATCACTGCGCGTGTGATTACGCTACGTCACTCATCCGGCTTTCAGCTCGTCGGAGAAGAACTTCAGCGCGCTTGCCGTCTTCGTCGCTTGCTCGCCGGCAAGGTCGACGCCGCGGTTGCCCAGGAAGGCCCGAGCCTCGGCCGACGACCTGGAACGCCTCGTTGGGCGCACACTTCGTCGACAGTTCGAGGACCCGCGATCCGTCGGGGTACAACCAGAGCTCGACGGCCATCTTCCGCCCGAAGTCCTCCGGCACGAACTTGAGCTTCAGCACATTGAGCGGACCGAGGAGGGAGAGCTGGTCGAGGTCGAGACCGGTCGGCGCATGAGCCGCGTAGAAGTCGCGTTGGCCGGGGGAGAAGAGTTTGCTGATCTGGCGCTCTCCGAGTGTCGTGGCGCGCACGTGATTCTTGGCTCAACTTGGCCTTGAACGATGCCGAGCAGACGAAGCCACCCGGCATGGCGTCGACCTCGACGCCGAAATCGGGCAGCGCGCGCAGCTCTTCAGGCAGATCCGCAGGCACCACCGGCCGCAGCTTGATCACCGTGTCGTCGGGTCCGCCCTGGCTGCGGCGGGCGCGCACGACAACTCCAGCCTTGTTGAGGGCGAGATCCGGCGTGTCGAAGAAGATCACCTGCCGCAGTTGGGCGTTCAACGGATCGAGTCCGAGTGCGAGTGCGGTCGACCGGTAACTGCCTTCCGGGACGGTCAGCTTCAGCTCGACCGTCTTGGCCTGCTTGATGAGGGCGAGGACCTCCGACAGCTGCCTTGTCCGAAAGGCGAGGGGGGCCTTGGCGGTTCGCTTTGTCGCTCTTGGCCTTGGCAGGTGCCTTCCTGGTTGTTGTCTTCTTCGTTGTCTTCTTCGTCGTCTTGGTCGGGGTCTTGGTCGCAGCCATGATTTCTCTCCTGTTCAGATGGAGCCACGTTCCGGCGTGGCGACCGGTTGTTGGACGATCGCGGGGGTCGTCGCGGAGTCCGAGCCGCCGTGACCGGCGACATCGGACTCCGCGAACCCATTGCTGCACTCACGCGACCGCAGCGGCACAGTGCGGAACGATTCCGCGTTCATGGCGCCCCGTTCCGCGTCTCGGTTCAGCTCAGCAACTTGGCCTTCTGTTGGGCGAACTCCTCGTCGGTGAGCACTCCGCTTGGCCTTCAGGTCGGCGAGCTTGGCGAGCTCGTCGGCGGTACCACCACCACCGCCGCTTCCCGCAGCTTCCTGAACGTACGAACGGAATTGCGCTTCGTGCTGCTGCGCCTGGGCGATGTCGCGATCGGTCATCGAGTGCCCGCGGACGATGACGTAGACGAGGACGCCGAGGAACGGAACGAGGATCACGAAGATCGACCAGAGGGCTTTGGACCAGCCGCCCATGTCGTGACTCCGGAAGATGTCGGCGAACACTCGGAACAGCAACATCAGCCACGCGAACCACAGGAAGAACCAGAGCATCGTCCAGAAGAGGCCCATCAGCGGGTAGTCGTATGCGAGCATTGAATCTCCTTGTTTGAATTTGGCGGTGTTTGAATCTTGGGTGTGGGACGGTGGCGACTGACGTGCAGTTGCCCCGAGCACTCTAGGTCGCGAGGATTCGTGCTTTCTGCACTGCGAACTCCTCGTCGGTGAGGATGCCCTGGTCCCTGAGCTCGGCGAGTTGCTTCAATTGCTCGAACATGTCGTCGGTGCTCGGCGGGTGGAGGCGGCGCCGGTGCGACGTATTGCGGTTGCGCGTATTGCGGTTGCGCGTATTGCGGTTGCGCGTATTGGGGTTCGGCGTATTGGGGTTGGGCGTAGGCCGATTGGTCGTTTTGGGACCAACGGTTGGCTTGACGGCGCGACACGCGGTTGCTGACGGCGGTCGCGGTCCCCGCCACGACTGCGGTGCGGGCCATTCCTCGAAGTAGTCCGGGCATGACAAGCTCCTTTCGGTCAGGACTCGAGGGCGTCGAGTGCGGCCACGAGGGCCTGGATGGGGATGTGGCCCTGGGCGAGCAGTTGGCCGCCGGCTCGGCGAGCGGCGACCGCGAACGCCGCCGACCACAAGTTCTCGTAGACGATCATCAAGCCGATGCTGTTGGGTTGCATCAGCGCCGCCGCTTCGGCTGCGTCGTCGTCGACAGGAGTCCCGACGACGCGCCGGCGAGGGCGCCGAGGTCGCCGACTTGTTCGGTGTCGAGATCCGCTGTCGTCAGGGCGTCGAAGTCGCCTTCGTCGCGCTTGACGATGATCAGCACGTCGATGATCCGGATCAGCCGGCGGTCGACGAGGTCGAGCAGCGGAGGGATCAACTCACCGTTGATCTCCTTGTCCTGGGCCGCGATCAGAAACCAGTCGATCGCGCCCGTCTCCTCGATGTCACTCATGGTTCATCGTCTCCTGTTGCGGACGCGTTCTTGGGCAATCGCCGCGGCCCTCCGGCGATCAGTGTCGTCGCGGCGCGGTTGAAGCGCCCAATCCTGACGCGATCGATCACAGCCTGAACCGTAGACGGCGATCGGGTGAGGGTGAATCACCCTGATACAGGGTGATCCTCGCACTCATCGTCATCTGGAGGCGCACGCTGCCACGGATCGGCGGCGCTCCGTACTGGTGCCTTATGGTGAAGCCGTGCCCCGACGACCGGTCCCACCGTTGGAGCCCGGTTGGGTCATCGTCGACGGCTTGCCGATGTTTCACCGTGTCTGCCTCGACGCCGGTCCGGCGGCCGACTCGAACGTGCACGTCCACGGGTTCGGGATCTCGGGTACGTACCTCGAGCCCACCGCCGCCCGTCTCGCCCCGCGCCACAACACGTTCGTGCCCGACCTGCCCGGGATGGGACGGAGCATGCGACCCGAACGGACGCTCGACTTGCCGGGGCTGGCGAGGGCCCTCGTGTCCTACTGCGACGCCGTCGGCGTCGAGCGAGGCGACGTTCGTCGGCAACTCGCTGGGTTGTCCGATCATTGTCGAGTTCGCGACGACGTTCCCCGACCGCATCGAGCGGGCGGTGCTGGTCTCGCCGGCCGGGGGCCCGAACAACCGACCACTCGGCCGAGCGCTCCGGCAGATGGCGATGGACGGACCGCGAGAGCCGCTGTCGATGGTCCCGATCGCAGTCCGCGACTACCTGCGGTTCGGAGTGCTCCAGAGCCTGTCGTTGTTCAAGGCGATGACCAGCTACCCGACCCTGGAGCGGTTGCCGAACCTCGTCGTGCCCACGCTCGTCATCGTCGGTGAGCGCGATCCGCTCGTACGAATCGACCGCGCTCACGTGTTGGCGGTGCTCCCGCACCTCGACATCGTCGTCGTGCCGGGGGCGCACGCTCTGAACTACAGCGCGCCTGAACTGATCGCCGAGCTCATCGAGGCGCACCTCGCCGATGCGCCGCTGGCAACCCCGACCGGTCCGCGGCGCGTCGTCAAGACCATCGACGCGGGGCCCAGGTGACGAGCCGCGCGCGTTTCTGATCATGGACGACGAACACACGGAACACACGGACCACAACTCGCGGATCATCCGGGCTGCCGATCTGCGTCCGACGTGGCGGCAGGTCGCCTGGCGGAGCCTGCTCGTCACGGTGACCATGGCGATCGCGCTGTGGGTCCTCGCCGCGATCCTCGAGGGGTTCACGATCGACAGGCCCGTGGATGCGTTGCTGGCCGGCTTCGTGGTCGGCCTCGTCAACGCCGTCGTCTGGCCGGCATTGGCGTTCCTCATCGTTCCGTTGTCAGTGCTGACCCTCGGTCTCGGCGCGATCGTGCTCAACGCGTTGTTCGTCACGTGGGTGTTGGAGTGGCTGCC
Organism: Ilumatobacteraceae bacterium; assembly: GCA_963722415.1. Taxonomy (GTDB): domain Bacteria; phylum Actinomycetota; class Acidimicrobiia; order Acidimicrobiales; family Ilumatobacteraceae; genus JALOLG01. The sequence continues at coordinate 193,435 of CAVRNI010000033.1, forward strand.
TGGGGTCGACGTCGACGGATTCTGGACGTCGCTACTGATCGTCATCGGGCTGGTCGTCCTGGGCACTGGACTGTCGGCGTTGCTGGCGCTCGACGACGACGCCTGGTTCGACGGACGGGCGGCACGCCAGGCCAGCAAGCGCTCGCGCGGCGCCACCGTGACCGACGTGCCCGGTGTCGTGTTCGTTCAGTTCGACGGCGTTGCCCATCAGGTCCTGCGGCGGGCCATTCGATCGGGCGACGTCCCGAACCTGCATCGTTGGCTGCGCGACGGCAGCCATCGCCTCGTCGGGTGGGAGACCGGGTGGTCGTCGCAGACCGGTGTCAGCCAAGCCGGGATCCTGCACGGCTCGACCCTCGACATGCCCGCCTTCCGCTGGCTCGACAAATCGACCGGCGCGATCGTCGTGTCGAACCACCCCAAGTTTGCAGCGGCGATCGAATCCGCCCATTCCGACGGAAATGGGCTGCTCGCCCACCAGGGCTCGAGCTACGCCAACCTGTTCTCGGGCGACGCGGAGAGGGCCGTGCTCACGATGAGTGGTGCCGGACGTCGCAAGGAAGGTCGGACCGGCGCCGGCTACTTCGGCTACTTCGCGCGGCCCGGCCAGACGATCAGGACCTTGCTCGCGTCCATCGTGGAGATCACACGCGAACGGGTGGCGGCCACCCGACAGCGGCGGCGGCAGGTCGAGCCGCGCGTCGAGCGGGATTGGACGTACGCGCTGTTGCGCACCTTCACGACGGTGATCACCCGGGACGTGTCGGTGCAAGGCGTGATGAACGACATGTGGGAGGGACGGGCCGCCATCTACGTCGACATGTTGGGCTACGACGAGGTCGCTCACCACTCCGGTCCGGAACGCGTCGACACGCTGGCCGTGTTGCGCGACCTCGACCGCCAGCTCGGCCGGATCGAGCGGGCGTCCCGATCGACGCCGCGGCCGTACAAGATCGTCGTGCTCTCCGACCACGGCCAGACCCAGGGTGCGACGTTCGTCCAGCGCAGCGGCCAGACCCTCGCCGAGCTCGTCGCCGATCTGTGCGGTGCGGCCGCGTCGGGCGACACCGATGCCGAGGCCGGTCGCACCGAGTCGACCGCGTGGCTCCGGCAGGCACGTCACTCCGACGAGTCGACGAAGGCGGTGGTCGTCGACGTACCGATCGTGTTGGGGTCGGGGAGTCTGGGGTTGATCTCGATCCCCGGTACGGATCATCGTCTCACGCGCGAAGAGATCGAGTCGCGCTACCCAGGGCTCATCGACGGGCTCGCGACACATCCCGAGATCGGCTTCGTGCTGGTTCGGCAGGCGAGTGGCTCCTCGATCGTGCTCGGCAATCGCGGGAGCCGCGACCTCACGACCGGTGAAGTCGTCGGCGACGATCCGTTGGAGCCGTTCGGCCCGCGGGCCGGCGAGCAGGTCAGCGAAGTCGACGGGTACAGCACCGTCGCCGACCTGATGGTCAACAGCCGGTACGACCCCGAGCTGGAGGAGATCGCCGCGTTCGAGGAGCAGGTCAGCTCGCACGGCGGCCTCGGCGGCCCGCAGACGCACCCGTTCCTCCTGTACCCGACCGACCTCACCCCGCCTGCCGAACCGATCTTCACCTCCCCGGCGATGCACAAGGTGCTGAAGGGCTGGCTCGCCGAGCTCGGCCATCCGAGCTCCGCCTGACGTCACCCTCCGGTGTCAGCCTCCCGGTCGCCGTACTCGTCGTGTGCGCGGTCCGGTGTGCAGTCTTGACGCAATTGACCATGAGTCGAGCGACGACGCCGATGAACGATCACGTCGGCCGTCATCTGCATCATCACACTGATGCGAGCCCCATTCGTCGTGGCCGCGATGTCGCCGAAACCGACCGTGGCCATGATCGTCAAGGAAAAGTAGACAGCCCCGACCCGGTCGAGCGGCTGGTTGAACGCGTCGGGGTTGGCGGTGGACATCCGCACGTACGTCGCGGCGAATCCGAGCAGGAGCGATGGAACGATCAGCGCGAAGCCTTCGATCGCTCGGAGCGCCGGGAAGCGCGCCACTTGCATCGCTCGGAACTGCAACACGATGACGACGGCGAGCACACAGATGGTGCTCAGGACTCGAATCGCGTGCTCGCCGTCCATTCGGTAGGTGAGCGGAGCTACTGCATAGGCGGTGAACAGCGCCACCTGCACCGCGCCGATCCGGATCGCGGTGCGCAAGAGGAGGCGCCGACGCTCCTCACGAGGAAGTTCGTCGAGCCGTCGGCTCTTGTGGGAGCTGTTGGCGGTCGGTGGCGATTCAGGCATGGGATCGGGATCGCCATTGGGCCAGGGCTGTGGCGATCGGCCGCGTCCGGGCGACGTCGGGCTCGCGCGTCGCTCGGAACCGGTCGAAGAGTGCGATCAGCAGCGACAGCAGGACGACGAAGAACAAGGTGTTCAGCGCCGGGACCTCGTCGCCGCGGCCGAGCACCGCATCCACGGTGACGATGACGGTGTTGATCACGAGCATCGCGGCGAACTCCTGCGCACTGCTCGACCACGACCGTCCTCTCTGCCGAAGGAACTGCGTGACGCTCGCGTTGAGCACCACGAGCACCGTGACGCCGATGGCGACGCCCAGATTGCTGGCGCTGATGTCGGGCAGGACTTGGGCGAAGATCACGCTGATCAACGCCAGCAGCACCACCTTTTCGAGCAGCACCGCCGACCAGAACCGTTCCGGCACCTTGGGCCGGCGGGGAGCTCGGGCAGATGCCGATCGACGTCGACGGTGAACGCCCAGTCGGCCACAGGGAGCCGGGAGCGGTACCGCCAATACACCACACCCGCGGCCACGACGAGGCCTGCCAGCACGAACCACAAGTAGGGATGATCGGCCATGAAGTCGGTGAAATCCAGCTGGGCGATGTGGATCCACCACTCCTGGGGCAGCTTGATGAACACGGTGATGAAGACCGCCAGGCCACAGGGATGTTTAACCATTGGTTAGGTAAGTCAAAATAACTCACCTACGCTTGTAAAACCGGTTATTGACTTATATGTCAATACACGATGAAATCGCTTGGTGGATGACCGAGGGGCGGCTTTTCAGGTTTTCCCGCGTCTACCGGGTTCGCCTGTAAATCGAGTGTTGATTGCCAATGAAGAGATCAACCAACTCGTCACCGGCCCTTGGAGTAGCCCCGAAAAAAGAAATTAGGTGTGGCCGCCTGTGGGCTGACTTCGACCGCTTTATCGAGGGACGGCTTATCAGCGTGGCGCTCGATAGCCCCTATTCGAAACCCAAAACGGCCACGCCATCGCGCGGCTGCGATCCTCCCGCCGATGACGTGTTCGAAATCAGGAGCCGGGATCCGAAGCCAGGCATTCGCGTGTTCGGACTGTTTGCGGACAAGGACGTCTTTTTGGCCTTCAACTGGGACTACCGCACCAAGTTAGGTGGACCAACCGACAGGGACTTCGACCGCGAACGAGAGATCGCAAAGGCAAAATGGCGACAGTTGTTTCCGAGTTATACATCTCTATCCGGGGGAAAAACATCGATGAGTACTTCGCCGACGTCACAAACATCCTTCCTGTCTGAGATCGTTCCGCGGGCGAGGCAATCCCTGCTCGGGAAACTCTCGTACTTTCGCGAGCAATTCCGCGACCGCTTGTATGAGCTAGTCGTGTCAGAGTTCCTGAAAAAGGAGCGAGCAGGCGAATTGACGCGCGCAGATTTGGCGCGCCGCATCGGGCGCAAACCTGAGCAGATAACCCGATCGCTGGGGCTCCCCGGCAATTGGACTTTGGAAACTGTGAGCGATTTGCTGCTCGCAATTTCCAAATCGGAATTAAATTTCAGCCTATGGCCGCTCCAAAATCGCGCTCCACGAAACTACACCGGTCCCGATTGGCTCAGAAGCACACAGAAGGAAGTACCTGAGCTCTGGGAACTCGGTTATCCAGTTTGAGCGTGCGGCATAATTCCTGGCGTCACTTTCAATTATGGGCTGTTGTGTGACGATGTCCGCCGAGAGGATAACGGGAAGCTTATCATCATTGGAATGTATGGCGGCGAAGTTCTCGTTGCGACTGTGCCCGCTCAGCTTGCGTTGTCTTTCCTGCTTGCAATGACATCCGAGCGACGCTCGGAAAAGCAGAAGCTATTTTTCGAGATTTTCCTAGGCGACAAGATGGTGAACAAAGCCCATACTGAAGTAGGTTTTACACCGGGGCTGAATCTCATGGCGTTTCCGCCATTGCCCCTTCAAATTGCGGACCAGTATCGCAACTCGTCGTGAAAATCAGGTTTGATGAAAAAGACGAGTGGCTAACCGTAATTCAAGCCAGAATAGCTATCGGTTCCGTTGCCATCGCTTCCGCGCCGCCCGCTTCGCAATCTCCGCCCGCTGCTCCGCCGACATAGCCTTGGCGCGCGCTTGACCGCCTTTACGGCCTAAGGCCGCCGCTGATGGGTCCTTCCCCTGTTCCTCGGGGGTCGGGTCGCGGTCCTCCACCTGGCCGGTGGCGATGTCCACGATGGACTTGGCGAGGGCGTTGGGGTCGCGGGGGCGCTTGGTCATAGGTTGAACACCTGTCCGCACTGGCATTTGACCCGCGTTTCCGCTCGCCACTTCGAATAGCGATCAAGTTCGAAACCAGGCGGGAACTGATCGACGGAGAACTCATCGCTCCGCATATACAAATAATCCACCTGTCAGACTTCCGCAACGCCAGAATGCCCGCATTTGGGGCATTTCAGGGCCATTTTGGTGTGATCTCCGGCCGCCAGTGTCCCGCCAATAGGCCCCGGATTCGACCCCGTTCTACCCCCGGTCAAGGCCGCGATTTTTCAAACTGACCCACTACCCAAGCGCTCCGCAGAAAATTGCGTTTCGTGTGGATTTCCAATCGGTTTGTGGCCGACGGCGCGACACGATGCCAGCAGTTCGGGCCTCACAAAAGTCCGGCTTCCCTGGTCTGAACTGGGCGGGGCTTGGGGAGACGGATTTTCATGACAATTGCGCATCCGATAGTCGATCGCCGAGGTGCAGATCGTCCGGAAGATCATGCTGCTGAAGAAGTGGCCGTGGCTGCTCGGCGTGCTGATGTTCGCACTGACCAATTCGCGGCTGGAGGCGGCGAACTCGACCCATGAGATGATCGAGTCGATCGGCATTGTCGCGATCACACGATCTGCATTCTCGGACGCACCTGGGCGTCGCTCTACATCGCCGGCCGCAAGATCGAGCAGTTCGTCACCGAAGGCCCCTACTCGGTGATGCGCAATCCGCTGTATTTCTTCTCGATCATCGGCGCGGCCGGCGCCGGCGCGCAGCTCGGCAGCATCGTCGCGGGCCTGGTGTTCGGGGTGCTGGCCTGGGCGGTGTTTTATTCGTGACCTGGCAGGAGGAGCGCCTGCTGGCCGAGCGCTACGGCGCGGCGTTTGCGAACTACATGGCGAGCGTGCCGCGCTTTTTGGCCCGATCCGCGGCCTGTGGCGCGACGTGTCCGCGCTGACGATCATCCCGCCGAAAATTCTCCGCACCTTCGCCGACGCGATGATGTTTCTGCTGGCGGTGCCGGTCGCCGAGGGCTTCGAGAAGCTGCAGGACATCGGCGTGCTGCCGATCCTGTTCCGCTTGCCGTGACGCCATAGAGTACGATTCGGACGTCACTGAATCGCTTTGTGCAGTACTGGGTCCCCGCTTCCGCGGGGACGAACGGGGTTAGAGTCCGCGCTCTCTCAACCGTTCGTCCCCGCGGAAGCGGGGGACCTAGGGACGCGAACTCCGACGTTTCAATTTGAGTGGATCAAACC
>CAVRNI010000034.1:0-34490 GCA_963722415.1 Ilumatobacteraceae bacterium
TGTCGCGTTGGGTGTGGGTCTTGTACTCGAACATGGGGGATTCCTTTCGTTGAGCTCCGTGAGGGAGCGGGTTCACGTGACGTCCCGTTGAAGGACGAACCGGGTTCCGGCGGCGACCGACGCATCTCGATCAACCAGGCCCCGGTCGAGCCAACTACGTGACGTCGCGACGTATCGTCCGGACGACGCCGGCGGCTAGCGGGACCGCCACCCAGAAGAGGACCGAGACCGAGATCTGCGGCACGTGACCGCCCCATTCGTTCTCGAGCACCCAGTTCCAGGTTGTGGACATGTCGATCCAGTCAGCGACCAGCGTCGATGCGGTGCCGAGCAGCGCGAACGCGGCGGGGAGGGCGAAGGAGGCGGCGATGGCCGTCGCCGAGCTCTGCAGCAGCGCCCCGAGCGCGACGCCGGCGAGGACATTGAGGAGCACGAAGAGCAGATAGCCGGTGATGGCGCCGACGGTCAGGTTCGCCTCCAGGGCGCGGCCCGAGGCCGACGCCAGCCCGAGGCCGGCGGCGGTGACCACCCCGCCGAAGACCGCAGCGCCACCACCCAGTACCAGCGACGCCGCCAGCTTGGCGTTGACGACTCGGATGCGTCGCGGTTCCTGGGTGAACGTGGTGAAGGCGCTGCGTTGGCTCCATTCACCGGTGAGCATCAGGATCGCCACCACCGGCAGGAGGATCGACAGCGCGAGGGCGGCAACGCCGAGGTAGCTCGTGTAGGTCTGATCGAAGCTCGTTGGGGCGAGGATCGGCGCCAGCATCATCCCTGCGGTCGACAGCGCCACGAGAGCGAGGAGCCAGCGGGCGGCGCGGGTATCGGTGGCCTTGGCCCACTCCACCCGGACAAGCCGAGGGAACGGGATAGGTCCGAGGGCCGACGACGGTGCCGCCTCGATGCCGTGGGTTCGGGGGGCGATGGACATGGTCATGCTGCCGCCTCCTGGGGCGGAGCCGCCTTGGCGGCGGTGAGAGAAGAACAGTTGCTCCAGCCCGTTTGTCTCGGACCGACGCAACTCGGTGAGCAGCACCTGGTGGTCGCGGGCGACGCCCGCCACCACCTCGGTCGTGACCCGACCACCGGAGACGTCCACGGTGAGCACATCATCCGGCCCGGCGATGTAGTCGATCCGCGCAGCTTGGAGCGCCGCGGCCAGTGCAACGGGGTCGGGGCTGCGCACGAGGATCGTGGAGCTGGCAAGCAGATCGTCCAGCCGACCGGCGGCCACCACGGCGCCGTCGGAGATGACGACGAGATGATCGGCGGTGGCCTGCACCTCGTGGAGCAGGTGACTCGACAGCACCACCGTGCCGCCATGGTCGGCGAAGTCGCGCAGGAGCGTTCGCATCCAGGCGATGCCCTCGGGATCGAGCCCGTTCGCCGGTTCATCGAGGATCAGCGCAGCCGGTTCACCGATGAGGGCCTGGGCGATGCCGAGGCGCTGGCGCATGCCAAGTGAGTAGGTCCCGACTCGCTTCTCCGCGGCATCGGCGATCCCGACGAGGTCCAACAGGTGCTCGACCCGCCTCGTGTGAACGCCTGCCAGCCGCGCTGCGATCGTGAGCGTCGCCCGGCCACTGCGCCCGGGATGCATCGCAGACGCGTCGAGCAGCGTCCCGACCACGCGCGTCGGGTTGGGCAGCTCGACGAACGGTCGGCCGTCGATGGTCGCCGTGCCGCGATCGGGTCGCACCAGCCCGACGATCATCTTCAGCGTGGTGGACTTCCCGGCGCCGTTGGCCCCGAGGAAACCGGTGATGGTCCCGGGTTCGCAGCGCAACGAGACGTCGCGGACGACCGGAACCTTCTTGTAGCTCTTGGTGAGAGCGGTTGTCGTGATCATGTGGCCAGCCTGAACCGCCCGGTGCGCCGGCGCATCGGGCGGACGGCCACGATCCGATGTCCGAAGGGACGCCCGGCCGCTTCCGACTTCTCGCCTTTCGTTGGTTGCAATGTCGACTTTCGTCGATGTTGCACGGGCGCCCAGAACCCTACGCTCGGGTCATGTCCTGGCTACGCAGATGGTGGGCCCAGACCGCTCCCACGGCGATGCTGGGACCCAGCGACCCGGCCCATCCCGACACCGTGGGGCCCAGGACTGCGCGCGACTGGTCCGTCGACGCCGGTGCGTTCGTCATCGCCGCCGCTCTCGGCGCCCTCATCCTGAGCGTCACAGTGGACGACACCGCCAATCGGATGACCTCGGGGCAGGTGGCCACCGACGCCGCGTTCGGAGCCCTCTGCTGTCTCTCCCTGTGGTGGCGGCGGCGCTGGCCGTTCGGGGTGGCGCTGGTTTGCGTCCTGTTGGGCGCGTTCTCGACGTTTGGCACGGTGGCCGGCCTGCTCGCACTGTCCTCGCTGGCTGTCCACCGCCATGTCCGGCCCGCCCTGCTCGTCGCCGCGCTGTTCGTTCCGTCCGCAGTGGTGTGCTCGATCTGGCTCGGGCGGACCAATACCTGGTCGGTGATGCTGCCGACGGCGGCGCTTGCGGCCGCCGCAACCGGATGGGGCATGTTCGTCCGCGCCCGGCGTCAGCTCCTCTCCACCCTGCGCGACCGTGCCCAACGTGCCGAGGCCGATCAGCTCGTCCGCGCCGAAAGTGCGCGCCTGGCTGAGCGAACCCGCATCGCACGGGAGATGCACGACGTGCTCGCCCACCGCATCTCCCTGGTGGCGCTGCACGCCGGTGCGCTCGAGGTCGCACTCGACCTGCCTCCCGCCCAGGTGCGGGAGAGCGCAGCGCTGTTGCGGTTGACGGCCCACCAAGCGCTGGAGGAGCTGCGGGACGTGATCGGCGTGCTGCGGGAGGAGCCGGGGCAGGAGCGGCCGTCGACGGTGCCACAACCGACGTTGGCTGACATTCCACGCTTGGTGGAGGAGACTCGCCGTTCCGGCGCAAAGGTCGACTTCGAGATGCGGGTGGACGGTGCAGCTGCCGCACCTGGCCCCTTGGGTCGTGACGCCTATCGCATCGTGCAGGAAGCGCTGACCAACATCAGCAAGCACGCTCGCGGCACCCTCGCCCAGGTTCGGGTGGCGGGAGCGCCGAACCGCGGCCTGCACGTCAGCGTTCGGAACCCACCCGCAGTGGGCGCCCACGACCGTCCGGCTCTGCCGGGTTCCGGCACCGGCCTCCTTGGTCTGCAGGAGCGGGTGACCCTGGCCAATGGCGTCCTGGTGCACGGACCGGACGCTTCCGGTGACTTCGTCGTCGAGGCCGACCTGCCGTGGTGAAGGTCCGGGTGCTTCTGGTCGACGACGACGCGTTGGTGCGTGCCGGTCTCCGGATGATCCTGTCGTCGTCAGAGGAGCTGGAGGTGGTGGGCGAGGCTGCCGACGGCGCCGACGCCGTCGCGGCCGCGCAGGCGCATCGACCCGATGTCGTCCTGATGGACATCCGGATGCCCGGGATGGACGGCATTGCCGCCACGTCGGCCCTACGCCGTCTTGCGACTCCGCCGCACGTGATCGTCCTGACCACATTCCAGGCCGACGAGCATGTCATGAGCGCGCTTCGGGCCGGCGCCGACGGGTTCCTGTTGAAGGACACCGCGCCCACGGAGATCGTCAACGCAGTGCGCCTCGTGGCTGCAGGAGAAGCGATGCTCTCACCGTCGGTCACCCGCACACTTCTCTCTCACCTCGGCAACGACGAAATGACAGATCGCCGTCGCTTCGCTGCCCAGCGCCTGACGTCGCTCACAGACCGGGAGCGGGAGGTCGCGACTGCGGTGGGGTCCGGCGCATCCAACGCCGAGGTTGCCGCATCTCTGTTCATGAGCGAGGCCACCGTCAAAGCGCACGTCTCGCGTCTTCTCACCAAGCTCGCAGTCACGAACCGGGTGCACATCGCGATTCTCGTGCACGACGCGCAATCGTGACTTGACCGCCATCTCCCTGAGCGCCTTCCCAGGCGGGCTATCGGCCCGGGCCGACTCCAGCGCGAGGTCGGGCTCCGCGAGCTAGCGGAACCGGCCTCGGAAGGGTTCCGCTCAGAGTCTGCGATCGTGCGACGCTCGGGGCCGCCACATAACGACGGGCGCGGCGCTCGTGGCGGTCGCGCATACCCGGCGATCGCGCGGTGCGCCGAGTGTCCCATAACCACGACGCCAACGAGCCGCGACAGCATCCTCAATGTGCCGGTCGGGGACGTTTCGACGGGTTCAACGCAGAAGGCTCATGATGTCGTCGGTGACGTCACGAGCGCAGAATCGTGTCATGGATCGAGCTCGTCGCGTCGCGTGGTGATTGTGTCGATGGCCGAGCGATCGCTCGGGCGGCCCGGGCGAGACGGTGACACGGCCGACCATGAGTTTCAGGCGTCGGGGCGCTCACATGGACTTGGGTTCAGGCACGCTGCGTCCGGCCGAGGTGTCAGGATGCCGGCGGGCGGTCTTGCGCTCAGGAGAGCGCAGCATGTAGGGAGGTCGGAGATGATGGAGGACGCGCGACAGGTCGTGGTGCTCGATGGTGCCGAGATCACCCGTCGGGTCGAGGCGCTGCTGCCGGAGATCGATGGCCGGGCTGACGAGATCGCAGAGGCGCGCCGGCTGCCGCGGGACCTCGTCGATGCACTGAAGACCGCCGGGGTGTTCCGGATGTCGATGCCGGAGGCGTGGGGCGGCTCAGCGTTGCCGCTGCCGGATCAGGTGCGCATCGTGGAGTCGTTGGCGTACGCCGATCCGAGTGTCGGCTGGTGCGTGATGATCGGCTCCGACAGCGGGTTCTACTCGGCGTTCCTCGACGATGCTTCGGCCCGCGAGTTGTGGACCGACATCGACGACATCACCGCCGGATGGCTGTTCCCCGGTGGGCAGGCCGAGCCGGTCGACGGCGGCTATCGGGTGTCGGGGCGGTGGAAGTTCGGCAGCGGCTGCACCCACGCCGACGTGATGATCGCTGGGTGCATCGTGATGAACGACAACGGCGCGCCGGTCTTCGGTCCCGACGGCACGCCTGTCGTACGCACCGCTGTCGCCCGGGCCGATCGCTTCGAGATCATCGACACCTGGCACACGACAGGCCTCGCCGGCAGCGGAAGCAACGACTACGCCTGCAAGGGCCTGTTCGTGCCGGTCGAGCACACGTTCTCGTTGGCCGAACCGGTCAAGCGTGACGGCCCGCTGCACGCCATCCCGGGTGGGTTCTTGGCCAACATGCAGGCCGTGGCGCTCGGCCTCGCACGCCGCGCGATCGACGAGGCGATCGCAGTGGTCACCGACAAGATCGTCCTCCCCGAGCTCGTCGCGATGCGCGAGGTGCCTCGCGTCCGCGAGGCCATCGCCGACGCGCAACGCCAGCACCGCTGCCGCACAGGCCTACGCCAGCCGCAGCATCGACGACGCCTGGACGCAACTCTCCTCAGGAGCTGCGCTCAGTGTCGACCAGCGCGTCGACTTGATCCTGTCGCGAGTGGAAGCGTTCCGCATGGCGCAGGACGTCACCACAGCCATGGTCCGCCTCGTCGGTACGCAGGCCATCTACTCGACGAGCATCCTCGACCGCCTGGTACGTGACGCCATCACCATCAACCAGCACGTCGCCGCTGGCCCCGTGATGCTCGACGCCGCAGGCCGGCTCGCGCTCGGCCTCGAACTCCAAGGCTTCGTCGCCGCCATCGTCTGACACCACATCGCGTCCCACGCTCGGTGCGCGGGCGGCATCGGCTACCCGGAGCGCGTTCGGTCCCGGCGTCATCTCGGACACCAAGACCCCGACGTCTGCGCGGAGCAGTCGTCTCCATGCTCGGCACTTGGTCGCGCTAGGAACGCGGTGAAGTTCGATTCGCCGCTACTGCTGGTTGGCGTCAGGACTGCCACCCGGCGGGGGTGCGCGGGTCGGGCATGTAGGCGCAGTACGTGCCGGTGCGGATGGTGCGGCTGAGGTGCTCGCCAAGTTGGGGGTGGTGGTCGGCGATCCGGGTGATCGCTTGACGGATGGCTCGGGTCACACCGGCTCGAGCGCGCTCGGATGCGGACACCGCTCGTCGATCCCGGCCGCCCAGGCCCACGGCGCGGGCGAGCTCTCGAAGCAGGAAGTCGCGTTCGGCGTCGGCCTGGGCGGCTCGCTCGCCGTCCCCACTTGCCTTTGCCTGCTCGATGTCGTCGTCGATTTCGGCGAGGCGTCGTCGGTACGCGTTCTTGGCTTGCGTGTCGAGCATCTCGCCCGCGTCGCCCAGTGCCGATCGCGGCAGGCGAGCCGTGTCGTCGCTGTCGACGTGTGCGGCGCTGCCGGTCTCGCTGGCGACGAGATCCAGCACGTGGAATTCGCGGCCCGGGTCGGCGAGGAGCCGGGCGAGGTAGTGCATGCCTTTGAGGTCGCGTACGCGGACGGTGTGCCCGTCGAAGATCACTGTCCAGTAGTCACCCTCGCGTCGAAAGACGTTGACGCTGCCAGGCTGCTCGTCGAGGGTGTCGCGGTCTGCGACCTCGGCTGCCGGGGGCAGCCGGCGGCGGGGCTTCGATCTCGTCGAGGATCGTGCGGGCCGCTTGGCGCTCCATGTCGGCGCGCTGGTCGTTGCCGCTGGCGTGGTGGGCGTCGGCGAGGCCAACGCGGGCGATGGCCGCCTCATAGGGGGCGCCGACTTCGTTCCATAGCCGTACCGCTTCGGACAGGGACTGTTCCGCCCCCGTCGCGTCGCCGTCGGCGAGCTGCACTCTTCCTCGGGCGTGGGCGGCGCTGGCGACCAGTGCTTTGCTCTCGAACCGGGCCGCGATGAGATCGAGTTCGTCGGCGGCCGAGCGGGCTCGGTCGAGGTCGCCGGCCGCGATCGCGATCTCGACTTGCGCTTCGAGCAGCGGGGCGCGCTGCAGGTCGGTGTTCGGTGGTCGTTCCTTCGACGGCACCCGCACGGGGTGCTCGAGGGCGTCTCGGATCGAGGTCGCCGCAGCGGCCACGTCACCTTGGGCAAGACGCACCAGGGCGAGACCTGGTTGCGGATCCCACCCGGCGCGATGAGCAGCGAGCAGGGCTTGCTCGGCGCCGGCGATGTCTCCCTGGTGCAGTCGGATCCGTCCCAGCTCGTTCAGCGGCCATCCCAGCTCGCGCCGCAAGTAGGGGCGCAGCTCCTCGCACGCCATCAGTGCCTGACTCTGCGCCTCGTGGCACGACCCGCGCAGCCTGAGGATCTCGGCGCGATGCACTCGGCAGCGACCGTGGAGGCTGCCGATGGCATTCGTCTCGCACCACCGCTCCATCGCCTCGGTCCACTGCTCGGCCACGTCGTACAGGGCGAGGCCCTGCAGGGCACACACGAGCTCGCAGTAGACGACCCCGGTCGACAGCGGATCGAGCTCCCCCGAGGTCGGTCGCGACCCCGGCCTCGTCGAGCAACGCCAGACCTTGCTGGACTTCGCCGTCCAAGATCAGCAGTCGGGCTTCGGCCACCCGTCCGATGGCGCACGCCGCCGGGTCACACGTCGCACCCACCTCGATCGCCCGCCGGGCCCACTGCCGAGCGCCGGGCACGTCACCGGTCAGCATCCGCTCGTAGGCGCGAACGACCGCCAACCAGGCGTGCGCCGGCGTGTCGCCGTGACCTTCGAGCAGCCGCTCCAGCGCGTGCCAACCAGCCGCGTACTGGTGCCATCAGCGCGGTGTCGAAGAGCAGGTGCATCGCCAGACGGACGGCCGCACCTGCGGCCGCGACCTGATCGCCAGCCTGGACGCAGGCGGCGTGGGCGCGCTCCCACGCGTCGATGGTCACATCGAGATCACCGGCCGCGTAGGCGACCTCGCCCAGCAGCGGTAGATCGGCTGGGGCCAGGACACCGGCCGCGTCGGCCTCCATGAGGAGGTCGAAGGCCTGCTGCCAGTCCCCACGCGCGGCCGCGGCACGGGCGCGCTCGACGACGCCAAGACCTGCGCCGTCGCTCATCGCTGCCTCCCGAATCCGTGTCCCGATCGGAGCCCGGGGTCAACCGGCGCCGAACGTAACCGTGACGGTTACCGCCGTAACAGTCTTCCTTACGCATCTCAGTTGGGGACCACCCTTCCCCGAACCAACGATGCCAACCCGAGGAGAACTCATGACGAACGCAACCACCACATCGACGCAAGAACCGATGTCCCCAGAAAGCAAGCACGTCCCACGATCAGGAACCGTCCGCACCAACGGGCAGGATCTGTACTACGAGATCCACGGGGACGGCCCACCACTCGTCCTGGTGATGGGGATCGGATACGACTCCTCGCTGTGGACGCTGCAACAAGTCCCCGAGCTCTCCACCCGCTTCAAGGTCGTCCTCCTTGACAACCGCGACGCCGGCCGCAGCTCCCGAGCCGATCACGCGCTACACCATCGCCGACATGGCCGACGACGTCGCCGGTCTGCTCGACGCCCTCGACATCCACCGCACCCATCTGCTGGGCTTGTCGATGGGCGCCATGATCGGAATGGAGTTCGCGCTCCGGCATGCGGACCGACTCGATCGCCTCGTGCTCGCAGGACCGGGCGCAGCGCCCGCACGCAGCGCGGTCGACCCGATCTCGATCTGGAACTGGGTCAAAGCCAACGACCCCAGCGGAGAGGTGTTCGGCGCCCAGCAGTTCACCTGGCTGTTCTCCTCAGGCTTCCTCCGCAACCAGCAGGCAGTGCAGGACACGATCACACTGCTGGCCAGCAACCCGAACCCGATCGAGCCCGACGCCTACGACCGCCAAGCTCAGGCCTACCTGCAGTTCGACGCCCTCGATCGGCTCGGCGGCATCACCGCCCCGACCCTGGTGATCGTCGGTGAGCAAGATCTGCTGACCCCGCCATGGGTCGCCCGCGAGGTCGCCGACGGGATCCCCGGAGCCCGATTCGAACTCATCACCGGCGACGGCTCATCACACGTCATGCCGCTGGAGCGCCCAGACGACTTCAACCAGCTGGTCACGAGCTTCCTGGCCGAGTGACATCTCCCGCCCGACGACAACCGCACAACCAAACCGACACCAACCAGGAGGAACCATGCCCCTTATCCAAGTGAAACTCATCAAAGGCGTCTTCGACGCAGCCGAGAAAGAAGCAATCATCGAGAAGCTGACCGACGCCATGGTCGGCGTCGAGGGCGAAGCGATGCGGCCCGTCACGTGGGTCACCATCGAGGAAGTCGCCAGCGGCGACTGGGGCATCGCCGGCAAGGCCCTGCACACCGGCGACATCGTCGGCATGCGCGCCGCTGCCCAGTAGCCGGGCTGCGGGCGGCGGTGCCGCCCAGCGATACAGATCCCCAAGGCCTTGCCAACGCCGACCCTTCTCGGCGTTGGCAGGCGCACACGGGTTTCGCCGATCGCTCCCGCACTTGTGATGTGATCGGTGACGTCACGGGCGCACGCTTGGTCATGATGACGACATGTCACCGATCGCCGCCCAGCAGGACGGAAAGGCGGATAGGGACGGATGGGACGGGAAACACGGTCACACGGTCACTCCCGGTCACAAACGGACACTCGAAAACAGTCGCTGACCTGGCATCACATTTTCTGACCAGGTCCATCAGGATCGAACGGATGACGGTTCGATTCCCCCCAGCTCCACCATGTGGTGTCCGGGACATCGGAAACCGCCGAACCTGCACCAGGGTTCGGCTGGTTTCGTAGCGAGCTCCCTCATCGCCGCGGCTCGCCCAGTCGAACGCGCTCATTCAGAGCTACCACGATCGCAACTGACACCGCCTTCGATGCTGGGCCGTGCCCATTCCGGACAGTCGCAGCGAGTGCCGAACGCACGATCTGACCGCGACGATCGCTCGTCAGAAACGCCACCGAGCACTCTGCGCTCCGAGAGGCGATACTGAGGGTCGGCAACGGGACGGGATGATGGCGCTGGACGAGGACACAACAATGCAGGGCCGGCTGGACCGCCTCGTGCCGCGCATCGTGCTCGATTGGGTGACCGACGAACCCGATCGACGCGGGCGGATCGTCGACGGCACCATGGTGTTCGCCGACATCTCCGGCTTCACCGCGTTGTCCGAGCGCCTCGCGACCAGGGGACGCATCGGTACAGAGGAACTCGTCGAGACCCTGAGCCGGGTGTTCAGCGGGATGCTCGGCATCGCGGCGAGTCGCGGCGGTCAGCTCCTGAAGTTCGGTGGCGATGCGCTGCTCCTGTTGTTCACCGGCCCAGACCATGCCAAGCAGGCAGCCTCCGCCGCCGTCGAGATGCGACAAGATCTCCGGCGTTCCGCGCAGATTCCGACCTCGGTGGGCAAGCTGAAGCTCGCCATCTCCATCGGCGTGCACTCGGGCGCGTTCCACCTCTTCCTGGTGGGCGAGCCGTATCGCCAGTTGGTTGTGGCGGGGCCCGACACCACCAACACGATGAATGCCGAGACGGCCGCAGAGGCAGGCCAGATCGTGGTCACGGATGCGACCGCGGCGCTACTCGGCCCGGATGCAACCATACCCAGAGAGGACGGGCAGCTCCTGTTGCGGTGGCGCAAGGGCATGGTTCCGCGCACCACACCCGAAGCGCCGCGTGACACCGACGCCGCGGCCGCCCGCCGTGTGACCCCACCGATCATCGCCGCGCTCCTGGAGCATGGTGCGCCCGACCCGGTGCACCGCGTCGCCACCATGGCGTTCTTCAAGTTCAAGGGCACGGACCAACGCCTCGAGCGCGACGGCCCCGACGCGTTCGCCGACGCCCTGCACGTCACACTGACGCGGGCACTCGAGACGTTCGAGGCCGAAGACATCGCGCTGCTGTACGTCGACGTCGATGCCAACGGCGGCAAGCTGTTCTGCAGTTCGGGTGTGCCCCGTACGAGCGAGGACGACGAGGGCCGCATGCTGCGGGCCGCGCGCGCGATCATCGACGCGCGGCACGCCGCTCCCGTTGCAGGTCGGCATCCACCGTGGTCACGTCTTCGCCGGTGAACTCGGCGCACCAGATCAGGCGGTGTTCTCGATCATGGGTGACACCGTCAACACGGCGGCGCGGATCATGGTCACCGCCAGTCCCGGCGTGATCCACGCCCACCCCGCGGTGTTCGAGCACGCGCGGACGCTGTATCACACGAATCCGGAGGGGCCGTTCGTCTTCAAGGGCAAGGCCCAACCACAAGTCGTCTACCGAGTCGGTGAGGAGCTCGGGCCGCGGCACCTCGCCACCCGCGATTCGCTCCCACTCCTCGGTCGCGACGAGGAGCTCGCCGCGCTCAGGCGTCACGTCGAGGCGGTCATCGAGGGCCGCGGCGGCGTCGTGACGATCGTCGGAGCTGCCGGTCTCGGCAAGTCACGCCTCGTGGACGAGGCCCTGGGCGACGCGTGGTCAGCTCGACGCTCGTCGAGATGCACGCCGAGCCGTACGGCGCGAGCAACAGCTATCGCGTGGTTCGTGATCCTCTGCGTGTTCTGCTCGGTCTCGGCACCGGTGAGTCGGCGAGCGTGGCGGAGCGACTCGTCGATCGGGTGCGCGAGCGCGCCCCACAGTTGGAGCCGTTCATTCCCCTGATCGCCGACGCGCTGCAGCTCGACGTCCCGACGACACCCGCGGTCGAGTCGATCGCCCCGATGTACCGCGCGGGACCGGACCGCGGACGTGGTGATCGAATTCATCCAGTCGGTTCACACGGGCCCGCTCGTGGTCACGGCCGAGGACATGCATTGGACCGATGCGGCGTCGGCCCATCTGCTCGGTCGAATCGCGGAAGCCACCCGAACGAATCCGTGGCTGCTGATATCGGTTCGGCGCGAGGAGGCCGGTGGCTTCGACACGGAACTCGGTGATCGAGTGGCGGTCGGCCCGCTGTCGGACGACGTGGTCCGCCAGCTGACCATCGAGGCCACCGAAGCCACTCCGCTCCGACCGCACGAGATCGATCTCGTCGTGTCGCGGGCGGCGGGCAGCCCGCTGTTCGTCGGCGAGCTGATCGCCGCCGCGCAGGAGCTCGGCTCACTCGATGCCGTGCCGGCCTCGCTCCAGGGCACATTGGCCGCCCAGGTCGACGCCCTTGATCCACTCTCGCGGCAGGGTGCTGTCGTACGCGTCGGTGCTGGGCCGAAGCTTTCGACGCATCGTGGTCGACGAACTCCTCCGACAGGAAGGTCTCGAACTCGACTCGGCCACCGTCGCCCAGCTCGGTCGATTCATCGAGGCCGACGGACCGCTCCGCTACCGGTTCAAGAACGGCCTCGTCTGCGACGTCGTCTACGACAGCCTCGCCTACCGCTCACGGGCACGGCTCCACCTCGAGGCGGGCATCGCGTTCGAGAAACTGAGCAGCGACGTGGCACTCGATGCCGCCATGCTCTCGTTGCACTTCTGGAACGCCGGCGACCACGAACGCACCTATCGCTACGCTCGCCTGGCCGCTGAACGCGCCGACCGCGCTCATGCCGCCGCCGAAGCCGCGATCCAGTACGAGCGAGCCGTCGAGGCCGCACGCCGGGTGACACAGGTCGACGACAACGAGCGCCGCCGTTTGCTGTTCGCCCTTGGCGACGTCAGGCAGCGAGCGGGTCTCTACGACGCCGCGCTCGACGCGTACCAGCGGGTGGCCGCGCTCGCTCGCAACGATGCGGCCATCCGCGCTGAGATCCACCTGCGCCGAGCACAGGTGCGCGAACGAACCGGGTCATTTCCCCTCGCGCTCGGCGAAGCATCTCGCAGCCGCAAGGCCGCATCGACACTGCCGAGCGTCGACAGCGAGGCCGTGCAGGCGCGAGCGATGGCCCTGGCGGCCGTCGTTCGGGCGCGACAGGCACGCGCCGGGGAAGCTCGCCGGGCCGGCATCGCCGCCGCCGATCTCGCGGAACGTTCCAGCGAGTACTCGGCACTCGCTCGCGCGTATCACGCCCTCTACCTGGCCGCGGCGTTGGTCGAGGATGCCGACAAGGCAGATTGGGCTCATCGAGCCCTCGAAATGTACGAGTCGCTCGGCGACGTGGCAGGGCAGTCCGACATGGCGAACAACCTCGGGGTCATCGCCTACTTCGACGGGCGCTGGGACGAGACACTCGAGCGGTATCGGCAGGCGATCGACGCCGACCTGCGAACCGGCAACCTGCTCGACGCGGCGATCACCGAGGCGAACATCGGCGAGGTGCTGGTGAACCAAGGTCACCTCGACGAAGCGGAACCGCTCCTTCGCAACGCAGCGCGCGTGCTCCGAGCGTCCCACCGGAGCGCCGCACCGTTCGTCGAGATGCACCTCGGGCGACTCCTGACGGCACGGGGCGACTACGAAGCCGCCGAGAAGCTCCTGCGGTCCGGCGTCGACGAATGGCGTTCGATGGGCGATGCCACCTCCGCGTACGAGACGTCGCTCCATCTCGCCGACTGTCTGACCAAATCCGGTCGGCCGAATGAGGGACTCGATGTCCTCGCGAAGGCGTTCGCAGCGACGACCGAGGACGTGTCCATCCTGCACGCCGCCCGGTCGGTGGTGTCAGCGCGGGCGTTGATCGAACTCGGATTCACGAACGAGGCCACCGAGACCATCGCCGACGGCGTCGACGAGGCGCGGGCACGGGTGCTCCAGTTCGACCTGGCCCGGCTGTTGCTGCTCGCCGACCGACTCGGGACACCATTCGATCCCCGGCTGGGAACGACAGAGCCGGCCGAAGAGGCGCAACGCCTCCTCGACCGGCTCGGTGTGGTCAGTACCGTCTCGGCCTGACTCCGATCACGCCCGGATCACCGGTTGTAGGGGTCTCCTTGGCCGTAGTACACCTGGGTCTGCATGACGTTCCCGTCCACGAGTGTCTGGGTGTCGCTGACGAGGCACCACGGAACGTCGTCAGCGCTCGGCGCGAATGGTCGGTGGCATGTCAACAGTGAAGCTGCGAACCCCGTCTACGGGGGAGGTTTTCGACGAACGAGGAACACCACTGCACAGGCACGAAGCCAGCGGCTCCTTCTGCGTCGTAGTCGATCTCACGAGCGAGCCGGGCTTGAACCTCCACGGGTCCCAGCGACGTCGCGATCGGCGCCCAATTGACGGTCACGAGGCCGGCGACGTTCTGCGGGATACCGTTGACCCCGACGCTCGCGTTGTTCCAGTACACCCGGTCGGCGAGGATCTCCACCGTGACGCCGACCTCGTCGGTGCACTGTTGCGCACCCTTGTTGTCCTGGGCACGGTAGAACGTCGCATTCGACGCGATCTCGCCTGTCCCGCCGGGGTCGGTGACGGGCTCGCCGCAGTCGACGGCATAGTCGAACTCGCCTTCAGCGAGGACGGCAAGGTTGAAGATGGTCCCGCCCTTGAGCGACAAGCCGCGGCTGTCCTGCGTCGCCGTCGACCTCAACGTGATGCTGTCCTCGAACGCGCCGCTGGGGACGATCGCACCGCCGACGGGGATACTGGATGCGGTGACGAAGTCGGCCGCGACGTACGTGGCCTTGTCGTAGGCGAGTTGTAGGTTCCTGTCCTGAGTGTGACTTCTTGCCGATCGCAAGGGAACCGGACGTGACCGAAACGCTTTCGTCGATGAAGCTGCCGAGGGACAATCTCAATGCCTCGTTCGGTCCCAGCTGGCCCGACGGTTCGCCGCAGTTGGAAGACCCCTCGACGCCGAGGAGCGTGCTCGGGATCTGCACCGTGCCCCCAGGCGCCAGAGAACCGTTGGCCGGGTTGCCCAGCAGGGCCTCGAAGTCGAGCAACGTGGCCGATGTGTCGCCAATGGGAACGTTGTTGACCCGGATCGGATCGAGAACGACCTTGGCGCATGGTTGCGTCGTCCGGATCGCCTGGGTGATCGTGTCGGTACCGCGTTGGACCGTCACGCTGCCAGCGCGATTGGTCAGATCGATGGTGAGCGTGCCATACGGTGTGCTCGTCGGTGGGTAGGGGTCGGCGTCCGTGACGACCTGACCCGAGACATTCATGGCGTTGACGCCGATGACGCCGGCGATCACCAGCCCGGTGAGTGCGCCGAACCCAACTCGACGCTTCGTGGTTCCGATCATGCCATCTCCTGATGTCAATCGTCCGCCGGGCCGTCCCCCACGCAACGTGGCGATTATGCCATGAATACCCGGAGAATGTCGAAGAATGTCAACGAATTAGCCAAGAAGACCACATAGCGTGGTCACGAGGTTGCTGTATGCTGGAAACGGTGCCAAATGTGACGCACGACCTGCGAATCGTCCATGTCGCGGGGCCCCGTTCACGACGCGGCAGCCGTCGCGGTGGGCAGGTCGGAGCGCTGCCATTCGGGGTAGCCGTCTTCGAGGCGTCGCGCAGAGCGTCCGCGTCGGCGGAGAAGTCGAACAGCGTCGTCGGCGAACACGCAGTACGGGCCCCGGCAGTAGGCGACGACCTCGATCCCGGCGGGAAGGTTCCTGATGTTGTCGGCGAGTTCGTCGATCGGGATCGATCGGGCTCCGGAGATGTGGCCGGCGGCGAACTCGGCGGCGGGTCGGACATCGATGACGACGACATCGCCGGCGCTGATTCGTTCGGCGAGTTCGGCCTGACCGATCTGCTCGAGCCGGCCACGGTCGCCCAGGTAGGCGGCAGCGAGTTCGTCGAGTTGCTCGTGATGGGCGGCGGCAACGTCGCGCAAGGCCGCCCACAGTTCGCCGACGCGGGCCGAGGTCAGTCGGTAGTAGATCCTGGTTCCCTCGCGTCGGGTGGTGACGACGCCGGCGGCGGCGAGGACCCGGAGGTGGAAGGAGGTGTTGGCGAGACTCTGTCCGATCTCAGCCGCAAGGTCGTCGACATGACGCTCGCCTTGGGCGAGGACGTCGACCAGCTCGGCGCGACGTCCGTTGCCGAGGGCCTTGGCGACCTCGCCGAACACGTCGAACAGCGCATCCTTCGCCTGTCGGTCACCCATCGTGCACTCTCCTCATCGCCGCTTCCTCAAAGAACTACTTGACAATGTAGACCGACTCGGACCTATATTCAAGACATTACTTGAGGAGTGTGTGATGGTTGGAGTTCGGATGTTCGTCGACGAGGGGCTTGGCCATTCGTCGTACGTCATCGAGCTCGGCGATGGCACGGCCGCGATCCTCGACCCGCCCCGCTTCCCCACCGAGCATCTCGCGGCAGCCAGGTCGTTGGGGGTGTCAACGCGGTGGACGATCGACACACATTCCCACGCCGACTACGTCACCGGGAGTCCATCGCTCGCGGTCGAGCCGGGCATCACCTTCATCGCGCCGGCGGCCTCGAAGCTCGAGACACCGCATCAGCCGGTGCGCGACGAGGAGCTCATCGATCTCGCAGAAGGCGTGACGCTGCGGGCGATCGCGACGCCCGGCCACACGCCCGACCACCACGTGTATCTCGTCGAGTCTGACGGGTCACCCGTGGCGCTGTTCACCGGTGGCTCCTTGATGGTGGGCGCGGTTGGGCGGACCGACCTGTGCGGCCCGGATCTCGCCGAGCCGCTTGCCCACGAGATGTTCCACTCGCTACGACGCCTCGACGGCCTGCCCGACGATCTGGCTGTCTATCCGACCCACGGCGCCGGATCGTTCTGCTCAGCACCTGGCGGCGCCGACCGCACCACCACGTTGGGGCGCGAGCGGGCCAGCAATGACTTGTTCCGCCTCGAGGACGAGGACGCCTTCGTCGAGCAGTTGCTGGCCGGGTTCGGGTCGTTCCCGTCCTACTTCGCCCGGCTACCGGAGTTGAATCGGCGGGGCCCACGCCTGTACCCGCGGCTGCCTGGACTGGAGCGGCTCGATGTCGACGCCGTCGACCGGCATGTCGCGGCCGGAGCGCTGATCGTGGATGCCCGACCCGTCGCCGAGTACTCGGCCGGCCACGTCCGCGGATCGATCTCGAACACGCTGCGACCGGTGTTCGCCAGTTGGCTCGGCTGGATCACCGACCTCGACCGACCGGTCGTGATCGTCGCCGGTGTCGATCAGGACCGTGACGAGATCGTCCGCCAGGCCCTCGACATCGGGCACGACAACATCGTCGGCGAGCTCGACGGCGGCGTCGATGCGTGGCGAGCAGCGGGTCGACCGATCGACGGCATCCCGCTCGTCGCCCCGGCAGACATCGTCGGCACGGTGGTCGATGTTCGCCAGCGCAGCCGAATTCGAGACCGGTCACCTCCCGGGCGCGGTCAACCTCGAGCTCGGCAACCTCGCCACCAGCGCCGTACCGGAGGGCCCGGTGACCGTGATGTGCGGGCACGGTGAACGCGCCATGACCGGCGCCAGCATCCTCGCCGGCCGCGGCCACCGTGACGTCAGCGTGCTCGACGGCGGTCCCGACACGTGGGCGGCATGGACTGGCCACCCGCTGGCGGTCGACCGGTGAGCGCACCAACAACCACGACGCCGACGCCGCTCCGCTTGGGACTGCGGGAGAACCTCGCCCAGTTCGCATTGCTCGTCGGCGTCAACGCGCTCGTCGGCGGGATGATCGGTCAGGAACGAACCGTCCTCCCGCTGCTCGCCGGGGAAGAGTTCGGGCTGACCAAGTTCACCGCCACGCTGACCTTCATCGCCGCCTTCGGGATCGTCAAGGCGGGCACCAACTTCTTCGCCGGCACCCTCTCGGATCGCTACGGCCGCAAACCGGTCCTCGTTGCCGGCTGGATCATCGGCCTTCCCGTCCCCCTGCTGCTGATGTGGGCACCGACGTGGAGTTGGGTCGTGTTCGCCAACGTCTTGCTCGGTGTCAACCAGGGACTCACCTGGTCGACGACGATCATCATGAAGATCGATCTCGTCGGCCCGGCCAAGCGCGGCTTGGCGATGGGGTTCAACGAGGCCGCCGGCTATGTCGCCGTCGCCGTCACCGCGCTGGCCACCGGCTACATCGCCGAACAGCACGGGCTGCGACCGGCACCGTTCTTCCTCGGTCTCGCCTACGCCGGGCTCGGTCTTGGCCTCTCGACGCTGTTCGTCCGCGAGACCCGCGGTCACGCCCGCTACGAGGCGGCCAACCACGTCAGCACCAACGACGCGCTGCACGACGAACTGACGACGCGGGAGATCTTCGTCCTCACGTCGTTTCGGGAGAAGGCACTCTCGTCGGCGTCGCAGGCTGGTCTCGTGAACAACCTCAACGACGGGCTCGCCTGGGGTCTGTTCCCGATCTTCTTCGCCGACGCCGGCCTCTCCGTGGGCCGTATCGGCGTGCTCGCCGCGGTCTATCCGGCGGTGTGGGGGCTCGGTCAACTCGTCACCGGGGCGCTGTCCGACCGGATCGGCCGCAAACCGTTGATCGCCGGTGGGATGCTCCTCCAAGCCGTCGCCATCGCCATGATCGCCGCCACCACCGGGTTCGGCATCTGGGCGCTCGGTGCCGCCCTGCTCGGCGCCGGCACGGCGATGGTCTACCCAACCCTTCTTGCCGCGATCGGCGACGTCGCCCACCCGCTGTGGCGAGCGCGATCGGTCGGCGTCTATCGCCTCTGGCGCGACGCCGGGTTCGCCGTCGGTGCCCTCGTCGCCGGAATCCTCGCTGACCTCGTGTCGATCGAAGCCGCCATCTACGCCGTCGCCGCGCTCACGGCCCTGTCGGGCGTCGTCGTCATCGTGCGCATGTACGAAACCCATCCACCCGCTCCCGCCACGAGGTGACCGAATGACCGATACACCGATCGTCGACGTCGACACGCTGCGCGACCAGGTCCGCGACAAGTACCGCGCGGTCGCCGTCGATCCCGACGCCACCTATCACTTCCATACCGGACGCCCGCTCACCGCCCGACTCGGCTACGACGCCGCGATCGTCGAGCAGTTACCCGATCGCGCGGTCGAGTCGTTCGCCGGGGTCGGCAACCCGTTCTCGTTGCGCCAACTGCGCCCCGGGGAACGCGTCGTCGATGTCGGCTCCGGCGCTGGCTTCGACAGCTTCGTCGCCGCCCACCACGTCGGCCCCGACGGCTACGTCGTCGGTGTCGACATGACCGACGAGATGCTCACCAAGTCCCGAGCCACGAGCGAAGTGCTCGGTCTGTCGCACGTCGAGTTCCGTCGCGGTCTCGCCGAGGAGCTGCCGGTCGAGGATGGCTGGGCCGACGTCGTGATCTCCAACGGCGTGATCAATCTGTGCGCCGACAAGCGCGCCGTCTTCGACGAGATCCACCGCGTGCTCAAGCCGGGCGGTGTGCTGCAGTTCGCCGACATCGCCAACGGTCGAACCGTCCCCGCCGAGGCGATGCGCGACGTCGACTTGTGGACCGGTTGAATTGCCGGTGGGCTGCCCCGTGAGGGCTGGCATCAGATGCTCACCGAAGTCGGCTTCGTCGACGTCGAGATCGGCCCGCCGGTCGACACCTTCGCCGGCGCAACCGGCGAGGCCAACGCACGCACCTTCGAGGTCTACGGCTACGCCTTTCTCGCCCGCAAGCCGCCATCGGTCAGAGCAGATCGACGGACCCCTTCTCCGGAGGCGTAACACATGGCCAGCACACCCAACATCGACATCGTCATCGACTGCCACGACGTCGAGCTGATGCTCGACTTCTGGGCCGCTGCGCTCGACTACCGCAAGATCGGCAGCAAGGACCAGTACGGGCTACTCCTGCCCGACGACCCCGCCTATCCGCCGGTCCTGATGCAACGAGTGCCGGAGCCGAAGACAGCCAAGACCCGCGTGCACTTCGACATCCGCGTCGACGACGTCGAGACCAAAGCCACCGAACTGGAAGCACTCGGCGCCACCCGGATCGACGTCGGCCAGCCCGCTGACGCCGCGTTCATCCCCATGGCCGATCCGGAAGGAAACGAGTTCTGCGTCTGCCCCGGCGTGCCACTCAGCTGGGGCAGCGGCTGACGCCGCCAGCAATGGCCACACGCCAAGAACAACGAAGCCAAGGATCGCTTCTCCGAGCGATACCGCGAGGAGCGCGTCGACGTCGTGCGCACGATCGAGCACACCGTGATCGGTGGCGACTGGGGCGCCAACGGCTACACCACCATCGCCCAAGCAGACCAGCTCGGTGCGTTACTCAACCTGCGTCACGGCTCGCTGCTGCTCGACGTCGGTGCCGGCCGGGGCTGGCCAGGTCTGTACCTGGCAACCACGACGGGATGCTCGGTGGTTCTGACCGACGTCCCGATGGAAGGTCTGTCGGTGGCCCACGAACGCAGCCGACAAGACGCGCTCGGCGACCGCGCCTGGTGCATCAACGCCAATGCGCGCGACCTGCCCTTCCGGGCCGCCACGTTCGACGCCGTCGTCCACACCGACGTGTTGTGTTGACTGCGCCCAAAGCTCTCCGTGCTGAGAGCACTCCGGCGCATCCTCCGACCGAAAGGTCGGATGGCCTTCCAGACAATTCACGTCACGCCAGGACTCGGCGACCGCGACCGCAGGCGCGCGCACCGCTCGGGGCCCTGGGCAGTCGCCTCGGCACACGATCCAGCGGAGTTGATGCGCCGAGCAGGCTTCGTGGAGATCCACGCCACGGATCAGACCGACGAGTTTCGGACCACTGCCCGAGCCTGGATCGATCAATGGGACCAGCATCGCACCGCGCTCGTCGAGCTACATGGCGATACCGCGTTCGAAACCCGCCAGCATGAGCGACGGATCCAGCTGCAGGCGATCGAAGACGGACTGCTGCAACGATCGCTCGTTCTCGGCACAAGCCCCGACACGTAGCGACCCGTCGACACACGATCTTGACGATACTGACTGAGTCAGTTATTATCGGTTCCATGCCTCGTGTGACACCGTCCGATCGACTGCCGAAGCTGCTCGACGCCGCCGCCGCAGCGTTCGTCGAGCATGGATTCCAACGAACACAGATGGACGACATCGCCGAACGGCTCGGCGTATCGAAGGGAACCATCTACCGCGCCGTCGACTCCAAGGAGTCGCTGTTCGCCGCCGTGGTCGAGTGGGGCGACACCCCCGACAGCGCGCCCTCGACCGGTCTGAACACGCCCGTCGACCTGGCGGCGGTGGCCGCGGCGGTCACCGCCGAACTGACCGCCGCGGTCGCGACGCTCGAGCTCACCGAGATCGTGGCGACTCGGCGTCGGCTGCGCACCGGAGACTCGCTCGGCGAGGAGGTCGAACGCCTCACCGTCGGCCTCCACCGGTTGATGCGGAGCCGGCGCACGGCCGTGATGGTGCTCGACCGCTGCGCCGGCGAGATCCCCGAACTCGCTGCCGTGTGGTTCGGTGACGGCCGCTACGCGCTGGTCGACCTCTGGGCCGACTACCTCGAACTGCGCGCCGGCCGAGTGACCGCAGACGTCGATCGAGCGATCCTCGCCCGCACGATCGTCGAAACCATCACGACATGGGCCGTCAAGATGCCATGGGACCGAGCACCCCGCCCCTATCCCGACGACACCGCCGCCGCCTGCGCGGCAATGATCCGCAACCTCGTGATCGGGGTAGCGCGATGAACACCACCGTTCCCACACGACCCGGTGTCGTCGGACGCTTCCGCTCCCGACAGTCCGGACTGCCCACCGGCCTCGTCGGACGCATCATCGGTCGAGCCATGGTTGGAGCGACCGCCGACTCCAACGATCGCGCCCTCGCCATGCTCGACCTCGGCCAACCGTGCACGGTTCTCGAGGTCGGCTTCGGCCAAGGTCGCACCGCGGCCAAGCTCATCGGCGACGGACACCGAGTGATCGGCGTCGACGCATCGCCGACGATGGTCAAACAAGCCACGGCCCGCAACCGCGCGGCCTGTCGAGAGGGACGAGCCACCCTGCGCCACGGCGATGGCGTCACGATCCCATTCCCCGACACGAGTGCCGACGCCGCGCTCACCGCCCACACCATCTACTTCATGCCCGACCCCGCGTCGACGCTCGCCGACATCGCCCGCGTCCTCAAGCCCAACGGCTCACTCGTGGTCGCATGCCGCACCAGCGACACGACAACGCCGGCATGGATGGATCCCGACGTCTACCGCATCCCGAGCGCCGCCGAGGTCGTGGCCATGCTGCACACCGCCGGCTTCGACCATGTCGAGCACGAGTCAGGCGACCCGTCGAACCATGACATCCACGTGTTCCTCGCCCGACTTCCCGGCTGAACTGCAGCACTCCGTGAGCGCCCCCGGCAACCCGACCACCGATGCATTGCTCGCTGCGCTACGCCGCCACGCCAATCAGCCCGCCATGGCGTGGGCCAGACCACCGGCAGCACTCACCGGCGGATACTGGGCCGAGATGTATGTGATCGAGTTGTCCGATCCCACGGCCGAACTTGAAGGTCGTCTCGTCGCCCGGATCATGCCCGATCCCGCGACCGCCGCCCTCGAGACCGCCGTGCAGCGCCACCTCACACGGTGTGGATTCCCCGTGCCGGCCATTCGCTGTGCTGACGGGCCGAGCCGGGAGATCAACCGTGCCTGGAGCGTGATGGACTTCGCCACTGGGCAACCACTGCTCGCCGGGCTCAGCGCCGGATCCGCGATCAAGCAAGCTCCAACCCTGCTGCGGCGACTACCCGACCTCCTCGCCGAGGCCGCTGCGGCGCTCCACCGCTGTCCGACCGATGGGCTAACGTGAACTCGGCGACCACGGCCGCCAACCCGACATCGACGACTTCATCGAGCGCATCGGCGTACAAGCGGACAACATTGGTCGGCGAGACCTGGCGCGAACCGCCGAGCACCTCGCCGCGACCACGCACGAGACGCGCGTCATCTGCCACGGCGATCTCCACCCGTTCAACCTGCTCGTCGACGGACACCGTTGGACATTGATCGACTGGTCCACCGCCGTCCTCGCCGATCCCCACTACGACCTCGCATTCACCACATTGATGCTCGCCAACCCGCCCCTCGGTGGACCCGCACCACTCCGGGCGGCGACCCGTGCGATCGGCACGCGACTCGCCAACAGGTTCCTGCGGAGCTACGAACAGCAGAGCGGACGCAGCGTCGATCGCGAACGTCTCTTGTGGGGACGCCGCGCCCACGCGCTACGCGCCCTGGTCGAGATCGCCACCTGGGAAGCGAACGACACCCTCGACGCCCACCGCGAACATCCCTGGCTGACGATGCGCCCCACGCTCGAACGAGAACTCGGCCGAGCGGATATTCAAGTCTCTGCTTGAGCACCCGATAGCCGAGTTGTACATTTCGGTCCGGCCGGTGAGTTGCTGGGGAAGCAGGGAGATGGACGGAAGCCGTGCTCGTTGCTCGATCGACGACATCCTCACCACCGCGCGTGCACGGCTCGACAGAGTCGCACCCGAGGACCTCG
Organism: Ilumatobacteraceae bacterium; assembly: GCA_963722415.1. Classification (GTDB taxonomy): domain Bacteria; phylum Actinomycetota; class Acidimicrobiia; order Acidimicrobiales; family Ilumatobacteraceae; genus JALOLG01. The sequence continues at coordinate 23,102 of CAVRNI010000034.1, forward strand.
AACGTGAACAGCGCGACGGCGCATTGATCGTCGACATTCGTCCGATCGAACAGCGCGAACGCGACGGGGAGCTGCCCGGCGCCATCGTCATCGACCGCAACGTGTTGGAGTGGCGACTCGACCCCGCATGCGACCATCACATCAGCAACATCAACACCTACGACGCTCGCATCGTGATCGTGTGCAACGAGGGCTACAGCTCCAGCCTCGCGGCAGCAGTACTTCACGACCTCGGCCTGAACCGCGCAACCGACCTCATCGGCGGATACCAAGCCTGGCGCTCGCAACTGCGCACCTGAACGAGCCCCGGCAGTGGTCGTCGCCGACCAGCTACCGCGCAACGCGGACAGTCGGCGCTCCCAAGGTTGCGCGTTGACGCGGGCACTCCGTAAGTCTACTCTTACCGTTCGTGGTGACTTACCGAGATGAGGATGCGTGGGGGGCACTCGGTGATTCCACCCGCCGCAGCATCGTCTTGCAGCTGGCGGAACGTCCGCAGGCGGTCGTCGAGCTCGCGTCGACGCTTCCGATCAGCCGACCGGCTGTCTCCCAGCACCTCAAGGTCCTCAAGGAAGCCGGCCTGGTTGCGGAACACGCTGAGGGCACACGGCGGATCTATCACCTCAACGAGGCGGGGCTGTCTGCCTTACGCGACCAGCTCGACACGTTCTGGAACCGAGCGCTGGCCAACTACCAAGACGTCATCGACCACTCGACCAAGGAGAAATCATGAACCAGCCGGAAGGCGCCGTTGTCCGCCGCTCGATCGTCGTCGATGCTCCAATCGACCGCGCCTTCTCCGTCTTCACTGGACGATTCGGCGACTTCAAGCCGCCCGAGCACAACATGCTCGGTGTCCCCATCGCTGAGACAGTCTTCGAACCGCATGTCGGTGGCCACATCTACGACCGCGGGACCGACGGGAGCGAGTGCCGATGGGCCCGTGTCCTCGCGTTCGAGCCGCCAGACCGGGTAGTGGTCAGCTGGGACATCAGCCCCTACTGGCAGGTCGAGACCGACCCCGAACACACCAGCGAAGTCGAAATCCGGTTCGTGGCCGAGACACCGGAGCGAACTCGACTCGAGCTCGAGCACCGCAACCTCGAGCGTCACGGACCCGGCTGGGAAGGCGTCCGCGACGGCGTTGCCGAGGAAGGCGGATGGCCCCTCTACCTCGCCCGGTACGCCGACGTCGTCGCCAGCGGCGGCTGAATCCGTCAGTCCGACAGGTGACGCACGCCAACTCGTCCGTCCGACAATTCAGCGCGACGCTCGCGCCAACCAGGCCGACTCGCCGACCACGACGCCGTCAGGTCCAGCGAAGGGAGCGAAGCCCTCTCGCAGCGCATCGATCGCTGCTGCGATCTTCTCGTCGGGCTGGCCGGCGAACAGTTGACGGCTCTCCGGAAGCGACGTGATGTAGTCGACGACGTCATCGATGTCGTTACCGAAACGGGCCGACCGAGTGACCTTCTCAACCGTGACGTCCCCGAACCCGCCGGCGTGGAGGGCACGCGTCAGCCGGTTCGGATCTGCGAACGCAAATGGGCCGGGAGTACCAGGCGGTCCTACGTCCGGTAGTCCGACGTGGGGGGCGGCGGCGGCGAAAGCGATAGTGACCCACTCGCTCTGAAGAGGATCGCCTGGGCACACGGTGACGAGTCGGCCGCCCGGACGAAGGGCGCGTCCCAAGTTGGCGAACGCCGCGTCGGCGTCATCAAAGAACATGATTCCGAATCGGCTGATGATCGCGTCGAACTCCGCTTCGTGGAACGAGTGAATCTGCGCGTCGGCCTCCACGAACTCGACGTTGGTCAGGCCGGCCTTCGCAGCATTCTGACGGGCGACGTCGAGCAAATCGACGGTGATGTCGATGCCCACAGCACTCCCGTTCCGTGTCACGAGGCGGGCCGCGTCAAGGGTCGTGGTGCCGAGACCGCAACCCACGTCAAGCACCCGCTCCCCGGCCCGAAGTTGCACGGCATCAAACATCGCCGCCCCGAACGGACCGTTGATCGCCTCGATGCGCGCGGCGTCTCGTAGATACAGCTCCGTGGCCGCCGCCGGCCAGTGGTGCCGTGGATGAATCGTCTGGTCGCTGGCCATCGCTGCTCTCCTCCTCGCTCGGAAGCATCCCTGCCGGATCGTCCCGACCCCGGTCGGCGTCCGTCAAACCCACAGTGCTCCATCTGGTGACGGAGCGCATCGGTAGATCTACCTACCCGTCACCTGTCGGCCGATGGGCGGGATCGTTAGGTGCGGTGGTCCGGCGCGAGCAGATCATGCTCGAGTGCGAACAGCGCGGCGCCGGCCCGGCTCGACACTCCAAGTTTGGTGTAGATGTGCTGAACGTGGTGCTCCGCCGTTCGACGCGAGACCCCCAGCCGGCGACCGATCTCGGGGTTCGAACATCCTTCGGCCACGAGACGTAGGACCTCCACCTCTCGTTCGGTCAGACCTGCCGCTCGCGGGACACCACGGGGCGCGGGCTGTCGTTGACCGGCTGCGGCGAGCACCGCCGCGACTGCATCGGGGTCAAAGCGGCCGCGCCGGGTCTCGCCGAGCAACTCATCTCGGGCCTGGTCGAGGTCGAGCGCCGGCCGATGGGGACGTCGCTGGGTCATCGCCTGCAAGGCGTCCGCCGCCGCCAGCACTCTTGCAGCCGAACCGATCGCCGAGCCGCCACACCCTCGGTGATAGCCGGATCCGTCGAGGCGTTCGTGATGCAATCCGACGATCGGGGCCATCGGCGCCAGCGCTGACGAACTGGAGAGGATCCGCTCCGAGTAGTACGGATGCAAGCGCACACGCTCCCACTCGGCGGTGGTCAACAACTCCGGTTTCTCCCACACGGTGTTTGAGATCCCGACGTGGCCAACATCGTGGAGGTGGGCGGCAACACGGAGCTGGGCGATCGTCTGCCGATCCAGTCGCATCTGAGTCGCTGCCGCCACCGAGAGCCGTGCGACCTCCGAGGAATGACCGTGGGTGAACGGGGTCTTGATGTCGGCCAGGTCACCGAACGCTGCCGCCACCGTTGCCAAGTCGGCGTCGTCGATCTCCACCGCCGGCGTGGGCTCAGTCTCGAGGATTCGCCTCCTCGGATCTCCCGCCGCAGCATCGGCCAGCATCTGTGTTGCATTGCCCGTGAACACGGCAACGACGTGAGGATCCAGCATCTTGCCCGCTCCACGCCGGAGTGTTTCCGTGACGGAGGGCGGGTCACCGAGCGCAGCAAGGAACACCGCGTCGGCCGCGACGCGCGCAATCCGCGCCGACGGCGCGATCGCGTCTCCTCGAAGCCCGCGGGCGCCGCTGCCATTCCACCATTCATGGACGTCATGGAGAGCGTCGCTGACTGGGTGGGGCAGCCCGATTCGGCGGGCGACGGCACGTGCCGCCTCGCAGGCCGCCAGATCGTGGCGCTTCGCGAAGGCTGGACCCGTCGCAGCAAGTAGGGCAACGCTCTTCACGCGGCTCGCGAAACGTAGACCCCGGGTCGCCTCGGGCAACAAGACCGTGACGATCTCCCGTGAATTCCGCGTTCTCACGACAGCCCGATGGACCGCGGCGTCATCACCGAACAGTGCGGCTGTCTCATGTGAGTAGGCCAGACAGCCGACATGGAGCAGCAGGCTCACATAAAACACGTCGGCTGCTTCGGGCTCCGACAGGCCCATTCGGCGGGCCAGGTCGGTGCCTACCAACGCGGCACGCATCGACGTCTCGACCGGCAGGTCGTAGCCAAGATCGGCAACGATCGACAGCCCGGTGAGCAGATCGGCGAGGCGAAGCCGCGAAACCATCACCACTAGTCTGGTCCACCAACAAAATGCGCTGGCCGACCACGGACCATCAACCGGCCCCCGACCCGACGTGTGGGAACAAGCCGCTTCTTGTCGGACGCAGCCGAGGGCTGACAACCACGGATTTGAGCATCCGTGACGCGATCGATGATGTCCCGAGTGGACGATGGAATCACGAGCACGAGCGGTTGCAGCGGCCCCGGTTGAGGACGAAGAACGGGGACGGCCGGAGACACCGTTGCCGACATTGGCACCCGCGTCGGCGATGCTGTCGCGATGAGTTCCCTTGACGCGACGCCGACCCGGCAGATCGTGCGCCTGGTCGGCGTGTACGACGCCGACAGCACCCTGCGCGGCGAACTCGCCTATTGGGTCGGTGCCCGTCTCGGTCGACGACATTGCTCGCTGTGCGACATCACCCACGGATCGGTCCGCCAACGACCCGAATGGAAGGCGTGCCAGGCAGGCCTGCCGGTGCCGTTCGACACCTACCATCGAAACGATCAGCCCGACCCGATCCGCAGCGCCGCTGGCCGGACAGGCACCGGTGGTCGTCGCCGAGACCGATGCCGGCCACATGCTTGCTGCTCGGCCCTGCCGATCTCGAGACCTGTGATGGCTCGATCGATCTGCTCGTCGAAGCCATCGAAAGGTCGGCCGAACGCCTCGGCCTCACCTGGGTGACGTCTTGACCATCCACATCGGCGACCCGTTGCCCGACATCGAACTCGTCGACCACGAGTCACGGCCGTGGCGAACCGCCGAGATGCATGGACGACCACTGGTGCTGATCCTGCACCGCCACCTCGCTTGACTGCCCTGCCAGGAACACGTGATCGCCGTGCGCGATCACCTCGACCAGTTCGCTGACGCCAAGATTGCCGTCGTCACCTTCGCCGCACCCGACCGGCTCGCCGCCTATCGGACACAACTTCGGCTCCCCTTCGATGTCGTCGCCGACACCGACCGGACGCTCTACCGATTGCTCGGCGCCGAGCGAGGCACCAACCGCCAGGTGTGGTCTGCAGGCACGATCCGGATGTATGCGCGACTCATCCGCGCCGGTCGCCGGCTCCACCGTCCGACTGAGGACATCCACCAACTCGGGGCCGACGCCGTTGTCGGCCGCGACGGCACGCTCCGGTACCTGTCGTTGCCGTCAACGCCTGACGCGCGGCCACCGATCAGCGACCTGATCGCAGCGCTCGGCTGACAACCCGACGATCGGGACGATCATCCTTGACACCTGGTCACGTGGCTCACCGGTGCCACGTAGGTGGACTCTGTCCGCGATCCGAAGTCTCGAGCTGGTCGTCCCTGATCGGCATCTCGGAGGCGCCTTGACATATCAAGGATCACCCATTACTTTCCACATTGGTTAATTAGCTATACCGGCAAGTACCGAGAGTTGGGGGAGGAGAAGTCAATGCCGACGGTCAGCACGATGGTCGACGAAGAGCGACTCGACGAAACCTTCGCGGCGCTGGCGAACTCGACTCGCCGCGCGATCCTCGCTCGACTCGCCGAGGGCGAAACCAGCGTCAACGATCTGGCAGCACCGTTCAACCTCACCCTCCCAGCGATCTCCAAGCACATCAAGGTGCTCGAACGCGCAGGACTGATCACACGAGGCCGACGAGCCCAGTTCCGACCTTGCACGATCGACCCCAGCCCGCTCGTCCAGGTCGCTGATTGGGCCGAGCAGTACCGACACATCTGGACCGGCCGGTTCGATCGCATCGACGAATACGTCCAAGACCTCCAACACCCCCACGATACGAAGGGCGATGACCAATGACCGAGAACAAGCACGTCCGGATCGAGCGAACCTTCGACGCACCGATCGATCTGATCTGGTCGATGTGGACCGAGGCCCAGCATTTCGCCAACTGGTACGGGCCAATGGGCGCCACGATCCCCAAGGCCGACATGGACGTTCGCGTCGGCGGGCGCCGCCACATCGCCATGCAGATCGACACTCCCAGCGGCCCGATGCAGATGTACTTCGTCGGCGAGTACCGCGAAATCGAACCGAAGACCCGCCTCGTCTACACCGAAGCGATCGCCGACGCCGACGGCAACACCATCGCCGCCGAGCACATGGGCATGCCTGCCGGCGCGCCGACGGAGACGTCCATCGTGGTCGAACTCGAAGACCTCGGCGACCGAACCAGAATGGTGATGACGCACATCGGCGTTCCCGCCGACTCTCCCGGCGGACAGGGCTGGACCATGGCGATCGACAAGCTCGACGCACGAGTCATGGAACTCCGCGACAGCGGACGAACAGCGCTTTAACCATCCCCACCCTCGACGCGATCGTGCAGCCACGCCCTGCGAAGGTGATCCGACTGCAGCCTTAAGACCTTCGGGTTCTCGACCCGACGTGCGACCGTCGGGTTTCGCAGACGTCGACTCGACCTGGGGCGATGCGAGACGAGCACGGCGCACGGCGCCGAATGTTGACAACCGATCCGAATTGCCGTCGACCTGAGACCGAATGTTGACAAATCCGTTGACAACGGGCCCATTCCGCCAATGGAAAGAGCCGGCTCCCTGTCGGAAACCGGCCCTGACCTGGCATTTCAATTGGTGGCGGGGGCAGGATTTGAACCTGCGACCTTCGGGTTATGAGCGATGAGTACCCCGTACATCGGGTTCCGTTGCGTCCAGCGGGTGCCGTTGAGCAGGCAGTACGCGTGTCGGTCCGTCCAGCGGGTGCCGGTCCGTCCAGCCGATGCCGGCAAGTTGGTTAGATGTTTGGGCAGACATGTTGCGCTGAGTCACCGTGAGGACAGCCGCGCCAGCGGTCGTGTCCACGAGCATCGAAGCCGGCCGCAACCAACGCGACGGCGACATGTGATCCCCAACTCGATGAGCCCTCGACACCGACGTGCTCAACACCATGTGCGGTCAGCAACTCGATCGCTGCGAGGTAGCCGCCGCTGCGGTTGTCGAACGTGTCGTGGGTCAGCTGGGCCGTTCGCGTCGATCACCGCGACGGTGAACGTGTCTTGGTGCGGGTCGACCCCCGCCATGGTTGATGACATCATGGAAGCCTCCTGCTGGTTACTTGGACGTTGCCCGTAGGTCCGGGAACGGCAGGAGCGCTTCGTCACATCCGAGTCGAATTGAACAGGCTCCCTTCGAGACAGGAGCACTCCCGCCGATCCCACGCCCGCCGCGACAAGTCGGACACCAGGCACCAGGCCAAGTTCGCCGAGAGTCAACGACGAGCGCAGAACCGGACCGTAACCCTCCAAACGAGGGCCCCGGCCCACACACCATGACACTCGGAGTTCGCCGGCCTGATGGTGCCGTGCGACGCGATCCTGATTGCTGGGCTACTCGGGCTGCTCTCACTCGATCACGTCGCGCAGCACGGCGAATGCGGCAACCCGATCGAGCCTCCATCAAAGCCAGGCCGATTCACCTCAGTAGCCAGCGATCTGCGGCGACAATCCCTGGACGCGCGATCTGGACGGATCGCATATCTCCGCATGAGCGCGAGATCGACGCAGATCTGTGCCCCGTTGTGCTGGTGCGTCGATCAGCTACGAGCGAACGTTTCGGCGGCCTTGCTGTCGAACTCGTAGCCAACGACGGCCTCCGAGCCGACCACCCATGCATCGTGACCAGGCTCGATCACGTAGGCGTCGCCGGGGCCGATCTCGATCTCGGTGCCGTCGTCATGGCGCACTTGCATGTGTCCCGCCGCGAGCATTCCCTCGTGATGGATCTGACAGCTCTCGGTTCCCGCGATCGGCTTGATGCACTCCGACCACCGCCAGCCCGGCTGCAACGTCATCCGCGCCGCCTTCACCGAACCAAGGTCGACGACCTCGACCTCCGTCTTGTCCGGTGTGCGACGCTCATCGGGCGTTGCGAAACTCTTCTTGACTACTCCAGCCATGGTGCCCCTCCAAGTGGTTCGACGCTTCACGCCCTCCGGCAAATGACGCCGTGATACACAGAGTGCTCTTCGGGCGCTCACAACGCAACGATCCCGCGCCAGCCGCGGGTGTCCGAATGCCGCGTCCGAGTATCCCGCCGTCGAGGTCCGGGATCGCCGCGAGTCTGCCGTCGCGGGCGTCCGGGACCGATCAGCCCGACGAGCACGGTTCCCTGGCATGGACCGCAATGAAGGCGCCATCGCCGTTGCGGTCGGCGGGCTCTGCGGTGAGGTCAGACTGTGCCGGATCCATTGACGAAGGAGGCTGACGTGAACGGCGAGGAGAACAAGCAGATCCTCGCGGCGTTCGATCGGTTGCTGGGCGCCGACGACTTGACGCCGCTTGACCGACTGCGCCGGGCGGGCATGGTGAACCACGATGCGTCTCCGTTGCCGTCGCGGCGCGAGCGCCCCAGCGCCTCATTCGAGCAGGTGGGGTCGGGATAGGGCGATCGGGCGGCATGCTCGGCGATGGATCTGGTCACATAGCCAGGTTGATGCCCATTTGCGTCGGTTCGCGCAAGCGATCCGAAACGAGTTCGGCGGCGGCATCAGACGGTCGAGCGATCAGCCAGCAACTACACAGCCCACCACCGGACCTCACCTGACGCGAGAAGCGACCGGCGAGAAGGTCACGCCTCACCTCGCAGGCCATCGACCTGGTCCACCCCTCAAAAGGGGGTCGTTCACGACCGTCGAGCACCGCGATCCCAGGTCACATCCGTGCGCGCCCGCCCACGTGCGCACGCGAAATGGGCGAGACCGCCCGCGGCTCAGCGTTAGGGATTGGGGGCTGATTCGTGCGTGCCGACGAGAAGCGTCCAAGACTCGATGCCGGTGGTCGTGATTCGATTGGCGACTTCCCACGGGTCGCGGGAGAGTCGTTCGATGACCTCGGCTTCGTCGGTGGCTTCGGCGATGAGTAGGACGCGGATGCGGCCGTTCTCGGTACCGGCGAGCGGGCCGGCGAAGCGGATCACGCCGTCGTCGGCGAGCTCGTTCATGTAGGCCGCGTGGTCGCCGATGCCTGGTTGATCGAAGGCGCCTCGGCCCTCGAGCCAGGCTGGGCCTGCTTCACGGCGGACGGCGAACAGCGTCATCGGTTCTCCCTTCGGTGATCGGTCGGACACGGCGACCCCGGTGGCCGGGTGCCCGCGACGGCGAACATCGTGACGGTCCAGAAGAACCGACCTTGCTTACCGGCGTCGGCGAGCTGCGAGATCCAGCGGTCGGCGTCTATGGCTCTGACGGCTCCCGCGTGGACGGCGGCGGTGGCCATGGTGGTGATGGGCGGTGAAAGGGGCTGCAGGGGGTCGGTGCTGGTGAGTGTCTCGGCGACGACGGTCGGGTGCGGCATGCCGACGTCGGCGAAGCGCGCGGCGAGTTGACGGCCGGCAAGTCCGTTGGTGGCGTCGCCGGCCCAGGAGTCCACGATCGTGGTGGTCAAAGACGGATCGGCACCGTAGATGGCGTGGAGTCCCCAGTCGGTGTCGACGACGACGATCCGGCCACCCGGCCGTGTGATCCGGGCGAGTTCAGCCATGGCGGCCTGTGGGGTGGCGAGGTGCTGGAAGACACGTTCGCAGAGGGCGCCGTCGAAGGTGGCGTTCTCGAGGTCCAGCCGAGTCACGTCGCCCGCTTGGAACTCAACCTGCGGCGTGGTGCCGGCGACGCGCTGTCGGGCTTCGGCGAGCATCGTCTCGCTGTTGTCGATGCCGATGACGCGACCAGTTCGCCCGACCCGCCGTGCGATCGCCCGAGCGACCTCGCCGGTACCGCACCCGACATCGATGATGCGGTGACCGAGCCGAGCAGCGAGGAGGTCGGTGGCCGCCGCCCGAAGTCGTTTGATCGCAGGTATCGACGCTTGATCGTCGAGTGCGGCGACCAGCGCGGCGGCGTCCGGCGTCTGGTCGACCGTGCTGAAGCTGCCGAGCACGGCAGTCTCGGTGGTCGCGTTCATCCGCGTGCGGCGCGGATGATCCACGCTGCTGAGCCGAACACGACACCGTCGTCCGTCTCGTGAGCCGACATCGTCGTCCGCAGCCCGTCGACCACGCGAGCGCGCTGGGCGTCGTCGACTCCTTCGAGCATCCAGCCCATCAGCCCCAGTACGAACCGATGGGCGTCGTCGACGTCGGTACCGAACCACATGCCGGCGGTTGTGCCCTCGACCTCGATACCGGTGAAGCCGGACGTGGTGAGGATGCTCCGCACACGGTCGGGATCCGACAGCGAGAAGGGTCCCGGCGCGTCGGGTCGTGGTGCGGGCAGGTCCCGGCCTGCGGCGAGTGCACCGCCGATCTCACGGACCCACTCGTTGGCGGGTAGTGGCTGCCATGCCGTCAGCGCGAGCCGCCCCGCGGGGCGCAATGCACGGCCAATGTTGCTGAACGCTGTTGTGAGATCGGCGAAGAACATGGCGCCGGTGCGGCTGATGGCGATGTCGAACGATGCGGGCGGGAACGGGTGGATTTGGGCGTCGACCTGCTCGAAGGAGGCGTTGGTCACACCTTCGTCGGCGGCGCGCAGACGGGCATGCTCGAGCATCCGCGACGAGAGATCGACGCCCAATGCCTCTCCTCCGGCAGCGGCGCGGGCGGCGTCGCGCGTCGTCTGCCCGGATCCGCACCCGACATCCAGCACCCGCTCGGTGTCGGCGATCGACGCGGCGTCGAGCAGCCGCTGGTGATAGGCGACGACCGAGCGGTCGAAGTAATCGGCGTGTTCGGCCCAGTAGGCCCCTTCGTCGCCGTCCCATGCTCGAAGCTGCTCGCGGTTGGCCGGGTCGACTCGGACGTCGCTGGCGGCTGTCATGATGGCCTCCCGTCTATTACACTCTCCCCTTGGGAGAGCACTATGCTCCCAAAGGGAGAATCATGTCAAGTGCCTCGATGACCACGACCTCATACGCCATTCTCGGACTGCTGGCGGTCAAGCCGTGGACCACCCACGAGCTCGTGCAACAGGTCGACCGCAGCCTGCGGCGCCTGTGGCCACGCGCCCAAAGCAAGCTGTACGAAGAACCCAAGAAGCTGGTCGCGCACGGCTACGCCAAGGCCACCGACGACTCCGTCGGACGACGGCGACGTACGCGATACACCATCACGGCCAAGGGCCGACGCGGGCTCGCAGCATGGTTGTCGCAACCCGGCGACGGGCCCGCGTTGGAGTTCGAACAACTCGTGAAGATCCACTTCGCCGACAGCGGCTCCAAGGCCGACGTGCTCGCCAACCTGGACGCCGCTCGCGCCTGGGTGCTCAGGGAGAACCAGGAGAACGTGGCCGTCGCCCGGGCCTATCTCGCCGGCGAAGGGGCGTTTCCGCAGCGCGCAGCCCTCAACCAGCTCGGGGGTCGCTTCCTGACCGAATTCTACGTCACGGTCGCGCGATGGGTCGACTGGGCGTCCGCGCTCGTCGCGTCGTGGCCCGACGATGTCACCGAGGCGCCGTTCGACATGGCAGCGGCGCGAGAAGGAGTCGCACTCGCCGAGAGCATCGAATCGATGCTATGCGCCTCAGCCGAGCAGCCGCCCTGCGAGTGATGCGGCCCCCGGGGACCCGGTCAGTCGCCAGCCAGTGCGATCGTGGAATTCACCCGGCGCGCCATTGGCGGTACAGCTCGACGAAC
>CAVRNI010000035.1:0-158740 GCA_963722415.1 Ilumatobacteraceae bacterium
CCGGGCGGGTCGAGCGGCGGGCCCGCAGCGGCCGTAGCCGGCGGAATGGTGCCGATCGCGCACGCAATAGCGGCGGGGGTCTGATCGCGGGCCCGCCGCGTACTGCGGCTTGGTCGGACTCAAACCGTCCCGAGGACGCTTTCCGCTCGGTCCGCTCTACGGAGACTGTTCGGCGGTCTGGTTGGCGAATTCGTCGTCACACGCACCGTGCGCGACACCGCTGCCGCGCTCGACGCCGTGGCCGGGCCAATGCCGGGAGATCCGTACGCGGCGCCGCGTCGGCAGGGAGTACACGCCGCCTTGAAGGGCAGGCCGGCCCATTGCGAGTCGGATTGTGGACCGATATTCCCGGCGGCCGCAGCACGCTGGCGCCCGTCGTCGTCGACGCCGTTCGAGCCGCCGGCTCTCTGCTCGAAGAACTCGGCCACACCGTCATCGAGGATCATCCCGCCAACCTCGATGGCCCCGAAGCTTCTGGCGTCGTGTCACGAATGTTCTGCGTGGCGGCATTGTGGGCGATGCGACGGTGGGAACGCATCTGCGAGCATCCGGTCAATCCGGAGGATTTGGAGCCGATGACTCGCACCATGGTCGACGCCGCAGCCGGCATCTCCGGCGCCGACGTCATGGACCTGCTGGAGACCGCCCAACTCATCGGACATGGGACCGCGGCACGGTCGACGCAACGGAAGCAGACACCAACCTCCTGATGTCCTTCCAACCGCAACAGGCTCGCCGACACTGTGCGATCACCGCAGCACCAGCAGCCAGGCTGAGGTTGCTCGGCGAAGTCGCCCCCAACAGCAGTCTTGTCCACGCCCGCCGACGCTAGCTCTGTGTGTCGTTGGCGATGTTGCGCCCGATCCGCACGTGGTTGCCGCTGGGATCGGTGAGGAATCGGTCGACGAACCCGCGCATCTCCTCGAAGTTGTGGCGCCACAGTCGGCAAACGCCATCGCGGGTCGCGACCGCGCCGCGCACGTCAGGCGGAAGCGAGGCGTGGAAGACGGCAACCGCCCGAGCCACCTCGCGCACCGCTTGGTCGCGCTCCTCGGTCTCGAGCAGCGCCGTCAAACGGCGATCGGCCGGCAGACGGCGCATGACGATCAGGTGGTCGGCAACGACATCGTTCTCGATCAGCTCGCTGACGCCCAAGTAGACGTCGGGGGCGAGCCGCCGGTTCAGCTCGAGTTCGCGGCTGCAGGCGACACCACGAAGCTCGGCCGTGGAGTGATCGAGGAACCCGGTTCGGATCGGTTTCAGAAGCTTGTACGTGCGGTCATCGGCGAGGAACACCGAAGAGATGTGGGTTTCGGCCACGGACGCGAAAGGGGTCATCGTCAGAGATACGCGCTGACATCGAACGCCCATTCGATGTCAGCAGTACGCAGGCGGCGCCCCGTGATCATCGTCGGGCTGAGCACGAGCCATGAGTCGCGTTCGTGCTGCAGCCATGAGTGTGGGTCGATGAGTTCCCGGTGTTCCGGAGACCGACCGAGGTGACGCAAAACGCCTTGCACGAGCACTGACCAGCCGGTGCCGCGAGTCATGTCGATGTCGTCCACCTCGAACGCCACCTCTTCGCGAGCTCGATCGATGACGTTCCCGGGTCGCGTTCGCAACGCGATAAACGGCTTGGAACCGTCCTCGACGAGGCGATAGTTCACCGGCAGCACCACCGGGAAGCTGTCGGACACGACGGCGATGCGTCCGAGCACGTTGGCGCGCAACAGGTCCAGACACGCTTCGGGGGAGAGCGGCTCAAGCACCGTGTCGACCATCACTCGCTCCTCATCAACTCGTCAGGCCTCCACCATCGATACACCGCTGGGAACGAGCCGCCTAGGGCACAACGTCACATGGACTGCCACGTCGGTGCGCGGCGTAATCGCGCCGAACGAGCGGGAGCTCACGACGCATTGACGAGACTGCGAGGGCGGAGTTCCGGGCCCCGTGGGGTCCACGTCGTTCCTGATCCGTCGAGGCATCATCCAGACGTTGCTCACGCACTGGCCGAGAGATGAATCGACGACGTCTGCGACGGCGCATCGTTTGCGACTGTCGAAGGCACCAGCGTGGTCAACCCCAACGGCACGGGATCCGGTACGGCCGGGCCGATAAGCAACACCGGGTGGCCCAGCTCGCTAACGACATGGGCACTGACACCGCCGCGCCGCTGCGAGACGAGACCTGTACCGCTGTTCGACATCACCAGCAGCGCACCGTCACGATCCCGCACCTGGTCGACGATCGCCGCCGCGATGTCGTCGCCATGGACGACACGCAACGCCTCACCGACCCCGCCCGCCCCCGCGTTGCGGTGCCGCGCATCGAAGTCCGGGTGGCGAAGCTCGCCGAGGACGTGCACGGTGACACTTCGCCGCGATCCCGGGATCAGACGGTGGCGCTGGTGGCCATCACCCAGGAGCACCATCACGCACGCAGCCGAGGATGCCGGAGACGGCGCGTGGTGCGGCGACGGGTCGTTCGGGGCTGAGCTCGGTCGACATCGACGCGAGGCGTTCGAAGAGGTCGACGTATTGGGCGAGGTGGCGGTCGCCGAGGAACTGGTCGTGGACGCGTGCGCGCCCGGCTGCGCCGAGTCGGTCGGCGAGCTCGTGGTCGTCGAGGAGGCGGGCGATCGCGGTGGCGAGCGCGGCGAGGTCGGCGGGATCGTCGATCAACAGGCCGTCGCGTTCGTCGACGATCTGGTCCTGGATCCCGCCGACGCGGCTGGCGATCACCGGCCGCGCCTTCCACATCGCTTCGGTGACGGTCAGCCCGAACCCCTCGACCAGGCTCTTCTGCACGACGATGTAGGCGTGGCGCTGCAAGGCGTTGACGATGATGGCGTTCTCGTCGACGTCGTCCATCGGGATCGAGGCGAGGTGGACCCGCCCGCGGATCGACTCGGGCACGGTCCGCCACAGGGCACGGCACTCGGCGAGCACCTCGGCGCCCTCGGGATCGTCGGTCACCCCGGACACGTCCGGCCCGACGAGCATGAGGTGGGCGTCGCCGGGACCGTCGGCGGCCATCGTGACGAAACCCGTCAGCACCCCGGCCATGTCCTTGAGCCGGTCCCATCGGCTGACCTGCACCACGAGCCGCGCGTCGTGGGGTGGCGGCGCGCCGTCGGCGATGAGGTCCCGTGTGGTGCCGGACGGTGCCCTGGGAGCCGTCGCGGCGCTCGAAGCGGACCGGACCAGCCGGATCGGCGCCGGTGAGCAACCCGACGGTCGGCCAGGATCGCGCTGACCGTCGGCGGGTCCAGCTCGCGGTTCTTGGCCGAGAACGGGTCGATCGACGGCGGGATGATGACGAGCCGGGCCCGATCCACCCAGTCCGGCACATATTCCTGCCGTGAGAACACGAACGCGTCGGCGCGTTCGATGTAGGGCCGCAGGAACGCCCACGCCTCGTCGGTCTCGTCGTTGCACGTGTCGCGCCCGACGTGACAGCGCCAGACCACCCGCACGCCGGTCGCCCGGAGCCCGTCGACCATGCCCGCGGTCTGCGGGTCGTGCAGCAGCACGATGTCGCGGGCGCCGATCAGGGTGAGCATCTCGGCGACGTTGGCGGCGACGACCCGCTCGTAGCAGGCGCGCTCGTCGTCGCCGAGCGGACCGCCATCGCCGCGGTCGCCGTGCAACAGGTTGTGCAGCCGCTTCGTGATGGCGAAGAACTCCGGCTCGCCGTCGAGCACCAGCCAGCGGTTCTCGATCTGCGCCCCCCGCCCGTAGGCCAGAAGCGTCTGCAGCATCTCCGCGACCCCACCGCCATGGGCGGTCGCGTTGACATGCCAGATCGTGCGGTCCCCGAACTGCGCCCGCGCCCGCGCCGCAGACTCCGCCAACCGACGGGCACGTTGGGTCGTCAAGATGCTCGCCAGCAACTCCAGCGGCAACGCCTTGACCTCGACTTCTTCCATTGCAACATCCTTTCGCTCACTATTGAGGTTGAGGTCTCGGTCCGCTGTCGGGCGCCTCGGCAGCAGTCGTTCTCCCTGCGGGACTCCTACTGCATGACTAGGTGACGACGGACCAAATCGGTGCGAGCCCACGTCCGGCCGAACCCGAGGGTGTCACCAGCGTGCATGGCAGCGAGGCCGATCTGGACTGGTCTCCGTGGGGCGTTCCTGGTACATCTCGATGAGCGTTGCTGGCATCAGGTCCTCCGTGCCGCGCCAGGCGACACCCGGCCACTCCACGATGACCCGCAAGAGTGCAGGCGAGTAGGGCCCAAGGTCCTCACGGCGAGGCAGAGGCGATCGCGACTTCATCACACGCCCACCTGAACCTGGGAGCGGGGGCGTTCGGCCCTGTTGCGGTCAAGGGCGAGGTGTGCTGCTCATGACAGGCTGCGACCTCCGATCGGCCGAGCGACCGATGGAAACGGGGCGACCGATGGATCACATGAGCCCACTCGACAGCATGTTCCTCCACGTGGAGGAGGGATCACGCACATGCACATCGGATCCTGCTCGGTCTTCGAGGGTCCTGCGCCCGGCGATGACGAGGTCGTCTCGTTGATCGCCAGCAAGCTGTCGTCGATCCCCCGGTACCGGCAGAAGGTGCGCTTCGTGCCGGGTGGGATCGGCCGCCCGGTGTGGGTCTACGACGCTCATTTCAACCTCGATGCCATGTCCGCCACTCGGCGCTGCCGCCGCCCGGATCGGTATCGGATCTGCCCACCGGGAGCGTCATCGGTGCGCCAACCTGAGCCCACCAGTCGAGGGATCCTGACACTAGTGACGGCCATGGGATCATGGGTGGGACCGCCGGTTCCGGTCTTCTGATTGGGCGCTGTGGTGGTGAGATCGACTGGAGGACCTATGGGTGATCACGATCCCGAGATCGACGGGCTCATCGACGAGCACCGTGAGCTCATGACCATCGTGGCGACGCTGCGGCGTGCGATGGGCGAGCCCGACTCCGAAGTCGACGGGCTTTTGGACCAGCTCGAAGTGGCGCTCGCCGCCCACACCGAGCGGGAAGAGGCGGGACTGTTCCACACCCTTCGCGACGTGGAGGTCCCCCCCGAGTACATGGGCCTGTTCGAGCACGACCACGGGCACCTCATCGAGCTGATCGAGTCGGCCCGGCGTGACCGGCGCAGCGTGGACGACCTCGTCAAGAGCCTCGAGGCGCACATGGTTCGAGAGGAGACCGACATGTTCCCGGCCGCCGAGCAACTGCTCGGCCCAGCCGACTGGGACGCCGTTGATGCAGCGGTAGCCCACCTACGGTAGGTTGCGTCGAGACGGGTGGCGGAGAGCCGGCTGCCTGCGCCCGATTGCACGAGTGTCGCCTCGACGAGCTTGTGACCGCGGCCGGTGTGGTGTCGCGCGACTGCGTCCGTGCGCATCTACTCATTTGCCCGTTCCGCCGGACAGCTGATCGAGAGCATCGGGAGCAACTTCGTCTTGACTCCGCTGACAAATCCGGACGGAGTGGCGCGGGGGTGTGGCTCGATCGCTGGAAGGCGGCATAGCGTCTGTTCCTTGAGTGCATCCGGTCGGCCGAAGCGTTTGACATTGTCGTGAACTCGAACGCCTGACGACGCCAAGCAAGCGGCCCGATTGCCAGGTAGGGGGACCCGACGGCTGCCGGGGGAGATAGCGCTACGAAGTTGACCCGCGCCTCGCCCGCGCCGCGCAGGTAACGGGTGAGGTCAGTTCGTGCCCCGTGAGCAGGGATGACGAGGTTGGGATGGCGAGCCTGCAAAGCCTTTTGCCCGGGTTCGATTCCCGGCGCCGCCTTCAACCAGATGCAGGTCACGGCCCCAATCCGGGGGCCGTGGTCACGCAGTGGCCACAACCACGACCTTGGCTCGCGCATCCGCCCCATCAACGTGGCGTGCGCGAGATCCCAATGCGCTCGCACCGATTCACCGAGGTGTCGGTCCATCAAACCGCGATAGGTGGCGATCCATTCGTGGCCGTTTCCGTGCCACTTCGTTGCGGTGTCAGTCAGCAGATGAGCAAACTCGTGCAGTGCGGCCAGCCGGATGCAACGACCTCGTTTGATGTCCAGAAACGGAATCGCATCGGTCCAACCTGCTGCTGTGGCGGAGGTCGTGCAACCGGATCTCGGGCAGACCGGCCCGTGCGGTGATGCCGTGGAAGCGGCTCGTCAGCGTCCGTGGGTGCACGGGAGTCCCGTCAGGCTCCGTAGCGACGAAGGCCGGTCGTGTCGCGCCACCCGGACCCATGACGAGCTATTCAGCGAGGAGGGAGGGGGGACGATCGATCGTGCGCCGGCGTCGATCAGCGCAGCCGACGCGGCCCGGTCGTTCAGGATCGGATCGGGCTCCGATTGGCCGCTCCCCACACACCGACCGTAGTGCGGTGTGTGGGGAACAGTCCTTTCGGGTCCGCCGCCGGACACAGCAATGCCCGCTTGAACGGGTCGCAAACCATCGCAACTTCACGACGCGAGTGCCGCGCACTCGCGCCGGCGGCGGCAGCGCAGGGCGTCAGCGGGTGTTGTACGTGTCGTCGCGGACGGTGACGACACGGTCGGCGCGCCGCCTTCCACCGAGGCCGAGCAGGCCGAGCGAGGCCGGCGAGACCGATCAAGCCCCAGTCGTCGAAGCCCTCCTCGTCGTTCTCGTCGATCGGGTTGTCGATCGCCTCGACATCGTTCGGGTCGTCCGGGGGGGTGGTCGCGAACGCTGCCGTAGCCGGCAGTGCCGACAACGCGGCTGCCATCGCGAGTGTGGTCATTGTCTTGCGCATCTTGTCGCTCCTTGGGGGTCCAACACGCGCCGGTGCTCGGCGGCGGTCCGCCACCTATACCCGGAGTCGCGCATGTCAAACCGATCCATCCACGAAGACGTAACCCACGCGACGTGACTTGCCCAGCGCCGGTCGCGGTCACTGATTTACGGGTTTAGTGGGAAGGCCGTTTCAGGGGTTTGTTCGCATGGCGCTTGGGTATTGGCAGGCATCGGTGCGACTGGCACCGCTATTCCGAGGAGGACCACACATGGATAACGCCTGGCAGACCAAGTGGGAAGGCCGCTGGGACCAATTCAAGGGCAAGGTCAAGCAGACATGGGGCGACATGACCGACGATGATTGCGACGTCGCCGAGGGCCAATACGACGAGATGGTCGGTCGGATCAAGACTCGCACCGGTGAGCAAGAGGAAGCGATTCGCGATCGGCTGAGTGCCTTCTAGACCACCTCGCGCCGGCCTGACGGGGCGTCTCTAAGCCTTGCTGTCGGTCGCCCCGTCAGGCCGACGACTAGGCGGAAGACCCGAGCGGGCCCTCGCGCCCGCGTCATGGGTCGAGGCATTGCTGCTGCGCTCGGAGCGAGAAAGTCTCACATGAATGTTGTACGACTCGACCACAGCGCAGTTCCATGCGGCGGAGATCGCTCGCGCGGCAGTGCCCGCCCGGGATCGGCCATGAACACGATCAAGACCCTGTGGGCGTCCGTTCAAGGTGATCCGCTGTTCATGCGCCGGGTAAACGGATGGATGACGGTGTTCTGGATCGTGATGATTCCGGTCTCGATACTGACGGGCTGGATCAACAGCGTGACCTACGTTGCAGGGCTGTCGTTGTGGGCGCTCGTGTCGGGGCACTGGTCGGCCTGGCAGGCTGCGCGCGTCGAAGTCGCACAGCAACGCGAAATCGAAGAGCGCGAAATGAATCCGACCGAACAACGCGTCGTCGAAGAACTCGTCAAGCAGACCACAATCGAACCAGCCGCGTCCTCGCCACTCGCAGAGGCTGCTGCCGGAGACTAGAGATGCCGGTCACTGGCAATGCGGTTGCTGGCCCGCATCGAACAGTGTGGATGCCTGATACGCAGGACAGGTGCGCACTCAACGTGACCGCCCATCACCGACTCGTTCGGGTTCGATTCCCGGCGCCGCCTCCAACCCCTGACCTGGTGAACCTCCAGGTCAGGGGTTGTTTTCGTGTCCTCGTCCAAACGTTCAGGGCGACCCGCCGCGAGGTGTGTCAGCGTGGGATGCGTGGGACTCACTGGTGACGACCGTGACGGGCTGGGCGACCTGGTCGACCGGATCGCCGTCGAGGAGGGCTTGTCGGGTGTGATCCGGGTCGACCTCGACGGCAGCCTCGCCGTGCAACGGGCGTACGGGCTCGCGCACCGGGGCGTCGGTGTCCCGACGACGGTCGACACGCAGTTCTCGATCGCCAGCGGCTCCAAGGGGCTCACGGCGCTCACGGTGATGAGCCTGGTGGAGCGCGGCGAGCTCGGTTGGACACGACTGCCCGATCGGTGCTCGGCGCCGACCTGCCGCTGATCGACGACCGGGTCACCGTCGAGCATCTCCTCGCCCACCGCTCGGGCATCGGCGACTACCTCGACGAGGACGAGCTCGACGACAACAACGACTACGTCCTGACCGTGCCGGTCCACGAACTGGCGACCACCGAGCAGTTCCTCGCCGTCCTGGACGGTCATCCGATGAAGCACGAACCCGGCGCGAGCGTTTACCTACAGCAACGGCGGGTACGTGGTGCTGGCGCTGCTCGCCGAGCGGACGGCAGGAGTGCCATTCCATGAGCTCGTCGACCAGCGCGTCTGCCAGCCGGCCGGCATGACCGACACGTTGTTCCTGCGAACCGACGAACTGCCCGGCCGCGCCGCACACCACTACCTCGACGACGACGGGCTTGCGCACCAACGTGTTCCACCTTCCGGTGCGGGCCAACGGAGACGGCGGGATCTACACCACGGCGGCGGACGTCCACGCACTGTGGGACGCCCTGTTCGCCGGGCGGATCGTCTCCGTGGACACCGTCGCCGAGATGATGAGCCCACGCAGCGACGTGCCGGATCCCTCGATGCAGTACGGGCTCGGGTTCTGGCGCTACAAGTCAACCGACGCGGTGTCGCTCCACGGCTTCGACGCCGGCGTCGGTTTCGTCTCCGTCCACGATCGCGACGAACGATTCACCTACACCGTGCTGTCGAACAAGACCCGTGGTGCATGGCCGGTCAGTCAACGACTCGGCCCGTTGCTCGCGGCATCCACGTGATCGTCGACACCGCGATGTGAGGGCAGCGGTCGCGTCATCTACCGCCGACCTACGGTCGGTCGTCAGGGACGACATGGGACCCGACGTCACTCGGGGGTTCCGGTCGGGCGACCGCCTCGGAGTTGTCGATCGCCGACAGAGCGGTACGCAGGGCCGTCACGGCCGTTCGGTCGCGCTGCTTCATCGCGTCGGTGAGGGCGCGGCGCAGGCGAGCCCGCAACGCCTCGTCGACGGCCATCGACGCACCGTAGAGGTTCGCCGTTTGGCAGGCTGTCCACCGTGGACGACGAGGTGGTCGGCGATGCGGCGATGGAGTTGCTCGACATGCGGGCGAATCGTCGGGTGGTGGCCGACCTGCCGCTGCCTCTGCGGCCCCAGACGCTGGCCGACGCGTATGCGGTCCAGCACCGTCTGGTCGCCGCCCTTGCGGCGCAGGCTGATGGCCGGTGCATCGGCTACAAGGTCGCGTGTACCAACGAGATCGCGCAGGCTGCCCTGCAGATCGATCGTCCGGTGTTCGGCCGACTCATGTCGCAGAGCACCTCGCCGAGCGGCACGACGCTCGCGGCCGACCAGTTCACGCATCGCGTCATCGAAGCCGAGTTCGCCTTCCGCGTCGGAATCGATGTCGAACCGGTCGACGGCGGCCACACGCATGCCACGGTCGCAGAGCACATCGACGCGCTGATTCCGGGCATCGAGATCGTCGACTACCGGTTCGAGTCGTGGGCGGTCGGTGCGCTGCGCATCGTCGCCGACAACGCGATCCACGGTTGGTGGCTTCGTGGCGAGCCGGTCACGAACTGGCGCGGCCACGACCTCGCCGCGTCGGCGGTGTCGGTCACCCGCGATGGCGAGCTCGTCACGACCGGCTCGGGCGCGGCGGTGCTCGGTCATCCGCTCAACGTGATGGCTTGGCTGGCCGATGAGTTGCCCCGGTTCGGTCTTCGACTGCGTCGCGGTGACGTCGTCACGACGGGCGTCGCGACCGATGTGTTCGAGGCCGGCGCGGGTGACTCGTGCGTGGCCGACTTCGGACCGTTCGGCAGAGTCACCGTCGCGTTCGACTGACGACGGACTTGCGCGTCAGGGGCTAGATGAGTCTGCTGACGACGAAGACGATGAGCGATGCGGTCAGGAGCACGATCGCGACCGCCGCGAGGCCGTCTCGCCTCGCTCCCTCGCGGGCATCACGTTCAGGCACGTTGTTCATGTCGCTGGTCCCGTTCGTCGCACTCGTCACACACAGATTCTCGACCAAGACCCGAGGAGGTTTCAACGATCAGCGCTACCCATGGTCGAGCACTCGCGCTTCGCCGCCGACTCGGCTCGTCGGCACGTCGCGTTGTCGGTCATTCGCTGTACAGGACCTCGAATCGCTCGAACACCGTCAGCATGTCCGGCTCGAACGCGAGCCCGATCGTCGGCAAGAACCGTTCGAAGAACTCCGTGTGGTCGGCGAGCCAGGATTGCCGCGTGCGATCGCCCTCACCTTCATCCCACGCAAACGCATCGTCGACGGACGACAACGGCCCGACACGAACGTCAGTCGTACGGAGCACGGCCCGCGCCCGGCCTTGACCATCCGTCGCGATCGACAACCCGCCTGGAACCGGCAGCGCGGTCTGATCCTGTTCGAGGTCGGCCAGCGCCGCAGCTGTGGCGCGCTTGGGTCCGTCGATGACAAGTGCGAGGAGTTCGTCGGCCAGCTCCCGGCTGTCGCCGAAGGGCTCGACCGCAGATGGCAACGAAGCCGACGGATCGACAACTCCGCTGGCGACAACGCGCGTCCAGAACGCTTCGACCTGCGCTACGTCAATCGGCGGGAGCGGAGTGGCCACCCCATCGATGCTAGGAGCGACGACGAGGCGGAGGGTCAGTTGGCGAAGAGGCGTCGGAAGTCGACGCGGTAGATGTAGCCATCCCAACCGTCGGGTGTGAACTTCCCCGCTCGACTGGCATCCGCCAGCTCGGCGATCAAGGCGCCCAACTCGGGCGCCGCTCCAACCCGCACGGCCTTGCCCTGTCCCATGATCGCGTGTTGGCTGTCGCACACGCTGAGTGCGATGCGATCGTTCGCGGCCAGGTTGCGGGCCAGCACTGACTTCGGCGTGACCGTGAAGAAGATCGAATCGCGGACACTGGCGGCGATGACGACGGCGGCGTGGGGTTGACCACTCGAGTTGACAGTCGCGACGGTCGCGTTGCGCTGCGTGTTCACGAACTCGATGACCTGCTCCGCGGTCCACGACTCTTCGCGGAACAACGAACGGGTGAACTCGCTGGCGCTGGCGAGTGATGCGGCAATTGCATCGGAGATTCCAGCCACCACCAGCACGGTAGTCGTGCCGCTCCGTGGCGAGCGGACAGACTGGCGTGATCACTGGAGCTGCCCATTCCTCCACGGAGCCCGGATCGCGACACGAGCCGGCCTACGGACTGCGTGACGAGGGTCCTGCATTGGCTGACGGTGGTTGCCCTCCTCGCGCAGTTCACCATCGGATACACGCTCGATGCCGGCGGCAGTGGCCGCGGTCGGGGTCGGGGCCGCGGGGGTGACTCTGGCCGGGGGAGGGGCCGAGGTGGCGATCTCGAGGTCTTCGGTGAGGACCGGTTGCTCACCGCCCACGTCCTCGTGGGCGTGACGATCCTCCTGCTCGCTGTCGTCCGCCTCTCCTGGCGACGCCGCAGTTCGCTGCCGCCGTGGGCGGAAGGGCTCTCGGCACTGGAACGCACCATCGCCCACTGGACCGAACGCACCCTCTATCTGCTGTTGTTCGTCATCCCCCTCACCGGGCTCTGGCTCGTGCTGGTCTCCGACGACGCCTTGGCGCTCCACGTCGCCAGCCACATCGCGTTCTTCTGCGCCGTCGCTGCCCATCTCGGACTGGTCCTCAAGCACCAATTGATCGACCGCGACCGCCTGCTGCGGCGCATGCTCTGACGTTGGCGGCACAACTGACTGAGACAAGGTACGTTTCGCGTCGGGCGACAAGGTGCCCGTGATGCGCGGCCCATACTGATTCCGGGGACCCACCCGTCGGAGATCAAGCGTCGGAAGCGATGAACGGAACATGCCCACCACCATCAATCCCGTTGTCCACTACCGCGACCTCGACGCTGGGGCTCGTTTCCTCGTCGAATCGTTCGGCTTCGTGCAACACGCAGCGCACAAAGCCGACGACGGTTCCATCCAGTACGTCGAACTGTCCTTGAACGGAGCGCCGCTCGGGCTCGGGCCCCACACCGAGGGCTCGATGTTCGACACCGGCCCGGCCGTCGTCTACATCTCGCTCGACGAGGTCGACAGCACGCACGAACGAGCGCTCGCCGCCGGCGCCGAGATACTCATGGCGCCGACCGACCAGGAGTACGGGTCCCGAGACTTCGTGGCCAAGGACCACGAGGGCAACGTGTGGTGCTTCGGCACCTACCAGCCCAGCTGCTGAAGCGGACCGTCCGGGCGGCCGGAACGGTTGGGTGTCAGATCGGCCGGGTGAAGTCGCCGCCGACGTAGCGTCCGTCGAGGTCGTCGTCGTCCGATGGCGGCGTGCTCTCGATCTCGGACGCCCAGTCCTCGGCGTCGTCGCGTGGCTCGTAGCCGAGCGATCGGGCGGTGGCCAAGTCCCACCACGCGCGGGTGTTGCCCGAGATGCCGTAGACGACGGCGAACCCGAGGTCGGGCGAGCGCAGGCAGGCGTCGACGAGTCGGATGGCGTCGCCGTGTGACAGCCACGTCGACAGGTGGCGACGGGTCGTCGGACGTTCGCGAAAGCTGCCGATGCGGAGGCAGGCGACGCTGAGGCCGTGGCGGTCGTGGTACAGGCTGCACAAGGCCTCGCACGCCGCCTTGCCGAAGCCGTAGAAGGTGTCCGGTCGGGCCCGGGTATCCACCGCGAGCATCGGTGTCCGCGGCGCGAATCCGACGGCGTGGTTGCTGCTGGCGTACACCACGCGTTGGACACGGTGGGCCACCGCGGCATCGAGCACGCGATGGGTCAGGCCGATGTGGCTGACGACGGCCGTGTCGAAGTCGGTCTCGGAGGCGATGGCGGCGAGGTGCACGACGGCATCCGCACCGTCCATCAGATCGGCCAGCGCGTCCGCATCGCTCTCGAGGTCAGCCACGATCACGTCGTCGCCCGCGGCCACGACGTCGACGCCGCGCACGTCGTGGCCGGCGGCAACCAGCCCGGGCATCAGCACCCGTCCGATACGCCCCGCCGCCCCGGTGATCACAACGCGCATGTCGACATGCTGACACGGGCGCGCACACCATCATCCCCTCGGCGAGCAGTCGCACGACGCAGTCGGCGAGCGGGTGTGTTGTCACCTTGACAGACCCGAACGGAGACGTCACCGTCTGAACATCGATGTGCCATACATGAGCGGGCCGAGGAGGTACGCCGATGGACCGTTACCCGCCGATCGCCGAGCACGGTCTGATCGGTGACTTGCAGACCGCCGCGTTGGTGAGCACCGACGGCACGATCGACTGGTTCTGTTGCCCACGCTTCGATGCACCGAGCGTGTTCGCGTCGCTGCTCGACCACGACAAGGGCGGCCGCTTTCGGATCGCCGCCGAAGGCGATGACTGCGTCGTGCAGGCAGCTGTACTTTCCTGACACCGCGATCCTGATCACCCGATTCATGACCGCCGGCGGGGTCGGCGAGGTGATCGACTTCATGCCTGTCGACGAACCCGACCAGGCGACGGCCCGCCACCGACTCGTCCGGGCGGTGCGGTGTGTGCGCGGCGAGATGCGCTTCGTCCTCGAATGCGCTCCCCGGTTCGACTACGGCCGAGCAACCCATGACCTCGAGCTCACCGAGCACGGCGCGGTGTTCAGGACACCAGCTCTGCAGCTCACCCTGCATGGACCGGCCGGCCTGGAGCGCCACGGCGACGACGTCCGCGCAACACTGACCCTGCAGGCAGGTGAGGTCGACGGCGTGGTGCTCGAGTCGGCCGACGCCACGCCACGCATCGTGCCGCCGTCGGAACTGCTGGCCATGTTCACCGAGACCGCCCGGTTCTGGCGCGGCTGGCTGGCCGGTTCGACCTACCGCGGCCGGTGGCGGGAGATGGTGAACCGTTCGGCCATCACGCTGAAGCTGATGACCTACGCCCCCTCCGGCGCGCTCGTCGCGGCGCCGACCGCCGCCTTGCCCGAACAGATCGGCGGCGAACGCAACTGGGACTACCGCTACACCTGGATCCGAGACGCGTCCTTCTCCGTCCATGCCCTGCTCGGACTCGGGTTCACGGACGAGGCCGCGGCGTTCATGCGCTGGCTGCGCGACCGCACCGACGACCAGGCCGGCGAGGGATCGGGACCCCTGAAGATCATGTACCGGGTGGACGGCTCCTCCGACCTGTACGAGGAGTCCCTGGATCACCTCGAGGGCTACCAGGGATCCAAGCCGGTCCGCATCGGCAACGGGGCAGCCGACCAGCTCCAGCTCGACATCTACGGGGAGATGCTGGACTCGATCTGGCTCGCCGACACGCACGGGATCCGGGTCGGCCACGCCGGCTGGACGAAGCTCGCCCAGCTCGCCGACTGGCTGTGCGACCACTGGGACCAGCCAGACGAGGGCATCTGGGAGACCCGCGGCGGCCGCCAGCGGTTCACCTACGGGCGGCTGATGTGCTGGGTGGCCCTGGACCGGATGATCCGCATGGCGAACGCGTCTGGGCGGCCGGCCGACCTCACCCGCTGGACCGGTGAACGCGACCGGATCTACGAGCAGATCATGGACGTCGGTTGGAACCCGAAACGCGGCGCGTTCACGCAACACGACAAGACCGACGTGCTCGACGCCTCCCTGCTGATGATGTCCCTGACGGGCTTCGTCGTGCCGACCGACCCGATGTGGTTGTCGACCCTGGACGCGATCGAAGGCGAGCTCGTCTCCGACAGCCTCGTCTACCGTTACAACCCGAGCGCCTCCCCCGACGGGTTGCGCGGCGAGGAGGGCACGTTCTCGATCTGCACGTTCTGGTACGTCGACGCGCTCGCCCGCTCGGGAAGGCTGGAGCAGGCGCGGCTGACGTTCGAGAAGATGTTCACCTATGCCAACCACCTCGGGCTGTACGGCGAGGAGATCGGACTGACCGGCGAGCAGCTCGGCAACTTCCCGCAGGCGTTCACTCACCTGTCCCTCATCAACGCCGCCATCAACCTCGACGACCAGCTCGATCACGGTTCTGGCCGCGACCCGGTTCGCCAGGTGGCCGGCAGGAATCTCAATTGACTGGCTCGGCGAGCCTGAGCACGTCGTAATCGTGGAACAACAGAAGGAGAAACGAGATGGCTGTCGATGACAAGGTCGTGATCGGCCAAACCCACGGATCGAACGATCCCGAGGCGGTGCTGATCGGCTACCTGCTCGGGGTCGAGGCGTTGCGCGCCGGCAAAGAGGTCCTGATGTGGCTCACCAAGGACGGTGTCTTCGTCGCGACGAAGGGATACTCCGACGAAATCTCGGTGGAGGGCGCGCCATCGGTCAAGGACCTCCACGCCGAGTACATCGAGAAGGGCGGCCGGTTCTTCGCCTGCCCGGTGTGCGTCAAGACTCGCGGGCTCGAAGCGGCCGAGTGGGTCCAAGGCGCCGAGGTCAAGGGCGCGCCGTCGCTCTTCGAGTTCACGGCGGGTGGGGCGTTGACGTTCAACTACTGAGCGGCGGAGATCGTGGTGGTCCTGTTCGCACTCAGCGGCTGGTCGGCCAGGCGAGCCGGCTCTTGGCGAGCTTCTGCTCGACGGCCTCGACCAGCGCCTCGATCGAACCCCGGCAGTCGGCGAGCTCGGCCGAGTCGAGCACGGGAACGATCCCATCCACGGTCTCGGCGACGACTGCCGGCGCGCCGTCGCCGATCGCCGCTCGGACGGAGTCGGGCTGGTCGTCGCGGTGGTAGGTGTCGAACGGCACCGGGAGCGCCGACCGGCAGCGTGTCCACTCGGGTCGTTCGCGGATCAATCCGTGGGTGATGTCGCAGAGCGAGCAGTGGGCACGGCCGAGCCGAGCATTGATCCAGTACGACAGCTCACCGCGCAACGTGCTGTCGGCGTCGTAGACGCCGACCAGGCGAACGATCGATCGTGTCGCGGGATCAGAACGAGGTCCCGTCGCTTCGGGCACGCGATCTGACGACGACACGCCCACATGATGACCGGGTTCAGCGACTGGTGCAGCGTCGCGCGATACGGTCCGCGCGATGTTCACCGCCGAACCGCGGGGGACACGGTGGAAACGACGCGCGTTGTCCATCCCGGCGATGCTGTGTGTGACTGCTGTGGGCATCATCACGCTGCCGATCACCCTGGCGGCCGCGGCGGCCGCTGATGTGATCCGGCTGCGCTTCAAGTTCCCAACCGTGCGGGTCGCCCTGTTCCTCGCGCAATACGCGGTCAACGACAGCGTCGAGATCCTGCTCGCTGGTCCGCTCTGGGTCGTCGCCGGATTCGGTCGTCGCCTTCGCCGACCGGCGTCGGTCCGGCGCCACGAACGCCTCCAGGCCTGGTCACTCGATGTGCTCGCACGGCGCGCCGAGCGTCTGCTCGGCCTCCGTGTCGCGGTCGACCCTTCGACGCTCGACGTGCTGACGCCCGGACCCGTCATCGTGCTCAGCCGGCACGTGAACCTGGTCGACGCTTCACTCCCGTCGCTTCTGTACCAACGGCTCGGGATGCGCAGCCGAGGCGTGATCATGGCCGAACTGCTCGCCGATCCTGGATTCGATCTGATCTATGGGCGAACCGGATCCGTGTTCATCCCGCGGGACAACGGCGCTGAGGCACGCCACCTCGTCCAATCCCTCGCGGACGGTGTCGACCCCTCCACCGCTGTCATCATCTTCCCGGAGGGTCGGCTGTTCCGCGAGGAGCTCCGTCAGCGCTTGTTGCTCCGGCTCGCAGAAACCAGCCCTGAGCGATCGGCTCGTCTGTCCGAGATCCGACACGTGCTGCCTCCACGTCCTGGCGGTGTGCTCGCGCTGCTCGATGTGCTGCCAACCGCGGACGTCGTGGTCATCGCCCACACCGGTCTCGATGAGTACGCGTCGTTCAGCGAGCTCGCCCGCTCCGTACCGCTGACCGAACCGATCCGCTGCATCGCATGGCGCATCCCGTCCTCCGACATCCCACGGCTGCCGAACAGCGCGTCGAGTGGCTCGACGAGCAATGGCTGGCGATCGACCGGCACGTGGGGTCTACGACGCCCGCGAACCATCGAGCGCGGTCGAAACGCACGTCGGCACCAAACCAATCGTGAGGTGATTGACCCGCGTTCTGGGGCGTGAACGGTGGCGAGACGTACGATTCGGCGATGCCATCCGACGTGCTCGCGGCGACGCTCGTCGCTCCGGGAAGGCTCGAGCTCCAGCGCTTCCCGTATCCCGAGCGGTTGGAGACGGGGGCCGTCCTGATCGAGATGCTCGCGTCGGGCATCTGTGGCACCGACAAGCACACGTTCCTGGGTGAGACCGAGCAATACGCCGGCACCGATCACGCATCGTCGACTCCGTTCCCCATCATCCAGGGCCACGAGAACGTCGGTGTCGTTGTCGCGATCGGCGATGGCGGCGCGGCGGCGTTCGATGGCAGCCCGCTCCAGGTCGGTGATGTCGTCGTTCCCGCACCCAACCGGGCGTGCGGGGAGTGCGAGTACTGCCGCGGCGACTTCCCCTACTACTTCTGTCGACAACTGGAGAACTACGGCAACTCGCTCACCTGTTCCGAACCGCCACACCTGTTCGGTGGGTGGGCGCAGTACCTCTACGTGCGCCGCGGCACGCCCGTGTTCAAGGTTCCCGACGGTCTCCCGACGAACGTGGCAGTGCTCACCGAGTTGTTCGGGGTCACCCACAGCCTCGACCTGGTCGCCCAGATGCCACGGCCCGGAGGGTTCCGGTCCGGCGACACGGTCGCCGTCGTCGGAATCGGTCCGGTGGGCATCGTGCACGTCGCCAAGGCGGGTCTGCTCGGCGCCTCGCGAGTGATCGCGATCGACCCGTTCGAGCCGCGCGTCTCACTCGCCACCGAGCTCGGCGCGACCGACACCCTGGTCGCAGGCGGCGGCGACGAGAGCGCCGCGGCGTTCGTGCGCGACGTCACGCAAGGACGTGGTGTCGATGTGGTCGTCGACGCCACCGGTCATCCGTCCAGCTTCGTGCCGGCGTTGTCGCTGCTCCGCGATGGCGGAACGTTGATCGAGGTCGGCGCGTTCGTCGATCTCGGGACGGTGTCGATCAATCCGGCCACCATCCTCGGCCGCAATCTGACGATCGTCGGCGTCGGCGGCGAGGACGCCCGCGCCTACGACGCGACGTTGCAGATGCTCGCGGCCAACCACGAGCGTGTGCCGTTCCACCGTGCCGTCACCCATTCGTTCCCGCTGGACCAGGTGGAGAAGGCGATGGACACCGCGCTCGGTGCCGACACGGCGATGAAGGTCATCATCACGCCGCGTTAGGCGTTGGCCCGTGCTAGCGGCCGTGGAACGTCGGTGTCCGCTTCTCGACGAACGCCTTCGCGGCTTCCTTGTGATCCTCGGTCTGGCCGGAGCGGATGTGATGCGCCGCCTCCATGTCGAGGCACTCGCCGAGCTCGCCGTGCACGGCGCGGTTGAGGTTCTCCTTCATGTAGCGGTAGGCGACGGTTGGCCCGGCGGCCAGGCGGCGGGCACGCTCGGCGACCTCATCGGTGAATGTCTCGGCCGGGAAGATCGCGTTGACGATGCCGAGCCGCTCGGCGTCCTCCGCGCTCACCCTGTCGGAGAAGTAGTAGAGCTCGCGGGCCTTGCCGCTGCCGACGAGACGGGTGAGGAACCAGGTGCCGCCGTAGTCGCCGGAGAAGCCCACCTTGGCGAACGCCGTGGTCAACACGGTGGTCGGCACCGCATAGCGGAGGTCGCAGGACAGGGCGATGGAGAGTCCGGCGCCTGCCGCGGGCCCAGGCAGCGCGGCGATCGTGGGCTTGGGCATCTCGTACAGCCGCTGGCAGATCGCCCGCTGGTTGAGACGTTGGCGATGGACGCCGGCGTCGTACTGCGTGGGCGTCCCCACGCCGGCGTCACCGCCGCTCGCCATCCCCTTCACGTCCCCACCGGCGCAGAACGCGCCGCCCGCGCCCGTGAGCACGACGCATCCGACTTCGGGATCCACTTCGACCTCGACCAGCACCCTGGCCAGCGCCTCGTTCATCGCCGTCGACATCGCGTTGCGACGTTCGGGTCGGTTCATCGTGAGCGTCGCGACGCCTTCGTCCACCTCGGCGAGCAGGTCGTCGGTACCCGTGTCGATCGTCCTCATGGCCGTCAGAGTACGCGATGCCAGAGTACGAGATCGCCGGTGCCCGGCTGGGAGGATGCGACCGATGAGCGACATCGAGATGCTGGCGTACGGATACGGATTGGTCGAAGGTCCCCGTGTCGACAGCGCAAACAATCTCTACTTCTCGGACGTGCACAACGGCGGGGTCCATCGCCGGCGTCCGGACGGAACCATCGAGACCGTCGTGCCGAAACGTCGAGGTGTCGGCGGCATCGCGCTGCACACCGACGGCGGGTTGGTGATCTCGGGCCGGAACATCTGTCACGTCCGCGACGGTGAGACCCGGGTCGTGTTCGCGCCTGATGCGCCTGGGCTCAACGATCTGTTCGTCGACGCTGCGGGCCGGGTGATCTGCGCGACGATGCGTTCCGATCCGTTCTCGACGGAAGGTCCGCGCACGGCCGGTGAGTGCTGGCTGATCGGCACCGATGGTGCGGCCACCGAGCTCTATGGCGACGTCGCGTTGACGAATGGCATCGGGCTCTCGCCCGACGCCGCGGTGCTGTATCACGCCGATACCACCCGCGGCGTCTGGGCCCACGACTACGACGACGGCAAGGTGAGCGGCCGTCGGCTGTTCGTACAACGCGACGACCTGTCGCCCGACGGTCTTGCCGTCGACGAGGAGGGCACCGTGTGGGTGGCCGACGTCTCCGGTTCGGGAGCCGTGCGCGGTTTCGCAGCCGACGGTTCCGAAGTCGGCCGCGTGGAGGTGCCGGCGCAGATGGTCACGAGCTTGTGCTTCGGCGGGCCCGACAGACGCGACCTGTACATCGTCACCGCGGACAACACCGCTGAGCCGGCGCGGGCAGGCACCATCTACCGGACACGTGCCGACGTTCCGGGCTGCCCCGTGGCTGCCGCGGCAGTGTGAACTGGCTGGCGTCCCGGAGATCCGCAGCGACGAACGGCAATCCAAACGCGCCGTGGCGCCGAACCTTTACGACGTTCATCTCGTACCCCAACGAAGACTCGTCATCAACAGAGAGGTTCTTGTCATGCCATCAGGTCCCGAGTGGTTCATCGTCCTCGCCATCGTGCTGGTCTTCTTCGGCGGTTCGCAGCTGCCGAAGCTGGCCCGAAATCTCGGCCAGGCGCAGAAGGAGTTCAAGGACGTCATCGGTGAGTCCCAGCGTGAGGAGGGGTCGACGCCCGCCGAGTGAGGGAGCATGGACGCGTGACGACGCGGATCGCCTTTCTCCGGGCGGTGAACCTCGGCAAGCGTCGGGTCCCGATGGCCCGCCTCGTCGAGGTCTGTGAGGGACTCGGCTACGCCGACGTGTGGACCTACGCCAACAGCGGCAACGCGGTGTTCGATGCGACCGGAGCGCGGCCGACGATCGAGCGGGCGATGGAGGGCGCCTTGGAGTCGGCGATGGGATTCGAGGTCACGACCTTCGTCCGCACGGCTGCTGAGCTGAAGAAGGCAGTGAACCGTGACCCGTTCAAGCTGGTGTCCGGCGACACGTACTTCATCACCTTCCTGAAAGAGGCACCTTCGGCGGCGATCAGGAAGGCACTCGAAGCGGCGTCGAACGACTTCGACACACTGGTCGTCGACGGGCGCGAGGTTCATTGGCGGATGCATGGGAAGTCCACCGACACCACGCTTGAGAACAAGACGTGGAATCTCGTCGGAGCGCACCACAGCACCAGCCGTAACGCCAACCTTCTTCGACGGCTCGTCGCCAAGCTCGACGTCTGACCCCGTCGGATCTGGGCGTCGGCCAGCTCGGGTGGTCGGGCGAGACGAAGAGTGCAGAAGGGGTGGCCGGCCGGGTCGGCGAACACGTAGAGCGGCTCGTCGGCGTCGGCGGACCGATCCAGCAGCATGTTCGCCCCGAGGGACAGCGCTCGGTCGCGCGGCTTGGCGAGCTCGTCGATGTCAGCGACCGTGAGGTCGAGGTGGAGTTGTTGCGGGACCCGCGAGTCGGGCCAGGTGGACGCCGGTAGCTCGGCGACGTGCTGGATGGCGATGCGCGCGTCGCCGGTGCGGTCCCTGAGTACGAGCCAGTCCTCACCCTGCGGGTCGGGCTGCCCCGGTGACGGGGGCTCGTCGCCGACGCGGTACACGTAGCCGAGGAGCTCGCGGTAGAACTCGGCAACTGCCCGGGCGTCGGTTGCATCGATGGCCACGGCACGAAAGACGGGAAACGTGTCCGACATCGGCTCGATGTTGTCACGTCGAGTCCTGCGCTGCGACGCGGATTGCGTCGAGATCAGTCGTCGCGTACTAGCGGTCACGCCCGCGAACGCGGTCGATCTGGCGGCGGTCGCGTTTGGTCGGGCGGCCGGCACCGCGGTCACGCACGGCGAACAGGGGCCGGAACGTGTCCGGTTCCGGTGGGGGAGGGCTGTGGTCGTCGAAGCACTCGACGGCGACCGCGGCGCCGACCCGTTTGGTGATCACCTTGGTGACGTCGACGATGCGCTCGCGCTGGTTGACGCGTGCTTCGACGTGATCGCCCACCTTCACCGATGAGGACGGTTTCGCCGTCGCGCCGTTGATCCTCACGTGGCCGCCACGACAGGCCGCGGCGGCATCCGAGCGGGTCTTCGTGATCCGCACGGCGTGCAACCACTGGTCGATGCGCACTGAATCGATATGAGGAGTCTGCCGGATCAGAGGCCGACGGTGACGCGGTCGCCAGGGTCGACGTTTGCGGTGCCCGTCATGTCGACCCAAATGCAACAGTTCACGCTGGCGCGCAGACGGTGTCGAGGCAAGGCGAACAGTTGGACTCAGCTGCACACGTCGGCGGTGTCAACCCACGTCCGACAGTCGTCGCTGGATCAGAGGCCGACGGTGACGCTGTCGACGGTGTCGAAGTGTGACTCACGCGGAGGCCGGACGAGTCCCGCCCGATACATCACGACGCGGTTCCGCCCGCCCAGCTTGGCGTCATAGAGCGCCGAATCGGCCTCGTGGAGCGCTCGAGTCGGTGTGTGGTCGGTGCCGAGCGCGCCGCCGACGCTGATCGTGACGCGGACGGACTTCGTGGCGCTGACGTGGATGTTCATGTCGGCGACGGCGGCCCGGAACCGTTCGGCCAGGAGCGCGACGCTCTCGTCGGATGCTGGAGAGACGACCACGAGGAACTCCTCGCCACCCCAGCGACTGACGCGGTCGTCCCCCCGGGCGACCCTGCGCAACGTGCGGGCGACCTGGGCGAGGACGTCGTCGCCGGTCTGGTGGCCGTAGGTGTCGTTGATCTTCTTGAATCGGTCGATGTCGATCATCAAGACGCCGTAGGGCCGCGACCGGCGTGCAGCCGTCGCCGCGGTGTGGTGGACGTGCTCCTCCGCGGCGCGCCGGTTGGGCAGGCGCGTCAGCGCATCGAGTCTGGCCGTGGCCGCTGCCAGCGACCGGGCGTGGGCGAGACGGGACAACAGCGCGAGACCGATCAGGCCGCTGGCCGCGAATGCGGCGAAGAGTACCCACGACACCTGTGACGACCCGTCGACCGCCTGGTACAACGTCGCGCTCGCGGTCACGAGGACGACGTGCCATGCCGTTCCTGCGACGGATGCGCGGACGTAGGTGAGCCACACGCCCCCGCGTGCAAACGAGCCGACCGGTTGGTCGAGGCTGAGGAGCTCCGCTCGTGTGAGCGCATGGGGCGACGACGTCGTCGTGCCCGAGTCGCCCGACAAGACGATCCCGCCCTGGTCATCGATCAGGTAGGCACGCCCGGCGAGCGGAATGACGGTCTCGAAGGAGTTGCCGATCGAGTCGCTGCCGAAGTCGAACGCGCCGCTGAACACACGACGTCCGCTCGACGTCTCGAACGGAACAGCCACCGCGATCACGGACTCCGCCGTCGTCGAAGGAACAACACCTGACACGCCGGTACCGCCCTCGAGGGCGGTCGCGAGATGCGCGAACCGATCGGCGAGTTGATCCCCGATCAGGTCCGCGTTCGCAGGCCACACCGCGAGTGCTCGTCCCTGCGAATCCAACAGGACGGCGCTGTCGAACCCGAAACCGAGCACCATCTGTTCGAAGTCGTCGCTGCTCACGTCGGGCTCGGACAACAGGCGAGAAGCCTGTTCCCGTTCGCGCGTGGCGAGATCCTCGATGTGTCCGTTCACGAACGAAGCGGCCAGCACGGCGCGGTTCTGAAACCGCTCGGCGACCACCTGGTGGCCGAGCACGCCATCGTGTGAGATCGACACGGCAGACACCAAGAGGAGTGAGACGATCGATCCCGCGCCGGCAATCATGCCGATCCTGTCCCACTGCCGACGCCGTGGCGGTCGAACGAAACTGGTCGTCGTCGCGGGCGCGCCCAACCTGAGAGGAGTCAGGCGCGGTCACGACGAGGTCATCGGTGATTTGAGAAATATCTTGAGCGCTCGCCCCGACGATATTGGCGTTATCGCCGCACCGCTGCGCCGACCATTTGGAGATGCGATGGCTGCATGCGTCGCAACCGTCTCGGGTCATGGCCGGGTTGCGTCGGGTGCACCCGTTCGTGTCCATGCCAGACTGCCCTCATGCTTCTGGACGGGTTCAACCACGTTGCGGTCCTGACGTCGGACACCGACCGGCTGACCGCCTTCTACGGCGAGGTGTTCGGCGCGACGATCGACGGCGAGATGCGAGAGGACGAAGGATTTCGCCTGACGATCGTGAAGATCGGTCCGACGTCGGAGCTCAACGTCTTCGAGATCGCCGGCAACGACGAGGCGAGCAGGCAGGTGCCGATGTTCGGACGTGGTCGCCTCGATCACCTCGCACTTCATGCGGCGTCCCTCGAAGCGTTCGACACGATCCGGGACCGCCTGATCGCCCGCGGCGCCAGCGATGGCTTCGTGACGGACTTCGGGCAGATCCTGAGCCTCTTCTATCGCGATCCGGACGGGCTCGAGAGCGAGGTCTGTGTCGGCAACCCGGATGCCCGGCCCGGGGTGCTCAACCCACCGGGGACACCTTCGTCGCGCTACCACGCCGGCTGACGCGGGTTCCTCGATGCGTCAGATCGAACTGCGGAGCGACAACGCCGGCGGTGTCGCCCCGGAGATCCTCGCCGCGGTGGCCGCCGCCAACACCGGGTCGGCCTTGGCGTACGGCGCCGACGACTGGACGGCGCGGCTCCAGCAGATCGCGGCCGAGGCGTTCGAACATCCCGACGTCAGGGTGTTCCCGGTGGTGAGCGGAACGGCGGCCAACTCGCTGTCACTCGCCGCGCTCTGCCCGCCGTGGGGTGCCGTGCTGTGTCACGAGTCGGCGCACATCGTGCGCAGTGAGTGCGGGGCGACGTCGATGTTCTCGGGTGGCGCCGTCATGCGCGGGCTGCCCGGCGATGGCTCCCTCCTCGACGGCGACTCCATCCGTGAAGCGTTCGCAACCACCCGATGGGGAGATCCTCACCATTCGCAACCCGCCGTGCTGTCGCTCACCTCTCCGACGGATTTCGGTGCCGTGTATCCCGTCGCGCGCGTCGCGGAGCTCGCCGCGATCGCGAAGGAGAGGGGCCTGCGCGTTCATCTCGACGGTGCGCGGATCGCCAACGCCATCGCCGCGCTCGGCTGCACGCCTGCCGATCTGACGTGGCGGGCGGGTGTGGACGTGGTCTCGCTCGGCGCCACCAAGAACGGTGCCCTGAGCACCGATGCCATCGCGTGTTTCGACACCGCCGTCGCGGACGAGCTCGTGTACCGGATCAAGCGTGCCGGTCACGTTGCGTCGAAGATGCGCTTCCAGTCCGCGCAGTTGGAGGCGTATCTCACGGACGGGCTCTGGCTCGATCTCGCGTCGCACGCCAACGCGGCGATGGCCCGACTCGCGAGCGGGCTGACGGAGTTGGGCGTCGAGCTCCAGCTTCCGCCCGAAGCGAACCTGGCGTTCGCCCGAGCCGATGCGGCGGCGATCGATCGGTTGGAAGCCGATGGCGTGCTCTTCTACCGCATGGCACCCGGCACGATCCGTCTCGTCACGAGCTTCCAGACCACCGATGCCGACGTCGACGAGGTGCTCGCCCGGTTCGCACGCGCGCTTCAGTGATCGACGCGGTACGAGTACCGTCACGCGAAATGAGGACCTACCCGGACGGTGTGCCGTGCTGGATCGACACCGAGCAACCCGACAAGGACGCGGCGTGCCATTTCTACGGCTCGTTGTTCGGTTGGACGTTCGAGAACGCGATGCCGTCGGAGGCGCCTGGCTACTACTTGATCGCACAACTCGACGGCAACGACGTTGCCGCGATCGGGATGCCTGGATCGGCATCCACAGCGGCGTGGAACACCTACGTCGCGGTTGACGATGCCGACGCCACCGCAGCTGCTGTGACCAGATCGGGCGGCGTGGTGACCAACACGCCGGAGGACGCCGGCCCCGGCGGTCGAGGCGCCAGGTTCGTCGATCCGAACGGTGCGTCGTTCGGGGTGTGGCAACCACGGCGCCGGCTCGG
The DNA here is from genome assembly GCA_963722415.1 of Ilumatobacteraceae bacterium. Taxonomy (GTDB): domain Bacteria; phylum Actinomycetota; class Acidimicrobiia; order Acidimicrobiales; family Ilumatobacteraceae; genus JALOLG01. The sequence continues at coordinate 25,774 of CAVRNI010000035.1, forward strand.
CGCCCAGGTCGTGAACGTGCCGGGAGCCTGGAACTTCAGCGATCTGCACACCTCGGACCTGGAGGGCGCGAAGGTGTTCTACGGCGGCCTGTTCGGCTGGGAGGCCGACGAGCTCGACTTCGGAGACGGCGGGGGAGCGACGATGTGGCGTCGGCCGGGCTACGGCGACCATCTCGCGGCGACGGTCGACCCCGACATCTACAACCGGCAGCAAGGCGTGTCCGCGCCCCCGGGATTCGCCGACGCGATTGCCTGGTTGGCTCCGCTCCAGAGTGACGAGGTGCCGCACTGGCACGTCACGTTCGCGGTCGGCGATCGCGACGAGGCCGTCGCATCAGCGCTGCGGCTCGGGGCGCGCGACATGTCCGGCCCGATCGACAACGCGTGGACCAAATCGGCGGTCGTGCGCGACCCGCAGGGCGCCACGTTCACGTTGAGCCAGTTCGATCCCCAATCGCCGTAGGCGTCGGGTTGCCGACGCGTGGGTCGCTCACAGGGAGTCGGCGAAGCCCTTGATGTCGCGGATCGTGGCCATGAACACGTCCGGCATCGCGCCGCGGAAGATCAGGTCGCCGGCATGGCAGGTGCCGTTCACCGTGCGGGAGACGGCCGGTACCCCGGCGTCCAGGAGCTTGCGGAAGTAGGCCAACCCTTCGTCGCGCAGAGGGTCGAGCTGATTCACCGAGATCACGTGGGGCGGCAAGCCGGCGAGGTCGTCTGCGGTGGCGTGGTACGGCCATGCCAATGGATCGGTGGCGTGGTCGCCGGTCGGGTCGTACACCTTCGCCAACCCACCCATCATCCGGCAGCTGAGGAAGTATCCGTCGTTCTCGTGGAGCGAGGCCAGCTCTGACGGCTGTGAGGCGTAGGCGCCCGAGATGTATGGGCACATCGCGTAGACACCGTCGATCCCGGCGGCCAGGCCGTCGCGCTTGGCCTTCAGCGCCGTCGCGAGGGTGAGGTTGCCGCCGCCCGACTCACCGGACACGATGAGCGTGGAGATCCCGAGTCGGGCCTTGTTCTCGATCGTCCACCGCAGCGCCGACGTGCAGTCGTTGAGCCCGGCGGGGAAGGGGTAGGCGCCGTGCTTGCCGCCACCGTTGCGGAACTCGACGCCGACGACGACCAGACCGGACGCCGCCAGCTCGTCGCGCCAACGGGCGTACGCGGCCCCGGCGGCCTCGAGGAGCACCATGCCGCCGCCGTGGAGGTGAAGCACGCCTGGTAACGACCCGCCGTCGCCCTCAGGGCGGTGGATGTACAGCGTGACGTCGTTGCCGTCGGCGCCCTGGATGACCTCCACGTTCCTGGTCACGCCCTCGATGCCAGGCAGGCCGCTGACCAGCGCGTCGAAGAGTGCCTCGAAACCTTCCTCGGCGGCGGTGACGTACTCCTGGAGCGCCTCGATCGGCGAAGCGCTGTCGACGGGGGCGTCCTCGGGCGGATTGGCCAACCCGAACGGCTCCATCGCGGCGATCATGCGCGGATCCGCACGCGGGTCGTCGCGCAGCGCCATGTCCGGCGAACCGAGCCGGCCGGGAAGTACAGGTGAACCGTCCACTGTCATCGCGATCCCCTCCGCGTCGAGTCGCCCCGCGGCGGACTCTAGCCCTCGCTCCGCGCGGGGGCACCAAAAGCGCGAGGGCGCGGCGAGAGCTGGCTCTGGACAGCTGAAGGGCGGAATCGCCGTCCCAACACGAAGGAGCATCAGCATGAACAGACTCAAGCTCGGCACATCGATCGCAATCGTCATCCTCAGTCTTGGTGTCGGTGGCGCGACCAGCGCAGGTGCCGGCGACCTGCTCGGCACACCCACCGACCCCCCGCCGCCCACTCGCCCAGGGTCGCTCGTCGGGCACCCGCCGGTTCCGGCGACGACCTGTGGAGGGGTCGTCGGGTGCGGCATCCTCAGCGCAGCATGCGCGCTCGCTGGTGGAACGTACAGCGAATGGCACTCGCGAGATCACGGCCACCCTCACGGGATCTGCACCTGGCCCTGGGAGTGACCCGCCGATCGTTTCCGACAGTGGGCAGTCGAACCGCATCCAAACTCTTGACGACCGGGCTCGGGATAAGGCTCAAGTTCTCTCGTGCGATCCCGACATGGTGGATATGGCGGGAATTTGTGACCTCAGTCGAGCGCGGCGAAGCACGACGGCGGTGATCGCGGCGGTCGCCTGCACCGCGATCTTCAGCGTTGGAACGAGCGCGCACGCGGCGAGTGGGGCCAACGTCCCAAGTGAGCAGTCACCCGTTCCGGACGCCGAGGTGGACGCCACGATCGACGGTCGCGTCCGCGCTCCGGGCTGGGACGAGAACTCGTCTGCGCCTGTGACCCGCCTCGCGCTCGTCAACGACGTCATCAATGCCGACAAACTGTGGTCGCACGGTGTCGACGGCTCGGGCATCGGCGTGGCGGTCATCGATTCCGGTGTGGCGCCGGTTCCCGGCCTCGACGGCCCGGGCAAGCTGATCAACGGCGCCGACCTCTCCTTCGACTCTCAGTCCGACGCCACGCGCTACCTCGATGCCTACGGTCACGGCACCCACATGGCCAGCATCATTGCCGGCAACGACGGTACGAAGCGTGGCTTCCACGGCGTCGCGCCGGGGGCGCACATCGTGAACGTCAAGGTCGGCGCGACCGACGGCAGCGTCGACGTGTCGCAGGTGATCGCGGCCATCGACTGGACCGTGCAGCATCGCAACGATCCCGGTCTCAACATCCGTGTCATCAGCCTGTCGTACGGCACCGACTCGCTGCAGGGCTACCAGATCGACCCGCTCACCACGGCCGTCGAGTCGGCGTGGCGCAACGGCATCGTCGTGGTGGTCTCCGGCGGGAACGGTGGCACCGTCCATCCGTCCCTCACCGACCCGGCCACCGACCCCTATGTGTTGGCGGTCGGCGCCGCCGACATCAGAGGTACTGCGAACAAGCACGACGACCGCGTGGCCGACTTCTCGAGCCGGGGCAACGCGGCGCGCACCGTCGACGTCGTGGCCCCCGGAGTGTCGATCGCTGGGCTGCGCGACCCGGGCTCGATGATCGACGACCTGCATCCCGATGCGGTGGTCGACGGCAGGTTCTTCCGCGGCAGCGGCACCTCACAGGCGACGGCCATCACCGCCGGTGCGGTGGCCCTCCTCCTCGATGCCCGGCCCGAGCTCACCCCCGACATGGTGAAGGCGATCCTGCGCAAGACCGCCACACCGATCGACGGCGCCAAGAAGCGTGACCACGGTGCCGGAATGATCAACGTGCGCGAGGCCAATGCCGCCTCGGTCAAGCGGATCGACCGGCAGTCGTGGCCGACGGCCACCGGCGCCGGATCGCTCGAGGCGGCCCGCGGCGGCACACACGTCGCCGACGACGGCTTCGAGCTGATCGGCGAGATCGACATCATGGGCCAGCCGTGGGACGGACTTCGCTGGGCCCCCCTGTCCGCGGCCGGCACGGCGTGGTCCGAAGGAACGTGGAACGGTTCGGTGTGGACAGGCAGCCAGTGGGACGGCGGCAACTGGCTGACAACGCCGTGGACCAGCAAGTCGTGGTCGAGCAAGAGCTGGTCGGACTACGACTGGTCGAGCAAGAGCTGGTCGGGCACGTCGTGGACAGGTACGAGCTGGACCAGCAAGTCGTGGTCGAGCAAGTCGTGGTCGAGCAAGAGCTGGTCGGTCAACAGCTGGAATACCACCTAGACGTCGCCCCGTGACTGGTTCGCGTGTTCGACGTGTCTACCTGTTCGCCGCCGTCGTCGCAGGTGTTGCGGCGGTGGGGACATGGTGGCGCGCCGTTGCCGATGGGCCGACCCCGGTCATCCAGCTCTCGATGCTGGTCTTCGTCGCCGCCTTTGCCGGCTGTGAGCTCCTGCCGATTCACGTCGAGCATCGACGCGAGACCCTGACGCTCTCGCTCGGCACGGTGCCGCTCATCGTGGGCCTGTACGCCCTCGGGCCGATCCCGCTGATCGTCGCGCGAGTGCTCGGCGCGATCATCGCGATGGCGATCCGACGGTTGCCGCCCTTCAAGGCGGCGGTGAACATTGCCGGCTTCTGGCTGGAGTCCGTGGTGGCGATCACGGTCTTCGCGGCGTTTCAGACGCACGGCTCCGGCCCGGCCACATGGCCCGCTGCGTTCCTGGCCGCGCTGGCAGCTGATGCCGGCCAGAGCGTCGTGGTGGCCATCGCCATCACGATCTTCCTCGGTCGCCGTGAGCCCGGGCTGTTGCGCTCGCAGCTGTTGGGGACAGCAGCTGTCGCCGTCGACACCTGTGTGGCATTGGTGGCGGTCACGCTCCTGGTCGCCTCGCCGGCCGCAGCCCTGCTGTTCAGCGTCATCGTGGCGATGGTGCTGCTCTCCTACCGTGTGCACTCCGCCCTGCGTGACCGCCTGGGCGAGCTCGAGAACCTCTACCGCCTCACGAAGCGGATGACCGGCGCCCGATCGGTCGACGAGGTCGTCGGCGGGTTGTTGGCAGATGTGGGCGAGCTCATGCATGCCGAGCGTGCGTTCCTCTACATCGACGGGAGTGAGGGCAATCTGTTGCAGATCGCCCTCGGCGTCGATGGGATGACGATCGAGACCACGGCGGTGGAGATCGACAGCGAGGTGTCGACCCTGCATGACATGGCTCACGCGTCGGACGGTGCGACGGTGGTCACGCCGGCGAACGCGCCCGGTGCGCTGCGCGCGCTCGGCGTCCAGCAGGCGATGATCACGGCCCTGGCCCTCGACGGGGAGATGCGGGGCTCGCTCGTCGTCGCTGACCGCAGCGGCACGGTGCGGCCGTTCGGCAAGCCCGATCGACGTCCGTTCCTGACGGTGGCCAACCACGTCGCGATGGCGGTCGAGAGCAGTCGCCTCGTCGACGATCTTCGGCGTCACGTCGCCGAGAACGAGCATCTGGCGATGCACGACCCGCTCACCGGCCTGCCGAACCGGCGGTTGTTCCAGATTCACGTCGAGGCCGCGCTGGCGGCTGACCCACGGGTCGGCGTGCTGCTGATCGACCTCGACCGTTTCAAGGAGGTGAACGACACGCTCGGGCACGCCGCCGGCGACACGGTGTTGATGGAGGTCGCGGTCAGGCTGCGCGGGGTGCTGCGCTCCGGTGACACGGTTGCCCGCTTCGGCGGCGACGAGTTCGCGGTCCTGCTGCCCGGCATCGAAGGGCCGGCCGCCGCCGTCGCGATCGCCACCGCCATCACGCGCGCCGTGTCGCGGCCGGTGACCATCGGTCCGGAAACCGTCGACGTCGGCGCCAGTATCGGCGTGGCCGTGGGCCCGGAGCACGGTGCCGATGTCGGCGTTCTGATGCACCGGGCCGACGCCGCGATGTATGTCGCCAAGGGCGACCACTCGGGCGTCGAGCTGTACCGGCCCGAGTACCTCGCGGCGCCGGACGAGGGCGCACAGCGAGAGCACAAGAGCAAGCGCCGCCTCGGCCTCATTGCCGACATGCAGCGCGCCATCGAGAACGGCGAACTGGACCTGGTGTTCCAACCGCAGGTCAACCTGGCCACCGGTCGACCGGTCGGTGCCGAGGCTCTGGTGCGCTGGAACCATCCGGTCGAGGGCGCCGTCAAGCCCGACGAGTTCATCGCCATCGCCGAGGCCATGGGGCTCATCGGCACCATCACGGACCAGGTGTTGGGTCGTGCCTTGGCCACAGCGGCCGACGAGAGCTGGCGCTGGATGGATCTGCGCGTGTCGGTCAACCTCTCGGCGCACAACCTCGTCCAGGCGAATCTCGCGGCCGACGTCGAAGCGCACTTGCACCGGGCGGGCATCCGGCCCGGCGGGTCTGTGCCTCGAACTTTCGGAATCGGCGATGATGTCCGAGAACAAGCGGGCGCTGAACACCATGCACGAGCTGTCCGAGCTCGGGGTGACGTTGTCGATCGACAACTTCGGCACGGGCGACGCCTCGCTCGCCTGTCTCAAGGACCTGCCGGCCGACGAGGTGAAGATCGACAAGACGTTCGTGACGTCGATGGGCAGCCAACGCGGCAACCCGGCGTTCGTCCGCTCGATCATCTACTTGGCCAAGGCACTCGACCTCTCGGTGGTCGCCGAGGGCGTCGAGACAGAGGTGTCTGCCTCCCGTCTCGCCGAGCTCGGCTGCGAGACGGCCCAGGGCTACTACTTCGCCCGGCCGCTCACCAAGGAGGCCTTCGGCGAGTGGCTGCGGACCCACCGCGAGGCCTGCGCCCTCACCCGGTAGGCGTCGTCGACGCGGACAGACGCGAGCGCCTCGTGCAGGTTGCGGGTCGCCTCGTCCGGCGTGTTCCACGCGGCAATCGGAAAGCCGTCCGGGCGGACGAGCAGGGCGCCGCCCGGTGCGATGCCCTGCGCCCTCGCCGTGACCACGTCGAGCCGGCCGACGGTGACTGGCACGGGAACATGGACGTCTGCGACGGCCCGGTCCCACGTCGCGCTGTGTGGCCCGGTGAGCAGTGTGGCCCCCGGGCCGATCAGATCGAGCGTCGAGATCGGACCGTCGGGGGTCGGGATCCACCGATGGGCGATGCGACCCGCGAGGTCGACGGACAACTCGGAGATCACCGGCCGCAGGCTCCCCATCGGATCAGCGGACCGGGCGAGGTTGTGCTCCACGAGCGGGCGGCGTTCCTGTTCGTAGGAGCCGAGCAGCGCCGGCCGGGCCCAACCCTTCACGACCCAGGCGAGCTTCCAGCCGATGTCGAATGCGTCGGCGATCGCGGAGTTCATCCCCGTCGCGCCGCGCGGTGAGATCCGATGCGCCGCGTCGCCGACGAGGAACACGTCATCGTGGCGGAAGCGATCGGCAATCTGTGCTGCGAACGAGAACGCATTCGCGCGTTCGATGCGCGGGAGCAGGCTGGGGACGTCCAGTCGCCGTCGCGATCATGTCGCGTACCCGGTCGTCGGTGTAGTCCGCCAACCGTTCGCGAGCCGGGTCCCACGCGACGCCGTACAGCCAGCGATCATCACCACCGGCGGGCAGCAGCGACCCGACGGCCTGCGGGTGGGTGATCGAGTAGAGGACATAGCGGTGTGCGCCGACCAGGTCCCACAGCGGCGCACGGAACTGAAAGACGATCCGCTCGTCCAGGTGGTCGTCTCCGACCATGCCGATTCCGAGGCGCGTCCCGAACCGCGCTACTTGCGCCGTCGGCCGCGATCACATACCTGGCTTCGATCGTGCGCGCCTCGTCGCTCGACGATGTCGCGAAGCGTGAGGCGTGAACCGTCGGCGGACGTCGCGATGTCTGTCAACTCGAAGCCGACGGCGAGATGCGCACATGGCAGCGATCGCAGGTGCTCGCGGAGCACGGACTCGAGGTGGTCCTGCGGGATGCAACCCGGCGTCGTCGGGCTCACCACCGCGCTCTGAGCGGACGTCGGAAAGCCCGCCGCGTGCTCGGTGCCCGACGCTGCCTCGGCGAGCGTCTGGCACTCGAGGAGCAACAACTCGACGTCGTTGCCACCGGCCCGGGCGGCGTGTTCGAGGTCCCACGAGCGCAACAGTTCCATCGTCCGCAGGCTCACCCCGGTCGCTCGTGGCAACGACGACGATTCGGCGCGTCGTTCGACGACGAGGCATTCGACGCCGTACTTGGCGAGCGTGATCGCGGCGACCAAGCCGGCAGGGCCGGCGCCGATCACGACGACCTCGTGCGACGTGTGGCGTGACATTCGATCGGAAGGCATGACGACTCTTTCACTGGACAGGCTGTAGTTCATACGACAATCTGTAGTTGAGTGCACAGTTTGTCAAGTGAAATGTGGGAAGCTGTGACCGATGGCCAAACGCACCTACGAGCAGCGTTTGCGTGCCGAGAGCGCCGACCAGACCCGGCGGCGCATCCTCGACGCCGTGGCGCAGCGGCTACGCGACGCCCCCACCGAGCCGGTCAGCCTCGACCAGGTCGCCCAGCTGGCGAGGGTCGCGTCGCTCGACGATCTACCTCGTCTTCGGATCCCGGTCCGGTCTGTTCAACGCGTTCGTCGACGACCTGTGGGCCCGCACCGGGCTCCCGGCGCTGACGCGTGCGGTCGCCCATCCCGACGCCCGCGAGCATCTGCGCGGCGGCGTCATCGCGGCGTGGCAGATGTATGCGGCCGACCGTGACATCTACCGCGTGCTGTACTCGATGGCGCGATCGACCCCGACTCGGTGGGGTTACACGACTCGACCCCGACTCGGTCGGCGGGGCGGTCGACAAGATGGAACGCGAACGCACCGGCGGCATGGCGCACCTCGCCCGACGCCTCGGCGAAGACGGAGTCCTGCGCGACGACCTCACCGTCGCCGAAGCCTCCGACATCCTGTGGGTGCTGTGCAGCTTCGAGACGTTCGACTCGCTCTACACGGGCCGCGGGTTGTCAGTGCAGAAGGCGGCCGCGCTCGCCATCACCCTCGCCGAACGAAGCCTCTACCGGTAGGCAGGCGCTGATGGTCACAGTCGTTCTGCTCGGCACCGGCACGCCGAATCCAGACCCGGCCCGCGCCGGTTCGGCGGTCGCCGTCACCGACGGCGACCGGTGGGTCATGGTCGACTGTGGCCGGGCGGCCACGCATCGAGTGCTCGAAGCCGGACTCGATCTCGCCCGACTCGGTGCGGTGTTCATCACCCACCACCACTCCGACCACATCAGCGACCTGGCGACGCTGGCGATCGCTCGGTGGGTCGGCGGGACCGGCACACCGCTGACGGTGATCGCACCCGATGGTCCGTCGGCGCGGTACGCCGAGCAATGTCTCGACGTGTACGACGAGCAGTCGTTCCACTCGCAAGCCCCATCGTCCGCCGGCCGACGACCCGTCATCGTGACCCAACCGTTCGACGCCTCGGACACGGTCACCACCGTCTTCTCGAGCGGCCCGTGGACAGTGGACGCAGTGCTCGTTGATCACCACCCGGTCGCACCCGCCGTTGGTTTCGTCGTTCGTCACGACGAACTGCGGGTGGCCATCAGCGGTGACACCGCGGCGTGCGAGGGCATGCGACGTCTCGCCGAAGGAGCCGACGTGCTCGTCCACGAAGCGCTCCTCGCAGACGCAGTGCATCCACGTCTGCTCGACTGGAACGCGAGCGCGTCGGCGGTTGGCGACCTGGCCCGTTCAGCCGGTGTGGGCAGCTTGGTGCTCACCCATGCGATCCCACCGCCGAACTCCGACGCCGAACGCCAGCGCTACATCGACGACGTCAGGGCTGCCGGGTACACCGGACCCGTCCTGGTGGCCGCCGATCTCGATCGTTTGGATCTACCGAACCAACCGTGAGCGGTTGGCGGAGAGGCGTGACCTCAAGCGGTCGGCGCTGGTGCGTCGGCACCGATCATCCAGGGCGTCCCGAACCGATCGACGCACATGCCGAACATCGGCGACCACGACGTCTCGGCGATCGGCAGCCTGACCTCGCCGCCGTCGGCGAGCGCTTCGAACACCCGCTTGGCCTCGGCGACGTCCGGTGTCGAGTAGTTGACCTGCATCCCCTGCACGGGACCGACACTGTCGGTCGTCGGATCGTCGGAAGCCATCAACAGCTGATCGTCGATCGTCAACGCCGCGTGCATGATCATGTCGGCATCCGCCCCAGGCATCTGCTCCTCCGGCGGCATGTCCTTCGTTGTCACCAGGACGAGCTCGCCGCCGAAGATCTCCTGGTAACGGGTGAACGCTTCGCGACAGTTGCCACCGAAGAACAGATACGGATGAAAGGCCATGGGTTCTCCTCCCCAATGTTCGAGTGAAGTGATTGATGTTTCTCCGTTTGACTCCGCCGGCACCAAAGACTCATCGCTCGCGGACCGTTTCCGCCAGTGATCGGGCCCGCTCCGACGCGACGACGTCCTCGAGCAGCACCGGGCGTCCATCACCATCGGCGAGCGGCACGCGCCAGTTCGGGTACTCGTCGATCGTGCCCGGCTGGTTGATCGTCCGGCGATCGCCGACGGCGTCGGCCACGGACACCCCGATGAGGCGTGCCGGGGTCAGCGTCAGCAGGCGGTGGAGCGCCTCGATCTGCGCCTGCTCGCCCAGTGGTGTGGCCGTGGCGTCGTCGCCGAGCACACCGAGCTCACGACACTCGGCGAGCACCGCGCGGCGATCGGCGTCGTCAGCGCGCCGCTCCTCGTCGACCGGACGGGTCAACAACCCGAGCCGCTCGCGCAGGTCGATGTGCTCACCTGCGAGGTAGCCCGCGGTCGGCGGCAGGTCGTGGGTGGTCACCGTCGCCAGGCACATCTCGCGCCACTCGTCGGGCGCGAGCGGCTCGCCGGCCGCGTCCTTCTCGAACCACAGGACCGACGTACCGAGAATGCCACGCTGGCCGAGGTAGTCACGCGTCCACGGTTCGACCGTCCCGAGGTCCTCGCCGACCACGACCGCGCCGGCACGGTGGGCCTCGAGCACGAGGATCCCGACCAGCGCCTCGTGGTCGTAGCTCACGTAGGTGCCCTCCGACGGTCGACACCCCGGCGGCACCCACCACAATCGGAACAGTCCGATCACGTGGTCGATGCGCAGTCCGCCGGCGTTGCGCAAGATGGTGCGCATCATGTCGCGGTACGGGGCGTAGCCGACCTCCGCCAGGCGGTCGGGTCGCCAGGGCCGCATCATCCAGTCCTGACCGAGCTGGTTGAACGCGTCCGGCGGCGCGCCGACCGAGACACCGCTCGCCAGCGTGCTCGCCAGCGCCCACGGGTCGGCACCCTCGGGGTGGACGCCGACGGCGAGGTCGTGCATCACCCCGATCGTCATCCCGGCCTCGGTCGCGGCGCGTTGCGCGGCGGCGAGCTGCTCGTCGAGGCACCACTGCAACCACTCGTAGAAGCTGACCCGATCTGACAGCTCGTCGCGCAACGCCGCGACGCGCGTCGACGCGGGATCGTGCACGTCGGCAGGCCACGTCGAACTCGGCAACCCGAAGTGCTCGGCGAGCGCACACCAGGTGGCAAAGTTGCGCAGCCCTTCCCGCTCGCGGTTGCGGAACGCGTCGAAGCTGCGTTGCCGTGACTCGTGCCGCGGCTGGCGGTGGAGCAGCTCGAGGGCTGTCCGCTTGGCCGACCAGACGCGGTCGCGGTCGAGCGTGTCGGCTCCGAGTGTGAGCGATCGCAGCGCCGCCGCGTGCTCTTCCACGACGGCCCGGTCCGCCGGCGACAGGTAGGCGACCTCGGGAACGTCCTCGACGCGCAGGTACACCGGGTTGGCGAACCGTCGCGACGTGGGGCGGTACGGCGACGGCTCCATCGGAGCCACCGGCTCGGCAGCGTGCAGCGGGTTGACGAGCACGAACTCCGCGTCGTGCTCGGCCGCACTCCACGCCGCCAAGTCACCCAGGTCGGCGAGGTCACCGAGGGCCCACGATCGCCGCGAGCGCAACGAGTAGAGCTGGATCATGAACCCCCAGCTCTGCCGGTCGCGGAGCGTGGCTGGCAACTCCAAGCGGGCAGGAGTGACAACGAGCGGGCACGTGCCCTCGCCGCCCGGGTGTTGCGCGCGCAAGGTGTGGTAGCCGAGCGGGAGGTCGGCCGGAAGCCAGAACGTCGCCTCACCGACGACATCACCGCCGAGCAGCCGAGGTTCCACCCAGCGATCGACCTGGGGCAGTGACCATCGGTCGCTGCCATCCTCGAGCTCGGCCCACACCGACACCGGGTCGCCGTGGCGAACGTGGACCATCAGGTGGGCGCCTGTCCCGCTGACCATCACCACGGTGGCCGGCAACAAACGGCGCCATGGTCGCTCGTCGACGTCGACCCGCGCCGACGCGATGGCGTCGGGAGTGCTGGCGTCGACGTCGAGGGCGCCGAGCGCGGCCACGATCGTGCGCCGCGACACCGGGCGGTGGGCGCCTCGCCAGTCCCAGAACTCGGTGGCCACCCGATGGGCGCGGGCCAACTCGATCAACTCGGGCGATGGGACGTCGGGTGGCGGTAGTTCGCTCCCCGGGTGAAGGTCGCCCACACCGCCGATCCTGCCAGACGTGGCCGACGATGTTCCGCAGTGGGAAACTCGATGTCATGCGATTCACCACGAACGTCGAGTTGGGCGGGAAGACGGCGACGGGCTTCGCCGTGCCCGACGAGATCGTGGAAGGGTTGGGCCGCGGCAAGCGACCGCCTGTCGTCGTCACCGTGGGACGGCACTCCTACCGCAGCACGATCGCCGTGATGGGTGGTCGCTACATGATCCCGCTGAGCGCCGAGAATCGAGAGGCCGCCGGCGTGCTCGCGGGCGATCAAGTGGACGTCGACATCGAGCTCGACACGGAACAGCGGGTACTCGACGTCCCTGACGACCTGGCTGCCGCCATCGCCGCCGACTCCGAGGCCCAGGCGTTCTGGGACTCCCTGTCGTACAGCCGGCGCCGACGCATCGTGCTGTCAGTGGACGGGGCCAAGTCGGCCGAGACCCGTGACCGGCGCATCGCGAAGTCCGTCACCGACCTTCGGAATCAGAAGGCGTAGTCGCGCCCGCCGCATCGGTGGTGCGGCGATACTGAGGTCGTGAACCTTCGACCGGCCGTCGTCGTCGCGCTCGTCGCACTCGCAGGGATCGCGGTGTCCGATCGCAGCGGGGGCACCGGCGGTGCGCTCGCCGAGGCGGCCGCGGCGAGTGCCGCCGTGACGCAGATCGACGGTCCGGCAACGGCCAGCGTCCTCGCCACTCGGCTGACGTTCCCGCGTCCGGGGAATCCAGCAGGCGTGCCGCTGCCCGACGAGGCGCACCCCGTCGACACCTCGCATCCCGACGTCGTGATCGGTGCCGGCACCCCATCGAGCTGCACGTCGCAGGCAGTCGTCGATGCGGTCGCCCACGGCGGGATCATCACCTTCGACTGCGGGCCGGACCCGGTCACCATCGTCATGACCGACACCGCGAAAGTGGTCAACACATCCGCCGTCGTCGTGCTCGACGGAGGCGGCCGGGTGACGCTCAGCGGCGGCGGTCAACGCCGGATCCTGTACATGAACACGTGTGACCCGGCGCAGATCTGGACGACGTCGCACTGCCAGAACCAGGACAGTCCACAGCTCACGATCCAAGGCCTTCACTTCACACGGGGCAACAGCACCGGCGACCTGCGCGAAGGCGGTGGCGGTGGGGCGGTGTTCGTTCGCGGTGGCCGGGTGAAGGTGATCGACAGCGCCTTCACCGCCAACCGCTGCGACTCGACCGGTCCCGATCTGGGTGGAGCGTCGTTGCGGGTGCTCAGCCAGTACCAAGGGCTGCCGGTCATCGTCGCAACGAGCACGTTCGGTGGGAGTCCGGGTGACGAGAACATCTGCTCGAACGGCGCCGCGATCTCGAGCATCGGCGTGTCGTGGCAGATCTTCAACAGTGTCTTCACCTTCAACAACGCGATCGGCACCGGCGCCAACCCGGCCCGTCCGGGCACGCCGGGCGGCGGCAGTGGGGGAGCGATCTACCTCGACGGCAACCTGTTCACGCTCGACCTGGCCGGGAGCATCATGCGCGACAACGGCGCCAACGAAGGCGGTGGCGCGATCTTCTTCGTCTCCAACGACCGCACGGGCGAGCTCCGCATCACGAAGTCGGTGCTCGAACGCAACCCGAGTCGCGGGTTCGAGACCGCCGGCTTCCCGGGGATCTTCTTCCTCGGCAAAGGCGCACCGCAGGTGACCGACACCGTGATCAGTTGACGTGATCGGTCGAGCTCGCTCCGGTCTTGTGCCAGCCCTTCAATTCCGATAAATATGACCGGATTAGTAGTGGTTTGCCGCAAGGAGAGAGCGACCGATGAGCATCCTCGATGAAGTCCTGGCCGCCAACGCCGACTACGCGGCGTCTTTCGGGTCGAAGGGTTCGCTCGCGCTGCCGCCGGCGCGTGGCTTCGCGATCCTGACGTGCATGGACGCCCGCCTCGACCCGGCCAAGTACGCCGGCTTGAGCGAGGGCGATGCGCACGTCATCCGCAACGCCGGCGGGCGGGCGAGCGACGACGCGATCCGTTCCCTCGTGATCTCCTACAAGCTGCTCGGCACCCGCGAGTGGTTCGTGATCCACCACTCCAACTGCGGCATGGAGTTCTTCACCGACGACGTGATGCGTGGGCTGCTGGCCAACAGCCTCGAGACGGCGGCGCTCGGCGCCGATGGCTTCACCGACGTCGGCGCCGGACCAGGCTCCAACGAGGCCAACTACATCGACTGGCTCACGATCACCGACAACGCACAGAGCGTCACCGACGACGTGACCCGCATCCGTGCCCACCCGCTGGTGCCGAACACGATCCCGATCTACGGCTACATCTACGACGTCGCGACCGGACGCCTCGTCGAGGTCCCGGACGCCACGAAGGCCGGCGCAGCGACCTGAAACCGGCGGTGACGGGCCCGCTGCCGATGTCCGGTGGCCCGGCCGCCTACTCGCGCGTCGCGATGTACGCGTAGTAGTTGCAGGCGGCGAAGAACATGCCGTCGGCAGAGGCTTGGCGGAGGTCGGTGAGCCATGCGTCGACGACGTCGGCGGGCATCAGCTCCGAGCGCGAGACGAGCGGCGCGTAGGACTCGGCCGCGCTGAGGAAGAACGCGGACTGCCCGACGTCGGCGTAGACGTTGGCGTCGACATCGACCAGCCGCAGTCCGGCGTCGGACAGCAGCCGTGGCATGTCACGCATCACGCGGGGCTTCGACACGACGGCGGTTCGGATCGCGTCCTCCATCTTCGTTGCGATGTCGTGATCGCGGTAGCCGAAGGTCCATGACGCGTAGTCGCCGTCGAAGGCGGCAAAGGTGCCACCGACGCGAAGGACGCGCGCTGCCTCGTTGAGGACCGTGCGTGGATCGGTGACGTGGCTCATGGTCGTGTGGGCGACGACGGCGTCGACGCTCGCGTCGGGAACATCGAGCGCGTGGATGTCGCCGACCCGGAACTCGATGCGATCACCGACCCCTTCCTCAGCGGCCAAGCGACGCGCCACCTCGACCAACACCGGACTCTGCTCGATACCGATCACGCGGCCCTCGAAGCCGTCGCGGCCGGCCAGGGCACGCGTGACGACGCCGGTGCCGCACCCGAGCTCGAGCACGTCCGCCGTGCGATCGAGCGCCATCTTGTCGACGTAGGCCTCCCGGTAGCCGACGAACGTCGGATCCTTACCGCGGAACTCGAGGCGCTCGACGAAGCGCTGCAGGGTCGCCTCGTCCTGCTCGTTGATGAATTCCATTGCGTCGCGTGCGGTCATCTTCGCTCCCTCGCCGGAATTGCGATGCCGGAACGTATCCGGGCCGGGTCGGCCCCGCGGACGATTTCCGTCGATGGGGAGCTCGGACGATGCGGCTCGCGGCCTGTCGCCGGCGACATCATGGTGAGCGAACTGGGAGGGTGACGCCGATGATCATCAGGACTGACGAGCCGATCGCGGTTGCCGCGGTGGAGGCGATCCACGCCGGCGACGTCGCGGCCCTGAAGTCGCTGCTCTCACAGCACCCCGAACTGGCCACCGCTGCGCTCGGTGACGAGGACGAGCACGGGATGACCCGCACGCTGCTGCACGTCGTGACGGACTGGCCCGGGCACTTCCCGAACGGCACCGAGACCGTCAGGACGCTCGTCGATGCCGGAGCCGACGTGAATGCCAGGTTCACCGGGCCACACACGGAGACACCGCTGCACTGGGCCGCGAGCAGTGACGATGTCGCCGTGTTGGATGCGTTGTTGGACGCCGGCGCCGACATCGAGGCGCGAGGGGCGGTCATCGGTGGCGGCACGGCGATGGCGGACGCGACGGCGTTCGGGCAATGGCAGGCGGCGCGCCGCCTGCTCGAACGGGGGGCGAGCACGACGATGTGGGAAGCCGCCGCGCTGGGTCTGCTCGAGCGCGTCGACGAGTACTTCCGTCATGAACCACCGCCTTCGACGGAAGAGGCGACGGCTGCGTTCTGGGGCGCGTGCCATGGCGGACACCGCCACGTCGCCGAGTACCTCCTCGAGCATGGCGCCGATCTCAACTGGGTGGGCTGGGACGACCTGACGCCGCTCGACACCGCCGCGCGAAGTCATGACGACGAGTTGGTCGGATGGCTCCGGAGCGTCGGCGCCAAGTCCGCCGCAGAGGTGGCACGTGGCGGGTGAGTTCGACGATCTCCTTGCGGCGAACCGGTCGTTCGCCGCATCGTTCGCGCTGAGTGGGTTCGACGGGGTTGCCCACGCAGGTGTCGCGGTCGTCACTTGCATGGACTCGCGCATCGACCCGCTCGGCATGCTCGGCCTCCAACCGGGCGATGCGAAGATCCTCCGCAATCCAGGTGGTCGGGTGACTGACACTGTGCTCAACGCGCTCGTGCTCGGTGTGCATGTGCTCGGTGTGGAACGGATCCTGGTCGTGCCGCACACGAGGTGTGCAATGGCGACCCGCACGGAGAACGAGTTGCGGGCGAAGGTGAGTGAGTCGAGCGGCAACGATGCGTCATGGCTGTCGTTCGGCGTCATCGACGACCAACTCGCGTCATTGCACGACGACGTCCGGCAGGTCCGAACGCATCCGTTGATCCCGTCGGGCGTCCCCGTCGGTGGGTTCCTCTACGACGTCGACACCGGTCTTCTCACGCAGCAGTTCTGATGGATTCGAACACGTCCACCGTCGTGACCGAACACGTCACGAAGTTCCGACGTCCGTACCTGGCTGTGGTCGTGGTCGTCGTGCTCACCGACTCCGGCAGCAACCTCGTCTACCGCATCGGGCCGCTCGCCTCCGGATAGACGGATGCGTGCACCAGCACCGCGGCGCCGTCGACTGCGTCGTTCCACAGGTCGAGCACGGCCTGATCGGCGGCTTCGAACGGATACACCACGGTGTGGACGCGGACGCCCGCCTCGGCTGCCTCCCGCAGGAACCGTTCGCCGTCGAGCCGGGTGTTGGCGGTGACGCTGCGGACCTGGCGCTCCTGGAACAACTCGTTCGCGTAGTCGATCGGCGGAATGTCCGACAGGTGGATCCCGGCGATCGCCAACGTGCCGCCGCGATCGAGGGCCCTGAGCGCGACCGGGACGAGCTCGCCGGCTGGTGCGAACAGGATCGCGGCATCGAGGAGCTCGGGCGGTTGGTCGGACGCATCCCCCGCCGAGGCGCATCCGAGCTCGAGGGCGAGCGCCCGGGCGGACGCACTGCGCGTCAGGACATGGACCGTCGCGCCCCGATGGATCGCGAGTTGGGCGGCCAGGTGAGCCGATCCGCCGAAGCCGTAGATGCCGAGCCGACCGTGATCCGGAACCATCGCCCGCTCGAGCGCGCGATATCCGATGATGCCGGCGCAGAGCAGCGGGGCCGCCGCCACGTCGTCGAAATCGTCCGGCAGGCGGTAGGCGTACGCCTCCGGCACGACCGCGTATTCGGCGTACCCGCCATCGTCGTCCCAACCGGTGAAGCGTGGCGTCAGGCAGAGGTTCTCGCGGCCGGTCGAACAGAACCGACACGTGCCGCACGTGCTCCGCAACCACGCGATGCCCACCCGCTCGCCGACGACGAACCGATCGGCGTCCTCACCGAGGAGGTCGACGTACCCGACGATCTCGTGGCCGGGAACGACGCCAGGACGATGGACCGCGAGCTCACCCGCCGCGATGTGCAGGTCGGTGCGACACACGCCGCACGCGGCCACCCGGACGCGGATCTCGGATCTCCCGGGGACCGGGACGGCTCGACGTCCGCGCACCAACGGTCGTTGCTCGATGGGTCCCGGCCGATCGACCGCCCAGACGCTCATCTCCGGAGTTCTTGGCATGTCCGGGAGCGCTGGCATGTCGCCGACCTCGTGCATCACTTCCGCAACCAGCGATCCAGCAGCTTCTTGACCTCGTCGGCCCACAACACGACGCTGGCAAGTCCGACGCAGATCAGCCAGTCGTCGGTTCCGAGCGGGGTCGTGTCGAACGCGTCGTTGAGGAACGGCACCTGCACGACTGCGACCTGGAGCACGAGCGACAGGGCGATGGCGCCCCACAACGCCCGGTTCGTGAACAGGTTGTGGAACGCGCTGACGCGATCCGAGCGGGCGTTGAACGTGTTGAAGAGCTGGGCGAGGACGAGCGTGGTGAACGCCATCGTGCGGCCTTCGACGATGTCGCCCGATCCGCCGAGGACGCCCCCGGTGAGACCCAGGTCGAGCGCCGCCAGCGTCACGACGGCCATCACGAGGCCGACCCACGCGATTCCCAACCACATCTCGGTGTCGATGACCCGATCGGTGGGCCTTCTCGGCGGGCGTCGCATGACGTCGTCGGGCGGCGGCTCGAGACCCATCGCGAGTGCCGGTGCGGTGTCGGTGAGCAGATTGATCCAGAGGATCTGGGTGGCGAGGAGCGGCACCGCGATCGCCTCGCCGGTGTCGTCGAGCCCGATGACACCCGCCAGCACGACTCCGAAGAACATCGTGAACACCTCCCCGATGTTGGACGACAGGAGGAAGCGCAGGAACTTGCGGATGTTGATGAGGATCGCCCGCCCTTCGCGGACGGCGGTGATGATGGTGGCGAAGTTGTCATCGGCGAGGATCATGTCCGCCGCTTCCTTCGAGACATCGGTGCCGGTGACGCCCATCGCGACGCCGATGTCGGCCGACTTGAGCGCCGGGGCGTCGTTCACGCCGTCGCCGGTCATGGCCACGATGTTGTTGTCGGCTTGGAGGGCGGCGACGATGCGCAGCTTGTGCTCGGGTGCCACCCGCGCGTACACCGAGAAGCTGCGGGCGGCCCCGCGCAGCCCGTCCTCGTCGAGGGCCTCGATGTCGGCGCCGGTCAGCGCCGTCGAGCCAGGTTCGGTGATGCCGAGATCGCGGGCGATGCGGGCCGCGGTCCGGGGGTGATCGCCGGTGATCATGATGGTCCTGATCCCGGCCGCACGGGCCTCGGCGATCGCGGTCCGGGCCTCGGGGCGGGGCGGGTCGATGATGCCGACCATCCCGAGATAGACGAGCTCGCGCTCCATCGACTCGTGCTGGAGCGGTGGCTCGGTATCGGGGAGCGGCCGGTAGGCGACGCCGAGCGTGCGGAACGCGAGATCGGCGAGTCGGTCGATCGTCGCCAGCATCTCGCCGCGGCGGTCGTCCGTGAGCGGACGGATCTCGCCGGCGATCCGTTCATGCGTGCAGCGGGTGAGCAACACGTCCGGCGCGCCCTTGGTGACAACCGCTATGCGGCCTTCCCGCTCGTCGTCGGCCTCGAACGTCGTCATCAACTTGCGCTCCGAGGTGAACGGGATCTCGCCGACGCGTTCGAACCGCGAGATTCGCGCTTCGGCGATCCCGATCTTGGCCTCGGCGACGAGGAACGCGGCCTCGGTGGGATCACCCTGGATCGTCCACCCGCCGGCGTCTTCGCGCAGCACGGCGTCGTTGGCCAGGCTGCCGCCGCGCAACACCGACCGAACCTCTTCGAGGAGCGTCGGGTCGTCGAGCGGGAGGCCGTCGACCTGGAGCTCACCATCTGGCCGGTAGCCGGATCCGGTGACATCCACCTCGCCCGACGGGGTGACGATCTTCTCGATCGTCATCTCGTTCTTCGTGAGGGTGCCGGTCTTGTCGGAGCACACCACCGACGCCGAGCCCAACGTCTCGACGGATGACAGCCGCTTCACGATCGCGTTCTGACGGGCCATGCGCTGCACGCCGAGGGCGAGCACGACCGACATGATCGCCGGCAGCCCCTCCGGCACGGCCGCCACCGCCAGCGACACGCCGACCAGCAACACCTCGACGAAGTCCGAGGCCTCGTCGATGTCGGCGGTGATCAGGATCGTGGTCACCACCACGACCGCGATCGCGACGACCGCGATCCCGAGCATGCGTCCGATCCGCTCGACCTCGCGTTGGAGCGGTGTTCGCACCTCCTCGGTGCGACCGAGCAACGTGGCGACGTTGCCGATCTCGGTGGCCATGCCCGTCGCCGTCACGACCGCCCGGCCGCGCCCACGCGTGACGGCGGTGCCGCTGAACACCATGTTCACCCTGTCGCCCAACCCCGCTGGTTCCGCGAGCGGCGCAACATCCTTGGTGACCGCTTCGCTCTCGCCGGTGAGCGATGCCTCGGCGACCATGAGTGACGCGGCCTGGACCAGGCGGCCATCGGCGCTCACCGCGTCGCCCTCGGCCAGGAGCAGAACGTCACCGGGCACGACGTCGACGGCCGGAACCCTGATCTCGCGCCCGTCGCGCATGACGCCGGCCGACGCCGCAGCCATTCTGCGCAAGGCTGCGACCGCTTGCTCGGCACGTGCCTCTTGCACGTAGCCGAGCACTGCGTTGACGACCACGATGAACAGGATCACGATGACCTCGAACGGCACCTCCTCGCGTCCCTCGATGATCCAGGCGACGAACGACACCACGACGGCACCGAGCAGCAGGTAGACCAGGGGATCGGCGAACTGGGCGAGAAGCTTGCGCCATCTCGGCACGGCCGCTGCGGCAACGAGCTCGTTCGGCCCGTCGCGCACCAGCCGTTGCCGCCGCCTCCGAGTCCGTCAACCCGTGTTCGACGTCGGTCGTCAGGGCGGCCGCGACTTCGGCACCGGTCCGCCGCCAAGCCTCTGTCGTGATGGCTGGCGTCGTGGTGGCTGGGGTCGTGGTGGCTGGGGTCGGGCCAGGAGATGACTCAGGACGACTGCTCGGCGGTGATCGGCGTCCCCATCTCACCGCTCCAATCGTCCCACGGCTGCGGGTTCTGCGCATAGCCGCCGCTGGCGCTCCACCCACCATCGACGTTGAGCACCGTCCCGGTGACGAAGCTCGATGCGTCAGAGGCGAGGAAGAGGAACGGACCCACCAACTCCGGGAGCTCGCCCATCCGGCGCATCGGGGTACGGCTGCGCATCCAGTCGGCCATCCCCGAGTCCTCGAGGAGGGCACGCGTCATCTCGGAGATGAAGAAGTTCGGGGCCAGCGCGTTGACACGGAGCCCCCGATCGCCCCACTCGCACGCCAACAGCCTGGTGAGCTGGTTCACGCCGCCCTTGGCGGCGAAGTACCCGGCGGTGCGGTTCTCGGACCCGGCGTTGCCGAAGATCGATGACAGGTTGATGATGCTGCCGCCACCACCGCGGAGCATCTCGGGGGCGGCGGCGCGGGTGACGTTGAACAACCCGATGAGATCGGTGTTGACCATCCGGGCGAACATCTCCGGCTCACAGCGCTCGGTGCGCACGAGCCGATCGTCAGCCCAGCCGGCGTTGTTGACGAGCACGTCGATGCGACCGAACGCCTCCATCGTGCTGCGCACGACATGCTCACAATCCTCGTAGGACGTCACGTCGCCGGGGACCACGAGGCATCGCCGGCCGAGTCCCTCGACGAGCGCCTTGGTCGTTTCCAGTTTGTCGACCGAGCGGGCGGTCACGACGACGTCGGCGCCGGCGGTGGCGAGGATCTCGGCGAACAGCACCCCCAGGCCGTACGACGCGCCGGTCACGATTGCCACCTTGCCGTCGAGCCGGAAGATGTCGACGAGATCGAGGCGCGGCGCTTCGGAACTGTCAGCCATCGACGGCTCCGGCGTAGCGGTCGCGGAGCTCGCGCTTGATGATCTTGCCGCTCACGGTCTTCGGAAGCTCATCGACGAAGATCACCCGCTTCGGCTTCTTGAAGCCGGCGAGTCGATCGCGTGCGGTGGCGATGATCTCGGCCTCGGTTGCCGTCGTGTCCGCACGCAGGACGACGACCGCGGTGACCGTCTCGCCCCAGACCGGGTCGGGCAGTCCGACCACCGCCGCCTCCGACACCGACGGATGCGTGTACAAGACCTCTTCGACCTCGCGGCTGTACACGTTCTCACCGCCGGTGATGATCATGTCCTTCATGCGGTCGACGATGTAGAAGAAGCCCTCCTCGTCGCGGCGGGCCATGTCGCCAGTGTGGAACCAGCCACCCTCGAACGCCTTGGTGGTTCCCTCTTCGTTGCGGAAGTAGCCCTTGAGCACCTGCTCGCCGCGGATCACGATCTCGCCGACGACACCGGGCGGGCATTCGTTCATGTCGTCGTCGACCACCTTGACATCGGCGAGACACATCGGTGTCCCGCAGGAAGCGAGCAGGTGCTCCTCGCCGTGAATCGCCCGCTCGTGGGCCGACTTGGGGAACGTGAGCACGTTGCCGCCCAGCTCGGTCATCCCGAAACCCGAGTACACGATCGGGCCGAACCGCTTGATCGCGGCACGCAGCACCTCGACCGGCATGGCAGCTGCGCCGTAACCGATGCCGCGCAGCGTGTCGAGTCGGTAGTCGTGCAGCTTCGGGTGCTGCAGCACCATGTTGAGCATCGTCGGCGCCAACGCGGTGCCGGTGATGCCGTGTTGGTCGACGAGCTGCATCCACAGTTCGGGCTCGAACATCGGCGTCAACACGATCCGACCGCCACGCATGTGGGTGACAGGCACGGTGTATCCGGCGACGTGGCAGAGCGGGAACGCCACCAGGTTCCGCTCGTCGGGCTGCGGCTCGTACTCGATCACCGACGCCAACATGGCCACCGTGAGGTTGCGGTGGGTGAGCATCGCCCCCTTGGGAAACCCCGTCGTCCCACTCGTGTAGAGCAGCCACGCGGTCGAGTCCTCGTCGACGTCGCGAGGTGGTTCCTCGGCCGTCGCCGCTCCGACGACGTCGGCGTAGCTCGGAAAGCGGCCGGACTCGCCGCCAGGGTTGTCGCGGTCGATCACGATGACGTGCTCCATCGTGGCGATGTCGCCGAGCAGTGGCTCGATGTGCTCGAGGTACTTCTGTTCGACGATCAGCACGCGCGCTTCGGCGTTGTTGAGGATCCACACCCACTCCTTGGGGTGGAGCCGGTAGTTGAGGAACGTCAGTGCCATCCCGGCCGCCGGAACGCCGTAGTAGCACTCGACGTACTCGGGGATGTTCTCGGCGAGGATCCCCACCCGGTCGCCGGGCTCGGCGACCTCGAGCATCGCGTTGGCAACCCGCCACGCCGAATCGCGCAGCTCGCCAAAGGTCACGGTTCGCTCACCAGTGATGATCGCCGTGCGCGACGGCGTCTTGCGCCCGTTCAACCGGACGATGTCACTCAGCAGCATCGGCCCCCCAGTCGTGTCTCTGAGTTGACGATGTTATCAAGTTCGTCGGGAGCGTTCCGAACGCCTGATGGCACCCGGATCGGCCGTGCCGGCGGCGCCGGGGGAGTCGCGGTGGTACGGGATCCCCAGCGCGTTGCAGTACAACCTTGTGAGCTGGACGACTGCCTCGTCGCGATCGTAGGGCTCGCCCAGGACGATCCACACATAGGCGGAGCGGTCGACCATCGACCCGAGTGCGCTGGCCGCGTACGCGGGATCGATGCGTTCGTCGACCATGCCGTGCTCCTGCCAGCGACGGATCGACTCGGCACCGCGCTGCACCCAGAAGCGCCGGCTCGCGCGGCGGACTGCGGCAAGGCGCGGATTGAACGTCGCCACCTGCTCCAGGACTGCCATCATCCGCGCGTTGCCCTCGTAGGCCTTGAGATAACCCCTGTTGGCACGCTCGATGCGTTCGCTCACGTGTCCGCCGGCCAGCACGTGAGGCTCTTCGTCGGCGATCCGCTGGAAGTCCTGCAGGAGGGCATCGGCGACCTCGGCGAAGATCTCCTCCTTGGAGTTGAAGTACGTGTAGAAGGTGCCGTGCGCCACCCGTGCCCGCCCGGCGATGTCGCCGACGTTGGTGTCGAGGTAGCCACGCTTTTCGAACAGCGAGCGCGCCGCTTTGACCAACGTCGAACGCGTCCGGGCGCCCCGCGCCGTCAGGGGTGCGGCGGAGATCGGTGTGGCGCCCTCGGCTCGAGCCGACTCGACCGCGATCACCGAGCTGGCCTGTGCCGTTCCGGCGTCCTTGCGCGCGGCCATCGAGACATCCTAACGGTCCGAATATGACGCGAACGTCGAATCTGTCGCGGCCATCGGCGAGGAGGCATTACCATCGGTCGTGGACACGCGCGTGCGCACCGCATCGAATCCAAGGGGGCCTGGATGATCACCAAACAGGGAAGAACGCCCGCGATCATGCCGTTCGACATGTCGGGGGTCGAGCGCTCCGCTGATGGCGTGTTGCGCTACACGGGACTTCCGCAATCGCTGCTGCACATGTTCCGCGACGCCGTCGAGCGGACCCCTGACCGCGAATGCATCGTCGTTCTCGGCGGTGAACGGGTCACGTACCGGCAGGTCTGGGACCGTGCGGCGCGGGTGGCCGGCGGGCTCGCCGCGGGCGGCCTGCGGCGGGGCGACCGTGTCGCCAACCGGCACGGCAACAGCCTCGAATGGTGTCTCGGCTTCTGGGGCACGCTGATGGCAGGCGGCGTCGTCGTTCCGGTCAACACGAGGTTCTCTGAATCCGAGATCGAGTACGTGGTGTCCGATTCGGGGGCGGCGGTCGTTCTGGACCCCGACACAGCGCTGCCCGATGGTGAGCCGCTCGTGGTCGACGACATCGAGCCCGACTCGCTGGCCGCGATCTTCTACACGAGCGGTACGACGGGCTTCCCCAAGGGGGCCATGACGTCGCACGAGAACTTCCTGTCGAACAGCGAGACGTGCAAGCGGATCATGCAACTGCCCGCCGACACACACCTGCGCAACCTCGTGTCGGTGCCGCTCTTCCACGTCACCGGGTGCAACAGCCAACTCATCATCACCACCCAGCTGAACGGCACCACCGTCGTCATGCCCGCCTTCGATGTGCAGGCCTTCCTCGCCGCGGTCGTCGACGAGCAGATCAACATCCTCACGTCGGTCCCGGCCATCTTCTGGCTGGCGATGAGTCAGCCGAACTTCCCCGAGGTCGACGTGAGCAATGTCCGCTGGGTCACCTACGGGGGCGCTCCAACCGCACCCGACGTGGTGGCGAAGTTGCGGACGTCGTTCCCCAATGCCCGCTTGGGCAACGGCTTCGGGCTCACCGAGACGTCGTCCGTGTCGACGTTCCTCCCCGACGAGTATGCCGAGACCCGTCCGGAGACGGTGGGCTTCACCGCCCCACCGGTCGAGGTCGATCTACGCGACGTCGACCCGGCCTCGGGCGTCGGCGAGTTGCTGATCCGTGGTCAGAACGTGGTGTCCGGGTACTGGAACAAGCCGGAGCAGACTGCCGAGACGTTCGTCGATCGGTGGTTGCACACCGGCGACCTCGCTCGCGTCGACGACGAAGGATTCGTCCAGATCGTCGATCGCATGAAGGACATGGTCAATCGCGGTGGCGAGAACGTGTACTGCGTCGAGGTCGAGAACGCCCTCGTCCAGCACCCCGCCGTGTTCGAGGTCGCGGTGATGGGCGTGCCCGACGAGATGATGGGCGAGAAGGTGGGAGCGATCATCGTCCCCCGCCCTGGCGCCGATCCCGATCCGCAGGAGATCCGGGCCTTCGTGAAGGAACGCATCGCCGACTTCAAGGTGCCCCAGTTCATCTCGTTCCGCACCGATCCGCTCCCGCGCAACGCCGGCGGCAAGGTGCTCAAGCCGGTGCTGCGCAAAGAGGCCACGTGGGGTGAGCAACTGCGCTGACGCAGCGCGTGTGTCCGTGCCGGCTCAGGGGTCCGGCACGAACCCTTCGCGACCTGTCCCGGAGTCGGCGAGGCCGGCCATGTGCGTGCCGTCGAGGTAGTACCGCCGGTGCCAGATGCCGGTGCCGTCCTCGTCGCCGAGCGGCATGCGCCACGTCGAGACGCGGCTGTCACCGACGAGCGACACCGCGATCAGGGCGCGGGGCTGATCGATCGTGGCGTCGACGTACGCGTCGGCCGCCTCGTCGGGCACGTAGCGCTTGGCGATGGTCCGGTAGAGGTCGCGCCACTCGTCGTCGTGACCGAGGTCGTGCACGATGCGAGCATCGCCTCGTACCGTGAGCTTGCGATACGGCAGCGGGTCTTCGTCGATCGACAGCCCCACCCGCGGATCACGGCGGATGTTGGCGAGGAACACCGACGGCCCGCGGGGCGTGAACAAGAGATCGTCCCCTTGTCGGATGAACCAGATCGGGACGACGCGCGGGTATCCGTCGTCGTCGACGGTCGCGAGACGGAGCAGGTGGCCCGGTTCGTCGAGGAAGGCATCGGCCTCGGCGGCGGAGAGTTGTGGCATCAGAACAGCTCCCAGTACGAGTCGCGGTTGCGCATCTCTTCGGCCGACTCCTCGAGGATCACCCGGCCGGATCGCATGACGTAGACGCGGTCGACGATGCGCAACGCCTGACCCACGTTCTGTTCCAGCAACAGCACGGCCAGGCCCTCCTCGTCGGCGAGTCGACGCACGGTGTCGAAGATCTGGTGCACGACCGCCGGCGCGAGCCCGAGCGAGGGCTCGTCGAGCATCAGCAGGGTCGGGCTCGCCATCAACGCCGTGCCGAGGCTGACCATCCGCTGCTGCCCGCCGGACATCGTGCCGGTCAACTGACCGGAGCGCTCGACCAGGATCGGGAACAGGTTGCGCACGAGCTCCAGCCGGCGCGCCCGGCGATCCGGATCGGGATCGTTGGCCGCACCGAGCAGCAAGTTGTCGTCGACGGTGAGGTCGGCGAAGACGAAGCGCTCCGACGGGATCATCGCCATGCCGGCTTTCACGTTGGCGCGAGAGCCTGCGCGAGTGGTGTCTCGACCTTTGAACTCGACGTGGCCGCCGATGACAGGGTTGAGACCGAGGATCGTACGGATCGTCGTGGTCTTGCCGCTTCCGTTGTGGCCGAGAACCCCGACGATCTCGCCTTCGCCGACCGTGAGATCGACGTCGAACACAACCTGCTTGCGGCCGTATCCGGCTTGCAGCTGGTCGACGCGGAGAACGACGGACGGCGTCACATCGGCCGTTGCGTCGATGGTCTCAGGACGTCCCAAAGTAGGCCTCCGCGAGTCGAGGCGTGTTCGTGAGCTCGGCGATCGTGCCCTCCGCCGTGATCTCGCCGAGCTCCATGAAGTACGTGTGATCGGCGAGCCGGCCGACGACGTGCAGGTTGTGCTCGACGACGCACACGGTACGTCCCTGCTCGCGAACAGTCTCGATCAGGTCCAGGATCGTGTCGACCCATCGGGTGTCGACGC
Source organism: Ilumatobacteraceae bacterium (assembly GCA_963722415.1). GTDB lineage: Bacteria > Actinomycetota > Acidimicrobiia > Acidimicrobiales > Ilumatobacteraceae > JALOLG01. The sequence goes on from CAVRNI010000035.1 coordinate 52,797, forward strand.
CGGACGCCGGCTCGTCGAGCAAGAGCACCTCGGCCTCGGTGGCGAGCACTCGCGCCAGCGAGACGAGCTTGGTCTGCCCGTACGACAGGGCGCCGGCCGGCACGTCGGCGAATTCGGCCATGCCGACGAATCCCAACCAGTCGAGCGCGGCAGCTCGCGTCGTCTCCTCGACGGCGACGACACGCCGGTGGGCAAAGGCCAGCGTGGCGAAGTTCTCGCCCGCCTGGTGCTGCACCGCCATCATCACGTTCTGAAGGCACGAGAGGCGGTTGAACAGCCGCACGTCCTGGTACGAGCGCACCAGGCCCTTGCGCGCCACCTGCGCCGGGTTGAGCCCGACCAGCTCGTCACCGTTCAGCTTCACCGAGCCCGCGTCGGGCGCGATGGCGCCGGTGAGGAGGTTGAACACGGTGGTCTTCCCGGCGCCGTTCGGGCCGACGAGGGCGGCGATCGTGCCGCGACGGAGCTCGATGTGCAGGTCGTTGGCGGCGACGATGCCGCCGAAGCGCTTGCCGACACCGTTGGTCTCGAGCACGACTGGCGCGTCCAGCCACTTCTGGTGGCGATCGATCTCGTCTCGCGACTGTCTGCGCACGCCATCGGGCGAAACATCGACGTGTCGATCTGGCAAGCCTCGGCGCCCGGCCCACGCTCGTGCACGCCGATGCTCTTGGGCACCCAGCCGTCGACCATCTCGATGCGATCGGCGACGTCACACGTTCGCCGCGCAGCCAACGCCACAGCGAGAAGCCTTCCGGTAGCGCACCCTGCGGTCGGACGCGCATCAGCACCGCCAGGGCAAGGCCATAGATGATCAGCTGCACGATGCTGGCGCGAGCGGCGTCGATCTTGACGACCCGGCGCAGCACCGGTTCGAGCAGCACGACCACCGTTGCGCCGAGCACGGTCCCGGTCAGGTTCCCCATCCCACCGAAGATCACGATCGCGAAGATCGTCAACGCGAACGTGAATCCGAACACGCTCGGCGTCGCCAGTTGCAGCCAGGCGGCGAGCAGCCCGCCGGCGAACGCGGCGAGCGCCGAGGTGATGCCGAACACGGCGACCTTGTAGCCGAACACGTTCTTGCCGAGCGCCTGCGTCGAGATCGGATCCTCCCGGATGCCCTTCAACACGCGCCCGATCGGCGATTCACCGATACGGCGGCAGATCGCGTACACGATCAACATCGCGACCAGCGACGGCAGCACCCAGTCGTGCGGCTCGCGCAGGTGCCAGCCGAACAGGTTGGCGGTCGGCAGTCCGATCAACCCGTAGGACCCGCCCATCGCTGGCGTCGCGATGAGCAGGCCGAGGATCACGTAGGACACCGCGAGCGTGAGCAGGATCAGGTACTCGACGGTGAGCTTGAGGGCCGGGAGGGCCACGATGCTGCCGATCACGAACGCCAACACCATGCCGACCCCGGTGCCGAGCAGGAAGTTCCAACCGTGGGTGAGCGAGAGATAACCCATCGCGTAGCCGCCGATCGCCCCGAACGACGCGTGCGCAACCGAGACCTGCCCGGCGTAGCCGAGCAAGAGGTTGAGTGACAGGGCGAGCGTCGCGTAGAGCAGTACCTGGTCGAGGTAGTTCAGCCAGAGCTCCAACGTCAGGCCCTCGTGATCGGCCGGCGGAACCGGGCGGTGAACGCGCTCGAGCGCACGGCGAGAACGGAGAGGTAGCCGACGAGCACGACGAAGACGGCCGTTTGCGTCCACCGCACGGAGAGCCAGATCGACGAATACTGCTCGATCAGCGCCACGACGATCCCGGTGACGAACACCCGGATCGGCGAGCGCGCCGTGCCGGCCAGGAAGGCGACGACGAAGGCGTAGATGATCGGCGCCGCGCCCATGGCCGGATCGACCGTGAACTTGAGGGCGTACCAGATGGCGGCGACGCCGGCGCAGATCGTGCCGAGGAAGAAGCAGATCACGTACGTCGCATCGGCGTCGATGCCGATCGTGCGGGCGAGGTCGGGGTTGACGCGGGTGGCCTTGATCCGTCTCCCGAGTGCGGAGTAGCGCAGCATCAGAGCGAGCAGGATCGTGATGACGATCCCGCTCGCCGCCTGCCACACGTCGAAGTTCAGGAACACCGTGTCCCACACGTGGTAGGCCTTTTTCGTCGGCCCGAAATAGGCCTGCGTCTCCGATCCCCAGAACAACCGCACCAGGTTGTCGCCCGCGATGCCGAGCCCGAGGGCGGCGACGAACACCGCAAGGAGTGCGTTCGGTCCGGCGTTGGCGGCGAGCGGTCGGTAGACGAAGCGCTCGATCGATGCTCCCACGAGGGCCGCCACCAGCACCCCGAGCACGGCCCCGGGCCAGAACGGGATATCGACCCGGAACGTGAACGTGAACGCCATGTACGCGGCGAGCGTGTACGTGAACCCGTACGCGAAGTGGAAGCGGCCGGTCACCCCGAGGATCAGCGCGAAGCCGACGCCGAGCAGGCCGTAGCTGCAACCCCTGAAGAACCCGTCGACCGTCAGTTGGCGCAGCGTCTCCGCGCTAACAGCCAAGATCACGAATGTGACTTCCCTTCAACTCGTGCGGTCGGCGGAACCAGCCATGGTGATCCGCTCAGGCCAGGCGATACCCCTCACCGCCGATGCCGAAGAACGCCTTCGGGGTGACGCTGCCGCCCTTGTACTCGAAGACCCCCATCTCGCGCTTGATCACCGAGTGGGTGGTCGGGTCGAGGGTGTAGGTGCCGACGGTGCTCTCGTCGCCGCCGTAGACGCTGACGACGGTGAGGTTGGTTTGCAACGCCTTGTCGAGCGCGTCGCCGTCGGTGATGTCGCCACCGTCGGCCAACACCCGACGCATCACTTCCCACATCACGAACGCGTTCTCGTAGAAGTTGGCGGCGTAGAAGTCGGGATCTTCGCCGTACTCGGCGACGAACTCCCGCACGAAGATCTTCGCCAACGGGCTGACCGGGTTCTTGGCGTCGAAGTAGTCGTAGGCGAACGTGTAGCCGTCCGTGTCGTACGTGTTCTTGGAGGCGCTGACGCCGTCGGGCGTGAACTCGAACCCGATCCGGGTCGCGGTGAGGCCGGCCGTCGATGCCTGGTTGGCGAACGAGCCCGGATCCTGGCCGTAGATGCTGACGAGCAGGATGTCGGGCTCGTTGGCCTTCACCTTCGGCAGCACCTGGGAGAAGTCCTGCCCACCGACGGGCACGAGCTCGTACAAGTCGTTGAACTCGTAGCCGGCGTCGCTGATCTTCTTCAGGATGTCCTCGCGGATGATGCCGTTGGCCGGCTCGCCGATGTCCCACCCGACGAGGCCCACCGTCGTGGCGTCGGGCAGGGTCTCCTTGAGGTACTGGAACAGTCCGGGCATCGGGTCGTTCGGCGTGATCGCCCTGGTCCCCCAGAAGTAGGGCTGCCCCTGGCCGAAGATGCTCGTCCCGCCGCCACCGTCGAGCGTGAACATCTTGTACTGCGCGGTACCAGCGAGCATCGCGCCCAGGTCGTCGACGTATGAAGCGAACTTGGCGCCGACGCCCTTCGAGCTGAGCTCCGTCATGGCTGCCTCGCCGGCTGCCGCGTCACCCGACTTGTGGTCGATGTAGATGTAGTTGAACTTGGGCCCGCCGGCGGCCTCGATGTGCTTGGCGGCGAGGTCGAGACCGCGGCTCATCGTCTTGCCGTAGAACGAGCCGGACCCGGTGAGGGCCAACACCGCGCCGAGGTCGACCGTTTGGCCCTTGCCGGATGTCGCTTCCTCGATGCCGAGCATCGTGGCCAGTTCGGCGCCGATGTCACCGCCGCCACCGCCTTCGGCGGCCGTGCCGGCGGTCGTGCCGCCGGTGTCGCCAGAAGCGGTTGTGCCTCCGGTGTCACCGGTGTCACCGCCCTCTTCGTCGTCGTCACCGCACGCGGCCAGGAACGCAGCGGTGCCCATGACGCCGACGGCTCCGAGCAACATCGACCGGCGGGTCACCCTGCCGGCCGGCAAGGCAGGGCCTTGCGGTGCGTCCGTGGTGTCGTTGCCTGGGAATTCATTGCTGGTCATTCGTCGATCCTCCCTTTCGAGACCAATGGTGGAAGACCTCGTCGAATGTCGGGACCGTGGCCAACTGGACACGTGGCACGTCGATGACTGCGGCGGTCACGTTGCTCGACCCCGCGCACGCTGACATTCGGAGCTCCCCCTCGGTCGTCACGACTCGGAAATTCACTTGCCGTCCCTGTGCGACCAGTCGCAACGTACCCCGGGCGTCAGGTGCAAGGCAAGAGCTTTGTTGACATTCGCGTCAGGTGCATGCCTGACTCGAGGACCGTGCCGCGGCCAGCTCAGGTGTTCAGATAGTTGAGCTTGGCGCCAGCCCGAGGCCATGTCATCTTCAGCAGCTTCCCCGTCGCCGAGATCGTGATGTAGGCCGTCGCCGGATCGTCGCCGCCGAAGCAGATGTTGGTGGTGAGGATGTCGCCGGTCGGCACGAAGTCGAGGAGCTCCCCGGCAGGGGAGACGACGCTGATCCCGCCGTTCACGAGGGTCGCCACACACACGTTCCCGTCGCCGTCGACCGCCAACGAATCGAGCAGTTGGAACCCGGAGAAGCCGTACAAGCACGCCGACGTGTCGACGATGCTGACCTCGGCGAGCTCGCCCGGCGCCACGATGTCGCGTTGCATGATTCGTCCCGTCCAGGTCTCGGCCCAGTACAGCTTCGAGCCGTCGGGCGACAGGCCGATGCCGTTCGGCTCGTGCGCCGGGAAGACGACCTCGCGGACCTCCGAGCCATCCGCCTTGCCGTAGTAGATCCCCGTCAGGTGGGCGACCCGCTCCTCGTCGTCGGTCAGGCCGTGGTCGGTGAAGTAGAAGCCGTCATGCGCGTCGAACACCAGATCATTCGGCGCCCACAATGGTCTGCCTGCGCATTCCGTGTAGAGATCGGTGACCTTGCCACTCTCGATGTCGACGGTCTGGATGCGGCCACCGATGTAGCGGTCCTTGGTGACAGGACCGGGGAACGTCATCCCATCGAGCTGCGTCTCGGTGAAGCGGGCACCGTTGTTGCACACGTACACGAGGCCGCCGGGTCCGACGGCTGCGCCGTTGGGTCCACCCGGGACCTCGGCGACGGTCTCCTTGGTGCCGTCCGGGTGCACTCGCGTCAGGCGCGGGCCGAACATCTCGACCAGAATGACCGTGCCATCTGACATCGCGATCGGGCCCTCGGGAAAGGCGAGACCGCTGGTGACCTCAGTGAGCGTGGACATCGGTGCCTCCGGGTTCGTGTGGTGGGTCGTGTTCGCCGGCTGACATACCGGCCGTTCGGAGCGAGTCAGGAGTCCGACACGCGTTCCGGGCGATCGAGTCCGAGCGCACCGGTGCGGTCGCGACGGACCCCCATCCAGCCGCGCCCGCCATCCAACTTGCTGTTGACGCCGGTGTCAAGAGACCGTGCCGTTCAGCGGGCCGCCTCCGAGCGGCCAAGGCGACATCGACCATGAAAGTTGACGACCGTGTCATATTCAGATACAACTCGGAGACGCTGACGGCCGGTCCCGCGACCGGACCATGGTTCGACTGGGGGAACGCCATGCAGGACTTCCGCGAGATCGGCGCCACGCTTCGCAACTGGGGAAGGTGGGGTGACGACGACGAGCGCGGCACCGTCAACCTGATCACCCCGGAATGCGTCGTCGCCGCCAGCCAACTCGTCCGGAGAGGCGCGATCTTCGACCTCGGCATCCCGTTCGACGGCAACGGGCCGCAGCCTGGCGGCCTGCGCATCAACCCGGTACGGCTGATGTCGGAGACGGGCGCCCAGCAGGAGTTCCCTGGCGCATTCCACTACGCCGACGACTACGTGTTCATGCCGTTGCAATCGGCGTCGCAATGGGACGGACTCGCGCACGTCTTCTACGACGATCAGCTCTACAACGGGTTCCCCGCCAGCGATGTCGGTCCGCACGGCGCGCTGCACTGCTCGATCGACAAGCTCGCCAAGGGGATCGTCGGCCGCGGTGTACTGCTCGACATCGCCCGCCTGAAGGGCGTCACATGGCTCGAGGCGGGCTATGTCATCACGCCCGACGACCTCGACGCGGCCGCGGAACGTCAGGGTGTCGAGATCCATGCCGGTGACATCGTGCTCTTCCGCACGGGCTGGCGGACGATGTTCGTCACCGAGAAGGACCCGGTCGCGTTCATGGCGGGGGAGCCGGGTCTCGGGCTCGCCTGCTGCACGTGGATCCACGAACACGACGTGGCGGTGGTGGCGTCCGACAACTGGGCGATCGAAGTGCTGCCGGGCGAGATCGACACCGAGCTGCTGCCGGTGCACATGGTGCTCATCCGCGACATGGGGGTGACGCTGGGTGAGATCCTCGATCTGGACGAGCTCGCCGACGATTGCGAGTCTGACGGCGTGTGGGAGTTCCTCGTGGCGGCCCCGCCGATCAAGTTCACGGCTGCAGTCGGATCACCCATCAACCCGTTGGCGATCAAGTAGCGGAACGCTTCCAAGGGGGACGTGCAATGGACTTCGACATTCCCGCAGATCTGGCGGAGTACCTCGTCGAGCTCGATGAGTTCATCGAGCGTGAGATCAAGCCGCTGGAGCAGGAGAACGACAACATCCGATTCTTCGACCACCGTCGCGAGGACGCCCGTACCGACTGGGACCGCGGCGGTCTTCCCAACGAGGAGTGGGAGGCGCTGCTGCGCGAGGCCCGCCGGCGCGCCGACGCAGCCGGCCATTACCGCTACCCGTTCCCGAAGGAGTACGGCGGGAAGGAGGGCACCAACCTCGGGATGGCCGTGATCCGCGAGCACTTCGCCCGCAAGGGTCTGGGGCTCCACAACGACCTGCAGAACGAGCACTCGATCGTCGGCAACAACGTCGGGCTGCTGTTGATGATCGAGCATGGCACCGAAGCGCAGAAGGCGGACTGGATCGACGACCTCGCCGAGGGACGTCGGGGGTTCGCGTTCGGCATCACCGAACCGCAGCACGGCTCCGACGCCACCCACATGGAGACCACCGCCGTTCGAGATGGCGACGAGTGGGTGATCAACGGCGAGAAGACGTGGAACACCGGGATCCACAAGGCCAAGTACGACCTGATCTTCGCCCGCACGAGCGGCGAGGCCGGTGACGCGGCGGGCATCACGGCCTTCCTGGTGCCGGTCTCGAGCCCGGGGTTCGAGATCGTGGAGTTCCTGTGGACGTTCAACATGCCGACCGACCATGCCCACATCCGCCTCACCGACGTCCGCGTCCCGGACGGCGCGATCTTCGGCGGTGAGGGCCGCGGGCTCGGTGTCGTCCAGCACTTCTTCAACGAGAACCGGATCCGCCAAGCGGCGTCGAGCCTCGGCGCCGCCCAGTTCTGCATCGACCAGGCCGTCGAGTACGCCAAGGTCCGGGCACCGTTCGGCAAGCCGCTCGCCACGAACCAGGCGATCCAGTTCCCGCTCGTCGAGCTCCACACCCAATGCGAGATGCTCCGCGCGCTCGTCCACAAGACCGCATGGTCGATGGACACCTACGGCGCGTTCTCCCAGTCGGAGCGGGTGTCGATGTGCAACTACTGGGCCAACCGCTTGTGCTGCGAGGCGGCGGACCGGGCGATGCAGGTGTTCGGCGGGCTCGGCTACTCGCGCCACACACCGTTCGAGCACATCTACCGGCACCACCGCCGGTACCGCATCACGGAGGGTGCCGAAGAGATCCAGATGCGTCGAGTCGCCGGCTACATGTTCGGCTTCATGAGCCAGCGGGCACCCAAGGGCGTGAGCGAGTGATCGTGTCGGGCGCGGCCGGCGATACGTAACCTTCTCGGCGTGCCCGCGGACTGGCGTGAGACGGCTCGACGCCTCGGTGTCCGCCCGCTGTCGGCGCGCTCGCTGGTGCTGTCGACACTGCTCGGTTCGCATCCGCCACGGTTGCCGGGTCCGGCATTGGTTGCCGTCGGGGCGCTGTTCGACCTCGGTCCGGGGACGATGCGGACGGCAGTGTCGCGGATGGTCGCCGACGGGGAGCTGATCGCCGTCGGCGGCGGGCAGTTCGAGCTGGGTGCCGCGATGTTGGACCGCCAGCAGCGACTGGATGTCGGACGTGAGGGTCACCACGAGCCGTGGACGGGGGAGTGGTGGACGGCGATCGTGCTCGCCGACCGTCGCGGGCTGGCCGAGCGACGGCTGTTCCGCGCCGAGATGACGAAGCGACTGATGGGCGAACTGCGGCCCGACGTCTGGCTCCGCCCGGCCAACGTCGCACGTCCGGTCGTGAGCGGCGACGTCCTGGTGGTGAGGGGTGTCATCGACCGTGATCCCGTCGAGCTCGCCAACACGCTGTGGGATCTCGACGCGCTGGCCACGACGGCGCGGATGCTCGCGGTCGAAGTCGACGCGGTCACCGGCGGTCTGGCCGCCGACGACCGAACCGTGTTGCCCCGCTCGTTCATCGTGTCCGTCGCGGTCGCCCGGTTCCTCGCCGTCGAGCCGCAACTCCCGACGGAGATCGTCGGCGGGGCGTGGCCGGTCGAGGAGCTGCGCGAGGTGTATCGCGACCTCGAACGCCGTCACGGTCGGTCGCTGCGCGGGTACATCGGCGACGCCGTCGACCGGGTCCCCTGACGCGGATGTTCTGTTACAGTTCTTGATCGAGACGATCGTATTCTGATACGATAGATCGATGAACGCGTCGATGAACGTCGCACCATCGCTCGCCGCCGTGCACCGACCGGAGGGGAACCGATATCTCGGTGACGAAGCGTTGATCGCCCGCCTCTTGGAGCACATCGAGCGCGGCACGACCGACCTGGCGGCGGACGTGTGGCGTGAGCCGGTCGCCAACTACCGGTCAGCCGCTCGGTTCGAGGCCGAGGTGGCGCTCCTTCGGCGGCGTCCGACGCCGTTGTGCCCGAGCGCCTTCCTCGACGCTCCCGGGAGCTACGTCGCCCGAACCGCCGCCGGCGTCCCTCTCGTCGCCGTGCGCGACCGTGAGGGGCGCGTGCGCGTGTTCAAGAACTCGTGCCGTCATCGGGGCACCCAACTCGTCGAAGGCACCGGCTGTGCCCAATCCCTGACCTGTCCGTTCCACGGCTGGACGTACGCGCTCGATGGCCGGCTGCGTCGGATCCCCGACGAGTACGGCTTCCCCGGGCTCGACCGAGCCGACAGCGGGCTCGTCGAGATCGTCGCCCACGAACGCGACGGTCTGGTGTTCGCCGATCAGGAGGGCTCGGGCCGGACCGCCACCGACCACGTCGCGACCGTGCTCGGAGCGCGTCCCTACCGCGCGCTCGGCACGACCGACACGATCGTGGCGGCGAACTGGAAGATCCTCGTCGAAGGCTTCCTCGAGGGCTACCACCTCAAGGCCACACATCGCGACACGTTCTTTCCGTACGGGTACGACAACATCAACGTCGTCGAGTTCGACGGCGCCGATGCGAGGATCGCGTTCCCGTTCCGTCGCATCGAGCGCCTGCGCGACATCGCGCCGTCGGAACGACGGATCGACGGCACTGTCACCCGCGTCCACCTGTTGTTCCCGAACGTGATCATCGCCGAGCTCTCGGCGCACATCACGATGGTCGTGCTCGAGCCGCTGACCGTCTCGACGACGGCGTTCATCACGTACCAGGTCGGCCCACCGCAACCGGCCGACGTCGAGTCCGACCGTCCTGACGCAACGGCGCAGGACCTCGCGTTCGTGGAGCTCGGTGGACGCGAGGACCGCGACATGGCGCTGCGCGTCCAGCGCGGCCTCGACAGCGGCGCCAACTCGCACGTGACGTTCGGTCGCTTCGAGGGGGCGTTGGGTCATTTCCACCGTCACCTGCACGCCGCGCTCGAACATCCCGAGTTCCAACCAGCGACCTGACCGCGAAGCGGAGCAGTCGCGGCGGCGCGATGCCACAGTGAGCGCACCGGCCGTCTCGCTGAGCGGTGGAGTTCGGGGCGGTTCTCGGTACTGTTCTCGTCGGCGCGGGCGATCCCCATCCGCGTGGACGGGTGACCGCGAGACTTCGGCGCCCCTTCGGGAGCGTTGCTCCGGACCTCGGTAGCGCGGTTGCTGTTGCAATGCCACCAGGGAGGTCGCCGATGTTCGTCGAAGCAAGTGCGCAGTCGGCGCGCGGCACGTCGCGCCACGTCGCACTCCAGTGACCACGCGTCGGCTCACCGGAGCCAAGATCAAGACGGGCGCCCTGCAGGACGCGATCTTCAACAGCGCCAACTTCTCCAGCATCGCCACCGACGAGAAGGGCGTGATCCAGATCTTCAACGTCGGCGCCGAGCGGATGCTGGGCTACGTCGCCGTCGACGTGGTGAACCAGATCACGCCCGCCGACATCTCCGACCCGCAGGAACTGATCGCCCGGGCGGCCGAGCTGAGCCTCGAGCTCGACACGCCGATCACACCCGGCTTCGAGGCGCTGGTGTTCAAGGCGTCCCGCGGCATCGAGGACATCTACGAGCTGACCTACATCCGCAAGGACGGCAGCCGCTTCCCGGCGATCGTCTCGGTCACGGCACTGCGCGACGCCCAGGACGAGATCATCGGCTACCTGCTGATCGGCACCGACAACACCGTCGGCAAGCAGGTCGAAGCGGCCCAGCAGCTGCTCGACCAACGGCTCCGGGACCAGCAGTTCTACACGCGGTCCCTGATCGAGTCGAACATCGACGCGCTGATGATGACCGACCCGGCAGGGATCATCACCGACGTGAACCAGGAGATGATCGAGCTCACCGGTCGTTCACGCGCCGAGTTGATCGGCGCGCCCTGCAAGAACTTCTTCACCGACCCGATCAAGGCCGAGGACGCGATCAAGCGGGTGCTCACCGAGCACAAGGTCAGCGACTACGAGCTGACGGTCCGCGCGCGCAACGGGGTCGAGACCGTGGTGTCGTACAACGCCGCCACGTTCCACGATCGCGACGACAAGTTGCAGGGCGTGTTCGCCGCCGCGCGCGACGTCACCGAGCGCAAGCGGTTCGAACGCGCGTTGCAGGAGAAGAACATCGAGCTGGAACACGCCAGCCGCATGAAGTCCGAGTTCCTGGCCACGATGTCGCACGAACTGCGCACGCCGCTCAACGCCATCATCGGGTTCTCGGAGGCCCTCAAGGACGGCCTGATGGGTGAGATGAGCGTCAGCCAGCAGGACTACATCGGCGACATCTTCACCAGCGGGCAGCACCTGCTCTCGCTGATCAACGACATCCTCGACCTGTCGAAGGTCGAGGCGGGGATGATGGAGCTCGAGCTCGAGGAGGTCGACCTCAAGGGTCTGCTGTCGAACAGCCTGTCGATCGTCAGGGACAAGGCGGCCGCCCAGCGCATCAGCCTCGATCTCGAGATCGACGACGACCTGGGCACCCCGCAGCTGGACACCCGCAAGACCAAGCAGATCGTCTACAACCTGCTGTCGAACGCCGTGAAGTTCGGCGAGCAAGGCGGCCGCGTGACGCTGAGCGCGCGCCGGGTGTCGCTCAGCTCGGTCGGCAGCCTGCCCGGCGAATGGGCCGTCGTACGCGTTCCCGCTGGCGGACACGAGCTACACCGAGTTCGTCGAGATCTGCGTTCGCGACACCGGCATCGGCATCTCCACGGAGAACATGGCCAGGCTGTTCCAGGCGTTCAGCCAGATCGACAGCAGCCTGGCACGCAAGTTCGAAGGCACCGGGCTCGGCCTGGCGATGGTCAAGCAACTCGCCGAGCTGCACGGCGGCACGGTGGCCGTGGCCAGCGCGGTCGGCGAAGGGGCGCGTTTCGCCGCCTGGCTGCCGCTGCGCACGCGGGCGCCGGCGTGCGCCCGCGCCGCGACCCGACGGCGACGGGGCGTCCGTGGCAGCAGGCGTGCGCTACGAAGGGCGCGTCGCGTTGGTCGTCGAGGACGACGACCGGGCGGCCGATCTGGTGCGCCTGCTGCTCGAAGCCGAGGGATTCACCGTCGTGCGCACGGCCACCGCCGAGGCCGCGCTCGACGCTGGCACCACGACAGCGACTTCAGCCTGATCACGCTGGACGTCCAGTTGCCCGGCATCGATGGCTGGGAGTTCCTCGCCCGGATCCGCGAGACCGAGTCGCTCGCCCACGTGCCGGTCGTGATCATCGCCGGCGTGATCGACAGCAACCTGGCCCTGGCCGGCGGCGCGTCGGCCATCTTGCAGAAGCCGATCAGCCGGGCCCAGCTGCAGGACTCGCTGGCCGGTGCTCGGCCTCCACGCCGTCCACGAGCGCCCGCGCACGGTCCTGGTCGTCGACGACGATCCGAAGGCGGTCGAGGTGATCGCCGCGTTCCTGCCCGCCCCGGCCTACGCGGTGGTGCGCGCCTACGGCGGCACCGAGGCGATCGTCCTGGCGCAGCGGCTGCACCCCGACCTGATCCTGCTCGACCTGATGATGCCGGACGTCAGCGGCTTCGACGTCGTCGACGCGCTGCAGCGCAACGCCGACACCGCCCGCATCCCGATCATCGTCGTGACCGCCAAGCACGATCACCGAGCGCCGACCGTGCTGCGCTCAACAGCGAACCGGGCGGCGTGGTCCGCATCGTCGACAAGGCGGGGTTCAACCGCCACGGGTTCCTGGCCGAGGTGCGACGTGCGTTGCCGCAGCGGTAGGGAGCGACGCTAGATGGCCACGGTGCTGATCGTCGAGGACAACGCCGCCAACATGAAGCTGGCGACGCTGCTGCTGACGAACGTCGGTCACACCGTGCTGTCCGCGCTCGACGCCGAGACCGGCCTGACGCTGGCGCGCACCGACCGCCCGGACCTGATCCTGATGGACATCCAGCTGCCCGGCATGGACGGCCTGGCCGCGACGGCACTGCTCAAGCACGATCCGGCGACGGCGATGATCCCCGTCATCGCCCTCACCGCGATGGCGATGAAGGACGACCGCGAGAAGAGCCGGGTCGCCGGGTGCGATGCGTACATCGCCAAGCCGCTGCGCTACCGGGAGCTGTACGAGGCGATCGATCGGCTCCTGGACCCGAGCGAACCCGCCGACAGCTCGGATGCGCTGGACCGGGCCGACCTCTGGGACGACGAGGCGTGAAGCCGCGCTGACGACATGACGAACCGTGCCGCACACATCCTGATCGTCGACGACGAGCCCACCAACCGCAAGCTGCTCGACGTGCTGCTGCGGCACGAAGGCTACGCGACGACCGAGCGCGGCACCGGGGAGCAGGCGCTGGCAGTCGGTCGCCAGCAGCCCGCCCGACCTGATCCTGCTCGACGTGATGATGCCCGAGCATGGACGGATACAGGTCGCCGGCATCCTCAAGGCCGATCCGAGCACCTCGAACATCCCGATCATCATGGTGACGGCGCTGACCGATCGAGACGCGCGCCTGGCCAGCCTTGACCGCCGGCGCCGAGGACTTCTTGACGAAGCCGGTCGATCGCGCCGAGCTGTCGTTGCGGGTGCGCAATCTGTTGCGCCTCAAGGAATACGGCGATCTCCTCAGCAACCAGCGCGCCGCGCTCGAGCACGAGGTGCGGGCGCGCACCGCCGACCTGCAGCGCTTCCGCACGGCGATGGACTCGGCCGGCGACGCGATCTTTCTCGTCGACCGATGCCACGATGCGCGTCATCGAGGTGAACACGACGGCCTCGGAACTGCTCGGCTACTCGGGTGAGGAGTTCCTCGCGCTGGGGGCCGCCGAACTCCGCGTCGGCTCCGGTCGCTCGAGCTCGAGACGATGTACGACTCGATCATCGCCGGTCACGAGACGACGCACTTGGCGGAGACGATCGTGCGCAAGGACGGCTCCGAGCTGCCCGTGGAGGTCCATCGCCACGCCCAGCCCACGGGACGGGCTGGATCATCGTCGAGGTGATGCGCGACATCACCGAACGCGTCGAAGCCGACAAGCGCCTGCACCAACTCGCCCACTACGACGCGCTCACCGATCTCCCGAATCGCACGCTGTTCTACGAGACGCTGCGAAGGACGTTGATCCAGGCGTCGATCGGCGGACTGGCACGTGGCGGTCCTGTTCATCGACCTCGATCACTTCAAGACCGTCAACGACACCCTTGGGCACGCGATCGGTGACGAACTGCTCAAGCAGTTCAGCGATCGTCTCGTCGGGTGCATCCGGATCCGCGACACCGTCGGCCGGCTCGGCGGCGACGAGTTCGCGTCTGATCCTGGTGATGGGAGACGTCGAGCACGGAGCGCCCAACGTCGCCACGAAGATCCGAGAGATCCTGCGCGAACCGTTCAATCTTCAGGGCCACGAGGTGTCGGTCGCGGCGAGCATCGGGATCACGATCTTCCCGGACGACGCGACCGACCATGAGACGCTCATCAAGTATGCGGACACCGCGATGTATCAGGCCAAGCAAGCCGGCGGTTCGACATTCCGCTTCTTCACGGCGGCGATGAACACGGCCGTGCAGGACCGGCTCGAGTTGGAGGCCGCACTGCGCGCCGCACTGACGCACGACGAGTTCGTCCTGCACTACCAGCCGAAGGTGCAACTCAACAGCGGGCGCGTCAGTCGGCGTCGAGGCATTGCTGCGCTGGGAGCGGCCGGGCCACGGCCTCGTCTCGCCGGGCGAGTTCATCCCGGTGCTCGAGGAGACCGGGCTCATCGTCGACGTCGGGAGTTGGGTGATCGACGCGGCCTGCCGGCAGATCGCGCGGTGGCTGCGATCCCCGGTCGGGCCGATGCCGGTGTCGGTGAACGTCTCGGGGCGGCAGTTCATCGAGGGCGACCTGAGCGGCGACGTGCTCAGAGCACTCCGCGACCACGACGTTCCGGCCGACCTGCTCGAGCTGGAGCTGACGGAGAGCTCGCTCATGGCGAGCACCGAGCGCACCATCTCGACCTTGAACGAGCTGAAGGCACAGGGCGTGCGGATCTCGGTCGACGACTTCGGCACCGGGTACTCGAGCCTGTCGTACCTCCGCCGCTTCCCGATCGACACGTTGAAGATCGACATCGCGTTCGTCCGCGACATCACGACCAACCCCGACGATGCGGCCATCGCACTTGCCATCATCCGCATGGCGCACAGCCTCAAGCTCGACGTGATCGCCGAGGGTGTGGAGACCGCATCGCAGCTGGCCTACCTGAGCCGGTACCACTGCGACCAGATCCAGGGCTACTTCTTCAGCCGGCCGATCCCCGTGCCAGAGCTCGAGGAGCTCCTGCAGAGTGGGGCGGAGCTGGTCGCCCCCGATCAGGAGGCACGCCGCAAGACGCTGCTGATCCTGGATGGTGACGAGAACTCGTCACGGTCGCTGCGGGACCTCCTGCGCCGCGACGGCTACACGATCCTGCTGGCGGCGTCGGCCGACGTGGCGTTCGAGGTGCTCGCTGAGCACCGGGTGCAGGTGCTGCTCTGCGACGAGCACGAGTCGACGATGAGCAGCGCCGAGTTCCTCGGTCGGGTCAGGGAGTTGCATCCCGACGTCCTCCGCATCGTCGTGACTGCCCACCCCGACCTGGAGTCGATCATGGACGCGGTCAATCGGGCTGGGATCTACCGCTTCTACACGAAGCCGTGGGACGACCGGGCGCTCCGGAACAACATCCGCGACGCGTTCCGTCACTACTGGGCGTTGCACGACAGCCTCGTCGAGCAGCGCGGCACCGACGTGCTCGGTGCGATCGGCGTCACCCAGTCCGTCTGACACTCGGCACACCGAGGACAGGCGGACGTCCGGATCAGGACCGACGTGATCTCGGAGGTCCACGTGGCGGCTACGTTGGGCAGCCACGGTTCTCATCGGTGTGCAGGGGCGGCTGCCGATCTGCCAAGGGGTTTCACATGCCTGCCTCCCGTCGTTCGGGTCATGCCGTTCGCTACCTCGCGCTGATCGCCGCGGTCGCCGCCGCGACAGTGGCCGGAACAGCCGTGACGCCTGCCGTCGCCGATCACGGTGTCCCAGCCGTGTCGGTCACGCTCGCCGGGTCGCTGCAATCCGAGCTCGGTTGCCCCGACGACTGGTCGCCTCCGTGTCCGGCGACGGCGTTGCAGCCCGCCGGCGACGGCGCCTGGTCGCTCACGGTCGACGTGCCGGCGGGGTCGTGGGCATGGAAGGTCGCCCTCGACGGCACGTGGGACCGCAGCTACCCGACGAACGACGTGCCGTTGGTCCTGGAGGCCGCCGCTCGCTTGACGTTCACGTACGACGACACGTCGCACCAGGTGGCCGTCGGCCCGGCCGACCCGCCCGAGGGTGTGACCGAGGCCGATCGCCAGCTGGCCGGCACATCGCTGCGTGACGACCTCACCCGCGAGCGGTTCTACTTCGTGATGGCCGACCGCTTCGAGAACGGCGACCCGACGAACGACACGGCCGGCATCGCGGGCGACCGCTTGGCCAGCGGCTTCGACCCGACCGACAAGGGCTTCTACCACGGTGGCGACATCGACGGTCTGGTGTCGCAGCTCGACTACATCGAGGGCCTCGGCACCACCGCGATCTGGCTGACGCCGGCGTTCAAGAACCGGCCCGTGCAGGGCTCCGGCACGGACATCAGCGCCGGCTACCACGGCTACTGGATCACCGACTTCACCCAGATCGACCCGCACCTCGGCACCAACGACGACCTCCGCACGCTCGTCGACGCGGCCCACGCACGTGGCATCAAGGTCTTCTTCGACATCATCACCAACCACACCGCCGACGTGATCGGCTTCCAGGAGGGCACCTACATCGTACATCGACAAGGCGACCGAGCCGTACATCCGCAGCGACACGCTCGACGCCGTTCGACGACCGTGATTTCGCCGGGACGGGCACGTTCCCGCCCCTCGATCCGGCGGTGTCGTTCCCGTACACGCCGATCTACCGGACCGTCGAGGACGAGACGGTGAAGGTGCCGGCGTGGCTCAACGACCGGCGCTACTACCACAACCGCGGCGACACGACGTTCGCCGGCGAGTCGAGCGAGTACGGCGACTTCTTCGGGCTCGACGACCTGTTCACCGAGCACCCTGACGTCGTCGCCGGGATGACCGACATCTACGAGGCGTGGGTCGACTTCGGCATCGACGGGTTCCGGATCGACACCGTGAAGCACGTCAACGTCGAGTTCTGGCAGACGTTCGCGGCGGCGATCGCGGCGCAGGCCGAAGCCGACGGCAACCCGGACTTCTTCGCGTTCGGCGAGGTGTTCGACGAGAACCCGGCGTTCATGTCGCGCTACACGACCGAGGCCGGCCTGCAGGCCACGATCGACTTCGGCTTCCAGGCGAGGGCCAGGGGATTCGCCGAGGGCCGTCCGACGGTCGAGCTGCGCGACCTGTTCGCCAACGACGACTACTACACCGACACCGACTCGAACGCGTACTCGTTGCCGACGTTCCTCGGCAACCACGACATGGGTCGCATCGGGATGGTTCCTCACGCCAGAGCGGTGCCAGCGGCGACGAGTTGCTGGCGCGCGACCGCCTCGTGCACTCGCTGATGTACCTCACCCGCGGGCAGCCGGTCGTGTACTACGGCGACGAGCAGGGTTTCGTCGGGGACGGCGGCGACAAGGACGCTCGGCAGGACATGTTCCCGTCGCAGGTCGCCACGTACAACGACGACGACCTGATCGGCACCGACGCCACAACTGCTGACGCCAACTTCGACACGAACCATCCCTTGTACCAGCACCTCGCTGACCTGTCGCGTCTGCGTGTCGGAGCACCCGGCGCTGGCCGACGGCGCCCAGATCCACCGCTACGCGAGCGGCAACGCGGGCGTGTACGCGTTCAGTCGCATCGACGCCGACGACGAGCGCGAGTACATCGTCGCCGCCAACAACAGCGAGACGGACCAGACGGTCACGTTCGACACGTTCAGCGAGCACGGCAAGTTCCGCGGTCTGTGGCCGGCAGGGACCGGCGACATCCGCAGCGACAGCGAGGGTCGCGTCGACGGTCACCGTGCCGGCGCTCAGCGCCGTCGTGTGGCGCGCCACGTCGGATCTGAAGCACCAGAAGCACGCGCCGGCGATGTACTTCCGCACGCCGGCTCCCGGCGACACCGTCGGCGGCCGGGCGGAGGTCGGCGTGTCGGTGCCGGAGGGCGGCTTCAACCAGGTGACGTTCGCGTGGCGCCCGGTGGGCACCGACGCGTGGACGGCGCTCGGCACCGACGACAACGCGCCGTACCGCGTGTTCCACGACGTGACCGACCTGCGCGCAAGGGCACGCTCGTCGAGTACCGGGCGGTCCTCCGCGACTCGAGCGGCAACCTGTCGGTGGCGCAGACGTACGCCACGGTCGGGGATCCGCCACCGCCGCCACCACCCGCCGGGTGGTGGACCAGTCGTGCAGCCCGACGCGGTCAGCGTCCCCGGCGACACCAACAGCGAGATGGGATGCCCGGGGGACTGGCAGCCCGAGTGCGACACAGGCCCAGCTCACGCTCGATCCCGACGACCAGATCTGGAAGGGCACGTACGACCTCCCGGCCGGCAATTACAACTTCAAGGTCGCGATCAATCGCAGCTGGGACGAGAACTACGGTTTGGGTGCGGTCCGCGGCGGCGCCAACATCCCGTTCAGCCATCCGGGCGGACCGGTGACGTTCTACTACGACCACGGGACGCACTGGGTCACGAACGACGTGCTCAGCGAGATCATCACCGCGCCCGGGCAGCGCGCAGTCGGAGCTCGGGTGTCCGGCCGACTGGTCACCCGACTGCATGCGCCCGTGGCTGCAGGACCCCGACGGCGACGGCACGTGGACGTGGTCGACGACGGAGATCCCGGCCGGGTCGTACGAGACGAAGGTGACGCACGGCCTGTCGTGGGACGAGAACTACGGGGTCGGCGGCGCACCCGGCGGCGCCGACATCGCGTACGTCGTTCCGCCCGGCAGTCGGGTGACGTTCAGCTACGTGCTGGCGACACACGTGCTGACCGTCACGACATCGAGTGCCGAAGCGTTGCCGGACCTCGACATTCCGAGGGCGCATTGGCTGGAGCGCGGGCTCTTCGCCTGGGACCTTCCTGCGGACGCGAGCGGGTGGAGCTTCCGGTTGCACGCCGCCCCGGAAGGTGGAATGGTCGTCGACGAGGAAGCGATCCTCGGTGGCGACTCGTTCCCGCTCACGCTCGACCCGGACGGACTCCCGGCCGACGCGCGCGAGCAGTGGCCACACCTGGCCGCGTACGAAGCGCTCCGGCTGTCGCGCCACGACGCCCGCGACGTGGAAGAGCTCCTGACCGGTCAGCTCGCGATCGCGGCCTACGACGACCTCGGACGGCTCGTCGACGCCACCGGAGTGCAGATCCCCGGCGTCCTCGACGACGTCTACGACGACGCCTACGACCGCGACCTCGGGGTCACGTGGCACGGCCGCACGCCCAAGCTGGCGGTGTGGGCACCGACGGCCAAGGACGTCGACCTGCTCGTGCGCGCGGCCGGCGCCACGACGGACACGCTGGTCCAGATGCGGCGCGATGACGACGGTGTCTGGTCGGTGACCGGACGACGCGACTGGAACGGAGCCAGCTACCTGTTCGATGTCGATGTCTACGTGCCCGCCGAGGACGCGGTCGTGACCAACACCGTCACCGACCCGTACTCGTTGGCGCTCACGACGGACTCGGCGCGATCGATGATCGTCGACCTCGACGATCCGTCGCTGCGCCCGGCGGGCTGGAGCTCGCTGCACAAGCCGAACCTGGCCCAGCCCGAGGACTCCACGATCTACGAGCTGCACGTCCGCGATTTCTCGATCGGCGACGAAACCGTGCCGCTCGAGCATCGCGGCGGGTATCTGGCGTTCACCGACACGGCCAGCGACGGGATGCAGCATCTGCGGACGCTGGCCGCGGCCGGCCTCAACACGGTGCACCTGCTGCCGGTCTTCGACATCGCCACGATCCCCGAACGCCGTGCCGACCAGGCCACACCGGCCTGCGACCTCGAGTCGTTCGGTCCGTCGTCCGAAGAGCAACAGGCGTGCGTCACGGCGGTGGCGGCCAACGACGGCTTCAACTGGGGCTACGACCCATGGCACTACACGACGCCCGAAGGCTCGTACGCGACCGATCCCGAGGGTCCCGGCCGCACGCTCGAGTTCCGCCGGATGGTCGCCGCTCTCAACAAGTCCGGCCTGCGGGTCGTCATGGACGTCGTCTACAACCACACCACCGCTTCGGGTCAGGATCCGAAGAGCGTGCTCGACCGCATCGTGCCGGGCTACTACCACCGGCTGTCGGCCACCGGTGTGGTCGAGACCTCGACGTGCTGCGCGAACACCGCCAGCGAGCACCGGATGATGGAGAAGCTGATGGTCGACTCCGTCGTCACGTGGGCGCGCGAGTACAAGGTCGACGGCTTCCGGTTCGATCTGATGGGGCACCACTCGCTCGCCAACATGCTCGCCGTGCGCGAGGCGCTCGACGATCTCACCGTCAAGCACGACGGCGTCGACGGCAAGCGCATCTACGTCTACGGCGAAGGCTGGGACTTCGGTGAGGTCGCCGGCGGCGCGCGGTTCAGGCAGGCCCGCCAGCTCGAACTGTTCGGAAGCGGAATCGGCTCGTTCACCGACCGTCTCCGCGACGCCGTCAGGGGCGGCGGTCCGTTCGACGCGGATCCGCGCATCCAGGGCTTCGCCACCGGCCTGTACACCGACCCGAACGACGCGGCCGTCAACGGGACGCCGGACGAGCAGCGGGCCCGGCTGCTGCTCGCGCACGACCAGATCAAGGTCGGGCTGGCGGGCAACCTGCGTGACTACGAGTTCGTCGATCGCACCGGTGCCACCGTCACCGGCGCTGACGTCGACTACAACGGTCAACCGGCCGGCTACGCAGGCGATCCGTCCGAGACGATCACGTACGTGGACGCCCATGACAACGAGACGTTGTTCGACGTGCTGCAGTACAAGCTGCCCCAGGACACGTCGATGGACGACCGGGTGCGGATGAACACCGTCGCGCTCGCCGACCACCGCGCTGTCGCAGGGCCCGTCGTTCTGGCACGCCGGCAACGACCTGCTGCGATCGAAGTCGCTCGATCGCAACTCGTTCGACTCCGGCGACTGGTTCAACCGCATCGACTGGTCGGCCACCGAATCGACGTGGGGCTCCGGTCTGCCACCGAGTGCCGACAACTCGTCGAAGTGGGTGTTCATGCGGCCGTTGCTCGACGACGCCGACCTCGAACCGTCGCCCGCCGACCTCGGCGACGCGACGACCGCGGCCGCCGACCTGTTGCGGATCCGCTTCTCGTCGCCGCTGTTCCGACTCGGTTCTGCCGGCAGGATCCAGGATCGCGTGGCGTTCCCGATCGGCGGACCGACTCAGACGCCGGGTGTCATCACGATGACGCTCGACGACCAAGCGGGCAAGGATCTCGACCGCCGTTGGGAGGGCATCGTCGTCGTGTTCAACGCCACACCCGACACCCAGACCCAGACGGTGCCGTCGCTCGCCGGCGAGGCGTACGCCCTGCACCCCGTGCAGGCCGGCGGCACCGACGCGGTCGTGAAGACGGCGACCTACAACCCGGCGACCGGTGCCTTCACCGTCCCCGCCCGTACCGTCGCGGTGTTCACCACCCGCTGATCCGAACTGTCTGCTTCAGACCGCGCATGGCGTCGTCTGAAGCAGACAGTTCGGGTTGCTCGCCGCCACGCAAGAAGTCCTGATCAGTGGGCGGCTCGCTCGAGGCACCTGATCACCTCGTCGTCGGTGGTCTGCGTGAAATCGCGGTACCACTCGCCGACCGAGCGATACCAACGTGGCGCACTGACGCAGACGAACTCGTCGGCTTCGCCGCGTAGTTCCTTGGTCCACCGTTCGGGCGCCACCGGGACCGCGAGCACGAGTCGTGATGCACCCCGGGCGCGGACGATCCGGCACGCGACTCGCGCCGACGATCCCGTGGCGATCCCGTCGTCGACGATGACCGCTGTCCGTCCCTCGACGGCGATCGGCACGGCGTCGCCTCGGAACTGCTGCGCCCGCCTCGCCAGCTCGGTGCGCTCGCGCGCCTCGATCGCGGCGATCTCCTCTTCGGTCGCGCCCACCGACCTGACGACAGCTTCGTCGACGACCCGGACGCCGCCCTCTCCGATCGCTCCCATCGCCAACTCGGGCTGGAAGGGCGCGCCCAGCTTGCGCACGACGATCACGTCGAGGGGCGCGGACAGGGCGAGCGCGATCTCGAGCGCCACGGGAACACCACCGCGTGGGAGGCCGAGGACGACGACGTCGTGGTCAGCCCGATCGGCGCCACGATCAACGACAAGGTGCCCGAGCCGGCCCGCCAGTCGGCGGCCGGCATCTCGACGATCGGCGAAGTGCATCCTCACCACCCCCTCCCGTCCAGTGCCATTGTCGCACCTCTGAGGACCGCCGGCGACGGCTCGGTGATCCGCCGGCTCGTGGCCGGTTCGAGCGCTGTCAGCCGTTCTCGCCGACACCGGGGCGAGCGCGCGTGCGGGTGGCGAGCTGCATCGGTATCGGGGCGGGCTCCGAGGTCCGCGTTGCCGCTCCGAAGAACCCGAGCGAACCGAGGTCGGACAGGGCGACCATCGTCGAGCGCATCGCGTCGGCGGGGATCGGATGGCTGATGAGATAGCCCTGTGCCTTGTCGCAGCCGATGTCGCGCAGGACACGGAGCTGGTGGATGCTCTCGACGCCCTCGGCGACGACGTCGAGACCCATCGAGGAGCCCATCGCCACGATCGTGCGCACGAGTGAACGATCGTTCGCACGATCCGCGACACCCTGGATGAAGGCCCGGTCGATCTTGATCCGCTGCAGCGGGAACTGCTGGAGGAGCGACAGCGACGAGTAGCCGGTGCCGAAGTCGTCGAGCGCGAGCCGCACTCCCATCGCGCGCACCCGCCGCAACGTGCTCCTGGCGATCTCCGGCTCCGACAGCATCATCGACTCGGTGACCTCGAGCCACAGCAGGTGGGGTGGCACACCGGAGCGGGTCAGCGCCTCTTGGACGATGTCGGCGAAGTGGGGATCCGCGATCTGGCGGGGCGACACGTTCACCGAGATCGTCGTCGTGTCCTCGACGATGCCTTCGTTGATCCAGCGCCGCAACTCCGTGAGCGCCTCGAGCATCGCCCACGCGCCGATCGTGTTGATCAAGCCGGTGTCCTCGGCGATGAAGATGAAGTCGGCGGGCGCGATGAGTGTGCCGTCGTCGCGCCGCCACCTGATGAGCGCTTCGAAGCCGCTGATCCGACCGGTCTCGATCTCGACGATGGGTTGGTGGTAGAGGCGCAACTCGCGGCGCTCGACCGCTCCGTAGAGCGCGTTCTCCATGTCCATCCGCTGGGTGACACTGGTCTGCATCGACTCGTCGAAGAGGGCGATGCAGTTGCGGCCGTTGGCCTTCGCCCGGTGGGTGGCGATGTCGGCCCGCCGGAGAAACTCCTCGGGCGTGATCGTACGGTTCTTGGGCACCACTGCCAGGCCGATGCTCGAGGTCACGAACACCGAGACACCATCGACCATGAACGGCTCGCTGAGGGCGGCGTGGACCGACTCGGCGCGAGCGAACGCTTGGGCAGGAGACCCGGCGTCGCGATCGAGGATCACGAACTCGTCGCCGGACGGCCGAGCGATGTGGGCGCCGATGTCGCGTGCCAACCCGCGGAGGCGGGCGCCGAGCTCGCACAGCACCTCGTTGGCCAGTTCGTGACCGAGGCTGTCGTTGATGTTCTTGAAGCGGTCGAGGTTGACCTGCATCAGCGACGGCCGGGACTCCGTCCGCCACGTGTCGTCGAGCACCTCGCCGATGGCGGAGACCAACTGAACCCGGTTCGGAAGGCCGGTGAGCTCGTCGACCTGGCTCCTCGTGAACAGTTCGTGCTCCGCCCGATTGCTGACGCGGATCGCGTTCAGCAACCGCACCGAGCCCGACGCGAGCAGCAGCACCGTCAGCGAGGTACGCATGACCCGGTCGAGCGTCGACTGATCGGGGACTGCGACGACGAGCGCGATCGGCACGAGCAGGCAGAGGCCGAGGACCGTGAGACGCAGCGTCGCGTTGACCGAGACACGCGGTGAGCGCTTCTCGAGAGCCCGGGCGATCGACGGATGCGTGAACGCCGCGGCGGCGAGGAACAGGGCGCAGAAGTACACGCCAGCGACGATGTCGGCGGCATCGCGGCCGAGCACTTCGGACTTGATCAATCCGCGCATCAGTTCGCCGACGAGATTGAGCGAGAGCGCAACGACGAGCAGCATCGCGGCGCGGTTCCGCTCGAGACCGGTGACGAGCAGTGACGCGATCAACACGACGAGGATCACCGAGAGCGGGAGGGGAAGACTGTTGAGGATCGCGCTCTGCGGGCTGAGGCCGCGCCGCTCGATCAGCGGGTTGGCGATCGCGACCCACGCGACCACCATCGCGCCCAGCAGCACCGTCAGGCCGTCAGCAAGATCGCGACGCGAGTAGCCGCCACGGCGGGCGCGGGCCGCGAGGGCCACGCCGACGACGAGCACCAAGTTGCCCAGCACATCGATCGTCGCTTCGGTCATGCTGACGTCGGCGACGTCGCCCGAGCGGCCGGGCAGGTCGAACGTGAACAAGAACGCGGCCGACACGAGCATCACGGCCGGGTACAGCGGCGAAACTCCGTGGAGCTGCCAACCGATGTACGACGCGCAGACACACACGACTGCTGCGATGCCGATCGCGGCGAGGCGACCGGGCGTGCCGGTGAACGGGACAGCGGCGAGCGCGACGACGGCGAGGGTGGCCCACACCCATGCCATCGTCGTGAGCGCTCGATCCATCGTCCTCTCCGTCTCGGGAAACCTGCGTGGCGCGATCCCGGGGCGGGAACGACTCAGATCTATCGGCCGCCGACTCATCGTTCCGTAGGGATTTCTTCAAGGTTTGTTGCGCAGGTCACCACGTGGCAGGCGCTACCGTGTGGCGCGATGAGTGCCGCTCTCGGCCGACGATGCGCATGACGACGACGGACACCTCGACCACAGTTGTCGTACCGGGCTCGCACCTGATGGCAGCGTTGCTCGGCCCGCGCGATGAGCACCTCCGCCAGATCGAACGCCGGTTCCCCGACTCCGACATCAGCGTGCGCGGCAACGAGATCTCGCTGAGGGGCGAGCAGTCCGAGCACCTCGGGCGGCTGTTCGAAGAGCTCGTCTCGTTGCTCGAGCGGGGCCATCAACTCGACGAGCGCAGCCTCGATCAGGCGATCGGCATGGTTCGGGCCGACGAACGTCCAACCGACGTCCTCACCCACGAGGTGCTGAAGGGTTCCCGCGGTCGCCACGTTAGGCCCAAGACGGCCGGCCAGAAGCGATATGTCGACGCCATCGCGGCCAACGTGATCACGTTCGGAATCGGGCCGGCCGGAACCGGCAAGTCGTGGCTGGCCGTCGCGATGGCGGTCCAAGCGCTCCAAGCAAAACAGGTCCAACGCATCATTCTGACCCGTCCGGCCGTCGAAGCGGGCGAACGGTTGGGATTCTTGCCGGGCGATCTGATGGCCAAGATCGACCCGTACCTGCGTCCGCTGTACGACGCCCTGTACGACATGGTCGATCCCGAGGGTGCCCAGAAGCTGCTCGAGCGGGGAACCGTCGAGGTTGCACCACTCGCCTTCATGCGCGGGCGCACCTTGAACAACAGTTTCATCATCCTCGACGAGGCACAGAACACCACGCCTGAGCAGATGAAGATGTTCCTGACACGAATCGGATTCGGGTCAAAGGTCGTCGTCACCGGCGACGTCACCCAAGTCGACGTGCCCGACGGCCGCAGCGGCCTCGTCGGCCTCGAGAAGGTGCTCACGGGCATCGACAGCCTGGCCTTCGTCCATCTCACCGCAGCCGACGTCGTGCGGCACCAGATCGTGGCTGACATCGTCGCCGCCTACGAACGTGAGATCGAGCGGAGGACAGCCACGCGTGGATGACCCACCCAGTCCCACCGGCGTCGGACCGCCGATCGTCGTCTGCGCGGACGAGCAGGACGATGTCGACATCGACGCCGCCCGCTGGGCAGCCCTGGCGGATGCTGTACTTCGCGCCGAAGGCGTGAGTGGCGAGTTGACCCTGACCTTCGTCGATCCGGCCGAGATCGCGGCGTTGAACGCCGAACACATGGGAGTCGCTGGTCCGACCGACGTGCTGTCGTTCCCACTCGACGCCGCCGACGGCGAGCCCCTCGACGGCACACCCGTGCTCCTCGGCGACGTCGTCGTGTGCCCGGCGATCGCCGCGGCCGCGGCGCCCGATCACGGCGGCACCGTCGACGACGAGCTGGCGTTGCTCGTCGTGCACGGCATCCTTCACGTGCTCGGCCACGATCATGCCGAACCGGTCGAGACCGCCGCGATGCGCGACCGTGAGCGCGTCCTGCTGACCGAGCACCATTGGCACGGACCCGTGCCGGCGACATTCCGACTCGAGCGGAGCGAGCCATGACGGCCGTCGTCTGGTCGACGATCGACACGCTCATGTTGATCGCGATCGTGCTGCTGTTGTTCGTGCTGGTGTTCTTCGCCGTCGCCGAGACGTCGCTGAACCGGATCTCACGCGTGAAGGCCCAGGCGATCGCCGACTCCTCGGGGAAGGCGTCAGCCCGCGCGCTCTTCCGGCTGGTCAGTCATCCGGAGCGGTTCATCAACCCGATCCTCGTGACCATCACGTTCTGCCAGACCGGGCAGGCATTCCTCACGTCACTGCTCGCCGCCCGCGTGTTCGGTGGACTGGGTGTCATCATCGGCTTCTTCCTGAACGTCATCCTCTTCTTCGTGCTGGCCGAGGCGATGCCGAAGACCTGGGCGGTGCTCTCCGCCGAACGCGCCGCGCTGGCAACGGCACGGCTCACCGAGTTGATCGTGTCGTTCCCACCCCTGCGCTTGATCTCGCGAGGTTTGATCGGGCTCACCAACATCCTGCTCCCGGGCAAGGGTCTGAAGGAAGGGCCCTTCGTGAGCGAGCTGGAGCTGTTGGGGATCGTCGAGGCGGCGGCGCAGGACGAGGTGATCGAGCACGAGGAGCGCCAGCTGATCGAGAGCATCATCGAGTTCGGCGACACGGTGGCTCGCGAGGTGATGGTGCCGCAGCCGGACATGGTCGTCGTCACCGACAGCTCGACGGTCACCCAGGCGCTCGATCTCGCCATCGCCCACGGGTTCAGCCGGCTGCCGGTGTCGGGCACGAACGACGACGACATCGTCGGTCTCGCCTACACGAAGGACCTGATCCGCGCCGAACGCGACGGTCGGGGCGGTATCGCGGTGCTCGAACTGGCGCGGCCGGTGCGGTTCATCCCCGAGAACAAGCCGGTGGCTCGCCTGATGCGCGAGATGCAGGCCGGCAAGTTCCACCTCGCCATCGTCGTCGACGAGTACGGCGGCATCGCCGGGCTGATCACGCTCGAGGACTGCCTCGAGGAACTGGTCGGCGAGATCGTCGACGAATACGACACCGAGGAGGCGACCGTCGAGCGGCTGCCCAACGGCGACTACCTCGTCGACGGCGGCACGTCGATCGACGACCTCAACGACCTGCTCGACGTCCAACTCCCGAACGAGGACTGGGACACGATCGCCGGGTTCGTGTTCGGCAGCCTCGAGCACGTTCCCGAGCCAGGTGAGGCCGTCGAGTTCGACGGATGGCGCTTCATCACCGAAGAGGTCGAGGGGCGGCGCATCCGGCGCATCCGGATCGTCGTCGGCACAGGACACGACAACGACTCGGTCGACGCAGCGGCCAAGCTTGATTGAGTCGGCTCACCCCACACCGGTGCGGTGCACGTCTGGTCGCCGACTCGTGCGGCGGACGACCTCTCCCCGTTCTGGGCTGCCACACAAGTCGGCTGCCGCGGAGCGCAGCAGCCCAGATCGACTGGGGTACGGTGCGCCTCCATGCAGATCACGCTGGATGGGAAGGTCGCGCTCGTCACCGGCGCCTCGAAGGGGATCGGCAAGGCGATCGCCGCCTCGTTCGCCGCCGCCGGCGCCAAGGTGATGTTGTCGTCGCGCAAGCAGGACCTGCTCGAAGCGGCGGCGGCCGAGATGTCCGGCGAGACGGCGGTGTTCGCCGCCAACGCCGGTGATCTCGAGGCGGCCGCGGCGTGTGTCGACGCGACGATCGAGCGGTTCGGCGGACTCGACATCCTGGTCAACAACGCCGCGACGAACCCCTACTACGGGGCGGTCGTCGACGTCGACGTGGCGCGCTACGACAAGACGTTCGATGTCAACCTGCGCGGTCCGGTCTTCTGGTGCCAGGCGGCCCACCATCGGGCGTTCGCCAACAAGCCGGGCGTCATCATCAACATCGCGTCGGTCGGCGGTCTGCGGGCCGAGTTCGGGCTCGGCGTCTACAACGTGACGAAGGCCGCCCTGATCCACCTGACCCGCCAGTTGGCAGGCGAGATCGGCCCGACCCGGGTCGTGGGGATCGCGCCCGGTCTGGTCGAGACCGACTTCGCGTCCTATCTCGTCGAGCACTTCGGTGACGACCTCGCCAAGGCGCTCCCGCTGAAACGACTCGGCGAACCGCAGGACATCGCCAACCTGGCGGTCTTCCTGGCGTCCGACCTGGCGAGTTGGATCACCGGCGAGACCTATGTCATCGACGGGGGCGCCGGGGTGAGATCGAGGGCCTGAGTGAGGTCGATGTCGTCCGCGGCGCGTAGGACGGGCGCGGCGAACACGGCGAGCGCGGCGAGCGTGATGACGCCGGCGGCGAGGTACGGCACGCGCAGGCTGTCCGTCGCGTAGGCGAGTTGACCGCCGACCAGTGCGCCGAAGGCGCCGGCACCGGTACCGATCCAGCGGTACACGCTGTTGACGCGCCCGAACCGCGCCGGCTCGATCACACGTTGGCGGATCGAGAGGGTGACGACGTTCCACAACGTGATCGCGCCGCCGAGCACGAACCCGACGACGGCGACGACGGCGGTGACCGGAACAGCACCGATCAGGACCTGCGTCACGCCGAACGCGAGGTACGGCACGACGATCGACCAACGCGTCCCGAGGGCTGCGATCATGCGGTGCCCGAACACTCCCGAGCCAGCGGCGCCGAGCGCGGTGGCGACGAGCAAGCAGCCCGTACCCGAATCCCGTCACTCCAAGCTCCTGGTCGGCGTACTTCACGAAGATGCCGTGCCCGAACATCAACCCGAAGTTGGTGACGGTCAGCATGATCGCCAGCAGGCGCAGCAGGTGGTCGTCCCACAGTGAGCGGAACGCCGAACCGATGGTTGCACTCAGTTCACCGAGGTCGCGTGCATTGACGTTGAGCGGGGGGTGTGTGCGTTCGACCTTGATCGACGCAATGAGGATCGCGGCGACTGCAAACGACGCCGCGTTCACCGCGAACGGAAGCGCGTGTCCGCGGTCGAACAGGAACGCGCCGACCGACAGTCCGAGGATGCTCCCCGTCACGACCTCGGCCGCGAACAGGTAGCCGTTGGCGCGTGGGAGATCGGCACCGCTGACCAGCGTCGGGAGGAACGCCTGCGCGCTGCTGTCGAACACGACCTCGCACGTGCCGACCCCGACGAGGAGCGACATCAACGCGGCGATGGTGATGGAGTCGGCGCCGGCGGTCAGGGCGATGACGCCGAACAGGCCGACACGGGCGACGTTGGCCGTGATCATCAGCATTCGACGGTCGGCGTGGTCGACGAGCACGCCGACGGGGAGGGCGAGCACCAGCCACGGCGCGAGGGTCACGAATGCCGTCAACGACAACAGTCGCTCGTCGTCGGTGAGCGAGTAGGCGAGCAGCGGAAGGGCCGCGAAGTTGATCCCGTCACCGAGATTGGACACGGTGGTGGCCCACCACTGGCGCCAGAACCGGTTCGGGAGAGGGGTGTTGGTTGCGCTCGTCGGCCTCACGCGCATCCAGGGTGGGTGGCCGTTCCTTGGCCCGCGTCGAGTATGGCGGTCACTCGCCGACAGGATCCCACGGGTGCCTCAGGATACCGGGTCGCTCAAACTTGTGCGGACGATCTTGCCGAGCGCGGTGCGCGGCACCTCCTCGACCAGCACGAGCGCGCGTGGAGCGTTGTAGGCGGGGAGTGCGGCCTTGACGTGATCTCGGAGCTCGTCGAGCGAGGGTGGATCGCCGTCGGGGACCACGTGGGCAACGACCGTTTCGCCCCATTCGGCGTCCGGGCGTCCCGCCACGGCGACGTCGCGGACCGCCGGGTGTTCGGAGAGCACCGCCTCGACGGCTTGCGGCCAGACGTTCTCCCCGCCGGTGATGATCAGCTCACCGATCCGACCGTCGACGACGAGCCTCCCATCGGCATCGAGACGCCCTCCGTCACCCGTCGCGAACCACCCGTCGACGAGCGGCGAGGGGCCGTCGCGGTAGCAGCGGAACAGCATCGGCCCCCTGACGTGCACCTCGCCGGCCGCGATGCGCACCTCGACGCCGTCGAGTGGGATCCCGTCGTACACCACACCGCTTCCGGTCTCGGTCATGCCGTAGGTCGCGACCACGTTCGACGGAAGGGTGCTCGGCGGGCGGGCTCCGCCGAGCAGGATCGTCCTGAATCGGGACGCGTCGATGCGGTGCAGCGCCGTCGAGACGAGCGACACGAGCGTCGCGTCAGATCGCTCGACCGCGTCGGCGTCGAAGCCCCCGATGACCGTGAGGCGCGTGCCGGTGTGCAGAGCGCGCGTCACCGACGGAGAGACCTCCGACGTGGCTCAGCGGCAGGCACGCCAACCAGTGGTCGTCGGCGGTCACGTCGAGTCGGGCCGACGACGCGACTGCCGAGGCGACGACCGCGTCGTGGGTGAGGACCACGCCCTTGGGGGCGCCCGTCGTGCCGCTCGTCACGACGACGAGTGCGTCGCCCGCCTCGGTCGCCCGTCCTCCGCGGAGCGCCGTCTCCGCAGACGTGTCGATGACGCTGCTCGGGCGCATCGCGTCGAACAGCTCCGCCCGGGCCCGGTGGGGGAGTCTCTGATCGACCGGAAGCGCGGTGTCGCCGCGGTCCCAGACGGTACGCAATGCGGAGACGAACTCGGGACCGCCGGGAAGGTCGAGGGCGACGAGACGGTCGGTCACGCGCCGTCAGGTCGTCACGGGATCGATCGGCGTGAACCGGCCCACCGCAGCCTCGATCTCCTCGGCGATCGTGAGGCAGCGGAGGTCGGTGTAGCGATCGCCCGTCACCTGGATGCCGATCGGAAGCCCGTCGACCACGCCACCCGGCACGACGGCCGCCGGGAGGCCGAGGACGTTGGCCGGGAGCACCGGGCGGAGGATCTCGAGCATCGCGCCCGACTCGCTGTCGCCGATGTCCTGGCCATGCTCGAACGCGGGGTGCGCCCACGTGGGCGACAACAGGACCGGGTGATCGGCGAAGAACGCCGACCACATCCGCATCGCTCGGAAGCGTTCCACCTGGAAGCCGAGGATCTCGTCCACACCGAGTGTCGGCACCGACAGGTCGAAGTTGGCGATGATGGCCCGTCCCTCGTCGCCGACGACGGCGTCGAGCATCGGACGCTGCACACGGAGGTCGATGATCAGCGACATCGCCCAGAGTTGGAGCACGTGCTCGTAGTCGGGTGGCACGGCCTCGACGACGTCGTGGCCGGCGTCGCTCAGGATGTCGGCCATCCGACGCACGGTCGCCGCGATTCCGGTGTCGGTGGTGCCGCCCGGCGGTTCGGCGAGCACCGCCACGCGCAGCCGCTCGCCGGGTTCGGCATCCGTGAGTTGGGCCGGGACGCTGCGCGGATCGCGCACGTCCATCCCGGCGATGGTCAGCAGTCCGGCGCGCACGTCGGCGACTTGGCGCGCCATCGGCCCCTCGACGAGCATCTGTTGCTGGGCGAGCATCAGATCCTCCGGTGGGATCACCGTCGCCATCGGCACGACGCCGACCGACGGCTTGATCGAGGCGATTCCGCAGCAGTGGGCGGGGTTCCTCAGCGACCCGCCGATGTCGTTGCCGAGTCCGATGGGGCTCATTCCCGACGCCAGCGCGGCCGCTTCACCGCCACTCGACCCGCCCGCCGTCACGTGCGGGTTCCACGGGTTGCGGGTGAGGCCGTGGAGCGACGAGTGGGTGTGGATGCGCAGGCCGAGATCGGGGAGGTTGGTACGGGCAAACGGGATCGCCCCGGCGGCACGCATGCGGGCGACAGCCGGCGCGTCGACGGCGGCCACCGCCTCGGAGAGGGCGATGACGCCCTGGGTCGTCGGCGTGCCGGCGACGTCGATGTTCTCCTTCACCGTGCACGGCACACCGTGGAGCGGACCGAGCTCGACACCGTCGGCGACGGCGCGATCGGCGGCGTCGGCGGCGGTCAGCGCCTCGTCGGCCAGGAGCCTGACGATCGCGTTGAGGTCGCCAT
Source organism: Ilumatobacteraceae bacterium (assembly GCA_963722415.1). GTDB lineage: Bacteria > Actinomycetota > Acidimicrobiia > Acidimicrobiales > Ilumatobacteraceae > JALOLG01. The sequence continues at coordinate 85,094 of CAVRNI010000035.1, forward strand.
TGACCTTGTCGACGCGCATCAAGTGGGCCTCGACCACCTCGCGGCTGGAGACGTCGCCCGCTCGGATGGCACCTGCCAATTCCAACGCTCCCATTTGCCACAGTTCGCTCATCACCCCATCATGGCGCAGTTGTGGAACGGACATTGCAGCGCTGGTTGATCGGTGCCCGCCCGCGCACGCTGCCGGCCGCCGTCGTCCCCGTCCTCGTCGGCGCCGCGTGTGCGGTCGGTGAAGGCGGGATCGTCTGGTGGCGCGTCGGCGCCGCGCTCGTCGTCTCGCTGGCGCTCCAGGTCGGTGTGAACTACGCCAACGACTACAGCGACGGGGTCAGGGGAACCGACACCGCGCGGGTCGGTCCGGTGCGACTCGTCGCGTCCGGCATCGCCACCCCGCAGGCGGTCAAGCGCGCCGCGTTGATCGCCTTCGGCGTCGCCGCACTCGTCGGATTGGCGTTGGCGGTGGCCACGACGTGGTGGTTGCTGGCCGTTGGCGTCGCATGCATCGCCGCGGCCTGGGGGTACACCGGCGGGCCGTCGCCCTACGGCTACATGGGCCTCGGCGAGGTGTTCGTGTTCGTGTTCTTCGGCCTCGTGGCGACGGTCGGGACCACCTTCGTCGCGGTCGAGCGGGTGACGGCGCTGGCCGTCATCGCCGGATGTGGGGTCGGCTGCCTCGCGTGCGCGCTGCTCGTCGTCAACAACCTCCGCGACATCCCGACCGACACGGCCGCCGGCAAGCGCACGCTGGCCGTGCGATTCGGGGATCCCCGGACGCGGACGATCTTCGTCGGGCTGGTCGTCGGCGCCTTCGCCTTCGCCATCGTCGCCGCGATCTGGCGACCGCCGGCGCTCCTGGTGCTGCTCGCGATCCCCGTCGCGGCCGTGCCCGTGAGATCGGTGGTCGACCGCGCCAGCGGCCCGGCACTGATCGGCGTGCTCGGAGCGACCGGCCGGACGCAGCTCGCCTACGGCGCCCTGTTCGCGCTCGGGCTGGCGCTCGGCGGCTGAGTTGCGCCGAGCCACGTCACGATCGCGGCGCACGTCTGCTCGGGTCGTTCGAGATGGGCGGCGTGGCCGGCACCTTCGATGAGCACGAACGAGGCGTCGGAGATCGCGTCGGCCATCCGCCGACCGATCGCCGTGAACTTGGCGTCGTGCTCCCCGGCGACGACGAGCACCGGCATCGCGAGCTCGCCGAGGCGGGCCCACAGCGGCTCCTGCGTTCCGGTGCCGGCGAGTCGCAAGCTCGAAGCGAGGCCGGGCGCAGTGTTGGTCAGGCGGGCCTCGATGTCGCCGTCCGAGGGATCGAGCTGGCTGAACAGTGGCTGCGACAACCAGCGTTCGAGGAACGCGTCGACTCCGATGCGCTCGATCTCGTCGGCGAGCGCGTCGTCCGCGACGCGGCGCTCGTCGCGTTCGCGGGCGTCCTCGATGCCCGGCGTGGCGCTGATCAACACGAGCCGATCGACGAGATGCGGCGATGCGAGGGCGACGTGCAGGCACAGACGTCCTCCCATCGAGTAACCCACGTACGTCGCTCGCCCGCCCTCGACTCCGAGCATCGACGCGCCGGTGGCCAGGTCGGCTCGAACGTCACCCCGATCGCCGTGGCCGGGCGCATCGAGCGCGAGGATCTCGACGTCAGGACCGAGCGCGGCCGTGAGTCGCGCCACGGTCGGCCGCCAGCTCCGGGCGGTCTGCGTGAAGCCGTGGACGAGGACGACCCGATCAGTCTTCACGCGCCGTCGTGCACCGTGTGCTCCCCGGCCTCTTCGCGCGCCTTGGCGGCGAACCGGCGGAGCGCCTGCACGAACACGTCGGGATCCTGCGCGCCCGGGATCGCCCATCTGCGATCGATGACGTACGTCGGCACGGCTGTGATGCCGGCGTCGTGGGCTTGCTGCAACATCGCCGTCACCTCCGCGGTGCCGGCGTCACCTTCGAGGAACTGCACGATCTCGTCGCGGTCGAACCCGACGTCGGCCGCGCAGTCGGCGAGCACATCGGGATCACCGATGTCGAGCCCGTCGATGAAGTAGGCCTGCAGCAGCCGCTCCTTGAGGGCCGTCTGCGGGATCGGACACGGCGGCTCGGCGAGCCACAGCAGCCGGTGGGCGAGCAGCGTGTTGGCCCGCAGGGCGCGGTCCATCCGGAACTCGATGCCGGCCTCGTGGGCCATCGCCGTGACGCGATCGATGACCGCCTGTGCCTGTTGCTCGCCGCCGAACTTGCGCGCGTAGGCCTCGGCGACCGGCATCGAGGAACCCGGCGACGCCCGGGGATCGAGTTGGAACGGGCGGTACACCACCTCGACGTCGAGCTCGCCATCGAGCTCGGCGAGCGCCTTCTCGAACCGACGTTTGCCGATGTAGCACCACGGACAGACGATGTCGGACCAGATCTCGACGCGCAGCGCCTCGTCAGTGCTCGTCATGGAGATCACCTTACGTCTCGTATCGTCGGCGTGATGTCCGTCGCCGCGACGTTCTGCGCCACCCTTGTCGACGAGTGGGTTCGTCTCGGCGTACGGCAGGCCGTGGTCGCCCCGGGCTCACGGAGCACACCCATGGCCGTCGCCCTCGCATCGAACGGCGACATGACGGTGCACGTGGTGCACGACGAGCGGGTTGCCGCATTCGTCGCCCTCGGGATCGGCCTCGGCGGCGTGCCCGCGGTGGTGTTGTGCACGAGCGGCACGGCGGCCGCGAACTTCCATCCCGCCGTGGTCGAGGCCGGGCTGTCGGCGGTGCCGATGCTGGTGGTCACGTCGGACAGACCTCCCGAACTACGCGACGTCGGTGCTCCCCAGACGATCGATCAGACCCATCTGTTCGGCCGATCCGTCCGCTGGTTCCACGATCCCGGGGTCCCCGATGCCGCCGCCGCTTCGACGTGGCGGTCGCTGGCGTTCCGCGCCAGCAACGCCGCGCGGTTCGGTCCCGTGCACCTCAACCTGCCGTTCCGCGAGCCGCTGACCGGCGTCTCCCGGTGCGCTCCCTCCCGCGGCCCGACGCGAGCCGGCATCCGCACCCGTCGGCACCGGCCTGGCAGCTCCCGCTGACAACGGCGCCACCGGGGGTCACGCCGCTGGGGCCGGGTTGGGAGCGGTCGTCGAACGCCAACGGGGCGTGATCGTCGCCGGCGGCCGCGGGGGTGTGCCGGTGGAGCGCATCGCGGCGCTGGCCGACGCGACGGGATGGCCGGTGCTCGCCGACCCGGTCAGTGGCGCACGATCGTTGCCCGCCGCGGTGACGACGTTCGACGCGTTGCTCCGGCATCGGGAGTTCGCCGACGCGCACGCGCCGGAGGTCGTCGTGCGCATCGGCCGTCCGCCCGCCTCGAGAGTGCTCTCCGAGTGGATCGCCCGTTCCGCGCCCGCGGTGGTCCAGGTCGGCGGACCGGGCGTCGTCGATCCCGGGCACGACGTGGCGATCGTGTGCGCGATCGACGATCTCGAGGATCTTCGCGGCGCAACGGGCACGACGTGGGCGGCGCGTTGGCGACATGCCGAGAAGCGTGCGTTGGAGGCGATCGAGGTCACGCTGGCCGCCGACGAGTCGCTCACCGAACCCGGAGTGGCGCACGTCATCGCCGCGTCGCTCCCCGCGGACGTCGAGCTCGTCGTGGCGTCCTCGATGCCCGTGCGCGATCTCGAGTGGTTCGGGGGACCGCTCGCCCGCGCCCATGCGAACCGGGGTGCCAACGGCATCGACGGCGTCGTGTCGACCGCGCTCGGCCGGGCGCTGACCGGCACGCCGACGGTTGTCCTCGTCGGCGACATCGCATTCGTGCACGACTCCAACGCGCTCGTCCGTCTCCGCGACCGGTCAGCCGACCTGCGGATCGTGGTCGTCGACAACGACGGCGGTGGCATCTTCTCGTTCCTCCCCCAAGCGTCGGCGCTCCCCGCCGATCAGTTCGAGACCCTGCTCGGCACACCGCACGGCACCGACATCGAAGGCCTTGCCCGCGCCCACGGAATCGCCGCCACCACGATCACCGATGCGGGCGAGTTGGCGGAGCGTCTGACGCAGCCGGGGCCGTGGCTCATCCGCGTCCCGACCAACCGCGCCGACAACGTCGCCGTCCACGACCGCCTCAACGCCGCCGTCGCCGCCGCCCTCGGCAAACCCTGACCTGTCTGCTTCAGATTGCCCGTGCGGTCATCGGAGCAGACAGAACGGTGGTTTGGTCAGGGGCGGATGATGGCGGAGAGCATGGCTTGGAACTTGGCTTGCGTCTCGGCCAGCTCGGCGAGCGGGTCGCTGTCGGCCACGATGCCGCCGCCGGCGACGAGGCGGGCGGAGTGGCGATCGTCGGACAGCTCGGCACAGCGGATCGCGACCGCCCACGTCCCGTTGCCGGAGGCATCGACCCAGCCGACCGCCCCGCCGTACGGACCGCGTTCGAACCCCTCGACCGACTCGATCAGCTCGAGCGCCCGCGAACGCGGGTGGCCGCCGACGGCAGGAGTCGGCGACAACGCTCGCACCAGCTCGAGCACGTTCGGAGCCGGGCTCGACAAGCGGCCTTCGACGCTCGAACCGAGGTGCTGCACGTTCGCCACCTTCACGATCGACGGCTCGGGCTCCCAGTCGAGATAGCTGCACCACGGCAGCAGCGTGTCGTGCACCATCTCGATCACGGTGCGGTGCTCGACCTGGTTCTTGGTGCTGGCGATCAGTTCCGAGGCCAGCCGCGCGTCGTTGTCGACGTCGCCGGTGATCGGCGCCGTCCCGGCGAGCGGGTGCGACCGGATCACGTCGCCCTCGACCGCCACCAGCAACTCGGGAGACGCGCCGATGAACCCGTCGACCGAGAAGCGATAGCTCGAACCGAAGCTGGCCCGCAGCCGCCCGAGCACGGCGTGGACATCGATCGGGTGGTCGGACGTGACCGTGATCGGGCGGGCGATCACGGCCTTGACGATGTCTCCCGAACGCACTGCGTCGCGCGCCGACTCGACCGCGTGCAGGTAGTGGGCGACGTCGACGGCGGGTCGGATCTCGTACGAAGCGGCGGCAGGAAGAACCGGCGTTCGTGGAACCGGCTGCTCGGCATCGTCGATCAGGGTGACCCACACACTCCCGTCGTCCCGTTTACGCACGACGGCGCTCGGGATCACGAGCTCGGCGGGTGAGTCGGGGAGGAAGGGCAGGACACCGATCGCGATCGGCCCGCCCGCACCTCCGCCGGCCCCATCGACGCCCGTGTGCTCGATCGACGCGAGCACACGGGCGGCGTCGCCGTACGGCACGCGCGTTGCGATGCCGCGGCCGGCGATGCCGACGCCGTCGCGGACGAACAGGAATCCGTCACCACCGGCCACATCGTTGAGGTCGATCGCACCTTCGAGAGGTCTGGTGACGGCACGCATGCTCACTCGCGCGTGCCGATCAGGAGCTGGGTGATCCCGCCTGACAACTGGTGGTGCGAAGCGTCGCCGAACCCGGTGGCGCGCAGCGACGCGATCATCGTCTCCGGCGAAGGCAGGTAGGCGACGCTGCGGGGGAGGTACCGGTACGCCGCGGCATCCGACAGGAGCGCGCCGATGCGGGGCACGACCTTGCCGAAGTAGATGCCGTTGCCCCACCGCACGATCCGATTGCGCGGGATCCCGACGTCGAGCAGAGCGATCCGCCCACCTGGCCGCACGACGCGTCCGAGCTCGGCGAAGAAGGCCGGGAGCTCGACGAGGTTGCGCAGCGCGAACCCGCACGTCACACCGTCGACCGAGTGATCGGGCACTGGAAGGCGCAAGATGTCGGCCTGCATCCGCGGCGCGCCCGACCGGTCGGCGACGAGCATCCCGTAGCTCAGGTCGACCGAGATCGGCTGGTGGCCGGCACGTGCGATGTCGATGCACAGGTCGCCCGTCCCGCTCGCCAGGTCGAGGATGCGGCTGCCGGGATCGAGCTCGAGCGCGCGTACGGCCCGCCGCCGCCACCGCACATCGAGGCGAAACGTCATGATCCGGTTGACGAGGTCGTACCGCGGCGCGATCGCGTCGAACATGTCGCGCACGGCGCGGACCTTGTCGTCACCCTCGGGGAGCGATTCGCGATCCCATGATGTGGCCGGTCTCGATCGCACGAACGTGGAGGCTAGGGCTCGGACGCCACGTTCAGCCGCTTCGCCGCCGGCTCATACGTGACGGCAGACTCACTGGCGCATGATCGACTTTTCGTTCCCGCCCGAGGTCGACGAGGTCCGCCTCAAGGTCCGCGAGTTCATGGACGCGAGGGTCCGGCCGGAGTGGGAGGCGATCGACCAGGACGACCGGTCGCAGCTCGTCGGCTGCATCGTCAAGCTCCGCAAGGAGGCCCGCGACGACTGGGGGCTGTGGCTCCCGCACATGCCGAAGGAGTGGGGCGGCATGGCGCTCGGCCCGACGGCGATGGCGGCCGTGTCGGCGGAGGCCGCCAAGGTCGGCATCGGTCCGTTCGTGCTGAACGCGCAGGCGCCCGACGAGGGCAACCAGCACACGCTGTTGCACTGGGCGACCGACGAGCAGAAGGAGAAGTATCTCCGGCCGCTGTGCGAGGGCACCGCCCGGTCGTGCTTCGCGATGACCGAGCCGGAGGTCGCCGGCTCCGACCCGACGCTGATCCAGACCAAGGCCTACCGCGACGGCGACGAATGGGTGATCAACGGCCACAAGTGGTTCATCTCCGGCGCTCGCGGCGCCAAGTTCGCGTTGCTCGTCGCCCGCACCGAGGAGGATCCGGAGATCCCGCAGGCGGCCAACACGTGCTTCATCGTCGACCTGCCGTCGGACGGGTGGAACATCGTGCGCGACGTGCACACGATGTCGGGCGGGCACAACCATTGCGAGATCCTCCTCGAGGACCTGCGCGTCCCGCACGCCAACATGTTGGGTGGGCAAGGTCAAGGTCACCTGCTCGGTCAGTACCGGCTCGGTCCGGCGCGCCTGGCGCACTGCATGCGCTGGATCGGTCAGGCCGAGATCGCCCTCGACATGATGGTCGCCCGATCGCTCGAGCGGTACTCGCACGGTTCGCTGCTCGCCGAGAAGCAGGGGATCCAGTGGCTCATCGCCGACTCCGCGGTCGAGCTGTACCAGTGCAAGCTGATGGTGCTGCACGCGGCCTACCAACTCGAGCAGGAGATGGAGTTCACCGCGGTGGTGTCGATGGCGAAGCACTTCGTCGCCAACAGCCTGTGGCGGATCATCGACCGGGCGATCCAGGTCCACGGCGCGCTCGGCTACTCGACCGACACTCCGCTGGCGCACATGCTCACGCAGGCCCGCTGGGCGCGCTTCGCCGACGGCGCCGACGAGATCCACCAGATGCGCATCGCCCAACGCACGATCGCCGCCTACAGCGACCACGGCACGACGAAGGCGGCCACCGGCAACTTGCCGTTTGAATGGCCGGCACCGGCCTCCGCGCAATTCGGCAGAACGAATTTGTGCACCGACGGTGGTGCACGAATTCGGACTGTCCGGATTTCGACACGCTCGATCAGTAGTCCGAGGCGGCGACTTGTTTGGCCCAGCGGTAGTCGGCCTTGCCCGAGGGGGAGCGGACGACCTCGTTGACGAACACGATCTGCTTGGGCAGCTTGTAGCGCGCGATGTGGCGTTCGGCTTCGGCGATCAGGGCCGTGCGACTCACTCCGTAGCCGTCGCGCACACGGACGATCGCGACGACCTCCTGACCCCAGCGCTCGCTCGCCCGCCCGGCGACGACGCAGTCGTAGACCGCCTCGTGCGACTTGATCGCAGCTTCGACCTCCTCGGCGAAGATCTTCTCCCCACCCGAGTTGATCGTGACCGAGTCGCGCCCGTGCAGCTCGACCACGCCGTCGGCGCGCAGACGCGCCCGGTCGCCGGGCACCGCGTACCGCGTCCCGTCCACCACCGGATACGAGCGCTGCGTCTTGGCGCGATCGTTGAGGTAGCCGAGCGCCAGCCGGCCGCTCTTGGCCAACCAGCCGAGCTCGGGGTCGCCGGGCTCGAGCTCACGGTCGAGATCGGCGCTCAGCACGTGGTTGCCCGGTGTGATCGCGAACGTGCCCGTCGTGGCGCCGCCACCGGTGGAGACGTGCGACATCTGGCCGCCCGCCTCCGACGACCCGAGGCCGTCGACGATCATCAGCGTCGGGAGCCGGCGGAGGAACTCGTCCTTGAGCTTCGCCGACAGCGGCGCGCCACCCGACAGGAGCACGGTGAGGCTCGACAGCTCGTAGGGCCGGCGATCCAACTCGTCGAGCAGTGGGCGGGCGAACGCGTCGCCGACGATGAGCAGGAAGTTCAACTGCTCCTTCTCGACGAGGCCCCAGATGTCCGACGGTTCGAGCCGCTCGGGGACGGACTGGATGAACACGGTGCCCCCGCCGAGCCACGTCCGAAAGCTCATCCAATGGCCGGCGCCGTGCATGAACGGCGGCGCGAGCAGCGCCCGCAGACCGGTGTCGGCCTCCGCGAGGAAGCCGTCGATCGTCGACGCCGTCTTCGACCCACCGAAGCACTCGACCATCGCGTCGCCGTTGCGCCACATGACGCCCTTCGGCATCCCGGTCGTGCCGCCGGTGTAGAGGATGTAGAGATCGTCGGCGTTCCACTCGACCGGCGGATGGGACGGTGAGGCCGATGCGAGCGCGTCCTCGTACCACGTGGCACCCGGCAGCAGGTCGTGACCCGAGTCGTCGGGCACCTGGAGGATCACGCGCAGGTCCGGCAGCTCCGGCAACAGCTCGGCGAGCGTCGGCGCGAAACGCGAGTGCACGACGACTGCGGTGGCGCACGAGTCCTTCAACAGGTACAGCAGTTCACCGGCGACGTAGCGATAGTTCACGTTGAACGGGGCGACCCTCGCCTTCAGCGCCCCGAGCATGCACTCGAGGTACTCGTTGCCGTTGTGGAGATAGATCGCCAGATGGTCCTGACCCGACTCGTGTCCCTCGAGCGCCGACCGCTCGACCCGGCAGCCGAGCCCATGGTCGACGAGATGGTTGGCGAACCGCCGGGTCCGGTCGGTCACCTCCGACCAGGTGAAGCGCCGATCCCGGAACACCAGGCATTCGTCGTCCGGACGGGTGGCGGCGATTGCCTCGTGGACGTCGGCGAGACTCAGCCGCACGGGTCCTGACACGCGCCGCAACCTAGGGCCGGTGTCACACCGCCTACGAGTCCGGCTCCACCTCGCCGCGTCTAGCGTGGCGCGATGAGTGGATCGGTGATCGGTGGCGGCGACGTCGTGTTCGGCGTGTTCATGCCGCAGGGCTGGAAGATGGAGCTGTCCGGTATCGACGGCGCCGCCGAGAAATGGTCGACGGCCGTCGACATCGCCCGGCGGGCCGAAGAGCTCGGCTACGACTCGATCTGGGTGTACGACCACTTCCACAACGTCCCGCGGCCGGCGCACGAGGCGGTGTTCGAGTGCTGGACGACGGTCACCGCGATCAGTCAACTGACGACCCGCATCCGGCTCGGTCAGATGGTCGGCTGCAACAGCTACCGCAACCCGACGCTGCTGGCGAAGATCACGTCGACCGTCGATGTGGTCTCCGGCGGGCGCCTCGACTGGGGCATCGGCGCCGGATGGTACGAGAACGAGTACCGCGCGTACGGGTACGAGTTCCCCAAGCCGAAGGACCGCATCGGCATGCTCCGTGAGTGCGTCGAGATCGTGCGCTCGATGTGGACCGAACCGGAGACGACGTACAAGGGCACGTACTACGAGACCGTGCGCACCAACTGCGACCCGAAGCCGCTCCAATCGCCGCACCCACCGATCTGGATCGGCGGTGGGGGAGAGCAGCTCACGCTGCGGGTCGTGGCCCGTCACGCCGATTGCTCGAACTTCGGCGGCAAGCCCGAGCAGTGGGCGCACAAGCGTGACGTGCTTCGCGAGCACTGCGCGGCGGTCGGACGTGACCCCGACGAGATCCGCATGACGTGGTCACCCGAGCTGTTCATCCGGCGCACGCAGGCCGAGCTCGACGCGGCCGGGTCGAAGAGCCTGTGGGGCGAGGAGCGGTCGAGTTGGGTCGCCGGCAACCTCGTCGGGACACCGGAGCAGGTGGCCGACAAGATCCGGACCTACCTCGACCTCGGCTGTCGAGGCTTCGTGGCGTGGTGCTCCGACTACCCCGACACAGAGTCGATGGAACTGTTCGCGACCGAAGTAATGCCGCGTTCCGCTGAGCCTTCCTCAGACGTACTGGCGGAAGATGATCTCGGCGACGCACGACGGCTTCGACGCGCCCTCGACCTCGAACGTGAACTCGAGCGTGACCTGGATCCCGCCGGCGATCTCGTCGGCCGCCGACCAGCTTGACCCCGAGGCGCACCTTGCTGCCGACCGGCACCGGCGCCGGGAAGCGGACCTTGTTGGCGCCGTAGTTGACGCCCATCGAGAAGCCGTGGATCTGGACCACTTCCGGGTACAGCACGGGGCCGAGCGAGAGTGTCAGGTAGCCGTGGGCGATCGGCCCTCCGAACGGTCCGGCCTTGGCACGCTCGACGTCGACGTGGATCCACTGGTGGTCCCCGGTGGCTTCGGCGAACTGGTTGACGCGTTCCTGGGTGATCTCCAGGTAGTCGCTGTATCCGAGGTGCTCGCCGACGAGTGCCTTGGCCTCGTCGACGCCATTGATGATGCGCGCTGTCATCCCGCCAGCTTGTCAGCACCCCCGCGGGTGCTACGAATGCGGCCATGCCAGACATCCTGACTGCCTACGCCGCGGCGCATCCCGACAAGGTCGGCGTCATCGACGACCGATCCGGTGGCGATGTCGTCACGCTCAGCTACGCCGAGCTCGAGGGCCTTTCGAACCGCCTCGCCAATGTGCTGCTCGGTCTCGGCGTGCTGCCGAACACGAAGGTCGTCTGGTGCGGTCAGAACTCGATCGGTGTCGTCGCGATCGTGAACGCGGCGCGCAAGATCGGGGCGACGGCGGTGCCGCTCAACTACCGGCTGAGCGACGAAGAGGCGGCCTACGTCACCGACCACAGTGATGCCGAGCTCGTCTACGTCGACGCCGAGTTCGCACCGATGTTCGAGCGGATCCGCGGTCAGCTCCCGAAGGTCGCGACGTACCTCGTGTACGACGGCGCAGCGCCGGCCGGGATGGAGTCGTGCGACGACCTGATCGCCGGGGCATCGCCGGACGTGCCCGCAGTGCCGGCAACGACGGAGGCCGGGGCGACGATGATCTACACGTCGGGTACCACCGGCAGGCCCAAGGGCGCGCTGCGCCGCGGTGTCGCCGATCCGGTGCAGCTCGGCGCGATGCTGCAGCTCATCGGGTACACCCCCGACGACATCTACATCACCACCGGACCCTTGTACCACTCAGGACCCGGCGGGTTCATGGCCTTGGCGCTGGCGCTCGGCCAGACGATCGTCCTGCAGCGCAAGTTCGATCCGGAGGACTGGTTGCGGCTCGTCGACACGCACCGGTGCTCGTCGACGTTCGCGGCTCCGACGCCGATCCGGATGATCTGCACGCTGCCAGGTGACGTGAAGGCGCGCTACGACGTCTCGTCGATCCGGATCATGATCGCCAACGCCGCTCCGTGGAGCTACGCGCTCAAGCAGCTCTACATCGCCAACCTCCCGCCGGAGTCGCTGTGGGAGGTGTACGGCTCGACCGAGCTCGGGGTCAACACGATCCTGCGGCCGGAGGACCAGATGCGCAAGCCGGGTTCATGTGGCACCGAAGCGCCGATGGTGGAGATCCGCTTGTACGACGACGACGGCAACATCGTGACGGGCACCGGCCCGGACGCCCCGGGGGAGCTCTACGTCCGGAGCGCGGCGACGTTCGCCGACTACTACAAGCAGCACGACAAGTTCGAGGAGGATCACCGCGACGGCTTCCAGACCGTCGGCGACATCGCCTACCGGGACGACGAGGGGTACCTGTACATCTGCGACCGCAAGAAGGACATGATCATCTCCGGCGGGATGAACATCTATCCCGCGGAGATCGAGGCGGCGCTCGAGCAGCACCCCGACATCTACGAGGCCGCCGTGTTCGGCATCCCGAGCGACGACTGGGGTGAGAGCGTGCACGCCGTGATCGTGGCGCGCCCGGGCGCCGAGCTCGACGAAGCGTCCGTGACGACGCACGCCAGGGCGCATCTCGCCGGCTACAAGGTGCCGCGCTCGATCTCGTGGATGGACGAGATCCCCAAGACCGGATCGGGCAAGATCTTGAAGCGTGAGCTCCGACAACCGTTCTGGGCGGACCGCACGAGCAATGTCTGAAGCGTCGGGCGACGGCGAGCACCGCTCGGGCTTCGTCACGTTCATCGGGCGGCCGAACGTCGGCAAGTCGTCGCTGATCAACACGATCTGCGGGCGCAAGGTGAGCATCGTCTCCGACAAGCCGCAGACGACCCGGCATCGGATCATGGGCGTGCTCACCCGACCCGATGCGCAGTTGGTGTTCGTCGATACCCCGGGGCTGCACAAGGCAGTGTCGGCGCTCGGTGAACGCGTGAACGCGACCGCGTTGGAGAGCACCGGCGACGTCGACGTGTGCTGCCTCGTGCTCGACGCGACGATGCCGTACGGACGCGGTGACCGGTGGGTCGCCGAGCGGATCGACGTGTCGCAGGCCGTCGTGATCGTCAACAAGACCGACGTGGCGAGCAGGGACCAGGTGATGGCGATGCTCGGGGCGGCCGGGGGCCTCGGCGCCGAGGCCTACTTCCCGGTCTCGGCGCTCACCCGCGATGGCATCGCACCACTGGTCGAACACCTCACGTCGCGTCTCCCACCGGGACCGCAGTACTTCCCCGACGGCAGCATCAGCGACATGCCGGAGGAGCAGTGGGTCGCCGAGCTCGTACGCGAACAGCTCCTGGCCGTCACCCACGACGAGCTCCCGTACTCGATCGCGACTCGCGTCACGGAGTGGGAGTGGCCACGTATCCGGTGCGACATCATCGTCGAACGCGAGAGCCAGAAGGGGATGGTGATCGGCAAGGGTGGAAGCGTGTTGAAGCAGGTCGGTGAGCTCGCTCGGGCGCAGCTCCCGGAAGGCGCGTACCTCGAACTTCGCGTCAAGGTCGACAAGAACTGGCAACGCCGACCCGACCGGGTCGAGCGTCTCGGGTACTGAAGCGCGTCGGAGGTCTCCCGAGCCGGCTCACGGTCCGGTGTCGGCCGGACCATCCGACCCGGGCGGTTCGGTGTCCGGTGGTGCAACGGTGGTGGTCGTCGTCGCGCTCGGGCTCTCGACGAGCAGGATCGCGAAATCCTCGTACGCCACCGGTTCGCCGACCGGGCTGAGCTCGTCGTTGGGCGGCAACGGCACGTCGATCGGAACGCCGTCGCGCGTGAACAGGGCCTGACCGATGCCTTGGAACCGGGTCAGGGTCAGCACCAGCTGGGCGATCGCCAACGGTGGGTCGGTCCGGGGCATCTGTTCCAGGACCTCGCCACTCAGGTCGACCGTCGCAATGCCACGCGTGACGGCGACGCCGAGAACGAGCCCTTCCATGACCTTGGTGTCGAGTCCGACGCTGGCCTCGCCCAACGGTGGGCCCTGCTCGAGGCGCAGGATCAACAGCTCGGGCGACGGTTCCGACAGGGGGATGACCTGCAGCAGCACCTGTCCGCTCGACTCGACGACCCAGTAGAACTCGATCGGTTGCGTCTGGATCGGTGTCGTGGTCGTGGTCGTCGTCGTGGCGCCTGGCACGGTCGAGGGGACGACCGGCACGGTCGTCGTGGTCGTCGTGGTCGTGGTCGTCGTCGTGGTGTCGGCGATCGCCGACCTGCCGTCGTCGTCGTCGTACTCCTCGAACCCGCTGTCGCCGAGCCCGCACGCCGCGAGCAGCAGCACCATCGCGCCGGCGCCGGCGGCGACCGCAGTTCTCACCGGTCGACCTCGGCGGGGAGCCGCACCACGAAGCGGGCGCCGCCGCCCGGGCGCTCCTCGACCCACGCCTCCCCGCCGAGCGCGCGGGCGTGTTCTGACACGAGCGCCAGGCCGAGCCCGGTGCCGATCCGCTGCCTGGCCGCGCTGCCCCTGGCGAACCGCTCGAAGATCCGTGTCCGTTCGCTCGCCGCCACGCCGGGCCCGTTGTCCTCGACCGCCATCAGCACAGTCTTGCCACCGCCGGGTTCGATCGAGATCCGCAGCGGCCCACCGCCGTGCGTCGTCGCGTTCTCCAAGAGGTTGCCGAGGATGCGCTCGAAGCGAACCCGGTCGACGACGGCGTGACGATGGGCGCGGCGATGGACGTCGATGGGCAGCCCGCCGTAGCCGAAACGATGCGTGACCCGATCGCAGAACTCGGCGAGGTCGACGGTCTCGGTGTGCAAGTCGGTGGCACCGGCGTCGATCCGCGACAACTCGAGCAGGTCGATCACCATGTCGTCGAACCGGCGCACCTGGCTCACGACGACGTCGAGCGCCTGCTGCGTGCGCTCGGGGAGCTCGGTCCGGCGGGCGTCGAGCACCTCGACGGCTGCCGACAGGGCGGTGATCGGCGACCGCAGCTCGTGGCTCACGTCGGACGCGAACCGAACCTCCCGCTCGATCCTCGCCTGCACCGCGTCGGCCATGTCGTTGAACGTGCCGGCAAGGCGGGCGAGGTCGGGGTCGCTCGCCGGCTCCAGGCGGGCGCCGAGCCCGCCGGACGCGATCTCACCGGCCGCGTCGGCGACCCTGCTCAACGGACGCAGCAAGCGGCGGCTGGTGGACCAACCGAAGAACGTGGCGAACACGGTGGCCACGAACGCGCCGAGGATCAGGGTGGTCAGGATCACCGCCAGCGTGCGTTCCGTGGCCGCCAGCGGGAAACGCTTCGAGGTATCCGGTGTCGTAGGCGCCGATGTACCAGCCCACCGCGAGGTACGGGTCGCCGTTGTCGTCGGTGAAGCGCTGCTGGCCGGCGCGCCCGTCGGCGACGGCTGCCACCAGCTCCTCGGGGAACGACTGTTCGCTGCGGCCGACGGGAATGCTCTGGCGAGGGCCGGTCAGCACCGCGAAGCCACCGCTCTCGATGGTGAGGTTCTGCATCCGTTCCTGCGTCTCGGCCGGCTCGTCGAGTACCGCGACGAGCTCGGTGGCGTGGCTGTAGGACTGGGCCTGGGCGGTGGTGGCCCGCTGGTTGACCAGCGAGCTGCGGGCGAACGTGTACGTCAGCGCCGTGAGGCTCAGGCCGGCGAGCATCGCGATCAACCCGAAGAACACCGTGACCCGAGTGCTCAGGCGGAGCGAACGGCGATCGGCCACGGCGACAGTGTGACGCGTCCGCGGCAAACGGCGTGGATCGCGGCGAAAACGAAAGAGATCGCGCTGCCGGTGAGGCGCCAGGGGGAGGAAGGCACCCCACCGGGGCAGCGTGAACAGTTGTCATCGTGGTTGACACGTGTGACAGGGGCACGATGGGATTGTGCGTTTTCGGTAACAAACGCCCTGTGAGGCAGAATGACCGCACTGTGAATTCGTTGCTGTTCATCGAGGATGACGACGCGATTCGGCTGGCGCTGCGCCTGGCGCTCGAGGACGAGGGCTACGAGGTCCGGGAGGCGGCCAACGGTGCCGACGGCCTGGCCGAGTTCGCCCAGCGTGAGGCCGACCTGGTGCTGCTCGACCTGCGGTTGCCCGACATGTCGGGGTTCGACGTGTGCCGCGCGCTGCGGGCCGCCAGCATCGTTCCGATCATCATCATCACCGCCCAGACCGACACCTACGACATGGTCGCCGGGCTCGAGGCGGGAGCCGACGACTACGTCACGAAGCCGGTCGTGCCGAAGGAGCTGGCGGCCCGCATCCGGGCGCTCCTGCGACGGGTCCAGCGCCAGGAGTCGTCGACGGCGCCCCGGGTCGCCCGGTTCGGCGACGTCGAGCTCCGCCGCGAGCAGGGCGTCGTCCTGAAGGCCGGCCAGGAGCTCAGCCTCACCAAGACCGAGTTCCGCCTGATGTGCGAGTTCGCCGACCATGTCGGTGCCGTGCTCTCGCGCGACCAGCTTCTCGAACGGGTGTGGGGATACGAGTACCTCGGTGACTCGCGCCTCGTCGACGCCCACGTCCGCCGTCTGCGCGTCAAGATCGAGGATCAACCCGACGAACCCCGCCTGATCGTCACCGCCCGCGGCATCGGCTACCGCCTCATCGGCTGAATCCCCGAACTGTCTGCTTCAGATCGCGCGAGCGGTCGTTTCGAGCAGACAGTTCGGAGTTGTGGCACGGTGAGCGCATGGATCTGCGTTCGTGGGTGCTGGCCGACCATGCGACGGCGTTGCAGCGACTGGAGCGACAGGTGCTCGACCAGGTGCCGTCCGATCGTTGGGCCGAACGTGCCGACGGTGGCGGCAACTCGATCGGCTGGGGCGTGCTGCACGCGTGGTACCACCAGGACGTGGCGCTCTCCGTCGTCCGAGGCGTCGACCCCGTGATGGCCGAGCGGCGTGAGTCGCTCGGACTTGCCGGCTTCGCCCCGTTCGTCGGCATGGGCGAAACGGAGATCGACGGCGCCGTCGACGCCGTCGACCCGGTCGCGCTCGTGTCGTACGTGCGTGACGTCCACGGCCGGACGGCCGAGTGGTTCGACGGGTTGGACCTCGCCGGTCTCGACACGGTCGCCGACGCCTCCCACGGGCTGTCGGAGCTGGTCGGGATCGGATACGCCGACGCCGACTGGCTGCACGACATGTGGACCGACAAGCCGGTCGGGTGGTTCGTGCAGTGGGAGTGCATCGGTCACGGTCACACCCACGTCGGTGAGATGGTGAGCGTCCGCAACCGGATGGGCCTCAGCCCGTTCTGACCCGGACGTTTCCAACCTGTCTGCTCGAAATCGCGCCTCGGGCAATCTGAAGCAGACAGTTCGGAGGGGTTGGGGGCAGGTCGACCCGCCTAATCCCACTGTGGCGTGCGCTTCTCGCGGAAGGCGGCCATGCCCTCGGCGGCGTCGGGGCCGCTGAACAACTCGTCGGAGAGTGCCCGCATCTCGCCGAACGCCGTCGAGCGGTCGAGGCCGGGGACCCGGTGGAGCAGCCGTTTCGTCTCGGCGACGGCCCGCGGCGCTCCGGCGATGATCCCCGCGGAGAGCGCGGCTGTCGTCGCCACGACGTCGTCGGTGACGTGGGTGATCAGGCCGATCGCGCGTGCCTCGTCGGCGTCGAACGGCTCACCGGTCAGCATCGCGGCGGCGATCCGGCTCGGCGCGACGCGCCGGAGGATCGGCACCGAGATGATCGCCGGCGCCACACCGATGCGCACCTCGGTCAAGGCGAAGGTCACCGACCGGTGCACGACGACGAGGTCGCACGACGCCATCAGGCCGAGCCCACCGGCACGTACCGCACCACCGACGGCGGCGACCGTCGGCTGTTCGGCGTCCATCAGCCGCTCGAGGACGCGGACCATCGGTGTCGAGTCGGGCGTGCCGCTGGCGCGCTCCTTCAGATCGGCGCCGGCGCAGAACGCTGGACCGGCGTTCGTCAGCACGATGACACGAACGCCCGCGGTCGACTCGATCTCGTCGAGTCGCTCACCGAGCTCGGCCACGAGTTGGCGCGACAGCGCGTTGCGGTTGGGCTGGGAGTCGAGCGTGATCGTCGCGATCCCGGCGTCGACGCGAAGTCGGACGACCTGATCCGGAACGACCTGCTCGGTGGCGGGATCCATCGCGATGCGACCGTAGTCAGTCGCCAGGCACTCAGCCGTCAGGCACTCAGCCGTCGACGGGCTCGGGAACGAGCAGCCGGAGGAACTCTTCGGCGTCGGCACGGTGCCGGGTGCGCCGCATCGGCGGCAGCGCACGCACGATCTCCCATCCGTAGCGGGCGGTGGAGAGCCGGGGATCCAGCACAGCGACGACGCCGCGGTCGGTCGCAGTGCGGATCAGACGGCCGCATGCCTGCGCCAGCAGCATCGCCGCGCGTGGCAGGTCGATCTGACCGAACGCCGCCCGGCCGAGGAGCTCACGGCGCGCCGACAACAGCGGATCGTCCGGCCGTGGGAACGGGATCCGGTCGATCACGACGAGGGACAGGGTCGACCCGGGGACGTCGACGCCCTGGAACAACCCGGCCGTCGCGAACAGGCACGTCGCGTCGTCGGCCGCGAAGGCGCGGACCAACGCCGGCTTGGGCAGATCGCGCTGCGTGAGGATGGTGAACGGCACGACTGCCCGCACGGCGGCGGCCGCTTCGTCCATCGCCCGCCAACTCGTGAACAGGGCGAGCGTGCGCCCGCCGGCGGCGGTGATGAGTGCGGCCAGCTCCTCGTGCACGGCGGGACGGAACTTCTCCGACCGCGGGTCGGGGAGGTGCCGCGCGCAGTACAGGAGCGCGTTCGCCGGGTAGTCGAACGGACTGCCGACGTCGGCGACGTCGGTTCCGTCGGCCGGCAGGCCGACGCGTTCGGCCAGCGACGAGGGGATGGTCGCGCTCGTGAGGATCGCGACGTGGTCGTTCCACACCCCGTCCTGCATCGTCGGGCCGACATCGAGCGGCGCGATCTCGAGCCGCGGCCACTCGGGCGAGCCGGACACGAAGTTCACGTACCCGTCGCGGGCGGCGAGGGCGGTGTCGAGCTGCTCGATCAGCCGGCCGGTCATCGTCTGCGCGCGCAGCTTGCGCTGCTTGGCGTCCTCGATCTGGGTGTCGATCGCGCTCAGCACCTCGCTGATCCGACCGAGGCGCGTCCGGGCCTCGCCGAGGAACTCACGAACCTCGTCAGGCAGCGGACTCGGGAGGCGTTGGCCGACGAGTGGTCCGATTGCTTCGCCCAGCAGCTCCGCGAGCTCGGTCACCGAGGCGATGAGAGCGGGGTCGTCGATGATCCGGCGCACGACCGCGGCGAGGGCGACGAACCGCGACGGGGCGATCGTCACGCCGACCGTGTCGCTCATGATGTCCTCGAGTCCGTGCGCCTCGTCGAACACCACGACGTCGTGCTCGGGCAGGATCACCCCGCCGCTCGCGACATGGAGTCCGTAGAGGTGGGTGTTGACGACGATCACGTCGGCGGCCCCGGCACGACGGCGGGCCAGCTCGGCGAAGCACTGCTGGCCGAGCGGACAGCGATCGGCGCCCGGACACTCGTCGCTGCCGACACTGACAGATCGCCACGCGCTGTCCGACGGGGTCCAGTCGAGCTCGGCCTGGTCGCCCGTCGGTGACGAACCGGCCCAGTTGGCGAGGCGCTTGATCTCGGCCTTCGTCGTCGTCGCCATGCCGTCGAGCTCGAGCTGGCCGTCGGCCGACTCGTTGACCTCGCGGAGACGCTGCAGGCAGAGGTAGTTGCTGCGCCCCTTCAGCACGGCCCAGTCGAACGGTGCCGGGAGGTGTTCGTCGAGGAACGGAAGGTCCTTGTTGGCGAGCTGGTCCTGCAGTGCCTTGGTGGCGGTGGCGACCACGACGCGCTGGCCGGACAGCACGAGCGGCACCAGGTAGGCGAGCGTCTTGCCGGTTCCCGTGCCGGCCTGAACGATCGCGTGCCGCCCCGTCTCGACCGCGCGGGAGACACGCTCGGCCATGTCCCGCTGGCCGGGACGGTGCTCGGCGCCGTCGAGGGCGCCAGTCACCGAGTCCAACGCGTCGACCACCGTCGTGTCGGAGGTTCGCTCGGCACGTGTCGGAGGTTCGCTCGCTGCGCTCGCTCACTGGACGAGTTTCAGCGCGACGTCGAGCTCATCGGCGTCGAAGTCGGGCCAGGGAGCGTCGGAGAAGTGGATGGTGGCGCCGGCGCTCTGCCACAACAAGAAGTTCGAAACCCGCTGCTCGCCGCTCGTGCGCACCAGGAGATCGACCGGTGGGAGCTCAGGGAGATACAGGTTGCGGGTGATCGCGTCCTGCGTGATCGCCCCTCCGGCGGCACGCGCGGCGCGCACGGCCGACATCAGCTCGGCGTGCCCGCCGTAGTCGAACGCGACGGTGAGCACCATGCCCGTGTTGCCCGCCGTGTCGGCGATCGCCTTGCGGATCGCCCGCTGGACGTACTTGGGGGTCCGCGCCTCGGACGATTCGAAGGGGCGACCGATCCACTGGATCCGCACGTTCAACTGGTTGAGCTCGTCGACCCGGCCGAACAGCTTCTCGTGCAGGCCCAGGATGTGGCGGACCTCGGCCCGCGGCCGCACCCAGTTCTCGGTCGAGAATCCGAACACCGTCAGCCAGCCGATCTCGCGCCGGACGGCCACCCGGACGAGACGGGCCAGGTTCTCCTCGCCTTCCGTGTGGCCGTCGGTCCGGGGCCGGCCACGCCGATTCGCCCAGCGCCCGTTGCCGTCCATGATGCAGGCGACGTGGAGCGGGCGACCGTTGGAATGGACACGAGACACAGATCACCACGTTAGCGAGCGGCGGGCGTGGGAGGATGGGGGCGTGACCGCCCCTCTCACGTCGTCGCGGCCACCGGATGAGGCCGGATCGTCGTCGATGCGCCATGTCATGGTCGTCGGTGGCACGTTGCGCGACTGGGCCGACCTGGGCGATTCGCACGATCGGCTCTGGAGCGATCGAGTCGACGAGCTGGGCGCCGTTGCCGCGTCCGCCAATGTGACGTGGCTCACGCTCCGCCCGTACGAGCCGGGGGACGAGATCATCGACCTCGCCGCGTGGCACCGCCAGGTGGGGATCTGCTGCGTGATCGTCGACCCGTCCGGCGACGGCCGCCAACGGTTCGCCGACGCCATGGGACGTCTCGATCCGGCCGTCGAGGTCAACGAGGTGTCGGTGGCGGCCGCGCTGTACGAACCCGCCGACGAAGAACCCGACCTGGTGGTCGTGCTGGGCCCGGCGACGCAGCTGCCGCCATCGCTCGTCTGGGAGCTCGCCTACGCCGAGTTGGTCTTCATCCCCGTCAAGTGGCGCGAGCTCGGTGGCCGCCACCTGTTGGCGGCGATGGACGACTTCGCCGGTCGCCGTCGGCGCTTCGGCGGGCTCGACGAATGACCGGTGAGCTCTACCGCGACACCGGCGTCGTGCTGCGCACATACAAGTTGCGTGAGTCCGACCGCATCGTCGTCTTCCACACGCTCGACAACGGCAAGGTGCGCGCCGTCGCCAAAGGTGTCCGCAAGACCAAGTCGCGGTTCGGTGCGCGCCTCGAACCGATGAGCCACGTACGGCTCCTGCTGTACCGCGGCCGCGAGCTCGACATCGTCAGCCAGGCGGAATCCGTCGAACCCCTGTCGCCGATGCTGTCGTCGCTCGACCGGGCGTCACAGGGCATCGCCGCGCTCGAAGCGGTCGACCAGTTGTCGATCGAGCGCGAGCCGAACCCCCGGCTCTACCGGATGCTCGTCGGGGTCCTGCGGACGATCGCCGAGCGCCCGTCGCCGGTGAACGTGTCGGCGTTCTACTGGAAGCTGCTCGCCGCCGAGGGGCTCCGCCCGCAGCTCGACGCGTGCGTGCGCTGCAACGGGGTCGAACCCGACGTCCAGCTCGTCGCCTTCGACCTCGGCGAGGGCGGTGTGCTGTGCCGGGCATGCCGATCGGGCGTGTCGATCAGCCCGGGCGCGTTGGCGTTGATGCGCGACATCCTCGGTGGGCGGCTCAACACGGCGTTGGCCAGCGAGGAGTCGCCGATCACCCACGAGGTCGGCTCGTTGGCGACGCGCGCCCTCGAACACCACATCGAGCGCCACCTCCGCGCGGTGGCCATGTTCGAACGCCACTGAGGTTGAGCGAGACCGCGGCCTAGCCTGATCGACCATGCCCGCCACCGAGCTCGACCAGGTCGTCAACCTCTGCAAGCGGCGCGGGTTCGTGTTCCCGTCGGCCGAGATCTACGGCGGTTTCCGCTCGACGTACGACTACGGCCCGCTCGGGTCGCTCCTGCTGCGGAACATCCGCGAGGCCTGGATCCGCACCATGGTGCAACTGCGTGACGACGTCGTGCTGATCGACGCCGCGATCCTCGGCCCGCCGCAGATCTGGGAAGCGTCGGGCCACCTCGCCAACTTCACCGACCCGTTGGTCGACTGCATGAACTGCAAGAACCGCTTCCGTCTCGACAAGCTCGACGACCCCGACACCTGCCCGAGCTGTGGGAAGACGAACTCGTTCACCGAACCGCGGCAGTTCAACCTGATGTTCAAGACCCACGCCGGTCCGGTCGAGGACAGCGGAGCGGTCGCCTACCTGCGTCCCGAGACCGCGCAGGGCATGTTCACCAACTTCGCCAACGTGCTGAACTCGACGCGCAAGAAGCCGCCGTTCGGCATCGCCCAGGTCGGCAAGAGCTTCCGCAACGAGATCACACCGCAGAACTGGATCTTCCGCACCCGCGAGTTCGAGCAGATGGAGATGGAGTACTTCGTCCCTCCGCCGGAATCGGCGCAATGGTACGAGTACTGGTGCGCCGAGCGCCTCGGGTGGTACGTCGAGCTCGGCGTCCCGGAGTCGATGCTCCGGTTGCGTGCCCACGATGCCGACGAGTTGTCGCACTATTCGTCGGGCACCTCCGACGTCGAGTACCTGTTCCCGTGGGGCTGGGATGAGCTGGAGGGCATCGCCCAGCGCTCCGACTACGACCTCAAGCAACACGCCGAGCACTCGGGTGAGAAGCTCGACTACTTCGACCAGACGACCGGCGAGCGATACCGCCCGTACGTCATCGAGCCGGCGGTGGGCGTCACCCGACTGTTCTCGATGTTCCTGCTCGCCGCCTACGACGAGGACGTCGTCAACGACGAGAAGCGCACCGTGCTGCGCCTGCATCCTCGGCTCGCGCCGTACACGGTGGCGGTGCTCCCGCTGTCGAAGAAGGATTCGTTGACGCCGGTCGCCCGCGACGTCTGGCGGGCGCTCAGCGGCCGGTACCTGGTCGACTACGACGAGACGCAGGCGATCGGGCGCCGCTACCGGCGCCAGGACGAGATCGGAACGCCGTTGTGCGTGACGGTCGACTTCGAAACGTTGGAGGACCAGGCCGTGACGATCCGCGACCGCGACACCACCGAGCAGGTGAGAGTTCCCATCGCCGATGTCGTCGACACGGTGTCGGCACGGGTGGGGTTCTGAGGTGGCCGGGGGACGTTGATGACCACGTATCTCGATCGCATCATCGAGCAACACCGAGCGGCGGCCGCGGCCGACACACGATCACTCGACGATCTCGTCGCCGAGGCCACCTCGCTGACGGCCACCCGCGGGTTTCGCCGGGCCCTCGCCGACGCCGAAGGGCTGGCCGTGATCGCCGAGATCAAACGCCGATCGCCCTCGAAGGGCGACCTCGCGCCGTCGCTCGATCCGAGTGGCCTGGCGCGCACCTACGAGAAGGGCGGCGCCACGTGCCTGTCGGTGCTCACCGACGGGGAGTTCTTCGGCGGTTCGCCCGGCGACCTCCGCGCCGCCCGCGAGGCGTGCTCGCTTCCCGTGCTCCGCAAGGACTTCACGGTGTCGGCGCTGGATGTCGTCGATGCCCGGCTGATGGGCGCCGATTGTGTGCTGCTCATCGCCGCCGCACTCCACATCTCCGAACTCGTCGCGCTGCACCGTCTGGCGATCGACCTCCGCCTGGACGCGCTCGTGGAGATCCACGACGAACGGGAGCTCGATGCGGCGGTGCAGATCGGGGCCACGTTGATCGGGGTGAACCAACGTGACCTCACGACGTTCGACGTCGATCCCGGCCGGGCGGTGCGCGTGGCCGGCCTGATCCCGGACGGAATCGTCAAGGTGGCGGAGTCAGGCGTGCGCGACGGCGACGATGCTCGGGCGCTGCGCGACGCCGGCTATGACGCGATCCTCGTCGGCGAGACGCTCGTGACGTCCGATGACCCCGGTCGCGTGATCGGCGAGCTCCGCGCCTGAGGTCGACGTCAACGCAGCCGAACCGATCGCTCCGCCACCGCGGCGCGGGACTACCGTTCGACCGGCATGTTCGTGAAGGTCTGCGGCATCACCAACGAGGACGACGCGCTCTTCGCGGTCGCCATGGGGGCCGACGCGCTCGGCTTCATCTTCGCCCCGTCGCCCCGCCAGGTCGCGCCTCAGCAGGTCTACGACATCACCCGCCGACTTCCCCCCGAGATCCTGACCGTCGGTGTGTTCCGTGATGAGCATCCGTCGCGCGTCATCAAGCTCGTCCACCAGGCCGGCGTCAAGGCCGCCCAGCTCCACGGCAACGAGACACCGGCGCAGGCGATCGAGGTGGCGGCGAACGTCCGCTGGATGATCAAGGCCTTCGCCGCCGGATCGCCGCAGCTCGCCCACGCCGACCACTACGGAACCGACCTGATCCTGGTCGACGCGCCGAGTCCGGGCTCCGGCCGGGTGTTCAACTGGGACCTGGCGGCCGAAGCCCCGGACGGCGTGCGCGTGATCCTCGCCGGGGGGCTGACCCCCGACAACGTCGCCGAGGCGATCGGAGTCGTCGAACCGTGGGGTGTCGACGTCTCCACGGGTGTCGAGTCGTTGCCCGGCCGCAAGGACGCGCTGAAGGTCAAACGTTTCATCGAAAATGCCAGGGCGGCGGCCCCCGCGCCGTACCTCGGGCCCGACGAGTTGCCCTACGACTGGGCCGACGAGTGACGGAACGAACACCCACAGTGATGGGCGAGCCGAGCTCGACAGGGCGTTTCGGCGAGTTCGGCGGCCGATTCGTGCCCGAGACGTTGGTGCCGGCGTGCCAGGAGCTCGAGGCCGCGTTCCGCGAGGCGTGGGCCGATCCCGCGTTCCGCGCCGATCTCGC
Organism: Ilumatobacteraceae bacterium; assembly: GCA_963722415.1. Lineage (GTDB taxonomy): Bacteria > Actinomycetota > Acidimicrobiia > Acidimicrobiales > Ilumatobacteraceae > JALOLG01. Next base: position 109,736 of record CAVRNI010000035.1, read on the forward strand.
CGACATCCTGCGCGACTACGCCGGGCGCCCTTCGATCCTCACCGAATGCCACCAACTCGGCGCCCGTTTGGGCCTCCGGCTGTTGTTGAAGCGGGAGGATCTGAACCACACGGGATCGCACAAGATCAACAACGTGCTGGGTCAGGCGTTGCTGGCGAAGCGGATGGGCAAGACCCGACTCGTCGCCGAGACCGGTGCCGGTCAGCATGGCGTGGCGTCAGCCACGGCCGCCGCGTTGCTCGGCCTCGAGTGCAAGGTGTACATGGGCGCCGTCGACGTCGAACGACAGGCATTGAACGTGTTCCGCATGCGCCTGCTCGGCAGCGAGGTCGAATCGGTCGGTTCTGGCAGCCGGACGTTGAAGGATGCCGTGAACGAGGCGATGCGCGATTGGGTTGCCACTGTGGGTGACACTCACTATTGCCTCGGATCGGTCATGGGACCCCACCCGTATCCCTGGATGGTACGCGAATTTCACCGCGTGATCGGCGACGAGGCGCGGCGAGCAGTGCCGAACATTGACGGGCGCCGATCCCGATGTCGTCGTGGCGTGTGTTGGTGGCGGTTCGAATGCGATCGGCATCTTCTCCGGGTTCGTCGACCAGTCGACACGTCTCGTCGGTGTCGAGCCAGCGGGAGGTGCGGCAGTCAGTCGTGGTGTTCCCGGCGTTGTCCACGGGATGCGGAGTTACTTGATGCAGGACGAGTACGGACAGGTCGAAGAGGCGCAATCGATCTCCGCCGGACTCGACTATCCCGGAGTCGGACCGGAGCACGCGTACCTGGCGTCGATCGGACGCGCTGAATACCCGAACGTCACCGATGCCGAGGTGGTAGATGCGTTCCAAATGCTCGCCCGAACGGAGGGAATCATCCCGGCACTCGAGAGCGCGCATGCGTTGGCCTGGATCGTTCGCGAAGCATCTTCGCTGACCGGCGCGGTCGTCCTCGTGAATCTGTCGGGACGGGGCGACAAGGACGTCGCGCAGATGATGGACATCATCGGCTGATGCCTCGTCTCGAGGCGGAGTTCCGCGCCAAGCGCGATGCCGGCCACAAGCTCCTCGTGCCGTACATCACCGGCGGCTACCCCGGCTGGCAGGATGCGATTCGTGCCGCGGCCGCGGCCGGTGCCGACGCCGTCGAGATCGGTGTGCCGTTCTCCGATCCGGTGATGGATGGGCCCGTGATCCAACAGGCCTCGCAGGCTGCGCTCGACGCGGGTGCAACACCTGCCGCGATTCTCGACGACGTCCCGGAGCTCGACGTGTCGATCCCCTTGATCGTGATGACGTACTACAACCTCGTGCACCACGACGGGCACCGACGATTCGCGAACCGGCTGGTCAGGGCCGGCGTCGACGGGTGCATCCTGCCCGACTTGCCGCTCGAGGAGTCGGAGCCGTGGACACGTGCGGCCGACCACGAGGGGGTCGAGACGATCATGCTCGCGGCGCCGACGGCGCCCGACGAACGGCTGCCTCTCATCGCTGCTCGCTCGCGCGGGTTCATCTATTCGGTCGGTCTGCTCGGCGTCACCGGCGAGCGGGCGACGCTCGCCGCGACGGCGACCGCCTTGGCGGCGCGACTCATGGCGATCACCGACGTGCCCGTGCTCGTTGGCGTCGGGGTGTCCGACGCCCCGCAGGCGCGCCAGGCGACGCGAGTGGCTGACGGAGTGGTGCAGGGTGCTTCGGTCGTGCGCCGGCTGATGGAAGGCGGCGCCGACGCGGTCGGCGACTACGTGGCGGAGGTTCGCGCGGCGATCGACGCCACGTGATCGGCGGGCGCGATAGTGCCGTTCGAGCTCCTTCTGGGCGGATCCGCGACGCGACAAAGGGAGCCCTCGGATGGGGCCCCCTTCATCATAGATCCACGGGTGGTGGGCGCTGACACGTACAGTTCGGCTGGATGTGCGAACTGTGTGAGGCGGCCCGGCTGACGGTTTGGTATTACGAAGATGACGAGTGCTGGATCGCCGAATGCGAACTTTGTGCGGTGCCGATGGTTGTCTGGCGACCGCATGACGCAAACCCCGACGACACCGTGAAGTCACGACTCTGGGAACGTCTTGCGATCGTGGTCACCGAGCACTACGGCTTCGATCACTACATCGATGACAACATGCGATCGATTCCCGATCACTATCACGCACACGCTCGCCCACGGGGTGGCTTCTTCGGGCGTGGTCCGATTCGGCGGGAATGATCAATGGCGAAAATCAGCAAGGCTTGACGTAATGCATTTGGACCTCCTCAGGGACGTAGGACAACCGTCTGCGGTGCTTACCCTAACACGCAGAGTGACCGATCTCACGAACCGGAGAGAAATGCTTGCGGAATCGGAGAGACCGGGTGGTAGAACCCGTGGTCGGGACGTGTAGGACGGCGTTCGGGCGCGCCCAAAACCCCCCGCGATGCACCCGCCCGGCGTAGATTCCCGCGATGGATCCGACGACCTGGTTGCCGCATCGACCGCCGTTCCTGTTCGTCGACGAGGTCCTCGACGTCGTACCCGGACAATCGGCTCGAGGGCGCTGGTCGCTGACCGGTGACGAGTGGTTCTTCGCCGGTCACTTTCCCGGTCGGCCGACCTTGCCCGGGGTGCTGATGTGCGAGGCGATCGCTCAGGTCGGCGCCGTCGCCGTGTTGCAGGACGAACGCTTCTCCGGTCGGTTGCCGTTGTTCGGCGGCCTCGACAAGGCGCGGTTCCGGCGCCAGGTCGGTCCCGGCGACGAGCTCATCCTCGAATGCGAGCTCGGCCGATTGTCGACGCGAGCGGGCAAGGGATCCGGGCGGGCGCTGCTCGACGGCGCCGTCGCGTGCGAGTGCGAACTGCTCTTCGTCGTCGTCGACGCGTGAGCTGAGTCAGCTCGCCGGTGCGATCACGACCGAGCCGTTGTGACCGCCGAAGCCGAAGTTGTTCGAGATCGCCGGACCCGGTTCCCATGACCGCGGTTCGCCGATCACGAGATCGAGCCCGAACTCGTCGGGGACGACCTTGGTGTTGGCGGTCGGAGGGAGCAATCGATGTTGCATCGACAGGAGCACCGCGGCCGCCTCGAGCGCGCCGGCTGCTCCGAGCGCGTGGCCCGTCACGCCTTTCGTGGAGGTGACAGGGACGTTCCCCGCGCCGAACACCTCGAGCACCGCGGCGGCCTCGGCCGCGTCGTTCAGCGGTGTCGACGTCCCGTGCGCGTTGACGTGCTTGATGTCGGACGGTTGCAAGCCGGCGTCGGCGAGGGCCAACCGCATGCACGCGATCGCACCGACGCCGCCCGGCGCGGGCGCGGTGACGTGGTGGGCGTCGGCGTTGCTGGCCGATCCGAGGATCTCGCCGAGGATCGTCGCGCCACGCGCGTTTGCCGCCTCCCACTCCTCGAGCACGAGGACGGCTGAGCCCTCGCCCATCACGAACCCGTCGCGATCGGCGTCGAACGGGCGACTCGTGCCCGACGACGACAGCGCGGTCATGTTCCCGAAGCCGGCCATCGACGTCGGCGTGCTCGCCGCCTCGGTGCCGCCCGTGACGACCGCGTCGGCGAGTCCCCAGGCGATGAGGCGGGCGGCGTACCCGATGGCGTGCGTTCCTGCCGCGCACGCGGTGCAGATCGTCTCGTTGGGCCCGTTGAAACCGAACCGCATCGAGATCGACGCGCCGGCGGCGTTCGCCATCATCATCGGCACGAGGAACGGTGACACCCGGCGCTCGCCCTTCTCGATCCGGATCGCGACCTGCTCCTCGAGGGTCTGGATGCCACCGACGCCCGTCCCGAAGATCGTGCCGATGCGCGAGGCGATCAGCTGATGGGCGCCCGGACTGGTCGATCGCCTCCGTTGCCGCGGCGATCGCATACTGCTCGCTTCGATCAGCGCGGCGGGCGTCCTTCGGCGAGTCGTAGTAGGGCGACGGATCCCAATCGTCGATGACCGTCGCGCGGATGCCGCCGGTGAGCCCCGGGCCGAGCAGACCCGACCAGAACGCGTCCTTGCCGACGCCGCACGGGGCGACGACTCCGAGACCGGTGACGGCGATCCGCCGGCCGCGGCCCTCCATCAGAGCTTGCCGGCGACCAGCTCGTACGCCTGGCCGACCGTCTCGATTCCCTCGAGCTCTTCTTCGGGCACCGACACGTCGAACTCCTCCTCGAGCGCCATCACCAGTTCGACGAGGTCGAGGCTGTCGGCGTCGAGATCGTCACCGAACTTGGCGTCGGGAACGACTTGGTCCTCGGGGACCGAGAGCACCTCGACGGCGCATTTGCGGAAGCGGGCAAACAGTGCTTGATCCACTGGGACTCCTCGTTGTGGCGGTGTGCGGAATGAAAAGTCTGGCACAGGAACGTCGCGACTCCACCGGTCGACCAAATTCAATGTCCCATGCCGAGGCCGCCGTCGACGGGGATCAACGCGCCGGTGATGTAGGCGGCGTCGGCGGAGGCGAGGAACTGGACGACCCCGGCGATCTCGTCGGGTTCGGCAACACGCGCGAGCGGTACGGCGGCGGTCAGCTCGGCGAGGCGCTTCTCGCCGAGCGCGGCCGTCATGTCTGTGGCGACCGGTCCGGGCGCGACGACGTTGGCGGTGATGCCGCGCGAGCCGAGCTCGCGAGCGATCGAGCGGGCGAGGCCGACGAGCCCAGATTTGGATGCCGCGTAGTTCACCTGACCGGCCGAGCCGAGGAGACCGACCACCGACGACACGAACACCATCCGTCCCTTGCGGGCGCGGAGCATGCCATGCGCGGCGCGCTTGGCGACCCGGTAGGCGCCGGTGAGGTTGGCATCGACGACGTCGGCGAAGTCGGACTCGCTCATCCGCAACAACAGCCCGTCGCGGGTGATGCCCGCGTTGGAGACGAGCACCTCGACCGACCCGCCGAACTCGGCCTCGACGGCACCGAACGCCGCATCCACGTCGTCGGCGGACGTCACATCACACTTGACTCCGAAGAGACCGGCCGGCGCGGTCGACGAGTTGTACGTCACCGCGACGTGATCGCCGAGCGCCTTGAAACGCTCAGCGCACGCCAGCCCGATGCCTCGCGAGCCGCCCGTGACGAGGACGACTCGGCTCACCCGGCGTCCCCACCCCACTTCAGGATCGCGCTCGCGGCCGTCATCCCGCCGCCGAAGCCGACGAGCAGGACGAGGTCGCCGCTCGCGACGCGGCCGTTCTCGAGCGCATCGGCGAGCGCGAGCGGGATCGATGCCGACGACGTGTTGCCGGTGCGCTCGATCACGACCGCGGCACGCTCGATCTCGATGCCGAGCCGGTCGCAGGCGGCCTGGATGATGCGGATGTTGGCCTGGTGGGGCACGATCAGCGCGATGTCGTCGGCGGTGACGCCGGCGTGTTCCATCGACTTGGTCGCCGAGTCGACCATGATCCGAACGGCGCGCCGGAAGACCTCTTTGCCTTCCATGTGGATGAAGCCGCCGACGTCGGCGTACAACAGCGAGCCGAGCGATCCGTCGGCATCGAGGTCCCAGCCGAGCAACTGGCCGCGGCCCGGTACCGACTCGATCACGACCGCGCCGGAGCCATCGGCGAACAGGGGAGCGGTCGCGCGGTCGTCCCAGTCGGTGATGCGCGACAGCGTGTCGGTGCCGATCAGCAGCACCTTGTCCGCGCCCATGGCGATCAGTCCGTGCGCGGTCACGAGCCCGTACATGAATCCCGAGCAGGCGGCGTTGACGTCGAAGGCGCCACAACGCAGTCCGAGCTCGTGCTGCACGGCCGCGGCGTTGCCCCACTGGCGGTCGGGCGTCGTGGTGGCGAGCACGACGGCATCGATCTCCGACGGGTCGAGGCCCGACATCTCGAGCGCGGCCCGTCCCGATTCGATCGAGAGGCCGACGGTCGTGCCGCCGATCCTGCGCTCGCGGATGCCAGTGCGAGCGACGATCCACTCGTCACTCGTGTCCATCGTCTCGGCAAGCTCGTGATTCGTGATCACCTTGTCCGGGAGCGCGGTACCCCACCCCGAGATGACTCCACCTCTCGCCCCTGGTCGGATCGCTGGCATGTTCGTTCCCCTTTGCTGTGAATCCCGTCAGCTCGTCCGCAACCAAGCGATCGGCTGACGCGGCATGACGCGTTCGGTGTCGACGGCGATGTAGCTCTGTAGCACACCGTCGAACGGCGACCTGACCTCGTGGTCGCCGACGTGACCCAGCACGGTACCGACTTCGATTCTTTCTCCGTTGCCGAGGCCGAGCGGCGTGAAGATCCCCGCCGCCGGACTGACGACGAGGCGCTCGACGGCGAACAGGTGCTCACCCTGGACCACGGCGCCCTGCGTCGGGACCGCCATGCCGACCCACTCGAGCAGCTTGTCGAGGTCCTCCGGCGTCGAGACCGAGATCGTGCGACTGCCCTCGATCGAGCGCTTGGCCATGCCGGTGAGCACCCGACCGGGGCCGAGCTCGGCGAAGTCGGTGACGCCGAGCTCGGCGAGCTCGAGCAAGCAGTACTTCCATCTGACGGGGCTCGACAGCTGTGCCGAGAGCAGCGCCGACCACTCCTCACCCTGATCGTGAGCGAGGGCGTCGACGTTGGAGATGATCGGGATCTCGGTGTCGCGGACATCGGCGGCGGCGATGGCTTCCCGCAAGCGCTCCCTGGCCGGCGCCATGTACGGCGTGTGGAACGCGCCCGACACCGGCAGCGACATCACCCGCGTCGCGCCGAGCCCCTGCGCGAGCGCGGACGCGGCGTCGACACCGACCCGTGACCCGGCGATCACGACCTGTCCGGGCGCGTTGAAGTTGGCGATCCAGACCTCCTCGTCGGCGCGCCGGCAGGCGATCTCGACCTGATCGTCGTCGAGGCCGAGCACCGCGGCCATCGTGCCCGGACGCTCCAGGCCCGCTTCGTGCATCGCCGCCGCGCGTTCGACGACGAGCCGGATGCCGTCCTCGAAGTCGATCGCGCCGGTCGCCGACAGCGCCGAGTACTCGCCGAGACTGTGGCCGGCGCAGAAGCTGGCGTCGATGCCGATGCGTTCGACGGCATCGAGCACCATCAGGCTCGACACGAACGTGGTCAGCTGCGCGTTGCGGGTGTCCTTCAGCTCGTCGGCATCGGCGTCGAGCAACAGCTTGCCGACATCACGCCCGGTGACCTCGCTCGCCTCGTCGACCAGCTCCCAGCACTCGTGATCGATCCACGGTCGACCCATTCCTGGACGCTGCGATCCCTGACCGGGGAACGTGAATGCGAGCACTGGAGGCGAGGCTAGACCCAATCCCTCGCGGTGTCGCGCCTTACCCGCTGGTAACGACGGTCGGCGCGCGACCGAGGCCGCTAGCCTCGATGCGCACGCCCCGGTAGCCCAATTGGCAGAGGCAACGGCCTCAAAATCCGTACGGTCTGGGTTCGAGTCCCAGTCGGGGCACTGGCGAAAACCGACGCTGCGGCTCGCAGAGCCGCAGAGTTGAATTTGGGCATGGCGCGCATCGAGGGCATCGATCCAGATCAGGCCGACGATCGAACGAAAGCGGTCTTCGCGGCCCAGACGCAGCGGTGGGGCGGGCCGTTGGGTCCGCACCTCGTGTACGCCCGCCGACCGTCGATCTACCGCGGTGCGCGGACGATGTGGGGAGGCCTCGACGAGTCGGGGTTGCTGACTCCCGCGATGCACGCGGTCGTCAACCGGCGGGTCGCGTCGCTCGTCGGTTGCGTGTTCTGACAAGACCTCAACGCTGCAGTTGGCAGCGAGCAGGGTGTGTCCGACGAACAGCTGCTCGCTCTCGTCTCCGTCGACGCCGGCGGGTTCGAGGCCGAGCCGCCCGTCGACGACCGGGTCGCGCTCTTCGAGCCCGAGACTCGCGTCGCGCTGGCGTACGCCGACGCGATGACCACAGGCGACGTGTCGTACGCGTTGTTCGAACGCGTCCGCGTGCACTTCGACGACGACCAGATCGTCGAGCTCACGGAGGTGATCGCGTGGGAGAACGCATCGGCCCGGTTCAATCGGGCGCTGCGCCTCGGCTCACAACATCTGTGGCCCGGTTCGCCACCCGATCCGGACGGCGATCCGTGACAGGTGTCCGGTCCACGGGCGACGCGACGACGTAGCCTGGCGACCTCATGGCTGCGTGGTTGGTGGAGCGGAGGTTGTCGCAGATCGCGGTTCGGCTGAAGTCGTTGCGCGACGAGTTGGCGATGATCGACGAGCAGCTCGACCACTTCGCCACCGATGCCGACGACCTGGCGATCCGGGCGCTCGTCTCGGAGACCCCTGGCGCCGCGTTCGACGCCAACGACGCTCGCAAACACGCCGATGCGATGTCGCGTCATCGTGACCACATCGTCTCGACGATCGCCGAGCTCGAGCAACGCCAGGACGAGCTGCTCGACAAGCTCACGGCGAGCAGCTGACAAGCGGTCGACGGGGAAGGCGCCGTCACACCGTTCTGATTGAATGGAGCGCTCGCCCCCATTCCGTCCCGCCGAAAGGAAGCCGATTTGCCGATCCGTGTCGTGATCGCCGAAGACGAGGCCATCATCCGAATGGACCTGCGCGAGACCCTCGAGGAAGAGGGATACGAGGTCGTCGGTGAGACGGGCCGCGGCGACGAAGCGGTCGACCTGGCCCGGGAGTTGCTGCCCGACATCGCGATCCTCGACGTCAAGATGCCCGGCATCGACGGCCTCACCGCGGCCGACATCATCAACCGCGAGAAGATCTGTGGAGTGCTGATCCTGACCGCGTTCAGCCAGCGCGAGGTGGTCGAGCAGGCGCGCGACGCCGGAGCGCTCGCCTACCTCGTCAAGCCGTTCCAGAAGAGCGACCTGATCCCCGCGATCGAGGTCGCGATCGGGCGCTTCCGCGAGCTGCGCAACCTGACCGGTGAGATCGATGCCCTCGGCGAACAGCTCGAGGCGCGCAAGACCATCGACCGCGCCAAGGGAGTGCTGATCGACGAGTGCGGGATGCGGGAGGGCGACGCCTTCACGTTCATCCAGCGCACCGCGATGAGCGAGCGGACGAAGATGCGCGACGTCGCCGAACGCATCCTCGACGGTTCGTTGCGGCCCACCTGATCGGCGGCGCGGCGATGGCGAAGATCCTCCTGGTCGACGGCAACTCGTTGACGTATCGCGCCTTCTTCGCGCTCCCGCCCGACATGTCGACCGCCAGCGGGCAGGTCACCAACGCCGTGTTCGGTTTCACGTCGATGCTGATCAACGTGCTGAAGGATCATCGCCCCGACGGCATGCTCGTCGCCTTCGACCGGCCCGAACCGACATTCCGCCACGCCGCCGACCCTGAGTACAAGGCCAACCGCGACGCGGCACCCGACATCCTCCGCCAGCAGATGGGCCTCGTGCGCGAGGTGCTCGACTCGCTCGGGATCAAGCAGGTCGAGCTCGCCGGTTGGGAAGCAGACGACCTCATCGCCGCGGCCACCGCCGGCCTGGTCGAGCGCGGTGACGACGTCGTGATCGTCACCGGCGACCGCGACAGCTATCAGCTCGTCTCCGATCCGCACGTCAAGGTGCTCTACAACCGGCGCGGCGTCAGTGACTACGCGATGTACGACGAGGCCGGCATCCTCGAGAAGACCGGCGTGACGCCGGCGCTCTACCCGCAATACGCGGCGCTGCGAGGCGACACGAGCGACAACCTGCCCGGTGTGCCGGGCGTCGGCGAGAAGACGGCCGCCAAGCTGATCAACACCTACGGCGGGCTCGACGGGATCTTCGCCAACGTCGAACAGCAGACGCCGAAGTTGCGTGCTTCGCTCACCGAGCACGAGGAACGGGTCCGGAAGAACCTCGAGATGATGGTGCTCTCGGCGGATGCGCCGCTCGAGGGTGTCGACCTCGGTGATCTGGCGATCGTGCCGAAGCCCGACGAGGTCAAGCGGTTGTTCGAGTTCCTCGAGTTCCGCACGTTCGCCGACCGTCTGGCCGAAGCGCTCGGCGACAGCAAGGTCGCGCTGGCGGTCGGTGCCGAACGACAGGAGCTGCACGCCGAGGTCACCGTCGTCGAGTCGGCTGCGGACGCGGTCGAGTTGATCGCTTCGCTGGCGGTGCTCGACGTGATGCCGGCCTGGGTCGGTGAGCCCGGTCGCAGCGCGCTCGCCGGTCTTGCGATCGTCACCGATGCCACCGCGGCGGAGGTGGCGTGGATCCCGGGCGAGCTGGTCGCCGACGATTCGGTGGCCGCGATCGTGGCGGCCCACGGCAACGTCCGCAGTCACAACGCCAAGCAGCTGATGCGGTCGCTGCTCGACCTCGGCCACGACCTGACGGGGCTGCAGCTCGACACGACGATCGTCGCCTACCTCATCGATCCGGCGGAGGCGGGGTACGCGCTCGCCGACCTCGTCGAGAAGTTCACGGCGTTCGCGGCCCCGACCCGCGGCGGCGCTGCCGCGGGCCAGCTCGATCTCGACGGCAACACGATCGAGGTGTCTCAGTTCGCGGCACAGGAGGCGCTCGCGGTTCACCATGTCGCCGGGCCGCTCAACGCCGCGCTCGAGGCGCAGGGCATGACCGGGCTCTACCGCGACATCGAGAACTCACTCGTGCGGGTGCTCGCCCGCATGGAGCACGTCGGCATCGCCGTCGACCGCGACATGTTGCGCTCGATCAACGTCCGCCTCATCGAAGAGGTCGAGCGGCTCGGCGCCGAGCTGCGGCGGGTGGTGGGTCGTGACGATCTGAACTTCAACTCGCCGGTCCAGCTCCGCGAGCTGCTGTTCACCGAGCGCGGCCTGTCCGGCGGCAAGAAGACCAAGACGGGGTACTCGACCGACGCCGCGACACTCGAGAAGCTCCGCGACCAGTGGCCCGAGTTCATCGATCCGCTGCTCCGCCACCGTGAGGTCGAGAAGCTGCGCGGCACCTATGGCGAAGGGCTGCTCAACGAGATCGCCGGAGACGGACGCATCCACGCCACGTTCAACCAGACCGTGGCCCGGACGGGACGTCTCAGTTCCGATCGTCCGAACCTGCACAACATCCCGATCCGCAGCGAGGAAGGCCGCGTGTTCCGCACGGCGTTCGTGCCGGGTCCCGGTCACGAGCTCCTCGTCGCCGACTACAACCAGATCGAGCTCCGCTGCATCGCCCACCTGGCGGCCGACCCGGGTCTGATCGCCGCGTTCACGAGCGGTCAGGACATCCACAACGCCACCGCGGCACGGGTGTTCAACGTCGATCCGAAGGCCGTGACCATCGACCAGCGCTCGAAGGCGAAGATGGTGTCGTACGGGCTCGCCTACGGGATGGAGGCGTACGGCCTCGGTCAACGTCTCCGCATTCCCACCGAGGAGGCGACGGTCATTCTCGACGCCTATTTCGAGGCGTTCCCCAACGTCAAGGCGTACATGGACCACACCGTGATCGAGGCGCGGAAGGTGGGCTACACCGAGACGCTCTTCGGGCGGCGCCGGCCGATCCCTGAACTGCTCAACTCGAACTGGCGGATCCGCCAGGCGGGGGAGCGCCAGGCGATGAACGCCGGCATCCAGGGTCTCGCCGCCGACATCTTCAAGGTCGCGTTGGTGCGCATCGACGAGGCGCTCGAGCAGGGTGGCTTGGCGAGCCGGTTGATCCTCCAGGTGCACGACGAGGTGCTCGTCGAGGTGCCCGACCGAGGAGCGTGAGGAAGCGGGCGAGCTCGTCATCCGGCTGATGCGCGGCGCGGCCGATCTCAACGTGCCGCTCGAGGTCAACGCCGCGTGGGGCCGCACCTGGGCCGACGCCAAGACCTGATGTCGCCGACCGGGGCGGCGGAGCCGCCAACTCACTGGTTCGAGCCGGTTGCCGAGCATCTCGGCGATGCGTATCTGCGGTACTCGTTCACGAAGGGGACACCGCAGGAGGTCGACCACCTGATCGAGGCGCTCGGGCTCGAACCGGGTCAGCGGGTGCTGGACGTCGGGTGCGGCCCGGGACGCCATGCGGGCGAGCTTGCCCGGCGCGGGATGCTGGTCCACGGTGTCGACATCAGCGCGCGATTCGTCGAGCTGGCCCGGCGCGACGCACCCGACGGCGCCACGTTCGAGCGGCTCGACGCTCGCGAGCTGCCGTTCGAGCAGGAGTTCGACGCCGCGATCTGCCTGTGTCAGGGCGCCTTCGGTCTGATGGTCGACGAGCGCGACGACGACGCAGTCGTGGCCGGCATCGCCACGGCGCTCGTTCCGGGCGGGGTGCTCGCGTTGTCGGCGTTCAATGCCTACTTCGCGGTGAAGTACCACACCGAGGCCACGTTCGACGCCGCAACCGGCGTCGCCCACGAGCGCACCGAGGTCCGCAACGAGGCCGGGGAGGCGATCGAGACCGATCTGTGGACCCGCTGCTACACGCCCTCCGAGCTGCGCTGCATCCTCGGCCGCCACGGCCTCGCCGTCGACCGGATCAGCAGCGTCGAACCCGGCGCGTACGGGTCGGCGCCCCCGACCGTGGAGTCCCCGAGTTCCTTGTCATGGCACACCGGGCTGAATTCTGCCTGCGGGCGGTCACCCGCAGGGTGTCATGCACACCGGTCTGAGCGGAAACGCATGTGGTGACACGCGAAGTGACACAGGGCCTGCTTGCTGTGGTTGCGCGGAGGCGCTGATAGCATCCAGCGTTGCACTGGAACCAGTGCGCCCCGCCTCCTGTCCGAACACCCGAAAGCAGTCCACTCCTTGTCCGACACCTCGACCAGCACCTCCGCCACGACCTCTGAGATGGGGACGTTCGACGAGGAGGGCAACTACACCCCCCGAGAGGTCATCGCCGACGATCTCGGCATGTCTTTCGCCGACGCCATCGATGGCACGATCGTCGAGGTCGAGGACGGCCAGATGGTCAACGGCACCGTCGTCAAGATCGACCGCGACGAGGTGCTGCTCGACATCGGGTACAAGAGCGAGGGCGTCATCCCGGCCCGTGAGCTGAGCATCCGCAACGACGTCGACCCGTCCGAGATCGTCACGCTCGGCGAGAAGGTCGAAGCGCTCGTCCTCACCAAGGAGGACAAAGAAGGTCGCCTCGTCCTGTCGAAGAAGCGCGCCCAGTACGAGCGCGCGTGGGGCACGATCGAGGAGAAGAAGGAGCGCGACGAGGTCGTCGAGGGACCCGTCATCGAGGTCGTCAAGGGCGGGCTCATCGTCGACATCGGGCTGCGCGGCTTCTTGCCCGCATCGCTGGTCGAGTTGCGCCGCGTTCGCGACCTCCAGCCGTACGTCGGCACCGTCGTGCAGGCGAAGATCATCGAGCTCGACAAGAACCGCAACAACGTCGTGCTGAGCCGCCGCGCGTACCTCGAAGAGACACAGAAGGAAACCCGCGACCAGTTCCTCAACGACCTCAAGGTCGGCGAGGTGCGCAAGGGTGTCGTGTCGTCGGTGGTCAGCTTCGGCGCCTTCGTCGACCTCGGTGGGATGGACGGGTTGATCCACGTCAGCGAGCTGTCGTGGAAGCACGTCGATCACCCGGGTTCGGTCGTGGCGGTCGGTGACGAGGTCACCGTGCAGGTGCTCGACGTCGACTTCAGCCGCGAGCGCATCAGCCTGTCGCTCAAGGCCACCCAGCAGGATCCGTGGCAGGAGTTCGCCGAGGGTCACCAGGTCGGCCAGCTGGTCTACGGCCGGGTCACCAAGCTCGTGCAGTTCGGTGCGTTCGTCCAAGTCGGCGACGGCATCGAGGGGCTGGTCCACATCTCCGAGATGTCGGCCCACCACGTCGACTCGCCCGAGCAGGTGGTCACCCCCGGCGAGGAGCTGTGGGTGAAGATCATCGATCTCGACCTCGCCCGCCGCCGCATCAGCCTGTCGATCAAGCAGGCCGCCGAGGGTGGCGAGCTGGCCGAGGAGTACCGCGAGCACTTCGAGGTCGACGAGCACGGCAACTGGACCTCGGGCAACCCCGACGAGGTCGAAGCAGCGTGGGCCGAGTACCAGAGCAGTGAGACGCCCGAGGTCACCGAGACGGCCGACGCCTCGGCGCCGGCCGCTGACGCCGCGGTCGACACGATCGAGGAAGTCACCGCTGCCGAGCCGGACGCGGTCGACACGATCGAAGAGGTCACCGCTGCCGAGCCGGACGCGGTCGACACGATCGAAGAGGTCACCGCTGCCGAGCCGGACGCGGTCGACACGATCGAAGAGGTCACCGCTGCCGAGCCGGACGCCGTCGATGCGGTCGATGAGGTCGCCGAGCCGGACCCGGCCGAAGCGGCCGTCGCCTCCGAGCCCGACGCCTGACGCCGCTCGCTCGAGAACCTGGCGATGATCCTCGTCGGGCTCACTGGTGGGATCGGATCGGGCAAATCCACCGTGTCGGCGATGCTCGCCGAGCATGGCGCGGTGATCATCGACGCCGACGCGCTGGCCCGCGAACTGCAAGGCCCCGGTTCACCGGTGCTGGAGCGCATGGCCGAACGCTTCGGGTCCCACATCATCCGTGACGACGGGTCGCTCGACCGAGCAGCGGTGGCCCAGATCGTGTTCAACGACGAGACCTCGCTGAAGGCCCTGAACGACATCGTTCATCCGGCACTCGGCGTCGAGATCACCAACCGCATCGAGCAGGCGCGTGGACACCGACGACGTCGTCGTGCTCGACTTCCCGCTCCTCGCCGAACGGCCGCGCCCGGGGCTGAGCGCGACAGTGGTCGTCGACGTGCCGGTTGAAACCGCGGTCGAGCGACTGGTGGCATCACGCGGCATGAGCGAGGACGACGCGCGGGCGCGCATCGCCAGCCAGGTCTCACGCGACGAACGTCTCGCGATCGCCACCCACGTCATCGAGAACTCCGGCGACCTCACCGCCCTCCGCGATCAGGTCGATGCGCTGTGGGAGGAGCTCACGCGCCTCCCGCACGATGCCGCCGACCCGAACGGCCAGGACTGAACGACGCTCAGCTGATTTCGGTTCCGTCGGGTCGGTAGGTGTGCCAGAAGCCTTGGTTGTCGCGGTGGACGCGGTAGCCGGAGTTCTTCAACCGGTTGTGGCGGCCACACACCGGTGCCCCGTTGGCGCCGTCGGTGTGGCCGTGGCGGCCCCATTCGATGAGGTGGTCGGCTTCGCAGCGTCGGATCGGTGTCGCACACCCGGCGACCACACAACGACTCGATTGCAACAGGATCGCTTGGCGTGCGTTGCCTCTGAAGAGTCGTTGGCGGCGTCCCATGTTGATCACCACCCCGGCCGAGTCGACCACCACCCGGCGGACCTGGCCCCAGATCATCGCCGCCACCACATCGGTTGGTGGGATCGGGATGCCGGCGACTGTTTCGCAGCGCCGTTGACGCGGATCGGCCGGTGGCGTCACGTCGCCGGTCGCGTCGAGGTAGCCGCTCGATCGTTGGCACGTCGATGACGAAGTTGACGAGCGGCATCGCAGCCTTGGCGTCCGGGGCGGCGGTGGCGGCGCGTTCGAAGATCGCATACATCGCATCGAACCGGCGCTGCGCATCCGTACGCGGCATCAACGCGTAGCAGGCCGCGTCGCCGTAGCGGGCCAATGTGTGGTCCCAGTCGGCGCTGAACTCGGCGTCGCAGAACCGTTCGAAGATCTCCGACATCACCGCACCCTGCGCCAACCCACCCCGGGCATGCAGATGGATCTCCTCACCCACCTCGGCGATACCCGCCCGGCGACCCTCATGGGCCGCCTCCGCGCTGCGGTGGGCGCCATCGAGGTCGGCGAGCATCTCCCAACGTCTGCACGGTGATACGGAACTCGTGATGCGACAACTTCGTCGCGTTGTCGACCATCACCTCGGCCACATCCACCAACTGTGATGCCACAGCGCGGGTTGGCGAACGCCCGCCCCAACTCATGCGCCTGCGCGACACCAATCTCACCGCACATCACCGCATCGCGGAAGCGGTCGCAGCTGGCGATCAGATTGGCGGTGCGGATCCGATCCCGACACTCGGTGTCGGACCAGCGACCCAACGCCCGACACCAGCCATTGACGTTGCTGTGCCCATCGCCGGCCGTGCACCCCGCGTTCGTTGACCGCACCGATCACCGCCGCCAACGCACCCTCGGTGCGTCGCCGCAACCGTTCGAGTTGCTTGAACAACTCGGCGAGCTCCCGCCCGTCGAGCCCCTCCAAGGCTCGATCGAGCCGGATCGACCAACTCGTCGACCTCGAGCGTCGTCACACTCATCTGAACCCTCCGATCACAACGGACCATCGATCGGGGGAAGTCGGTACCTGCCACCCTAAACAGGGGGTGTCACAGAGCGTCCTGACCAGGGGCTCTGCGGATTCGGCGACGCCCGAGACGAGTTCGGCGATCGAGACCGACGCCACGATCTCGCCATCGTCGATCTCGCCCGTCGGTACGAATCCCAGTTGCCGGTAGAAGCGTTCCGGGCCGCCGGGCGCGTCGACCCAGCTCGTCGTGAGCGTCGAGTCTCCCTCGGCGGCGAGATGTTCGCCGACGAGTCGAAGGGCGCGAGTCCCGATGCCGCGTCCTTGATGGCGCGCATCGATCAGGAGCCGCCAGAGGTACGAGGTGAGGTGTACGTCGGTCCGCTCCGCGAGCATCAAGAAGCCGACGAGCTCACCATCGGCCTCGATCGCCCGCATCCACGGGACGACCGGTTGGCCGTCGATGATCTCGGGCACGAGCGCGTCGGTGTACGACTCCGGCATCGTGGCGACGAACCGTTCCTGCGAGTGGTGGGTGGCCAGCCGTCCGACCGCGTAGACGTTTTCCTGAGAGATCTCGACCAGGCGCACGGCCGACGGCGGCGCCTTGGGTCGCTCGCGCCAGGCGAGACGTTCGTCGGCGAGGATCGCGTAGCGGTCGTCGTCGGCCCACTCACCGCGGACGTACGCCGCCTTCACACCCCGCCCCTCGTACCTGAAACCGAGCCGCTCGAGCACGCGCGCCGACGACACGTTCGCCGGATCGAGCGTCGCCGCGACGCGGTGCAGGTTCAGCCGGTCGAACAGCCGGTCGACGAGCGCACCGGCAGCTTCGGTCGCGTAGCCGCGACCCTGGTGCGCGGGATCGAGCGAATAGCCGATCATCGCGGTGCGGGTGTCGGCATCGAGATACACGGCCACATCGCCGACGAGCGTTCCATCGATGTCGGCGATCGCGATCTGGACCCACTCGCCGGCCACTGGACCGTTGATGCCGACCATCTCGTCGATCAGTTGGTGAGCGAGGTCACGCGTGTACGGGAGCTCCCAGTCCTGGTAGCGGGCGACCTCGGGCAGATTGCGGTATGTCGCGAACGTCGTCACGTCGGACGATCGCATGGCGCGCAGTGTCAGCCGATCGGTCGTGAAGGGGAGGAAGCTCCTCGGTCCCACGGGTGCATTCAACACCCCACGTGCCATCGACGGAGGACCGATTCGGGCGCGCCGGTGTGGCGGATGCCTCTCCCACCGAACGTCCGTTCGCAGGTAGACTGGTGGGGTGACCGATCTTGCCGCCCGTGACGAGACCTTTCGGGTCGTGTCCGACTTCGAGCCGGCCGGCGATCAGCCGGCGGCGATCGAGAAGCTGGCCGCGGGCATCGTGCGCGGCGATCGCTTCCAGACGCTCCTCGGCATCACCGGCTCGGGTAAGTCGGCGACGATCGCGTGGACGATCCAGCAGGTGCAGCGTCCGACACTGATCCTCGCTCCCAACAAGAGCCTCGCCGCTCAGCTCGCCCAGGAGATGCGCGAGTTCTTCCCGAACAACCGGGTCGAGTACTTCGTCAGCTACTACGACTACTACCAGCCCGAGGCCTACATCCCCTCGAGCGACACCTACATCGAGAAGGACTCGTCGATCAACGACGAGATCGACCGCCTGCGTCATTCGGCGACCGCCGGACTGCTCACGCGGACGCGACGTCATCGTCGTCGCGTCGGTCAGTTGCATCTACGGCATGGGGAACCCCGAGGAGTACAAGGGTCAACTGCTCGACCTCAACGTCGGCGTCGACTACGACATGCGGGCGATCCTGCGCCGGCTCGTCGACCTGCAGTACGACCGCAACGACATGACACTCGGTCGCGGCAAGTTCCGCGTCCGCGGCGACACGATCGAGATCCACCCGGCGTACGAGGAATCGGTGCTGCGGGTCGAGATGTTCGGCGACACGATCGACCGTCTCACCACGATCGACACGCTGACCGGCGAGACGCTGGCGGAGATGGACCGCACGATGGTGTTCCCGGCCACGCACTACGTCGCGGGCGACGAGCGGATGCGCGTGGCGATGGTCAAGATCGAAGCCGAGCTCCAGGAGCGCCTGGCGTGGTTCGAGAAGGAAGGCAAGCTGCTCGAGGCGCAGCGGCTGCGGATGCGTACGCAGTACGACCTCGAGATGATGAGCGAGGTCGGCTACTGCAACGGCATCGAGAACTACTCGATGCACATCGACGGGCGCGACTTCGGCGAGCCCCCGTTCACGTTGCTCGACTACTTCCCCGACGACTTCCTGATGGTGATCGACGAGAGCCACGTCGCGGTGCCACAGCTCCACGGCCAGTTCGAGGGCGACCGCAGCCGCAAGGACATGCTCATCGAGCACGGGTTCCGCCTGCCGAGCGCACGCGACAACCGACCGTTGCGCTTCGAGGAGGCGCTCGAACGGATGAACCAGTGCGTGTTCCTGTCGGCCACGCCGAGCCCGTACGAGTTGCGCGTGTCCGACCAGGTCGTCGAGCAGATCGTCCGTCCCACCGGTCTCGTCGATCCGGAGGTCATCGTCAAGCCGACCAAGGGGCAGATCGACGACCTGATGGAGATGGTCAACGATCGGGTGACGAAGGGCGACCGCGTGCTCGTCACCACGCTCACCAAGAAGATGGCCGAGGACCTCACCGACTACCTCCTCGAGCAGGGCCTCCGGGTGCGGTATCTGCACTCCAACATCGACACCATCCAGCGCATCGAGATCATCCGCGGGTTGCGTCTCGGCGACTTCGACGTGCTCGTCGGCATCAACCTGCTCCGCGAGGGCCTCGACCTGCCGGAGGTGTCGCTGGTGTCGATCCTCGACGCCGACAAGGAGGGCTTCCTGCGCAGCGAGACGTCGCTGATCCAGATGATCGGCCGCGCCGCCCGCAACGTCGACGGACAAGTCGTCATGTACGCCGACCGGGTGACGGATTCGATGACGAGAGCGATCGGCGAGACGCAACGCCGTCGCGCCCGTCAGGTCGCGTACAACGCCGAGCACGGCATCAACCCGCAGACGATCCGCAAGGCCGTCGGCGACATCCTGTCGCTGCTGCGGCCCGACGACACCTCTCCGATCCCCGGCAAGGACCGCCGGCGTCAGCGCGAACGCGACAAGGTGCAGCGCGAGCTGCGCACCCTGCCGCAACAGGAGCTCGGACGTCTGATCCTGACCCTCGAGCTGGAGATGAACGAAGCCTCCGCCGAGCTCCGGTTCGAGTACGCGGCGCGTCTGCGCGACGAGATCAACGACCTGCGCCGCGAGCTGCGCGACGCGCAGTGACAACCAGCGGCTGACTCAATCCGACTCGTCGGCGCCGGTCCAGCCGCGAACTGTCAGGGCGAGGACGGCGAGCGCGACCGTGGCACCGGCGGCAGGGGCGCGCCACCCGAACCGGTCGAGCTGGGCGAGGGCGGCGACGACGACACCGGCGATCGTCGCGGCGGCCGCCGTCGCCACGATCACTGCCGGATCGTGGGCGCTCGGCGACACCGGTGCGGCGGTGTCGAGGCGGCGGGTGACGACCGTGCACTCGATCGCCACCAGCACGGCGATCGCGGTGGGAAGCGCGACGATCGCCCGATCGACCGGCGCCGTGTCGGGGACGGTCATCACCGACAGCAGGGCAAGGATCACGGGGTACCCGAGGGTCCAGCGATGTTGAGCAGCGAGCGTGAACCCGACGACCGTGATGACCCCGATCACCACGCGCGCCCAGATTCCGGTACCGGCCGGCGACGATCGGAAGCGTGGCCGCGACGACGGCCGCGGCGACCGTGGCGATCAACCAGCGCCGCGCCAGCTCGCCCGTCTGCTCCGGCACGGCGACCGGCGTCACGCCGCGCTCCGTGTCTTGTGGCGCACGCGCCCGAGCAGCCGGACCGCGCGCCCGAGGTCGTCGCCGGGCCGCCATTCGACGACCGGCACGCCCTGGCGCCGCAACGTCGCGATCCGCTCCTCGAACGTCAGCTGCGCGATGCGACGGGCGGCTTCCGGTAGCTCCGTGCCGTGCTCCGTGAGCCAGTCAGCGGTCAGCCAGTCGATGGTGTCGATCGCCATCACCGCCACGGCCCGTCCGGCTCCTCGCAGACCGATCATCATGCGCATCGTGCGCTCGCGTCCGAGCGGACTGATGGCGATGACGAGCGCGGCAGGTGGGATCTGGAATCGACGGAGCGGCCGGATCTCGCGTTGCACCGTGGTCGACGTGCTGAACGCGTCGAGGAGCGCCTGCAACAACGTGTACCGGGCGCGCCGGCCGGTGCCGGGTGGGAGCCAGACGGGGTTGGCTCCCTCGGCCACGAAACCCACCCGATCGTTGGCGGCGAGGTGCTCGCGAGCGATGGCCCACGCGGCGCGCCCGGAGCGCAGGATCACGTCCTCGCCGATCTCCGTCTGGCCGCGCAACGAATCCGGGAAGGCATCGAGGACGATGACGACATCGCCTGAGCGCTCCGGGTGTCGCCGGTTCACGTGCGGTTCACCACGGCGCAACGTGGCGCGCCAGTTGAGGTCGCGCACCCGGTCGCCGGGCTGATAGGCGCGGATCTCGGCGAAGTCGTACCCGTCACCCGTGTAACGGCGGGCGGGGTGAGCGCCGAGCGCCGCGTGGGCCGCGGCCGGCGGGAGCAGCTGGTCCAGCTCGCGCGCGACGGGCAGCACCATCAGGTCGGGGAGGTCCATCACAGGTGCCCGGCGGTCGAGGAGTGATCCGTGGTCGATGACGCGCACGAGGAGCTGGCCCAGCGAGAACCGCCCCCAGCGGTTCGTCTCGATCGCCAGGGGCAGACCAATCGGTGTCGCCATGTCGGCCGAGATGTGCCACGCCCACGGATCGTCAGGCGGTGCCGTCAACGCCGTGGTCGGGCTCTCGATGGCGACTTCGATCGTCATTCCCGGCGGGCCGGTGATGTCGATGCGTCCCCTCACGGTGTCGCCTTCGAGGCAGCGCTGGGTGTCGAGCGTGACGCGCACGTCGATCACGGCGTCTGCCCGGCGGCGCATGCCGAGCGGGAGCGCGATCGCGAAGGGTGTGACCAGGAGCATCGCCGCCAGCCCACCGCCGAACACTGCGAACGCGGTGCCGAGAACGACGATGACGAGGTACAGCGCGAGCCGCTCGTCGCGGGTCGGTTCGATCTTGGCCGACGCCCGGACCTCCACGGCCTACTTCCAGCTCGGAGCCGCGACGGAATCGATCACGGTGCGCATCACGTCGTGGGCACGGGTGCCGCGCGCCCAGGCCTCGTCGCTCAAGACGACCCTGTGACTCAACGCCGGCAGCGCGATTGCGCGCACGTCGTCCGGCGTCACGAAATCGCGCGCTTGAAGCACTGCTCGTGCGCGCGCCACCTTGATGACGGCGAGGCTGCCGCGCGGGCTGGCGCCGAGTGAGAGCTCGCGGTGCTTGCGGCTGGCGTTGATGATGTCGACGACGTACGCGATCAGTACCGGCTCGACGTGAACCCGTTCGATGGCGGCACGCACCGCGGTGAGCTGGTCCGTATTGGTGACTTGGCGGATCACGACCTCGTCGGTGCCACGCGCGAGCCGGCGGGCGACCATCTCGACCTCGTCACCCACTGCCGGATATCCGAGGTGGGCGCGGACGATGAACCGGTCGAGTTGCGCCTCCGGCAGGGGATACGTGCCCTCGGACTCCACGGGGTTCTCCGTGGCGATCACGAAGAACGGGTTCGGCAGTGGGTGCGTCGTGCCATCGATCGTGACCTGGAACTCCTGCATCGCCTCGAGCAGCGCGGCCTGGGTCTTGGCCGGTGCGCGGTTGATCTCGTCGGCGAGCACGAGCTCGGCGAACACCGGGCCGCGACGGAACGTCGGGTGACCGGTGTGCATGTCGATCACGGTCGCCCCCGTGATGTCGCTCGGCAGCACGTCGGGCGTGAACTGGATGCGGGAGAAGCTGAGGCCGGCAGCCGTGGCGATCGACCGCGCGGCCAGGGTCTTGGCGACTCCCGGCACGTCGTCGAGCAGCACATGTCCACCGGCGAGCAGGGCGGCAACGACGAGCTCCAACTCCTGTCGCTTGCCGACCACGGCGCGTTCGACCTCGTCGATGACCGCCGAGACGGTGGCTGCCGCCAGCTCGCAGTCGATGGCGTTCGGTGGCCGCTGCGGCGGCGGGTAGTGCGCTTCGCGGTTCGCCGTCATAGCCGCTCCAACTCGTCGAGGAGTAGGTCGAGGTCGTCGAACGGCACGGTCGTGACGATCGCAGGCTTCGTCGACGCCGGTTCGGCGGGGCGCAACAGCATCCACAGCATCGGCGAGACGAGCTCTTGGATCGCAGGGTGGTCGTTGACGTCGCCGATGTGCAAGTGGTGATGGTCGACGATCCGGCCTGTCGCGACCGTCGTCACTCGACGGAGCAGATGCGCCGGCACGAGGTCGGCGTCGCGATTGCTGCTGCGATTCGTGAACGCCTCGACGATCTGGGCCATCTGGTTCGGCATTGTCGCACGCGGCGTCCGCGGCGGTGTGGGAACGAACGGCTCGGAACGTCGCTGCTCGAACCTGGCGAAGACGGGTTGCACGGCGACGACCGCGATGGCCAGCCCGATCACGATCAACAACAGATGGCCCGAACGGCCCGCGGTCCGCGGGCTGCTGATGCCGGCCACGGTGAGCGCTGCGGCGACGACGATGATCCACGTCCTCATTGGACGACCTCGAGCCGGCCGACGGCGGCGAGCGCGGCTGTCGAGCGCGTCGATCGCCTGACTGCGGTGTCCCTCGGTGATCGGATGCACACTGAAGCGCGCGAGTGCGAACAGCCGCAGCAACTCGCGAATCGGGCCGGCGGGAAGGTCGGCCGCCCGCAAGCAGCGTTCCATGTGCTCGTCGGGACCCTCCTGCGGCTTGCGCGGCAGCCCGACGAGGGCCAGCCCGTCGAGGAGCGTTCCATACGCCACACGGATCGCGATCCGCGGGTCCGCCCCGGTCAGCACGTCATCGAGCGATGCTTGCAGCAGATCGGCGACCTGGTCGGCATCGAGCGTCGCGTCAATTGCGGGGACGAGGCCAGTCGAGAGCGGTACGAACTCGCGCTTGATCGGCGGCGCGCGGAGCGCCACTTGAGAGAGGAAGAAGCCGAGCGCCGCCAGGAGTGCCAGCAGCATGATGATGAGCCCGATCGTGATCAGCGTGTCGGCGTAGATCCCTTCGTCGCGTTCGGGCGCCACAGCCTCCTCGACGAGCACCGAGAGGATCCGATCCCTGTCGAAGGGCAGGTACTCGTCGACCTCGCTGTCGCACCGGAGATCGATCGCCACATACCCGGGCCGCTCCTCGACGAGGGGGTCGGGCTCGGGGCTGCACCGCCGCAGGAACCCGTCGGCGACGTCGTCATCGTCGATGTCGAACCCGAGGATCTGCTGGCCTTCGAACGTGTCGGGCTCGCCATCGGCGTCCCGGTCGACCGGCACCACGACTCCTGCGGCCGCGACCGACCCCGTCGGGACGGCCGTGATCGCCCCCTGGGACACGATCGGCTCGGCCACCGGCTCGCTCGGCGCCATGCTGACTCCGGCGAGGATGCCGAGCGCGATCGTGCAGACCACGGCGGTGATCGCGAATGGTCGCACGGCCGACCAACGCCGCCCCGCCACGAGCCGGATCATCACGATGACAGCGGCGCCGGCGACCAATCCGACGATTCCGCCGACGATCCCTGGAACCGCGGCGTCGCTCACGGACGCCGTCGTTCCCGTGCCGCCGAACACCGTTCCGGCCCCTATGCCGAGCCCGAGACCGACCGCGATGACTGCCGCGGCGACGAGTGCAGGATCGCGATGACGACGAGGAGCCGGTTGCGTACCGTTCGCCTCGGGCTCAGACATGGCGGCGACGCTAATGGCTCATCCACGCCACGCGAGGCGCTTACCGAACAGAGACGAGAGTCACCAAACGGAACAGACGTTCGGTGATAACCTGCCGAGGCAATGGCCGCCCGAAAGCGAGCGGGCCTCGCCGATGAGCCCGCGATCGTCGTCCGAGGTGCCCGCGAACACAACCTGAAGAACGTCAACGTCGAACTGCCGCGCGACAAGTTGGTCGTGTTCACGGGCATCTCGGGGTCGGGCAAGTCCAGTCTCGCCTTCGACACGATCTACGCCGAGGGACAGCGGCGCTACGTCGAGTCCTTGTCGGCCTATGCCCGTCAGTTCCTCGGACAGATGGACAAGCCCGACGTCGACGTGATCGAGGGTCTGTCGCCGGCGATCTCGATCGACCAGAAGTCGGCGAGCAGGAACCCCCGCTCGACCG
The DNA here is from genome assembly GCA_963722415.1 of Ilumatobacteraceae bacterium. GTDB lineage: Bacteria > Actinomycetota > Acidimicrobiia > Acidimicrobiales > Ilumatobacteraceae > JALOLG01. The sequence continues at coordinate 134,171 of CAVRNI010000035.1, forward strand.
TCGGCACGATCACCGAGATCTACGACTACCTCCGTCTGCTCTACGCGCGAATCGGTGTGCAGCACTGCCCGAACGACGGGACCAAGCTGCAGCGCCAGACACCGCAGCAGATCGTCGATCGGATCCTGCAGCTCCCCGAGGGGACCCGCTTCCAGGTGCTGGCGCCCGTCGTCCGTGGACGGAAAGGTGAGTACGACACGTTGCTGGAGGATCTCTCCGGCCAGGGCTACGTGCGCGCCCGCATCGACGGCGAGACGGTGCAGATCGACGAGTTCCTGAAGCGTGACGAGCGCTTGGCGCGGTACGAGCAGCACAAGATCGAAGTCGTCGTCGATCGGCTGGTGCTCCGCGAGGGACTCGAGCGGCGGCTCACCGATTCGTTGGAGACCGCGCTCGGGCTGGCCGACGGCGTTGCCGAGGTCGAGCTCATCGCCCGCGAGGGCGACGCCCCGCCCGAGACGCTCACGTTCTCGCAGCACCTCGCCTGCCCCGTGTGCGGCACGAGCTACGACGAGCCGGCGCCCCGCAACTTCTCGTTCAACTCGCCGTACGGCGCGTGCGAGACGTGCGACGGCCTGGGCACCACGTTCGAGGTCGACCCCGAGCTCGTCGTCCCCGATCCCGATCAGTCACTCAACGACGGTGCGATCTCGCCCTGGCGCAGCGCGCACACCCAGTACTTCACGCGGATGCTCGAGTCGGTCGCCGAGGCCCACGACATCGACCTCGACGCGCCGTGGGGCTCGCTCACGGCCAAGCAGCAGAAGGTCGTGCTGTTCGGCACCAGCGGCAAGCTGACGGTGAAGTACAAGAACCGGTACGGCCGCAACCGTTCGTACTCCACGGAGTACGAGGGGGTGATCCCCTGGATCAAGCGCCGTCACGAGGGATCCGACAGCGACTGGGCACGCGAGCAGTACGAGGGGTACATGCGCCTGGTGCCGTGCAGTGTGTGCGGCGGGGCGCGCCTGAGGCCGGCGTCGCTGGCGGTCACCGTCAACGACATGAACATCTCGGAGGTCTGCGAGCTGTCGATCGGCGAGTCGGCGAAGTTCCTCGCCGCGCTCGAGCTCAGCGAGCGCGAACGGATGATCGCCGAGCGGGTCACCAAGGAGGTCAATGCCCGCCTCGGGTTCCTCCTCGACGTCGGGCTCGACTACCTCACGCTGTCACGGGCGGCCGCGACGCTCGCCGGCGGCGAGGCCCAGCGGATCCGCCTCGCCAGCCAGATCGGCTCGGGTCTCGTCGGAACGCTGTACGTGCTCGACGAACCGTCGGTCGGGCTGCACCAGCGCGACAACCGCCGTCTCATCGACACGCTGACGCGCCTCCGCGACCTCGGCAACACGGTGATCGTGGTCGAGCACGACGAGGAGACCATCCGCGAGAGCGACTGGATCGTCGACATCGGTCCCGGCGCCGGCGAGCACGGCGGCGAGGTCGTCTACAGCGGCCCCTTCCCGGGCCTCGTGAAGGTCAAGGAGTCGATCACCGGCCAGTACCTGTCGGGCCGCAAGTCGATACCCGTACCCGCCATCCGTCGCACGCCGTCACTCGAGAAGCTCACCGTGCACAACGCACGCGAGCACAACCTCGACGACCTCACGGTCGACATCCCGCTCGGCTGCTTCGTGGCGGTCACCGGTGTGTCCGGGTCGGGCAAGTCGACGCTCGTCCGCGACATCCTCCTGCCGGTGCTGATGCAGCGCATCTACAAGTCGAAGATGTCGGCCGGACGCCATCGGCGCATCGACGGCATCGAGTACCTCGACAAGGTCATCGACATGGACCAGTCGCCGATCGGGCGCACGCCGCGGTCGAACCCGGCCACCTACACCGGTGTGTTCGACAGCGTTCGCAAACTGTTCGCGTCGACGAACGAGGCGAAGGTGCGCGGGTACATGCCCGGCCGGTTCAGCTTCAACGTCAAGGGTGGGCGCTGCGAGGCGTGCGCGGGCGACGGCACGATCAAGATCGAGATGCACTTCCTCCCCGACGTCTACGTGCCGTGCGAGGTCTGCAAGGGCGCTCGCTACAACCGCGACACGCTCGACATCGAGTTCAAGGGCCACAACATCGCCCAGGTGCTCGACATGCCCGTCGCCGAGGCGGTCGACTTCTTCGCCAACCAGCCGTCGATCGCCAGGTACATGACCACGCTCATGGACGTCGGTCTCGGGTACGTGCGGCTCGGCCAGCCGGCTCCGACGTTGTCGGGTGGCGAGGCGCAGCGGGTGAAGCTCGCCTCCGAGCTCGCGAAGCGGCAGACTGGCCACACGATCTATCTGCTCGACGAGCCGACGACGGGTCTGCACTTCGACGACGTCCGACGGCTGCTGACGGTGCTGTCGCGTCTCGTCGACCAGGGGAACACGGTGCTCGTGATCGAGCACAACCTCGACGTGATCAAGACCGCCGACTGGATCATCGACCTCGGGCCCGAAGGCGGGAGTGGTGGTGGCACGCTCGTCGGTGAGGGCTCGCCCGAGCACATCGCGTCCATGGAGGGTTCGCACACCGGCCGGTTCCTGCGCAAGCTGCTCTCCTGATCGCCGACGAGCAGGAGGCCGCTTTGATCGACGCCGAGCCCGGGTCGACGAGCCCCTCGGCGCTGGGCGCCGACGAGCTCCAGGTCCTGCACCGGCGCACCCTCAACGCGCTCCGGCTGGCGCAGGTTCCGAGCCAGGCTGCCGTCGCCTCGTCAGTTGCCGTCGTGACCCTGCTGGCGAGCGACCTGCTCGGCAGCGATCGCCTCGCCGGTCTCGGGAGCGCGGCGTTCACGATGGGTGCCGCGATCACGTCGATCCCGCTGTCGGCACACATGCGCCGGCACGGTCGTCGCCCTGGACTCGTCGCCGCGCTCCTCGTCGGGTCGCTCGGTGCGGTCGTGGCCGGCGCGGGCGGACAGGTGCGCGTCTTCCCGTTGTTCGTGTTCGGGATGGTGCTGTTCGGAGCCGGTCAGTCAGCGACCCTGCAGAGTCGCTACGTGGGTGCCGACCTCGCCACACCGGAGCAGCGGGCCAAGTCGATCGCGGCGATCGTCTGGGTGGGCACGCTCGGGGCGGTGTTCGCCCCGATCTTCACGCCCTACGAGAAGGACTTCGCCGCAATGGGTCGGCCTCGACGAGCTCGTCGGGCCGTATGTGTTCGGGGCGGCCCTGTTCCTGGTGAGCGCGGCGGTGATGTTCGCCGCGCCTACGCCCCGATCCACTGGTGGTGCTCGGCGCCACGGACCCGCACGCCGAGCGTCCACGGCCCGTGCGCCAGGTGCAGGCGTCGTACGGCGTGATCCGGCGGTCGCCGGGTGCGGTGCTCGGACTGGCGTCGATGGCCGGCGCCCAGGCCGCGATGGTGGCGGTGATGGCGATGACGCCGGCGCACATGAAGGACCACGGGCACGCCGACCTGTCGGCGTTCGTGATCGCCGTGCACATCCTCGGCATGTTCGGGCTGTCACCTGTCGTCGGCCGTTTCGTCGTTCGTGTCGGCACCGTGCGCGCCGTCGCGTGTGGAGCGGTCGTGCTCTCGTCGGGCACGGTCGCCACTGTGGCCGCCGGGTACGTGCCGGCGATGATGTTCGTCGGTCTGTTCCTGCTCGGACTCGGATGGAGCGTGTGCCTGATCGCCGGCACGACGTTGCTCACCGGCTCGGTACCCGCCGAGTCGCGCGTCGAGGCACAGGGCACGGGTGACCTCACCCTCAGCCTGTGCGGTGCGGTCGCCGCGTTCGGATCGGGCTTCGTGAAGCAGTCGTTGGGCTTCCACCTGCTCGCCCACGCCGCGACGGCGATGATGGCCGTGCTGCTCGTGACGACTTGGACGTCGGCCGCTCGCGTCCGAAATCGGTCAGCGGCACCGACGAACTTCCCGACACTGACGTGATGCGTCAGCGCTTGCGGAGCTTCTTCGACAGGTCGTTGAGGCGTCGCTTCTCTTCGCCGGAGAGTGAATCCATCCCCGTTGCGGCGATCTTGTCGAGCAGCGAGTCGAGCTCGGCCTGATCGGCGAGCGACGTCTGACTCGGGACGGCTGACGGCGTCCCCCACGGCCCTTCGACGACGGTCGGCCGCCCGGACTTCGATCGCCGTGGCGCCTTCGCCTTCCCTGGGGGACGGGTGCGGACGCCGTCACCGAACGGCACCCGCGGGATCCACGGATACGCCGCCAGGAGGCCGATCGAACGGGCTGCCACGGCCGCGATGGCGAGCGAGATCACGTAGAAGAGCAGGCGTTCACCGGCGCGTGCTCCCGTCAGCTGGAGGATGTCGGTGATCACGTAGACGAGCCCCAGTGCCCACGCTGGGATGCCGAAGAAGAACCGCACGTTGGGGTACTCGGCGACGTAGACGAGCAGCACGACGAGCTGGACGGACCGGCAGCCCGCCTGGGGCAGATCGAGCAGTGTGCCGGCGATGCCTGGCAGCACGATGACGGCGACGAGGAAGATCCCGAACTTGGTGCGGCCCACCTGCGCCTCGAGGCGACCGCCGAAGTACCACAGCAGGGCGATCGTGACGGCGATCCAGAACAACCGCTCGTCGAACCCGTTTGCGAACGGCCACGTCGCGATCCGCCAGATCTGGCCGTCGAAGACCTTGCTCGGGATCAGCGCGAGCTTGGTGAGGAACGGCTTGTTGACCGGCTCGAAGCCGTAGATCACCAGCGACACAGCGCACAATGCGGAGAAAACGGCAGCGGTGCCGAACTCGATCTGGCCGACGCGGAACCACGGATCGTGGGGGCCGCGCCGGTCCGGCTTGGAGAACGAGAAGCGGTCGGCCACGTCGCCACGGTACCGGCCGCGGCCCCCGTAGTCTGAACACAAGATGGTGAAGCGCCCACCTGCCGGCACGATTCCCGACGCACCCGGCTCATACCAATTCAAGGACTTCGACGGCCGCGTCATCTACGTCGGCAAGGCGTCGAACCTCCGTCAGCGCCTCTCGAACTACTTCCAAGCGCCGCAGAATCTCCATCCCCGCACCCGCCAGATGGTCGAGACCGCCGAGTCGGTCGAGTGGACGACGGTGCGCAACGAGGTCGAGGCGCTGATGCTCGAGTTCTCGTTGATCAAGCAGCACAACCCGCGGTTCAACGTCCGGCTGCGTGACGACAAGAGCTATCCGTTCCTCGCGGTGACCGTCGACGAGGAGTGGCCACGGGCACTCGTGATGCGCGGCCGCAAGCGCAAGGGCACGCGGTACTTCGGTCCGTACGCCCACGCGTACGCGATCCGCGAGACGCTCGACCTCCTGCTGCGCAGCTTCCCGATCCGCACGTGCAGCCCGGCGAAGTTCAACCAGCACCAGCGCCTCGGCCGACCGTGTCTTCTGTTCCACATCGAGAAGTGCGCCGGGCCGTGCGTCGGCGAGATCGATCAGGTTTCGTACCGGCAACTCGTCGACGAGTTGTGCGACTTCCTGGCCGGCGACACCGACGAGATCGTCAAGCGGCTCGAGACCGCGATGCGGGCGGCGGCGAGCGAGCTCGAGTTCGAGCGGGCGGCGCGTCTGCGGGATCGGCTCACCGCCGTGCGCAAGGCGATCGCCAAGCAGCAGATGGTCGCCGACCGGAACGAGGACATCGATGTGATCGGCATCGCCGAGGACGATCTCGAAGCGGCGGTGCAGGTGTTCTACGTCCGGCGCGGCCGGGTCGTCGGCCGCAAGGGGTTCGTGCTCGACAAGGTCGAGGAGCTGACGCCGGGCAGGCTCGTCGACCGCATCCTCGAGGCGATGTACGGCGATGAACCGCCCACGGGGGTGCCGAAGCAGGTGCTGGTGCCGGTGGAGCCCGACGATCGGGCCACGTACGAGGAGTGGCTCTCGTACGCCCGGGATTCTCGAGTGCAGATCCGAGTCCCCCAGCGGGGCGACAAGCGATCGCTGCTCGACACCGTGACGCGCAACGCCAACGAGGAGTTCACGCGCCACCGACTGCGCCGAGCGAGCGATCACAACACGCGCAGTCGTGCGCTCACCGAGTTGCAGGACCTCTTGTCGCTCCCGGAGGCGCCCTTGCGGATCGAGTGCTACGACATGGCGCACCTGCAAGGCACCGACTACGTCGGCTCGATGGTCGTGCTCGAAGACGGCCTTCCGAACAAGCGCGAGTACCGCCGGTTCCGGGTCAGGGACGTGCCGGGCAACGACGACTACGCGGCGATGGAAGAGGTGTTGACGCGTCGGTTGACGGCCTATCTCGCCGAGCGCGACCGTCCGATCAACGAACGCCGCGAGCGTCCCGGCAAGTTCGCGTACCCGCCTCAGTTGCTCGTCGTCGACGGCGGCAAGGGGCAGCTCGGCGTGGCCCGGCGCGTCGTCGAATCGCTCGGCCTGGCCGACGAGATCCCTGTCGCCGGTCTCGCCAAGCGCTTCGAGGAGGTGTTCGTGCCGGGCCGGTCGGATCCGGTCGAGATCCCGCGGGGGAGTGAGGCGCTGTTCATGCTGCAGCGGATCCGCGACGAGGCCCATCGCTTCGCCAACACGTTCCACGTCGAGCGCCGGTCGAAGCGGATGACGGCGAGCTCACTCGACGGCATCCCGGGCCTCGGCGAGACACGCAAGACCAAACTCGTCAAGGCGATGGGCGGGGTCAACGCTGTGAAGCGCGCCGATCTCGACGACCTCAAATCCCTGCCGTTCCTCCCCGACGCGATCGCCGAGGCGATCTACTCGAAGTTTCATCCAGCGCCGGTACGTGCGCTACCTGACGCTACGTGAGGTGGCTGGCGACCTCGGTTCGGAAGCGCTCGATCTTGGCGAGGCGTTGGTCGAGGTCGCGGCCGAAGTTCCATTCGGGGAGGATGAACTCGTCGAACCCGAGGTCGCGGTACTGGCCCATGGTGTCGACCAACTCCGACGGCGATCCGACGATCGAACGCCCGGCGGGCGCGTTCTCCCGCAGCTGGGCGAGCGTGCCGGCGTCGTCCTCCAGGAACACGATCGCCTGCACCGAGCGGCGCATCGTCGCCGGGTCGCGGCCGACCGCGTCGCACGCCGCCAGGAATGCCGTCGTCTTCGTCGACGCCGCGTCGATGTCGCCCCACGTGTTCCACTCGTTGGCGTGGCGGGCGGTGATGCGCATCATGCGTGAGCCGCTCGTGCCCACGAGAATCGGCAGCGGAGACTGGATCGGCTTGGGCTCACACGGCGCGTCGGTGATCGTGTAGTACCGGCCGGCGAACGTGGTCCGCGGCTGGTCGAGCAGGCCACGGACGATCTGGATCGCCTCGTCGAACCGCCCGACGCGCTCACCTGGACCCGGCAGCTCGATGCCGTACGCCCGGTGTTCGTTGACCTGCCAGCCGGCGCCGAGGCCGAGCACAGCCCGACCGTTCGAGATGTGATCGATCGTCGAGATCCGGTTTGCCAACAGCACCGGGTGGTGCACCGTGGTGGGTGACACGAGTGACCCGAGGCGGACCCGATCGGTCATCGCGGCGAGGGCCGGAAGGACCGCCCAACACTCGTGGGTGTCGCCGTCGGCGACCGCACCGTCCTCGGTGTTCGGCATGTAGTGGTCGGCGAACCAGATCCCGTGCCACCCGTCATCGTCCGCGACACGAGCCGTTGCGGCGATGTCGGCCCAGCTGCGGATCGGTGCCGGCCAGAGGGAGAAGTCCATGGGCGAGGACCATACGCCGCGCGCCCGGCCAGGCTCCGAAACACGGCCGCTCATAGCCTGCTGGGGATGAGCGACGGCGACATCTCACGCGACCCGTCCCGCGAGCTGTGGGAGCAACACGCCGGCTGGTGGATCGAGGGGTTCACCGAGGGCGCCGACCCCGAGTACGTCGAACAGATCCTGCCGCTCGTCGACGAGGAACTGGCGGCGGCGACGATGGTCCTCGACGTGGGATGTGGAGACGGGCAGATCAGCCGGATGCTCGCCAGACGCGGCGCCCACGTCGTCGGGATCGACCCGACCCGCAACCAGCTCAGCGTCGCCACCGAGCGCGGTGGCGGTCCCGAGTACGCGCGGGCAGAGGCCGCGCGGCTGCCGTTCCCGGACGCGTCGTTCGACGGGGTCGTTGCGTGCCTCGTGTTCGAGCACATCGACGACGTCGACGGCGCGATCGCGGAAGTGGCGCGTGTGTTGCGCGACGGCGGGCGGTTCGCGTTCTTCCTCAACCACCCGTTGCTCCAGACACCGGGGAGCGGCTGGATCGACGACCAGATGCTGGATCCGCCGGAGCAGTACTGGCGCATCGGCCCGTACCTCGACGAGGCGGAGACCGACGAGCAGGTCGAGCTCGGTGTGTACATCCGCTTCCTGCATCGACCGCTGTCGCGCTACCTCAACACCCTGACCGACCACGGGTTGGTGCTCGAGCGGATGATCGAACCGGCGCCTCCACCGGGGTTCCTCGCGCTCGCACCCGAATACGCGTTGGCGGCGACCATTCCGCGCCTGTTGTACCTCCGCCTGCGGCGCGTCGGCCGTCGGTAGATTCAAGGCGATGGCGGAGATCGTCCTCCTCACCGGGCTTTCCGGGGCGGGTCGGTCGGCGGCCGCGGCGGTGCTCGAGGACCTCGGGTTCTACGTCGTCGACAATCTCCCGACGTCGCTGCTGGCGACGATCGTCGAGTTGGCGTCGAAGCCGGTCGGTGGCATCGACCGTTTGGCGCTCGTGTCCGGGCGCCAACACGCCGACGTGTTGCCCCACGTCGGTGCGATGCGCGCGGCCGGCCACCACGTCACGATCGTGTACCTCGACGCGTCGACGGGCGAGCTGATCCGCAGGTATGACGCAACGCGACGCAAGCATCCGCTGGCCGACGAGGCCGACGGGTTGGTCGAGTCGATCGAGCTCGAGCGCCAGCGCCTCAGCCGCCTCCGCGACTCCGTCGATCTGGTGATCGACACGACCGATCTCAACGTGCACCAGTTGAAGGATCGCTTGGTCCGCGCGTTCGAGACCGAAGGCACGGCACGCCTGCAGGTCGCGATCGAGAGTTTCGGCTACAAGCACGGGCTTCCGCTCGACGCCGACATCGTGATGGACGTGCGGTTCCTGCCGAACCCGCATTGGGACGACGAGCTGCGCCCGTTGACCGGCTTCGACCAGGCAATCCGCGACTACGTCCTCGAGACCTCGTCGGGCACGCCTTCCTCGACCGCTTCGACGACCTGCTCGCCAGCGTGCTTCCCGCCTACCAGGCCGAGGGCCGGAGCTACCTGACGGTTGCCATCGGGTGCACGGGCGGACGCCACCGATCGGTCGCGATCGCAGAAGAACTGGCGCGACGGTTCCGCGATCGGGGTGTCGCCGTGCGCACGTCGCACCGCGACGTCGCCGAGTCCGGCTGACGCCTCGGCGGCGCACCAGGCGCGCCTGGCTCGAGCCCCTCGCCAGGTCCTTTCCGGTCGTCGAGGTGCCGGCGCTAGGGTGACCCCGCGATTCGTCCCTACCGGGCGACGGCCTCACGATCGGCCGGAGCTCCGGCGCGTTGACGACCAGTCGTTGACCATTCGTTGACCATTCGTTGAAAGGACATCCCGAGACATGACGGTGCGCGTGGGTATCAACGGCTTCGGCAGGATCGGCCGCAGCTTCTTTCGCGCGGCGAAGCAACGCGGCGCCGACGTCGACTTCGTCGCCGTCAACGACCTCGGTTCGCTCGAAACGATGGCACACCTCCTCAAGTACGACTCGGTGCTCGGTCAACTGCCAGGGTCGGTGAAGGTCACCAAGACGGGCATCAAGGTCGGCGACGACGAGTTGCGCGTGTTGTCGGAGCGCGATCCCAAGAAGCTGCCGTGGTCCGACCTCGACGTCGACGTCGTCGTCGAGTCGACGGGTTTCTTCGCGACCCGGGACACCGCCGCGTACCACCTCGAGGGTGGCGCCCCACTCGTCATCGTCTCCGCTCCGTGTACCGGGGCCGACGCGACGTTCGTCTACGGCGTCAATCACAAGACGTTCGACCCGAAGAAGCACCAGGTCGTGTCGAACGCGAGTTGCACGACGAACTGCTTCGTGCCGCTCGTCAAGGTGCTCGACGACGCGTTCGGTGTGGTCGAGGGGTTGATGACGACCATCCACGCCTACACCGGCGACCAGGTGCTCGTCGACGGGCCGCACAAGGATCTCCGCCGGGCCCGGGCGGCGGCCATCAACATCGTTCCGACGAGCACCGGCGCGGCTCGCGCCACGAACCTGGTGTTGGAGTCGATGACGGGCAAGCTCGACGGCACGTCGCTGCGAGTACCGGTGCCGACCGGATCGATCACTGACTTCACGGCCAACCTGAGCAAGAAGGCGTCCGTCGCCGAGATCAACGCGGCGTTCCAAGCAGCGGCGAAGAAGGGTGACCTCAAGGGCATCCTGCGATACACCGACGAGGAGATCGTGTCGAGCGACATCGTCGGCGACCCGCACTCGTGCATCTTCGACGCCGGGCTCACGTTCACGATGAACAACATGGTCAAGGTCAACGGCTGGTACGACAACGAGTGGGGGTACTCCAACCGGCTCGTCGACATCACGGTGTACACCGGCAGCAAGAAGCGTTGAGCGGGCGCACGTGGCGCGCATACCGACGCTCGAGGACCTCGGCGACGTCGCTGGCAAACGTGTCCTGCTGCGCACCGATTTCAACGTGCCACTCGATGAGGGGAAGATCACCGACGACTTCCGGATCCGGGCGGCACTCCCCACGATCGAGTGGCTGGAATCGCGCGGCGCCAAGGTCGTGTGTGCCAGCCACCTCGGTCGACCGAAGGGCAAACCTGACAACAAGTACTCGATGGCGCCCGTGCAAGCCCGCCTTGCCGAACTGGCACCCGACGTCGAGTTGTTGGAGAACTTGCGCTTCGATTCCGGCGAGGAGGCCAACGACCCCGCCTTCACGGCGCGCCTGATCGAGGGCATCGACCTCTACGTCAACGACGCGTTCGGTGCGTCTCATCGAGCCCACGCGTCGATCGTCGGTCCACCCAAGATGCTGCCGTCGGCGATGGGGCTGCTCCTCCAGAAGGAGGTCGACGTCCTGCTCGGGCTGCGCAACAACCCGAAGCGCCCGTTCGTCGCCGTGCTCGGAGGCGCCAAGATCTCCGACAAGCTCGGCGTGGTCGAGGCGTTGCTCGACATCGTCGACGCGCTCGTCATCGGCGGCGCGATGTGCTTCACGTTCTTCGCCGCCCAGGGCAAGTCGATCGGCGACTCGCTGTTCGAGCCCGACCAGGTCGAGTCGTGCGCCCGCTTGCTCTCGTCGGGTAAGACGATCCACCTCCCCGACGACATCGTCGGCACCGACGCCGACGGTGCGTTCGCGACGTTCGGGACCTGGCTGCCGGACGGCGCCAAAGGGTTCGACATCGGTCCCGGTTCGGCCGCCGCGTTCTCCGACGTGATCATGGACGCGCGAACCGTGTTCTGGAACGGCCCGATGGGTGTGTTCGAGGACGAGCGCTTCGCGGCCGGCACGCGTACCGTCGCTCAGGCGATGGCGGAGACGAAGGCATTCACGGTGGTGGGCGGCGGCGACTCCGCCGCCGCGCTCGCGCAGTTCCGGCTCGAGGACGACATCGATCATGTCTCCACTGGTGGTGGCGCCTCGCTCGAGCTGCTCGAGCTCGGCGATCTGCCGGGCCTTGCGGCTCTGCGCGCGGCACCGAACGCCCCGGCCGGGAACGAGGAGTGATGCGCCGCCCACTGATCTCCGGGAACTGGAAGATGAACCTCAACCACTTCGAGGCGATCCAGACCGTGCAGAAGCTGCACTACTCGATCCCGCGCGAGGCATACCGCACGGTCGACGTCAGTGTTCATCCGCCGTTCACCGACATCCGCAGCGTGCAGACCGTGATCGAGGCCGACGATCTCGACCTTCTGCTCGGCGCTCAGCACTGTCACTGGGACACCAAGGGAGCGTTCACCGGCGAGGTGTCACCACTGTTCCTCGCCAAGCTCGATGTCGAGTTCGTCATCTGCGGTCACAGCGAGCGCCGTGAGTTGTTCGGTGAGACCGACGAGATGGTCGCCCGCAAGGTCGTCGCGATCCAGCAGCACGGGATGGTGCCGATCATGTGCGTCGGCGAGTCGCTCGCCGAGCGCGAAGCGGGTGAGACCGAGACCAAGGTGCTCAGCCAGCTCCGCGCCGGCCTCGCCGACCGCTCCGCCGAACAGGTCGGCGCGCTCGTGATCGCCTACGAGCCGATCTGGGCGATCGGCACCGGTCGAACGGCGACCGCCGACGACGCCCAGGCGGTGTGTGCCGCGATTCGCGCCTGCATCGGCGAGGGCTGGGGCCGCGAGGCGGCCGACGCTGTCCGCATCCAGTACGGCGGTTCGGTCAAGGCGGGAACGACCGCCGAGTTGATGGCCCAGCCCGACGTCGATGGCGCGCTGGTCGGCGGCGCGAGCCTCGATCCCGACGAGTTCTCCCGGATCGTCCAGTTCGCGGCGGGTTGATCCCGAGGACGTCCCGTCCCAATTTTCGGACAACTGTCACACCGATGGCTACTTCCGGGTAGCACCTGCTGGTATGGTTCGGGCGCCCGATTTGATCGGGGAGGACAAATCGTGCAGAACGTCGCGGTTCGAACGCCGGAAGCATTGGCTGGTGCAACATCCTTGCGCGAGCAATAGCCCGGGCGGTTCCTGTGGCACCAATACCTCCCTCCACATCAACCCCATGAGGAGGACCTACGTGAGTTTCACGAGGCGCAGTAAGCGAATGTTCGCGCTGGCCGTCGGTCTATCGCTCGTCGCCGCAGCATGCGGTGACGACGACGCCACGGACACAGCGGACACATCGTCGGACGAAACAACCGCACCGGAAGAGACGACCGCTCCGGAAGAGACGACCGCTCCGGAAGAGACGACCGCTCCGGAAGGAACGGAAGGAACGGAAGCACCGGACGGTACGGACGCACCCGCCGGCGACGTTGCCATGACGTTGACGTTCGACATCAACCCGGACGCGGTCTGGGAAGACGGAACGCCCATCACGTGGGAGGACTTCGAGTGCACGTGGCAGGCGTATCTGAACACGCCTGGCTCGATCAAGACCGCTGGCTACGACTTCATGACCGGCGTGGCCGCCGGTGAGAGCGACCAGCAGGTCGTCATCAGCTTCAATCAGGTCTATGCGCCGTACAAGACCATCTTCGAGGGGATCATCAAGAAGGCCGCCGTCGCCGACTGCATGGACATCTCGACCGACTTCCAGACGGAGCTTCCGATCTCGGCCCGGCCGTACATGATCAGCTCGTTCGGCGAGAACGAGATCGAGCTGACGCCGAACCCCAACTGGTGGGGCGATCCACCGGTCACCGAGCGCGTCCTGGTCACCGGCTTCGCGGACCAGGAGACCGAGCTCGCGGCCATCAACTCGGGCGAGGTCGACTTCATCTACCCGCAGTTCTTCCAGGGCATCACCGACGCGGTCACCGACCCGAACGTGGTTCCGGCCATCACCTTCGGTGGTGACTACGAGGCGCTGTACTTCCAGATGGGCGAGGACGAGGCCTACCGCGGCCCGTTCGCCGACGACGACTACCGCCACGCTTTCGTCAAGTCGATCGACCGTGACGCGCTGTTCGCAGCAGATCTACGCCCCGCTCGTCGAGGGCGCTGAGCTGCTCCAGTGCGGCCCGATCGTTCCCGGTCCGTACTGCACCGATGCCTGGGCCGACAACACCTACGACCCGGCAGCGGCGGAGCAGATGCATGACCGACGCCGGCTGGACGAAGAACGGCGACGGCTTCTGGGCGAAGCCGACGGCAACGTCCCCGAGGTGCGCTGGATGGTGAACTCTGGCAACACCCGCCGTGAGAGCACCCAGGCGTACCTGATCCCGTTGCTGGCCGAGGCCGGCTTCAACGTGATCGCTGACAACTGCGAGGCCCTGCCTTGCGTGTTCCAGCAGCGCCTGCCAGCCCTCGACTACGACATGGGTCAGTACATCTCGACGGCACCGCCGGATCCGTCCTACCTGATCCCGATCCTCACCTGCGAGCAGATCCCGACCGCCGCCAACGGCAACCAGGGTCAGAACCAGCAGGGAGTCTGCAACGAGGAAGCATCCGACATGCTGAACGAGTCCGACGTGACCGTTGACGAAGACGCTCGCGCCAAGCTGATCACCGACGCCCTCGATCTGTTGTCGGAAGAGGACTTCATGTTGCCGCTGCTGCAGTTCCCGAAGTCGGGCTTCTACCGCAGCGATCGCGTCGGTGGACCCGTCGAGGATCGAGCTCAACAACTACCGCGCCTTCCAGAACCTGTCGGAGTGGGAGGACGTCGATGGTGACGGCCAGATCATCATCGGTGCCGAGCAGTACCCAGGCTGCCTCAACCCGTTGACGGAGTGCGCCAACTCGTCGTGGTACTTCTGGGCCGCTGAGTCCAGACGCTCCCGGGCTTCTGGCGGACTCGACCAACGACGCTCTGTTCGAGCTCACGAACCTGGTCGCCGGCGAGCCGGTGGTCGAAGTTCTCTGATCCTCGGATCAGGGAAGGTCACGAATACCAGATAAGAGTGTGGGGCCGGCCAAGTGCCGGCCCCACACTCCATCTGGGGTAAGCATGTCCCATCGGGGGTAAGCATGGGGGTAAGGAGGGCCGATCATGACCAGGTTCATTCTCCGGCGAGTGCTCTGGGCAATCCCGACGTTGTTCATCGTCACGTTCCTCGTCTACGTCGCGCTGCGGGTCGGCACCGATCCCTTGGAGAGCTACAAGAGGATCAACCAGCGGGCGTCTCCGAAGAAGGTCCAGGAGTACATCGAGATCAACGGGCTGTACGAGGGTCCCGGCGGTTACATCCGGGGCTACTTCACGTGGCTCGGACAGTTCGTCACGGGCGACTGGCCACGCACGATCAAGGGCAGCCGCGAGGTCTGGCCGAACCTCCAGGACGCGCTGGCCAACTCGATCCGTCTCGGCGGAGTCGCCACGATCGTCGGCGTCACCTTCGGTCTGTCGATCGGCGTCTTCGCCGCCCTCCGGCCGGGCAGCCTGCGCGACACCACCGTCAACACGGCAGCGTTCTTCGGGCTCTCGATCCCTCCGTACGTGTCGGCCGTGCTTTTCCAGTTGGTCTTCGCCGTCTACTGGAGCCGCTGGTACGGCGAGGCCGCTGCTCCCGACATCGGGTGTGTACCCGACCGGACATCGTGGGTTCGACCCGTGGTTGATGGGCAAACACATGATCCTGCCCGTGACCGTCGTCGCGATCCAGGTGATCGCGACCTACGCGAGATACATGCGGGCCTCGTTGCTCGAGGTCTTGAACAGCGACTACATGCGCACCGCGCGCTCGAAGGGCATCAGCGAACGCAGGGTGCTCGTTCGCCACGCCCTCCGCAACGCGCTGATCCCGGTGGTGACGGTTGCCGCCATCGACATCGGGGCGATCCTCGGCGGTCTGATCATCACCGAGGGGGTGTTCAGCTACCCGGGCATGGGTGAGTACTTCCTCCAGGCCTACACCGAAGGCGACTTCCCGGCGCTGATGCCGTGGATGGTGATCATCGTGAGCGCCGTGATCCTGTTCAACCTCTTGGCGGACCTGTCGTACGCCTTCCTCGATCCGAGGATCCGCCTTGACTGAGTGTCCTGCTCCCCGAAGAAGTGCGGCGGGCTATGCGGAAGTTGCCCGACGACGCCGAGGGGTTGACCGTTGACGTCGATGTCGCCGCGCAAGATGGCGTACAAGCGCTACATGCGCCACAAGGGCGCCGTCGTCTGCACCGTCATCATGGCCATCTTGCTGGTGATCGTGATCCTCGCTCCGTGGACGATGCGGTACGAGGTGAACGAGGCCGTGTTCCCGATCAGCGAGGGTCCGAACCAGTACCTGTCGCCGCGCCAGGTCGCCTGGATGGGCACCGACGACATCGGCCGCGACCTGTACAGCCGCCTCATCGCCGGCTTGCGGGTCTCGTTGGTGATCGGCCTCGCGGCCGCGATCTTCTCGACCGTCATCGGTGTCACCGTCGGATCGGTCGCCGGGCTGTACGGCGGCCTGTTCGACGACATCATCATGCGGGTCACCGACGTCTTCTTGGCGTTCCCGTTCCTCGTCGCCCTGCTCGTCGTGCGGGCGTTCCTCGGTGGCATCCCCTGGCTCGAGTCGATCATCGGCTCGACGACTTCGATCCGCTTCGTGATCGTGCTGTTCGTGTTGTTCGGGTGGATGGGAGTCGCGCGCCTCGTGCGTGGTCAGGTGCTCTCGCTCAAAGAGCGCGAGTTCATCGAGGCCACACGAGCCCTCGGTGCGAACAACCGGCGCGTCATCTTCAAGCACCTGCTGCCGAACTCGGTCGGTCCGATCCTCGTCGCGCTCACCACGTCCGTCGTCGCCGCCGTCGTCGGCGAGGCGACGCTCAGCTTCTTCGGCTTCGGCCCGCAGCCGGGTGCTGGTCAGACGTCGCTCGGCAACCTCGTGCGCGAGGCCGACCTGGCGCTCGTCACCGGCAACTGGTGGTTGGCCGTGTTCCCGTGCGCATTGCTGGTCATCGTTGCGATCTGCATCAACTTCATCGGCGACGGCTTGCGCGACGCAACCGACCCGAAGCTGCCGGGCGGGGCCAACTGATGCCCGTCGGGAGCACGGTCCTCTCGCTGCGCGACTTGCGGGTTTCCTTCGACACGGTGAACGGTGATGTCCAGGCCGTTCGCGGCATCGACCTCGACGTCGGCGACGGCGAGATGGTCGGTGTCGTCGGTGAGTCCGGTTCCGGGAAGTCCGTGACGTTCCTCGGCCTGATGGGGTTGTTGCCGAAGTCGGCCAAGGTCTCGGGTTCGGCGACGATCGGGGGAGTCGAGTTGGTCGGGGCGTCCGACAAACTCATGCGGACGATCCGCGGTAAGCGGATCGCGATGATCTTCCAGGATCCGTTGTCAGCGCTCAATCCGGTGCAGAAGATCGGCGTCCAGATCGTCGAGATGATCCGCTCTCACGAGGACACCCCCAAGGCGGCAGCGCATCGCAAGGCGGTCGAGTTGCTCGACGTGGTCGGGATCCCCCAGCCCGATCAGCGTGCGCTGCAGTATCCGCACGAGTTCTCGGGCGGCATGCGTCAGCGTGTGATGATCGCGATGGCGATCGCCAACGAGCCTGAAGTGCTGATCGCCGATGAGCCGACCACTGCCCTCGACGTGACCGTGCAGGCACAGATCCTCGAGGTCATGCAACGGATCCAGAACGAGTTGCGTACTGCGATCGTGCTCATCACCCACGACCTCGGAGTCGTGGCCCGCGTCGTCGACCGCGTCCAGGTGATGTACGCCGGTCGTGCGGTCGAGCGCGGCGACGTCGACACGTTGTTCCAAGAGTGCTCGCACCCGTACACACGCGGCCTCCTCGAGTCGATCCCGGCGCTCGGGCGCGAACGCCTGGTGCCGATCCCCGGATCGCCACCGAACATGCTGCGGCCCCCTCCGGGTTGCGCCTTCGCGCCGCGCTGCCCGCACGCCCTGCGGGAGTGCACGATGGCGATTCCGGACCTGCGGCCGTTCGGATCGGGTGAGACGGCGTGCATCCGTGCCGAGGAGCTGTACAAGGAGGTCGCGGTCGGTGTCTGAGGCCGTGCTGGAGGTTGACCGACCTCGTCAAGCTGTTCCAGGTACGGCGTTCGCGAGGCATCCGCGTCGAGAAGCGATCGGTGCAGGCGGTGTCGGGCGTCTCGTTCTCGGTGAACGGCGGTGAGACGCTCGGCCTGGTGGGGGAGTCCGGTTCGGGCAAGACCACGGTCGGCCGGTGCGTGCTGCGTCTCCTCGAACCGACCGCCGGGTCGATCAAGTTCAAGGGAATCGAGCTCACCTCCCTCGACAAGGCCGGCATGCGGGCGATCCGCAAGGAGATGCAGATCGTCTTCCAGGACCCGTATGCGTCGCTCGACCCGAAGCGAACGGTCGGCGCGGCGATCGCCGAGCCGTTCGAGGTCCAGAACGTCAAGGGTGACCACGAGGCCAAGGTCGCCGACCTGCTCGAGCTCGTCGGGCTCGCCCCCGACCACGCCCGCCGCTTCCCGCACGAGTTCTCGGGTGGCCAGCGGCAACGCATCGGCATCGCCAGAGCGCTCGCGTTGAACCCGTCGCTGATCGTGCTCGACGAGCCGGTCTCGGCGCTCGACGTGTCGATCCAGGCGGGTGTCGTGAACCTGCTCGAGGACCTGCAGGACGAGCTCGGACTGTCGTACGTCTTCATCGCCCACGATCTGTCGGTCGTGCACCACATCTCCGACGTCGTGGCCGTCATGTACTTGGGCAAACTGGTCGAGATCGCGCCGGCCGACGACATCTACAACCGTCCGGCCCACCCGTACACGCAGGCGTTGCTCTCGGCCGTGCCCGAGCCCGACCCGCGCGTCGAGCGCGACCGTCAGCGCGTCGTGCTCGAGGGTGAGGTGCCGTCGCCGATCAACCCGCCGTCGGGATGCCGGTTCCGCACCCGGTGCCCCAAGGCGCAGGACAAATGTGCGACCGAGGAGCCGCTGCTCGAGGATCGCGGCATCGGCCATCTGGTCGCGTGTCACTTCGCCGAGGTGATCCCGATGGCCGTGAGCACCCCGGTGCGCTTCGCGCCGCAGCCCGCGCGCCCCGAACCCGCCCCCGAACCCGCCCCCGTCGCTGAGCCCCGCTAACGCTCGGCGGAGGCCCCGCGCCCTCCGTGCGCCGCGTGCTCGTTCGCGTTCTGTACGCATCCGTGCACACCCGTCGGCGCGCCTGTGCGTTCTGTACGGGTTCGAGCACGGTCCGCTGGGAGTTTGCGCGGTCTGCGTCACGGGTATGCCCGAGCCGTTCCGAGTCGAAAGGACCAGCACATGTCTGCATTTGCTCCATTACGTCGTGCGGTGATCGCTGGCGCGGTGGGCACCCTCGCCATGGATGCGTTGTGGTACCAGCGATATCGCCGCGCGGGTGGGTCCGATTCGTTCATCGGATGGGAGTTCGGCGGCCCAGCGGCGACGTTCTCCGAGGCCGGCGCCCCCGCCCAGATCGGCCAAGCGCTCGCTTCCCGGTTCGACATCCAACTCCCGGAGTCGTCGGCTCGACTCACGAACAACGTCGTCCACTGGGCGACAGGAGTCGGGTGGGGAATCGTCCACTCCGTCGTGCGGACGGTGACCCCGATGGCGACACTCGCATCCGGGGTGGCCGCCGGCGCCGCGGCGTTCGGCTCGTCATACTCCCTGCTCCCGCGGCTGGGGATCTACAAGCCGCTGTCCGAGTACGACGGCGAGACGCTCTGGCAAGACCTCAGCGCCCACCTGGTCTTCGGTGCTGCGACGGGAGCAACGGCAGGCGTACTGCGCGGGCTCCACAAGGCTCACAAGGCGCTGCCGATTCCCTGACCTTCGTAGCTCGGTGCGCCGGCAGAGCGGCCGAGTGCGGGGTCCATCACAAGGCAGCGGGCGGTAGGCTCGTCAACCGTGCGTGACGTCATGCTCTACATGGTGTTGGTGGTCAACGTCCTGGCGATGGGGGGTCTGATCGCCGGGGTGCTGTTGCACAGCGGTCGAGGCGGCGGCCTCTCCGACATGTTCGGTGGCGGTGGCGGCGCCGCCCTCGGCTCGTCCGCCGCCGAGCGCAACCTGAACCGGATCACGTTCGTGTTCGCCTTGATCTGGATCCTGACCGTGATCGCCCTCAGCTTCTTGATGGTGAGGGTCTGACGCAGCGGGTATCCTCGTTACCCCCACGTCGGAGTGGCGGAATGGCAGACGCGCTAGCTTGAGGTGCTAGTGAGATTATTTCTCGTGGGGGTTCAAGTCCCCCCTCCGACACCGCTTGACCAGGGCAAAAGCCCTGGTCATCGTGTTTTTCGGACGGTCCATCTGGCGGGTCCGAACGGCCATTTGTCCGCGATTTGTCAGCAGTTGTCAACAGCAGTCATCGATCAGCAGTTGTCAAAAGTCGGCATGGCGGCTCGCAAGCAAGGACCCTCCGCCGACCTTCCGGTCCGCCGAGTAGAACTAACGGCGTGACACCATCGAGTGCGCGCTAACGGCGCATCGGCAACAGCCACTCGCCGTTTGCGAGCGACCTCGTCGCGAACCCGCCACGCATCCGCGTACGGCACCCATCGGCTTCCCCAACCGGGCTTCGGCCACGCGGTATAGGACGGCGCGATGCGGACATCGCGTCGCGGCGCTCTTTGGGGTGCGCCAGGAACGGCATCACTTATCCGACGCGCCGAAAGGCCTCGAGCCGCGGTATCGGGCGCGCGAATTCGGACATCGCGCAGTACACGTGCGGGTGCGCCAGGAACGGCACTTACCCGACGCGCCGAAGGGCCTCGAGCCGCGCGGTATCGGGCGCGCGTATTCGGACATCGCGCAGTACACGTGCGGGTGCGCCAGGATGCTGTCCCGGTTCATAGTGGACATGTTGGCTCCGGTTGGTGTGTTCCAGTTCGGGGACTGGCTCCGGTAGCTGGGCGACAGTGGCTCCGGTAGCTGTGTTACACGTGCGTGGTTCGCGACTGCCGGTGCTGAGCCTTCTTCGATGGTGACGTTCAGCGTCGTCGGTCGGGGGAGGTCGTCATCGTGTTGGTGGAGCTGGGGCTGGTGGAGCAGCGCTATCAGGCAGTGCTCGAGGTGTTGAACGACGGCTGCGACGGTGACGGACGTGGCGGTCCGGTTCGGGGTGACGCGTCAGACGGTGCATCGCTGGTTGCGCCGGTACGCGGCCGAGGGGTTGGCCGGGTTGGTGGATGGGTCGGCGAAGCCGTTGTCGTGTCCGCATCAGATGCCGCCCGAGGTCGAGGCGCGGATCGTGGAGCTGCGCCGGTTGCACCCGGGGTGGGGTCCGCGCACGATCCTGTTCCGGCTCGAGGCGGAGCGGGTCGTCGCCGTTGCCGGGGCGGTCGTCGATCTATCGGTGTCTGGTGCGTCACGGGCTGATCGAGCCCGAGGCGCGGCGACGCAAGAAGGCGGACTACAAGCGGTGGGAACGGTCGCGGGCGATGGAGTTGTGGCAGATGGACGTCGTCGGTGGGGTGCAGCTCGTGGACGGGTGGCGAGGCGTCGATCGTGTCGGGGGTCGATGATCACTCGCGGTTCGTGATCTCGGCGCGGGTGGTGGAGCGGGCGACGGCGCGGCCGGTGTGTGAGGCGTTGGCGCTGGCGATGCGCACCCATGGTGTGCCGCGGGAGATCTTGACGGACAACGGCAAGGTGTTCACCGGCCGGTTCGGGCCGGGCACCGGTGAGGTGTTGTTCGATCGGATCTGCCGGGAGAACGGCATCAAGCACATCCTCACCGCGCCGCGGTCGCCGACCACGACGGGCAAGGTCGAGCGGTGGCACAAGACGCTGCGGCGCGAGTTCTTGAACGGCAAGGTGTTCGACGTCGATCGCCGACGCGCAGGCGCAGCTGGATCGGTGGGTGCACGAGTACAACTACGAGCGTCGGCATCAGGGCATCGGGATGTCGTGCCGTGGGAACGGTTCCGGCTCGCCGTGGCCGAACCGGCCGAGCCGGTCGAGCCGACCGAGGAGCCGACGACGACCCGCCGGGTCGGCCGCGACCGGCAAGATCAGCTTCGCCGCCGAGCTGTATCCGGTCGGGGTGTGGCTCGCCGGTGAGACCGTCGAGGTGTCGGTCGCCAACGGGCTCGTGTCAGATCCACCACCGCGGCGTGCTCGTCGCGACCCACGCTCAGCGGCACCGCCCGGCCAAGGAGGCCAAGGCGCTGGCCCGCAAGGTCGAAGCGCAAGCGGCCGCGGCCGCGCCAGGCGACCGTCGGCCAGCGCGTGACCCGCAAGGTCGACTCATCCGGCGACGTGTCGCTTCGCCGGGTCCAACTACGGGTCGGCAAGCGTCACGTCCGCCGCCAGGTCCAAGTCGCGATCGTCGGCGAGCACCGTCGAGATCTCCGCCGGCGGCGAGGTCCTCAAGGTGCACCCGATCCGCCACGACCGCTCCCGCGAGCACGGCGCCTTCGCCAACGCCGGCGGCCGACCCTCCCGCATCAACGCCGCCTAACCCCTCACCGACACTGGAACACAGCTACCGGAGCCAAACCGGAACACGGGTACCGGGACTTGACATCCGTCCGCTCTCAACGATGGGCAGCGAGACGTCGTAGGTGATGCCGCGGGGATCGCTATCGACGTTCGGCGTGATGGCGTTCGGTTGCCGCGGCGACGGCACGCTCCACACGGTCGCCCAGTTCCTCCCATTCGGCGATCGCCCGTTGTTCGGCGGCGAGGGTCCGTGGGGCGAGCCGCTGGAACCGTGGCTTGACGTACTGCGCGAACAGCTCGTAGTGACGGTTGACGGCTGCTGGCCGCGCCCATTCGTGATGAACCATGAGGTACGCGCCGAACCCACCGTTCGATTGCTTCTCGAGCCGTTCGATCTGCGCAATGGCGTCATCGGGTGTTCCGATCACGCCGAGCCCGGTCTCTTGACCCATGCGACACGCTCCTCGAACGTTTCGCCCGCGGCGCGGAAGTCAGGCACGGCCAGGATCTTCTGGGTGTAGTAGCACCAATCGTCGAGACCGAAGCGGACGTCCTCGATGGCCTGCTCACGGGTCTCGGCGATGTGCATCGGGCCGACGAGCCGCCATTGGTTGCGGTCCGCTACCGTCCCGAACTGCGCGGCGCGCTCCTCCATGACGTCCCAGTGATGGGCGAGCAGGTCGAACCCGTCGGTGGTCGTGGCGCCGATCGACAGCAACCCGATGCCGTGACGACCTGCGACGCGGGGTCCGGTCGGCGACGCGATCGCGGCGACGGCGATGTCAAAGTCGGTGTACGGCCCGTACTGTGACTTGGCGTTGACCAGCTTGTAGCGGGGGGTCTCGATCGTGATCGGTTCGGCGCTGCGCAGCAGGTGCATCAGCACGTCGGTGTCCTGTTCGAGCGCGCTGCGCTGGTCCTCGATGGAGATGCCGAGCATGGCCGCGTCGCCGGGCAACGCTCCGGGTCCGAGGCCGAGCATGAATCGCCCGCGTAGGAGCTGGTCGAGAAAGAACGCCCGGTCGGCGACGAGCAGGGGATTGTGGTACGGCAACGACAACACGCCGGTGCCGAGCTTGATGTGGCGGGTTTGGGGCGCGGCGAAGGCGATGAAGATCATCGGGTCCGGGATGATCTCGGTCCCCGCTGAGTGGTGTTCCCCGATCCACGCCTCCTCGTAGCCGAGACGGTCGAGCAGCTGCACCACCTCCAGGTCGCGCTGGACCGCAGAGATCGGGTCCTGCCCCGCGGGCGGGTGGAACGGTGCCATGAAGATGCCGAAGCGCATGGATGTCCTCCTGTTGTTGCTGTGCTGGGCTGTCGGTGGTCAGACCGGGTAGAAGAGAGCGTTCGGGATCATCTCGCTGTCGTAGATGCATTCGCGCCGGGAGAAGCGGAGACCGTCGTCGGCCCGCACGATCGTGTCGAATGATCGGCCGACGTTGAACACGGTCGTCGTGTCCGACAGCTTCGTGCGGAACACGGCGTAGTTCGCTTCGCACTCCCAGCGATCCGACGTAGCGCGGATGCACGATCGGAGCACTGATGATGTGGCGTTGGTAGTACGGGTCGTGGAACAGGGTTTCCTTGATGCCGTATGCCCGGTCAGCAACATCGCTCGGCTGGTGAACGGCGAGTGTGGCGAGGGGGAGCCCGCGTTCGTGGTTTTACGCGAGGCTGTACACGGTAGACGCAGTCTTCGGTGAACAGTTCGGGCCACTTGTCCCAGTCGCCGCACGTCGATGATTGATGCGTAGCTGGCGTAGAACTGCGTGATCGAGGAACCAGTGCCTCGAAGCTGACGGTCACTCGGCGGCCTCCATCACCGTTCGCCAGTTGCAAGTGGTACATCCCACGGATCAGGGGGTCTCGGTGACCATGTGCTCGGTGTTCGGCCGATATACTCGTCGGCCTCCTAACTCGGCGAGGCGCCTAAGCGATGCCGTGGGTTTCGAAGGCCTGCTGGGAGAACTCGATCACTTCACCGTCGTCGGCTGACACATAGCCGGCGGGGCCGAACAGATTCGCCTGTCGGAGGCGACGAGTGGTCATCTCCTCGGTGTCGTCGGCGAATCCGAAATGGGTCCAGACGAAGTCGAAGCTGCCGTGTCCGTTGGGTTGGATCTGGCACGTTGAGACACTGTTGACCTGCTGCTGGAAGATGATGCTCGGGAAGACCGTCAGCATGACGACCGAGTGGCCCGCCCCACCATGGCTCGGGGACGACATCGATCTGGCTCGGGTCGTGAAGCGTCATGTCCTGCTTGAAGCTGGTCACGTCTGAGGTTGCCTCGGCGGTCTTGCCGGCGTTGCCGCGGGTCGAGATCATTGCGGCGTGCCGGAAATGGTAGTCCATCCGCAGTTGTGATTCGTTGTCGGCAGGCACGCCAGAGACCGAACGTGACGAACCAGACGTGCAGGAGACCAGGGTGGTACGGGTCTCTGATGTTCTCCATCATCAGCTTCCAGTTGCCTGGAATCCGTTGACGGTTGTATCCGAGCAGTGTGAGTTTCGCGGCCGTTGAACAAGCGGTCGAAGTAGCTGAGGATAGTTCGGGCCGAGGAACTCCTCGAGTGGTTCGACGTCGTGGTCGAACAAGGCGAACACGACACCGCCTCGGCAGGCGACCTTGAGTTTCGTG